>CAWHNN010000013.1:0-175011 GCA_963830815.1 uncultured Acidobacteriota bacterium | reverse complement strand
AACGCGGGTACGGACGCAACCATCCCTTTGCCGCCGAGATCCGGCTTGGCGAAGTGGTGCTGGAGATGGTGCCCGAGGAGCTCGGGTTCCCCCTGGAAGTTGCCGAGATCACCGTGACCGAGTGCCAGATGGTGAATCAGTTCAGAGGCTCGGCGACGGTGCCCCCGCAGTTCACCCGCGGCTACGGCTTGGTCTTCGGCCATGCCGAGCGGAAGGCCATGGCCATGGCTCTGGTGGATCGTGCTCTTCGCGCTCGCGATCTCGGCGAGGAGGCGTCGTCGCCGACCCAGGACGAGGAGTTCGTGCTGTCTCACGGCGACAACGTGGAAGCGTCCGGGTTCATCCAGCACCTCAAGCTACCGCACTACGTCGACTTCCAGTCCGAATTGATCCTGGTCCGCACCCTGCGCGCCCAGGCAGACGCGGGTCCGCGGCCGTGAATCCGTACAACTTCGGGTTTCTCGACGAACAGAGCAAGCGGATGATCCGCCGAGCGATCCTCAAGGCGGTGGCCATTCCCGGCTACCAGGTGCCGTTTGGCAGCCGCGAAATGCCGCTGTCTTACGGGTGGGGAACGGGCGGGGTTCAGGTGACGGCCAGCCTCATCGGTCCCGACGACATCCTCAAGGTCATCGATCAGGGTGCCGACGACACCGCCAATGCAGTGAGCATTCGCACGTTCTTCGAGCAGACCACAGGAGTCACCACGACGACGCGTACCGAAGAGGCCACGCTCATCCAGACGCGCCACCGCATTCCGGAGACGCCCCTCCGGGCAGGCCAGGTGCTCGTCCTCCAAGTGCCGATCCCGGAACCCCTCAGATGGCTCGAACCCCGGGAGGCCGAGACGCGGAAGATGCACGCCCTCGAGGAGTACGGCGTCATGCACGTCCGTCTCTACGAAGACATCACGCGCCACGGCAAGGTGGCGCAGACCTACGAATACCCCGTCATCGTCAATGGCCGCTATCTCATGCGCCCCTCGCCCATCCCCAAGTTCGACAACCCCAAGCTCGACCGTAATCCGGCCCTTCTGCTCTTTGGCGCTGGCCGCGAGAAGCGGATCTACGCGGTGCCGCCCCATACATCGGTACGGAGCCTCGATTTCGAGGACCATCCTTTCGAGGTCGAGGCCTGGGTGCAGCCCTGTGCGCGATGCGGCGCCCGTGGTGTCTTTCTCGACGAGATCATCGTGGACGACAAGGGTGGCCGGATGTTCATGTGTTCGGACACCGACTATTGCGAGCGGCGGGTGGGTGTACTGGAGGCGCCGGCGCCGTGAGCCCGGACGGGCATTTGCTCCGTGTGCGCGGCCTCACCAAGCGCTACGGCGAGCACGTGGGTTGCCTCGACGTCGGTTTGATGTCTGGCCATCCGAGGTGGTGGTTTGGTGGGGGAGTCCGGATCGGGGAAGACGACCGTGCTGGCGTGTCTGGCCGGCCGGGTCGAGGCGGGAGCTGGCGTCGTCGAGTTCGTCACGCGAGACGGAAGTGCGGTGGATGTATTGCGTCTTCCCGAGCGAGAGCGCCGGCGCCTGTTCCGCGACGAGTGGGGGATCGTTCACCAGAACCCGCACGACGGGCTCCGGATGTCGGTGACGGCCGGCGCCAACGTGGCCGAACGTCTGATGGCCAGGGGTGAGCGTCACTACGGCCGTATCCGGCGGGCAGCCCTCGACTGGCTGGAGCACGTCGAGATCACCCCGGACCGGATTGACGATCTGCCCGCCACCTTCTCAGGTGGCATGCAGCAGCGGCTGCAGATTGCTCGCACTCTGGTGACGCGGCCGCGGCTGGTGCTCATGGACGAACCCACCGGTGGGCTGGATGTTTCAGTGCAGGCCCGGCTTCTCGACCTGCTCCGCGGTCTCGTCGCTGACCTCGGTCTGGCGGCGGTGGTGGTCACTCACGACCTCGCGGTGGCGCGCCTGCTTGCGCATCGCCTGCTCGTGATGCGGCGAGGCCAGGTGGTCGAGACCGGACTGACCGATCAGGTCATGGACGATCCCCAGCATCCGTACACGCAACTCCTGGTGTCATCGGTGTTGCACCCATGAGGATGGCGACAACGACCGGACCGTAGCGGCCCTGTCGATCGAAGGACTCGAGAAGACGTTCACTCTGCACGTCCAAGGGGGAATGCGTCTTCCCGTTCTTTGCGGCGTGACTCTCACCGTCGGCCCCGGTGAGTGCGTGGTGTTAGCCCTGATCTGAAATTCCTGATGGGAGGAAACTGCGATTGACGTGAATCAGAGGGGCTTTCCAGCGAATCGAAAGGGCGGACATCCCCATGTCATCCCTCAATTCGAGGAGGCCCCTCTGATGCGCTTGAGCGTACGGAGCCTGCGGCGAGTGGTCAAGGGTGATCTGCCGATCGAGTTCGTGCGGCAAGAGCTCACGTCCTACGGCGGCCTGGAGTTGGTCCGCCGCTACCTGCACCGGCTGGACGTGATGGCGCGGCTGCGGCGCGCGGTGGCGGCGTGCCGAGCGACTACGGCGGGGCGCGCCTGGCGCTGTTGGTGGTGGCCTTGTTCTACGTCGGCGCGCGGCGCCTCGAACACCTGCGCTATCTCGCCGGCGACCCGCTGATCGCGCGCTTCTGCGGCGTGGCCCGCCTCCCCACGGCCCATACCGTGAGTAACTGGCTCAAGCAGTTCACCCAGGCCACCCTCGCGCCGTTGATCCAGCTCAACCACGACCTCGTGGTCGAGGCGATCACGAAACTCCGGCTGCCCCGCCTGACGGTGGACGTCGACGGCACCGTCGTGTGTACGGGGGCCAAAGTGCAGTGGGCCTTCCGCGGCTTCAATCCCCATCATCGCAAGGCCCTGAGCTACTACCCGCTCGTGGCCCATCTGGCCCAGACCGGGCACATCCTGCGCCTCAAGAATCGCCCGGGCAACGTCCATGACTCCAAGCAGGCCGTCGCCTTCCTGCGCGAGCTCATCGACCGCCTCCGCGCGCGCGTCGGGCGCGCCGTGCCCTTGGAATTCCGCATGGATGCGGCCTTTTTCCAGCGCGAGGTCCTGCGCCTGCTTACCCGGCGCCGCTGCGCCTACGCCATCAAGGTCGGCTACTGGAGCTGGTTGCCCCTGAAACAATTGGCCGCCGAGGCGCGGACCTGGCTCCCGCTGGCGCCCGGGGTGACCGGCTTCGAGCACGAACTGGTCGATCCCGCAGTGGAACCTGCGGCTCCGCGTGATGATCTATCGCAAGCACGTGCAGCATCAGACCGCCAAGAACTTTCAGCTCGACCTCTTCACCCCCGACGATGGGCACTTCGAGTACTACGCCGTCGCCACCAACATGACCCTGGGCCTCCCCGCGCTCTTCGCCTTCGTCTGTGGCCGCGGCGCTCAAGAGAAGACCCTCGCTGAACTCAAGGGCGAGTTCGCGCTCGACGTCGTCCCGACCAACCACTACGGCGCCAACAGCGCCTGGCAGCAACTGAGCGTCCTCGGCCTACAACCTCGCCCGAAACTTCCAGCTGGATACGCTCGCCGAGCCCAAGCCGCGCTCGCGCAAACGGACCTACGCCTATCTGCTCCGCAGCATGCGGACGCTCCGCTTCCTGCTCATCGCCCGCGCCGGGCGCCTCACCCGCATCGGCGGCCGCAACGTCCTCCGCCTGGCGGACAATCCGGCGACCGCACGCGCTCTACACCCGAATCGAACATGCCCTCATCGCCTGAGTTATTTTCAGATCAGGGTTAGCCCTGATCCGAAATTCGTGACGCCCGTAAACTGGCGCCAAAATGCATCAGAGGGGCTTGTCCACGCATCGAATGGAGCGACGTGCCCACGTCATCCATCGAATCGAGGAGGCCCCTCTGATGCGCTTGAAGGTACGGACTCTACGCCAGGCGGTCAAGGGTGATTTGCCAATCGAGTTCGTCCCCCCAGCACCTCACCTCGTACGGCGGGCTCGAACTCGTCCGACGCTACGTCCGGAAACTGGAGCTGGTCGTTCGGCTGCGGACCGCGCTCGCCGCGCTCCCGAGTGACTACGGCAGCGCGCGCCTGGCGTTGTTGGTGATGAGCTTGTTCTACGTCGGCGCGCGCCGCCTGGAGCATCTGCAGTATCTCGTCGGCGATCCGTTGGTCGGCCGGTTCTGTGGCTTGGCGCGGCTCCCGAGCAGCCGGACGGTGAGCAATTGGCTCAAGCAGTTCACCCAGGCCACGCTCGCGCCGCTCGTGCAACTCAATCACGATCTCGTCGTCGAAACGCTGGGCGCCTGGCGCTTGCCGCGGCTGACGATCGATGTCGACGGGACCGTCGTGTGTACCGGCGCCCAGGTCCAGTGGGCGTTCCGGGGCTTCAACCCGCATCACCGGAAACATCTCAGCTATTACCCCTTGCTCGCGCATGTCGCCCAAACCGGCCACATCCTGCGCGTGAAGAACCGCCCGGGCAATGTCCACGACTCGAAGCAGGCCGTCGCCTTCGTCCGACCAGCGCGGACGGCCGCCGGATCATCGCGTGCAGGTCGGCGCCGGCGGGAACCATCGGGTAGACGGTATCTTCCTGCTCGACCTGGAACTCGATGAGCACTGTTCCCTGATGGGAGCGCGCCGCTTCGATCGCCGGAACGACTTCACCGCGAGTCTTCACGGTGAGCGCCTTGAGGCCGTAGGCCTCGGCAATCTTCGCGAAGTCCGGGCTGAGCATAGGCGTCGCCGCGTAGCGCCGCTCGTAGAAGAACTCCTGCCACTGCCGGACCATCCCGAGGAAGCCGTTGTTGATGACGGCAATCTTGACGTCGAGATTCTCCTGCTTGATCGTCGCCAGCTCCGGCATGCGTCATCTGGAACCCGCCGTCGCCGGCGATGGCCCAGACCTCGGCGTCAGGCCGCGAGACCTTGGCGCCGATTGCCGCCGGAAGCGCGAATCCCATCGTGCCGAGGCCGCCCGATGTGATGAGCGTGCGCGGCGAGTCGTGATGGTAGGTACTGCGCCTCCCACATCTGGTGCTGGCCGACGTCGGTCGAGACGACGGCGCGTCCGTTGGTCGCACGCCACAAGTCGCTCATCACGTGCGCCGCATACAGATGCCCGTCGTCTGCGCAGGTTCTGAATGTCGCGAACCGCGGAGTCACCCTTGAGCTCGTCGATGCGCGCGATCCAGTCCTTGCGCTGCCCCGCCTCGACGCCGGGCACGACCGAGCCGAGGACGTCGCACAGGTCGCCGACGATGCCGACGTCGACCTTGACGATCTTGCCGATCTCGGCGGCGTCGACGTCGATGTGAATCTTCTTTGCCTGCCGCGCGTAGGTGCGGACGTTGCCGGTGACGCGATCGTCGAAGCGCATCCCGAGGGCAATCAGAAGGTCTGCTTCCTGAATCGCGGTGTTCACCCACGCCTCGCCGTGCATGCCCATCATGCCGAGGTTGAGCGGGTGCGACGCCGGGAAGGCGCCAATCCCCGAGCAGCGTCATCGCCACCGGAATGCCGGCGCGCTCGGCGAGCTCGCGCACGAATGGCATCGCGCCCGAGAGCAGGATGCCGTGGCCGGCGAGGATCGACGGGCCGACGCGCGTTGTTGATCAGTTCGAGCGCCGCGCGACGGTCGGAATCGGCGATCGTGGCACGCGGAACACCGACGTGGCGGGCATTGGGCGCCGCGCTCTTTCCCATTCGAACTCGCACGAGGACTGCTGCGCGTCCTTGGTGATGTCGATGAGCACCGGTCCCGGGACGTCCGGATGCGGCGACGGCGAACGCCTCGCGCACGGCCTTGGCAACATCTTCCGCACGCGTCACGAGGTAGTTGTGCTTCGTGATCGGCAGCGTGATGCCGGTGATGTCCGTTTCCTGGAAGGCATCCGAACCAATCAGGCGGCTGCCGACCTGGCCGGTGATGCAGACGATCGGCGACGAGTCCATCATCGCGGTCGCGATCCCCGTGACCATGTTGGTCGCGCCGGGACCGGAGGTCGCGATGGCGACGCCGACGCGGCCGCTGGCGCGCGCGTAGCCGTCGGCCATGTGCGTCGCGCCCTGCTCGTGGCGCACGAGGATATGGCGAATCGGGAAGTCCAGCATCGCGTCGTACGCCGGCAGGATGGCCCCGCCGGGATAACCGAAGACGTCAGTGACGCCTTCGCGCACCAGACATTCCCAGAGAATTTGTGATCCTGTTCTTTTCATAAATATGTCCGCATTACTTAAGTCGCTCGCGGGGCCCCACCCCCGCTCGCTCTCGCGCCGCGACTTCGCGCGGCGCTCGGGCCGCAGGCGCTGCCGATACACCGACAGCCCAACTCTCACCGACTGTCCGGCTCGACCTGCCCTACCCCGTAACCGCCCCGACCGACGCGCACGAGACCAGCGCGCGCGTACTTGGCCATGACTCCCGTGGCATAACGCGGCGGCGGCGCCGACCACGTCGCCAGGCGTGCCTTCAACTCCTCGTCTGACACGTCCACGTGCAACTTGCGTCCGTCGACGTCGATCGTGATGATGTCGCCTTCGCGGATGGCGGCAATCGGACCGCCGGCTGCTGCTTCCGGCGCGACATGGCCCGCCATCAAGCCGCGGGTTGCGCCCGAGAATCGGCCGTCGGTGATGAGCGCCACCGACTCTCCAAGGCCGGCGCCCATGATCGCGGCCGTGACCGCGAGCATCTCGCGCATCCCTGGTCCGCCCTTTGGTCCTTCATATCGGATGACGACAACGTCTCCTGCATGGATCTTCCCGGCGGCCAGCGCTTCGGCCGTCTGTTCCTCGCTGTCGAACACGCGCGCCGGCCCGCGGTGATGCCGCGGCGTCGTCTTGGTCGCCTTGACGACGCAGCCGTCCGGGGCGAGGTTGCCGCGCAGGATGGCGAGGCCGCCAGAGGCCTGGAGAGGAGACGACAGGGGCCGCACGACCTCCTGGCCCGGCGTCTCCGAGGCTTTGGCTGCTTCTTCGCCGATGCTGTCGCGCCCGTCACCGTGATGGGCTCGGCGTGCAGCTTCCCTGCTTCAGCCAGGCGATTGGCGACGATGACCGTGCCGCCGGCGGCGAAAAGGTCAGTCGCCACGAACCTGCCGCCCGGCTTGAGGTCGGCAAGCGAGCGGAACCGAGGCGCTGATGCGATCGAAGTCTTCGAGCTTCAGCGGCACGCCCGCCTCTTTGGCGATAGCCATGAGGTGCAGGACGGCATTCGTCGAGCCGCCCGTGGCCGCGACCGACGCGATGGCATTCTCGAACGCGGCCGGCGTCAGGATCTGCCGCGGCCGGAGATCGCGCGCCAGCAGATCGACGGCGAGAGCTCCCGCCTGCTTCGCTACGTCGTCCTTTGACGCGTCCATCGCCGGAACCGTGGCGCTGCCAAAGGGCGAGAGTCCGAGGAACTCGCACGCCGTGGCCATCGTGTTGGCGGTGAACTGGCCGCCGCACGCGCCGGCGCCAGGACAGGCCGCGTTCTCGAGCGCCATGAAGGCCTTCTCGTCGAGCTTGCCCGAATCAAAAGCGCCAACGGCTTCGAAGACGTCTTGAATCGTGACGTCCTTGCCTTGCCACTTCCCCGGCGCGATCGAACCGCCGTAGAGGATGAGCCCGGGAATGTCGAGGCGCGCAAGCGCCATCGCCGCCCCGGGAATGGTCTTGTCGCAGCCGACGAGGATGACGAGCGCGTCGAAATGATTGGCGCGCGCCACGAGCTCGATCGAGTCCGCGATCACCTCGCGGCTGACGAGGGACATCCGCATGCCCTCGGTGCCCATGGTGATGCCGTCGGACACCGAGACGGTGTTGAACTCCATCGGCGTCGCGCCAGCGGCGCGTACGCCTTCCTTCACCGAGACGGCGAGGCGGCGCAAGTGCAGGTTGCAGGGACCGATTTCGATCCACGTATTGGCAATCCCGACGAGCGGCTTGCGCAGGTCGTCGTCGGTGAAGCCGACGGCCTTGAGCATCGCACGGGCGGGAGCGCGGTGACTGCCGCTCGTAATCGTGCGCGAGCGGCCCGGTTGCGGGTCGGGCGTAGCGGCCCTGGACATGACATTAAACGTAGGCCAGGCCATCAAATCAGTCAAGATTATAATGTTACATTATTCATAAATATCACTTATTAGCTACGCCGCGGCCGATGGCGCCTTGGCGTGAGGATAGGAGCCCAGCGTTTTGACCCATCGCGCGAACTCAGCCAGGTGCACGATCGCGCGGCCGCACCGAAGCTCATCCCGGCCCGCCGAGAGGTCGGCGTAGAACACGTATTCCCATGGCCGCCCGCGCGCCGGACGCGACTCGAGCTTGGTCATGTCGATGTCGCGCAGCGCGAAGACGCTCAACGCTTTGAACAGCGCACCGGGGCCGTTGTGCAGCGCAAACGCCAGCGTCGTCTTGTCGGGCTGGCCCAGCGCCTTGCTGTCCCGCCCGATGAGCAGGAACCGCGTGATGTTGTCCTCGTAGTCCTGGATACCGGCCTTCAGCACCTCGAGCCCGAAGACTTCCGCCGCCCGCAACGATGCGATCGCCGCCGTGTCCGCGAGATTGCCGTCACGAATCATCCGCGCGCTTCCTGCCGTGTCGTAGGTGGCGACGATCTCGATTCCGGGAAGCGTGTGCAGGAACATCTCGCACTGCGCCAGCCCTTGCGGGTGCGAGAACACCCGGCGCACCGACGCCAGCTTCGTCCCCGGCAATGCCAGCAGATTGTGGACGACCGGCAGCTCGGTTTCCGCGACGATCGGCAGGTCGTGCTCGAGCAGCAGATCGTAGTTGCGATGGATGCTGCCGCCGATCGAGTTCTCGACCGGCAGGAGGCCGTGCGACGTCCGGCCCGAAGCGACGGCCTCGAATACATCCTCGAAGCGATCGAACCCGACCGTTTCGGACGCCGGCCACGCGCGTTGCGCCGCCGTCTCGCTGTATGCCCCTACTGCTCCCTGAAATCCGATCTTCATCGCTGCTCCGTTCCTGTGCGCGGCACGCCGTTGGCTGCTCGCGGCTCGTGGTTCCTGGCTCGATGCCGCAAAAACAAAACGGCCACTCCCTTTCGGGTAGTGGCCGTGGTGACACTCGATTGAAAGCGTCCGGATCTACCCGCAGCGAGCCTCCGGCCTAATCCGGCCGGTCGTGCCGGTAAAGATAAAGCCGATGCGGGTGCCGCGGGACATTGGTGGTGACTGTACCGAATCTTGCGGCGAGGGTCAAATCAGCTGGTCGCGGCTGGCGGCTGGCTGTTGGCTATTCAGAATTCAGCCTTCCGCAGCTTACTTCAGCATTCAGCATTCAACATTCAGCATTATTCCGACGTTTCCCCTGGCTTGAGCACGAGCACATCGACGCCCATCGGCTCGACGAGCGCCTTCAGCTGCTCGGGCGTCCCCGTCAGGATTGGAAACGTTCCGTAGTGCATCGGAACCACCTGACGAATGAGCAGCAGCTGACACGCGCGCGCTGCCGCCTCGGGGCCCATCGTGTAGTGATCTCCGATGGGAAGAAACGCAATCTGCGGCGCGTAGGTCGTCGGCAATCAGCCGCATGTCGCCGAAGAGCGCGGTGTCGCCGGCGAAATAGAACGAGCGCCGATCCTCCATGCGCACGACGAAGCCCGTCGGCTCGCCCAAATAGACGATGTTGTCGTTCTCGACGACGCTGCTGCTGTGGACCGCTGGCGTCATCGAGATCTCGAGCCCGGCAACGCTGATCGTGCCGCCGATCCCCATGCCCTTTACGTTCTGCAAGCCCTTCTGGCCGAGCCACACCGACAGTTCGTGGATGGCGACCACTGGTGCCCCGGTCGCCCGAGCCACGCTGACGACATCCGCCGAGTGATCCGAGTGGCCGTGCGAGAGGAGGATGACGTCTGCCTTATCGATCTTCGTCTTGTCCCGAGGGCACATGGGATTCCCCTCGAGCCAGGGGTCGGTCACGATCCGCTTGCCGCCCGGGGTAGTGATGATGAAGGTCGAGTGGCCGAGCCACTGAATCGCGAGAGAAGCCATAACGCAGTATAATATTGATACTTTTCTCTTATTCTCCCTTTACTTCAGCATTCAACATTCAGCATTCAGCATTGCAAACCTCCCCCCTGAACTTCATCCGCGGGCGTAAGAAGCGCGAGACCGAGCTGCCGCGAGTGCCCAAGCCCGAGTGGCTGAAGGTCCGCGCTCCCGGCTCCGAGAACTACCACCGCCTCAAGGGGCTGATGCGTTCGCTCGGGCTGCACACGGTGTGCGAGGAGGCCAATTGCCCGAACATCGGCGAGTGCTGGCATCACGGCACGGCCACGTTCATGATCCTGGGCGACACCTGCACCAGATCGTGTGGCTACTGCAACGTCACCCACGGCACGCCAAAGCCGCCTGACGCCCTCGAGCCGGTCAAGGTCGGCAGCGCCATCGCCACGCTCGCGCTCGACTACGTCGTCATTACGTCGGTCGACCGCGACGATCTTGCCGATTGCGGCGCGTCGCATTTCGCGCAGACGATTACCGAGACGCGGACGCGGATTCCCTCGTGCCGTCTCGAAGTGCTGATCCCGGATTTCAAGGGCGACGAAGCGGCGCTGCGCACCGTGCTCGACGCGCGCCCGGACGTCCTCAATCACAACATCGAAACCGTGCCGCGCCTGTATCGCACGGCGCGCCCGGGTGGACGCTACGATCGCGCGCTGCAACTCCTCGATCGCTCGCGCGCCTACGCGCCGGCGATTCCGACCAAGTCCGGCCTCATGGTCGGCCTCGGCGAGGAGTGGGACGAAGTCGTCGCAACGCTGCGCGATCTGCGGGCGGTCGGCTGCCAGATTGTCACGATTGGCCAGTACCTGCGGCCGTCGCTGGCCAACCTGCCGATGGTCCGCTATTACGCGCCCGCAGAGTTCGACGAGCTGAAGCGCCTGGCGCTCGAGATGGGCTTCGGCCACTGCGAATCCGGCCCGCTCGTCCGCAGCTCCTACCACGCGCACGAGCAGACCCAGGCCTACGAGTCAGCCGCGCGCTGAACGGCCGTGGCGCCTCGCCCATTGCCAACTTCCGCCCTCGCTTCGATCAGGCAACGAATCGTCGACTGCAACGCATGCCCGCGTTTGCGCTCGTACTGCCAGCGCGTCGCCACCGAGAAGAAGGCGGCGCATCGAACCGAAACCTACTGGGGACGGCCGGTTCCCGGCTTCGGAGACCCTCAGGCGCGCGTCCTCGTCATCGGCCTGGCGCCAGCCGCGCACGGCGCGAATCGCACCGGCCGGGTCTTCACCGGCGACGGCCCGCTCGGCTCGGGTGATTTTCTGATGCGCGCGATGCACGCGCACGGCTTCGCCAGCATCCCAACGTCACAACGGCCCGACGATGGCCTGGTCCTGAGCGACGCGTTCATCACCGCGGCCGTGCGCTGCGCGCCGCCGGACAACAAGCCCACTCCCGACGAGATCACGGCCTGCCACGCGCACCTCGTCGAAGAGGCTGCGGCATTGCGGCGCGTAAGAGTGCTGGTCGGGTTGGGCCGCCTCGCGTTCGACGCTGCCTGGCGATTGCTCGCCGACCGCGGCGTCGTCATCCGTCCGCGGCCGCCGTTCGGCCACAACGCCGCTTATGAGGTTGCCGGGTACACGGTCATCGCCTCGTATCACCCGAGCCGGCAGAACACGAACACCGGCAAGCTCACGCCGGCGATGATGGATGAAGTGTTTGCGAGCGCGCGCGGGGCGGTAGAGTCGGTAGTTCGGTTGTTCGGTGCTCGGTTGCTCGGTAGTTCGGTTGCTCGGTTGCTCGGTTGCTCGGTTGCTCGGTTGCTCGGTTGCTCGGACTTGCTCCGAACTACCGAACTACCGAACTACCGAACTACCGAACTACCGAACCCCGATCTATTTCTTCTTCGGCCGGTAGACGTGGGTCGCTTCGCCGAAGAACACTTCGGCGGCCTCCATCATCGTCTCTGACAGCGTGGGATGCGCGTGGATCGTGAGCTTGAGATCGGACGCAGTGGCGCCCATCTCGACCGCGAGCACGGCCTCTGCGATGAGCTCGCCGGCGCCGGGGCCGACGATTCCGACGCCGAGCACCCGCTCCGACTTCGGATCGATGACCAGCTTCGTCATGCCGTCGGTTCGATCGAGAGTGATCGCCCGGCCTGACGCCGCCCACGGAAAACGAACGACGGTGACTTCGCGCTTCTGCTTGGCAGCCTCGTTCTCCGTCAGGCCGCACCACGCGATTTCCGGGTCGGTGAAGACGACGGCTGGAATCGCTTCCGGCTCGAAGGCGACGCGCTCGCCGAGAATCGAATCAATGGCGACGCGGGCTTCGTGCGACGCCTTGTGCGCCAGCATGGGATCGCCGACGACGTCACCAATCGCGTAGATCGAGGGCTCGGCGGTGCCGCGCGCCTCGTTGATCTCGATGAACCCGCGCTGGTTCACCTTGACGCGAGTCTTGTCGAGCCCCGGAATCGCCGAGTTCGGACGGCGTCCTACCGAGACGAGGACGCGATCGAACGTCTGCTCCTTCGCCATGCCCTCGGGCAGCTGCCCGTCGAACGTGACGACGATCCCGTCCTTCGATTCCTTGACGGAAGAGACCTTGGTATTCAGCAGCACCGCCGCACAGATCGCGTTGATGCGCTTCGCGAGGATATTCACCAGATCGCGGTCGGCGCCGGGCAGCAGGCCGTCGGTCATCTCGACGACCGTCACCTTCGAGCCGAGCGCCGCGTAGACGCTGCCGAGCTCGAGACCGATATAGCCGCCGCCGACGACGAGCAGCGACTTCGGGAATATCGGGCATCTCGAGCGCCGCGGTCGAGTCCATGACGCGCGGGCTGTCGATGGAGACGCCGGGCACCGTCGCTGGCCGCGAGCCGGTCGCGATGACCGCGTGCTCGAACGCCAGCGTCGACGTCGTGCCGTCGGCCCTGGTGATGTCGAGCGACTTCGCGTCGCGGAACGCCGCCATGCCCTGGATGTAATCGATCTTTCGCAGCTTCGCGATCTGGCCGACGCCGCCCGTCAGCTGATTGACGACCTTGTCCTTGAACGCCCTGACCTTGTCGACTTCGATCGTCGGCTTGGCGAAGGTGACGCCCCAGGCCGAGGCGTGCGCCGCTTCATTGACGATCTCGGCGACGTGCAGCAGCGCCTTTGACGGGATGCAGCCGCGATACAGACAGACGCCGCCCGGATTCGGCGACGGATCGACGAGAGATACTTTCATCCCGCGATCCGCGGCATAGAACGCGGCAGCGTAGCCGCCAGGGCCGGCGCCGATCACAACAAGTTGTGTGGATGCTGACATAAGGAATCAACGGGTGCGTCCCACGTTCGCCTTCGCGGCCATCGCGAGCTTCGTGATCGGCGCGGCATGGCCTCGTGGCACGTGACGCGCTCCGGGTGAACTACAGCGACATCGTGAACGGCTGCTCGAACGCTTCCGCGACCCAGCGCAGGAAGCGTGCGGCGTCGGCGCCGTCGATCACGCGATGGTCGTACGAGAGCGACAACGGCAGCATGAGCCGCGGCTCGAAGCGGTCCTTGACGTAGACCGGCTCGAGCGAGCCGCGTGAGATGCCGAGGATCGCGACCTCGGGCCAGTTGACGATCGGCGTGAACCCGGTGCCGCCGATGCCGCCGAGGTTGGTGATCGTGAAGCCCGCGCCCTGCATGTCGTCGAGCGACAGTTTGCCGGCGCGCGCCTTGTCGGATGCGGCGCCGAGCTCGGCGGCGAGCTGGAAGATGCCCTTGCGATCGACATCGCGGATGACCGGGACGAGCAGGCCGCGCTCGGTATCGGCCGCGACGCCGACGTGGATCGACTTCTTGTAGACGATCTCGTTGCGCGCAACGTCGATCGACGAATTGAACTGCGGGAACTTGCGCAGCGCCGCGGCGACGATCTTGAGCGCAATCGCCGTCATCGTCAGCTTGCCGCCGGCCTTCTCGGCCTGGGGCGCGAACTGCTTGCGCAGCGCTTCGAGCGCGGTGATGTCCGCTTTGTCGTTCTGCGTGACGTGCGGAATGACATTCCACGCGTGCGACAGGTGCTCCGACGTCTTGCGCCGGATATTGCTCATCGGCTTGCGCTCGATCTCGCCCCACTTGCTGAAGTCGGGAAGCGACGATGGCGCGCTGGCCGGAGCGGCGCCGCCGCCGGCCAACGCCGTGCGCACGAACGCCTGAACGTCTTCGGCGCTGATGCGCCCGCCCGGGCCGCTGCCGGCAACACGGCGAATCTCGACGCCGAGCTCGCGCGCGAGCCGGCGTACGGATGGCGCCGCCGGTGCCGCGGGGCCCTGCGGTTCGGCATCGCTCTGCGGTGGCGCCGCCGGTGCGTTCCTCGCGGCGCGACTGATGTCGACGACCTCGCCGCGCTTCTTTGTCTCCGGCGCGGGTTCCGGGCTCTTCTTCAGGCTCGGCCGCGGGTGCCGCTTGCCGACTTGGCCTCCGCCTTGTCGTCCTTCTTGGCTTCCTGCTTCGCCTCTTGCTTGGGCGCGCCTTCTTTCGCCGCCGGCGCCGCGCCGTTGTCGAGCGTGAGCACGACCTGCCCGACCTTTACCCGCTCGCCCTGCTTGATCTTGACTTCCTTGACCGTGCCGCTCACGTTCGACGGCACCTCGATCGTCGCCTTGTCGGTTTCGAGCTCGAGGATCGGCTGGTCTTTCGTGATCGTGTCCCCAGGCGACACCAGCAAACGTACGACGTCGCCGCCGGCGATGTTCTCGCCCAGTTCTGGAAGTGTGAAATCGGTGGCCATGTTTTAGCTATCAGCTCTCAGCTCTCGGCTGTCAGCCTGCCTTGCAGCTTTCCGCCTTCAACATATTCATTCAGCATTCAGCATTCGAGCATTCAGCATTACACCGTGGCCGGATTCGGCTTGTCGGTGTTGATGCCGAAATCCTTGATCGCCTGGGCGACGACCGAACGATCGATCTGCCCCTCCTGCGCGAGCTCGGCGAGCGTCGCGACCGCGACGAACCGCGCGTCGACTTCGAAGAAATTGCGGAGGTCGGTCGCGGTCCTCGCTGCGGCCGAAGCCATCGGTGCCGAGCTGACGCACGCGGCGCGGGAACCACCGATCGAGCGATCCGGGCAGCACCTTGAGGTAGTCCGAGGCGGCGACGATGACGCCCTGGCGTGTCCTTGAAGCACTGCGAGACGTACGGCACCTTCGGCGTCTCGGTCGGGTGCAGCATGTTCCAGCGCTCGCAGGCGTGGCGCGTCGCGATAGAGCTCCTGATAGCTCGTCACGCTCCACACGTCGGCGGCGACGCCGTACTTCTCGAGCAGCTTGCCGGCGGCGATGACCTCGTTGAGGATCGCGCCGCTGCCGAGGAGCTGCGCCTTGAGCTTCGACTTGGTATTGGCGCTCTTGCTGAAGCGGTAGAGGCCCTTGAGGATGCCGTCGCGCGAGCCTTCCGGCATCGGCGGCATCTCGTACTGCTCGTTCATCACCGTCAGGTAGTAGAAGATGCTCTCCTGATTCTTGTACATCCGGCGGATGCCGTCCTGGATGATGATCGCGAGCTCGTAGGCGAACGCCGGGTCGTAGGACACGCAGTTGGGCACCGACAGCGAGAAGACGTGGCTGTGGCCGTCCTGGTGCTGCAACCCTTCGCCGGCGAGCGTCGTCCGGCCGGCCGTGGCGCCGAGGAGGAACCCGCGCGTGCGCGAATCGGCGCCGGCCCAGATCAGATCGGCGACGCGCTGGAAGCCGAACATCGAGTAGTAGATGAAGAACGGGATCGTGTTGATGCCGTGCGTCGCGTACGCCGTGCCGGCGGCAATGAACGACGACATCGACCCGGCTTCGGTGATCCCCTCTTCGAGGATCTGGCCGTCCTGCGCTTCCTTGTAATAGAGGAGCGTATCCATGTCGACCGGCTCGTACTTCTGGCCGACGTGCGAGTAGATGCCGACCTGGCGGAACAGCGCCTCCATGCCGAACGTTCGCGCTTCGTCCGGCACGATCGGCACGACGAGGTCGCCGATTTCCTTGTCGCGCAGCAGCTTCGACAGGATCCGGACGAACACCATCGTCGTCGAGGCCTTGCGGCCCTTCGGTGCCCTGCGCGAACTCCTCGAAGAGCGGGTCGATCGGCGCCGTCAGCGGTTCGACGCGGGACGCGCGCGACGGCATGAAGCCGCCGAGCGCCTTGCGGCGCTCGCGGAGGTACTGGAGTTCGGTGCTGTCGTCTGGCGGACGGTAGAACGGCGCGTCAGCAATCTCTTCGTCGGAGATCGGAATGCCGAAGCGGGTGCGGAACGAGCGCAGGTCGGCCTCGTTCATCTTCTTCTGCTGGTGGGTGATGTTCTTGCCTTCACCCGCTTCGCCGAGGCCGTAGCCCTTGATCGTGCGGACCAGCACGACCGTCGGCTGCCCCTTGTGCTCGATCGCGGCCTTGTAGGCGTTGTAGACCTTGACCGGATCGTGGCCGCCGAGCCGCAGCTTCTTCAGCTGATCGTCGGACAGGTGCTTGACCATGTCGAGCAGCCGCGGGTCGGTGCCGAAGAAGTGCTCGCGGAGGTACGCAGCCGGACTCGACGGTGTATTTCTGGTACTGGCCGTCGACGACCTCGCCCATCCGCTTGGCCAGCAGGCCGTCGTGGTCGTTCGCGAGCAGCGGATCCCAATCGCTGCCCCACAGCACCTTGATGACGTTCCAGCCGGCGCCGCGGAAGATCGCCTCGAGCTCCTGGACGATCTGGCCGTTGCCGCGCACCGGACCGTCGAGACGCTGCAGGTTGCAGTTGATGACGAAAATCAGGTTGTCGAGCTTCTCGCGCGCCGCCAGGCTGATGGCGCCGAGCGACTCGGGCTCGTCGGTCTCGCCGTCGCCGAGGAACGCCCAGACCTTCGTGTTCGACGGCTTCTTGAGCCCGCGATCTTCCAGGTAGCGGTTGAAGCGCGCCTGGTAGATCGACATGATCGGGCCGAGGCCCATCGAGACCGTCGGGAACTCCCAGAAGTCCGGCATCAGCCACGGGTGCGGATACGACGACAAGCCGCCGCCTTCCGCCAGCTCCTGCCGGAAGTTCGGTCAGCTGCTGCGCCGAGAGCCGGCCTTCGAGAAACGCGCGCGCGTAGATGCCCGGCGAGGCGTGGCCCTGGAAGTAGATGATGTCGCCGTCGCCGTCCTTGCTCCGTGCCCGGAAGAAATGATTGAAGCCGATTTCGTAGAGCGTCGCGGCCGAGGCGTAGGTCGAGATGTGGCCGCCGATGCCATCCGACAGTGCGGTTGGCGCGCACGACCATCGCCATCGCGTTCCAGCGGACGAGGCTCTTGATGCGGCGCTCGATCTCCTGGCTGCCCGGCAGCGGCGTCTCGTCTTCCGGCCGGATGGTGTTGACGTATGGCGTCACGGCGGTGAACGGCAGCGCCACGCCCGACGTGCGGGCGCGATGGCGCAGCGACGACGAGCAGCCGCTGGACGCGGCCGCGGTCACCCTGCTGGATGACGTAGTCGAGCGACTCGAGCCATTCCCGTTGTTCGATCGCCTCGATCTCGGAGGCGTCACGCGGCGCGATGTTTCTCATGTGGTCCTGAGCCTTCTCTCGCGAAACTTATGGAGGATTACAATCCACTTATTGTATCGCGGGATGGGAAGCAATCGCAGAGCGACAAAGCGTCGAGGCGCAGCCCCATCAGGAGATTCGATGTTACATCTGCGTTTTCAGCATGACTCGGCCGCAGCCGGCCTCAGACGTGTCGTAGCGTCGGCTTCAGCGAACACGCAACCTGCGCATGAGTCGCATTCCACAGCATTTGATGGCCACCCACATGTCATATAGGACGCCGCTCCGCTTCGTCGTCATTCTTCTCGTTTCGGCCGTCGTCACGGCCTGCACCGGAGAGACACCCGTGAAAGAGTCACCAGCCCCGGCGGCCCCGCGGCCGCTCCGCCCGCTCACCGCTGCGCACGATGACCGCGCGCTTCGCGCCGGCCGACATCGGCGCCGACCTCAGCGCTCTGCCCGACAACGAGCGCCAGGCGCTGGCCAAGCTCGTCGACGCGGCGCGAATCATGGACGGGCTCTTCCTTCGCCAGGTCTGGTCGGGCAACGACGCCCTGCTCGAGACGCTGGCCCGCCAGACGGTCGCGTCACCCGATGCCGCCGACACGCTGCACTACTTCCTGATCAACAAGGGCCCGTGGTCGCGGCTCGATCACAACAAGGCGTTCGTGCCCGGCGTGCCGGCGAAGCCCGAAGGCGCCAACTTCTATCCCGCCGGCGCGACGAAAGAAGAAGTCCAGAAATGGATCGACTCGCTGCCGGCGACGCGAAGCCGGCGGCGACCGGCTTCTTCACGACGATTCGCCGCGGCCCTGACGGCCGCTTCGCGGCGGTGCCGTACTCCGTCGAATATCAGGGCGAGCTGGCGCTGCGGCTGCGCTGCTGCGCGAAGCGGCGCAGCTCACGGCGCAGCCGACGCTCAAGCATTTCCTGACAACCCGCGCCGACGCGTTCATCTCGAACGACTACTACGCGAGCGACGTCGCCTGGATGGAGCTCGACGCCTCGATCGAGCCGACCATCGGCCCGTACGAGGTCTACGAGGACGAATGGTTCAACTTCAAGGCGGCGTTCGAAGCGTTCATCACCGTCCGCGACGACGCCGAAACGAAGAAGCTCAGGTCTTCGGCTCCGAACTGCAGGGTCTGGAAGACGCGCTGCCCATCGATGCGTCCCTGCGAACCCGAAACTCGGCGCGCTCGCCCCGATCCACGTCGTCAACGTCGTCTTCACCGCCGGCGACGCGAATCGCGGCGTGCAGACCGCGGCCTTCAACCTTCCGAACGACGAACGCGTCGTGAAGGAAAAGGGCACGAAGCGCGTGATGCTGAAGAACGTGCAGGAGGCGAAGTTCACGGTCGTCCTCGAGCCGATCGCGAAGGTCGCGCTTCCCGGCCGCAGCAGAAGGACGTCTCGTTCGATGCGTTCTTCACGCACATCCTGATGCACGAGCTGATGCACGGTCTCGGTCCGCACAACATCGCCGTCGGCGGCCGGCAGACGACGGTGCGGCAGGAGCTCAAGGAAACCTACAGCACGATCGAGGAGGCCAAGGCGGACGTCTCCGGGCTGTGGGCGCTGAAGCAGCTGGCCGATCAGGGAAAGGTCGACACGGCCATCGCCAGGACGATGTACACGACCTTCCTCGCTTCGTCTTTCCGCTCGATCCGCTTCGGCATCAACGAAGCGCACGGCCGCGGCATCGCCATCCAGCTCAATTACTTCCTCGATCAGGGCGCCTTCGTCGTCGGGCCCGACGGCACGTTCACGGTCGACGAGGCAAAGATGGCGGCGGCCGTCACGTCGCTGACGCGCGACATCATGACGCTGCAGGCCGAGGGCAGCTACGCGAAGGCCAAGGCGCTCATCGAGTCGACTCGGCGTCGTCCGGCCGCAGGTGCAGCAGATCCTCGACCGGCTGACGGGAGTTCCGGTGGACATCGAGCCGCATTCACGACGGCGGCGACGCTGGCGGCGAGATAGGAGCGGACGAGCTCACGGAGTTCAACACGAAGACACGGAGTTTTCGAAGACGACACGAAGACCGTCACGCTGCGGCCTGCTGGCACGCCGGCCGTTTGGCCGGCGACGCGCGGTGCCAGCAGTACCGTTTCTCGTGCACCAACATCAGCGGCCCTGCGCATTCTTCGTGTCGTCTTCGTTGACTTCGAAACTTCGTGTTGAATCCGTTGCCTCCAGCACACTTGCTACGTGCGCTTCGCGATCCACTCCCGCACGACTCCGACGGCGATGTCGGGCCGTCGCTGATGATGCTGTCGGCGCCCCAGTCCAGCAGGCGCCGCATGTCCTCGCGCGTCGTCGACCGTCCAGACCTTCACGGGCAGACCGGCGCGGTGGGCGTGGGCGATGAACTGGGGGTCACGACGACGTGTCGCGCCAGATCGCTCCGGCACCTGAAACTCGCGGTACTTCGTCGCGCCGAGCGGCCAGCCCACCCAGCGAGCGATAGAGCGCCCACCGCGTCTCTTCCCGTGCAGCGCCGGTCGGGATACGCGGCTCGTAGCGGCGCGCTGCGGCAAGCGCCGCCAGTAGAATGAGCCGAGCGCGACGCGGTCGAGCGCGCCCGCGGCCCGGATTTCGTCGACCGCCCGCCGGCGAGCTCGGGCTCCTTCGTCTTGAGCTCGATGATCAGCCGCGCCGTCGCGATACCGCGCGAGCACCGTCACGGAAGCGGGGAATCCCGATGCCGCTGCCGCGGAACGGATAGTCGCCGGCCAGGCTCGCCGGATGCGGTTGAACCAGTAACCCGCATCGACACGCGGCGAGCTCGTCGGCCGTGCAGCGCGCCAACGGGCCCGTGGCGTTCGTCGTCCGCTCGAGCGTCGTCGTCGTGGTGGACGACGACGACGCCGTCGCGCGAGAGGTGGACGTCGAGCTCGAGACCGTCGGCGCCGAGCGCAAGCCGTGGTCGAACGCCGCGAGCGTGTTCTCGGGCCGCAGCGCCGGCGCCGCCGCGGTGCGCGTAGACGAGCGGCCGGCGACGAGCGGATGAGGAAACTCGGACAAGGCTCACATCTTAGCAGGCGGCCCGTGTGTAAGATGCGATCGGATCTATGCCCTCCTCTTCGGTCTCCACGACCCTCACTCACGCTCGGCCAGCTCCGCGACGACGTCGCCGCCGGTCGCGTGCCCGCGCCGCAGCGTCAAGGACGAAATTCGCGACAACCTGATCGCGCGGCTGCGCGCGGGCGAGCACGCTCTTCCCCGGCATCATCGGCTACGACGACACGGTCGTGCCGCAGATCGTCAACGCGGTGCTGTCGCGGCACAACTTCATCCTGCTCGGCCTGCGCGGCCAGGCGAAGAGCCGCATCCTGCGCGCGCTCGACGGATCTGCTCGACGAGGCGATCCCGGTCATGCCGGGCTGCGAGATCCACGACGACCCGCTGGCGCCGCTGTGCGCGGCGTGCCGCGCCCGCGTCCGCGACGAAGGGCGACGCGACTGCCGATCGGCTGGCTGACGCGCGACGCGCGCTACGTCGAGAAGCTGGCGACGCCCGACGTGACGATCGCCGACATGATCGGCGACCTCGACCCGATCAAGGCCGCGCGCGCCGGGCCTGCAGCTGTCCGACGAGCTGACGATGCACTACGGGCTGCTGCCGCGGGCGAACCGCGGCATCTTCGCGATCAACGAGCTGCCGGATCTCGCCGGCAAGATCCAGGTCGGGCTGTTCAACATCCTTCAGGAAGGGGACGTCCAGATCAAGGGCTACCCGGTGCGGCTGCCGCTCGACGTGCTGATGGTGTTCAGCGCCAACCCGGAGGACTACACCGCGCGCGGCAAGATCATCACGCCGCTGAAGGACCGCATCGGCTCGGAGATCCGCACGCACTACCCGGCCACGCGCCAGGACGCGATGGCGATCACCGCGCAGGAAGCCTGGGTCGATCGCGACGCGGCTGCGAGCTGCGAGGTCCCGGAGTTCGTGCGCGAAGTCGTCGAGGAAATCGCCTTCCAGGCGCGCCAGGATCAGAAGATCGACAAGCGTTCCGGCGTCAGCCAGCGGCTGCCGATCTCGCTGCTCGAGAACGTCGTCTCGAACGCCGAGCGGCGCGCGCTGCTCGCCGCGCGAGCCGGTCATCGTGCCGCGCATCACCGACATCTACGCGGCGCTGCCGGCGATCACCGGCAAGTTCGAGCTCGAGTACGAAGGCGAGCTGCGCGGCGCCGACAACGTCGCGCGCGACATCATCCGCGCGGCGGTCGGCAACGTGTTCGGCGGCTACTTCGCCGGCGCCGATCTGCGGCAGGTCACCGAATGGTTCGACCTCGGCGGCACGCTGCAGGTCGACGACACGCTGCCGGCCGCCGAGCTGCTCGAGCGCACGTCGCACAGGTGCAGGGCCTGCACGAGCTGACGACGCACGCCGGCGTCGACGACCAGCGCGCCGGCGCCGCTCGTGGCCTCGGCGGTCGACTTCGTGCTCGAAGGGCTCTACGCGCAGAAGAAGATCAGCCGCTCCGACGAGTGGCCAGTATCAGGGCGCCGAGCCGCCGCGCCGGGCGCCGCGCGGTCGTGCGCCGCGAGCCGATCGCTCGATCGCGACATCCAGCTGCCCGGGAACAAGAAGAAGTACGTACAACTGAGCCGCGGACACGCACGCAGTGCATGAAGTACCGCTACACGAAGTTCACCGGCGAAGATCTCGACGGCATCGACCTCGAGGAGCTGCTGTCGCGGCTCTCCGACCTGCTGCTCTCCAGCGGCTTCGACAACCCCTACGGCCTGCCGTACGACGACGAGACGGGGCACTCGATGCAGGCGCTGCACGACGCCATCCTCGAGGCGCTGCTCAACGGCGGCTGCTGTCCGACGAAATGCTCGAGAAGCTGCTCGGCAAGGACTGGCAGCAGTCCGACGACGCCGAGGAGCGGATCGACGAGCTGATCGAGCGGATCATCGAGAAGCTGCAGCACCAGGGCTACCTCACTCGGCGCCCCGGACAGCGACGACGGTCGCGAGCAGGAGCGCGGACGGGCCCGGCGGCGGACAGGGGGACACGAAGGCCAGGTCCGCTTCGAGATCACCGACAAGAGCCTCGACTTCCTCGGCTACCGCGCGCTGCGCGACCTGCTCGGCTCGATCGGCAAGAGCAGCATCGGCCGCCACGACACGCGCGAGATGGCGACCGGCATCGAGGCCAGCGGCGCGCCGAAGCCGTACGAGTTCGGCGACACGATGAACCTCGACGCCAGCGGCACGATCCTCAACGCCGTGCGGCGGCAGCAGACGCGTCGGCGGCCCGTCGATCGACGTCGACTACGAAGACCTGATGGTCGTGCAGGGCGAATATCAGAGCTCCTGCGCGACGGTGCTGATGCTCGACTGCAGCCACAGCATGATCCTGTACGGCGAGGATCGGTTCACGCCGGCCAAGCGCGTCGCGCTGGCGCTCGCCAACCTGATCCGGCTGCAGTACCCCGGCGACGCGCTGAAAGTCGTGCTCTTCCACGACTCGGCCGAAGAGATCCCGCTCAGCCAGCTGGCGCGCGTGCGCGTCGGCCCGTACTACACGAACACGCGCGAGGGGCTGCGGCTCGCCCGGCGCATCCTCGAGCGGCAGCAGAAGGACATGCGGCAGATCGTGATGATCACCGACGGCAAGCCGTCGGCGCTGACGCGCCCCGACGGCCGCATCTACCGCAACGCGTTCGGCCTCGATCCGTTCATCGTCTCCGAGACGTTCGCGGAGGTGGCCGCCTGCCGCAAGGCCGGCATCCTGATCAACACGTTCATGCTCGCGCGCGACCACGACCTCGTCAGCTTCGTGCGCAAGGTCGCGCAGATCTGCCACGGCAAGGCGTACTTCACGACGCCGCGCACGCTCGGCCAGTACGTGCTGATGGACTACATGGACAAGAAGACGAGGACGATTCACTAGGCTGAGCTGCGACCGACCGGCATCGTCATGCTGCCTCCGACGATCCCGATCTTCCCGCTGCCGAACGTCGTGCTGTTCCCGAACGTGTTCCTGCCGCTGCACATCTTCGAGCCGCGCTATCGGGAGATGGTGGCGGACGCGCTCGACGGGACCGGATCATCGGGATGGTCCTGCTGCGGCCGGGCTGGGAGGGAGACTACGAGGGGCGGCCGCCGATCTACCCGATCGGCTGCGCCGGCCTGATCACGCACGCGGAGCGCCTCAAGACGGCCGCTTCAACATCGTCCTGCGCGGGCTCGAGAAGTTCCGCGTCGCTCGACGAGGACGACAGCCGCAGCTACCGCCTGGCGCGCGTCGAGAGCATCGCCGAGCAGCGGTCGACGACCGACGAGCAGGACGAGATGCGGGTGGCGCGGCGCCGGCTCGAGTCGCTGCTCGTGCCGCAGCCCGAAGGCCGCGGCGCCGAGCCGAAGGTGCCGCCGTCGATGCCGGACGAGGATCTCGTCAACGCGCTGGCGCAGTACCTCGAGCTCGAGCCGGTCGAGAAGCAGGCGCTGCTCGAGCGCGACGCGCCTGCTCGCCCGCTGCCGGTCGCTGATCGAGCTGCTGGAGATGAAGGTGATCGTCGCCCAGCACAAGTGGGGCGGAGAGCACTGATCATCCGAGGGGCTTCGCCTCGGACCTACAGGCGCTCGCAGGGGCCTTAGCCACTGCGCCGATCGCGAGGCTCACTCGCTCCGCTGTTCGTTCCTCGGCCCTTCGCACTCACTTCAGCATTCATCATTCAGCATTTTCTTGATCCCCTCGATCACCTGCTCGCCGTGGAAGCGGCCGTTCTCGATGAAGATCCTGCCGCTCTGCACCCCGCCACCATCGCGCCGGCGCGTATAGATGCCCGGGACGTTGGTTTCGAACGTCTCCGGGTCGTAGACCGGGCCGCATGTCTCGGCGTCGATCTCGACGCCGGCGTTGCGCAGCAGCGTCGTGTCCGCTCCGTAGCCGGTCAGCAGGAACACCGCGTCGGCGTCGATGGACTCCGCGGCTGCCGTCCCGCTCGACGACGACGCTCGTCGGACGGATCTCGGCCACCCGCGTGTTGAAGCGCGCCGCGATCGTTCCTTCCTTGATTCGGTTCTCGATGTCCGGCTTCACCCAGTACTTGATCGAATCGCCGCAGCGCGGCGCCGCGATGCACGATCGTCACGCGCGCGCCGGCGCGGAAGAGATCGAGCGCCGCCTCCGCCGCCGAGTTCTTGCCGCCGACGATCACGACGCGCTTGCGGAAGAACGGATGCGGCTGCGTGTAGTAGTGCGAGACGTGCGGCAGATCCTCGCCGGGAACGCCCATGCGGTTGGGAAAGTCGTAGGCGCCGGTCGCGATGACGACCGTGCGTCCGTGCACGGAGCGCCGGACGCCCCGCGCGCGACTGCGTGTCGACGACGAACGTGCCGCCGCGTCGGCGCCGTCGTCGCGGGTGATCGGCGACCACCGTTTCGTCGAACACGACTCGAGCTTGAAAGCGTCCGTGACGCGCCGGTAGTAGCGGAGCGCCTCGAGCCGCGTCGGCTTGTCGTACGGGCTGACGAACGGCATGCCGCCGATCTCCATCAGCTCCGGCGTCGTGAAGAACACCATCTCGGTCGGATAGTGCAGGAGCGAATTGACGAGCGCGCCCTTTTCGATGATCTGACAGGAGAGCTCGTTCTTGGCAGCGGCGATAGCCGTGGCGAGCCCAGCCGGGCCGGCCCCTACAACGATGACGTCGCGAAGGATCATCCTCGATCATAACAAGAGACGGCGCTATCGTTTGCGCGGCGGAGGCGCGGGCAGGTAGGTGACCTGAACGTTGCTGACGATCGCCACCGGGCGCCCTGGCGTCGCCACTTCGCGGCCCGCTGCCGTTGCCGCGTCGAGCACTTCGCCCAGCAGACTGACCTGGTCGACCCCGGGTGGAACCGTGATGGTCACGAGCTCGTGGCCAAGCGGCGCGACCGCCTTGTACCGCCCGGACCGGCGCCGCCGCCGATGCGGTCGTAAGAGATCCTTGGCGGTACGGAACTCGGTCTGGACCGCGCCGCGGCCGAGCAGGTCGCCCTTCATCGACAGGACGCCGATCACCGCTGTGTACTTGGCGAAGCCGCGGCCCGCGCGGATCTCTTCTTCCGAGTAGGTGTGCCGGTTGTGGATGTCGAAGGTCAGCGTCGCCTGCGTGTGCGGCGGGATGGTGACGATGACGCCCTCGGCCGGATCGCGCCCGGCGAGAACGAAACAGAAGCTGGCCTTTGTGTCGAACGCCTGTGCCCAGCTCTTCCGGACACTTGACTTCGGCCGGTTCTGTCTTCGGAACAGGCTTGGCCGCGAGGCTTGGCCGCAGGCTTTCCCGCGAGGCGTAGTCGAGCGTCCGCGTTGCTGTGGAGTCGGAGCCGCCGAGAGTGCAGTGGCGGCGACGAAGGCGATGAGAAGAGTTAAAGGACCGGCACGACGCATGCCCGAAGTATAAACGCGGTTCGGGACCGCCAGTTCGCCGGCCGTGAATCGTGAATTCGGGCCGGGTCAGGCCGTGAATCGTGAATCTGCGCCTGCCGCTCGCTTCCCGGATTCCGGGTCGCGAGCGGCAAGCCGTCAAGACGCCTACTTCGTAAAGCTGCTCGACGCCGTGCTCGCCGTCGTGCCACCGGGCTCCGGTCGCGCGAACGACCGCCTTGTATGACCCGGCAGGCAACGGATTGACGAGCGTCGAGATGTCGACCGTGATGTCTCCGCCCACCGGCGTCGGCTTACCGAGATCGCGTGTTGCCACGGGGCTCGCGGTCACCGGATCCGCCGAACGATAGAGCGCCACCGTGTAGGACGTGACGTTCGTCGTGTGATCCGAAGACGCGGTGAAGATCAGCGTCGTCGGCGTCGTAGGTATCTGTGGCGTTGACCGTAATCGACACCGCGGTCGACGTGCGGGTCGCACCCTTGTTGTCGTAGGCGCGAGCCGTCAGGCTGGTGATTCCGGCCGTTGCGCCGGACCATACCACCGAGTACGGACTCGTCGTATCGGTCCCGACGAGCGTCGATCCGCGGTAGAACTCGACCTTGCTAATGTCCGTCCGAATCGCTTGCCGTCGCCTGGAGCGTGATGTTCGCTCCGGCCGCAAACGACGCGCCCGCCGTCGGGGACGTCAGCGAGACGCTCGGCAGCTGGTTGGTCGCGGAGTTGACAGTCACCGACACGGCCGTCGACGTGCGCGTCGCGCCATCATCGTCGCGAGCGACAGCCGTCAGCGAGTAGGTGCCCGCGGCGACGTTCGTCCAGCTGATGCTGTAGGGACTCGATGTATCCGACCCAATCTGTGTCGAGCCCTGGATAGAAGTCGACTCGGCTCACGGTGCCGTCCGAATCGCTCGCCGAGGCGCTGACAGTCATGCTGGCCGGCGCGGTAAAGGTGGACCCACCCGCTGGCGCGGTCAGCGACACGCTTGGCGGCTGATTGGTCGACGCTGACGTGACCGTGACGCTGACCGGCGCCGATGTCGTCGAGTCGCCATCGCTGTCAGTCGCGATCGCGGACAGTTGGTACGTGCCCGCGGTCGACATCGTGACGCTCACGCTATACGGCGACGTGACGTCCGACTTCAGCATCTGCGTGCCCTGATAGAGATCGACCTTGCTGACCGTGCCATCGGTATCGCTCGCGCTCGCCGTGACCACGAAGCGTTGCCGGGGATGCGAACGTCGCACCCGCCGATGGACCAGTGATCGACACCGTCGGCGGCTGGTTGCTGCCGCCGGACGTCGCGGTGCGTGCCGTCACGTTCGTGAAGGTCGCTGTCGACGTCGAACTGTTGTTCTTGCTGGTCACGGCCAGGCCGACGTAAACGGTTGACGACATATTGATCGTGTCGGTACCAGGAGGGACCATGACGTGCCGTTTGTCGACCGGTAGGCGCTGAAGAGATTGCCCTCGCGGACCAGTCGAACCCAGCCCGGGACCGCACCGGTTGGTCCGGACTGGTTGTAGGTCCTGTCGCCGGTCTCCAGTCGGCTTTGGAATGCCCACCGTTTCGTTCCGGCGGACACGCGCATGAAGGCGTTGCGCGAATTGGCATTGAGAGACTCGCGGATCATCACGCCGGCCTTTGCCAGTGAGTTGGTGTCCGGCAGGGCCGCGACCCGCGCTATCACCTCGACGTCTCCCTGAAGAGGCTGATAGACGAACTGGAACTGATCGGAATTCCCGTAGATGTCGGCTCCGGCTCCCGCCACAGTGAAGGTGCCGGCCGACGCCGTCGCTGAGCCGGCCGTCGAGGGACTACCGATGTCCCGGTTGGTCCAGGGACGGGGAGCACCAGCGCTGCCGCCACCGGGCGCCGGCGGCGTGCCGCATCGTGAAGTTCGTGAGCTGTCGCCGTAGCTCGTGCCACGGATTGCAGCTCGTGACGGCCAAGCCCGACGTAAACCGATGGCAGGGAGCGTCATCGTGCACTGAACCGACCGCGTCCAGTCATGCCGTCGGCTGATCGATAGCCGGTGAAGACGTGTTCCCCTGGCGAACGAGCCGCACCCACTGGGGGAATGCCGGATGTCGTAATCGCTTCGTCGATGCCGTCCTGCCGAGTCGGTACTCGACGCTGGAACGTCGCAAGCCCGATCGACGCGGTCATCAACATGTCGGCATGCCGCGCGTCCGCGGTGAGAGACTCGCGAATCATCAGCCCGGCCTTGGTCACAGGGATCGACGATTTTCAACGCTCGTGACGCGGACCGTAATGTCGATGTCTCCGGACATCTGCTGATAGGCGAACCGAATTGGTCTTGAGCTGCCCCAGATGTCGGCGCCACCGCCCTCGAGCGTCCATGTGCCGCCGGAGACACTCGCAGTGCCCGCCACGCCGGACTGCCGATGTCACGAGTCGACCAGCCGGTTGGGAGCGCGGACTGCGCCTTTAGATTCGAGCCGCTGATCGCCAGCGCGCACATCGCCACCGCAACGGACAGAGCTCCGCCCTTTATCAGCCTGTTCGGCAAAATTTTTCTCCCGGTTATGCTGTTGAGCGCCGTGGAACCTGGCGCATCACGTCTGTGCTGGCCGAAACAGACGTGCCGTACAGCCCCGACGCTCCCCCGCGTCGAGACCCAACTCTCGCAGTAACCCTGTCGGTATTCAGCTAATGGGCTGACTTCCGGCGTGGCAAGGCTGGTGCCAATCCGTCCGAACCATGAATACCGGCGCCATTTACCGCGGTGTACATGGTTGAGACTTCACTCTGCCTGAGCTCAACCGTTTGCAAATCAATGCAAGTCCTACACAAGTGAAGAATTGGTAAGGAAATAATTTCGGACGATGACTAGCCACTACCCGTCGCGGATCGTCTGCCTGACCGAAGAAACTACGGAAACGCTCTATCTCCTCGGCGAGGGCGATCGCATTGTCGGGATCTCTGGATACACGATGCGACCGCCAGAGGCTCGTGCAAAACCGAAAGTCTCGGCTTTCATCAATGCGCGATACGACAAAATCGAGGCCCTTCAGCCAGATTTGATCCTCGCGTTTTCTGATCTTCAGGCGGATATTGCGGCCGAACTGATCAGGCGCGGCTACACCGTCGTGACCTTCAACCAGCGCAGCATCGCTGAGATCCTCCAGATGGTTCGGATGGTTGGTGCCCTGGTTGGTTGTGCCGACCGGGCAGCGGCGCTGGCGGACACCTTCGAGCGCGGACTCGACGATGTGCGAGCGCGAGCTGCGCGACTCAGCCGCCGGCCGCGCGTGTTTTTCGAAGAATGGGATGCGCCACTGATCTCCGGTATCCGATGGGTCGAGGAACTCGTAGAGATCGCGGGCGGGCAGCCGCTCTTTCCAGAGTTACGCGAACACGGCCTCGCAAAAAACCGCATCGTCGATCCCGATGCCGTTGCCGAGCGTGATCCAGAGATCATCCTCGCGTCATGGTGCGGGAAGGCAATGCGGAAACGCACGATCGTCGAACGCTCGGGATGGGATCGCGTGAGCGCTGTTCGCCGACGATCACATCTACGAGATCAAGTCGACCTACATCCTGCAGCCAGGTCCAGCGGCGCTTACCGAAGGCGTAGCGAGAATTGAAGCGTGCGTGTCACGCTGGGCAGCCGGGCTGGACGGTTAGACGCGGATCAAGAAGATCACACGGATTGCGCGGATCGGGCAGCTTTAGCCGAGAGGAGCGAAATCTGCAAAACGTTTCACAGTCGAAGGCGTGAATAAACTGCAAACCTAAAGGCGATACGCGAGTATTACCGGCCTTTTCGAGCGGCCCCATTGTTGCCTCAGGCAAGACATGGACGAAATGCCGGCTTTGAAGCACGCGAAGATTACCGCCGCGATCATCAAGGCATTCTTCGACATCTTCAACGACCTGAGTGGCTTTCCGGAGTTCGTCCTGCGCCGTGCGCTCGCGACCGTGCTGAGGGATCAGCAACTCACAGTCGAGGAAGAAGCGTGGTTGCCGGTCTGGTATCGAGGACGACGAATCGCGCGGTTCCGGGCCGACCTGATCGTTAACGGCTGCGTCATCGTAGAAGTCAAAACACGCTCGCAGATCGACCCTCTCAACAAAACGCAACTGCTCCACTACCTCAAGGCGACTGGTCTGGAAGTGGGACTGCTGCTGAATTTCGGGAGACGCCCCGAATTCAGCCGAGTCGGTATTGTCAGATCCGCGGAGATCCGAAGATCCGCGAGATCCGCGTCCTGAACCGCGCGATCAGCGTCCCGACTCGGCAGGGCTAACAACGCCAATCCGCGCCCCTAGTCGGCACTCATGCAGGCTGTCCCCGCAATGCTGGTGCCGGCCGATCGGTGCACGGCATCGGGGCGCTTGATGAGATCGAGGAACTCCATGCGTGTCCGCGCATCGTGCTGGAACACGCCGAGCATCGCACTCGTGACGGCCACGGAGTTCTGCTTCTCGACACCGCGCATCGACATGCACAAGTGCGAGCTTCCATCACGACAGCGACCCCGAGCGGACGGATCTTCTCGCGGAGCGTTTCCGCGATCTGATTCGTGAGCCGCTCCTGCACTTGCAGCCGGCGCGCAAACATGTCCACGAGGCGCGGGATCTTGCTGAGCCCGACAACCTGGCCCTGGGGAATGTAGGCGACGTGGCACTTGCCGAAGAACGGCAGCAGGTGGTGCTCGCACAGGCTGTAGAAGTCGATGTCCTTCACGATCAGCATCTCGTTATAATCGACGGTGAAGAGCGCGTTGTTGAGCACCGCGTCGACATCGGCGGCATAGCCGTTGGTCAGGAACCGAAGCGACTTCTCCACTCGCTTTGGCGTGTCGATCAGCCCCTCACGCGAAGGGTCTTCTCCCAGTTCCGTCAGGAGCTGACGAATGATGTCCTGCATGTTCGTATTCTACCCCTTGCTCATCGGTAGCCTGGCTGCAGCGGCGGGGATGTCGCCGGATCGACTCACCGGCTCACCTTCCCCTGCACGACTGTCGGCTTTCCTGACGCAGTCCTCAGATCCCGACGTGCTGTACGCGCTCGCGGGATGACCTCGCAAAAGCCCGGCAGGCCGCGACAATCTGGGCCGATCGGCTGCAGAAAGATCCGAAGGATTTCGTATCCGCGTGGAAGCTTGCCCGCGCGCGCTACTGGCTTGGCGGACACGCGCCGGAGGCGGATCGCAAGCAGCTGCTCGAAGCGGGGATCGCGGCGGGCCGTTCCGCCGTCGCCGTCGAACCGAACCGTCCCGAAGGTCATTTCTGGATTGCTGCCAATATGGGCGCGCTCGCCGAATCCTTCGGGATGCGACAGGGACTCAAGTATCGCGGTGACATCAAAGATGAGCTTCTCGTCGTACTGAAGCTCGACCCCGCGTTTCAGCGTGGCTCAGCGGATCGCGCCCTGGACGCTGGTACTACAAGGTGCCGGGACTCTTTGGCGGGTCGAACACGAAGTCTGAAGAGCACCTGCGAAAGTCCCTGACCTACGATCCAACGAGCAGCTCGTCACTGCTCTTCCTCGCCGAGACGCTCGTCGCCATGGATCGAAAAGCGGACGCGCGAACGACGCTGCAGAAGTTGATCGACGCGCCGATCGATCCGGAATGGGGCCCCGAAGATCGCGAGTTCAAGGAGAAGGGCCGGACGCTCCTCGCTACGCTGAAATAAGAAATGGGGTTCGCTGTCGGCGGCTCGCTGCTGGCTGTTGCAAGCCCCCAGGGCCTCGAACAGCCAACCGCGAGCAGCAAGCAGTCAACAGAGCCCTAGACCGCCTCCACTATCGCCGCGATGCCCTGCCCACCGCCGATGCAGGCGGCCGCGAGGCCGCGACGCAGACCGCGGCGGCGCAGCTCGAGCAGCAGCGTGAGCAGCAGTCTCGTGCCGGTCATGCCCGAGCGGATGCCCGAGCGCGATGGCGCCGCCGTTGACGTTGACCTTGTCGCGATCGAGCCCGAGCTCCTTTTCGACGGCGAGGTACTGCGCCGGCGAACGCCTCGTTGACCTCGATGAGATCGAGGTCGCCGAGCGAAAGCCCGGCCTGCTCGCAGCACTTTGCTGCGTCGCCGGCGCCGGCCCCATCCCCATCAGCGACGGCTCCACGCCGACGGTCGCCCAGTGGGTCAGCCGGCCGATCGGCGCAAGCCCGTGTTCCTTTACGCCACGCTCTGATGCGAGCAGGATCGCCGCCGCGCCGTCGACTATGCCAGACGCGTTGCCGGCCGTCACGCAGCCGTTCTTGCTGAACGCGGCGGGCAATTTCGCCAGGCCTTCCATCGACGAATCCGGACGCATGTGATCGTCGGCGGCGAAGATCTCGACGCCCTTGCGCGTCTTGATCTCGACCGCTACGACCTCGTCGGCAAAGCGTCCGGCCTTCCACGCGGCATCAGCGAGCTGCTGACTGCGAATGGCGTAGGCGTCCTGCTCCTCGCGCGTGATGCCGTACTTCGCCGCGCAGTTCTCCGCGGTGCCGGCCATCGTGGTAGCCGCAGTGGGTGTCGAGGAGCGACGTCCACAGGTAGTCTTCGAGCTGACCCTGACCGAGACGCAGGCCGCTTCTGAGCCCGCGAATCACGTGCGGCGCCTGACTCATGCTCTCGGTGCCGCCGGCCAGCACGACATCTGCCTCGCCGAGCAGAATCATCTGGCCGCCGCTGATGGCCGACTGAATGCCCGAGCCGCACAAACGATTGACCGTCAGCGCCGGCACCTCGATCGGAACGCCGGCCCTCAGCCCGACGTGCCGCGCGCCGTAGACCGCGTCGGCGCTCGTTTGCAGGACGTTGCCAAAGACGACGTGATCGACGATCTCCGGCGCGACGTTCGTGCGAGCCATCGCCGCGCGCGACGCCAGCGCGCCGAGATCCAGCGCCGAGAAATCCTTGAGCTTGCCGGTGTAGTCGGCCATCGGCGTGCGTGCGCCGCCGAGAATGTAGATGTCCTGTTGTTCATCGAGCCTCTTCACTGTCACGCGCCGCAGATCACGGTCTTTCGCGATGAGCACGATGGCGCGACGATCGCGAAGCCATTCAGATGTTCGCTCGTGGCCTTCGTGTCATCGCGGCTTCGCGGTGAAATCGTGGCCCGTCACTCGCGTCCGTACGCCGCCGCGATGTAGTCCCCGCCTCCCGGGTTCCCAGCGTCCCGCCAACGTCCTGCGTCACCTGCCGCTCGCGCACGGCCCTCAGAATCGCCGCGTCGATCGCCGCGGCTTCCTCCGTCAGCCCGAGCGTCTCCAGCATCAGCGACGCCGACGCGATCGCCCCGATCGGATTGGCGACGTTCTTCCCGGCGAACTTCGGCGCCGAGCCGTGGACGGGCTCGAACATCGACGTCTTCCCGGGATGGAGGTTGCCCGACGCCGCCATCCCCAGCCCGCCCTGAAACGTCGCGCCGAGATCCGTGATGATGTCGCCAAACAGGTTGTTGGTCACGATGACCTCGAACTGCCCGGGGTCGAGGACCATGTACATCGCCAGCGCATCGATGTAGTAGTGCGTCGGCGTAATACCTGGATACTGCGCCGCGACCTGCTTGAAGACGCGCTGCCAGAGCGCGTGCCCGTCGGTCATGGCGTTGCTCTTGTCCGCCATGCACACCTTCGTCAGCCCTCGTGCCTGTGCGAACTCGAAGGCATGCCGAACGATCCGGTGCACGCCCTTGTACGTGTTCAGCTCTTCCTGAATCGCGATTTCATCGTCTGTGCCGGCCTTGAAGCGCCCGCCGATGCTGACATAGAGCCCCTCGGTGTTCTCACGGAAGACGACAAAGTTGACATCGTCTGGCCCGCGTTCCTTGAGCGGACACAGACGCTCGTCGAGCAGCCGCACCGGGCGATAGTTGACGAAGAGGTCGAGCTCGAAGCGCGTGCCGAGGAGGATGTCGCGCGCGTGGCGATTGTCGGGGACGCGGGGATCGCCAAGCGCGCCGATGAAGATCGCGTCGAAGCCGCGCAGCAGGTCGTAGCCGCCCGACGGGATCGTGACCTTCGATTCGAGGTAGTAGTCGGCGCTCCACGGGAGATGTTCCATCTCGAGGCGGCGCCCGAATCGAGTCGTCACGGCGTCGATGACTTTCAGTGCCTCCGCGGTGACGTCCTTGCCGATGCCGTCTCCAGGGATGACTGCGATGCGCATGGGATGAGCCAATGATACCGGGGCTCGGGGCTTCGCGCCGTCGCGAAGCGCTCAGCGGACCCCGCCGAGCCTTGGCGAAGGCGGGCGGGCTCGGAGTCGAGCTAGCTCATCATTAAACGCGTTCCGTCGGGCACCAACCGTTCGTCCCACAATTCAACACATCGGATCCAAGGACCCGGATGATGGTGCGAATAGCTCTGTTTATGGGACCAAAACCGTCGAAAACATTGCGAAATCGCAGGAAACGGGTTCGGGCATGGAGAGTGCTAAGGTAACGGTCGACTGGTGCTCCCCGCACCGGCTTCATTCGTCGGCCTCGGTTCGAGGCTTCCTGCCAAGGGACGCACGACCGGCAAGCTGACTTACTTTGCGCTACTTCAGGAGGATAGGACAACAATGCGAGCACGAATTCTTGCCGCACTGATGGCGGTCCTGCTGTTTGCCTGGCCGGCTGCGGCCCAGGAACAGCGGGGATCCATCGAAGGCACGGTTAAGGACACGTCCGGGGCGATTCTGCCTGGCGTCACGGTTGAGGCCAAGTCGGCCGCCGGCAACGTGATTAGTACGACGTCAGACGCGTCCGGGCAGTTCCGGTTCCCGTCTCTGGCGCCGGGACTCTACGAAGTCACCGCGAACCTCGCGAGCTTTGCACCGCAGAAGTTCAGTGACGTTCAGGTAGGCCTTGGCCAGATCAAGCGGCTCGAGTTCGGGCTGTCCCTGGCCGGCGTCGCCGAAACGGTGTCGGTCACGGCGGAATCGCCGCTCGTCGACATCCGGAACAACGCGCGTCAGGTCAACATCCGCGCCGAGCAGGTCGATCTGCTCCCGCACGGCCGCGACTTCACGACGCTCGTCACGCAGGCGCCCGGCGCCAACCAGGAGTCGAAGCTCGGTGGCCTCTCGATCGACGGCGCCAGCGCCGGCGAGAACCGCTACATCATCGACGGTATCGAGACGACCAACCTCCAGAGCGGCACCTCGGGCAAGAGCGTCATCGCCGACTTCGTCGAAGAAGTCCAGGTGAAGTCGAGCGGCTACACGGCCGAATTCGGCGGCGCGACCGGCGGCGTCATCAACGTCGTGACCAAGAGCGGCACCAACAACCTGCACGGTCTCGGCATGTTCAACGTCCAGGGCTCGGCGATGGAAGGCTCGCGCCGCCCGTCGCTGCGCATCAAGCTGACGGACTCGAACGCTTCGGAGTACATCACCTATCCCGAAGACGACTACACCCGCATCGAGCCGGCGTTCGCCCTCGGCGGCCCGATTGCCTCCAACAAGGCGTGGTACTACGGCGCGTATCAGCCCGCCCTGACGACGACCGATCGCTCGGTGTCGCCGCAGACCGCGCAGAATCCTGCCGGCAACAACATCTCCTCCACGCAGAAGGAGCAGATTCAGTTCATCCTCGGCAACGTGACGAATCAGTTCGGACAGAACGTTCGCTCGCGCGTATCGTTCAACAACAGCTACCGCAAGCTGGACGGCCTGCTGCCGGCGCTGGCGGCCACCGAGCGCACCGACACGAACTACGGCAAGATCTCGGAGTTCCCGAACTGGTCGCTCTCCGGCAACGTCGACTGGACGGCCAGCCCGCGGATCCTCGTCAGCGCGCGCGGCGGTTACTACAACTCTGACGTGCACGACTCGAACGTGACCGAGCAGCCGCTGTATCGCACCACCACCACGAGCAGCGTTGGACTTCCCGGAGTGCCGGCCAACCTGCAGATCCCTGCCGGGTACACGAGCATCCCGTCGAACACCAAGACCGTTCGCGATCAGCAGACCCGCGCCTACTTCCAGGCCGATGCCACGACGTACGCGTCCTTTGGCGGCGAGCACCAGCTCAAGTTCGGCATGCAGGTCGACCGCGTTGGCAACAACGTGCTGAGCGGCGAGTCGCGCCCGCGCGTGACGCTGCAATGGAATACGGCACTGTCGGGACAGCAAGGTCGCGTATGGCTACTACACCGTTCGCTCGAACGGCGTCGACTCCTCGAAGGGCTTCGTCACCGAGGGCAATATCCACACGAACAACCTCGGGTTCTTCATTCAAGACTCGTGGACGATCAATCGCCTGACGATCAACGCCGGTCTGCGCACCGAGCGCGAGAACGTCCCGACCTACACTACGGGCAGCGATATCCCCGAGTTCGGCATCAAGTTCAGCTTCGCCGACAAGCTCGCACCGCGCCTCGGCGCGGCGTACGACCTCAGGGGCGATGGCCGCACGAAGGTGTTCGGATCTTGGGGTGTCTTCTACGACATCTTCAAGCTCGAGCTGCCCCGCGGTTCGTTCGGCGGCGACAAGTGGCTCGACTACAACTACACGCTCGAGACCGCAGATTGGCCGAACCTTCTGGCCAGCTCAGCGTGCCCGCCGGCGTGCCCCGGCACACTCATCAGCGGTCCGATCGACTTCCGTCATCCGTCGTTCGGCGCTGACTCAATCGATCCAGACCTCAAGCCGATGCGTCAGCAGGAAGCTACCGCGGGTATCGAGCATCAGCTCGGCAACAACCTCGCCGTCAGCGCGCGCTACGTGCATAAGCAGGTCGACCGAGCGATTGAAGACACGGGCTCGCTCGACGCGGCCGGCAACGAAATCTACATCATCGCGAATCCGGGCGAGGGCCTGGCCGCGCTGGCGTCGACAAACCCGGTCACGGCGCTGCCGAAGGCCGTCCGCGACTACGACTCGGTCGAGTTCGCAGTCGAGCGGCGCTTCTCGGGCAGCTGGTACTTTGCGTGCCGCCTACCTGTGGAGCCGTCTCAACGGCAACTATTCGGGGCTCTCGCAGTCGGACGAGAACGGTCGCACCAGCCCCAACGTCGGCCGCCTGTTCGATTACCCAGTGATGCAGTTCCAGGACGGAGGCATCGCAGCATACGGCCCGCTCGCCACCGATCGTCCGCACCAGTTCAAGACGCAGTTCATCTACCGCTTCGGCTTCGGCACGTCGGTTGGCGTGAACAAGTACATCGCGAGCGGCCTGCCGATCTCGCGCGAGCTCGGCATCTACCCGACCAGCAACCTGCCGGTGCAGTACCTGGGCCGCGGCAGCGACGGTCGGACGGACATTCTCCTGAACACCGACCTGCAGGTCGCGCACGACTTCCGGTTCGGAGACAAGGGACTGCGGTTCGACTTCACCGTATTCAACCTGCTCGATCAGGACGCCGCCATCTCGGCGTTCTCGACCTACCAGGCCGTCAACGGCGTCGTCCCGAACGAGTTCCTGTTCTTCACGGGCCAGCAGACGCTCGAGTCGCTCATCGCGACGCAGAACGTCCGCCGCGATCCGCGGTTCCTGCAGGAGAACGGCTTCCAGGCGCCGATCTCGGCGCGCTTCGGAGTCCGCTTCACGTTCTAAGGTCGGACGTATCGAGTTAGACTTTCCCCCGCGGGCCGACGTGCCCGCGGGGGATTTTTTTTGGAGGGCGCTATGCAGAGAGCTGTCGTCGTTGCGGCAATCCTGTTAGCCGGAGCGGGCGCCTATGCCCAGATGAGGGCTGAACGGGAACGGGCGCGTCCATTCTTCCGGACCGCACAGGGGCTGATGCGGTCGGAGCAGTATCCGGAAGCCGCGAAGTCTTTCCAGCAGGCGATCGACATCGACCGCGAATTCGAGGATGCCTACTATGGGCTCGGCCTCGCGAACATGCGGATGAGGAAGTACAGCGAGGCCCTCATCAGCTACACCAGGTGTCGCGATCTCTACCAGGCCATGGCCGGCAAGCAGTTCTCAAGTAAGCAGGACGCGCAGCGCTACCGCCAGGACCGCCTGACCGAGATCGATGAATCCATCCGCACGTATCAGAGCGGCCCGCAGACCATGCAGAGCCAGGATAGCGTGCGCCAGCTCCAGCAGCAGAAGCGCGAGATACAGGACCGCATCTCACGTGGGTCCGACATGTCGATCAGCAACACGATCCCGTCGTTCGTGTCGCTGGCGTTGGGCAGCGCCTACTTCCGGCTCCAGCAGTGGCCGGACGCCGAGCGTGAATTCAAGGCGGCGATTGCGGCCGACCCCAAATCGGGCGAAGCTTTTAACAACCTGGCGGTCGTCTACCTGCAGACGGGCCGGTTCAAGGAAGCCGACGATGCGGTCAAGGCCGCAGAGAAGGCGGGTTACAACGTTCACCCGCAGCTGAAGCAGGACATCAAGGCGAAGCTCGGCTAGCGCCGCTCAGGCGCTCGGCGCGGCCATCCCGGCATCGACGAGCGCCTCTTCCAGTTCGGTGGCGGTGAATGGCTTCGACAAGACCGGCAGCCCGGCCAGCGATCCCTCGTCGAGATGCGGCGCGTGCTCGCCCGCAATGAACAGGAACCGTGGCGGCCCGCCAGTTACAGGCCCCGCGAGTCGGCGAACCAGATCCACTCCGCTCACGCCCGCGCCCGTGATGTCGCAAATGACGATGTCCGGGCGATTCGTGTGAGAGAGCGCCACGGCTGCATCAGCCGTCGCCGCCTGCGACACGTTGTATCCCCTCTTCTCCAGCAGCCGTACGATCAACTTGCGCGTCGACTCGTCGCTCTCCACGACGAGCGCCGCTGCGGCCTTCGCTTGGGCGAACGATCGCTGTCTCGCTGTGTGCTGGCAGCGTCAGCCGAAAGCGCGCGCCAACCGGCGAATCGACCAGCGACAACATTCCCCCATGCGATGATGCGATCCCGAGTGAAATCGACAGGCCGAGGCCCGTGCCCTCACCGACCTCCCGCGTCGTAAAGAATGGCTCGAAGATCCGCCCGCGCAGCTCTGGACTGATTCCCGGGCCGCTGTCGGTCACCTCCACGGTCTGCATGGACGGCCCACCATAGGTTTCGACGGTAATCGTGCCGCTGCTTCCCGACTTCGACGTCATTGCATGCTCGGCGTTGAGCAGCAGGTTCAAAAGCACCTGCCGGATCTCTTCGCGATTGACGGCCACCGGGAGCGGCTGCGGCCAACACTTGAGGACGATGGCGATGTTGATCTGCTGCAGGTGATACTCGCGGAGCTCGACTGTCGCGCGCACCAGATCGTTGAGGTCGATGGGCGAGCGGTCGGAAGCGCCACGACGCGCGAATGCCAGCAGGTTGCGGACGATTTGTCCCGCGCGCATCGCCTCCTTCCGAACGAGCTCGAGGTCCTGCTGATTCGCGCCGGCGGGCTCGTCGAGCATGAGCTCCGTGCACCCGATGATCGTCTGCAGCGGGTTGTTGATCTCGTGGGCGACGCCGGCGATGAGCTCGCCAATGGCCGACAGCCGCTCGCTGTGCACCAGCTGATCGCGCAGCGCGAGGTCCTCGGTCATGTCGCGCTCGACGCCGACGAAATGCGTGATGCGGCCGGCGGAATCGCGCAGCGCCGTGATCGTGCACGCCGCCGGAAACGTCGATCCGTTCTTCCGTTTGCCGGTCAGCGTCCCGCGCCAGACGCCTTTGGCGATGACTTCCGCCGGGATGTCGCGGCGGACGTAGTCCATCCCCGACTCGATGAGATCGACGAAGTTCATCGTGACCAGCTCCTCGCGCGAGTAGCCGACCGCGCGAATAAATGCTGGATTGGCCTGTTCGAGCTTCCCGTCGGGTCGCGTGATCAGAATAAGGTCGCCGGTATGCTCGCTCGCCGCGGCGAGCAGCTGAAGCCGCGCGTCGACGCGCTGCAGTTCACTTCCCTGCCCGGCCAGTCGAAGTGTCACGAGCGCCAGGGCAGCGACAGTCGTGAGGCTGGTGAGGAAGAGACGCATGGAGTCCAGCGGCTCGCCCGCCGACTCGAGATTGAGCACGCCGTAGCCGATGAGCGGTATGAGCAGCGCCGGCGCCACGATCAGCAGCACTGCCAGTGATTCGTGCTGATCATCCGGTTGTGTCGCGGGCTCTGGTGACGCTGGCGCCTCAGCCGCCGCCCACGCGTAACACAGCCACGGTGCAATCCAGGCGAGATCGTACAAGCTGCCGACGTGGTACGAGCCGTGGGCAATCGCCTCGTTCGTGCCCAGGCGGAGGATGAGGCCGATACCGACGCCGACCGCCAGCCGCAGATAGGTCGGCCGCCAATCAGTGCCGCGGCCGAACCAGACGGCCGCACCCATGGCGACCAGCAACAGCAGGCGGTTGAACTGCACGAACAGCAGGAGCCGCTCCTGCGCCACCGACGTGTGTCGCCGGCAGGAAACTCGGGATGAGGACGAAGTAGGAGTAGAGGAAGATCGCGAGCAGCCAGTGTGCCGCGATCGACATGGCTGTCGGCGCAACGAAACCGATCCGCGGGCCGCGATGCGGCCGTGCCAGCAGCGCCGTGAGCGGCCCGATGCCGGCGCACAGGCTGAAGAGCGTGTGCCACTCGAGCCACGACTGCTCCTTGAGGAAGATCTCGTCGTAGGCCCAGCCAAGATGGCCGACGATCCACAGGATCATCGCGGCGCCGATGACGTCCCAGAACAGGCGCTGCGAGCCTGCCCACTGCCGTCGCCGGCGCAGAATCACGCCCGCGACGAGCGCAGCTGTGCCGATCAGGCTGGCGTGACCGAACAGGGAGAGCGCGAAGGGATGCCCGCGGAGTGCCCAGACGAGGATCACGTACCCAACGACGACCGCCAGCCCAATTGCAGGGAGCCTGAGACGGGTCACTTCTCGTCCGCTACCTCGGCATCGATGATGGTTGGAATCCGCCGCGCCGCGCTCAGCGTGTCGACGAAAACCTCGATCGCACGCCGGACAGGCTCCGACGGCTCCACGAGCTCGATGCCCGAGCGGTAGACGGTCACGTCATTGCGCAGCTCGCCCACATAGCAGTGGACGATCCGGCCCTTGACGACGACGGAGCGTTCGTCGAGCGACAGCCGGAACTCGTGTAACGAATCGAGCTGCAGAGGAAAGGGCGTCTCGATCAGCGCGCCGTTGTGGCTGATCTGGAGGACGGTCATCGGCTGGAACACCATGACCGCACCCTCGAGCTGGGCAGTCGGGGCGACGCGTTCTTTCTCTCGCTTGTCGGTATCGTCGATCATGGGTCGTCAGGCTCTCAGCTGTCCGGTCTCAGCTATTAGTATTACTCAAGCGTGCGCTGAAAGCTGACCGCTGACAGCCGCGAGGGTGTCAGCCGTGCGTGGGATGCTTCGCGCGCACATGCTCCAGGTAGTCGCCGGAGACTATGCGCAGCGCGCGGCCGAGCGGGGCATTGTAGAAGTACACGCTCGCCTTTGCCGTGGCGCCGTCGGGCAGCCGCACGTCGGTTTCCTGCCGCAGGTAGAGGCTGCTGTCAGGATCTGCCGGCCGGTAACCCTCGATTTCGTCAAGCGCGCTCAAGACGGCCTCGCGATCGGTCATCGCGTAGACCTCACCCCAGACCTGAGACTCGGGCGCCGGCACAGCCGCCGGGTACAGCCCGACATCGAACAACGCCGCGCGGATCGCGCCGCGCCCAATGTAGGTGAGCTTCTCATCGATGCCGGCGCGCCGACGCCGGTCGAAGCCGGCCATCAACGTGCCGTAGAAGAAGACCAGGTCTTGCAAGGCGTGGGAAAGCGTACACGGTCGTCGTTCAAGGTTCAAGGTTCAGGGTTCGCGGTTCGGGTTCATGGTTAGCGTGCAGGGTCGAGGTTCGGGCATACAAGAAAAGGCCGGCTGATTGACCAGCCGGCCCTTTACGAACTGAACCTAGAACCCGAACCAGAACGTTGAACCCTGAACCTTGAACCCTGAACGACAGAGTTCTTAGTGCACGACTTGCTGCTTCGGCTGCATGAGCTCGAAGATCTCGGCCGGAACCGAGAACGAGAGTTTCACGGTCTTGCCGCTGCCGGACATCTGCAGCGACTGAACGAGGGAGCTGAGCTTCGGATCGTTCTGACCCTGCAGTCTGGCGAGGGAGATGACACCGTTCAGCACGCCACGGAGATTCTCGGCGGCCTGATCGTCGGTCGCCTCGGCGCGCAGCTGCGCCGAAACGCCGCCGTTCACGTGACCCGCGACTGCCAGCCACTTGACGGGCGGAATGCGGCGCGCGATGTCGTCCGGGAGCTTCGCCTGCGACGCAAGCAGGTCGAAACGGCCGACGGCCCATGCGTTGTTGAACTGCTCGATGTCAGTCACGAGATCCATCATCTCGTTATTGCTGGTGATGCTGTGGGCCGAGAGCTGCGCGTCAATGGCGCGCTTCACACTGTCGATGTCGCCGATGGCGACGAGGCCCGGCTCGAGGAACGCGAGCACGCCGGTCTTGCTGGTAGCGTGGAGGTGGGTTGAGAGCTTGGCGTCGGTGCCGGACTCGACTGGCACGTCGACGTTGGACGATTCGTGCACGAGGGTCAAAAGCCGCTTGCCCTTGTACTCCTGAACCTCGGCGCCATGCTCGCGGGCAAGGCCCTCGAGCTTGACGATGTCGAACCGGCCGCGCGCGACCACGACGCCATTCGGATGGGCCCCGGGAACGTTGATGTTGCTGGCGGCGGCGACGACGTAGTCGACGTCATTTTCGATATCGATGCCGGTCTTCTCGTAGAACTCTTTCTGCCCCTCTTCGCCCATCGGCATCGGAACCGACTGCTTGAAGCGCTGGCGCAGGTCGGAATGCATGATGCTCTTGACGTCGGCATAAGCCACAACCGACGCGTCGGCAGGGACATAGGACAACTCGGTCGGTCCGGTGGATGCGACGAGCGCTGGGAATCCGCCCGCGTAGTAGGCCACCAGCCCCGTGCACAGGCCCCCGGCCAGCACTGCGGCGGAACCCGTCATGAAAATGCGCGTTTTCTTGGTCATGCGTATGCCCCTCAGTGGATTATAACGAGCCAGGGGGTAAAAAGTTCCGCAAAGGGCCACGTTCTCGGCAGTTAGCTGGGACGGGGCTCGTAATTCGGTAGCTCGGGGGCTCGGTAGTTCGGCAGGTCGAACCAGAACCCTGAATCTTTGAACCCTGAACGACGCCTATTGCTCCAACACGTACTCCTTGCGGGCGACCACCCTAGCCCCCCAGCTCAGAAACACTGCCCAAATCACGGCCAGCCAGAACAGGCTGACCCCGAGCCCTGGCGTTTCCCGGAAGAGACTCTGGACCAGGCTGATGACGCCGTCGTTCGGCATCGCGTGCGGGACGATGGCCTGGAGGTAATACATGACCGTGAACTGCTTGAGGTAGCCGGGAAACGCCAGCGTCGCCTGCTCCCACCCGAAGATGAACACCAGTCCGATGAGCAGCGGGCGCTTGAACTTGGCGCCAACGAAGGCGAAGACGGCGCCGTAGACGGCCAGCCCGAGCCCCAGCAGCAGGAGGTCTTTGATCAGGTTCGGGAAGGCGGCCCCGAGGCTCCCCTTCAGCGGCACGATGAGCAGGTAGACCACCACGACCGAGGGCAGCACCACGAACACCGTGCACGCGAGATACGCCAGATACTTGCCGACGAGCACGGCGCCGCGCGAAATCGGCCTCGTGAACAAATATGTAATCGTCTTGTCCTCGACCTCGTCCGCCATCAGCGATGTCCCATAGAACACGCCGAGCATCGGGACGATGATCCGGAGGTACATCATCCAGATCAAAAGGCCGAAGATTGTGGGCCCATCCATACGGATTGGAGGTCCGCCGCTTCCCGAATCCTGAAACAGGGGCAGACCGAAACTCACCAGGACTCGCAGCATGAGCGAGATCAGGACCGGCGCGGCCACGAGCAGGCCCATGAAGATCGTGCGCCGCGACCACAGCATCTCGCCGAGCGACAGGTCGAAAATCCGGAGGCTGGACGAAACGAAGCTGGGCGCTGCCCGGCGCGCGATGGCCGCAACAGGCGGTGGACTCACGGTTGGCGCGAGCGTCTCGTTCGTCATTTGACCAGGTATTGGAAGACGGCCTGCAGGTTGTCGTCCGGCGACGTGACCTCGTCGATGGCCCCGAACTCACCGGTCGCCGCCATGTCTGTCAGCCGCGCGTAGAACCGATCAGGCTTCCCCGTCTCGATGACGACGGCGCCCTCCTCGAACCGCAAACTCCGAACATCGTCGTGCGTCAGGAACTCGCGGGCGAGGACGCGCGGCTGCTCGGCGCGGACGTAGACGGTGTGCGGATGCTCGTCGATGAGGTCGCGGATGTGATGCACGTCGCCTTCGGCGAGGATCCGGCCGTTGTTGATGAGCAGGATGTTCGCCGTCATCGACTCGATCTCGTGGAGGATGTGGCTCGAGACGATGATCGACTTGCCCGCGCGCGCCCAGTCGCGTATGAGGCGGATCGTTCGGCGCCGGGCCAGCGGATCCATTCCGGACAGCGGCTCGTCGAGGATGAGGAGCGCCGGATCGTGCACGATCGCCTGCGCCAGCTTGACGCGCTGGCGCATGCCTTTGCTGTAAGCGCCGATCTTCTTGTTGGCCGCCTCCATGAGGTCGACCATGGTCAGCGCGCGGCGCGCGGCCTCGTCGGATTCCTTCTCGCTGAGCCCGTTCAGCCGGACGAGCGCCGTGACCCACTCGAGTCCGGTCATGCGCTCGTAGAACGCATCCTGCTCGGGGCAGAAGCCGATCTGGAAGTACAGGCTCGGATTGCCCCAGATAGGCTCTCCCAGCACCGTCACGCTTCCCTTGCTCGGCTTGAGCTGACCCGTGATCAGCTTCATGAAGGTCGACTTGCCCGCGCCATTCGGCCCGAGCAACCCGGTCACACCAGCCGGAACGTTGACGCTGACGTCGTTGAGGCCGCTGACCTGCCCATACCACTTCGACACGTGGTCGGCGGTCACGATCGCCCCGCTCATGTTTGCCACGCCGGCGCTCACGTGACCACCTCGACTCCGCGCACGCGACGCTCGAGAATTGAGATCGACACCACGACCAGGCCGACGACGACGATGAGCGACACCTGCCACGGCGTGGCGAACTGCGGCGGCACGCGGAAGATGACGTCGATGACCTGCGACAGGCTGGTAATCGGCGACAGCCACGAAAACGCCGAGCTCCCGGTGATCAACCGCAGCACCTGGTAGACAGCCGCGGTGAAGAAGATGATTCCGGCAAACAGGATGGCCACGTAGCGGCTGCTCTTCGAGAGCGACGACAGCGCCAGCATCATGAATGTCGAGACGATCACCTGGAGCAGCGACGCCACGGTGATGGCGGGAAACAGAAACAGGTTCTTGCGCAGGAACTGGAAGTTACCGGCGAACATCACCTGCACCAGCAGCAGGAGGATGGCCGGCACGAGGGTGATCAGCAGAAGAAAGAAGAAGAGAATCGCGGCCTTGCCCGCAATGTACTCCGAGCGCAGCAGCGGCTTCGACAGATAGATCTGCAGCGCGTTCGCCCGCCGATCGTTGGCGATGAGGCCGGCGCCGACATAGATCGTCATGAAGAAGACGAATCCATCCTGGGTGGCGAGGAACGTGCGAAACGTCTGCGCCGTCGGCGCCAGCATCGCCATCTGGGGGAAGTTGCTGGAGAAATAGATCTGGGCGGCGCCGACGAGGAATGGCATCCACGAAGCGAAGAGCAGGCCGAGAAACAACCGCTTGCGGATCATGTTCATGATCCCGGCCTTGGCGATGACGAGCCACGCCCGGCCCGGCGGCGCCTTCGCACCTTCGAAATGCCGGTAACTTTGATCGTGTATCGGCATGGCGCCCTACAGGTCCCCCACCGCTTTGGCAAAGACGTCCTCGAGTGTCGGAACACTCGGACGCAGGTGCCGCACTTGCACGCCTTCCTTCGCCGCCAGGGAAAAGATGGCTTGCTGATCGCGATGATCGCCACCGGCTACCGAAGCCGGCACGAAGACGCGCATGACGTCTTCGTCCGTCGCGTGACATTCCATGCCGGCCCTCTGCAGGACTTCGATGAAGCCCGGCAGGGTTCCGCCCGTGGTCTTGACTCGCAGCTCGAACACGCGCCCGGCAGGACCTTTCAAGTCGTCGATCGGGCCCTGCGCGGCGACCTGCCCTTTGTCCATCACGACAACGTGATCGCAGGTGAACTCGACGTCCGGCAGCAGGTGCGATGAGAGGATGAGGCTGACGTTCTTGTTGTGCCCGAGATCGCGAATGAGCTCGAGCATCTCGTCGCGGCCCTTCGGGTCCATGCCGTTTGTCGGCTCGTCGAGGAACAGCAGATCGGGATCGTGGACGATCGCCTGCGCCAGCTTGATGCGCTGCTTCATGCCGGTCGAATACGTCTCGAGGTTGCGGTAGCGCGCCTCACCGAGCCCGACGTAATACAGCACCTCGTGCGCACGCTGCATGGCGTCGACTGCCGGCAACCCGGCGAGCTGGCCGCAATAGGCGACAAACGATACGGCGTTCATGCCGGGAATATGCCCGTCGGTTTCCGGCATGTAGCCGAGCCGGGCACGAATTTCCATTGGCCGCTGCGCGACATCGAGGCCGAGCACGCGCATGCTGCCGCGGTCAGGCTTCACGAAGCCAAGCAGCGACTTGAGCATGGTGCTCTTGCCGGCGCCGTTCGGTCCAAGAAGGCCGACGGCACCGCGCTCGAAGCGCGCGCTGACGTTCTTGAGCGCCTGGTTCTTGCCGTAGATGACGGTGACGTTCTCGAGCACGACGGCTGGCTCGGTCGCGGCCGCGGCAGCCCGTGGAGCGTCAATCACAGCAGTTCCTGAACGGTCGGGCCCCGGCGTCGAGGGTTGGAGATTCGGATCCAAGTGGTTAGCTTATACGCGAAACCGGCGTCTCGGGTTCTATATCCCCTTGAGCCCGAGCGCCTCGGCCTCGACCCGCATGAAGGCGATTACATTCGTGATGTGCTGGTCGAGCGGCAGTCCGATCTCCTCCGCGCCCTTGCGCAGATCGTCGCGGCTGACGGCGCGAGCGAACGCCTTGTCCTTCATCCGCTTGATGACAGAGCTCGCTTCGAGATCGAGGATGCTTTTCGACGGCCGCACCAGCGCGGCGGCAGTGACGATGCCGGACATCTCGTCGCAGGCAAAGAGCGTATGCTCGAGACGCGATTCGCGCGCCACGCCTGAATACTCCGCGTGCGACAGGATGGCGCGCGTCACCCAGTCCGGATAGCCTTTTTCCTTGAGGATCTCGACGCCGCGAAACGGGTGATTCGCCTGGTCGGGCCACCGCTCGTAGTCGAAGTCGTGCAGCAGCGCGACGACGCCCCACTCTTCTTCGTTCTCGCTCCACAGCCTCGCGTAGCCGCGCACTGCGGCTTCGACCGCGAGCATATGCTTCCGCAGGCTCTCGCCCTGCGTGTATTCCGTCATCAGCGCCCAGGCCGCGTCACGCGACAGCATCGTCATCCTTCCATGTTCGATTCGAGCCGAACCGCCTTCTCAATAACGGTCCGGGTTATGGCCGCCAGACTGAAAGGCGCCAGGTCCCGGGGATCGGCGATCGTGACGTCGCTCACATCCGACCCGGCGCCAAGACAGCCGCCTCGCGCCCGGCACAAATAGTCGACCAGCACGTAGTGGAACTGCACCCGCCCATCGTCATCGCGGAAGATCCGATCCAGCACTTCAATCAGCGGCCCGACCTCGACGACGAGACCGGTTTCTTCGACGATCTCACGCGCGGTCGCCGCTTCGAGCGTCTCCCCGGCTTCGACCTTGCCGCCGGGAAGGCTCCACTCTCCTGCCAGCGGCTCGAATCGCCGCTTCACGAGCACGACACCGGGCGTGCTGAGTGTCTCCGTCCAACCGACCAGCGCCGCTTCGGCAGGTTGGATGATGATGACGGCGCCGACGCCGACGATGGGGCGCGTTGGATATTCGCGCGATGTGTCAGCTTTTCTCACTGCTCGCGGGCTCCACCCCCGCTCGCTCTCGCGCCGCGACTCGCGCGGCGCTCGGGCCGCAGGCGCTGCCGAGACTACGGCCGAATCAATCACGCCTGCTCGGCTAGAGCTCTCCTGTCTTCTGTCTCCACTCTAGCTCCTAGCTCCCAGCTCCCATCACTTTCACCACCACTCGCTTCTTCCGCTGTCCGTCGAACTCGGCGTAGAAGATCTGTTCCCACGGTCCGAGATCGAGCTTGCCGTTGGTGATGGGCACCATCACCTGGTGTCCCATCAGCGTCCGTTTCAAGTGCGCATCGGCGTTGTCTTCGCCGGTCTGATGGTGCTTGTAAGGAAGTCCGGCCGGCGCGAGTTTCTCGAGCCAGACCTGGAAGTCCGTAATCAGTCCGTCTTCCCAGTCGTTGACGTAGACGCCAGACGTGATGTGCATCGCCGACACCAGCGCCATCCCGTCGTCAACGCCGCTGCGCTTGACGATGGCCGAGACTTCGTCGGTGATGCGGATGAATTCCTGGCGCTGCTTCGTGTTGAACCAGAGATAGTCGGTGAAGGTCTTCATGGTGTCAGGGGTAGCGACGCTTCGGCGTTGAACTCCCAGTTGTCGGGCGTGCCGGTGCGATATCGGCGAAGGCCTGCGGCGCCGATCATCGCGGCATTGTCGGTCGAGAGCGCGAGAGGCGGCACGAAGACAGGGAGACCCGCGGCCGCGCCGCGCGATTCTGCATCAGCACGCAGGCGGCTATTTGCCGACACGCCGCCCGCAATCCCGACGCTGCGGGCGTTCAGCCAGCGCGCCGCCTCGAACGTCCGCTCGAGCAGGGCGTCGACGACGACGCGCTGGAAGCTGGCGCAGATGTCGGCGACGTCCTCCGGCGGCAGAGAACTTCCAGCCGGCAGGCCGCTCGTCCGCTCCTGCACGAGGCGCAGCACGGCGGTTTTCAAGCCGGAGAAGCTGAAGTCTGTCCGTCGCGCAACGCTGGCTGGCAGAAGATCTGAACCGGTGGCGTGCGGCGCGTTGCGATCCGCATGCGTGAGACGTGTCACTGGAAACTTGAAGCGATCATCGCGCCCCTGCTTCGCAAGGCGATCGATCACCGGGCCGCCTGGGTAGCCCAGCCCCAGCAACTTCGCCACCTTGTCATACGCCTCGCCCGCCGCATCGTCTCGCGTGCGGCCGATGAGACGGTAGTCACCGGGAGACGATACGAGATAGAGGCTCGTGTGACCGCCTGATACGACGAGGACGGCCGCCGGCAGCGGCAGCTCGCCGTGGGCGAGCGTCAATGATTCGATATGGCCGGCGAGGTGGTGAACGGGAATGATCGGGATTCGCCGCGCCCACGCAAACGCCTTCGCGAAGGCCACGCCGACGAGAAGCGAGCCAACGAGTCCAGGGCCCTGGGTAACAGCGACAGCATCGACGTCGCCGCGCTCAGCGCCGGCTTGCAACAAGCGGCCTCGACGACGCCGCAGATGTCACGGACGTGCTGACGCGACGCGAGCTCAGGAACGACACCGCCCCATTCACGATGGATAGCTGTCTGCGAAGCGACGACGGACGAGCGCACCTGCCAGGGACGGGCGGGATCGCCGGTTTCGGCGATGAGGGCCGCGGCAGTCTCGTCGCACGAGGTCTCGATCGCGAGAAGGTTCACGAAGCCGGTTTGACCAGGTCGAAGGCGCCTTTAAGGGACTGCGTGTACGGCGGCCCGAAAATGCCCTTCTCGGTGATGAAGCCAGTGATGTAGCGATGCGGCGTGACGTCGAACGCCGGGTTGCGGACGTGCGCGCCGTCTGGTGTCAACTGCGACGAGCCGAGATGCGTTACTTCGCGGCGATCGCGCTCTTCGATCGGAATGCTGTCACCATTCTGCGTCTCGAGATCGATCGTGGAGAGCGGCGCTGCCACGTAGAAGGGGATCTTGTGCTCGTGCGCCAGGACCGCCACCGTATAGGTGCCGATCTTGTTCGCCGTGTCGCCGTTGGCGGCGATGCGATCGGCTCCGACGACGACCATGTCGATCTCTCCGGCGCGCATGAGCGGGCCGGCCATGCTTTCGGTGATGACCGTCGTGTGAATACCCTCGCGCACCAGCTCCCAGGCGGTAAGGCGCGCGCCCTGGAGGAAGGGCCGCGTTTCATCCGCGAAAACCGACACTTTCTTACCCTTCTCCACTGCCGCCCGAATCACGCCCAGTGCCGAACCGTAGCCGGCAGTGGCCAGCGCGCCGGCGTTGCAGTGCGTCAGTACGCGGGCGCCATCGGGGACGACGTCAGCGCCGAACCCGCCCATCGTTCGGCAGCTCGCAACGTCCTCGTCGTGAATGAGCGCGGGATTCGGCTTCGAGCCGATTGGCGATCTCCTCGCTCGACTGGCCCGCCTGCGCCGCCTCGGCAAAGACCCGCTTCATGCGGTCGATGGCCCAGAACAGGTTCACCGCCGTCGGCCGCGTCGCGGCCATCATGTCGCACGTCTTCTGGAACTCGACCGCAAACTGTTTCGTGCCCTTGGCGCTGCTGCGCTGCATGCCGAGGGCGATGCCCATCGCGGCTGACACGCCGATAGCCGGCGCGCCGCGGATGATCATCGTGCGAATCGCGCGCGCGACTTCCTGCGAGGTGCGGCAGCGTACGTAAATTTCCTGACCAGGCAACTTGCGCTGATCGACCATGACGATCGTGTCGCCTTGCCAATCAATCGTTGGGAGCATGTGATCTCTGTAGCGCGCAGCTTTGATTGCGCGTCCTGTTGGTGACCCCGACCGGCGTTCGGCAGTGGATTGAGGCCAAAGTTTTATTCTAGCAGCCTGGCGTCGAACGGCAGCGGCAGCAGCTCGGACAATCGCATCGTGGCAGTGGTCCGTTCCAGATTGGCGAGGATGACTTCAATGTCGCCGCAGTATTCCCAGAGGAGCTGGCGGCACGAACCGCAGGGCGGCGTCGGGTTCTCCGTATCGGCGACGACCACGACGCGCGTGAACACTGTGTGGCCCTCGGAAAGAGCCTTCACCAGCGCCACACGCTCGGCGCAGAGCGTGAGCCCGTAGGTCGCGTTCTCGACGTTGCACCCGGTCAGGACATCGCCCTCGCTCGTCTCGAGCGCGGCGCCGACCTTGAATCCCGAGTAACGGGCCTGCGCACGGGTGCGCGCGAAGGCTGCCGCAGCGACGAGCGCTTCGGTGACGTCCTGTTCGGTGGCCAACGTTATCTCCAACGCTACGGACTGCCACGCCGCATCGTCGCGGCGATCGCGTCCCGAACGGCGCTCGTCGCGGCGCATGGGTCGCGGCGTCCGGATCTCGAGGTCTTCGCCAGGCCGCCGCGGAGCGGACGGCGAGCGATCGACGCGGCGATCGGGCGTCGTCCGCCGCTCGACTGCCGGCCACGCCGGCGGCGCCGGATCCTTGTCAGAGTCGCTCAACGATGCCCTCGAGCAGCGCGGAGAACTCCCCGCGCACGCGGCGCGCCACTTCCATTACTTCGTCGTGCACGAGTGGCTGCGGCAGAACCCCTGCGGCCATGTTGGTGATGCACGAGATCCCGAGCACCTCCATACCCATGTGGCGCGCGACGATCGCTTCCGGGGCGGTCGACATCCCGACGGCGTCGGCGCCAATCGCGCGCAGGTAGCGAATTTCCGCCGGCGTTTCATAGCTCGGGCCGTGTAGCGCAGCATAGACGCCGTGCGCGACCTCGAGGCCATGGGCGCGGGCGGCGTCGCCCGCCAGCTGCCGCAGGCGCTTCGAATAGACCTCGGTCATGTCCGGAAAACGCGGACCGAAGCGATCGTCGTTGGCGCCGACGAGCGGATTAGTGCCCATCAGGTTGATGTGATCGTCCATCAGCATGAGCGTGCCGGACTTGAACGTCAGGTTGATGCCGCCAGCAGCGTTGGTCAGGATCAACTTTTTGATCCCCATCGTGCCGATGACGCGCGTGGCGAAGGTCACCGTCGTCATCGGGTGCCCCTCGTAAAAATGCGCCCGGCCTGATAGCGCCGCGACGCGCTTGCCGGCGAGCGCGCCAATCACGAGCTGCCCGGCATGTCCGACGACCGTGGAAGCGGGCCAGTTCGGAATGTCCGTGTAAGGGATCGCGATCGCGTCGCGGAGCGTCCCGGCGAATTCGCCAAGCCCGGAGCCAAGCACGATGGCCACGTCGGGGATCGCATTTGTCCGTTGACGAATCGCGTCCGCCGCCGCCCGGACCTGGTCGAAGTAGCTCATGACACTGTCCCCGCCTACAGCAAGAACCCGGCGATGGTGGCGGTGATGAAGTTCGCGAGGGTGCCTGCGAGCATCGCGCGCAGGCCGAGACGCGCCAGATCGTGACGGCGGTTGGGCGCGAGCGCCCCGATGCCGCCAATCTGAATCCCGATCGAGCTGAAGTTGGCGAATCCGCACAGCGCAAACGTCGCGATCGTGAACGAGCGCGGGTCGAGCGACGCCTTGAGCGGACCGAGCTGCGAGTAGGCGACAAACTCGTTGAGCGCCATCCGCGTGCCCAGAAGATTGCCGACAACCGGCGCGTCCTGCCACGGCACGCCCATGCTCCAGGCGATCGGCGCAAACACCCAGCCGAAGATCTGCTGCAGGCTGAGACCCGCGAGCCCGAGTAGCGCATTGATCAGCGCCACCAGCGCCAGAAACGAGATCAGCATGGCGCCGACGTTGAGCGCGAGCGACAGTCCCTCGCTCGTGCCCCGACCCGCAGCGTCGATGACGTTCACGTCGGTCCGTTCGACCTCCAGCTTCACCGTCCCCATGGTCTCGGGCACTTCAGTTTCCGGGACGAAGATTTTCGCCATCATCAAAGTGCCCGGCGCGGTCATGATGACGGCCGTCAGCAGGTGCTTCGCCTCGATGCCAAAGAGGATGTAGGCGGCCATGATCCCGCCGGAAATGTGCGCCATGCCAGAGGTCATGACCGTCATCAGCTCGGATTCGGTCATGCGCGGCAGGAACGGCCGGATCGTCAAGGGCGCTTCGGTCTGACCCATGAAGATGCTGGCCGCGACGTTGAGAGACTCGGCGCCGGACGCACGCATCACCCGCCGCATCATCACCGCGAAAATGCGGACGACGATCTGCATGATGCCGAAGTAATAGAGGATGGCGAAGAGCGCGGCGATGAAGATGATCGTCGGCAGCACCTGGAAGGCAAAGACGACGCCGTATCGGGCGCCTTCGGGGCCGAGCACCGTCGTCATGATTCGCGGCCACGCTTCCTTGTCGCCAAGGGGCCCGAAGACAAAGCTGGAGCCGACGAATGCGAAGTCGAGCAGCCGGTTAATCGCCGCGCCGAGCGTCTGAAAAACCGCCTGGCCGGTCGCGGTCTTGAGCACGAGCAGCGCGAAGACCACTTGCAGCGTCAGCCCCCACACGACGGTTCGCCGGTCGATAGCCCGGCGGTTCGTGGACATCGCGTACGCGACCGCCATGATCACGACAAGGCCGACGAGCGGCTGCAGCTTCGGCACTGCCGAAATGGGCGATGAGAGCAACGACGGCCGCGGCCGCGGCGGCGGCGCCCAGCACCATCAAGTCACGCGAATCGTACGGGACTCGCGTCAGTGGTGCCCGGCCCGACGCTGCATGTGATTCGGACAAAATGAACCCTCGCTGACGTTAGGTGACTACACGCGATCGACGACGATGCCCGGCACGACGGGGGACGCGTCCGAAATCTGAACCGCTTCTTCGAGCATCGCGAGCGCCGACTCGAGCCCTTTGCCGCCCCGGTGCCGGACTTCGAGGACCGCATCGCCCCGCCGTACCTCGGATCCAGGAGGCGCGAGGACGGTAATCCCGACACCGTGGTCGATGACGTCGTCCAGCTTGCCGCGTCCGGCGCCAAGGGCAACGGCCGCGCGGCCGACTCGCTCGGCCTCGATCGCCGCGACAAAGCCTGGGCGCGGCGCGGCTACCGTCGTCGCGATCGGACGCCGACGGCAGAAGCGCGTAGTCGTCGACGACGCGCGGATCGCCGCCCTGATGCTCGATGATGTCGCGCAGTTTCTCGACGCCAGCGCCCGAGGCGATCGCCTTGCGGACCCGGGCCTCGGCGTCGGATTCAACCGAAGTGACACCCGCGACGACGAGCATGCGCGCTGCCAGCAGAACCGACAGTTGCTCGAGCTCCTGAGGGCCGGCTCCTTTCAGCGTTTCGATCGATTCGATGACCTCGCACGCGTTGCCCACTTCCCTGCCAAGCGGCGAGTCCATGCGGGTGATCAGCGCTTCGGTCCGCACTCCAGAGGCTTCGCCGATGGCGACCAGCGACTCAGCCAGCTGCCGCGATGCTTCCGGGGTCTTCATGAACGCGCCGCTCCCCGTCTTGACGTCGAGGACGAGCCCGCCGATGCCCTCGGCGATCTTCTTGCTCATGATCGACGCGCAGATCAGGGGGATGCTCTCTACCGTGCCCGTCACATCGCGGAGGGCGTAGAGCTTGCGATCGGCCGGCGCGATTTCTGACGTCTGGCCGATGAGCGCACACCCAATCGGTCGCGACCGCGGTTTTCAACTCGTCGAGCGACAGGCCCGTCCGGAATCCGGGAATCGCTTCGAGCTTGTCGAGCGTGCCACCGGTATGGCCGAGGCCGCGGCCCGACATCATCGGAACGTAGGCGCCGCACGCAGCAACGAGCGGTGCGAGGATGAGTGATGTCTTGTCACCCACTCCGCCGGTGCTGTGCTTGTCGACAGCCGTCCCTGGCAGCCCGGGATAGCTGACGCGGACGCCGGACCGCACCATCGCGTCGGTCAACGCGGCGGTTTCCTCGGGCGTCATGCCGCGCAGGAGGATGGCCATGAGCAGCGCCGAGGTCTGGTAATCGGGGAGACTGCCGTCGGTAACGGCGGTCACAAAGAAGTCGATGGCGGCCCGATCGAGCACTCCGCCATCCCGTTTCTGACGTATCAGGTCGACCGCGCGCATGTCCTGGGTATCGAGACCGTTAAAGGCGGACTCTACTATATGGGAATTTGCTAGAATTCCGCGGAGGCCGCCTCTTCGGTACCAAGGTCGGAGGCGGCTCCGTGCAAACGTCATACATGTCCGAGGCTGCCGCCACTACCCAGCTGGGGCCAGACGCCGCCAATCGTCTCGCCGAGTTCGCCCGCGTCTGCAAGGCTGCAGCTCGCGCGGTGTCGCTCTATCCGGGCGGCCACCCGGCCATCGGCGTCTCGCTGTCCCGGCTCGAACAAACAACGGCACGGCTGACCGAAAGCGGTCCCTACCAGGTCCAGGTGCTCTCCGACGGTCTCCTGATCGACGGTGGAAAGATGGCCAAGCAGGATCCGGCCGTCCTCGAGCTGGCCACCCTGCTTCACCGGCATCTCATCGGCAAGCTGTCGCTCAATACCGGCGCCAACGCCGAGTCGTGGCGGACGCTGCTCCTCCTCCTCGCGCGTAGCCCGGAAGAGGTGCGCGCGGACGGCGGCATCGCCCGACTCTGGGCGACGGCGGGCGGCCCGAGCCTGGAAATCATCGAGATCGACTACGCGGAAGTCCTGCGCGAAAAGCAGGGGCTGGCTGCGACCATCGAGTCAATCATCGAAGCGGCCATGTCCGGCCCGACGCTCACCGTAGACGATGCGGCGATGCGCGCGGTGGTCGATATCATCAAGGATCCCAACAAGCTCGAGCAGATGATGAACACGCTCGAGGCCACGGCGGCGCGAAGCCCGCAGGGAGTCGAGCTCCAGACCGCGGCGCTGCTGAACATCGTTCGCGGACTCGTCGACTACGTTGGCCGCACCGACCCGCAGCAGTTGAACACGATCTTCGAACAGTTCGGCCGCGGCGCCCGACATCTCTCGGTCGAGGCCATGATCGCCCTCCTCTCCGAACGGCAGCGGCCAGAAGCGATGGCCGGCAGCGTCAATGTCGTCAGCGCCCTCATCGAGAGCATGAGCGACGCATCGGTCGCCGGATTCGTCGCCGACTCCGTTGTCGCCGAGCGCGGCGCGTCGGAGCGCCTGGCGCACGCGTTCCGGGCGCTGGTCCCGGAGTTCGATCGCCAACGCCAGCTGCTCGCCCTCGCGAAGGAAGAGGTTGCTGCCTCGGACATGGCGCGCGAGCAGGATCAGGAAGACTTCAAGGGGCTGTGGAACGGCGTCGAGCAGATGCTGACGTCCTACACGGACGCGCGTTACGTGTCGGATGACTACGCCCGCGAGTTGTCGCATGCGCGGACCCTGCCGGTCGATGTCGAACGCGTGAGCGACGATCCGCCGGAACGGATCGCGGCGTGGCTCACGACCGTCAGCGACGCCGCGCTGCGCAGCCTGGATCAGGACCTCCTCACCGACCTCCTGCGCATTGAAACCGACCCGTCACGCTGGCGCGACGTCGCCGACACCGTCGTGACGCACGCCGACGATCTGGTGCGCGTCGGTCATTTCGATCAGGCCTGGCTCCTGATCGACACGATCATCGAGCAAGGCAACCCGAGCCCGTTCCGCCGGCCACACGCCGCGGCGGCGCTCGAGCGATTCGCGCGCGGCTCGATGATGAAGCATGTCGCGCCGCATCTACGCTCGACCGACGACGAGCGATTCGAGCGCTTCAAGAAGATCTGTCACGAAATCGGCCCGTCGATCATCGTTCCGCTCGCCGAGATACTCGCGTCGGAGCAGGACGGTCGCGCGCGCAAACGGCTCAGGGATGTGCTCGTCGGCTTCGGTCCGCGTGGCGCGGAGGCGATACGTCCGCTCCTCAACGCGCAGAGCTGGGAGGTCCGGCGCACGGCGGTGTTCCTGCTCCGTGAGTACGGCGGCGCCGAAGGCCTGAAGGAGCTGGTGCCCCTTCTTGCCGACTCGGAGCCACTCGTCCAGCGCGAGGCGGTCCAGGGCCTGATGCTCAACGGCAGCAAGGAAGCGGCAATCATCCTCTTGAACGCGCTCTCGTCCGCCAAGGGCGAAACGCGGCAGCGGCTGCTCGCCGAGGTCCTCAAGATGCGCGATCAGCGCGCAGCGCCGCTCTACAGCTATCTCGTCAAGCAGATGGATCGGCGGCAGTTTCCGGAGTTGTATCTGACGGCCATCGAAGCCCTGGGCGCGTTCGGCGGTGCCGATGCCATCGAGGCACTCAAAATGGCGCTGCACACGGGGCACTGGCTGACGATATTTTCCAACCGCAAGTTCGGCGCGGCGGCTGCGCACGCGCTGCGCAGGATTGGCAGCGTTGGCGCCATCGAAGCGCTGCGCGAGGCGTCCACCAACGGCGCACCCGGCGCCCGCGGCGCGGCGCGAGCCGAGCTCGCCGGGATCGTATAAGTCATGTCGATCGATCCAGCTGCGCGCCTCGCTCTCTACGACGAGCTCCTGCGCCGGTTTGCGTCCGGCACGCGTGCCGCGCAGCTCTATGCGTCCGACCATCCGCTGATCGGCCGCAACGTCGAAGGCCTTCTCGTGGCGCTGAAAGCCCTCCACCAGCAGCAGCCCTCGGTCACGGTCGGTATCGTCGACAACGAGTTCGTCGTCGCCGACACGCCGCTGCCCAAGGCGAGCGCCGGGATGAAGGACCTCATCGATCGGCTGCTCGTCAACAAGGTCGAGCGCATCTCGTTCGAACGCGGCGTGGCGGCCGACGAGCTCGTCGGCCTCATGCTCGGTGTGTCGAAGCTCCCGAGCAAAGGCGGCGGTCCGGAACCCTCCTGGAATTTCCCGCACATCAGGCTTGGCCGCATCACGTCTGAGGAGCCCGGCAAGGACGGGATCGTCAGCGACATGGCCGCCATCAGGCAGCTCTACACGAATGCCGTGTCGGCCGCCGAGACTGCGTGGGAGAGCGCCGCGGTCGAAGGCAAGCCCGACGTGCCGGCGGCCCTCAACGCCGTCGAAGGCCTCGCCGACGCTGTGACCCAGAACCGTACCGCGCTCGTCGCGCTGACGGCGATGCGCAACTACGACAACTACACGTTCACGCACATGGTGAACGTCTCGATCCTGACCATGGGCCAGGCGCGCGCGCTCGGCATCGAAGGACGCCTGCTCCGCGAGTTCGGGTTGTCGGCGCTCATGCACGACATCGGCAAGGTCCGGACGCCGAAGGAAATCCTGCAGAAGCCCGAGCGGCTCACCGAACAGGAGTTCGTCATCATGCGGCGGCACCCGGTCGAGGGCGCGGAGATTCTCCGCCGCACGCCTGAGATGCCGATCCTCGCGCCGGTCGTCGCTTTCGAGCACCATCTTCGCCTCGATGGAACCGGCTATCCCGACGGCGCGAAGCGCGACGCGCTGAATCTTGGCACCATGATCTGCAGCATCGCCGACGTCTACGACGCCATGCGCTCGCAGCGTGCCTATCAGCAGGCATTCCCAACCGACCGCGTGCTCGCGGTGCTGAAAAAAGACGACGGCGCGCACTTCGACGCCCAGCTCGTACGCCGCTTCGTCCAGCTCCTCGGCATCTACCCGCCAGGCACGCTCGTCAAGCTCGTCATCGGAAGCGGTCGCGGTCGTCACTCGTGTCCACGCGCCGGATCCGTATCGGCCGCGCGTAAAACTTCTGCTCAAGCCCGATGGCACGCGCCACGACGTGCCCCTCGAACGCAACCTGTGGGAGCGTTCCCCCGATGGTTCGCCTGCCGACAGCATCGTCTCGCCGCTCGATCCGGCGTTGTATGGGATCGATCCGCTGAACTTCGTCGACGTCGTTCGCGCGTAGCCCGGCCGGCAACTTCGAACAGCTATACTTGCCATTGGTGACTGAAGGACTGCGAACGATTGCGGTGGCGGGATGCGGTCTGGCGCTCGGATTCGCATGGCATGCCATCCGCACCTCGATGATCCCGACATCGTCTCCCGATCGGCTCGTATCAGAGCTCCGGCTCGCACAATTCGCGGCGCTGCTCCTGACGATGACAGCCGGTGTTTACATCGGCTTTGCAGTCGCGCACGAGACTGTGCAGGGCGTCGGATTTGACGTCGCGTTCGCGGTCGGATTCCTGATCGTCGCCGGTTCGACGCTGGTCCGCGATCCGCGGCAGGCGCTGACCATCCTCGCGCTGGCGTTTGCGGCGCATGCGGTCCTCGACGTCGCGCATCGGCCCGGCGGCTTCCTGCCGGAAGGCATCGCGCCGCGGTGGTACCTGATCGGCTGCGCCAGTTACGACGTCCTCATCGGGGCCCTCTGCTACTTACCCATTCTGCGAAGATGACTGACACAACTACCTGTAATCGCCCTCTCCAGCGTTCGCTCTGCTGGATCGCTGCCGCGCTCGTCGCGGCGATGACGTGCTTCGGCTCGCCCGGTGTCATGGCCCAGAACGCCGCGGCGGCAAAGCCCGAAGCGCAAAGCGCTGCCGCCGCCGAAACTCGTCGTCATCCTGGTCGTCGATCAGATGCGCGGCGACTATCTGACGTGGTACGCGGCGAACTTCACCGCCGGCCTGGCACGTCTGATCCGCGAGGGCGCGTGGTTCACCGAGGCGCCTATCCGTACCTCAACACGATTACGTGCGCCGGACACGCGACCATCGGCACCGGGTCGTTTCCGTACCGCCACGGCATGATCCTCAACAACTGGTACGATCCGAAAGACCGGCAAGTCGCCGTACTGCACCGACGATCCGACCGAGACGGACATCAGCTACAACGGCTTGTCGTCCGGTGCACGGCGACAGCGCCAAGCTCCTGATGCGAGCCGGCGATCGGCGAACAGATCATGGCGCGCGGCGGCCGCAGCGTCGCGCTTTCGCTTCAAGCCGCGCTCGGCCATCACGCTCACGGGACACAAGTCGACGGCGGTGCGTCTGGTTCGACGACCGCGGCGGCTGGACGACGTCGACGGCGTTCACGCAAGGCGCCGGTGCCGTTCCTCAAGACAGTTCATCGACGCCAACCCGATCGGCGCCGACTACGACAAGGTCTGGGACCGCTCGCATGCCGCTCGCGCCTACCAGGGCGCCGGACGACGGCAAGGGCGAAGGCAGTCTCGGGCTGGACGCGGTCTTCCCGCATCCGCTCGCAGTGCCGGATGGCAAGACTCGATGCGGCTTTCTACGCGCGCTGGCAGCGTTCGCCGTTTGCCGACGAATATCTCGCGCGGATGGCAGCGGCCGCGATCGACTCGCTCGAGCTCGGCAAGGGCGCCACGACCGACTTCCTCGGCGTCAGCTTCTCTTCGGTCGATGCCGTCGGGCACGTCTACGGGCCGCGCAGCCACGAGGTCCAGGACCTGCTCGTCCGGCTCGATCGCACGATCGGGCGGCTGCTCGATCATCTCGACGCGACCGTCGGCGCGGGCAACTACGTGCTCGGCCTGAGCGCCGATCACGGCGTCGCCGAGATTCCCGAGCAGTCGGCGGGGGCCGGGTCGCGAGCAAGGCAGTTGCAGCGCGCTGAAGAAGGTCCTCGACGCGCGCTTGGACCGGGCCCGCACGTGCTGTCTTCGGTCTACACGGACATCTACCTCACCGAGCCGGCGCGCAATTGCTGGAGAAGGACAAGAAGCTGCGCGCCGAGGCGCTGGCAGCGCTGCGTTCGGTCCATGGCGTGAAGTACGCCTTCTGGAGTCCGGAGCTGGCGACCGCAGCCGCGCGCGAATCGAGCGACCCGACCCGGCGCGCCGCGGCGCTCAGCTACCACCCCGGCCGCAGCGGCGACATCATCATCGCGCCGCAGGAAAACTGGATCCTGTCGACGGCAGTCACGACGCACGGCACGCACTACTCCTACGATCAGCGCGTGCCGGTGATCCTGTTTGGCGCCGCCGTGAAGCCCGGGCGAATACATCGAACGCCGCGTCACCGGCCGATCTCGTGCCGACGCTCGCCGCCATCGCCAAGGTTCCGATCGCACCGACGGACGGACGCGTGCTGATGCCTGCAGTTCAGGTAGAATAGGCGCGCCCCCCTGCCAGGCAACCTGCTCCCCTCTGGAGGTTTCATGTTGCGTCCCCGAGTGTGTCCCTTGGAGGACGGGTTGGCGCGTTGCCGGTGCGAGTGTCCTCGCGCTGTGCGGCTCGCTCGCTGATCCTGTCCCCGGCCGCAGCGCAGCAGCCAGGCCGAGGCGCCGTCACGATCAAGTCGGTCGCAGGCGCAGAACTGCGCGACTGGGGGCCGCGCATCGACGGGATGCGGCGCTCCGGCGAGCTGCGCCTCCGCGTCCGCAAGGACGACCGCTGGTGCGCGGACGCACGCACGAGCGACTACGACCAGTATCATCCGCGGCGTGCGCGTCTTCGGCGCCGACGTCGCCCAGCAGTTGAATGCAGGGCAGGTCGTCTCGGTCTTCGGCACTCTCTACGAGGACATCGACGTCGATACGACGCCGCGACCATCGAGCCGCACGCGGCCGGCGAGACGCGTCGCGGAACGGGCCGGCGTCGAGATCGGCCGCGAGCCGGAGCTCGTCATCCTGCCGCAGGATGACGCCTATCACGCTGACCTGGCGCATGCGCGCCGCCACCGGCGTCGGATGTGCGCGAGTATTTCGTCGACGCCCGCACCGGCGCATCGTCTTCGACTACAGCGATCGCAAGACGCAGAGGCGCAGTCGGCCGGGGCAACGGCGTGCTCGGCGACTCAAAGAAGATCAGCGTCACGCCGAGCGGCGGCCAGTTCGTGACGACTGATCGGCTGCGGCCGCCGGCGATCAACACCTACGACATGCGCGGCGACTACCGTGCGCACGATCAACTACCTGAACGGGGTCATCCAGCTGACGCCGAGCGACCTCGCGACCGACACCGACAACGTGTGGACCGACGGCGCGTCGTCGACGCGCCACGTCTACACCGGCTGGACCTACGACTACTACTTCAAGCGCTTCGGCCGCCGCGGCCTCGACAACCAGACTCTGCCGTCATCAGCATCGTGCACCCGGCGCAGCGCGCAGGACTTTCGAGCGCTTCGACGGTCCCGGACGTTCTTCATCAACGCCGGCTACTACGGCGACGGCATGATGGTGTACGGCGTCGGCCTGCCTGCCGGATGTCACTTTTCGGCGGCCAGACCGTCGACTTCTGTCTCCGGCGCGCTCGACATCGTCGCGCACGAACTGACGCACGGCGTGACCGACTACAGCTCGGGCCTGATCTACCAGAACGAGTCGGGAGCGCTGAACGAGGCCTTCTCGGACATCATGGGCACCGCGGTCGAGTTCTTCTTCCAGCAGCCCGGCAGCGGGCAACCTGCGCGCCGACTACCTGATCGGCGAGGACGTGTTCCGCCCGGGCGGCCTCCGCTCGATGGCCGATCCGCAGTCGCTTCGGCGATCCCGATCACTACTCGCGCCGGTTCACCGGCACCGCCGACAACGGCGGCGTCCACATCAACTCCGGGCATCGCCGAACCACGCGTTCTACCTGGCGATCGAAGGTGGCACCAACCGCACGTCCGGCCTGTCGGTCCAGGGTGTCGGCGCCGGCAACCGCGAGCAGATCGAACGCGTGTTCTACCGCGCCTTCACCCAGATGCTGCCGGCGAATGCGACCTTCGCGTCGCGCGCGCGGCGACGATCCAGTCGGCGCGCGATCATGTTCGGCGCCAACAGCGCCGCCGAGCGCGCCAGTCACGCAGGCCTGGACGGCGGTAGGTGTCAATTGAAGCGCAGTTCGAACGATGCACAGAACGAACTGACACTGAGCTCGTCGTGCCGCTCGTGTGTGGCACTGCGCGTGGTGCTCGCGGCGTCGCCGGCAGCCGCGCAGACGTGGTCCGAGCGTGTGCTCGTCAGCGTCAACGGCGGCATTCAAGCGACGACGCACGACGTCAGCGATCGGTTCGAGTTCGAAGCGAACCTCGAGACCGGAACGACGGAGGTCGACTATCCGTTCAGGGCGGGTTCGGTTCGACGGCGGCCTCGGCTTTCGGGTCTGGAAGAACCTTGCGGCGCGGCGTGTCGGTCTCGTACTTCACGCGAGACGACGCGGCCGCGACGACGTCGAGCGTTCCGCATCCGTTCTTCTTCAATCAGCCGCGCGAGCGTCAGCGGGCGACGCGACCGGCATCAGCGGATCGGAAACCGGCAGTCCACGTGCAGGCCGTCTACCTCGTCAACCCCGGAGGACCGCTGCGCATGGTCGTTTTCCGGCGGACCGTCGTTCTTCACGTCGAGCAGGATCTCGTGACCGAGGTCACGGTGACCGAGTCCTTCCCGTTCGACACCGGCGACGTTCGCGGCCGCGGACAAGCGGAGCGAGAGCGGCTCGGCGGTGGGCTTCAACGTCGGCGCCGACTGATCTGGATGCTCAGCCGGCAATTCGGCGTCGGCGGGATCTGTCCGCTTCTCGCCAGCGTCCGTCGACCTCGACGCGCCGGGCAATCGCACGATCTCGGTGGACGCCGGCGGCGTGCTAGCCGGCGGGGCGGCATCCGGCATGCGTCTTCTGAACAGCACAGGCTCGAGTGCAGTGCCGATCCGACTTTCACCCGCCGCGTGCTCTCCGTCGTGCGGCGCATCCCGGCCGGCCGCGTCGCGACCTACGGCGACGTGGCGGCGGCGGCCGGCCGCCCGCGCGCGGCGCGCGCCGTCGGCAACATCATGCGAGACTGCGGCGCTCGCGACGTCCCCGCCACCGCGTCATCGCGGCCGGCGGGGCGGCTCGGGCGGCTACGGCGGCAATCTCGAGTTGAAGCGGGCGCTGCTGCAGAGCCGAGGGTATCCTCGTGTCCGGGAACGAATCCGCGAGTTTCGCGCACGGCGCTGGCCGAAAGCGGCCGCGAACACGACGAACGAGGACAATGACGGCAACGTGCCAGCCCCTGTGTCGGCTGACCGTCCGAACGGACCGTGCAGGCCCGTCTAAGGTGACGAGCCTTTCCGCGTGACAGGTCCCGCCGGCGCCATCCCGGCAGGACGAGCTGGCGCTCGTCGAGCGCTGCCGCGCAGGGCGACCTGGGCGCGTTCGAGGAGCTCTACCGGGCGCATGCGGGGCGGCTCTACAGCGTGGCGTGCCGGATGCTCGGCAACCCGGCCGACGCGGAAGATCTGCTGCAGGAGATCTTCCTCGCGGCGCACCGGAAGCTCGGAGACGTTCCGCGGCGAATCGGCGCTCGGCACGTGGCTCTATCGGCTGGCCACGAACCTGTGCCTCGATTACCTGCGGAGCCGGACGGGCCGGGCCGTCCAGCTGACCGACGCGCTGGACGACGAGCCGGTGATGCCTGACCCGGGCGGCAGCGCGGGCTCGCGGAGCGGACGGTGACGAAGATGGATCTCGAGCGGGCGCTGGCGCAGCTGCCCGAAGGCTGCCGCGCCGCGTTCGTGCTGCACGACGTCGCAGGGGCTCGAGCATCGCGAGGTCGGCCGAGGTCCTGGGAATCGCGGAAGGCACGTCGAAGTCGCAGGTGCACAAGGCGCGGCTGAGGCTGCGGGCGCTGCTGACGCGCTGAGGTTGACCGTCGGGCTATGCGCAAGCTGCCAGCGCGATAGCGAGCTGACCGATTCGGACATTCAGGAGCTGCTCGACGGCACGCTGGGCCCGATCCGCGCCGGCGGAGCTCCGAGCAGCATCTCGACGAGTGCGCGGCGTGCCGCGCGCTCGTCGCCGATCTGCAGCGCGATCCGCGATGTCGCGCGCGACGCTCGAGCCGATCCAGCGCCGCCAGACGCACGTCTGGCTGCAGATCGCCGGACGGCTGCGCCAGGAAGGACGCGTCGCAGACGGGCGCCAGTCGCCGCAGCGCCGAGCGGCCACGCACGCGCCTGGCTGGCGATCGCGGCCGCGCTGGTGCTCGCCGTCGGCGCTCTCGCTCTATTTCGTGATCCGCGCAACCTGCGACCGACCGCCGGCAGCCGCCGCGAGCAGCCGCGGCAGGCAACGCCGCCGGCAGCGATGCCGTCCAAAGTCGTAGAGGATTTGCGGAGGCCGAGCAGCTGCTGCAGAGCGGCGTCGCGAAGCTGCGAAGAGGGGCTCGGCACCGGACGACCAGGCGCTGCCGACGGCAGACCGCGGCGATGCTCGACAGAACCTGCAGATCCTCGACCAGGCGATCGCCGAGAGCAGCGAGGCGCTGCAGCAGGAGCCGCAGAACGTCGCCGCCCGCGACAGCCTGTTCGACGCGCTGCAGCGCAAGATCTCGCTGCTGCAGGACACGATCGCGCTGATGAACGAGATGCGGAAGGGCAACGCCGCCGGCGCCGCGCAGGTCGTCGAGGGAATGAACAAATCATGATGCGCAGATCGCTGTTGACCATCGCGCTCGCTCGCCTGTGCCCTGCCGGCGCTGCCGGCGCCGCGCAGTCGCGGCGCTACTGCGACCGCACAGGTCGCGATCCAGCGCGCAGGCGGCACGTCGACCGCGGCCCGGAGCGCTAGCAGCCGCAGCGACGACGCAGGCGGTCCAGACCGAGAAGATCTCGCGCACGCTCAACCTCGGCGCCAACGGCGAGATCGACACTCGTCGAACATCGCCGGCGACATCATCGTCACGCGCGGCAGCGGCAACAGTCGTCGCGATCGAAGTCATCAAGACCGCGCGCGGCCGGCACCGACGCAGAGAGCGAGCGAGGTGCTGCCCTCGTCCAGGTCGACATCGTCGAGCGCGGCACCCGCGTCGAGAGTCGAGCCGCGCTATCCGGGCGGCGACGAGCCGCGGCGGCGATCGCCGCAACATCAACGTCGGCGTCGCGTTGCAACATCGCGGCGCCGGCCGGCACGCGCATCATCGTCAACTCGATCTCGGGCAACATCTACGGTCAGCGACATCAACGGGGCCTCGCGCTCGAGACCGTCAGCGGCAACGTCAGGATCTGTCGAACGCCGGGCGGCTCGCGACGCGAAATCGATCTCCGGCGACGTCGAGATCGCCGACACGAAGATCGACGGCGCGCTCGAGCCGGAACGTCAGCGGCACCGTGAGGCTGCGGGAAGTGAAGGCGCGCAGCTCGCGCTCGACGACCGTCAGCGGCAACGTCGACATCGACAGACGTCACTGGCCGAGCGCGTCGACGCGCAGGCGATCAGCGGCAACGTCGCGTTCACGCGGCGACCTCGCGCCGAACGGCCGCTACGAGTTCACTTCGCACTCGGGCAACATCCGCATGCCGTTCGACGGCAAGACCGGGTTCCAGCTCGAGGCCACCTCGTTCAGCGGTCGATCCGTACCGACCTCCCGGTCACCATGGGCGGCGCCGAGCCGGACGGCAAGCGGCCGCGGTCGCTGCGCGGCACCTATGGCGACGGCAGCGCCTCCTCGACGCTCACGACCTTCTCCGGCACATCGTCATCACGAAAAGATAGCAGCGCTGAGCCGCCCCACGACATGCTGACTGTCGGGTTTCCCGACATCGTAGCCCACGGATCACTTCGGCTGACCCCTGGCGCAGTCGCTGAAATCCCTGAAAAACCCGGCATCTTCAGCCCGACTGCTGGCACTCTCCTTGCTCAGGTCTAATTGCCTGGCAAGTCTCGGTCGTGATGCCGATATAATTGCTCAGGTCGTGCACGGGTCCGGCGCGCTTGCCGGAGCCCGTGCAAGCCGATGCCGCGAGGCAGTCAGCGGTTGCAGGAGATGTCGTTATGAAGAAGCAGTGGGTTCTGGTGGGGATCCTGGTGGCTGGCGCTGCTGAGTGCCAGCGATGGCGCCTCGCGCAGCACAGGCGCCGAACCAGCAGCCGCCGAGGCCGCGGACGCGACCGCGCCGACGGGCGATCTGGCGCTCGGAACCGTCCGGATACCCAAGGGTGTGTACGGCGGATGGCAAGCCGCTGCCGGCCGGAACCGTACTCAGGTCGCGCCTGACCGCGCAGGAAGCGAGTCCGGACGCGGTGGCATCACCGAGCCCCTCGAGCGGTGGGTCGAGTTCGTCCAGGGCGGCGCCGTCAAGGGCCGCGAGGTCGTCAGATCGTCCCGCAGCCGAAATCAAGATGGTCGTCAAGGACGCGCCGCCGGCCTCCGGCGGCTCGAAGGTGCAGACGCTCAAGGGCAACGACTACGTGCGCGTCTGGTTCAACAAGGCCGGCAACCACTACCTGATTTACCTGCGCAGCGGCCGCCGCGGCGGCTCCCGCCGAAGTAGTAATCTGCGCTCCTCTGGTCGAAGGCTCGGGTGATCCCGGGCCTGTCCCGAGCACCTTCCCTACCCTACGTCGCCATCACGTCGAACTGCTCGTGATGGAGGTGCGACGTCCGGCTTGATCGTCACCGGCTTGCCGAGCGACTGCTGCAGATCTCGCAGCAGGGCCGGCTCCTCTTCCTTCAGCGCCCGCGCGATGTCCGGGTTCACCCGCAGGATCACGCCGTGGCCGTCCAGCTCCGCGCCGATCTTCCTCATCTCCGTCAGGATCTCGTAGCAGATCGTCGAGCTCGACTTGATCGATCCCGATCCCGAGCAGTACGGGCACGGCTCGGTCAGCTGCCGCTCGAGGCTCTGCTTGACGCGCTTGCGCGTGACGATCACCAGCCCGAAGTCCGACACCTGGATCGCCTTCGACGGCGAGCGGTCGCGCCGCAGCTCCTTCTCGACTTCCTGGAAGACCTTCTGCCGGTTCTTCTTCTCCTCCATGTCGATCAGGTCGAGCACGATGATGCCGCCCAGATCGCGCAGCCGCAGCTGCCGGACGATCTCCTTCACCGCTTCGAGGTTGGTCTTGACGATGGTGTCCTCGAGCCGGCCGGTGCGCTTGCCGACGTAGCGGCCGGTGTTGACGTCGATCGCGACCAGCGCCTCGGTCTGGTTGATGACGAGGTAGCCGCCCGACTTGAGCCAGACCTTGCTGCGCAGCGCCTTGTCGATCTCGGCCTGGACGCCGTATTCCTCGAGGATCGGATAGTCCTTCGTGTAGAGCTTCACCCGCGGCAGCAGGTTCGGCATGATGCGCTCGACCAGCGCGACGACGCGGCGGTGCTCCTGCTCGTCGTCGAGGCGAATCGCGGTGTAGTCGTCGGTCAGCAGGTCGCGCAGCAGCTTGGTGACCAGGCTCTGCTCCTGGAACAGCAGCGCCGGCGGGCGCCGCGCCTTCCATCTTCTGGCGGATTTCGGTCCAGACCTGATGGAAGTACGACGAGGTCGCTGACGATGTCTTCCTTGGAGCGGCCGGAGGCGGCGGTGCGGATGATGACGCCGCCGGTGAAGCCGTGCTGCTCGCGGAACTCGCGGACGATGCCGCGCAGCCGGCCGCGCTCCTCGCGCGATTCGATCTTGCGGGAGACGCCGACGTGATCGACCGTCGGCATGAACACCAGGAACCGGCCCGGCATGGTGACGTGCGACGTCAGGCGCGCGCCCTTGGTGCCGAGCGGCTCCTTCACGACCTGGACGAGGACTTCCTGCCCTTCCTTGAGCAGGTCTTCGATCTTGGGCTTCGGCCGGTCGCGATCGCCGTTGCGGCCGGCCGCCGCCGCGTCGCGTCCGCGGCCGGTCGGCGCCTGGCGCCACCGCGCAGCGGCCGCGCTCGCCGCGGCGCTCGGGCGGCGCCGGTTCGCCGGGCGGTCGATCCAACCCGGCGACGGTCGTCGTCGGCAGGCTCGGCTCAGCGCCTTCGAGCCGGCGGCTCGGCCGACAGCAGCGGGCCTCGGCCACGCCGTCGACTGCGGCGCATCGCGAACGCCTCTGGCGGGACGGCGTACGCCAGCACGGGACCGTCCGCGGCTCGTCCTCGTCGTCGCCGGCCAGCCGCTCGAACTCCTCGACGGTGTTGACGACTTCCGAGACGTAGAGGAACGCGTCGCGCTCGAGGCCGATGTCAACGAAGGAGGACTGCATGCCGGGGAGGACTTTGTAGACCCGGCCCTTGTAGACGTTGCCGACAACGCCGCGCTGATTCTCGCGCTCGATGAAGACCTCGACGACCTGGTCGTCCTCGAGGATGGCGACCCGCGTCTCGTGGTCGCCCGAGGAGATGATCATCTCCTTGTTCATGGACGAAACTCCGCTGGACTGCGTCCGCCGCGTGCCCGGCGCGTTCACGCCGCGACGCGACGACCGCAAGCGCGGCAGCCAGCCAGGACGGTCAAGCAGCCACGAGCGATGAGCATCGATGAAACGGCAGATCGGTGGTCATCTTCAGGGATCGCATGCGACAGTGAAATCCGTGCTAGTTGGTGAACCGCCGCATCCTCACGTTGAGGATGAGGCCAAAGCCCGCCAGCGTCGCGATCATCGACGAGCCGCCGTAGCTCATCAGCGGCAGCGTCAATACCTTTCACCGGCGCGAGGCCGGCCGACATCGTGATGTTGTAGATCACCTGGAACGCAAATCCCGCGATGATCCCTCCGACCAGGTACGCGCCGATGCGGTCCTTGGAGAGCCGCGCCGCCTCGAGCGATCGCAGAATCACGAACAGATACAGCCCCAGCGCCACCAGCACGCCGATGAAACCCTTCTCCTCGGCCAGCACCGAGAAGATGAAATCGTTGTGGGCGACCGGCAGGAACTTGTACTGCCCCTGCGTGCCCTTCATGAAGCCCTTGCCGGTCAGCCCGCCGGATCCGACGGTGATCCGCGCCTGGCTCTGCTGATAGCCGTCGCCCTGCGGATCCAGGTCGGGATTGAGGAACGTGGTGATGCGGGTCTTCTGGTAATCCTTGAGCGCGAACTCCCACGCGACCGGCGCCATGAGCACGGCGACGAGCGCGAGCACGGCGATGAGCCGCATGCGCAGCCCGGCCAGATAGGCGATGCCGAAGCACACCGGAATCAGCGTGACGGCGGTGCCGAGGTCCGGCTGCCGGGCAATCAGCAGCAACGGCACCGCCGGGAAGATCCCGGCGATCGACCAGGTCGCCGGTGTTGCGGGCGCCGCGGCGGTTCTCGCCGAAGAACATCGCCAGCATCAGCGCCAGGGTGATGCGGCCGAACTCCGACGGCTGCAGGTTGAACGGCCCGACATCGATCCAGCGCGTGGCGTTGAACTGGGTCGAGCCCTTGAACAGCACGTAGACAGGAGCCCGATCAGCGCCGCCGTAGAAGATGAGCGAGTTCTCCGCCAGCATGCGGTAGTCGATCGCCAGGCAGACGAGCAGCGCGATGAGACCGAGGCCGATGGCGTAAATCTGCGTGCAGGAACTGCGGCCCCGGGTGCGCCGGCTCGGGCACGTGACGTAGGTCGTGCTGTAGATCATCGCGACGCCGATGCCGGTCAGCATCAGGATGGCCCCGAGCAGCAGCCAGTCGACGTGGAAGAACAGGCGGCGTTCGAACATCGGTTACCGCTGCGCCACCGTCCCGGCGGTCGCCGCCGCGGCCGGGCGCCGCCGGCTGGCCGGCGGCAACGATCGTCGCCGCGCCGGGCGGCCTTCGGCGGCAGCGTCGGCAGCGGCCGGCCTTCCTTCTTCGCGAAATAGGTTTCCATCGCGTACTTGGCGATCGGGCGCCGAGTAGCCGTGCTCGGCGTGCTCGGCGAAGATGACGCCGGCAATCTCCGGCTTGTCGTGCGGCGCGAAGAACACGAACCAGCCGTGGTCGCGCACGTCCATCTTGCCCTTGGCGACCTTGGCCCCGGTCAGCGAAATCACCTGCGCCGTGCCGGTCTTGCCGGCGACGTTGAAGCCGGGAATCCGCGCGCGGCCGCCGGTGCCGGCGGCGTTGACGACCATCCACAGCCCTTCGTGCAGCGCGTCGATCGTCGACTGCTTCATCTTGCACCGTCGACTGCGGCGGCGGCGCCGGCACCGGCTTCCAGCCCTTGCCCTTCGTCGACCGCCTTGAGCACGTGCGGCGTGTAGCGCGTGCCGCCGTTGGCGATCGTCATCATCATGACCGCCAGCGACAGCGGCGTCACGTTGACCTGGCCCTGGCCGATCGAGACCGAAATCGTCTCGCCCGGGTACCACTTCGCTCGCGCGTCGTCGTTCTTCCACTCGGTCGACGGCACGAGGCCCTTGATCTCGTTCGGCAGATCGATGCCGCTGCGCTCGCCCAGGCCGAGCAGCGACGCCCACTTGTGGATCCTGATCGACGCCGAGCATGTTGCCGAGCGTGTAGAAGTAGACGTTGCACGACTTCTCGATCGCGTGCCGCATGTCGACCGAGCCGTGGCCGCCCTTCAGGTGGCACTGGAAGTAGCGGCCGTAGAATGTCGCGCCGCCCGGGCAGAAGACACGGAAGTCCGGCGTGACGACGCCCTCTTCGAGCGCCGCCGTGGCGACCGCAATCTTGAACGTCGAGCCCGGCGAATACGTCCCCTGCAGCGCGCGGTTCTGCAGCGGCTTCAGCGGTCGTTGTTGATGAGCGAGTTCCAGTCGGTCGAGGTCGATGCCGCCGGCGAACTGAGTTCGGGTCGTACGCCGGGCAGGCTGATGAACGACAGGACTTCGCCCGAGCGCGGATCGAGGATGACGGCGGCGCCGTTGTAAGCCGAAATGGTGAAACCCTTCCTCGGTCGCGCGCTGCACGTCGGCGTCGATCGTCAGCTGAACGCGCCGGCCTTCGACGGGCTCCTGTCTTCTGCGCCTCGCCCATCTCGCGGCCGCGGCTGTTGACGACGACGAGCTGGTCGCCGTCGCGCCCATCAGGAGCTTGTTGTACGGCGGCTCCACGCCCGCCTTCCCGACCATCGAACCGGATTCGGCGCCGGCATACTCGGGCCGGGTGAGCTCGGTCTCGCTCGCCTCGCCGACGTAACCGAAGAGATGCGCGGCGAGCTCGTTCTGCGGATACTGCCGCGCCGGCACTTCCTGCTCGATGATGCCGGGCAGTTCCAGGCGCCGCGCCATCCATGCCGCGATCTGCGCCTGGGTCGCGTTCTCGATCAGCACGATCGGCCGGTAGCTCGGTTCGCGGCGGCGGCGATTGACCGTTTCGCGCAACTGCGCTTCGTCAGCTCCTGTGGCCGCGGCCAGGACGCGAGGGTTTCGTCGATGTTTCCGGACTGCTCGCGGATCGAGCGCGATGTTGACGGTGTTCTGGTTCTCGACGAGGACCTTGCCGTCGCGGTCGAACAGCACGCCGCGCGGCGCCGGCAGCGGCAGGCGGCGGCGGTGGTTGTTCTCCGCCATCTCGTCGAACTTCTGATGCTGCGCGACCTGGAACATCCAGAACGCGACGGCGAGCAGCGCAAACAGCGCCGCCACGACGATCTGCACCGAGGACAACCTCAGGCTCAGATTTCGCCTGTCGTCTGCTGGCAGCGGGCTGTTGTTCGAGCTCATAGCTTTGTCGTGTGAAAGTGGTAGCCAGCCTGGGGGCAGGGCCCTTAAAACTGACGCCTACTTAGTGTAGCGCCGCGCGCCCGCCGGCGCTGCAGAAGTCCTGGCCCCGATTCCACGATCTGGAAGGCCAGGATGCCAATGACGCCGTTCACCAACGCCTGAATCATCGCCGCCGACCACGGCATCCGGAACGCCCGCGTCTCGACGAGGGCAAAAAGCGCCTGGTAGCAAAGCTCATGCACGACGGTCCCGGCTACGAACATCACGAAGCGCGGGAGCGACTGCGCCACGATGAACTGGGCGCCCAGCACGCCGACGAGAAAACCCACCAGCGTCTTCGAAAACCCGCCGACGCCGACGATCCCGCCCGCCAGCGCATCCTGGACGAGGCCGCCGACGGTGCCAGCCATCAGCCCCGCAACCGGTCCGAACGCCAGGGCGACGTATATGACGGCAATCAGCACCAGGTTGACCGCCGTCGCGCCGTGAATCGTCAGCCCGGCGAGGGTTGTCTGCAGCGCCAGCGCTGCGGCCAGCGCGATCACGACGCCAATTGCCCTCACTTCTTGACCTCTGGCGGTGCCGGGTCGTCCGGAACGGCGCCGCGAGCAGGCACGAGCACGACCAGCACGTCTTCGAGCGACGAGAAATCGACCGCCGGGCGAACCGTGATCAACCGGTAGAGGCTTGGGCCCGCGCTCGGACTTCTCGACCGTCCCGACGACGAAACCCTTGGGAAACATGCCGTCGGCACCGGACGCCACCACGACGTCGCCGGGCTTGACGTCGGCAAGATTCGACACCAGATCCATGGCCAATGGCGGGTCGCCCTCGACGCCGGCCACCACGCCGCCGGCGCGCGCGCGCTCGGTCACCGCTCCCGCCGCCGCACTTCGGTCGATGAGCAGCTGCACGCGGGCAGCGTGTGACGCGACGGGTCCGACGACGCGACCGATGATGCCCTTGGGAGAGATCACCGCCATGTCGGCCTGTACGCCATCAGCGGTGCCGCGGTTGATGGTGACCGTCAGCAAACCCGGATTGGAATTGCCCGCGATGACCTCGGCGGCCAGCGTCGGCAGCGCCGTGCTCTCCTTGAAGCCGAGGAGCGCCTGCAGGCGGTCGGCGCGCTGCGCCTGCGCCCGCTGCTCCTGCAGCCGCACTTCGAGCGCGGCAACCTGCTGCCGCAGCGATTCGTTCTCCGCCGAGACACCGCGAAGGTTGAAGTAGCTGTTCCAGGTCCCGGCCACGCCGCGAAAAAGACCGAGCGGCGCCGCCCTGGATGCGGGAAAAGACACCGAAGGTCACGCCTTCGAGCACCGGCACGCCGGCCTTCGACTGTACCTGCGCGGAAATCAGGATGAGGTGCCCGATCATCACCGCGCCGAAGAGGACGCCCGTGCGCTGACGATACGGCGTGCGGGGGGTGAGGTCGATCACAGCAATGCTGAATGTCGAGTGCTGAATGCTGAAGTAAATGCTGAAGACGCGAGGCGGCGGAGTCAATGCTGAATGGTCTTCGGCATTCACTTCAGCATTCAGCATTCAACACTCAGCATTGTTCCTAGTCGATCGAGATTTTCCGCAACAGGTTGAAGTCCGACAGCATCTTGCCGGCGCCGAGCACGACCGATGACAGGGGATCCTCGGCCATGGCCAGCGGCAGGCCGGTTTCCTCGCGCAGCCGCTTGTCGAGATTCTTCAACAGCGATCCGCCGCCGGTCAGGACGATGCCGCGATCGACGATATCCGCCGAGAGCTCGGGCGGCGTGCGCTCGAGCGCTACGCGCACCGCGTCGACGATGACGTTGACGGTTTCGGCGAGCGACTCGCGAATCTCCTCGTCCGTGATGGTGATCGTCTTCGGCACGCCTTCAATCAAGTGGCGTCCCTTGATCTCCATCGTCATCCGCTCTTCGAGCGGGTAGGCCGAGCCGACTTCCATCTTGATCGCCTCGGCTGTGCGCTCGCCAATCAGCAGGTTGTACGTCTTCTTGATGTACTGGATGATCGCTTCATCCATCTCGTTGCCGGCAACGCGGACGGCCTTGCTGTAGACGATGCCCGCGAGCGAGATGACCGCGATGTCGGTGGTGCCGCCGCCGATATCGACAATCATGTTGCCCGACGGCTCGGTGATCGGCATGCCCGCGCCGATGGCTGCGGCCATGGCTTCTTCGACGAGGTGCACCTCGCTGGCCTTGGCGCGATAGGCGCTGTCCTTCACCGCGCGCTTTTCGACCTGCGTGATCTCCGACGGCACGCCGATGACGATGCGCGGCCGCACCCACACGTTGCGGTTGTGCGCTTTCTTGATGAAGTAGGTCAGCATCTTCTCGGTGACCTCGAAGTCAGCGATGACCCCGTCCTTCATCGGCTTGATGGCGACGATGTTGCCCGGCGTGCGGCCGAGCATGTCCTTGGCGTCCTTGCCCACGGCCTCGATGCGGCCGTTGACTTTGTTGATCGCGACAATCGACGGCTCGTTGACGACGATGCCCTTTCCGCGCGCGTAGACGCACGTGTTCGCCGTACCGAGGTCGATCGCGAGATCGCTTGAAAACAGTGAGAAAAGAGAGCGAAGACTCATTGCAATGCTGAATTTTGAATGCTGAATGCTGAAATAAATGCTGAAGAAATCTTCGACTGCAAAGTGTGAAGTTTAGTTCAGTACCGAAACACGAGCCGCACTTTCTTTATCTTTCATTCGAACTTCCGCCTTCATTCAGCATTCAGCATTCGAAAATCAGCATTGCTAAGCGCCCGCTACGTGAATGCCGTTCTTGCCGTGCGACTTGACCCAGTACATGGCTTCGTCGGCGGCCTGAACGAGCTCCTCGGAGCTCCCGGCGACGTCGGGCAGCGTGGCGCAGCCGACGGATGCCGTGAGCGCGATGCTGAGACCGTCGCCTTCGAGAAACCTGTGCGCCGCGAGACGGTCGCGTACGCGCTCGCCGACCGATACCGCACCGTCGCTGGCCGTATCGGGGAGGACGAGCGCGAACTCGTCGCCGCCGAACCTGGCCACGATGTCTGTTTCGCGCGCGCTGGCGCGGATGACGCTCGCTGACTCGACGAGCGCGCGGCTGCCGAAGAGGTGGCCGTGCGAGTCGTTGATCGATTTGAAGCCGTCGAGGTCGACGAAGAGCAGCGACAGCGGCCGGTTGCCGCGCAACGCCCGCTTGGTTTCACGCCGCAGCACCTGCTGCATGTAGCGCCAGTTGTAGAGCTGCGTCAGGTCGTCGGTGACCGAAAGTGCCTCGGCGCGCTGCACGCGCAGCGCGTTGTCGAGCGCGAGCGCGCCCGGCTCGAGCGTCATCAGGAACTTCGACAGCGTTCCCGCCGCCATCTTCGGCTGTCGGGCGGCCGGCGCACGATCGAGAGCCACCAGGGCGCCAATCGTCTGGCCGCGGGCACGAGAGTGGAAACCCGAGCACCGATGCGCGCGCTTTCGAACAATCGAGCGGCGATGCGGCGATCTTCGGACAGGTTGGCGCTCGCGAAAATTGCGCCTTTCTGGAGGATCCACTCGCCGACGGCCTGCGCCGGGTCGGTCAGCGTCGGGGTAACGGCCCGGCTCGCGAGCGAACGCACCCTGCCCGCATCGTCCACGGCAAGGACGAGCCAGCATGGCGCGGGCACCCACTCGGCAACCTTCTGCACGAGCGTGTCGGCCACGCGTTCTGGGTCGAGGCTGGAATTTACCGCCCGAATCATCTCAGCGAGCACATCAGCGCGCGCCAGCTTCCGCCGGAGCGCCGCCTGCGACGGACGAAGCCGTTCAGCAAGGTCCGTACGGAAGACCGGCACGCTTGCCCTGCTCGGGCGACGACGGGCGCGAGTCTGCCGAGCTCGCCCGGTCACTCGACTCTGCGTCCCATTTGGAATGACAAATCCTTCTAAGTCGTTCTGTACAGAACAAATATACCACATCCGGACACTCCGGCTGGCTTCTCTTGAGTATCGGACGGTGGGTTCCCCGGGTTCAGGGGCCGTTCTGGGGCTCGCTGCTGGCTGTTGGCAGCTCGCCGTCGGGGCTCGGGCTCGGGGCTCGCGGGTCGGTGCTCGCTGCTGGCTGGCTCGGCTGTTCGGCGGCTAGCTGATTGCTCACCCAGGGTCGGGGTCAGGTTCGGCCGCGGGTCCTTGCCAACAGCCCGCCAACCAGCTCAGCCGCCGGCCGCACGAACGCCCGCAGACTCTGGCATAATCTAGGTTTCCAGTTTTGCGAAACGAGGCCCGCTTCCCATGACGATGCTCGATCGGATGCGACGACACAAGACCTGGCTCAAGTGGAGCCTGGCGTGTGGTCGTTGTTGCATTCGTAGCCGTTTACATCCCCAGCTTCTTGCAGAATCCCAGCCTCGATGGCGCCAGCAATTACGGCGTCGTCGCCAGCGTTGACGGCCGCGATATCACCGTCGGGCGATTCCGCAGGGTCTATCAGCAGCAGATGCAGGCGTATCGCAACGCCTATGGCGGCAGCATGGACGAGAAGCTGCTCAAGCAGCTCGGCATCGACCAGCGCATCGTGCAGCAGTTGATCGAAGAGGAAGCGGCGCTGGCTGAAGCGAAGCGCCAGGGGCTGACGGCAAGCGACGCCGAGGTTCGCGCCCGGATTCTCGCCATCCCGGCCTTCCAGGAAAACGGCCAGTTCATCGGGAACGCCCGCTACGCCCAGATCCTGGGCATGCAGAACCCGCCGATCAACCCGAGCGACTTCGAGGAAGAAGTCCGGCGCAGCGTCATGCTCGAGAAGCTCCAGGGCGCGTTGACCGACTGGATCACCGTCCCCGACCACGACGTGATCGCCGAGTTCAACAAGCGCAACGAAAAGGTCAAGCTCGCCGTCGTCGCGTTCCCCGTCCGACAAGTTCAAGGAAGGCGTCGAAGTCACCGATGCCGAGGTCGCGTCGCACTTCGAGGCGAGCAAGGAAACCTACAGGATCCCCGAGAAGCGCAAGGTGAAGTACACGCTCATCGACCTCGCAGGGCCTCCGCCAGGGCATCACCGTCAGCCAGCAGGACGTTCAGCGCTATTACGAGGACAACAAGCAGCAGTACGCAACGCCCGAGCAGGTCGCGCGAGCCACATCCTGCTGAAGACCGAGGGCAAGGACGACGCCGCGGTGAAGAAGCAGGCCGAGGACCTCCTCGCGAAGGTCAAGGGCGGGGCGGACTTCGCGGCGCTCGCCACCAAGTTCTCCGAGGACGAAGTCAGCGCGGCGAAGGGCGGCGACCTCGACTTCTTCGCCAAGGGCGCGATGGTCAAGGAATTCGACGACGTTGCGTTCAAGCTCAAGCCGGGCGAAACGAGCGATCTCGTCAAGACGCAGTTCGGTTACCACATCATTCGCGTCACGCGAGAAAAAGGCCGCGGCGCAGCGGACGCTCGACGAGGAGCGCGTGCAGATCGAGGACATCCTCAAGTCGGAGCGCGCGCAGAAAGAAGCCGATCGGATTGCCTCGGAGCTCGCCGGCAAGCTGACCAAGCCGGCGGACCTGGATACCGTGGCCAAGGGCCGCGGGCTGACCGTCGCCGAGTCCGGATTCTTCGGCCGCGGGGAACCGATTCGTCGGCCTCGGCATGGCGCCGGCGATCACCAATCGCGCCTTCGAGCTGAAGACCGGCGAAGTGAGCGAGGCTATCCGCTCGCAGAACGGCTACGCCTTCGTCACCGTCACCGGCACGCAGGAATCACGAGTCCCGACGCTCGACGAAGTGAAGGCGCGCGTGCGTGAGGACGTGCAGAAGACCAAGGCGGTCGAGGCCGCCAAGCAGCGTGCGGCAGCGCTCGCGGCGCAGCTGAAGTCCGCGGGTGACTTCTCGGCGGCCGCCAAGACCGCAGGGCTCGAGGCAAAAACGACCGACCTTCTCGCGCGTGGCCAGGCGCTGCCTGACGTCGGCGTCAGCGCGGCAGTCGATGCCGCCGCCTTCGCCCTTCCGGTCGGCGGCGTGAGCGATCCGATTGCCACCGACACCGGTTCGGTAATCGTGAAAGTGCTCGAGAAGAAGAGCCCGACGCCCGAGGAGCTCAAGTCGGGGAAGGACACGGTCAGGGGCGAGCTCCTGAACCAGCAAAAGCAGCGCTTCTACGGCTCCTACATGACCAAAGCGCGCGAGCGCATGACCATCAAGTCCAATCCGCAGGTTATCGCGCAGGTGGTGGGATAGGCAGTCGCAGTCGTCAGTCGGTCAGTCGGCAGTCTGCGACTGACGACCGAGACTGAAGACCGACGACTGAAGACCGTCGACTGCAGCTATCTACTACCCACAAACACATTAGGCATCAGCGTCAACGGCTCGCCGCGGCGGAACATCCGCAGCGGCGAGGTGACAGCCTCGAGCGCACGGGCGTTCTGATTACCGAGAAGAGACGTCAGTGCGGCGCTGCCGTCGGAGCGGTTCAGCGGCTCGCTGACGACGTCGAAGAGTGTCTTCTTCGGCGGAAACACCACGAGCTCTACTTCCGAGCTCGCGGCGATCTTCGCCCGCTCCTTCGCCATGGCGAGCGCCTTGTCGAGGCCGCCCAACTCGTCGACGAGGCCGAGCTCCTTGGCCTGCTTCCCCGTCCACACACGCCCCTGCGCAATCGCGTCGATCCGCTCCGGCGTCGTATTGCGCCCCGCCGCGGCCTTCTCGACAAACGAGTCGTAGGTCGCCTGCATCAGCTCCCCGACCTTCTTACGCTCGTCTGGCGTGAACGGCCGCACCGGCGAGAAGAGGTCCGCATACTTGCCGCTCTTCACCGTCTCCAGGTTCAGGCCGAGCTTGTCGAGTGTTCCGTCGATCACGAACCGGATCATCACGACGCCGATCGAGCCGGTCAGCGTCGCCGGCTGCGCGACGATGGCGTGGGCGGGCATGGCGATGTAGTAGCCGCCGGAGGCGGCGACGTCAGACATCGAGGCGATTACCGGCTTTTGATCGCGCGTCAGCATGATCTCGCGCCAGATGATGTCGGAGGCGACGGCCGAGCCACCGGGGCTGTCGATGCGCAGGACGATGGCGCGGATTGAATTGTCGGCGCGCGCCTTGCGCAGGTACTCGACGATCGTGTCGGAGCCGACGACCTGGCCTGAGGGCGATTCGCTGCTGGCGCCGGACGTGATGGTGCCGACAGCGTAGATGAGCGCGATGCGCGGACCGCGATTGAGGCCGAGCGAGTTCAGGCCCACCGCGCGATACTCCTGCTGCTTCAACATCCGCGTACGGCCGCCGCGTGCCGAGGGCGACTTTGTCGTCGATCTCGTCCTCGTAGGCCAGATCGTCGACGAGGCCGGCGCGCACCGCATCTTCGGGGAGGTAGGGGCCATGATCGATCAAAGCTCCGCATCTCGGCCGGTGTGCGATGGCGGCCGTCGGCCAGGCCGGCGATGAGTTGCTCGTAGAGGTCGGTGTTGAGCGATTGCGCCATCTCTCGATGCGCAGGCGTGAAGGTATGCTCGGTGAACGTGTTCGACGCCGTCTTGTAGTCGCCGACGTGCAGCGAGTCCGGCACCACGCCCACTTTATCGAGGGTCCCGCGCAGGAAGAGCTCGTAGCTCGCAATGCCGGTGAGATCGAGCGACGCCGTCGGCATCAGGAAGACCTTGTCGCAGGCGCTGGCCAGGTAGTAGTTCTGATCGCCGCCGAACTCGAGGTAAGCGATGATCGGCTTCTTCGACTTCTTGAACTCGACGATCGCCTCCCGCACTTCCTGCACCTTGCCCCACAGGGCGGCGCTGTTGGTCGGACGGATGATGACGCTCGTCACCCGCCGATCGACACTCGCCTTGCGCAGCGCGTCGACGACCGAGCGCACCGTTGGCGGAGCTTCGAGGAACTGACCGATCACGCCGCTCGGCTCGACCTCCTGCAGATCGCCGCCGACGCTGAGCAGCAGCGTGGAGTTGGACGCGATCTGCGGCGTGCGGCCCACCGCCAGGCCCATCGACGATAAGGCCCGCCGTCGAGATGGCGACGGCGATGAAGATCAGGACGATAACGATGATGACGCCGCGTCTAACAGCCACAGGGGCCTCCTGCGATCGAGTATAGCCTTCAGCACTGCTGAATGCTGCCTTCGATAAAAACTCAGAGGACATCCCGAGCTGCAGTCGAGGATGAATTTCGAGTGCTGATTGGCTCGCGGCAGGACGGTGCGGACGCCCGAAATGGCTCCGGCTAGGGCTTCCGCTTCCAATTGACGACGTGATAGACGGCTGGGACCGTGCCGACGTTCTTCACGCCGTGGAGGTCGTTTGACGCGTTGAAGATGATGGAACCGGTTTCGACCTTCTGCCACTTGCCGAGGGAAAGCGTCTCGAGGGTGCCCTGCTTGAGGATGATGAGCTCTTCGTTCTCGTGCTGATGAGGCGCATGCGACACCTGCCCCGGGTTGAGTGTCGTCACGTGCATCTCGAGCTCGGCGAGCGTCGCCGTCGGCGCCCTGACGATCGAGCGAACGTCACCGTAAGCAACCTCGCGCGGCTTCATCGCCGACCACTCGAAGACCTGTGACTTGAGGATGTCGGTCTGCTGAGCGGAAACGACGGCGAGTGTTCCGCTGACGGCTATGACTGCGATCGCGATATCTCGGCGGGTGATCATGGGGCTCCTTCGATGTTCGGTCGTTCGGTAGCTCGGTCGTTCGGTCGCTGTCGGCAAGTCGTTCGGAGCTCGGTCGTTCGGCAGTCGTGCTTATCGGAAAGTCGACTGCCCGGCCCGAACTACCGAACTACCGAACTACCGAACTACCGATCCGACCGGCTCTAACCCACCACATACGGCCATCGCTGCGGGCGCGACAGCAGCGCGTTGGCGGCATCGTCGTTCTTGAAACGCTCTTTCAGCGGATCCCAGTACAGCTTGCGGTTGGCGCGCATCGCGATGTGATGAATCAGGCACGCGGAGCACGCGCGGTGACCGACTTCGACTGGCGCGATTGTCTGCTGCCGCGACTTGATGCACGTGAGCCAGTTGCCGTGATGATCGGTGCTCTCGGGCAGGTGGATTTCGTTCGGACCGATGACCGACGTGAGAATCTTGGGATCGCTTGCGGCGAGGGGCTGCTCGAATTGCTTCGCAGCCGGATCGCTCGACGTCACAGCCTCGTTGCCACGAGATACGAACACCCAGCCCTCGGTGCCGATGAACTTGATGCCGTTGGGAAACGCGCCGCTGACGATCATGTGGACGCCGTTGGCGTACATGGCCTCGGTCCTGAAGTCACCGTGAACGTCCCAGAGGCCACTCTTCGGGAACTGCGCTGTCCCCCACACCTCGATCGGCCCGGTGTATTCCGTATCCATTCCCCAGTGCGCGGTGTCGATGTGGTGCGCTCCCCACCCGGTGATCATGCCGGCGCCAAATTGCTCGCAGCGCAGCCATCCGGGGCGGCCATAGCCCTCCTGCGGATGCACGCGGTTCTCGGTATAGAAGACGACCGGTGTCGATCCGAGCCACGCGTCGTAATTGAGATTCTTCGGCACCGGCATCGCGGGCTCTTCCGGGCCCGACGGGTCTCCGGGCAAACCGATCTCCACCGTCTTGAGCGTGCCGACACGGCCATTGCGCACGAGTTCGCACGCGCGGCGGAACTGGCCCTGCGGCCACGATCGCTGCTGGCTGCCAATCTGGAAGGTGCGGCCCGAGCGGTGCACCGCGTCGCTCAGCGCCCGCCCTTCGGCGATGGTCAGCGATGCCGGCTTCTGTAAGTAGACGTGCTTGCCGGCTTGCACGGCGTCAATCGCCAGGCGCGCATGCTGGTGATCGGGCGTACTGATGACGACGGCATCGATGTCGCGATTGGCGAGCAGTTCCCGATAGTCGGCATAGCCGGTGACGCCGTCATAGGGCTTGCCGGTCTGTTTGCTGTACTGGCCGTTGAGGAGGAGCTTGGCTTCGTCGACGCGCTTGCTGTCGAGATCGCACGCCGCCATGATGCGCGCCGTCTCGTGCTTCCAGATCCCAGGCAGATCGTGCCCGCGCGAGATCCGCCCGGTGCCGATGGCGCCGACATTGATGCGATTGCCCGGCGACGTCGCGCCAAATACCGACGAGGGAACGATCGCAGGAAATCCGGCAACGACAGAGGAGGCGACCGCAGCCTGTCCCGCTGATGCCAGAAACCGCCGACGCGATGGTCCCTTGGATGTATTTCTCATTGCATCCTTCAGCCTTTATTTCAGCCTTGAACCTTCAACCTTCATTCAGCATTCAACACTCAGCACTCAGCATTACGAGAACTTGACACGCTGCGCCTGATGCTGTGCCTTGAGCACCAGCTCCGTGGCGAGGAAACAGTGCGCCTGCGACATCGCTGTTTCAGTGCGATTCACGACATCCTGGACGAGCTGTTCACCGTAGGGCAGCGGCACCTGCTGGCAGTCGACGTACTTCGTCTCTTTCTGATCGACCAGGAAGAGGTGGCTGCCGCCGGGACGTCCGCCGATGTCGATGTTCTTGCGGATCTCGATGAAGCCGTCGGTGCCGAGGATCGTCAGCCGCCCGTCGCCCCACGTCGCCAGGCCATCGGGCGTGAACCAGTCGACGCGGATGTAGCCCGCGCCCTTGTCGCCCCGCGACCGTCATGTCGCCAAAGTCCTCGAGGCCCGGATACTGCGGGTAGTGAACGTTCCCGACCTGCGACGACAGCGACCTCGGCCTTCGTCGAGCCCGTGAAGAACAGGAACTGATCGGCCTGGTGCGACGCGATGTCGCACAGGATGCCGCCGTAGCGTGGCGCGTTCGAAAAACCAGGCCGGGCGCGTCTTGGGATTCATGCGGTGCGGGCCAAGTCCGATCGTTTGCACGACCTGACCGATGGCGCCGGCCTTCACGAGCTCGCCGGCCTTGACGGTGGCGCGGTTCTCCATCCGCTCGCTGTACATGATCGAATAGATGCGCTTGGTCTCGGCCTGGACGCGACGCACCTCGGCAAGCTGCTCCAGCGTCGTCACCCCTGGCTTGTCGACCATGTAGTCCTTGCCGTGCTTCATCACTCGAACGCCGAGCGGCGCGCGTTCGTCGGGAATGGCAGCGCTCAGGACCAGTTGGACCGACTTGTCCTCGAGGACCTCGGCCTCACTGCGGGCGACCTTGGCCTGCGGAAACGTCTTGATGAACGCAGCCGTGAGGTCCGGCTCCTTGGCGTACATCGAGACGAACTCTCCCCCGCCGCGGATGATCGCCTGGACCTGACTATTGATATGGCCGTGGTTGATGCCGATGACGCTGAACTTGATCTTCGGCGCCGTCTGCCGCGGGAGCGGCGTGCCAAGGCTCGTTGCCGGCAACGCAGCGATCGCGGCCGCCGAGCCAGCGATGCCGCGAACGAACTCACGCCGGCCCACCCGTGATTGCTTCATGTCGTCGCTCCAGGGAATGGAAGTGCGTCTGGCTGGTGAATCAGTCTACATCGCCTGTCCGCGCGGCGGTCCGGCGCGGCAGGAGCTGGGCGTTACCGCAAACATAGAGCCCCTTCCCTGGCACGCTGCCTTCGCGGCTTACGGTTCAACACGAAGTTTCGAAGGAACGAAGACGCACGAAGGCTGTCACGCTGCGCCTGCTGGCACGCCGGCCGTTGGCGTAGGTGTGGGTGCGACGGGGCGGAATCGAAGGCCCTGAACATTCAAGCGGGCTTCGATTCCGCCCCTCGCACCCACACCACCGCGCAACGCGCGGTGCCAGCAGACGCAAACGACGAGTTACGGCTCGCACGTCTGCACACTGCCTTCGTGTCGTCATCGTGACCTTCGGCGCCTTCGTATCTGAACCGCGTTGCTTCGTGCGTCTTGCACCGAGCGCGGCACGCGCGCTGTGGCGCAACCGACGCTATGCCACAGACGCGCCCGGACGGCCGGCTTCGACGACGAGCGATCCGCCAGTGCGCTCCGGAGAATCCGGAACCGTCACCCGCTCGAGAATCTTGAAGTCGGCGCGCATCGTCTGCGGCGTTGCCGTGCAGGCGACGTAGCCGCGGCGGGCGCTGTGATACTTGATGTGCGGGTTGTCCGCGCGAATGCGCTCCCACGTCGCGTTGACCTCTGCCCCATCGGCGCCGGACGTGATCGACGTGTTGGTGAACTCGACGCCGACGGTCGGCGATTGCGGATTTTCGAAGTCGGTCTTCAGGTCGGCGCCGTAGTGGAGGTGCACGTCGCCCGACAGCACGATCGGATTGGGAGCCTTCGTCTCGCGCAATCTCGTCGTAGAGCCGCTGCCGCGAGGCGACGTAGCCGTCCCATTTGTCCATCGAATAGCGGCCGTTCGGCGCGACGCGCTGGTTGTCGCGGGCAAAGGTCGGCACCTGCTGGCCGAGGACAGTCCAGGTCGCGCTGGCCTTGCCCAGCTGGTCGAACAGCCACTGCTCCTGACTCGATCCGAGGATCGTTCGCGACTGATCCAGTGCCGCCATGCACCCGGTCGCGGTCGTCGCGTTGCAGGCCTGCTTCGAACGAAACTGCCGCGTGTCGAGCACATTCAGATCGAGCAATTTTCCGAACTGGAGCCGGCGATAGATGCGCATGTTCGGCCCGCTGGGAATCGTCGCCGCGCGCAGCGGCATCGTTTCGAAATACGCCTGATAGGCTGCAGCTCGCCGCAGCAGAAACGCCTCCGGCGGCGTGTCGTTCTCGTCGCGCTCGCCGGCATAGTCGTTGTCGACCTCGTGATCGTCCCACGTCACGATGAAGGGCGCCGAAGCGTGCGCCGCCCGCAGGTCGGGGTCCGATCTTGTACTGCGCGTAGCGATTGCGGTAGTCGACCAGCGTGTAAATCTCGTCGCCCTGATGCTGACGCACGAGCGCCGGATTCTGCCCGCCGTTCTCGCGCCCTTCGTAGATGTAGTCGCCGGTGTGGAACACGAAGTCGAACTGTTCGGCGGCGATCCTGCGATACGCGGTGAAGTAGCCGGCTTCGTAGTGGCTGCAGCCGCACACCGCAAATCGCAGACGATCCACCTCGGCGCCGGCCGCGGGAGCCGTCTTCGTACGCCCAATCGGGCTGACCTCGCGGCCGACGCGAAAGCGGTAGAAATATTCACGGCCGGGTGCCAGGCCGTTCGGCTCGACGCGCACGCTGTGACCGAGCTCCGGACGCGCCACCGCGACACCCTTGGCCGTCGGCATCGTGAACGCGCGGTCCTGCGCGAGCTCCCAGCTGACTTCGACATTGGCCATCGGCATCCCGCCGCCGGCGAGTGGCTCTGGCGCCAGACGCGTCCACAGGACGACGCCGTCGGGTGACGGCTCGCCGGACGCGACGCCGAGCGCAAACGGATAGGACCTGAAGATCGGCTGCGCGAATGCCCGACTCGACGCCATCGGCTGCAGAACGGCAGCGAGGCCGAGTTTCCACGCCACGTTGAGGAGCTCGCGGCGCGTCATGCGGCTGAGCGCGCGGTCGTAAAAGCGGATCGGTTCGTTCATGACCATTTTCTGTCCCAGCCGCCGGATGGCGGCGCAGCAAATCTTCCCAGGCCGAACTGAGGGTCGGGCTCGGCGTCGCCATAGACCAACGCCGCAACCATCTCACCGAGCGCGGGTCCCATCTTGAAGCCGTGACCCGATCCGCCGCCGACGATCCAGATGTTCGACGCCAGCGGATGCCGATCGATGATGAGATGCGAGTCCGGTGTGCTTTCGTACTGGCACACTTCCGATCCGACGAGCGGTGCATCAGCCAGCGCCGGAAAACGATTTCCCAGAAACTCGCGCGCACGCGCCACGCCGTCGGCACTCGCCACACGCTCGTTGCTCGTTGGATCGACGCCGCGGCCCCGACGCGTCATCCGCGACCTTGAAGCCGGTGCCCGTCGTCGAGGGTATTCCGTACATCTGCGACGAGTGGATGTCGATCCACACCGGCAGCGACGAATCGCAGAACCTCCCATCGCCAGCGGGAGTGCCGAAGTAGTAGACCTCCTGGCGCGTCGGGACGATGCGATCGCCGATGACGTCGGGAAAGAGCTCGGGCAGCCACGGTCCGCACGCGAAGACGAAAACGTCGGCCTCCAGTGTCACGCCATCCCGCATCGCGACCTGCTTCAGGCCCGTGTCGTTCGCCGTGACCGGCGCCAGGGCTGCCGCCTGCCTGTAGACTCCGCCCTCGGCGCTGAACTGCTCGACCACTCGTTCACAGGCGCGACGCGCGAAGAGATAGCCCGCCTGCGGCTCGAAGAAAATCGACGCGGCATCGTCGAAACGAACCTGCGGATAGCGGCGCCTGGCTTCCGCGTGGGTCAACGGCGCAAGTCGCGCGCCGTGATCGGCGAGCGACACGCGCCGAGGCCTCGCCAAAGCCCGCATCGTCGCCGAACATCCACAGCACGCCGGTCTCGCGCAGGAGCTCGCGATCGCCGATCGAACGCTCGCCAGAGCTCGAGGGCGCGCAGCGCCATCTTCGTGTAGATCGCCCGTGTGCCATACGTCGCACGAATGATTCGCGTCTCGCCGCCGGAGCTGGCGCGGGCGTGCCCCGGCGCCCAGGCGTCCACGAGGGTAACGCTGGCGCCCAGTCGAAGAAGCGACAACGCCGTCCACCCACCGAACGCGCCGGCGCCGAAGACGACGACTCGCGGGTTGTTCCCGCGCACTGGGACCAAGTGGGTTCAAGGGAATGATGGCGGGCGATTCCGCGGGTTCAAGATACAACGACTCGGCGATGCCTTTGTGTAGGATCTAGCCATGCGCTCTTCTTTTTCACGGCTGTTACCTCTTCTTCTCATTACCGGTGCCTGCAGTGCGCCGTCTCCGGCGCCCGCGCCGGCCAAGCCATCGGGCGACGCCGCCTTCACCGAAGTCGGCCAAGGCCTACCTCGAAGACACCTATCAGCGTCAACCGGTGCTCGCGACGTTGCTCGGTATTCACAAATATGACGAGCGGCTCGGCGATCCGTCGCAGCAGGCTGTCGCTCGCCGAGGTCGCGGCTTTGCGGACGTTCCGCGAGCGCGCGGCGGCGATCGACGCCACGACGCTGACGCCCAGCAATCAGCTGGACCGCGAGCAGATGCTCCTCGCCATCGACGGGCGCATCCTGACGCTCGAGACCATCCGGCCCTGGGCGCGCGATCCCGATACCTACAGCAGCGGCGTTACCAACGCCGCCTACGTCATGATCAAGCGCGCGTTCGCACCACCCGAGGAACGGCTGCGCCACTTGATTGCGCGGGAGAAAGCCATGCCCGCAGTGCTCGCCGAAGCACGGAAGAACCTCGACAACCCGGCAAAGATCCACACCGAGATCGCCATCGAGCAAATCGACGGCAACCGCGACTTCTTCAAGACCGCAGTAGCCGCCGCCTTCCCGACCGTCACCGACAAAGCACTACTCGCCGACTTCAAGCAGTCGAACGACGCCGTCATCGCTTCACTGGACGACTACAAGAAGTGGTTGAAGGAGGACCTGCTGAAACGCTCGAACGGACCCTTTGCCATCGGCGACGACACGTTCCGCAAGAAGCTGGCCGCCGACGAGATGATCACGCTCTCGCTCGACGAGTTGCTGGCCATCGCCGAGAAAGACTTACGGAAGAATCAGGCGGCATTCGCCGATACGGCGCGCCTCATCGACGCGAAATCGACGCCGATGCAGGTGCTCGAAAAGGTGCAGGAGAACTTTCCGCCCGCGGCGAAGCTGCTGTCCACGACGCAGGCCGAGCTCGACGCGCTTGGCAGGTTCATGACCGACCACCATCTGGTGACGATCCCGAAAGCGCCACCGGCTACGGTCCAGGAGACGCCGCCGTTCCTGCGCGCGACGACGAGCGCCTCGATGGAAATCCCCGGCCCGTTCGAAACCGTGGCGACCGAGGCGTACTACAACATGACGCTTCCCGATCCCAAGGCTCTCGGCGAAGGACACGCGCGAGTTCATGAAGCAGTGGTACTTCGCGGCAATCTCGAACGTGTCGGTGCACGAAGTGTGGCCGGGGCACTACCTGCAGTTCCTCTACGGCAAGACCTTCCCGTCCGACATTCGCAAGGTTCTTGGCGCGACGACCAACAGCGAAGGCTGGGCGCACTACTGCGAGCAGATGGTCATCGACGAACGGCTTCCACGCCGACGACCCGCGTTATCGCCTGGCGCAGATCCAGGACGCCCTCCTCCGCGACGCCCGCTTCATCGTCGGCATCCGCATGCACACGAGGGGCATGACGGTGGCACAGGCGGAAGACTTCTTCGTCAAGGAGGGCTATCAGCCGCGCCCGGTCGGCCGCTCCGAGAGCAAGCGCGGCACGTCGGATCCGACTTACGGCTACTACACCATGGGCAAGCTGATGATTCTCAAGCTGCGCGACGACTACAAGGCAAAGATGGGCGCCGAGTACTCGCTGCAGAAGTTCCACGACACGTTCATCGGCCTCGGGCCACTGCCGCTGCCGCTCATCCGCCGGGCGATGCTCGGCGAGAGCGGACAACTCTTCTGAGCCACGGAAACCACGGACAACACTGAGCCACGGATAACACGGACAACACGGCGTCTTAGTTGACGGCAACAAGCCAGCTGACGAGAAACGAAAATGGAACCACGACTCGACTACCGGAAATTCAGACCCGAACCGCTCCAGGCGATGCTGGCGCTCGAGACAGTACATCGCCTCGTGCGGGCTCGATCACAAGCTCGTGCACATGCTCAAGCTGCGTGTCTCGCAGATAAACGGCTGTGCCTATTGCATTGACATGCACTCGCTGGATGCGCGGGCCGCGGGTGAGACCGAACAGCGGCTCTACGCGCTCGATGCGTGGCGTGAAACGCCGTTCTACACCGATCGCGAGCGTGCCGCGCTGGCATGGGTGGAATCGATCACGCTCGTCTCCGAGACCCACGTGCCGGATGCGGTCTTCGACGAGGTCAAGGCGCACTTCAGCGATCAGGAAATCGTCGATCTGACGTTCGTCGCTTCCACTATCAACGCCTGGAATCGACTCGCTATCCCGCTACGCTCGGTTCCGGGACGCTATCGTCCGGCGAAGCCGACGCCATAGCGCTGTACATTTTGCGGCCTGGTTGGCGCACGCGCTCGTCCTCACCATCTCACAGTGATGGCGGCGCCTCGAACTCCGGGCGCAACGATCGGCGCAAGTCGGGAGACCACCCGACCGTCGCGCTGATAGAGCGTCCGGCGGTTGTCGACGAGCGCATCGAAGCCGACCCCACACGCCGTGGTGACGAGCGCGTTGGTGATGATAGCGGTCGCCACGAATGGTAGCGTCGTCAGCTACCGGCGCTGATGGCTCCCAGGATACCCATCCCGGCGCCAACCCCGAAGCCCTATCCACGCTCCGTTGGCGAGACTGTCGGGCTTCTCAATGCGAACCACGCGGTCGATGCGAATCTGCTCGGGGCCGCGCCGCCGCCTGACAGTGATGGTGTCGGCCGACAGGTCGACGAAGCGGCCATCGATCCTGCGGCCGTCCTCGTCAACGATCGAAAGGGATTCTCCGTGCTTGAGTTCCGGCAGCCGTCTCGCGTCGACTCCCTGGGCGGCAGCATGTCCGGCCACGCCGAAAACTCCGCAGACGAGCACTAGCCAGAGTGAACGCTTTCATCCTACCCCTCCAGTCCGGTTCAGAGGCCGCCCACGCCTGGCGCGGCCGCCCGTCACCAAGGTTCCGCCTTTCGGCCCACCCGAGTCGTGAGCGGAGGTGAAGAAAGCCTGAAATCAGCTAGGATTCGGTCATGAAGCTCAGATTTACAGCCACCGCCCTTGCGACCGTCCTTTTCACGATGGCCGCCGCCACGGCCCAGGCGCAGGTCGACGCCCGCATGTTCCGGCAGCCAACGGTCTCGCAGACGCAAATCGCCTTTGTCTATGCCGGCGACATCTGGATCGTTTCCAAGAAAGGTGGGACTGCGACGCGACTCAGTTCTCCGCAAGGCGAAGAGTCGTTCCCGCGTTTCTCGCCCGACGGGAGCAAGATCGCCTACAGCGCGGCGTACGATGGCAATACCGACGTCTATGTCGTGAGTGCTGACGGCGGCGAGCCGATGCGGCTTACACACCATCCGATGGCCGACCGCGTGATCGGCTGGCATCCCGACGGCAAGCGCGTGCTCTTCGCCTCGTCTCGCGAGAGTGGCCGGCAGCGCTTCAGTCAGTTCTTTCTCGTCGGCCTCGACGGCGGCCTTCCCGAAAAGCTGCCAGTGCCCTATGGCGAATTCGGCGCCATCGCCGACAACGGCACGGACTTCGTCTACATGCCGATGTCGCAGGACTTCCGCACCTGGAAGCGCTATCGCGGCGGCTGGGCGCCCGATCTGTGGCTCTTCAACCTGAAAACCTACGCCTCGCGCAACCTGACGAACGATCCGGCCAATGACGCGCAGCCGATGTGGCACGGGAACAACGTCTACTTCCTCTCGGATCGTGGGGCCGAACAGCGGAACAACCTGTGGTCGCTCGACGTGGCCTCGGCCAAGGTCCGGCAGGTCACGCAGTTCAAGGACTTCGACATCACGTTTCCTTCGGTCGGCGCCGAGTCCATCGTGTTCCAGGCTGGCGGCCGGCTGTATCTTCTCGACTGTTCTTCGGAGAAGGCCGTCGAGGTCCCGATTCGCGTCGTGACCGACGAAACAACGCTGCGGCCACGCACCGCGAAGGCCGAGGCCCTCATCAGCGATGCGTCGATCTCGCCGACGGGTAAGCGCGCCGCGTTCGGCGCCCGTGGCGACGTCCTGTCGCTGCCCGCGGAGAACGGCGCGGTCATCAATCTCACGCGATCGTCCGGCGTTGCCGAGCGCTACCCGCGGTGGTCGCCCGACGGCAAGACGGTCGCCTACTGGAGTGACCGGTACTGGCGAGTACGAGCTGACGCTCCGCGCAGCAGATGGATCCGGCACCGAACAGAAAGTGACGTCGCTCGGGCCGGGCTTCCGCTACACGCCGTTCTGGTCGCCGGACAGTAAGAAGCTCGCCTTCATCGATCAGTCGATGAAGATCCGCATCTACGACATCGCCGCAAGCCGGATGGTCGATGTGGATCAGAGTCCCGACTGGATCAGCCACGGCGGCCTCGAGCCGTTCCGCTTCCAGTGGTCGCCTGATTCACGCTGGCTCAGCTACGCGCGACCGGCCGCGACGACGAGCAACAACGCGATCTTTCTCTACGACACGAAAGCCGGAAAGCTGCAGCAGGCGACGAGCGGATATCTGAACGACACGCAGCCCGTTTTCGATCCCGAAGGCAAATATCTCTTCTACGCGTCGGATCGCTCGTTCGAGCCCGTCTATGGCAACTTCGACAACTCGTGGACGTATCCCAACCCGACGCAGATTGTTGCCGTGGCGCTGCGCAAGGACGTGAAGTCGCCGCTGCCCGCTCGCAATGATGCCGAGGGCACAGGCGCAGAGGCGAAGCCCGATACCGCAAAACCCGATGCCGCAAAAGAGGAGAAGAAAGACGGCGCGAGCGCAACACCTCCTCCCCCGCCAAACGTCGACATCGATCTCGACGGCTTCGAAGCGCGCGGCGTCGTGCTGCCGATGAAGTCCGGCAACTATGCCGACCTCCAGGCGATCAAAGGCAAGCTCCTCTATCGGCGGCTGCCGCGCACCGGCTCGGCTGACGAGAAGAGTCCGATCGTCTATTTCGATTTCCAGGAGCGCGAAGAGAAGACCGTGCTCGACGAGGCCGACGCGTTCGAGGCCACCTTCGACGGCAAGAAGCTGTTCGTGACCCAGAAGAAGAAGTACGCGATGGTCGAGATCAAGCCGGCGCAGAAATTCGAGAAGCCGATGGCCACCGCCGACATCGAGGTGCCGGTAGATCCGCGCGCCGAGTGGCGCCAGATCTTCACCGACGCCTACCGATTCGAGCGCGACTTCTTCTACGACCCGAACATGCATGGGGTCGACTGGAGCGGGCTGCGCGCGCGATACGGCAAGCTCCTCGAGGATTCGGTCACTCGATGGGACGTGAATTTCGTGCTCGGCGAGTTCATCGGCGAGCTCAACGCCTCGCACACCTATCGCGGCGGTGGCGACGAAGAGCAGGCGCCCAAGCGATCCGTCGGGATGCTCGGCGTTGACTGGGAACTCGCCAACGGCGCCTACCGCATCAAGCGCGTCATCGCCGGCGGGCCGTGGGATACCGCCGTGCGATCGCCGCTCGACGAGCCGGGTGTCAACGTCAAGGCTGGTGACTATGTGCTCGCGGTCAACGGCGTGCCCGTGAATATCAAGACCGACCCGTGGGCGAGCTTCGGCGGATTCGGCGACAAGACCGTCGTGCTGACAGTCAACAACTCCGCATCCACGACGGGCGCGCGCGACGTCGTCGTCAAGTGCCTGAGCGACGAGAGCGAGCTGCGCTTCCGCGCATGGATTGAGGAACGGCGGCAGATCGTCGACAAGGCGAGCGGCGGCAAGCTGGGCTACGTCTACGTGCAGAGCACCGGCGTCGACGCGCAGAACGAGCTCGTCCGGCAGTTCATGGCGCAGTGGAAGAAGGACGGCCTGGTGATCGACGAGCGCTGGAACAGCGGCGGTCAGATCCCGGATCGGTTCATCGAGTTGCTCAACCGGCCGATTCTTGCCTACTGGGCCGTGCGCGATGGCCGCAGCCAGCAGTGGCCGCCGGTCTCACACCAGGGGCCACAGGTCATGCTGATCAATGGCTGGAGCGGATCGGGAGGCGACGCGTTTCCGTTCTACTTCCGCGAGGCCGGCCGCGGGCCGCTCATCGGCACGCGTACGTGGGGAGGATTAATCGGCATCAGCGGCGCCCCGGCGCTCGCCGATGGCGGCAACGTCACGGTTCCAACCTTCCGGATGTACGACCCGAAGGGAGCGTGGTTCGCCGAAGGCCACGGCGTCGAACCCGACATCGTCGTCACCGAGGATCCCACGGCGCTGGCGAAAGGCAGCGACCCACAGCTCGATCGCGCGATCAAGGAGGTCAGCGATCGCGTCGCCAAGCAGCCCGCGTCGCCTGCGCGTCCGGGATACGAGCGCCGTGTGCCAAAGGGGTGACGGCCAGAAGAGTGCGGTCAACTAGCGGACATCGACCGTCGCCTGCCCCATTCCGGTCCGTCCTTGCGAGTCACGCGTCTCGACGAAGATCCGCACACTCCCCGTAGTCCCGGTGCCGCAGCCGATCCCGATCGTCAGGGCAAAGGACTGCCCGGAACGGGCCTGCTCCAGTGCGCTCCCGAACTGCGTGGTGGGCACCGGCGCAGGCAACGTCACTTGAGGCGCGGCGGCGCCCGATGTGTCGACAAACTGCGCGCGGATGGAGGTGACGACAACGGTCACGCCGGTGGGCGGCTGGACCACGACGACGAGCGGCACGCTGAACGGCGTGACGGAGGGGCAGAAGGGATTCTGGATCTTCTGCGCAACAGTAATCGGTGCAGTAGGTACTGACTGCAACCGATAAGGAGCTAGTGGTGGGTGACGGCTGCGTCGGATTCACAACAGCGTCTGTGCCACCGCACGACGCGCTGAGGAACGCCACGACGACCAGAAGCGACATGCGAAGTTGCATTGGGAAGCCTCGTGTTCTGGCGCGCGAAGAAATCGACCTGGGTCACTTGCACATTCTAGTCACACCTGGTGACGTTTCTCCTCCATGTTGGTACCTGCTGACGGGCTGGCGGCTACGGCTGGGCTTCCTACTGTCGGCGTGAGTGTTTCTTCCGAGGATCCTTCCGTGTCATCTCGCCTGGCTGTTGCTGTTCCGGTTGCGGTTGCTTCTTCAGCTTGATTGTCTTCAATCCGAGATGAGACAAGATGGCAGCCGGCGCTAGCTGAAGTATGCTCACCTGCTGCCTCGTCGAAAGTGACTATCGTCGCATTCTTGGGAGGTATAGCAGGGAACCGGAGTTGATCTGCATAGCGCTCGCCGTGATATAGCCAGCGAGCACCGTCAGGGCGTGCCGCATCGCGTTATTCATTTGGATAAAGCGAACGACGCTAAGCGTCTGACTGCAGGCGCTGCTCGCAGTTTACGCCTGCTGTCGCACGACCAAGAATCCCGAGCTCAACGAGCTTCAGAATCAGATAGATCAGCGCCGCGATGAATACCAGGACAAGCACGACTCGCTGTTTTGGTTCCAGTGGTCGCGCAAGATGCACCACGCCCCAAATAGCCAGGGCAAGCACTACTAGAATGAGCAGCACGCGCGAAGTCTCGCACGTATTGGCCAGCATTCCGTGACAGCTGCTCCAGGACCCTATCGGCGTTATAGAACTTGGGCAGTAAGAAAGGCGCGTCGTGACCTGCGTGCTCGTGAGGAGGGCCGCGCCGTCGGACGCTCCTGCACTTCTTCAGAGTTACGGAGGCTGTCCGGCTCGCGCGAACCGGAACTTCTCCGCAAGCCATCGCGCGTGGAAAGTTGAACAGGAGACTCGCTATCTCGAGTCCCTCACGCCGCGCGGGCCTTCCACGTAGCAATCGATGCTAGCACCGGCATCGTGGGTTTCCATGAGCCTCGATTGATGGTCGCCATCCCTCTCGTCGATGGCTCACGTCGGTCAAGTCGTGACGTTTCCCGTCGCCGGAGTGAGCGAGGGCGGGCGTTGCCCGGTACTTTTGGAGCGACACCGAAACCTTCTCACGTGAAGCAGATTACCAGACGTTGGCTCTTCATGTATCGCGCATCGAGCATGGCCACTCATGCGTTCTATCGCAGGCTCGGCTTCCGGGAATGCGGACGACTGACCCGCCAGGTCATTATTGTCGGGATCGAGCATGCCGCCGGCTTTGAGGCGCTTCAGTGCCGCTCGCGCGCACCTGACTCGAGTGGCCCCGCGTGCTGGACCGTCGACGACGATGATGTCGAACTCTTCGGGATATGAATCAATCACGTGGGGGTAGCGATGAGATCGGCTTCCTGCACGATGGTGCAGTTCGCGGGTACCATGCTCTTCAAACGTTCCGACCAGCCCTCGTCGTCTTCGACGCTGACTACCCGCGCGGCGCGCGCGGCCCAGAACAATGTCGAATTGCCCGAGCCTGTACTCGAAAACGGTTCTCTCCGAGAGATCCAGTTGTCGCAGAAAGTCGATGGCAGGATACGTATACCAGGGAATGGGTTGACCGGCGGCATCGACGGGACTGCCGGCGCGCACGGACCTGAGGTGGCCGTAGGAGAAACATAAGATTTTCGCTGCCCTGAACGAGCTCCGCCAGTATTTTGAACGGATGGGGGCTAGGGCTAACCAGGAACGTGCGTCACGAAACAGTCGTCGTATGCGCGGCGGCATGTGGTTGACCGATTACGGCCCGAGTGCTGGCTTGCTGTCAACAGTGAATGTGAGGCGCCCCATAACTCGAAGCTCTCCTTCGCGAGCGTGGCAACACAACTCTCCAGCACCGGGACCGGGCCGGAGACCTCGGGCCGTTCTACGTCGCGCCGATTACCGAATCAGAGAGCCAGTTTTGCTCTCGATAATCGTTATCCCCGTCGTAAGGCGATCAGTTTGTCCTCGGGAAACGACCCACCAGTCGTCGTGTAAATATCCTTGGTGCATCGTCGCCAGCCTGTTCAAAGGCTCGGCGAGCACATACGGCTGGCGGCCGCCAGAAGCGGTCTGGTTCCTCTCGGCGGACGCATTGCCCCGCGGGGTCCGGTAGCCGCCGAGCGTTGACACCGACATCGATGGCGACGGGTAACCGTCCGGACCGGTGTGTTCTCCCGCGGGACTCGACGAGCCCTCCAGACCAGCCACTCACCAGGCGGGGATCTTTTCCATACGTCGCGGCAGCGCCTGAAGGCGCGTGCGACGCGGCAACGGATCGGCGAACTCCAGTAGAATTTCGCGCCTCCGGGTTCACGAGCAGGAGACATCCCCCGAATGCTCTGATAGGTGATATCGGCGCAACAGTTGAACCGTTGCTCTGTGAAAATAGGACGAGCACCCGCGATTCGAAGGCCAACTCTCGCCTTGCAGCTTCAGAGCCATCGCCGATACCGTCGGTTCTCACGACGGGGCAGGCACGCGTGGTATCGCGTCGAATGATTCTAGCGCGAAAACGAAAGGCCCAGATTTTACTGGGCCTTCTGCTGGTGCGGAAGAGAGGATTTGAACCTCCACTCTCTTGCGAGAACAAGCTCCTGAGGCTTGCGCGTCTGCCAGTTCCGCCACTTCCGCACGAAGGGTGAATCACGACTGGCTGCAACCACCGATTATATCACGGCAGCGACACCGACACTCGTAGGGCCGAACTTTAGTTCGGCCTCACCGGCTCCGCAAAGGCTCCCGCCAACGCCCGCGGATTGCCGTCGTTGGCCAGCGGCTCCAGGCCGAGCAGGCGCATCAGCAGCGAATAGACGTCGACGTTCTCGATTGGCGGAAGCTTCACGCCGTGCCGCAGCGACGGTCCCCGTGCCAGGAAGATTGCGCGCATCGACTTCAGCGCCGGATCGAAACCGTGCGAGCCCCGCGCCTCCAGCGCGCGCTTGGCCAGCGTGGCGCGCGGCACGGCATCCCATCCCTCGTGCATCTGGCACACGATCGGCGGAATGCGCGGATTGGTCCCGTAGTGCCAGCGCGGCGGCAGATCCTCCTTGCGCCAGCATTCATACTGTCGATGCGAGCCGACGAGTTTCGCGATGGCTTCACGCTCGCGCCCGGCACGCGGCACGAAACCCACCGACTGCCCGGCCGTCACGGCAAGCGCGTCCGCTTGATCCACCATGTCCTCGATAGCGACGACGTTGCCGGCCGGCACGGTCGCCATGCCGTGATCAGACACGACCACGAGATCGGTCAAGTCCCAGCGTCCGGCCGCGATCAGCCCGTCGCGCAGGCGTCCGAGCGCTGTATCGATCTCGCGGATGCCGTCGCGCACGACAGCTGACGATGGGCCGCCGCGATGGCCGGCATCATCGGTATTCTGCAGATAGAGCGACACGAAGCGCGGCCGCGTCGCATCGGGCTCACGCAGCCACTCGATCACTCCGTCGACGCGCGCGCTTGCCGTCATCGGCTCGTCGTAAGGCAGAAAGCGACGCGGACGCACGCCGTGAATCGCCGCCTCGCTGCCGGGCCAGAAGAGGATCGCCGTCGGCAAGTCCGGCCTTCTCCGCAGTGACCCATACCGGCTCGCCTCCCCACCACGACGCGTTGGTGACCGCCGCGGGGTTCGACATGCTGAACGAACCTAGTTGCGCGTCGCGCATGGTGTTGTGCACGACGCCCGTGTGGTCGGGACGCAGCCCTGTGACGATCGTGTAGTGATTGGGGAATGTCAGCGATGGATACGACGGGCTCATCCACTCCGCGCGCACGCCCTCCCGCGCGATGCGCGACATCACCGGCGTCAAGCCGCGATCGAGATAGTCGGCGCGAAATCCATCGAGCGAAACGAGGAGAACCGTTGCCGCGCCCGAACTGGACCGAAGGCCGCGCCGGAGGCTGCACTGGAGCGCAGCGCGCGAGGCCGATGAGAACGATGAGGATGATGAGCGCGCCGAGGGCGCGCGGCCAGATCGCCCGCGCGATCATCGATCCATCCGCCGAATCTTCACGAAGAGCGGGCCAGCACCGAGCAGGAGCAACAGCGGCAAGGATCCCCATCCCGGCCGATTGATGGCCTCGAAAAAGACCTGTTCGTTCGACTTGATTGAGAAGTGGACGGTCTTCCATACCAGCGTGTTGCTGATGCGGATGCGGTGCGGTCCAGGCTCGAGCGTCCTGGTCACCGAGTCGCCCAAGAGCAAATCGGTTACACGCTCGCCGTCGATCCAGACGATGAGCTGGCGGGACTTGAAGTCTTCCTCAGAGGTGCGGGTGATCGTGACCGATGCTGGAACACCTTCGAAGATTGCGGCCGGGTCCGCGGGATCGTCTGCCAGAGCGACTGACACCGGGAAAGATTAGCATGCGGCCCGGTGGCGCGGGGCTCAGCGGAGATTGAAAGAGAGCTCGACGCCGACCCGCGTCGCGACCGCTTTGCCAAGCCTGCGGCCAGGATCGAAGCGCCAGCGGCGAACGGCGTTGATTGCCTCCTGGTCGAGGCCGAAGCGGCTGTCGAGCGACCGCACGATGCGCACGTTCCCGACCGAGCCATCTTCGAGGACGAGGATCTCGAGCTCCACGAGCCCCTCGACCTGCGCCCGCATCGCGTCGGCGGTGTAGTTCGGCTTGACCTCCCGCATCAGCCGCGGCCACGAGACGCCGTTGCCGGGCCCCTCACCGTCGCCGCCAACGCCAGGTGCGCCCTGCCTCCCGTTGCCCAGTCGTTCACCTTCGCCGCCGCCGATTCCCGGTCCCCGGCCTCCATCAGCTCCGGGGCCGCTGCCCGGGCCGCGCGTAAGCAATTCGAGCGGCCGCAGCTCCGATACAGCACCGACAGTTTCCTGAAGGCCGGAAGAAACGGGCACCAGGGGCACCTCGATGCGCGGTGCGGGATCGGGAGTGTCAGCCGGCTGATCGATCTGCGGCGGCGCCGCCGCCGGAATCGTGATCGCATCGCGGCCGACGAGCATCGCGGCGCGCGCGGGCTGGCGCGGAGCGTTTTTGTCCCCGCCACCGCCGGATTGATCACACCGCCGCCAGGACTCGGCGTCCAGACAAGCGGCAGCGAACTCACCCGCTTTTCCTCGACTGTCAACGACTTCGGCATCCGCCCGACGACGGTGACGGCAATCAGGAGGAGCGAGGCATGCACCGCCAGCGAGAGGATGACGCCCCGCGTCCCCGAGCCGGCGGGCCTGGGTCGGGCGTCAGGGGAGGCCTTGAGGAACTGATAGTGCGGATCCAGCTCACGCCCGGCGTTGTCTCCGTGGCTCATGGAGATTAGGACGCCGGGCGTGGAATTTGGCCGGGAGTCGGGGCCTGGCCCCGTCTTACGGCGCGACGTACGACGTCTTGACGATCGTGTAGAACTCCTTCGCGTAGGCACCCTGCTCGCGCGGACCGTAGCTGGACTTCTTCCGCCCGCCGAACGGCACGTGATAGTCGAGGCCCGCGGTCGGCAGATTGACCATGACGAGGCCGCTCTGCGAGTGGCGCTTGAAATGGCTGGCGTACTTCAAAGACGTCGTGACAATGCCCGCTGACAGACCGTACGGCGTGTCGTTGGCCGCGGCCAGCGCCTCTTCGTAGTTCTTCACCCTGATGACGCTCGCCACCGGACCGAAGATCTCTTCGCGGTTGATGCGCATCGGCGCCGCGGTCTCGGTGAAAATCGCCGGTTGCATGTAGTAGCCCTCCGTCGATCGCGTGAGGCGCTCGCCGCCATAGGCGAGCGTGGCGCCTTCCTTCTGACCGATCTCGATGTACTCGAGATTCTTTCCGAGTTGCTTCTCGTCGACGACGGGACCAACCTCCGTCCCGGGCTTCAGCGCATCGTCAACCACGAGCTTCTTCATGCGCTCGACCATGCCGGCAATGAACCGATCGTGAATGCCCTCGGTGACGATGAATCGGCTCGACGCCGTGCAGCGCTGCCCGGTCTGGAAGTAGGCGCCGTTGACCGCGACCGAAACGGCCGTCGCGAGATCGGCGTCGTCGAGCACGATGAGCGGATTCTTGCCGCCCATCTCGAGCTGCACGCGCGTGCCGTTCTTCATCGCGGCGACGCCGATGCCGACGCCGATGTCCTGCGACCCGGTGAAGCTGACAGCGTCGACGTCGGGCGACGACGTGATCGCCGGTCCGATCTTCGAGCCCGGCCCCATGACGAGGTTGAGGACGCCGGCTGGAAGCCCGGCGCGGTGAAGGATGTCGACGAGCGCCCACGGCGATGCCGGCGCGAGCTCGGCCGGCTTGAAGACGACGCAGTTGCCGTAGGCGAGCGCCGGCGCTATCTTCCACGCCGGGATCGCCAGGGGAAAATTCCAGGGAGTGATGAGGCCGACGACTCCGACCGGCTCGCGGGTGACCTCGACTTCGACGCCGGGCCGCACCGAGTCGAGCTTGTCGCCGCGAATGCGCACCGCCTCGCCGGCGAAGTACTTGAAGATCGCTCCAGCGCGGCCGGCCTCGCCCATGGCGTCGGCGAGCGGCTTGCCCATCTCGCGCGCGAGCTGTTTGCCGAGCTCTTCCTTGCGCGCCAGGATTTCTGTGCCGGCGCGATCGAGAATGTCGAATCGCTCCTGCGGGTTCGAGAGCGACCATTTGCCGAACGCCTGCCTGGCGGCGGCAATGGCGCGCTCGACGTCGTCAGCAGTCCCGCGAGCAAATTCCCCGACGATGTCGTGGATGTTCGACGGATTGATGTCGGAGGTGCGGTCGGTGGATTCGACGGGACGGCCGTCGATCATGTTGGAGAACGCGGTAGCCATGGCCGCTATCATTTCAGCCTGCAGGTTGAATTGGCAAGCCCGCAGGCCGCTCGTCGATTCCAACCATCGCTCGGATCGACAGTCTATGAAGGTGCCAGGATAGTGGCAGGAGGTCTCATGCGCATGCGAATCGCGGCAGTAGTTCTTCTCGCGGCGGGTGGACTATGGTGGGCACAATCCGCCTCGGGACAGGTGCAGTCGACGCCTGGTTTTGGCTCGGGCGTCGTTCAGGTCCAAGGCACCGTGGATATCGGCAGGCTGCCGCCCGTTGAGGTCGGGCAGCGCGGCGACTGGAAGGTGTCGCTTGCAAACGTCGCCGACACGCGCGTGGTCAACACCCCCAGCGTGACGATCGCGCTGCCTCCCTTCGTAGCCGAGGGCGGGCGCTACGTCGTGACGTGGCCAAACGGCGAGCGCGAGGGCCTCGTCGTCGGGCAAGTGGCCGGCGCCTGGGTGCGAGCCGCGGTCGACGGCCCGTCGCGGTGGGTGAATCTCTCGTCAGCGCGCGCAATCGAGCAGGCGCCGTGACTGCTGCTATGCTCTCGGCGTGCGGTGGATCGTTCGCGGCGACGTCGACGGGTTCTTCGGGCTCGCCCTCGACAACCTCGTTCAGCTTCTCCTGATCGACACGTTGTGCCGCGGCGTGCTCGGCTTTCCGCCCGAGCTCGTTTACGGGCGCGTACTGCCGGCGGCGGCGATATCGATTCTCGTCGGCAACCTCGCCTACTCGATCCAGGCGCGACGGCTGGCGGCGCGCACGGGCCGCCGCGACGTCTGCGCGCTCCCGTTCGGCATCAACACCGTCTCGCTCTTCGCGCACGTCTTTCTCGTCATGCTGCCGGCGAAGGCGCTCGCCGAACAATCCGGCGCCGCCGATCCGGCGCGCGTCGCCTGGCAGGCGGGGCTGCTCGCGACGTTCGTGTCGGGGATCATCGAGCTCGCCGCGGCTTTCGTCGCCGAGCGCGTGCGCAAAGCGACGCCGCGCGCGGCGCTGCTCTCCACTCTTGCCGGCATCGCCCTGAGCTTCATCTCGCTCGGCTTCCTGTTCCGGACCTTCGCGCATCCGGTCATCGGCCTCATCACGCTGGGCATCGTGCTCCTGACGTATTTCGGCCGCGTGCGATTCAAGGGACATCTACCCGGCGGCGTCGTCGCCGTGAGCGTCGGCACGCTGATCGCGTGGACGACGGGCCTGGCGCCGGTCGGCGCGCGGCCGGAAGCCGCGGCGTTCCACCTGCCGGTCCCCGTCTTCGGCGATCTCGTTGCGTCGCTCGGCGGCGGACACGTCCTGCCCTATCTCTCAGTGATCATCGCGATGAGCCTGTTCAACGTCCTGGGCTCGCTGCAGAACATCGAATCGGCCGAGGCCGCCGGCGATTCGTACGACACGCGGACGTCTTTGCTCATCAACGGCGTCGGCAGCGTCGCCGCCGCGCTCTTCGGCTCGGCCTTTCCCGACCACGATCTACATCGGCCATCCCGGGTGGAAAGCGCTTGGCGCGCGCGCCGGATATTCGGTGCTGAACGGGGCGTTCGTCACGTTGATTTGCCTCACGGGAACGCTGGCCTGGATTGCGTGGGCCATTCCGATCGATGCCGGCATGGCGATCGTGCTGTGGATCGGCATCATGATCGTGACGCAGGCGTTCCAGGCAACTCCGCGCGAGCACGCGCCGGCGGTCGTCATCGGCCTGCTGCCTGGGCATCGGCGCCTGGGGAGCGCTGATGGCCAAGAACGGTCTGCGCGCCGCCGGCGTTTGGGGGCCGGTCGGCCCGTTTGGCGATCCGCTGATCGCGGAGTTCCAGAAGAGCGACACGTGGATCCACGGCGCGTTCGCCCTCGAACAGGGCTTCCTCTTCACCGCGATGATTCTTTCGGCGGCGGTCGTCGGCGTCATCGAGCGCCGGTGGAACGTCGCGGCGGCGTGGTGCGCGTGCGCCGCGGCGTTGTCAGCTACCGGACTGATGCATTCCTACGGCTGGACGTTCGCCGATACGGCGTTGAAGCTGGCGCCGGCGTGGCCGTTCGTCATCGGCTACGCCGGCATGGCCGTGCTCTTCTTCGTCGCGCAGTGGATCACCGAGGAGGGCGGCGAGCACTAATCTCATCCGAGGGGCTTCGCCCCTCGGACTCCCCTACACGCGTCCGCCTCCGCGCGTCGCGCTTCGGCGATGACCTCGCTCGCTAGCCTTGGCGAAGGCGGGCTTCTACTGAATCAGTTCGGTCGTCGTCGTGCCCTTGACGAGCGTGCTCAAGTTCATCGGCGCCCATCGGGCCCCGCCCTGACATCGACATCGGCAGGGTCATATGGACGACAGAGCGAACGAGCCTCCCGGCAGAGAGGTCGAAGGTCTGTTCGCCGTCGCCAGTCCCGGGCGACAGCTGCAACGTCATCCCCATGGGGTTGGGCGCCCCTGGTTTCGCCGGATCCTGCTTGACGGTGCTGTCGATCCCAATCGTGGCCATGCGCTTCGGGTCCTCGCCTGCGACCGCCTTCAACGTCATTTTTACCGACGTGATCGTCCCGCCGAGCATGGGATTGTTCTGCACGATTTCAGCGGTCCACGATTCGCCGATCTTCAGCGCGCGATTGGGTGCCTGCGCAAACGATTGCGACAGCAGGCTGCGCATCGCATCGTCGCTCAGGCTGGCCTTGAGGCCGTCGAGCATGCCTGCAGCCATCGGATCCGCCGACATGTTGCTGAACATCTTCTCTGCCAGCTTCGAGAGGCCATCGACCTTGACCACTTCGCCTGTCGGCGCCATCACGACGGTATAGGGCTGACCGATCATCGGCGCGAGCACAGCCTTCAGTCTCGCGCTCAGTTCGTCGAGTCGCCGCGTCGGGCTTTTCGCTGTCATACGCCGGCATTGAACATCGGCGACGTCGTGTTCATCTTCAGTGACTCGACGCTCTGGCTCAGCGTCGCCGTTCCATCCGCCGCGACCTCGCCAGCTGTCGTCTTGATGACCTGGAGCGATGGATTGTTCGACGGTCAGATTGTCCATCCCGGGAATGCCGTTGATGGTCGTCGTTGTTTGTTGAGTGACGCGATAGCGAAGGGCATCGCCCTTCGTCCAGCGATAGCGGAGCGTGACGTCCTGTCGCGCGGCAATGGACGAACCGCACAAGAGCGTCAGTATCAGGGCACCCGTGTATAGAGTCTTGAGGTGTGACGCCATGCCATCTCCCTTCGAGCACGTCACAAAGCGGACGTGGCTGCGACGAGTTTACACGTCTCGTCGTCAGGCGGCAGAAGGTTCGATTCGCCAGCGGAGCGCTTCCGACTCCAGCGCATGGCCAGACGGATCGGCAAGATGAGCAAGAGCGCCCAGAGCAGCAGAGTCGGCGCTACCCGTATCACGAACAACGCCAGCCCGACAGCCGTGTCGACGGCATCGCCCACGCCGGTGACGAAAGCATTGCGAAAACGTCCTCCAAGACGGGCTCGGGACCAAGATTGACGGTCGCCTGCCGGGATTCGGTGACCTCGAGCGTCAGCGCTGCGTACGGCGACACGATCGCCCAGGCCCTTGCGGCGAGCGACGAACCTTTCGATTTCCTCGCGCACCCGAGCGATCTCTCGCTCGGCCGCAAGGACCTGCTCTACGCTCGCCGGTACGCCTCTGCAGCAGTTCGAGAAGACGTGTCTCGGTTTTGCGCGCGTTCGACAGTCGAGCCTCGACATCGACGATCTGCTTGCCAACGTCTTCGCCGCTTAGCACTTCCCCGATCCACTGTCCCGAGCGTCTTGAGCCTGCCTGAGCGCGTCGTCGAGCTGCGCCGACGGAACCTGCAGCGTCGCGGTGAGCGTGCGGTTCTCCTGACCGCCGCCCGTCGATACTGACGTCTTGTACCACCCCTTGAGCTCTGCCATCAGTCGGTCGACGTCGCCGCGGACTCTGTCGAAATCCGCCGTGCGCAGACGCAGGTCGCGCGTGCGCGCAATCGCGGGCGCCGGGACGGCGGCACGGCGGCTGACCCGTCGGCCGCCACGAGGTAGCCACCGCCCTGGCGGCGGCCGCCTCGACGACACCCTCATCTGCCAGCATCGCGCGGCGTCCGGAATCGGTCAGGCTCGGACCACGCTTCTCATAAGCCGTAGGTGCTTGCAGGAGCATAGCTGACGGCGGGCTGCTGCGATTCGCCGCCATCCGCAGCCATGACCGCGGGGGTCTGCCAACCGTCGCCGCCACGGCGAAGAGCGCAAGCAACCGCCGCTCCAAGTGCGAAGCTGGCAAGCTGGGCCGCCACAGCCATGACTTCAGCCGGTCGATGGGACGAGTAGCAGGGACCTTCAACCGGGACGCGACGAACGTCGCCGGCGCATCTTCGACGGCCCAACGCTCCAGATCGCGCGAGACCCCGCGGACATCAACCGCGATGGCCTGGCACGCCGGACACTCAGCGAGATGAGCGCGCACTTGCGCCTCGTGCGCGGGCTGCAACCCACCGTCGACGTAGGCCATGACGTCCTCCGGAGCGAATTGATGTTCAGCGGCGGTCATGGGATCACCTTCACCCGGGCTGGCACCGGGAGGTCCAGCACCGTCTTGAGCGCCATCCGGGCGCGAAACAGCCGCGAGCGGACGGTGTTGAGCGGCAGCCGCTTCAGTTTGGCGATCTCTTCGTAAGTCAGTTCGTCGTATTCACGAAGCATCAGAATCTCGCGATCGTCGACGTCCAGCTGACCGAGTGCCGCGCGCACGATCAGCGACACTTCCGGATCGCCGGCACGGCTACCGCCCACCTCGATCTCGCCAAAATCAGCGAGCTGGTGCAGGGCCTTTCGTCGCTCCGCCAGCAGCAGGTTGTAGGCGATGGCAAACAGATAGGACCGGAAGGGAGCCCGGGGCTGATAGCGGCTCGCTCCCTGAAGGACGGCGACGAACGTGTCCTGCGCGAGCTCCTCGGCGCGCGCAGCGTCGGCAATCCGCCGCCTGAAGAAGCGCCACATCGGACTGCGATAGCGATCGAACAGCAGCTCGAATGCCTCGTGCCTGCCCTGCTGCACGGCGCGCATCAGATCTTCGTCGCTCGTCACGGGACCTTTCGCAGCCACCGGCCGGCGAATGCCGGCCAGCTCTCGTGCCTGCCTGATACGGTAATGTCGTGGAGCGGCGAAAAGTTCCCGGCGGGTGCGCGATCGCGTCGAATCAGCCCTTGGAGCCGTCGTGCAAGCGCCGCAGGACGTGCGGCTGCAGGGAGAATCGCCGCCCGGTTTTCTTCCAGAATCGCTTGAGCGGTCCACGCATGGCCGTCAGCTGACGCGTCTGGCGGTTCTGACTATCGAGCTTCTTGAAGATCGAGTAGCGAACCTGGCCTTCCGGATCGATGACGACCGTGCAGCCGCCGCTGACGTCGAAGAGCACGCCGTCCCGGTCGACGGTGCAGGACTGGGTCACTTCGCCCACGAGATCGAACAGCACTCGACCGTCGGGCGCGGCGCGGCGATTGACGCGTATCGACTGCACGAGTGGCGGCGATGCCTGCACGACGCCCTTGGGCAGGCGCTCGGCGGGAGCAATCAGGCGAAAACACTCCGCGTACTTTGGATTGGTCACGAACTTGCCGAGCGCATTTGCCTGCCGAACGAGCTCCTCGGCGCCTGCCGGCTGACCGGGATCGCCCTCGAACTTCAGATCGCGAAACGCCAGCCCCTTGATGAACATTCCCGGCGGCGGGCGATTGCCAGCGCACGGCATCCTCGGTCATGAAGAGCACGTGATCGGGAAAAATCTCGCGGCGGCGGAAGGACCGCATCAGCGCCTCGCGGAATCCCCACTTGTCGGTGCGCTCCATGTCGCCGTCGGCGGTGATGATGGCGCGGAGGTACTCGCCGAGCTCCATGTCCGCCGGCGGGCAGTAATCGATGGCTCGAATGCAGATATTGAGGAACTGCCCGGCGACATCGCACGCTTCCTGCGCGATGGCTTTGACGAGCGCGTCGTTGAGCGGCACCCGATCGATGGCGTCGCGATTTACGCCGGCGATGCGATAGAAGCGTTCGGTCTTGCGCCGGAAGATGGTCGTGAACGCCTCGAACACGGCCGAGACGAGGACCGATCCGAGCGTATGCGATTCGAGCTTCGGATCGTAGACCTTCGGTCCGTTCTCGCCGCCCGGGAGGATGTCCGAATCGAAGGCCGCAAGGCCCTTGACGTCGACGCCAGATCGCAGCGCGTCGGCGCGGCCCGTCCGCGATCGCGCGTAGCCGAATTCGCGCGCGATGTCCGTCAGCAGCGAACCGTGCGTGATGGAGCCGCCGGACTCGCGAATCGCCTGCTCGACGACGTCCGGATAGGTGAAGTGCAGGAAGAGCGCGACGAGATCCGAGAAGCCCTCGTGGAACGCTGGAACGTCGACGTTGGTCGGATCGAGGAACGACGAGCGCAGGCCGTCGAGCAGCGCGTGCGTCGTTTCGTGCGCGATGATGTCGTGGCTGAGCGCCGTGCTGACGAGGCCGCCCTTCAGCGTGAAGCCCGCGGCTTTCTCGTCGGCGCGGAAGTAGCCGAACGACAGGTCGCCGCTTCCCGGCTGTATCCGGCATTGGTACCGACAAAACCAAACGGCCTGACGATCAACCGCAGCGGCCCATCTGCCGGCGCGTTGGTCGCCCAGGCGATATCGCGGCCAAGCGCGCGGCGGAAGACCGCATAGGTGACGCTGCAGACGGCGTAGACCATCTGCATGTGAAACCGGCCGTTGGTTGGTGTCGGCGATACGCCGCCGGAAAGCAGCAGAAACGGATCGTCGAGATCGAGAGCCGCCGCCTGCAGCTCTTCGGGCGCGCCAAGGCTGTTGACGGCGAAGAGCGATCCGATCGGCCCCGGCTCGAGCTTCTCGTACGGGACGTTTACCGTCGCCGTGCCCCCGAGCCGATCGGAGACGGAAGGGTCGAGCGTGTAGATGCGCAACGGCCGCACGAGCGGCGCGTGCGGAACGTTCTGGTATGGCCGTACGGCGGCCTGAAACCTGACGCGATCGCTGACGTCGTACGCCTGTGATCGGGGGCGGTGCTTTCGCGACCTTCGCCGTTGCCTTGCGCTTGGCCATCTACGACTATTCCTTTCGCTGCGCCTGCACCACCAGCCGGTCCGCGGAGTGGGAGACGATCCGCAACTGACGGTCACCGGAGCGGGCCGTGACGACAACTGCGCCGTCCTCGTCCCGCCATGTCGCTGGCTGCTCGACATAACGGTCGTCGGGTCCCTGAACGAACATCACCGCCGTTCCATCGGCGGCGAGCTCGAGCCGCTCCCGCGGCCGCCGCGACAGAGGCAGTTTCGTCCCGCGAGGACGATAGACGGCGCCATCCGCCGTGTCTTCCTCGTAGGCATGCACCCAGCCTGTCGCGACGAGTCCCGCGGTATCGGTCACGCTTACATCAAGCCGCTGCGTTCAGTTTCGAGCGAGGTCCGCATGCGCAGGACCTGTTGCGCGGTGAACATGAACATGCCGGCGTCATCGGTGTAGTCCATGTAGTTCACGAACATGTCGCCGTTCGGACCGTTGTTGCACGTAATCGTCGGCCACGGCGGCATGCCCGTGTTCGGACCGGCGCAGTTCGGCGTATCGGGGACCATGTCCGAGCCGGCTGCAATCGGGCGTATCGCCCCAGATGTGCCGCAGGTTGAGATAGTGCCCGATCTCGTGCGTCGCCGTGCGGCCCTTGTGAAACGGCTGCTGCGCCGTGCCGGTCGTGCCGAACGCGAGGTAGTTGATGACGACGCCGTCGGTGCTCAGCGGACCGCCGGGGAATTGCGCGTAGCCAAGCAGACTGTCGCGCAGCGGGCAGACCCACAGATTCAGGTGCGTCTTGGGACTGAATGGCGCAATGCCGCCCGTCCCCGGGCTCTTCACCGCATCGTCGTGCGTGAAGTCGTCCTCGGTCGTCTTCGTGCGCGTGACCTTCACGACCTTGAACTGAATGCGTGAGTCGGTGACGAGGCCGCGTCCACGGCGCCGGCGTCTGGCTCTTGTCCGGGTTGGTTGCCCGGAAGTCCTTGTTGAGAGCCTTGATCTGGCTGTTGATCTGCGCGGTCGAGACGTTCTGCTCCGCCGTCTTGTAGACGACGTTGACGACCGTCTTGATGGTGACGATCTTGGCCTTTCGCAGATCGATCTTCTTGTCCCGTTGCTTGGCCGTCGCGTCCTCGAGACGCATCTGATTCTGACGGTAGGACGGGAAGCGCTCGAGCAGCATCATGTGCGCCGCCATGGCGCCACACGTCCGCTGAAGCTTCGCGCGCCGGGTCTTCTTGCTCTTTTTCGCCATGCGGTGGTCCTCCTGTGGACTACGCGCCATCAGATTGCGGTCCGCGTCACGCCGGCCATGTTTTTCGCACGTCCGTGACAAGCGGATCGAAACCGGGCGCCGATCAGCTTAAACGAGTCCGGCGGACGAAACGAACAGAACGCGCTCGGGAGGCATGTGATACTGCACCAGTGAAAGTCCTCCGCCTCGTCCTCAACGTCGGGCTCAACGTCGGGGCCAGCGTCGCGGCCATCATCGCAGCCGGCGTCGCCAGCGGCGCCGGCAACGCCCACGGCCTGTCTGTGACGCAGACTGAGCCCCAGACTCTCGAGGTCACTCACCGCGCGAGGGCGGTCGCACCCGGAGAAGTCGTCCTCGTCGATGTTCGGGCACCCCTGCCCTTACATGACGTCCAGGCGACATGGATGAGTCAGACGATCTATTTCTACGAGGTTCAGGCCAGGGAGTGGCGCGCGCTTGCTGCCGATCGATGTCGCCGCGGCCGCCGGCCGGCAGGTGCTGACCGTGCAGGCGAAAGCCCCGGACAACCACACGATGGAACGGGCGTATCCGATCGCTGTCGCTGCGCGCACGTTCCCGGCGCGTCGGATAACCGTCGACGCGAAGTTTGTGGACCCTCCAGCGGATGAGCTGGCAAGGATCGAATCGGAGCGCAAGACGGTGGAGGCGATCTTCGCCACTCCCACGCGTGAGCGCTACTGGAGTCAACCGTTCGTCGTGCCGGTTCCCGGCACGGCGACGAGCAGTTTTGGCAGGCGGTCAATCATCAATGGCGCGCCGCGCGGGCAGCATACCGGCACCGACTTCCAGGCGCCGACGGGAACGCCCGTCGTCGCTCCAAACCGTGGACGGATCGCGCTCGCTGCCGATCAGTACTTTCCTGGCAACACGATCATCATCGACCATGGCCTTGGCGTGTACTCCTACCTGGCGCATTTGTCGAAGTTCACCGTCGAGGAGGGAGCGATGGTCGAGCGCGGTCAGCGCATCGCTCTGTCCGGCGCGACAGGACGCGTCACCGGTCCACACCTGCATTGGACGATGCGAATGGGAAGCGCACGCGTCGATCCGTTGTCGCTGATCGCGTTGTTGAATTGAGAGGTGGACCGCGAAGTCTCGTCAGTTCAGGTTTCAACGGCTGTCAGCGCTTGAACTCTTGAACCCTGAACGACGACGATCCGACTACGGAAGGCTGAGCGCTGTCGTGGAAGTCTGCGTCGGCGCCGGGCTCGTCTCGCATGCGCTCGCACCGGTTGCCTGCGAGCAGCTCACCTTCATGTTCGGCGCGCAGCTGTAAGCGGCGAGCTTGAGGGCGTCCTGCTCCACGCGCCACGAGAACGACTCGAGGCACGACGCCTTGGCGTAGCGCGAGTTGTAGAACGCGAGCACGATTTCCGGCCCGTTGTCGCTGGACGTCTTATCGTAGTGCGCACGCTCGGCGCGCTGCAGCCGACCGAGGCGCTTGGTTTCAGCGAGGAAGTGGCGGAACTGCGCTTCGCTCAACTGCCCCTTGAGGAACTCGCTCGAGTTCGCGTAGATCAAGTCGACGCGACCGGAGTCGAGCCGCTGATGGAACTCGCGTACGGCGAGCGCTTCTCGGCTCTGTTCGCTGCTGCAGGCAGAGGCTGTGATGAGGGCCGCGCCAAGCGCGACGCCGGAAACGATTCGGGAAAGATAACAGGCGTGCATGCGTGTCGAGCACATCAACGACCGTACCGCTCGGCTTGCAGCGCAGAACGCTCAGCAATTTCGCGTAAATGGGACTGCGCGGAGGTCCGCACACGGATGAGTCAGCTTGCAGAATCGTTGCCACCTGAACAGTTTCGTCAGCAAGTGGTTCTTATAATGAAGGTCGGATGTCATCGTCGCTGACTCACCCACCCGATCCCCTGACGCACAAACAACCGCATTCGCCGCCTGAGCTTTTCGGCCAGGACCAGCTCGAACGCCATGCCCTGGCACTCGCCGAGCTGTATCAGAGTCGCGCCCGACCCGGCCGCTCGAAGCCAGCCGCTGCTGCCTCGCCTGGACGATGCCGCGAAGGACCTCGACGATGCGTATCGATTCCTGACCGGGGCCATCACCAAGGACGCGCCTGCAGTCGGCTCGGAAGACTGGCTGCGCGACAACCATCACATCGTTCAGGACCAGGTCCGCGAAATTCGCCAGGACCTTCCGCGACAGGTACTATCTCGAGCTGCCAAAGCTCGCGGACGGTCCGTTCGCCGGATATCCACGCGTCTACGCGTTCGCGCGCGAACTGATCACACACACGGCCGGCCGTCTCGATCTCCAGACGCTCATCGACTTCGCCGCCGCGTATCAGCGCGCGGCGCCGTTGACCATCGGAGAGATCTGGGCGATCGCGATCATGCTGCGGCTCGGGCTGGTCGAAGAGCTGCGGGGACTGGCCGCTGAAGTGGTCGCGGCGCGCCGCAGCCGCGACCGCGCGCGCGCGTGGGGCGTGCAGTTCACGACCAGCAACCGCGAGCCGGAACACATCATCGACGAGATGCTGCGCGACGAAGCGGCATCGAGCGGCAGGCTCTCGGCCGCCTTCGTCGTCGAACTGCTCCACTGGCTCCGCGATCAGCCGTCCTCGGCCGCGCCGGCGTGGCATGCCCTGCAGCGCGCACTCGAAGCGCAGGACGATTCCCCCGAAGAGATGCTCCGCGTCGAGCATCAGCGCGAGGCCGCCGGTCAGCTCGCCATCGGCAACATCATCACGACGATGCGGCTGTTGTCGTCGATCGACTGGCCGATCTTCTTCGAGCGTGTCAGCCAGGTCGAGCAGATTCTTCGCGAGGATCCGGCGGGCGCTTACGCGCGAATGGACTTCCCGACGCGCGACCGCTACCGCCATTCCGTCGAGCAGCTGGCGCGCCGCGCCAAGGTGCCGGAACAGGACGTCGCCCGCCGCGCTGTGGCACTGGCCTCGTCGGCGCAGACGAGCGCGCCGGATCGCGATCGCACCCATCACGTCGGCTACTACCTGATCTCGCGCGGGCGCTTCCAGCTCGAACGCGAGGTCGGCTATCGGCCGACGCTGCGCGACCGTTTCGCGCGCTTCTTCTATGGCCACCCGGTCATCGGCTATCTCAGCACGATTGTGGTCGTCACGACGCTCGGCGTTGCCAGCTTCGTCGCCTACGCCCACCGGCACGGCGGGCACGGCGTCGAGCTGTGGCTGACAGCGCTGGTGGTCCTCCTGCCGGTCAGTGAGCTCGCGATCAGTCTCATCAACCTCGTCGTCACCTCGCAGGTAGTACCGCGCCAGCTGCCAAAGCTCGATTTACGGGCCGGCGTCCCTCCGGGCGATCGCACGATGGTTGTTGTACCGTCGATCATCGATTCCGAGGCGCGTCTCACGACGCTCCTCGACGACCTCGAAGTGCGGTTCTTCGCCAACCGCGATCCGCACATCCATTTCGCGCTGCTCTCGGATTTTGCCGACGCCAGCGAGCGCGACCCGTCCGGACGACGCCATGCTGATCGAGACGGCGCGCCGCCGCATCGACGATCTCAACGGGCGCCACGGCGCCGACCGCTTCTTCCTCTTCCATCGTTCGCGCCAGTGGAACGCGCGGGAGAACAAGTGGATGGGGGTCGAGCGCAAGCGCGGCAAGCTCGCGGAATTCAACCACCTGCTGCGCGGCGCCACCGACACGAGCTTCGTCGTGCAGCACGGCGAGACGTCGATCCTGCCGTCAGTGCGCTACGTGATCACCCTCGACTCGGACACGCAGCTGCCGATGGAGGCTGCGCGGAAGCTCGTCGGAACGCTGTCGCACCCTCTCAACCGGCCGCGCTTCGACGCCCGGCTGCAGCGCGTGACGGAAGGCTACGGGGTGCTCCAGCCGCGAATCAATGTCAGCGTCGTCAGCGCCAACCGGACGAAGTTCTCGCGGATATTTTCCGGGCACGTCGGCGTCGACCCATACACCACGGCCGTGTCCGATCTCTATCAGGACATGTTTCATGAGGGCAGCTACGTCGGCAAGGGGATCTACGACGTCGACGCGTTCGAAGCCGCGCTCGCCGGGCGGGTGCCGGAGAATACGCTCCTCAGCCACGACCTCTTCGAGGGCTTCTACGCCCGCGCCGGACTCGTCACCGACATCGATTTCGTCGACGACTACCCCGGAAGTTACCTCGCGCATTCCGCGCGCCAGCATCGCTGGGTGCGCGGCGACTGGCAGATTGCGCGCTGGCTGTGGCGCAGCGTCCCGGACGCCGCGCGCAGGAGCGTTCCGAATACGCTTCCGGTGATCTCGCGCTGGAAGATTCTCGACAACCTGCGCCGCAGCCTCATCCCGCCCGCGCTGGTGCTCCTTCTCGCCGCCGGCTGGACGCTCCTCCCGGGATCGCCGGCCATGTGGACGACGCTCGTCGTCCTGGTGCTGGCATTTCCCGCCTACATCCAGCTGGCGCGTTCGATCGGCAGCCACGTGCCCGGCGTACCGCTTCCGCGAGCACCTGCAGGCCGAGGGCGACTCGATACTCACGAGCCTGCGCCAGGCAGTCTTCTCGACCGTGATCCTCGCGCATCAGAGCGTTGTCATGCTCGACGCCATCGGACGGGCGCTCGTGCGGATGCTGGTGACCCGCCGCGGGCTGCTCGAGTGGGTCACGGCCGATCGCGCCGAGAAGGTCCAGACGAATCGTGTGGAAAGTGGTGCGGCGGATGTGGACGGCGCCTGCCGTTGCGCTCGCCATCGCCGTTATCGTCGCAATCGTCGCGCCCGATCGACTGCTCCTCGCCGGCCCCATCCTCATCTTGTGGTTCATCTCTCCCGGGCTGGTCTTCGTCTCGGGCATGCCGGTCGGGCACAAGGAGACGCAACTCGAACAAGACCGAGCGCGCGGCTTTCCGGCTCGTCGCTCGCCGCACCTGGCGCTTCTTCGAAGAGCTCGTCGGCCCGTCGGACCATCACCTGATACCAGACAACTATCAGGAGGATCGCCAGGACGTCATCGCGCACCGGACGTCGCCCACCAACATCGGGCTGCAGCTGCTGGCGACTGTTGCCGCAGCCGATCTCGGTTATCTGAGCTACTGCGGCGTCGTCGATCGGCTGGAGCCGACCTTCGACACGCTCCTGCGGATGCAGCGCTACCGCGGGCACTTCTACAACTGGTACGACACGCGCACGCTGGCGCCGTTGACGCCCGCCTATATCTCGACCGTCGACAGCGGCAACCTCGCCGGCTACCTGCTGACGCTGCGCTCGGCGTTGACGTCGCTGCCTGAAACGGCGCCCATCATCGACGGAACCGTGCTCGAAGGTCTGGACGACGTCCTCACGCTCTTCGAGGCGGAAATCGACATACTCAATCGCGGACGGGCGACGACCGGCCTGCGCAAGGAGCTTGGCAGCCTCCGGACGCACCTCGCGCGCCGTCCGGGGACCCTGCTCGAGTGGCGCCGTCTCCTGACGCAGGTCGAAGAGCGCCTGCAGGCCGTCAGCATCCTCTTCCACGATCTGGAGGAGCCTGACCTCGAACAGGCGGCGACCGAAGCGCTGCCGCCGGCGCTGACAGAGGCGACGATGTGGCTGGAGCGTGCGGCTGCCGTCCTGTCGTCGCGGCAACTCGAGCTCGATCGCCTCACGGGCTGGTTGGTGCGTCTGCAATCGGCCGGCGTCCAGGAGATCCCGACGGGCGTGCCGAGCCTCACCGGTCTCATCGCGATGTGCGATCGAGCCCTGAATGGCGTCGGCGGCGGTCCGGCATCGAGCGAGACGCGGCAGGCTATCGACCGCTCGCGGCGGCTCGCGGAAGAACTCATCGAACGTGGCGAGCGCCTGAGCGCGCTGGCCGACGACTTGATCGAAGAGACCGAGTTCGGGTTCCTGTTCAACGCCGAACGGCAGCTGTTTTCGATCGGCTACAGCGTGACCGATGGCCGGCTCGACGGCTCCCACTACGACACGCTCGCTTCGGAAGCGCGGCTTGCAAGCTTCATGGCTATCGCCACGGGAACCGTGTCGCACGAGCACTGGTTCAAGCTCGGCCGCTCGTTGACGCCGACCGGCAGCTCGCGCGCGCTCCTCTCGTGGAGCGCATCGATGTTCGAGTACCTGATGCCGCTGCTCGTCATGCGCGCGTATCCAGGAACCCTCCTCGACGAGACCTACAACGCTGTTGTCCGGCGCCAGATCGAATACGGGACGCAGCGAGGCGTGCCGTGGGGCATCTCGGAGTCCGCGTACTACGCGCAGGATCTCGAGAAGAACTATCAGTATCGGGCGTTCGGCGTACCCGGCCTCGGCCTGAAGCGCGGCCTGGCGGACGATCTCGTCGTCGCACCCTATGCCTCCGCCCTGGCGGCACCGATCGCGCCGCACGATGTGCTCGGAAACTTCGAGCGGCTGCGCGCTCAAGGGCCTCGACGGACGCTTCGGCTTCTGCGAGGCGATCGACTACACGCCCGAGCGGATGCCGGCAAAGCACGAGGGCGGCATGGTGTTGCCAACATGGATGGCGCACCACCAGGGCATGACCCTGCTCGCAGTCGACAACGTGCTCAACGGCTCGCCGATGCAGCAGCGCTTCCATGCCGATCCCAGGGTGCAGGCAGCAGATCTCCTGCTCCAGGAACGCCTGCCGCAGCTCGTGCCGCTGAAGAATCCGCCGGCCGAAACCGCCACGCACGTGCCGTTCGTCCGCCGTGCCGATCGCACCGCCGATGCGGCTCTACACCACGCCGCACACGCTGTCGCCCACGCGCGCATCTTCTGTCGAACGGCTCGTACACGGTCATGCTCACGAACGCCGGCGGCGGCTACAGCCGGCGCCAGCAACTGGCGCTGACGCGCTGGCGTGAGGACATCACGAGCGACAACTGGGGCAGCTTCGTTTTCGTCCGCGACCTCGACAGCGGTGACGTCTGGTCGACGACGCACCAGCCGTCCGGGCGTGAGGCCGACGAATACGAAGTCAGCTATTCGCTCGACCGCGCCGTCTTCCGGCGCCTCGACACCGGCCTCGAGACGCGCACCGAAGTGGTCGTCTCTCCCGAAGACGACGTCGAGCTGCGGCGTGTATCGATCACCAATCACAGCCACCGCGCCCGCAACCTCGATCTGACCAGCTACGCCGAAGTGGTGCTCGCGCCCGGCGCCGCGGACCTCGCGCATCCGGCGTTCAGCAACCTCTTCGTCGAGACGACGGCGGTGGTGGAGCGCGACGCGCTCTTGTGCACGCGGCGGCCGCGCTCAGGGACCGACCGCGTCTACCTCTTTCACATGTTCAGTGGCCGCGGGCGAATCGGCGCGGCGACCGAGTACGAGACCGATCGCGCGAGGTTCATCGGCCGCGGCCGCTCGCTCGCCGACCCGGTAGCGATGTCCGCCGGCACACCGCTGTCGAACACGACGGGCGCGGTGCTGGATCCGATCGTCAGCCTCCGGCAGTCGATCCGCCTGCCGCCGGGCGGCACCGCGCGCCTCGCCTTCATCACCGGCTTCGCCGAGAACGAGGCGACGGCGCGACGGCTGATCGACAAGTACTTCGACCGGCGCGCCGTGGCCCGCGCCATCGCCCTCGCCAGCACGCATGCGCAGATCGAGCTGCGCCACCTTGGCCTGACCGTCGAGGACACGATGCGCTTCCAGCGCCTCGCGAGCCGTCTGATGTTTGGCGACCCTCGTCTGCGCGAAGCCGATGCGGTGCTCAACAACCGCCGCGGCCAGCCAGAGCTCTGGAAGTACGGCATCTCCGGCGACCTGCCCATCGTCCTTGCGACGATCGAGGACGGCAGCCAGCTGCCGCTCCTCAGCGATCTGCTCAAGGCGCACGAGTACCTGCGCGGCAAGGGTATGGCGTTCGATCTCGTCGTCCTGAACGCTCATGCAGCGACGTATCGCATGGATCTGCAGGACGCCGTCCAGCAGATGGTCGAGAGCGGCCCGGAGCAGGCCTGGCTCGATCGGCCCGGCGGCGTCTTTCTGCGCCGCACCGATCTCATGCCGGCCGAAGATGTCCTGCTATTGCGTGCGACTGCTCGCGCGGTCATGGAGGGAGTCGAGGGCGGGCTCGAACAGCAGCTGGTTCGGCCGGCTCCTGGCTACTCGCGGCTCCCGGACGACATCCGCGCCAGCAAGGCGAGCCAGGAAGGAATTTCGTCGTCGAACCTCACCGCGCCCTCCGGCCTCGAGGAATTCAACGGTATTGGCGGCTTTGCTGGCGGCGGCAAGGAATACGTCATCCGCGTGCACGGCAACCGCGGAGTGATCCCGCCGGCACCATGGGTCAACGTCGTTGCCCACCCGACGTTCGGCTTCGCGGCGTCCGACCTGAGCACCGGCTTCACATGGTCCGAGAACAGCCACGACAACCGGCTGACCCCGTGGCGCAACGATCCCGTCGGCGATCCGCCGGGCGAAGTTATTTACCTGCGCGACGAACAGACCGGGCGGTTCTGGTCGGCGACGCCGTTGCCGGCCGGCGGAGGGCAGCCGTACACGGTCCGGCACGGCCACGGTTACAGCGCCTACGAGCACAATCGCGACGGCATCGATTCGCGCCTGCTCGTCTACGTTGCCGCCGCCGAGCCGGTCAAGGTCTACCAGATTGCCTTGCGCAACTCCTCGAACCGGCGCCGGCAGATTTCGGTAACGCTCTACGTCGACTGGGTCCTCGGCGAGAACCGGGAAAAGACGGGACTGAATATCGTCACGCGTCGCGAGCCGGCGACTGGCGCGCTCCTCGCCTCGAATGTGTTTCGCGAAGCCTTCGCGGATCGCGTCGCCTTCCTCGATCTGTTTGGCGGCGACAACCGGACGGTAACCGGCGATCGCACGGAGTTCATCGGCCGCAACGGCTCGTTGCGCGCGCCAGCGGCGCTCAGCCGGGAAACGCTCTCCAATCAGACCGGCGCCACTCTCGATCCTTGCGGCGCGGTCCAGCTGCGTGTGACCCTCGACGCCGGGTCAGGAACGGACGATCATCGGACTCCTCGGCGAGGCCACCGACGAAGCCAGCGTGTCGTCGCTCGTCCGCCGCAGCCGCGCACCGCAAGGCGTCACGGCGGCATTTGCCGACGTGCAGAGCTTCTGGAGGCCGCTCCTCGGCACCGTGCAGGTGAAGACGCCCGATCGCGCGATGGATCTGCTCCTCAACGACTGGCTGCTCTATCAGACGCTGGCGTGCCGGATCTGGGGACGCTCGGCTTTCTACCAGTCGAGCGGCGCATTCGGCTTCCGCGATCAGCTGCAGGACGTGCTCGCGTTGATGCTTGCGGCGCCGCACCTGGCGCGCAACCACATCGTCCATGCCGCGTCCCGGCAGTTCATCGAAGGCGACGTCCAGCACTGGTGGCACGAACCGGGCGGGCAGGGCGTGCGGACCAAGTTCTCGGACGATCGGCTGTGGCTGGTCTACGCGACGCTGCAGTACATGCATGCGACCGCGGACACCGGCGTACTCGACGAGGTCGTGCCGTTTCTCGAAGCCCGAGTGCTCAAGCCCGACGAGCACGAGGCGTACGAGAAGCCCACGATCTCGAAACAATCAGCGTCGATCTACGAACACTGCGTGCGCGCCATCGCCCTCAACCTGACGGCTGGTGAGCACGGCCTGCCCCTCATGGGTACCGGCGACTGGAACGACGGCATGAGCCTCGTCGGCCCGGATGGCAAGGGCGAGAGTGTCTGGCTCGGGTGGTTCCTCCTGTCGCTGCTCCGGCCATTTGCCGACGTCGCGGAATCGCGCGGCGAAGCCGACCGCGCTGAAACATATCGTCAGCACGCGACGCAACTCGAAGCCGCGCTCGAACAGGCGTGGGATGGCGACTGGTACAGGCGCGCCTATTTCGACGATGGCACGCCGCTCGGGTCGAAGGACAACAGCGAGTGCCGTATCGACGCCATCGCGCAATCGTGGTCGGTGCTCGCGCATGGGCCGAATCAGGAACATGCCCGACGGGCCATGCAGTCAGTGAACGAACACCTGGTGCGCGACAGCGACCGGATCGTTCTCCTCCTCACGCCACCGTTCGACAAGATGACGCCCAGCCCCGGCTACATTCAAGGCTACGTGCCTGGCGTCCGCGAAAACGGCGGCCAGTACACGCACGCGGCGCTGTGGACCGTGCTCGCGTTCGCCGAGCTCGGTGACGGCAATCGGGCGGCGGAGCTCTTCTCGATGATCAACCCGATCACGCACACGCGCGACGCCGCCGCGCTGAGCACGTATCGCGCCGAACCGTATGTTGTCGCCGCTGATCTGTACTCGCAGGCGCCACACGTCGGACGCGGCGGCTGGACCTGGTACACCGGGTCCGCTGGCTGGATGTATCGGGTGGGCGTCGAATCGATCCTCGGCCTCAGGCGCCGCGGCGGCGGACTGCACATCGACCCGTGCATTCCAAAAGAGTGGCCGGGCTACGAGATGGTCTTCAAAAGCGGCCGCGCCGAGTATCGCATCGTCGTCGAGAATCCGCAGGGCGTGAATCGCGGCGTGCGCACGCTGGAAGTCGATGGCGTCGACCACACTGGACAGAACATCCCGATCCTCGAGGACGGCGTGGTGCACCAGGTGCGGGTCGTCCTCGGATAGAGGCTAGGTCGCGGCCGCATTGCCCGTCGAACAGGAGATCAGGAGCTCAGGAGACCCTCTTGAACTCCTGGTCTCCTGCCCTCCTGTTCAATTAGCGATAGAACGTGGCTTCTTACCGGATAGGCGCCTTGCTCGTCCGGCCCCAGGCGACGAAGGCGGCCAGGCCGCCGAGCACGATGTTAAATGGCAGCGCGCCCGCCTCGCCTCTCGAGACGTGAAATCCCATCGCGAGAATCATGATCGTCAGCAGGCCGAGCGCTGCGAGCGGCGTCAGGAACGGCTTGATCTTCGTCAGCGCCGGCAGGATCAACCCGACGGCGCCGAGGAACTCCGAGATGCCGATGAAGCGCACCAGGGCGAGCGGAACTTGCGGCGCCCAGGCGATGCCGTTCGCGGCGAGCACGTCGATAGGCTGTGTCGCTTTCATGACTCCAGCCATCCCGAAGGCGCAGGCCAGCAGGATCTGCACCAGCCAGAGGAGGACGTTCACTAGCGCTTACTCCACGGAGCGATCTGTTCCTGCACGGTCTTGGTGTCGCCGACGACGACGAGTGTCATCTTGTCGGGCACGAAATACTGATTGGCGACACGGCGGACATCTTCGGGTGTGACGGCCATCACTTTCTTCACGTAGCTGGCCAGATACTGCTCGCCAAGCTTGTGCTGATCGACGAAGGCCAGCTGACCGATGACGCCGGCGCGCGACGCGTTCCGCACCACGAACACGCCGGCGAGGTTGTTCTTGATGCCCTGAAGCTCGTCGGCGCCCGGAGCTTCCTTGCGCAGGCGATCGATCTCGAAAACGATCTCTTTGATCGACGGCCCCGTCACGTTGGTCGTCACGTCCGCGCCTTCGTACCAGCTCGCCAGGCCGGGATGGGACTCCAGGCTGCTCGATGGCGAATAGGTGTAGCCCTTCTGCTCGCGGATGTTCGCCGTGATGCGCGAGGCAAAGGAGCCGCCGAGCAGCGAGTCTGCGACCTCGAGCGCGATCCAGTCGGCGTTCGACGGATCCGGCACCCTGAGACCCAGCAGCACGGTCGACTGCGGCGCTCCAGCGCGATCGATCAGCGCGAAGCCGCCGGACTTGTCGGCCGGGAGCGCCGGCGGCTTTCCGCCAGCGCCACCCTGCCACGGTTCGAACGCTTTGCGAATGCTTGCTTCCATCGCCGCCGCGTCGAAAACCCCGGCCACATACAGTCGCGCGCGGCCGGCCACGAAATGCTCCTTGTGGAACGCCTTGACCTGATCGAGGGTGTAGCCCTTGAGCATCGCCTCGGTCGGGAAGATGCGGCCATAGGGATGATCGCCGAACATCAACTCGGAGAACTTCTCCTGCGCAACGGCTTGTGGCGAGCTCTTGCGGAGCGCGAGGTTACGCAGCAGGTTGGCCTTGACGCGATCGAGCTCCGCCGCCGGCAATAGCGGCCGTGTTGCGACATCGGCGACGAGCTGGACCGCCTTGACGCCGTGATCGCTCAGGACCTCGGTCGAGATCGACGCGGTATCGGGGCCGACGCCGACGCCCAGTTCGCCGCCCATCGACGCAAACTCGCGGGCCAGCGCATCCGCGGTCAGCGCCGTCGTGCCCTCGCTCATCATGTCGCCGGTCAGATCCGCGAGCCAGACTTCCTCGCGGCCCTCGTGCAGATTGGCGGCCTGCACGACGAGCCTGATGGTCACCTTCGGCACCTGGCCGAACGGCACCAGTGTCACCGGCAGCCCGTTGGCGAGCGTGAAGCGCTTCGGCGCCGGAATGACGAAGTCTTTGGCGGTGCCGGGCGCCGGCGGCTTCTGCTTCTGCTGCGCGCCGATGGCAGCCGTCGCGGCCAGTATGCAGACTCCCGCCGCGAGCTTCGTGAAGGTCGATCGAGTCGAAGCCGTTCTCATCGCGAGCCCCCTGCGGCCGGCTTCTCTGCTCCAGCCTTTCCTGGTGTGATGACGTAAACCGTTCGATTGCCCGGACGCAGGTACTCGTTGGCGGTCTTCTGCACCAGCGCCGGCGTCACCTTGGCAAATTCGGCTTCGAGCTGATTGATGCGCGCCGGGTTGTCGTCGAAGAGCGCGAATGACGCCAGCAGGTTGGCGCGGCCGAAGCCGGCGAACTGCTCGAGGTCGGCGTAGAGCCCGGAGCGCATCTTCACGCGCGCCCGATCCAGCGTCGCCTGATCGAGCCCCTCTTTGCGCACGCGCTCGATGACCGTGTCGATCGCCGCCAGGAGCTTGTCGGAGGAAGTGGTCGAGTCGTGGAAGGCCTGCGCCATCCAGAGCATCGGCCCGCTGTAGTCGAACATGCTGCCGAGGCCCCAGTTGATGCCGGCATCGACGCCGCCTGTCAGCCCCGCCTTGCGTACGAGCTCGTCATAGAGGAGCGAGTCGGCGCCCTGCGCGAGCGCGCGATCGATCAACCCGAACGCGTACCACTCGGGCGTGAGGCGGTCCGGCATGTGATAGGCGATGCCGAGCGCCGGGCGATTCGCCAGCGGATCGGTACGCCCGGCGCGGCGTTCCTTCTCCTGCCGCGGCTCTTTCAAGTCCACAGGCGGCGGCAGCTTCGCCATCGGAATGTCCGCGAAGTATTTCTCGATCCAGGTTTTTGCCTGCGCGGCTTCGAAGTCGCCGGTGACCACCAGCGCAGCGTTGTTCGGCGCGTAATAGGTCTTGAAGAACGTCCGCACGTCGTCGAGCGTCGCCGCGTCGAGGTGCTCGAGGTCGCCGTAGAAATTGTGGGCGTTGTACCAGTTCTGGTTCGCCGCCATCGGCAGGTCGATCCACGGGAACCCGCCGTAGGGCTGGTTCAGGACGTTGACCTTGACCTCGTTCTTGACGACCTCCTGCTGGTTCTTCAGGTTCTCGGCGTCGATGTTCAGCCCGCGCATGCGATCGCCCTCACCCCAGAGGATGGTTTCGAGCACGTGCGACGGAACGACCTCGAAGTAGTTCGTGAAGTCGAACCGCGTGGAGCCATTGAGGAGCCCGCCGTTCGATTCGACGAGGCGAATGAACTCCATCTTGCCAAGGTTCTGCGATCCCTGGAACATCATGTGCTCGAAGAGGTGCGAGAACCCCGTCTTGTCCTTCGGCTCGTTGCGGAAGCCGATGTTGTAGTACAGCGCGACCACCACCGTCGGCGTCGTGGTGTCGCGCGACAGGACGACCTTGAGCCCGTTCTTCAGCTTGAAGTAGTCAGTAGGAACCGCGAGCTTGCCGGCGGCCGGCGCCGGCGGCGCCTGTGCCGCGACCCGAAGGGCCGAGGATCCCGCTGCGCCGCACAACGCGAGCATCGCCGCGGCCGCTATCCCGACTGTCATGGATCGTACCTGCATCGATACACTCCCCTCGAACATCTGAAACACCGTAGTCAGAAAAGTATATCTGTGGATGGGCGACCGGTGCCTCGCTGCCGGTCATTCACTCGTCTGTTCAACACGAAGTTTCGAAGGAACGAAGACGGCACGAAGAAGACCGTTCAAGGTGTCCAGCTTGCCAGCGCGACCAGCGGGCACCGCGCGCAGCGCGGTAGGATGGACGGAAGGACGAGCACGCGAGAGCACCAGTCGATTGGGGTGGTGTTCTCGCGTGCTCGTCCTCCCGTCCATCCTGACGCCAGCCTTCGGCTGGCGTGCCCGCTGACCGATGCAGGAGCAAGAACGGTCTTCTTCGTGTCGTCTTCGTTTCTTCGAACCTTCGTGTTGAACCCGTTGTCTTCGTCCCCTCCGAGAGCTCACCACCGGAACGCCGTCCGCGCGGCGTGGCTGGCCAGCGTTCGGTAAAGACCATCAGCCGTCGCGCGCGCCAGGTAAGGAATCGTCACGCGGTGGGCTGACGCGGCGGCGGTGTCTACCCGGACCGTGGCCATCAGCGCGCGCCGATCGAAGGGCGACTCCGTCAAGGCCACCGCCTGAATCTTGTTGAAGCGCGCGATGGTCAACTCGCGCCACAGCCAGCCGCTACGAAAGAGAACCGTATCGTCGGCAATGGCCCAGCCGAGACTCTTGACGTACAGCCGCGCGTGCAGGCACGCCCAGAGTATGCCCATCGCGATGGCCGCCAGCGTCCACCAGCGCAGCATCGCAGTAAAAGGCAGGATGCAAATCGCGGCAAAGACCAGCGACGACTTCAGCGCCCGCCGAAACGCGCGCGGATGCACCGCTGACCACCTGACGGAAGACCAGGCCAGCTCGGGTATGACTTCCCCGAGCAGCCGAGGCAGCTCGGACCGCCGGACTATCGGCGCCAGCGATTCTCGTTTGGCGGCGGCGCCTTCCCCACCGCCGCCTCCGCCTGCAGAATCCGCCCGCACTGAGACCATCCTGCACAGGCGATGCAGCGGGCTCTCGCTGATGGTCAGCGTCTGGATGCGCCGCAGCGGGATGCTGGCGATGACACGGGTGAACGCGCCGTACTGCACGGCGAGGTCATCACCGTGCTTGTCGAGCTGAAAGCCCCAGAGGCGCACCACGGACCAGATCATCGACAGCAATCGGATGACGAGGACAAAGCCAACGAACGCGGTCACCAGCACCGCGACCTGGCCGATCGACGGCATACCACCGCCAAAGACTGCGCCGACTGCCTGACGGACGACGCCGCGCGCCGACACGTCGTCTCCGATCAGCATGTCGGATGCAGCGTCGAAGAGCCCGAGCTCGGACAGGAGACCGAATGCGGCGCCGACGATGATGAGTCCGCGGCTGTCGATGAAACCGGCGAGCAGGAGCTCGCGCGGACCAAGGGCGAGTACCACACGACGCTCGGCCGCCTGCGCGTCGGACGACCCGGATGCCGGAATGTGCCGATGGCCACGGCCGATGGCGACGCGCGCGCGAATCTCGTCGAGCGCCGGAAGCGGCACGACACGCATGCGTGCCTCGGGCTCGTCGCCGCCGCCGGTTTCGAGGCGAACCTCCGTGACCCGCAGCAGCCGGTGCAGAACATTCTGCACGGCGTCGATATTCTGAATCCGGCTGTAAGGAACGTGACGCTCGTTGCGGAAGACGAGCCCGCTCGTCATCACGAGGTCGTCGGCCTCGAATCGATACCTGAAGGTGATGGACTGAATGATGGCGATGAGCGCGTAAGGAATGATGAGCAGGATGAGCCATGCCTGCCAGTCGAGCCCGGCCGAGCCCGCGCCCACGAGCACGACGAGCCCTGGCACTACGAGTTGACGGACCTGGCCGGCAATGACGAACAGGAACGACAGCGGATGGAGCCTTTTTTCAGACGGCGTCATCGCTTCCACGCGGCAGCAGATGGTTGCGGAGATCGTAGGCGACGCTGTCCTTCAGGCCCGGCAACTCGACCCGTGAGTGCTCGGTACCGGCAGTGAAGATGACCAGCCGCCCCAGGCCATATGAACGCTCCATCGGGCCCTGCGATACGTCGATGTGCTGGACGCGCGAGCGGGGCACGCTCATGAGGTGCCGCCACCAGACGCCGGATTGGATCTCGATGCCTTCCGGGCCGACGGTGTAGCTGGTGTGCCGGTACTGCACGGCTGGCCAGACCTGCAGCAGCCACGCGAGGGCAACGGTCACAAGGAGCCAGGCGGGTAAAAGCCAGACACCCAGCCATTGTGGCCGCTGTGTCGTCAGCCAGCCGATGCCTGCCGCCGCAAGCAGCGAAAACGAGAGGATTGCCGTCGCAATCCAGCCCACCGTGCGCTGGAGCTGTTACGTACCGGGGGTCGACCTGCCGCGTAACCGCAGGCTGAGCCTGAAAAGACACGGGGCCAGCCTCGACTATCGGCTGCGGAACAGGCTCCGGCGCCGACTCATCCTCAGCAGCTTCACGAACAATTTCGTCCATCAGCGGTCCAGCCTCGCAAGTGCTATGCTCAAAAGTCAGAGCGGCGCCACGGTCACCTTCCACTCCGGAACCATGGGGAACGAGCATGGACATCGGCGCACAACTCAGAACAGCACGAGAGGCCAAGGGTCTCTCGATCGGAACAGTTTCGCAGCGCACTCGAGTGCCGGCGCGCGCGTTGTCGGCCATCGAGCGAAATGACCGTACCGCGCTCCCACCGCCCGCCTTCAGCCGCGGCTTCGTTCGTAACTTACGCAGAAGAAGTCGACCTCGATCCAGAATCGCTCGTCCGCGACTACTTCGCGCAATTTCCCGAGCAGGCCGTTGCCCCGCCAACGATCAGCGTCCGGAAACTCCCCGACGCGTCGTGGCAGGAACCCTCGCGATGGGGCGGCATGGCCAGCGCCGTCGCCATCCTCCTCGCCGTCGTCGTAGCAGCAGCCGTACTCGGACGGCGATCGGAAACGGGCACCGAACTGACGCCCGTCGGCACCACCGGCGATTCTGCGGCACCCGCAGCGCCGGCGCCGGCAACGCCAGCGATCGACCGCCCGGCGACAACGCCTGCAGCGCCGGCGCCGCAGGCAAGTCCGTCGGCGCCGCTCACCGTCGTGCTCTCGATGTCACGACCGTGCTGGGTTGCCGCGACTAGTCGATGGGCAGCGCACGATATACAGAGTATTGCAGAGCGGCGAGACCACTACGCTCGCTGGTAAGAGCGCGATCGCGATTCGGTTGGGCGACGCCGGCGCCGTCAAGTGGACGATCAACGGCCGCGATCCGGGCACGCCGGGTGGAAATGGCGCGGTTCGCGATATCCGGATCGATCTCGAGAACGCCGCTACGGTTCGCTAACCCGCGACGCCGGTCATTCAATCGCAATCAGCAGGAGCGTCTGGTCGTCGTCCGGCTCTCGTTCGGCGGCGAATCCGTCGACATCCTTGACGAGCGCCAGAACCTGATCTGCCGGCGTGGCCGTGGCGCTCCTCTCCAACGAAGCGATCAAGCGCGGCAGATCGTACATGTCGTCGCCGGGATCGCTGCGCTCGGTCACACCATCGGTGTAGAAGAGCAGGCGATCGCCGGCCTGCAGCCCGTGGCGGACGTCTGGAACTTTCGGCAAGTCCATCATCAGTACCGGCATCGTCGCTTCCACGGGCATGACCGTGACCTTGCCGTCGCGGAGCAGGAGCGGCGGCGGGTGGCCGGCGCAGGCAATCGTCACGCTGCGCTCGCGCGGATCGATGAGCGCGCACAGCGCCGTCGCGAACATCGGCGATTCCCACAGAAACTCGAAATGCCGATTGAGATAGCGCACCATCTCGGCTGGATCGCAGGCGAAGCCGGGAAATGCGTGCACGGCGGCACGAATCATCGCCATCACGATCGCCGACGGAGCGCCGTGCCCGACACGTCGGCCACGATCACGCCAAATTGTCCGTCGGGCAGCGGAAAGACATCGTAGTAGTCGCCGCCGGCGTAGAGGCTCGTGTGATAGTACGCCGCGAACGTGACGCCAGTGCCCGATGGCAGCGCCGCGGGGAGGATGCGCCGCTGCATCGCTCCGGCACTCGCGAGCTCGCGCTCGAGCCGATCGCGGCTGCGGCGAACCTCGCGTTCGAGCTGCTGGCGCGCGACGTGGTTGGCAACGCGGGCAATCACTTCTTCCGGCTGGATCGGCTTGGTGATGTAGTCCGAGGCGCCGAGCTCGAGGCCGGTGACCTTGTCCGTGACTTCGCCCAGCGCCGAGAGGAACACGACGATCGCGTCACGCGTCGCCGGATCGCTCTTGAGGGCGCGGCAGACCTCGAACCCGTCGAGCTCCGGCATCATGACGTCGAGGAGGATCAGGTCCGGCCGCACGCGCCTGGCGATGTCGAGAGCCGCGCGCCCGTTCTTGGCGGCGAGGAGCCGATAGCCACGCCCTTCGAGCGTACGCACCACGAGGCGGAGGTTCACCGGGCTGTCGTCGACGACGAGAATCGTCGCGCCTGACGGCGCATGCGCCGCGATCGCGGGCGCTGCGGGTGTCACCGGATCCATGCGGATATGTGCTCCAAGTGCCTCATCTCGGGTCCACCCTTACGTGGACTCTGGCGCCGGCCCGTCGTCGAGCGACTCGGCCAGCCGGAGCAGCGCATCGAAATCGAATGCCGCGGTCAACGCCGCGACACGACGGCCGAGCGCGCCATGCGCGTCACCGCCCTTCGCCAGTTCGTCCGTAATCGCATCCAGATCCGCGACGCTGCCGATGGCCGCCGCCTCGCGCAGCCGCAGAGCAAGCGCTCGAACCTTATCATCCTCACCGAGCGAACCAAAGGACGGCGCCGGCGCCTCGCTCTCCGCCGCCGGAGTGACGAAGCGCACGCCCGTGTAGCGCTGCAGCTTCGCAAAGAGCACCTCTGCCCTGACCGGCTTGGGAAGAAAGTCGACACAGCCCGCCTCGCGTGCGGACTGGCGAACCTCGCCCCAGGCGCTTGCCGACACGGCGATGACCGGCATCGCCGCCGTCGCTTCGTCAGCAGCGAGGCGCCGCGTGGCCTCGAAACCACTGAGATCGGCCATGCGCAGATCCATGAGCACGACATCCGGCCGGTGTGCCCTCGCGAGCTCGACTGCCTCGAGCCCGCCGGCGGCAGTAATCACGTGGACTCCCGCGCTCTCGAGCAGGCTTGCGAGAATGCGGCGATTCACCGAGCTGTCGTCGGCGACGAGCGCCGTCATGTGCTCGCCAGGCGCCAGGCGCGCGTCCGACGACAACGCTTCGCCGTCGACTTCGCCGCTTGGCTGAACGACTGTCTCCTCCGCCTCGACGAGCGGCAGCTCGAAATAGAACCGGCTGCCTTTTCCGGGCGTGCTCTCGACCTTCAGCTCGCCGCCCATGCCGCGCACCAGGCGATGGCTGATCGTCAATCCCAGCCCCGTGCCGCCAAGCTCCGCGCCCGAGCGCGTCTGCCGGAAGGCCTGAAACACCGCGCTCAGATTCTCCGCCTCTATCCCAATGCCCGTATCGATGACATCGAATCGCAGCTTGCCGTTCGAGCCCGGCGCGCCGGAGCTCGTGATACGCAGTTGCACCTCGCCGGCAGGCGTGAACTTGATGGCGTTGCCGAGCAGGTTGAGGAGGACCTGGCGCACGTGCCGGCCATCGAGCACGACACGCGGCGACACTTCCGGATCGATGTGCGTTACAAACTGCAGCCCCTTGCGCTGCGCCCGCTCTTCGATGACATAGCGCAAATCGACGGCCACCTGGCGCAGGTCGCACGGCGTGCTCTCGATGTCCATGCGCCCGGCTTCAATCTTCGACAAATCGAGCACGTCGTTGATGAGATCGAGGAGATGCGACCCACATGCGCTGATCGCATCGAGGGCATCACGCTGATTGCGGCTGAGGGTGCGATCGCGCTGCAGCAGCTGGGCATAGCCGATGACGCCATTGAGCGGCGTCCGCAGCTCGTGGCTCATGTTCGCGAGGAACTCGCTCTTGGCGCGCGTCGCGGCTTCGGCCGTCTCCTTGGCCATCCGCAGCTCGTCTTCGTGCCGCAGCCGCTCGGAGATATCCCGCACGAACGCGCCGAAGAAGTATCCGCGTCCGGCGCGCACCGGGTTGGTCACCGTAATTTCGATCGGAAACTCGTGCCCGGCGCGATGGAGGCCGCGCAGCTCCAGCCGGCGGTTGACGATCGGCGCCTCGCCCGTTTCGTGGAAGTGGCGCAAGCCTTCGATGTGCGCCGAGCGGAAGCCGGAAGGAATGATCGTGTCCGACAGCTGCTGGCCGATGACTTCGTCGCGCGTCCAGCCGAACGTCGCCGCCGCCTGCGCGTTCCAGCGAACGATCCGGCCGTCGGAGTCCATTCCGATGAACGCGTCGTGCGCGGAATCGAGCACCAGCCGCGCCCGTGCCTCGCTCTCGGCAAGATTCTGCACCGCCTGCCGGCGATCGGAGTCGGCAAGGGCGACGACAACGAGGTTGGCGAGCGACAGCGCAAAGTTCTGCTCGTCGACCTTCCACGCACGCGGCCCGCCGACATGCTCGATGCACATCACGCCCGAGCGGCGCGGTCCTCCTGGCGGAGCGGCACGTCGAGCATGGCGCCGATGCCATGCGTTGTCAGGTAGGACTCGCTGAACTCGTGCGTTCGCGGATCGGCATGGGCATCGGTCGCCGCGACGACACGGTCGTGACCGACGGCGTTGAAATAGGCAGGAACATCGCGCTCGTACAGCCGCTCGCCAGACGAGTGCTGGCCCGTGACGCTCTGAAAGAGGTCGTCGCAGCGCAGCGCGGCGCCATTCTCTTCGAACCGCCACGTGCTGACGCGCGCGACTTCGAGCGTCCGCGCACAGGTCTCGAGAATCAGTCGCAGCCGGTCGCCGACCGTGACCGATGCGCCAGTTTGCCGCGACGTGAGCTCGGTCAGCGCCTGGCTCTGCGCCGCCAGCCGGCGCTCGCTCTCGCGCAACTCGCGCTGTGAGGCGTCCGCGACCTCGAGCAAGCCGTTCACGGCGTCGCTCAGTTCCGACAGATCCTGACCGGCACCGTCCTTGGCGACACGAGCCGTCCAGTTGTCCGCCTTCAGAATCGCGCGCGCCCGCGAGCTCACCTGATTGACGCGTTGAATCAGCCGCAGGCGCAGGATCCCGGCGACGAGCAGCGACACGCCAAACACCAGCCCGCCGATGAAGAGCAGCTCTTCCAGGAATGACGGCGTCCGGCCCCCGTGCCACGCCTGCTCGACGAGGTGGAAGGCGACAAAGCCGACAACGAGCGTGACGATGATGGCAATCCGCGTCTTGAGCATGGCGGGGCGCCTGGCGGGCTCGCCTCATAAGAGACGAACCCGTTCGGCAAAAGGTCCAGGGCTACTGCGAAGGGCTCGTCTGCGCTGCAGGTTTCGCGACGAGATTCTCGATGAAGAACTCCATCATCCGATCGGAGTTGATACCGCTGTGTCCGCGATCCGGACCGACCTGAACCTCGAAGCTCTTTCCCGCCTGCTGCAGCGCCGCAATGAGCTGCATCATGTTCGACGGGTGCACGTTGTTGTCGGCCGTACCGTAATACAGCATCAATCGCCCCTTGAGCTTGTCGGCGTAGGTCATGGCGCTGCCGGCGTCGTACCCCACCTTGTTCTCTTGAGGAATCCACATGTAGCGCTCGGTGTAGATGCTGTCGTAGTGATTCCACGCGGTGACCGGCGACGAGGCCGACGCCGCCGCGTAGACGTCCGGATACCGCAGTATCGACATCACCGACGAGTACCCGCCGTATGACGTTCCATAGATTCCGACGCGCGCCCGATCCACGTAGGGACGGCTCGCGAGGGATTTCACGCCCTCGGCCATGTCGTCGATTTCGACCTGACCGAGCTTGAGATAGATGGAGTCCAGCGTCCGCTTGCCCATGCCCGGGGCCGCGCGCGAGTCCAGATTGACGATGAGGAAGCCGGTACTCGGCCGTTGCATTCGGCGCCACGAAGGTTTCGCGCGCCGTGTTGCTCGCCGACGCCGGGCCGCCGTACACCGGGACGAGCACCGGATACTTCCGCGACGGATCGAAGTTCGACGGAAACTGAATCAGCCCGTGCAGTGTCGTCTTGCCGTCCGCGGCCTTGTAGGTGAACATCTCGGCCTTCTTGAGACCGAGCGCGTCGAATTTCGTGAGGTCGCTCTTCGCGAGCTCAGCGACAACCTTGCCGCTGGCATCGACGACGCGCGTGGCCGGCGGCACGTCGTGGGTCTGATAGACGTCCACGAAATACTTGTTGTCGGGCGAAATGCCGCAGGCCGTTGGACCGCCGAACCCGCCGCGGCCGCCACCGCCGCGGCGCCGGACGTGCAGGCCCCCACGATGTGATGGAAGGCCGGGTCCGTGAGCCGGAGATCACCCTTGCCGTCGATGCCGACACGGTGCAGCTGCACCTTCATGTGGTTGTCGCCGTCGCGCGCCGTGTAGAAGATCACGCCCGCGGCTTCGTCCACTTTCACGATCCCCGAGACTTCGAAGGAGGTGTGCGCCGTCAGCGGCGTGATGAGTTTCCCGGAGAGGTCGTAGAGATAGAGGTTGGCAAATCCGTTTCGCTCCGACTCCCAGATGAAGCGGCGGTTGTCTTTGAGGAACTGCATCGGCGGACGGTTCTCGATCCAGCCCGTCGGCCATTCCTCGCGGATGATGGCGCGCGTCGCGCCGGTATCGGGGTTGGCAGCGGCGAGCTCGAGGACGTTCTGGCGCCGGTTGGTGCGGGTGAACAAGAGCTCTGTGCCGTCCGGCGACCACGACGACGCGATAAACGTAGTGTCCGACGACGGTGTCGTCGAAGGGCTTGCCGCCGCGAACGTCGACGCGCGTGCTCTTCTTCGTGGCAACGTCGTACACGAAGAGGTCGACGATCGGATTCGCCGCGCCGGCCTTGGGATAGGCCTCGACGTCGTTGACGCTTTGAATCTTGGTCTGGTCGAGCTGCAGGTTGTAGTCGAGCACCTGCTTCTCGTCGAAGCGATAGTAGGCGACCTTGCGGCTGTCCGGCGACCACCAGATAGCGCTCGTCTGGGCGAGTTCCTCGCCGTAGACCCAGCTGGCCGTGCCGTACTTGATGCGGTCCTTGTCGTTGCCGTCGCTGGTAATCGCCGATTCGTTGCCGCCGCTGATGTCGCCGACCCACAGGTTGCGATCGCGGTAGAAGGCCTTGAGCTTGCCGTCGGGAGCATCGGCCGATGCCGCTTGCCGGCCACGCTCGATGCCGGTGCCGCCGCGTCCGCCGCCCCGCCCGCCGCGCCCGGCCGGCGCTGCGTCCGTCGCGGCGCCAGTTTCGGTGGCGCTGCGCGATGCGACGTCGAAGCGGTAGCGCTTGCCGTCGAACGTGTAGTCGAAGCCGGAGCTGTCGGCGCTCCAGGTGCCGCTGACAGCGGCCAGACGAACCGCGCCACCGAGCTGCGCGCTCATCTTCTGATACTGGGCGTAGCCGGGCATCGTCTTCAGGCGGTCCTGCGCGCTCGTCGATACGTCCCACGCGAGGACGGCGAGAGCGCCGCAGGCCAAAGCGGTGACAACGCGGCCGGAAGGCCCAGGCAACTGGCGATTCACGACGATCTCCTTCAAGACAATGAGGATGAGGACACTGGCCCCCACGAGGCTTGCGGGGGCCTGTTCAGCTGTATTGGGAAAGCATATCGTAGGCTGTAGCCAATGTCGTTCAGGGTCAATGGCGAACCGGTATCGGGTCGCTTCAGCAGCGTCGGCGGACTTCGGGTTCAGGAACCATGAGGGTTCATCGAATGTCTCGGTTGATCTTCGGTCTCGTCAGCACTCGCCCGCAGTCAGTTCCGCGCCGGCTGCGCGACGTCGACCATCAACAGCCAGTTGCCGTCGGCGTCGCGATTCCACAGGCGCAAATAACCGCCGGCCTGCGCCGCTGGCGCTGTCACCTCGAACGTGCCGTAGCTGTAACCGAAATCACCGGACGCTGCGGAGTCGGCTGCGGTGTGCGTCGCCGTACCAGCCGTGGCGTGCTCTCCGAGCCACTTGACGATCGCATCCTGACCGACGATCGGAATTGAGCCCGGACGATGCAGCCGCGTCGCCGCTGTCGTGCGGCTGGTGAAAGCCGCCTTCGGGCCCTGCGAAGCCATGAGCCGGTTCACGTCCTGATCGACCTGCGCCAAAGCCGCGCTCGCTGCCTTCTTGTCGCCGCCACCGGCATAGCGTTTCCCGAACGGCATCCGCGTGAAGCCGGGAGCAAACGGCACCGCTTCTGGCGCGTTGGCGCCGACATCGATCAGAACCCGCCACTGGCCGTCCGGCTGCTTGCGCCACAGCGAGAGGTAGCAGCCATAACGCGGCTTGGCGTCCTTGACGGTGTGGTTGGTCGCGATGCTCGGCCCGGTGAGCCACCCGAGATCGCCGCTCGCCGCGACATCACCCAGTCGCGGCTCCCACACGAGCTCGAACTCCGAGAACGGCGTCGACGGCTGCTTGAGCAGTCCCTCTTTCGCCGGCGTCGCCTTCAACCCGATCGCCAGGGCATCGTCTGCGAAGTACTCGAGGAAGGCATCGCGCCAGCCTTTGACCGTCGCCGCCTTGGCAAAGGCGCGCTCCGTGTCCGCCATGGCGGTCAGATCGCGTGGCATCGCTTCCTGGCCTGTGACGAACGCTGTGACGAGCGCCGCGACGAATATCGCACTCAGTCGAAACATTCCGTTCTCCTCAACGCTCAAACGTTATCAGAAGCGCGGCGCGATCGAACCTCTGACCAGAACCCGAACGCTGAACCCTTGAACCTGAACCTTTGAACGCGCAGTCCCATTTGGCCTACAATGCAGGCCAGATGAATCTCGGCGAGTTCGAACACATCGTGCTGCTGGTCGTCTTGCGGCTTGCCGACGAGGCGTACGCCATTCCAATCCGCGAGGAAATCGAGAGACGCACCGGACGGGCGGTCGCGCGCGGAGCGCTCTATACCGCGCTCGAGCGGTTGGAGACCAAGCGCTGCCTGCGCTCGAAGATGAGCGATCCCCTGCCGGAGCGCGGCGGACGCTCGCGGCGCTATTTCACGGTCACGGCGACCGGGCATGGCCGCGATTCGCACGTCGAGGCGCAATCTGCTGCGGCTGTGGCAGGGCCTCGAGGGCAGGCTGGAATCATGACCGCGCCGCAGCGGCCTCCGCGGCTCGCCGAGCGTCTGCTGGCGGCGACGCTTGGCCGCGGCGAGTGGGCCGAGTCGATCCTCGGCGATCTTCACGAGGAGTATCGCCACTATGCGGAGTTCACCGGCAGCGGCGGCGGCCTGCGGGCCGGGGCCTGGTATTGGGCGCAATCCCTGCGCCTGGCTGGCCGCAGCCTCTCGAGCGCCGCCGCCGGACTGCCCTTCACGATTCAGCGGACGCTGGCCGCCGCTCTTTGACGCGCCTGCGGGAGATTCGCTGATGCAAACGCTCGGACTCGAATTGCGCTACGCCTGCCGCAGCATCCTGAAACGTCCGGCCATGAGCGCGATCATCGTCGTCACGCTGGCCCTCGGCCTCGGAGCCAACGCCGCGATCTTCTCGAATATCGACGCGCTCGTGCTGCGCCCGTTCACGATGCGCGATGTCGATCGCGTCACCCTGCTCGTCGTACACGCAAGCCGGACGATCTCGACCGTCGCGACGCGGTGTCGCCCGCCGACTTTCTCGACATGAGGCGGCAGGCGGGCGTCTTCGAGCACTTCGCGGCATTCGAGTGGTGGACGGCCAATCTCGTCGGCAAAGACGAGCCGGAGAACGTCCAGGGCTTCTACGTCACGTCGGACTTCTTCGCGGCTCATGGGCGTCGAGCCGGCTGCCGGGCGCGATGTTCCTGCCCGAGGACGAAACGCATTGGGCAGCACCGGCGCGTCGTGCTCGGCCATGGCCTCTGGCAGCGCCGCTTCGCGGCCGATCCCTCGATCGTCGGCCGCGCCATCGAGATCGATGGCCAGCAGTACGAGGTCATAGGCATCGCCCCGCCCGGCGTTCGACTTTCCCATGGGCTCGCAGCTCTGGGCACCGATGACGTTCGATGCCGAAGAGCGCGCCAACCGCCGCTCGCTCTACATCACGCCGATCGGCCGCCTGGCGCCGGGACGCACGCTCGACGACGCCAAGGCGCAGATGGCCGTCGTCGGCGAACGGCTGACGCAGCGACCACCCCGACACCAATCGCGGGCGCGAATGGCGTGTCTACTCGCTGGCGCAGGGCATGCGCGACATCGGGCTCGGACCGATCCTCTCCATGTGGCAGGCCTCAGCCGCGCTCGTGCTCCTCATCGCCTGCGCCAACGTCGCGAGCCTGCTGCTGGCGCGAGGCGCCGAGCGGCAGCGCGAGATGGCCGTGCGCTTCGCGATCGGCGCCAGCCGCGCCCGCGTCGTGCGTGAGCTGCTGATCGAAAGCACGCTGCTGGCGATGGCCGCGGTCCCGGCGCGCTTGCGGTCGCGTGGCCGGCGTTGAAGCTCATGTCGGCGTACATGCCGGCCAAGATCGCGAGCTTCGTGGCTGGCTGGCACGAGATGGACGTCGACCTCCGCCTGATCTCGTTCACCGTCGCCCTCGGCCTCCTCGCGGCGCTCATCTTCGGCATCATCCCGGCGCTCCAGGCGTCGCGCCCACCGCTGACGGAAACGCTCAAGGAAGGGGGCCGCAGCGCCACGGCCGGCCGGGCCCGGCTTCGGCTGCGCCGCGGCCTGGTCATCGGCGCAGATGGCTCTCGCGCTGCCGCTGCTCGTCGCCGCCGGTCTCAGCATCGTGACGGTGCACGCGTTTCTCAACGGACCGCAGGGATTCGATCCCGACGGCCTGCTGACGATGCGGCTCGAGCTGCCTGACGCGCGCTATCCGGAGCGCCGACGGCCGCCGCCGCTTCGCCGACGACGCGTCGACGCACCTGCGGGCGATTCCCGGCGTCGAATCGGCCGCCGCCGCCAACGTCACTGCCGCCGACCGACAACAACTGCGGGCCGGTCGATCGAGATCGAGGCACCGCCGAACGCCGATCCCGCCAACCCGCCTTCGGTCGACTACCGCGCGGTCACGCCCGACATACTTCTCGACGCTGCAGATCCCGATCCGCACCGGCCGGGGCTTCACCGACGCCGATCGCGAATCGACACAGCCGGTCGTCGTCGTCAGCGAGTCGCTGGCGCGGAAATACTTGCCCGATCAGGATCCGATCGGAAAACGCGCTCAGGCTCGGCACAGCGACCCGTGGATGACCGTCGTCGGCGTCTGCGGCGACGTGATCCACAACTGGTTCGGGCGGCGCAACTATCCGACGCTCTACCGGCCGTTCCGCCAGGCGCCGACGACCACGATCGGCGCTGATCGTCCGCACGTCGCGCGACCCGGAATCGCTTGCCGCCGCAGCGCGGGCCGCGGTGCGCGCGTGCCGATCCGAGCCAGCCGGTGTTCGACCTGGTGTCCGATGCGTCACGCGCTGCACGATCGCACGATTGGTCTGCACTACCTCGGCGCAATCATGCTCGTCTTCGGCGGCCTCGCGCTGCTGCTCGCCGTGCGTCGGTGTCTACGGCGTGATGGCAAACATGGTCACGCAGCGGACGCACGAGATCGGCGTGCGCATGGCGCTCGGCGCCACGAGCAAGGACGTGTTGCGCTTGACGGTCGGCCAGACTGGACGCCTGACCGCCGTCGGCGTCGCTATCGGCCTCGCGCTCTCGTTTGCGTCAGCTGCAGCGATCGAGCGAGGCCTGTCGGCTGCTCGGCGTCGACGCCGAGTGACGCTCGGAATTACCGTGAGCACTCGCAGCGATCCTCGGCCGTAGTTCCGGCGCGGCGCGCCGGCTATCGATCCGGCGCGCCGCGCCGCGGCCAATCGATCCACAGCGGTCGCGCTCTCGCGCAGCGAGTGAATCTGCGTTATGATCCTCGTCGGAGGATCCCTGGATGATACGGTCATTTTGTCGCGTGCGGCGTCTGCCGCCGCGCTCATCGGCAGCGGCGATCGCTGGCCCGGCGCGCCTGCTGCTCAAACGCAAACAGCCGCGCCGACGACGCGCTGATCAAGAAGGCACGCGGCATTCATGAGCGCGTCATCGCGCTCGACACGCACGACGACATCAACGCCGACAACTTCACCCCGGAACGCAACTACACGCAGGACCTGGGCAATCAGGTCAACCTGCCGAAGATGGTCAAGGGCGGACTCGACGCCGCGTTCTTCATCGTCTATGTCGGCCAGGGACCCGCTGACGCCCGAAGGCTACGCCAACGCCTACGAGCAGGCGATCGACAAGTTCGACGCCGATCCACCGGCTGACCGAGAAGATCGCGCCCGACAAGATCGAGCTGGCGCTGACCGCGGCCGACGTCCGCCGCATCAACAAGGCGGGCAAGAAAGTCGCGCTGATCGGCGTCGAGAACGGCTACCCGCTCGGCGACGCTCGACCGCGATCAAGCGCGTCAAGGAATTCTACGATCGCGGCGCGCGCTACCTGTCGCTCGCGCACAACGGCCACAGCCAGCTCGCCGACTCGAACACCGGCGAAGCCAGCGGCGAGTGGCTGCACAACGGCCTCAGCGTCTCGGCAAGCAGGTCATCGCCGAGCTGAACCGCGTCGGCATCATGGTCGACCTCTCGCACCCGTCGAAGCAGTCGAACCTGCAGGCGATCGCGCTGTCGAAGGCGCCGGTCATCGCGTCGCACTCGTGCGGCGCGCGCGCTCTGCGATCACAGCCGCAACCTGGACGACGAGCAGCTGCTGGCGCTCAAGAAGAACGGCGGCGTCGTGCAGACTGTCGCGTTTGCGGCCTACGTCAAGACGCCGCCCCGCCTCGGCGGAGCGGACCGCGGCGCTCGACGAAGCTCGAGGAGGAATTTGGCCTGCCCGCGGGCAGCCTTGGCGCGGCGGCGCGGTGGCGGGCCGTGGCGCGGCACCGGGCGCCGTGGCGCGGCCGCGGCAGCACCGCCGGCGCTGCTGCCGCACCGCGGGCGGCGCACAGGGACGTGGACGCGGACGCGGTGGCGCGCTGGCGCAGCTCCCGACGACAAGCGCGCTGAGGCCGAACAGAAGCTCGCCGACATCGACAAGCAGTTCCCGCCGCCACCGCGCGCCAACGTCAAAGACTTCGTCGATCACATCGACTACATCGTCAAGAAGATCGGCATCGATCACGTCGGCATCTCGTCGGACTTCGACGGCGGCGGCGGCGTCGACGGCTGGAACGACGCCAGCGAGACCTTCAACGTCACGCTGGAGCTCGTGCGCCGCGGCTACACCGAGGATCAGATTGCGAAGATCTGGAGCGGCAACCTGCTGCGCGTGATGGAAGAGGTACGGCAGGTCGCGCTCAAATCAAAGCCGTAGCGCCGAACTTTAGTTCGGCGTCTCGGACTCGACTGGGATGGCTGTCGCGCTACGCGTGTCCCGAGCGCCACGCAGCATCTGGACGATGAGCCCCAGCAGCACGACCACCGCGCCGGCGAGCACGATCCAGAACGCTCGGGGCGACGCAAAGCCGGCCGCGGCGTCTGGCGACGTCGCGGCGCCGGCCGCTACTACTGACACCTCGCGCGCCGCGGCACCCATCACACGGGGTGCCAGGAGCGCGAGGTCGTACTGCGGCGCCTGCAGGTCGTCGCGGCCGTAGGCCAGGCGCAACGCGGCTCCGGCATCCTGATAGAACCGCAACCGATACGACGGCAACAGCAGTCGCGCGCCGCGTCAGCGGCAGCGCCGGGTTGTCGCCCTCGTCCACCGCCAACACCAGTCCTCTTGCCGCGGCTCTCGACGCGGAGCGCCAACGTCCGCGCCGACGCTTGCTCGTCCGCATTCCGCCACACGGTCAGTTTGCCGCGCGTCGAAATATGGATCACGCCGGTCGCGATCGGCCGGGCGCACACTCCAAGCCGGACCGTGCGTTGAAACACGCGCGCCGACGTTTCCAGAACGAGCGTGGCCGCGGGCAGGCCCGCGTCGGGCATTGCCACGATGTATACCGAGCGCTGCCGCTCCGTCTGTGGCCGCTTTCACCGCACGACTGTCTCTTCTGACGCCGGTTTCAGCGTGAGGGCTATCGACAGCGGCTCGTTGCGCCTCTCGACGATATAGGGCACCTGCCGGCCCGCGGAGTCGAGCACCCGCACATCGGAGAATCGACTCGATGGCCCCGCGACTGTGAGCGAGGACGTGGCTTCGAGTGGCAGCGCCACGAGGCCACTCACCTTTTCGCTTCCCTCAACGGCAGCGTCGACGGCGCGAACGTACTTGAAGGCAGCGGGATCGAGCGATGGCCCCGGCGCAATCGCGCGCCGGGCCGCTCGCGGCCGTAGCGGGCCGGCGGTGCGCAGCGCTCCGCCGTCCGCGAACTTCGCCTGCGGTAGTTTCGCCAGGTCGATGGTGTTGCGCGCCGCTTCGAGATCGTAAACAGCGGCCGGCAGCCTGAGGTCGCCGTAGCGCGCGACCACGCGCGCCAGCCGGCGCTTCGAAGTAGATCCACGGGAGCTCGGCAAGCACGACTGAAACGCCGCGGACGTCCAGGGCCTCGTTCGCGCCGTCCTCGATCGTCAAGTCGAGCTCGGCCTCCGAGGGCGCCGCAATCGGAATCCGGAGCGCAGCGGCAGTAAGCCCATCACGCGTGACGCGCGTGAGCGTCACCCGTCCGAGTTCGACAGGCGCCGCCTCGAGCCCCGCGAAACGCGACTCGCTGACGATCGCCTGCCGATAGACGCGACCGCCGTTGTTCCGGCGCCGACGTCGAGATCGAGCGCCACGACCGGCAGCTGCGGCGGCCGGAAGTCGAACGCGAAAGCGGCTGAGCCCCGGCTCGCTCGGACGGCGCTCGATTGTGGCCGAGAACGTCGTCGGTGCCGGCGGCGCTGACCAGGCCAGCGCTGCGAGCCTCGACGGTCGTCGGATTCGCAACCCTGGCGCTGTTGGTGTCGTCCCACGTGACGCGGAAGTATCGATACGGCCCGGCGGCGAAAGGCAGTGAGTTCTGCCGCAGCCGCTCGTCCGGCAAGTCGAACAACGTGGCGTCGGCCGCGAGCGTCGTCCAGCGCGCGCGATCGCCGCTTCCTTCGACCATCACCCGCTTGAGAAAGGGAGCCGCAATGCCATCGAGGCGAACCATGTCCACACCAGAGGCTGGCGCCAAGGTCGACCTCGAACCCGCTGGTCTTCTTCGTCGCGGCGACAGGCAGCACTCGCCCGGCGATCCACTCACGCGCAGGAGGCGGCGGATAGATCAACAGGTATGGCACCGGCTCGGCCATCGTCGGTGACCAGCCGCAGGTCGGTAAGACCGCCGATGCCGTAGAAGCGCTCGCCGCGCCTGACGACGCGAAAGGGAGCGCTCCCGGCGAGAAGCGGCGCATCGATCGCGAGACGTTGCGGCCCTGGCGCCAGCGGTGACGACCGTTCGCTCGAACACCGCTGTCGCAGCGGTCTGAGCCAGGCCAGCGAGTGACGCGAGCGCACGACGATCGCGAAAACAAACCACGGCACCGATTTCTTCACGTCGCGCTCCTGGTGTGGAGCACGAACTTCTGCAGGGCGAGGGACACGAGCGCCAGCGAAATCGCCAGGCCGACAAACGACGCGACGCGCGCCAGGCCTTCGAGCGAGCCCAGATCGTAGAGAAAACACTTGAAGGTCGTGACGGCGATCATCGCGACAGCGGCGACGCGCGCCACGCGGTTGACAAGGTAGATGCCGGCGGCCAGAAGCGCCATCCCGAAGGCGAGCCAGCCAATCGTGTAGGTGAGGTCCTGCGCAACGGTTACGCCAAACCTGAACATGATGGTCGGACCGGTGGCATAGAAGTCGGCGATCTCGATGTTGAGCAGATAGAAAAGCAGATCGTCCCCGCTGCCGGCAGCAACGCCGACAGCCGGATGCCTCCGGGCAGACGATCGTCGGTGCGCTGCAGAAGCCATGCGGCAAGCAGCATCGCGACGGCGCAGTGAGGTAGGCGTAAAAGTACCAGTTGAAGATGCGCATGGCGCCGCGCGGCTCGTATAAGAGGATTTCTGGATTCAACGCGAGCCTGGCGAATACCGTGCCGAGGAGCCCGGTCGCGAAGTACAGGAGACCCCGGTGCGGGATCCTCCGATACAGCCACGCCAGCGCCAGGCCCTCGAGCGCCCAGCCAATCGTGATCCACTGTTCTTCAGCTGCAGCGGAATCGCGACGGTCACGAACGCGAGCGCGGCACCGGCGACGAGCGCCAATCGCCCGAGATCTCTCTGCCCTGCCGGTTCGAGTGCGAGGAGCGACCGCAACAGCACCGCGAGCACCGCGCCCTCGACTACCGGAACAACGCCGATCATCCAGTCGAGGCCGCCGGCGACGAACGCGGCGCGGGCGCCGAAGAACGCCATCGCGCTGGCGGCGATCGCCGCGAAGTACGGATCGCGACTATCTTTCAGCGCGCCGGCCAACGACAAGTGGATAGGCGACGAATACGCGCGTAGAGCGCGACCACCAGCCCCAGCAGCTGCGGCCACGTGGCAGCGAGATCCCGACTGCCCTGCCACTGGAGAATCGCGAGCCACGCGGGCGCGACCGCCGCAACGGCAACGTGCGGCCAGCGATGCTCCGTCGTCAGCCAGAGAACTAGCGCGAGATTGGCGACATGAGCGGCGACGAGAAGCGCAAACGGCGGCAGTGCGCCGCCGTCGACCGCGGCGATGAGGGAAATCTCGCCGATGACGAGTGCGAGCGCCGCAGCCCATGCTGACCGCGCGGCCGTCCGCAAAACGGACGCCAGCGGACGCCACAGGAGCGCGTAGGCGCTGACCGACGGCAGCGGCAATGACCGCGATCGTCCCCCACGCGAGGGACCCCGCAGCGCTGCTCCATGCTGTGATTACTGCCGCGGCCGCGATCGTTCCCGCAGCGTGAAGCGTCGCGGCCCGGTGAAGAGCGCCGCGGCGCTGGTGCCGAGCGTCATGACCGCGAGCGCAGCGAAGAGCGGCCACGGCGGCAGCGACCACGTTCGGTTGAGGGCCAGCAGCAGCAGGAACAGATGCCCGATGAGGCCCAGATACGCGCCGCTCGCGAATGTCGGGCGCCGTCGTCGTCGCCTGCCGCGGCACGGACAGACCAGCTGTGGCCGGCAAGCGTGACCAGCGTCAACAGAACGACGACCAGAAGCGACTGCAGCACGCCGACGCTGCCCGCCGCGCTGCACCACCACGACGCCATCACGACCCACGAGAAGAGGCTCCCGACCTGCGACAACGCCGGCAGGCGGCCAGCCGCGCTTTCGATGAACAGTGCGGCGTTGGTGATCGCAAGCAGCAGCGCCAGCGCCCACAGCGCAGCCGGAGCGACGGGACCGAGCGAGAGGAAGAACAAGAGGCACAGCCCCAGGATGAGGACGACACCACCGCCCCACGCCGGCGTGAGCGGCTGTGACCGTCGCCGTCGCGATAACTGGCACGGCGAGCGAGAGGAGGCCGAATGCCGGTAGACAGCGACGGCGGCGCTCAGGCGTTCGAGCGTGAGATGCGTTGCCGACCAGACTGCCTGCGTCGCAATCGCGAAGAACGCGGCGACGAAATACAGCGATCCGGTGTTCGAGCTGATCGCGCGCCACGCGGTCAACGTCACCAGAGAGCAGCAGAACGCCCATCAGCGGCCACGGATTGACGAACTGCGGCTCGATCGCGGCCAGAACGGCGAATACCGCGAGCAGAAGCGGACCTGCGTAGCGCGGCCGCCTTCGCTATGCCGGTAAAGGGACGCGCGAACCAGCCTGCGACCAGCGGCGCCATCAGGTAGAACGTCGAGAAAGCGGCGACGAAGCCAACAGGCAGGAGCGCTTCCGTGGACGATCTGTACGAGCTCGCCATCCACGTCGCCATCACGAGCAGCGTCGTCACGGCACTGACAGCATGGAGGATCTCGTGGCCGCGAGCGATCGCCAGGGCCAGCAGTCCCGCGGCGACAAGAAACAGAAATCCGAACAGCAGTCCTGGATGCGCGCCGTAGGCCGGCACCGCCGCCAGGTAGAAGGCAAAGAGCAGCGGCATCGCCGCCGAGATCGCAGCGCCGTCCACTCGAACGTCTTCTCTGTGCCGTCGGCAGCCGCCGGACGGCTGCGCCGCACCAGCACAGCTCGCAAACGCGGCGAGCGGGAAGAGGAGGAAGACGCTCATCGCCAGCGGCAGGCTGCTGGCGCTCAGGAACTTCATCACCCATCCCCATTGATAGATGGTCGTGAAGACGAGGGTGAGCGCGGTCAGGACCGGCCAGCGTTTCCTGTGCGCGACCTGCGCGAGTCCGATGTTGAGCAGAAGCAGGTAGGCGAAAAGCGGTATCGGGCGGTTCTCGCCCGTCGAGAGGAGCGCAGGCGTCGCGAAGCCGCCGAGCAGTCCGAGGACGGCGATGAACAGCGACTCGCGCCGTATGGACAGCAATACCGCGAGCGCCGTGACGACCGCCAGCAGCGCGAACGCCGCGATACCTGGAATCAGATTCCACAGGGCGTGCGCAGCAAAGAACGTCGCGAAGAGGACGGCGATTGCCGCCGCGTCCATGGCGTTCGCCGTCACCGGATACCGGCGGGCCGCCTTGAGCTCGCAGACAATCAGCAACGCAAGAGCGACGACGACGCCGATCGCGACACGAACCGGCGGCTGCAGCCATCCGGCTTCGATCGAATAGCGAAGGAAACTTACCGCCGCGATCACCAGGGCGATACCCGCGATCGCCGAGAACGCCTTCACCCCGACAAGACCTTCCCAGTCGAACGCGCGCGGCGGCGGCGGAGGCTCCGCTGGCGCGGGTGGCGCGCGGTGGCGGCGGGCCGGCGGCTGCGTGGCAGCCGGCGACTGCAATGCGCGCTGCGGCCGGAGCTGACGCCGGCGCGGGACGCACAGGCGGCGGTTGAGCGGCGACCGTGAGCAGGCGGCTGAACGACAATTGGCGCCGCCGGACGCGCGGCTGGTTGCGGAATCGGCGGCCGGTGACGGGCGCAATCGTTCCGGCGGCGACGGGACGACAACAGGTGACGGGTGCGGCGGCGGGCACAGCGTCGACGGGCGGGGCCGCGGCCGGCGGCGCGCCGGCTAAGCCGCGCGACACTGGCGCGCAGGCCGTCGATCTCCTTCTCCTGCGACTCGACGACTCGCATGAGCGTGTCGACCTGTCTCTGCAGGACCTGCGAAGTGCTCGCGCGCGGACCGAGCCGACAGCCACGCCAGGATTGGCAGGACGAACGGAATCGCGAGCAGAATCAGACCGAAGAAAAGAAACTCCACGGTTCCTCGTGTGCTCTAGTGACGGCGGAGCGCCGGACGGCGCTCGAGCCGTCGTTCAGTTGTCGCTGGGGATGCTGCCATCTTACACGGCTGCTCCTGTCGCTGTTAAGCTCTCCCCATGTCTGACGCCGGGCGTCAACGACCGGCTGGTGAAAAACCGTGAAAAAGGATGTCACTTCGTGAGTACGGGCGACGTCCGGCCCTCGCGCCGTCGAACCGATCGTCATCGGCGTTGCCGGCGGCTCTGGCTCCGGAAAAACGACGGTCGTCCGGCGCATCGTCGACAGCCTGAGTCCCGAGCAGGTGATCGTGCTCGAGCACGACCGCTACTACCGCGATCGCAACGATCTGCGGCTGGAGGAGAAGGCGGCGCTCAACTACGACCACCCCGACTCGCTCGAAACCGACCTGCTCGTGTCGCACGTTCTCGAGCTGCGCGCCGGGCGTCCGGTCGAGTTGCCGATGTACGACTTCGCGCGCTTCGCCCGCAAGGCCACGCGCGAAACGGTCGAGCCGCGGCGCGCGATCATCGTCGAAGGCATCCTGATTTTCACCGACGCTGAACTCCGCCGGCTGATGGACGTCAAAGTCTTTGTGGACACGGACGCGGATACGCGGTTCATCCGCCGCCTGCAACGCGACATCGCCGATCGCGGGCGGACCGTCCAATCTGTCATCGATCAGTATCTCGGCACGGTCAAGCCCATGCACCTGGACTTCGTCGAACCGAGCAAACGCTACGCCGACATCATTCTCCCGCAGGGCGGCCACAACGCCGTCGCCATCGACATGCTGCTGACCCTCATCCGAGGGCTGGCGGCGCGGTAGCGTAAGATACCGTCATCGATGGCCGAGAAACCCGGGTTTTTCGACTACATCACCGCCGCTTTCAACGCACGGCCGTTCGGCATGTTCGTCGCGCCGAACTGGATCGGGCTTGGCGCGTTCGGCCTGCTCGGCATGATGGAGCCTGGCTTCTGGGTGCTTGGCGCCGGCGTCGAGGTCGGCTATCTCCTCCTGCTCGCGACAAACGAGCGCTTCCAGCGGCTGGTGAATGCCATCCCTGTCGGCGAAGCGACGACGGAATGGAACCAGCGCATCCAGGCCCTCGTTGGCCGGCTCGACGCCGGCGATCGACGCATCTACGACCTGCTCTCGCAGCGCTGCCGCTCGATCATCGACCTGCAGATGCACGGCGCCAGCGCGGCGACCGTGCCCGGCGGCCTCGAAGCGCAGGCCGACAGCCTCGGGCGGCTGTCGTGGATGTTCCTGCGCCTTCTCGTCGCCCGGCGCACGATTCAGCAGGTGATCGGCGAATCCGGCGATGACGCCGCCGAGATCCGCAAGCGCATGGCGACACTCGAACGGCAGCAGGGAGACGCCGCGCTCGGCGACGAACTGCGAAGAAGCCTGAGCGGGCAATTGGACATCCTGAAGCAGCGGCTCCAGCAGCGGACCGATGCCGAGCGCAAGCTCGCATACATCGACGCCGAGCTCGAGCGCATACAGCAGCAAGTCGAGCTCATCAGGGAGCAAGCTGCCCTCTCGACCGATCCCGAGCTCCTCTCACAGCGCATCGACGAGATCACGGCCACGCTCGGCACCACCGGCCAGTGGATCCGCGATCAACAGAAGGTCTACGGCGCGATGGAAGACCTGCTGACCGAGCCGCCGCCGCTCGCGCCGGATGCGCGGGCGCGAGAGAGCCAGTAGTCCCACTTTGCTTCTCTGACCGACAATTCATGCCTGAAACTACTCTCCCCGCCTGGGCCAATGAGATGCGCGACCTGTTCCGCTCGGGGTCCGCGGCGCAGTTCCTGCTCCACGGCAGCGTCTTCGACGTGGTCCCGCACGGCGGCAAACTGCTCTCGGTCCCATCCTTCCTCGAACAGGTCATGTTCGCCAGCTACGACGTCGTCTTGCGCTACGACCGCAGCCGCGGCGTGCGCGCGACACGCGGTGGCGACGACTGGGGCGACTACCTGCAGAACGCGCTGGGACGTGAGGCGACGACGCAGACGCTGATGCGGGAGCCTGGTTCGGCGCTGGAACTGATCGATCGCTATCTGCTGCGGACGCTGAACCTGCAGGCGCTGCCCGGCGGCGCGGGCAAGGCGAAGCGCATCGCCATCATCATCGAGTTCGCCGAGTTCGTCGTGCCACGGGGCGACGCGCTCCAGCTCGGTGGCCCGTTCGCCGCCAACACCGTCAAGGTTCTGGGCTGGGCGAACGATCCCGCGATCGTCCAATCCAATATCGTCACGGTGCTCCTGAGCGAAGGCCTGCACGATCTCAACGCGCTCGTCGTCGAGAACCCGCACGCCGCGGCGCTGCACCTGCCGCTCCCGACGGAAGCGGACATGCTCGCCTACCTGACGGCGCTCGCGACGTCGCAGTTTCCGGATCTGCAGGCCAAGTGCGACGTCCCGATGGAGACGCTCGCCGCGCGTCTGACCGGCTTGAGCCGCGTTGGCGCGCGGACGGCCATTGCGCTGGCGCTCGGCAATGACAAGCGCATCACGTCAGAGTGGCTCGGCAAGATCAAGAAAGAGCTCATCGAGCGCGAGTGCCAGGGACTCCTCGACTTCGTCGAATCGCCGTTCACGATGGATCACGTGGCCGGCATGGCTCCCGTCAAGGCATGGCTGCGCGAGGACACGGAGCTCCTGCGCAAGGGCGCGTTGCGCGCGCTGCCGATGGGCTACTTGATCTGCGGCCGCATCGGCACGGGCAAGACGTTCCTCGTGCAGTGCTGGGCGGGCGAGCTCGGCATCCCGTGCGTGGTGTTCAAGAATTTTCGCGACCGCTGGGTAGGCGCGACGGAATCCAACCTGGAAAAGATTTTTGCCATCCTGCGCGCGCTGGGACAGGTCGTCGTGTTTGTCGACGAAGCCGATCAGGCTGCCGGCAAACGTGAGGGCGGCGACGGCGACAGCGGCCTGTCCGGGCGCGTCTACTCGATGCTGGCGAAGGAGATGTCGGACACGCGCAACCGCGGCCGCATCATCTGGGTCTTCGCGACGTCACGGCCCGACCTTCTCGAGGTGGATCTCAAGCGCCAGGGCCGCCTCGACGTCCACATTCCCCTCTTCCCGCCGGAAACGCCGGAGGAACGGGAGGCACTCCTGCTCGCCATCGCCCGGAAGCTCAAGTTTCCGCTGGCCGCCGGTGATCTACCACCGTTTGCCGAAGACCTCCGCCTGGGGGGGAACGAGCTCGAAGGCGTCCTCGTCAGAGCATTGCGAACCCATGAATTAAGCCCAGAACCCAAGCGGCCCGTCAAAGACGTGCTGGCGGAGCTATTGCGTGAAGTGCGGCCCAACCCGCATACGAGGAAGCTGGAATATATGGACCTCGTGGCCGTGAAGGAGTGCACGGACGTGCGGTTCCTGCCCGAACGCTTTCGCGATCTGACACCCGAGGCGCTCGAGGAGCGGATCGACGAGTTGCGGCGGTTTGTGTAGACTCGGGGCTCGGGGTTCGGGGCTCGAAGACCAATCCAGCATAGCCGCACGGCTGGATCGGATGCTCTTCGAATCCCGAGCCCCGAGCCCCGAACCGCGAGTTTGGCCCTACAATGGCCCGACAAGGAGACCACAGACGATGTTTTCTCGCATCGGACGGCTGTTTCGTGGGTTTTTCGGACTGTTCATCAGCGGCCTCGAGGAAGCGAATCCCGAAGCCTTGATGGAAGCGGCGCGGCAGGAGTTCCGCACCAAGATGACGCAGTACAACCTGGCGCTCGCCAAGATGGCGGGCGTGGCCGAGCGGCTGAAGAGCCAGGTGAACGTCAAGGCGACCAAGGCGCAGGACCTCGAGCGGCGGATCCTGGCCAATCACCGCGCCGGCAACATGGAGCTCGCCGGCTCGCTCGCGCGCGAGCTCCAGGAGCTCAAGGCCGATCTCGGCGTCGACTCGCACGAGTTGCAGGAGACCGAAGAGGCCTACCAGGCCAACCTGCGTCAGGCGAAGCTCGCGCAGCGCGAGTTCGAAGACAAGGTGCATCGCCTGGAGAAGCAGCTGTCGCAGGTCAAGATCAAGGAAGCGCAGGCCGAGGCGGCATCGGCGCTGTCGAACGTCGCCTTCAAGGTCGGCGATCTCGGCGACACGATGAAGACGGTCGAAGAAGTCCTGCAGAAGCGCTACGAAGAGTCCGCCGGCAAGGCTCGCCTGGCCAAGGACATGGTCGACATGGAAGCGGTCACCGAAAAGGAGAACGAGCGCAAAGCCCTCGAGCAGGTCGCGCTCGCTGAGTTCCTGGCATCACAGGGCATCCAGACACCCGCGGCAACCGAACAGCCGGCGGCGACGAAGGAGATCGGACCAGAGCGATGAACGGGCAACCTCGATTCACGATCCTCGGCAAGCTCTTCTCGGTCGTGCTGGTGCTGGGCCTCATCGGGCTCGGCGTCTACATGATTCGCAGCCGGTCCGCCGCGGGTCCGAGCGAATCGCCCGCAGCCGAGAAGCCCGGCGGCGGCACGGCCGAAGTCACCGAGGTCAAGGTCGAGGTGCCGCGGCTGTCGCCGCCGGCGCCGTTCGTGCTCAAGGACAACATCGTCCCGATCGAGATCAGCGAGTACGCGGGCTACTCCGGCCTCATCGCCGCCAATGGCGGCCTCGAGCCGACCGAGAATTCCGTCTTCTTCAAGAACCACGGGTTCAAGGTGCGGCTGACGATCAAGGAGGACGAGAACTGGTCGGAGCTGAACGAGGGCAAGATGGCGGCGTCGGTCACGACCGTCGACGTGCTCGCGGCGTACGGCAAGCAGCTGCACGCTGTCGTGCCGGCGCAGATCGGATTCTCGCGCGGCGCCGACGGCATCGTCGTGCGCAACGACATCAAGCGGATCAACCAGCTGAAGGGCAAGACGATCGCGACGGCGCAGTTCACCGAAGTGGATTTCTTCATCCGCTACCTGGCGCAGGAAGCGGGACTGCCGATCAACACGCTGGCGAGCCTCGACGCGCAGCCGCATCCCGAGCGCCTGAACCTCGTCTACACGGAAGACGGCTTCGGCGCCGGCGATCTGTTCCTGAACGACATCAAGTCCGGGAAGAATCGTCTCGCGGGCTGCGTCACGTGGGAGCCGAAGGTGTCGGAGGTCGTGGACGGCAGCGGCGGCCAGGCGCACGTGCTGGTGACGAACCGCAACCTGCTCATCATCGCCGACGTGATGATCGTGCATCGCGGCTTTGCCCAGGAGCAGCCGAAGATTGTCGAAGGACTCGTGCAGGGGCTGCTCGAAGGCAATCGCATGGTTCGCGAGCGTCCGGATCAGTATCTCGACGTGATCGGCCGATCGTTCAAATGGAATCGCGACGAGACCAAGCAGGAGCTCGCGAACGTGCACCTGTCGAACCTGCCGGAGAACAAGGCGTTCTTCTCCGGCGCCATCGATGCCGCGGGCAGCTTCGAGAGCATCTACCAGTCTGCCGTTCTCGCTTACGGCAGCGATCTGATCAAGGATCCGCCGGACGCGAGCCGCTTCGCCAGCCTCGGCGCGCTCGGCGTCGTCGAGAAGAGCGGCGCCTTCAAGGACGAGAAGGTGGCGATTGCGCCGATCCGCTCGGGCGGCGGCGCGTCGCTCGAGGCCAATCCCCTTCTCAGCAAGGACATCCGGTTCCTGTTCGAAGCCAATTCGTCAACGCTCGATCAGGGCAACCCGGAGAACCTGAAGAACCTCGACGCGATCAAGAAGCTGTTGCAGGTGAGCCCTGGTTCGACGCTGCTGCTCCGCGGCCATGTCGACAACGCGCGCGTGGACGAGTTCCGCAAGCAGGGCGGCGATGCCTACGTGCGGTCGATGGCGCTGCGCGCCATGGCGCTCAGCAAGGATCGGGCGTCGGAGATCCGCAAGGTCCTCGTCGAAAAGTACGGCATCGACGCCAAGCGGGTCGAAACCGTCGGCCGCGGCTGGGAAGAACCCTCGAGCCCGAGCTCCGACCTGAACCGCCGCGTCGAAGTGCAGTGGTTTACGTTGGAATAGTCGATGTCGGTGCTCGGAGTTCGGTGCTCGGGGCTCGGTTCTCGAGCTACCGACTATCGAACTACCGAACTACCGAACTACCGACTACCGACTCCGACTACCGATACCGACTACCGAGCTACCGAGCTACCGAGCTACCGACTACCGAGCTACCGAGCAGACAACCATGCCCAACCTCTACACTCAGCTCTATCGTCGTCACGGCAAGCCTGACGGGATCACGCGCCGCGAGATGCTGCAACGCTCGCTCGGCGCGGCTGCGGCGCTCCTCATGAGCGACGGCCTGCTCCTGGGCCAGGCGGGAGCACGCGGCCGGGTCATCGTCGTCGGCGGCGGCTTCAGCGGCCTGGCGGCGGCGTACGAGCTGTCGAAGGCTGGCTACGACGTCACCGTCGCCGAGGCGCGCAACCGCGTCGGCGGGCGCGTCATCAGCTTCTCCGATCTCGTCGCCGGCAAGAACGTCGAGGGCGGCGGTGAGCTGATTGGATCGAACCATCCGGCGTGGGTCGGCTACGCCAAGCAGTTCAACCTCAAGTTCCTCGATGTCTCGGAAGAAGACCTCGAGGCGCCGATTATTCTCGGCGGCAAGCGACTGACGTCCGACGAGTCCGACGCGCTGTGGGAAGAGATGGAGAAGGCGTTCAACACCATCACCGTTGACGCGGCAAAGGTCGACGCCGACACGCCGTGGACGGCGGCCAACGCCGAGGCACTGGATAAGCGCACGCTGGCGTCGTGGATCGACGGCCTGAGCACGTCGCCGCTCTGCAAGAGCGGCCTGCACACCATGATGATGTCGGACAACGGCATGGTCACGCAGTGGCAGAGCTATCTCGGCAACCTGGCGATGGTGAAGGGCGGCGGGCTCGAGAAGTACTGGACCGAGTCCGAAGTCTATCGCTGCCAGGGCGGCAATCAGCAGCTCGCGCGCAAGTTCGTCGCGGCGATCGGCCCGGCCAAGGTCCTGACACGCACGATCGTCCGCTCGATCGTCGTCACCGACGCGGCGTCAAGGTGACGCTGGGCAACGGCAAGGTGCTCGAAGGCGAGCACGTCGTCCTGACCGCTCCGCCACCGACCTGGAACCGGATTGCGATCGACCCGGCGCTCCCGACCGGTCTCGCGCCGCAGATGGGCTCGAACGTCAAGTTCCTGATGGCGCTGAATGGACCATTCTGGCGTCGCGCCGAACTTGGGCCTGAGACACTCACCGACGGGCCTGTATCGGCGACGTGGCATGGCACGGACGGCCAGAAAGGCCCGGGCGAAGCGCTGGTGGCGTTTTCAGGCGGCACCGCCGCCGACACGTGCCGCGAGTGGACGCCCACGGCACGCACCGAGAACTATCTCGCCGAGCTGCAGAAGATCTACAAAGGCGTCCGCCCGGCATTCGTGCGCGCGCGCTTCATGGACTGGCCGTCGGATCCGTGGGTCAAGGCGTCGTACTCCTTCCCCGCTCCCGGACAGGTCACGGCTCAAGGGCCGACGCTGCGACAGGGCATTGGACGCCTGCACTTCGCGGGTGAACACACGTGCTACGCCTTCATGGGCTACATGGAGGGGGCCTTGAACTCGGGCGCCGCCGTCGCTCGCCGCATCGCGGTCAAGGACGGAGTCGTCAAGGAAAGCGTGGCGTGAGCCGTCAGAACGCGCGCCTCATCTTCGGGCTCATCGCGCTCATCATCGTCTTCAAGATGTTCGACCGCAGGCCGGGGTCGCCATCACGAAGCGAGGAACGCGAAGTGGAAGCTGTCTCGGAGCTCGATAGCTCGCTCGCGCCAGCGGCGAAGGTCGAAGAGCGCGACGGCCTCGCCGCCGCGATCGCTATCGACGTCTCCGGCAGCATGGACGAGAAGGTGACGGACCGCGACGGCAAGAAGGAGCCGAAGATCGATATCGCGCGACGCGCCGCTCTCGACCTCGTCGATCAGTTCGCGCGCTACGCCACCGCGCATCCGGACCAACCCGTGCAGCTCGGGGTCTATGAGTTCAGCCGCCGCCGCGGCGAGCCCGACTGCCGCACTGTCTCCCGATGGGTCCGCCCGACCGCGAGCGCGCGGCATCCGCCATCGCACGCCTCGATGCCGACGGCGGCACGCCGATCGGTGAGGCCATGATCACCGCCAAGCGCGCGCTCGACGAGACCGGCCTCGCCCGCCGCCACCTCCTCGTCGTCACCGACGGCGAGAACACCGATGGCGTCGCCCCCGACCGCGTGGCCGCGGCGATCGGCAAGCGCCCGGAAGCCGAACGGCCTCGATCTACTTCGTCGCATTCGACGTCGAAGCCAACCGCTTCAGCCGGGTGCGCGACGCCGGCGGCCTCGTCCTCTCGGCCGCTAACGCGACGGAATTGAATCAGACGCTCGACACGCTCCTCAACGACAAGATCCTCGTCGAAAAATAGACGGACAACCGTAGCGCGCAAACGCCGAACTAAAGTTCGGCGCTACGGATGTCGGCGTCAACGGTCGGCGTCAATCGCCCGCGACACCCGTACGCAAACCGCTGGTTGCCGGTGTCAGTCGTCTGCGTCAATCGTTCGCCGAATTGTTCGCGCAATCGCCCGCGTCAATCTCGACGTCAATGGCTGCGTCGGTCGCTCGCGATGCCCGTAGCGCGCAACTTTAGTTGCGCGTCAGGCGTTACGGGCACTGCGCCGTCGGGTACGAAATCCGTCGAAGCCGTCACGCTCGGCGCGCTCGCGGTGACGATCTTGCCGCCCATGCTGCCTCGGCTCATCGAATTCCTGCAGGCCTGGTCGCTGCGCGGCAAAGACCGCATGGTGAAGATCAAGGCCAGCGTCGGCGATCGGTCGGTGGACATCGAATATCCGGAGGGCGCCTCGGAGGAAGCCGTGCAGGAGCTCATCCAGAAGATGACCGACGCGCTCACGCCGGCCGCTGCAACGCCGCGGCCGCAATAGCGCGGCACTCACATGGCGCGCAAGCTCGCGCTCATCATCGGCAACAGTCAGTACCAGGACGCCGGCCTGCTCCCGCCTGGCGGCGCCCGACGTCGACGTCCGCACGCTCGCCGAGATCCTGCAATCACCAGGCATCGGCGCCTTCGACGAAGTCACGCCGCTCCTCAACGAGGCCTCGCTGTGCGTGCGAAAATCCATCGCCCGATTCTTCGACGCCAAGCATCGCGACGATCTCCTGCTGCTCTATTTCTCTGGTCACGGCGTTCGCGACGAGCAGGGCCACCTCTATCTCGCTGTCCGCGATACCGAGCGCGCGGTCCTTGCCGGCACGGCCATCGAAGCCTCGTACGTGACCACGCGCATGGATCGCAGCGCGTCGAAGCGGCTCGTTCTCGTGCTCGACTGCTGTCATAGCGGCGCGTTCGGTCTCGGCGCAAAGTCTGCACATGGCGCGACCGTCGGCACTGCATCTGCCTTCGAAGGCACCGGCCGCGGCCGCGTCGTCCTTACCGCCACCGACTCGACGCAGTTCGCGTGGGAGGGCGACCAGGTCATCGGCGACGTCGAGAACTCGCTCTTCACGCACTACCTGATCGAGGGATTGCGCACGGGCGCGGCGGATCGCGACGAAGATGGACAGATCACGATCGACGAGCTCTACGACTACGTCTACGATCACGTCCTCAACGACACGCCGAAGCAGACCCCCGGCAAATGGGCCTTCGGCCAGCAGGGTGAAATCGTCATCGCGCAGAATCCCGGCGTAACGGTCGCGCGGCTGCCGCCGGAACTCGACGAAGCACTCAGGAGCACATTGCCAAGCGTTCGCTTTCAAGTGCTGCCCGAGCTCTATTCCATTGCCCGCGGCCGTCACGAAGGACGCGCGCGCGCGGCGCGAGAGGCCATGCAGCGCCTCGCCGCCGACGACAGCCGCAAGGTCGCGAGCGGCGCCGGCCTCTACCTGCAGGCGCTCGATCGCAATGAAACGCTGACCGAAGAGGAATGGGTCCAGCGCAGCCGCGAGCGTGAAGACGAGCTCAGCGGCCGCAAGACCATCGCCGCGCAGGTCGAGTCGTACGTGGCCGCAGCAACGACGTCACTCGAACGCGGCGCTCTCGACGATGTGCGCGAGCTCCTCGGAAGGGCTATCCGCCTCGATCCGAAGGACGTCGCCACGTTGCGCCTTCAGGAGCGGCTCGACGACGCGCTGGCGGAGAGGGCGCGGCTGGAGGACGCTGAGCGCCGGATCCGCGAGATTCGTAAGAGCATCGCCGGCCTGATTGCGCGGGCCAACGCAACGTCTGGCCACAACGACGCCATCGCTCTCCTCAACGAAGCGCTCCAGCTCGATCCGGAAGATGCCGAAGTACGTCAGCTCCTCGAAACGCGACACCGCCGAGGCTCATGAAGTCGAGGCGGCCGAGCGAGCCCGGCGCGAGAAGGAGGCTGAAGCGGCGGCGCTCGTGCAGGCCGAGCTCGAACGCCGCGCTCGTCTCGACGGGCAGCTCGCGGAAGCCGCGCGCCATCTGGCACGCGAGAACCTGACCAAGGCGATCGTCATCACCGAATCCGTGCTGCGTGCCGAGCCCGACAACGCTGCAGCACGCGATCTCCTCGCGCGGGCGCAAGGCGCGATCGAGGCAAAGCGTCTGGCCGAGGAACAGGCAGCACAGGCGCGCGAGAAGCGGCATCGCCTGGAGGACATGATTGCCACGGCCGAGGCCGCGGGCACACCCGACTCGGCGATTGAGATTCTCGAGACAGCGCTGCTTGAGACCCCGGCAACGCGCGAGTCCAGCGACTGCTCGCGAGGCGCCGGCTCGAGGTCGAGGAGGCGCGCGACGCGAAAGCACCAGCGTCCCTCGTGATCCCCGTAGATGCGGTTCACGAACCAGCCGCGATCGCCACTCCACGGCCGGTCGTGAGCGGGTTCTCGGTCGAGCCGAACCGTGTCGCCAGGACCTGGCGATGGTCACTCGGCGGCGTGCTGAGATTCGCAGACCTTCAAGCTTGCTTCCGTATTGCTGATTGCCGGGGCGCTGACGTGGAATACGCTCGAGCGAATGAAGACGCCACGGCAGCGTGGACTCGACCCAGACCGCGCCAGCCGCCAGCGCACCGCCCAACGCACAGACGGACGCGCAGCCAGCAGCTCCGGTCGACTCGACACCACCACCGCCCAGCCCCGCGCCGTCTGTGCCGGCGCCTGAACGCCGCGGTCGCCAACGCCAAGCGCAGGCATCGCCCGGCCGGCGCTGACTTCCGGAAAGGGTGCGGCCGCGCTGCGACCGGTCTGAGCCGTTGCCGGTTCGGCAAAGCCTCAGAGCGCCATGGCGATGAGCGTCGATGGACCGATGACCCGTCGCATAGGATGCTCCTCGTCCAGTCCGCTGTTTGCGGTTCGTGTGTTCTCCTCATTCAAACGAGACGCCGCGAAAAAGCGAACAGCACAGCCCGCGTGACGCAAATGGAATTGATACCGCCATAACGCGCGCCGCCCATATACTCACCGCCATGCGCCGCTACCTCATCGCTACGCTTACCCTGTTGACCCTCGCTCTCTCGCACCGCACACCGTCTCGCCGCCGACACGTATCCGCGGCAGCCTGGCGTGGACGTCGTTCACTACGTCTTCCGCCTCACGCTGACCGACGCCAACAATGAGATCACCGGCGAGAGCACGGTGACGATGCGGGTGACCGCGGCCGGCGTGAAGGAACTCGCGCTCGACCTGGTGAAGGCAGCGGCCGACAAGGGAATGACGGTGTCGTCGGTGACGTGCGGTGGGGCGAATGCAACGTTCGTCCACGACGCCGACCGCCTGCGAATCACGCCGGCGACGCTCCAGCGGCAGGAACCGACGTCTCCTGCACCACGACCTATCGCGGCGTCCCGGCCGGCGGCCTGCGCATCATCAACAATATCCACGGCGAACGTACTGCCTTCAGCGAGAACTGGCCGAACAACGCCCGCCACTGGCTGCCGATGGTCGACCATCCGTACGACAAAGCCACGGGCGAGTTCATTGTCACGGCGCCGGCTCAGTATCAGGTCGTCGCCAACGGGCTCCTGCAAGAGGAAGTGGATCTGCCGAACGGGATGCGAAGGACGCACTGGAAGCAGTCCGTGCCGATTGCGTCCTGGCTCTACGCGCTCGGCGTGGCACGTTTCAGCGCCCGGCACTACGCCACGTCAAAAGGGATCCCGCAGCAGGTCTGGGTTTTTCCGCAGGATGCCGAGACTGGCCAGCGCGTATTCGACTTCACCGGCCGCCGCGCCTTTGATTTCTTCAGCGAACAGGTCGGACCCTATTCATATGAAAAGCTGGCGCACGTGCAGGCCGCCGGTCTTGGTGGCGGCACCGAGCACGCGACGGTCATCTTCTATGGAGAGAAAGGCGTCGCGTCCGGCAATGCGCCCGTCGTGCACGAGGTCGCGCACCAATGGTGGGGCAACGCCGTCACCGAACGCGACTGGGACGATGTCTGGCTGAGCGAAGGCTTCGCTACCTATTTCACGCTGCTCTACGCCGAGCAGTACGATGGCCGCGACGCGTTCGTCCGCGGCTTGCGCAACAGCCGCGAACGCATCCTGCAACTCGAGAAGAAGACGCCTGATACGCCCATCATCCACCGCAACCTGTCGGACATGCGGCGCGTGCTGAATCAGTTCGTCTATCAAAAGGGCGGCTGGACGCTGCACATGCTGCGTTACAACATCGGCACCGACAAGTTCTGGGACGGGATCCGCGACTACTACCGCCGCTACCAGAACCAGAACGCGTCGACCGACGATTTGCGCGCCGTCATGGAACGTGTCTCGGGGAAGGATCTACGCTGGTTCTTCAGCCAGTGGCTGACGCGCAGTGGCGTGCCGGCGCTGACCGGCGGCTGGCGCTACGATGCGGCGGCGAAACAGGTCATCGTCGAGCTCACGCAGTCACAGGCCGGCGATTTCTACCGGCTGCCGCTCGAGGTCGGGATCACGGTCCCGGGAACCGCAGCGCCACGAGTCGAGAAGTTGGAACTCACGGCGCGCGAGGGCAAGTTCACATTCCCGGCTCCTGCCGAACCCTCCGATGTCGTGCTCGATCCGAACACGTGGGTGTTGATGGAGCCGCCGGTGTTCAGCAAACGATGACGTCTTGGCAGAGAACGAGACCAACGGAGGCACGAAGACGGTGGAGTCGGGCGGCACGTCGGCATGGCGTGTACAGTGACGGCGATCCTCGCGGGCTCCCGATGATCTCCTGCTCTCCTGTTCGTAGTTGGGACCACGAGCCTATAACCCGACACACTCATCCGTACAGTCTCCCAATCAGCGCATACAATGGTGCGGCTGTCGGCGACGTCCGAGCAGCAACCGGAGATGTGATGTCGGACACGCGCGATCCCCAAGCTGTCATCGCCGAAGCCGAGCAGGCCGCCAACGCCGGCGACTTTCCTGCCGCCGAGCGTTTGCTGCTCGAAGCCGCGAACCTGCAGGAGGCCAGTCTCGGTCCCGCGCATCCGGATCTCGCCAACACCTATAACAATCTCGGCGTCGTCTACGAGATCACCGGCAAGCCCGCGGATGCCGAGCTCAGTTTTCGCCGCGCCTACAAGATCGCGACCGTTGCATTTCCCGCTCATCATCCATTCGTCGCGACCAGCCGGAAAAACCTCGAAGACTTCTGCGCCGCGCGCGGTATCGCCGTAGACCCGCCAGCGCCGGCGCCGGCACTCTCGCCGGTGGCTCACCGAGCCGCCTCCGCCGCCAACTCCCGCGGCAGCAGAAACCACCCCGGCTCCGGCCCCGCCGCCGAAGGCTGTGGCGCCCGCTGCGAAGCCAGTGCCGGCTCCGCGGGCTCCGGAAGTTCGTCAGGCTATCCCCGCCCCTCCCCCATCACGTCCGAGGCAGCCAATCGACGACGCGGGCGATGATGACGTCGATGAGCCGCCGCGCAGCATCGCTCGCGGCGCTATAGCTGCCTTCGTCGTCCTGCTCGCCGTCGTCGCTGTCGGATTGTGGTATCGAAGCCGCGACGTCGAGCCAACCGCCGCTACGGAACAGGGCGCTCAACAGGCCCCTGCGCCGGCACCGGCAACAACGCCACCGCCGCCGCTTGCCGCGCCACCAACTACAACCGCGGAGCAGCCACGACCGACAGCGGCCGCGCCGCCAAAGCCGCAGCCGCCGGTGCGCGAAACGCCTCCAGCCGCCGCCGCGGCAAAGAGCGGGCTGACGGTGGTCGAGGCGTCAGTCTGCCGTAACCTCGTCACGAGCGGGAACTGGCGCTGCGCGCCGTTGACCTCCCCGGTTGCGGCCGGTCCTCTCGTCTTCTACACGAGGATCAAGTCGGACAGGAACACCAAGGTCCAGCACCGGTGGTATCGCGGCAACGAGCTGCGGCGCTCGTCGGACCTGGGGATCATCGCCAATCCGGGAAGTGGCTACAGGACGTTCAGCCGCTTCACTGTAAGCGGTGCCGGCGAATGGCGCGTCGAGTTGCGGTCACCGGACGGCGCGCTGCTGCGCGACTGAGCGTTTCACCGTCCGCTGACGACTGCTTCTTACGGTTTCTCGACCTGTGCGGGACGCGGCGCTGTCGCCACCGGACGCCCGAGGCTGATGAGATTCGCGAAGAGGCGATACGCGCCGTCCGTGCCCGATGGCAGCTGCCGCCACAGGCCGAGGCCGACATAGAGCCATCGCCCCTTCCCGTACTTCGCTTCGACCAGGGCGCCACGCTTCACGCCCTTGTTGAACTCGAAGGGATCCTCCATCTCGATGAGATCGACGTATTTCGGATCGAGGGGTTGCTCGAGAAAATACGTGCCGCGTTCCTGAACCCAGCCGCTCCAGTCCCTGTCGTTGATCTTGTTCGGCACGTTGAAGACCGAATGGCCGGGAACGAGAACCTTCACCGGCGCGTTTTCGTCGGCAATGCGCTCCGAGCTCGTCTTCGCCGGGTACGGCCCGTACTGCGCCTGATTGAACTCCGTCCGGTTGTACTGAACGATTGCCGTTCCGCCGTTCTCCACGTACTTCAAGAGCCGGTGATTGTTGGCGCGCAGATCCGCTCGCTCTTCATAGGCGCGCACGCCGGTGACGATGACGTTGTATTTCGAGAGGTCGCCCCACGCCATCTCGTCGCTGTCGATCAGGCTGACGCGCGCGCCGAGCTGCTGCAAGGCCGCCGGCACCTGGTCGCCGACGCCCATGATGTAGCCAACACTCAACGCCGGCGCCACGGCGACGTCGATGACCTTGAAGTGCGCCACCGCCGGCACGATCTTCTGACGCCGCTGGATATGCGGATACTCGATCGTGCGATAGCCGACCGTCGAAAGGGCTTTGCCCGCGCTGTCGCCGTCACCGACCTCGGCTGTCACCAGCTGCTCGCCAACGGCTGACTGCGGCGACGCTGTCACTGTAAAGCGCGTCGTGATGGCCTCGTCCTCGCGCGTGAACGAGACCGACGCCGCTGGCGGCGACACTTTCCACCCGGCTGGCGTCTTCAAGCGAACGGTCGTCGCGGCTGGCCCTCTCGCACCATTGATCACCGTCACGCGCAGCTCCCGTCCTGTCGAGGACACGGCGCCGCCGGCTCTTCTCGGCACTACGACGATCTGCGGCGAGACGCTGACCGAAAACGACGGAACGACGTTCAGCTCCATGCGCTTCTCGCCTACCAGACCCGCGCCCTCGTAGCGAAACTGCACGGGTAATTCGCGCGTTATGCGCGCGCCGGCTATCGTCAGCTCGACGCGGACGCGAAACGGCGACGGCCGGAACGGGAGGCCGAACGGCGCGTCGGCGTCGAACGTGGCCCGGCCGGCGTTCTCCGGCCGCTGCCAGTAGACATCAGTCAAACGCGCCGCCGCAGGCACGCCGATGTCCGCCGCACATTCGTATGGCGCGGCCATCGTCGCAACACCTGCGGCGCAGGGACCTGGACCGTCGAAGCCGAGCAACCCAACCGCCGCGACTGCGACGTCGCCGCCGCCGCGATTGCCGACGACGACCGACACCGACACCCGCTGCCCCGGGACGATAAGGCCGTCGTTCGCGACAGCGTCGATGCGAAGCGCCTGCGCCAGGACGATCGCATCCTGGATCTGCGCTTCCTTCTGCTGGAGTCGCAGGTCGATCTCGTACCTCGGCTCCATCGCTCAGCCCGAACGATGCCGTTTGCGAGAGAAGGTTGCGAACGCCGGTCAATGCGGCGAGGAGATCTGGAACCGCGGCCGGCGCGCCGCGGCTGGCAAAAGCGCGGGACGCCGCATCGACGTTGCCCGACAAGGAACTGAGTGCCGTCACGAGCGCCTGGGTGGCCGCTCGCCGGCAAAGCGCGCGAGGCCCGCGAGCGAGACGTCGATACCTTCGAACAGCGAGGATTCGGTCGACGAAGCGGGCTTTGGCAGCGTCGTGTCAAAGACACGGTATCGCGCGCCGGTGGCGCCGGGAGGCGGAACCATTGGCACGCGGCCCTGGCACAGATGCATGCCGGAGGCGACGCCTCCGATTTCGCCGATGGTGCAGCCAAGAAATGGTTCGTAAACGTTCGTATCGAGCGTGGCAAAGACGCCGTCGCCGGCGCGGGGGCGGACCGCCGCCACGTTGACCGCGGCCTGTCCCGGACCAGCGCCGCGCCGCCGCCGGGCAGGCCACGGCCGAACCGGCCGCCGAATCCACCCGCCGGACGATAGATTTTGTATGCCTGCCAGGGCCGCAGGCCGTCGCGGAGCTGATCCGGAAACTGCGCCGGATCGGCTGCGGCGCGAAACGCCTCGGTTGCCAGCACGCCCGCCGTCTGGTGGTGCTGGCCGCCGCCAGCGCCGTCGGGGCTCATCGAGATGATGACGTCCGGCCGCAGCGTGCGGATATGACGCACGAAGTCACCGAGAATCTCCTGGTGCCCCCACTTCTCGAGCGTCTCCTGCTGGCTGAACGAATAGCCGAAGTCGACGGCGCGGGTGAAGTACTGCTCGGCGCCATCGAAGCGGTGCGCGGCCAGCAGTTCTTCCGTGCGCAGGACGCCCAGGGCATCGAAAATCTCGGTGCCGATCTCGTTCTGGCCGCCGTCGCCGCGCGTCGCGGTCACGAGCGCGACGCGCGCGCCAACGTGCCGCGCGTAGAGCGCCAGCGCCGCGTTGTTCTCGTCGTCGGGGTGCGCGGTCATGTGCACGACGGTGCCGGTCGTCGTCAACTTGCGCAGCGCCAGCGCCACGGCCGGGTCGCCTGTCAGGTCGGTAAGAGACTGAATACGATATTGCGGTGCGGGTTGCTGGGCGCCGGCGGGCCACTGCAGCGCGACGGCCGTAATCGCGGCTACGGCCAGGAATCGCGATATTTTCATCAGATCTCCAGATGAGGGCATGCAAACGTGAGCAATTATCGTGACCGTTCGTCAATCTTTGGTCAACTAACCCCGTGAACCCGGCACCCGCGGGTCTCGTCTAAGCCAGATGCCAGCCAGCCCAGGGAGGCGTGAGTGATCCCCCAACGAAAGTACGCGAGCCTCGCGTTCGCGCTGCTGTGTACGGCAGGTTTGGTCTGTCCGGTTCGCGCGCAGCAACCAGCTCCCCGCCCAAGCCGCCGGCGAACGAGCTCGACGCCTTCATGGAAAAGGTCCTGAAGCGGCGGGACGTCAATCGGCAAACGCTCCAGCAATACGTCCTCGACGAAACCGAGCAATTCGAGGTGCTCGGGCCCGGCCGAATGCCGGTCTACAGGCAGAAGCGCGAGTACGCCTGGTACGTCCGCGACGGTCTGCACGTCCGCAGTCCAGTGCGCTTCGACGGCGTCGCCGTCGGCGACGAGGAACGCAAGAAATACGAGGACGAGTGGGCGCAACCGAGAACGCGGCCGCCTCGAGTCGAAGGACAAGAAGGCGAAGGAGGCTGAAAAGAAGGAAGAGGTTCCGCGAAACGTCGCAGGCGCGGGCCCGAAGGCAGCGACGGCCGTTCCAACGCCGCGCTTCGTGTCGGAAGCCTACTTCATGGACTTCAAGTTCGAGCCGGGGAACTACTATCTCGCCGGCCGCGAGCAACTCGACGGGCAGCAGGTGCTTCGCATCGAGTACTACCCGAAGCACATGTTCGACGACAGCGAAGAGCGTCAGAGCGAGAAAAAGAAAGACGACGAGAAAAAGGACGAAAGAAAAGCGACAAAGAGCTCGCCTTCGAACAACGCATCGAGCGTCAGATGAACAAGACGGCGCTGGTGACGCTATGGGTCGATCCTGCCGAACATCAGATCGTCAAATACACCTTCGACAACGTCTGGATGGACTTCCTGCCCGGCGCCTGGCTCGTCAAAGTCGACGATATCCGCGCGTCGATGACCATGGGGCAACCGTTCCCGGGCGTGTGGCTGCCGCGCGAGATGAACATCCACGCTGGCATCACGATGGCCATGGGCTCGCTCGAGGCCGCGTACGCCAGACGCTTCTCCGACTACAAGGAAGCCGACGTCAAGACCCGCATCCGCATTCCGAAGCCAGCTGACCCGCCGGCGAACCCACCGGTCCCATTCGACGATGCCGGCGCAGGGACATCCGGCCCTTTCGTGCCGACGCGGATCCGCAGCAGGAAGTCATCGCTGAGGTCCGCGTCCACGGCAATGCCTACCTGCGCGACGAAGAGGTCATCAAGCTGGCCGGCATCTCGCTCGGTCAGCCGCTGGCGCCCGACGGCATCGCCGCGATCGAGCGACGGCTGAAGGCCAGCGGCCACTTCGACAGCGTCGAGGTACGCAAACGCTATCGCTCGCTCGACAGTTCCACTGACGTCGCCCTGATTCTGCTGGTCAACGAACGCGCAGGGTTCACCTCGGAAACCGTCAGCGAGCGCCCGGCGACATTTGGCTGGGCCCGCCTCAAGAGCAAGCTGATGTTTCTCCCGATTCTCGACTACGACGATGGCTATGGGTTTACCTATGGCGGCCGCGTCAGCACGATCGGGATGCTGGGCATGGGCGAGCGTTTGTCGGTCCCGCTCACCTGGGGCGGCACGCGCCGCGCCGCGATTGAGGGCGATCGCACGTTCAAGACCGGGCCGCTCAGCCACGTCGTGTCGACGTTCGGCATCTCGCAGAGCGAGAACCCGCACTTCGAGATCGACGACCAGCGCGTCGCCTGGACGGGCCGTGCCGAACGAAGCTTCGCTCGGGTGAGTCCGCACCGGTGTCTCGACGTCGCAGAGCACTGTCGACTTCGGCGAGTTGGACGATCGGCTGTGGACGGTCGGTGCCGATGCCGCGCTCGACACGCGCGGCGACCCTGGCTTTCCACGCAACGCCGTGTTTCTCAGCGCCGGCTGGAACGCGCTGCACGTGCGCCGCCTCGACGAACCCATCAACCAGTACTTCGACGGATGCCCGCGGCTACCTGGGCGTGATCGGCCAGGCCGTGCTTGCAGGACGCGTGCAGTACCCGTCGGCGGACAGGACGCTCCCCGACTACGAGCGCCTGCTGCTCGGCGGCGCCAGCAACCTGCGCGGTTTCCGCACCGGCACTTTCGATGGCGATCGGCTGCTGGCCACGTCCGCGGAGCTGCGGCTGCCGCTGACCTCAGTCCTGCGCGGAGCAAAGCTGGGCGTGAGCGCGTTCTTCGATGCGGGAAAGGCCTACGACGTCGGCCAGTCGCAGAAAGACGCCCCGTGGCACAAGGGAGTCGGCGGCGGCGTGTTCCTGATCGCCACGGTCGTGAGAATCAACCTCGACGTCGCGCACGGGCTCAAGGATGGCGATACCCGAGTGCATTTGAGCTCGGGGTTCAGTTTCTAGCGCTCGCAGCCCTGCCGAACTGTCAGTTCGTCACCCGAACATCGTCCGCACGACAAACCAGACATTGGCCGGACGCTCGGCAAGGCGCCGCATGTACCACGGGAACCAGTACTCCCCGTAGCTGATGAGGACCCGCAGCCGCTGCCCTTCCTTCGCCAGGCGCAGCTGTTGCTGCCGCTGGATGCCATAGAGCATGGCGAATTCGTAGGCGGAGCTGGGACGTTGTTCTGCTTGATATACGCCGCCAGCCGATCGGCCAGCGGGATGTCGTGCGTCGCGATGTGCAGCAGCGTCCCGGTCTTCTGCGCGTCGGGCGCGACGAGCCGCGTGCACAGCTTGTAGAACGCCTCGTCGACATCGGCCTTGTTCGGATACGCGATGTTCGGCGGCTCGAGATAGGCGCCCTTGACAATGCGGATAGCCGGGCCAAGCGGGACGAGCTCTTCGATGTCCTTCGGCGTCCGGAACAGATACGCCTGGATGGCGATGCCGACGCGTGCGCTCTTCGCTCGCGAGCGCTTGAAGAGGGCGATCGTCGGATCGACGTAGGGCGATCCCTCCATGTCGATCCAGACGAAGTTGCCGACCTGCTCGGCGCGCTCGACCAGGCGATCCATGTTGCGCTCGCACAGCCCGCGATCGAGATCGAGACCAAGCTGCGTCGGCTTGATCGAGATGTGCGCGTCGAGCCCGGCCGCCTTGACCTTGTCGAGAACCTCGAGATAGTGCTGCGTGACCTCTTCGAACTCCTCCGCCTTCGTCAGGTTCTCGCCGAGGCGCGTCAGGATGGTGTTGATGCCGAGCTTCTGCTGTTCCTTCGCCGCCTGCAGCGCATCCTCGACGCGCTCGCCGGGCATGAACCGCGTCACCGACTTGCGAACAAAGCCCCACTTGGTCACGTGGTCGCGCAACCACGCATTAGTCGACGCTGCAAGCAGCGCCTTTCTCATCACGCTCATTGAAGAAGGATACCTGGGTTAAAGCACGCTGCGAATGAGGCCGCCGTCCACCTGCACGGTGGCGCCGGTCATGTAGGAGGCGGCGTTCGAGAGCAGGAACGCGGCGACGCGGCCGAATTCCTCCGGCTCGCCGTAGCGCGCCATCGGAATCGACAGCATCGACTTCGCCTTCGCCTGTTCGGCGCTGACGCCCTGCTTCTTGCCGTTGATCTGATCGAGCTCACGAACGCGATCGGTGTCGATCCGTCCGGGCACGATCTGGTTGACGCGAATTCCCGAGGCGGCGAGCTCGAGCGCGAGCGTCTTTGCCAGCGCGGATACGGATGCGCGCAGCACGGTCGAGAGCCCGAGATTCTGGATCGGCTCCTTGACCGAAGACGAGGTCGACATGAGGATGGCGCCGCCGCCGCGCGCCGTCATCGACGGCACGGCCGCACGCACCATGCGCAGCGCGCTGAAGAGCAGCAGATCGACCGCACCCTGCCACGCCGCATCGTCAAACGACAGCGCGGCGCCAGCCGGGGGCCGCCGCCGTTGGCGAAGAGAAGATCGACGCCGCCGAACCTGTCTTCGGTGGCCCGCGCCCAGCGCTGTATGCCTTCGGCCGACCGTACATCGAGCGGCGTCGCGAGCACCTGGTCACAGCCAAGCCGCTTCGCCGCTTCGCCAATCGACGCTTCGTCGCGCGACGCGATCGACACCAGTGCGCCCTCGTTGGCGAGCGCCTGCGCGACGGCAAAACCGAGGCCGCGGCTGGCGCCGGCGACCATCGCGACTTTCCCTTTCAGTCCGAGATCCATGCCCCTCCGCGAGTCGGATTGTACCGTGGGCGTCGCGCTTGCCACGACTGTTTCAGACCGTGCCATGTGCCACGCTCCCATTCGCTTCGACCCACGCCATGACGCGATCGAGGGCCTCGCGCGTCGTCTTGTCGAGTGCGGCGCCGGGCGCGCGCGTCGCCGGGCTGGCAAGGGCCCCACGTTCGTGCAGCACTTCCTTGCGGATCGCCATCCCGATCCCTTCCTGGAACTCGAACCGCATCAGCGGCACGGCGCGATAGAAGACATCAGCGGCATCCTGCACGCGGCCGGACCGATACAGGCTGACAATCTGGACGAGGATCTCCGGAAACGCAAACCCCGTCATGGCGCCCGTCGCGCCGGCGAGCAACTCTTCGAGGAGGAACACGCCGCCCAGGCCGCCGAAGATTCGGACGTCGTCGATCGCCGCCACTTTTCTCGACCTCGGCACGAATGCGCGACGTCTTGAACGGCGTCGGCGGATCCTCGAGCTTGATGGTGCGGGCGCGCGGTATCTCCTTGGCAATCCTGGCCAGGAGCCACGGCTCCATCGCGTACCCGGAAATCGGCGGATAGTCCTGGACGACGATCTCGATATCGACGGCTTCGGCCAGCGCGTGGAAGTGGCGCAGCGACGGCGTCGGAATTGAGCTTCGGCATCCGCGGCGGGCTGACCATGACGGCAGTCGCGCCCGACTCCTTCGCGTGCCGGCTGTAGTTGATGCACGTGCGCGTGCCCTCGGCCGTCGTCCCCGCCACGACCCCGATCCGGCCGGCGACGTGCGCCGTCACGACGTCGAGAACACGCTGGCGCTCCGCGTCGTCCAGGCGGGCGACCTCGCCCGTCACACCCAGGGCCGTCACCCCGTTGACGCCAGCGGCAATGAACAAATCAACGACGCGCCGCAAGCTGGCGTCGTCCAGATCACCAGTGGACGTGAACGCCGTGGGGAGCACCGAATATACGCCTTCGAGCTTCAACCTCATCCTCCTGCAACTACCAGAAATTAGTCCCGAACAGATAAATAGAACCGTTGATTCTTGATCGACTTGCCGAACTTCCGACAATTGCTAAATATGATGATGACATTAGCTGATCTCCAGCGCTCTAGGCTATGACCGGACCGTGACTGGCGTGCACCATTTTCGTAATGCCGCCGTTTCTCTTTAGAACGACACCTTGGCCTGCAGCCGAATCACGCGCGGATCCTGGAAGCCGCTGGCCAGGCCGAAGCGAGCATCCGGTCGGAAGTTCTGCGCGGTCGCCACTGCCGCCGGATCGAATCCGCCAAAGAACACCGAATCGGCGACGTTGAACTGATCGCGGTACCGGAGTCGTCTGGAAGGCAGTCTTGGTCTTCTGATTGCTTGACGTCGATGAGCGGTGATTCGGCGGTGACCTTCACCGTCTCGGCGAGCCCGCCGACGCCCATCGCCAGATCGACTTTGAGGATCTGACCGAGCTCCAGGCGCACATCCGACTGCTTCGCCGGCTGAAATCCCTGCAGGGTCGCGGTCACTTCGTAGCGGCCGGGCCGCAGCGCCGGAAACCGGTACGTGCCGGACGAGTCGCTGATCGTGCTTTCTACGCCGGCCAGAGACGGGCTGCGCGCTTCGACGGTGACGCCGGGCAACACGCCCGCCGGAACTATCCCGTATCGTGCCTTCGATCGACGCGCGCTGTTCCTGCGCGACGGCTGGCGCTGCGGCGGCCAGCGCCGCCACTGCCCATGCCAGACAGATGACTATCCGCTTCATGATGCCTCCCCCTACAAAACAAATCAGGATCGGCGAATCCTGCGGCTATTGGCGCGGCGAAGCCAATCGGAAATAGTGATGCCGCCATAAAGCCACTTCCGGCCTAGACTGTCGCCATCGACATCGGGGGAGGCTTATGCGACGTGTGGGACGAACGGCATCGGTGATGGCGGTGATGGTGCTCGCGCCGACACTGGCCACGGCGCAGTACTACCAGACGGATTTCCCGGCAGACGAATTCCGCGCCCGACACGCGCAGGTCTTCGCCAACATTGGCGACAATGCCGTCGCCGTCCTCCAGGGCGTGCATCAGACGGAAGGCTTCACCCTTCCCCGCCAGCACAATTCCTTTTACTACCTGTCCGGAATCGAAACGCCGGGGGCTTACCTGCTTCTCGACGGGCGAACGAAGAAAGTCACGATCTACCTGCCGCCGCGCAACCAGCGTCTCGAAGCAGCCGAGGGTCGCGTGGTCTCGGCCGACGATGTCGAGCTGGTGAAGCGCATTTCCGGGGCTGATGACGTCGCGCCGCTGACGGCGATGGCAACGCCGGGATGGCCGCTGGTAATCGGCGAGGCGCCAGCCGGCGCCGGACGAGGCGGCGGCCGCGGCGCCGCCGCGCCGGCGATTTACGCCGAGTTCAGCCCGGCCGAGAACCTCGGTCAGAGCCGCGGCGAGCTCGTATCCGCCGAGACCGCCCGCGTCAACGACTACTGGGACGGCGCGGTCTCGCGGCAGAAGCGCTTCGTCGAGCTGCTGCGGGCGCGGCAGTCGCGCGCGGACGTGCGCAACCTGAATCCGATCCTCGACGAGATGCGCAGCGTCAAGAGCACGCGCGAGATCGCGATGCTGCGCCGTGCGTCGCAGATCGCCGGCCTTGGCGTCATGGAAGCGATGCGCAGCACTGAGGCGGGCGTCACCGAATACCAGCTCGACGCCGCGGCGCACTACGTCTTCCTCGCCAACGACGCGCGCCAGGAGGGCTATCGCTCGATCACCGCGACCGGCACCGACAACATCAACAACATGCACTACTTCCGCAACACGTCGACGTTGAAGGACGGCGACCTGGTGCTCATGGACTACGCGCCTGACTACCGCTACTACACGAGCGACATCGGCCGCGTCTGGCCGGTGAACGGCAAGTACGCGCCGTGGCAGCGCGAGCTCCTGCAGTTCATCCTCGAATTCCGCAATGCCGTCATGACGCGTATCCGCCCCGGCGTGACCAGCCGGCAGATTCTCGACGAAGCGCGGAAAGCGATGGAGCCGGTGTTCGCCAGAACCAAGTTCTCGAAGCCGACTTTCGAGAAGGCGGCGCGCACCCTCGTCGAAACGGGCGGCGGCGTGTTCTCGCACACCGTCGGCATGGCCGTGCACGACGTCGGCCGCTACAACCCGGATCCCCTCAAGCCCGGTCAGGTGTTCTCCGTCGACCCGCAGCTCTGGGTCCGCGAAGAGAACCTCTACATGCGCTACGAGGACACAGTCGTCGTGACGGAAACCGGCGTCGAGAACTTCACCGATTTCCTGCCGTCGGAACTGGCGGACATGGAGAAGCTGGTCCTTGAGAAGGGCGTGATCCAAAAGGTCCGCCGGTGCCGGAATCGGCGATTCCGCGCAAGGGAACGGCCGCCAATCGGTGATACTCTCGGAACCTATTCACTAGGGGGACGGTCTCATGGATCTCCTGCAACTCGAACACTTCCTCGCCGTCGTCGAAGAGCGTACCTTCACACGCGCTGCCGAGCGCGTCTGCCGCACGCAGCCGGCGGTCAGCCAGAGCATCAAGAAGCTCGAAGAAGAAGTGGGCGCGCCGCTCTTTGCGCGCGACGTTCACGAGGTGTCGTTGACGGAGGCTGGTCGCGTCCTGGCCGACTACGCCAGGCGCATGGTTCACCTGCGCGACGAAGCGCTGCGCCAGGTCACCGAGCTCAAGTCGCTCAAGGCCGGCACGCTTGCGATCGCCGCGCACGAGTCTGCAGCCGTCTACCTGCTGCCGGCGCCGCTCCGCAGCTACCTGCAGAAATTTCCGGACATCAAGGTCGGCATCTATCGCAGCCGCCTGAACGAGATTCCGCGCCAGGTCATGGACCGCGAAGTCGATGTCGGCTTCGTCAAGGACGAGCCGGCGTTCCACGAGCTGCAATGGGTCGAGGTGCACTCCGACGAGATGATGTGCATCGCGTCACCACGCCATCCGCTCGCGAGCAAGGCCGACGTGCGGGTGCGCGATCTCGGCACCGAGCAGTTCGTCCTGCATCATCTGTGCAGCACGACAGCCGAGACCATCCTGCGACTCTTCGACCAGAACGGCACCCGCTGCCGGATCGTGGCCGAGCTGTGGAGCTTCGAGAACATCAAGAGCTTCGTGCAGGAGGAAGTGGGACTGGCGATCGTCCCTGGCGTCACCGTCCGCCAGGAGCTCCGCGACGGCACCCTGGTGCGTATCCCGCTGCGCGAGCTCAACGTGGCTCGCCGCACGCTGATGATCTACCGCGAGCAGGGCTACATGTCGGACACCGCCCGAGAGCTGATCAAGATCGTTCGCGCATTCAACTGGGATCAGGGATTCAACGACAAGCAGCAGAATCGCGCGCCCATTGCGGCGCTCGAGCCCACCGAGCTACGGAATCGGATCCGCCGAGTGCGAGGCGTCTAGAGTCGCTCCGGGTTCAAGGTTCGGTGCCAGCAGGAGGTCAAGAGGCCAGGAGGAATCGAAAACCCTCCTGGGCTCTTGACCTTCTCATCTCCTGTTCCTGACCTATCTCTTCTCGCTCACCACCAGCCCCCGCTTGATGTAATCGAGCTTTGGAATCCCCGCAGGAAGAACGCATTCCCGTCGGCAAAGATCGGGTCCTGCCTGCCGCCGCGAATTCCGCCGCCCGCCTTTCTCCGTAATCCGCATATAGCGCGTCGGCGACGTTCATCCCCTCGATGACTCTCGCAAAGGTACGAATGCGCCAGAACGTCGGCAATCCGCGCGATCGGCCGCGAACCCTCCGCGGCACGGGCGAATAAGTATTACGAATGGCGCTCTCGATTTGCTCATGACAAATGCTAATGCGCGGATTAGCGGGTGCAGTTCGACACTTCTTCCGTCACGCGGGGGAACAAGTGTTAATCTCTGCCGCACGATCGCTCGATCGCGCGGGCGTGCGCTGCGAGCATCGCGACCGATCGGAGGGACATCATCACTTCGTTGCGCTGGCGCATTGCTTTCATCCTCAGCATCGCGATTGCCATCAGCTATCTCGACCGGCAGGCGCTCTCGATCGCCGTCGCCGCCATCCAGAAGGAAATTCCGCTCAGCAATACGGACTTCTCGAGACTTCAGATCGCGTTCCTCGCCGCCTACGGCCTGATGTACGCGGGTGGCGGCGTCCTGATTGATCGCCTGGGCACGCGCCGCGGGTTCCTGGTGATCATGGTGGCGTGGTCGCTGGCCTGTGCCGCGCACGGCTTTGCCACCGGCTTCCGCTCGCTCGCGCTCAGTCGATTCCTGCTCGGCGCCGGCGAGGGCGGCGGGTTCCCGGCCGCAACCAAGGCAGTCGCCGAATGGTTTCCGGCGCGCGAGCGGTCGACCGCCATGGGCATCATCAACGCCGGCACGGCGATCGGCGCCGTTGTCGCGCCTCCGCTCATCGCGGCGATCGTTCTCTACGCCGACTGGCGCTGGGCGTTCATCGCGTGCGGCGCCGCCGGATTGATGTGGACGGTCTGGTGGTTCGTCTCGTATCAAACGCCAGCGGACCATCGCGGGCTGTCGGTCGAGGAACGGGCACTCATCAGCGACGCCGTAGAGGACACACCGAACACGGCTGTGCCGCCTATTCCCTGGCTCTCGCTGCTTCGGTTGCGCGCGGTGTGGGGCCTGGTGGTAGCAAAGTTCCTCACCGACGGCGCGTGGTACTTCTATCTCTTCTGGCTGCCGAAGTATCTCTATGATGCGCGTGGCTTCGACGTGAAGGAGGTCGGCTATTACGCGTGGATTCCCTATGCCGCTGCCGGTATCGGGAGCCTGACAGGAGGCTGGTTCTCGAGCTGGCTGCTGACCCGAGGCAAGAGCGTCGACTTCGCGCGCAAGGCCGCGCTCGGCGCCAGCGCCGCAGTGATGCCGCTCATCATCTTCGTCACCCACGTGCCCGTCGAGCTGGCCATCGTGCTCTTCAGCATCGCGTTCTTCGGCCAGCAGTCATGGTCGACCCTGGTGATGATCGTCCCGACCGATCTCTTCCCGCGCCGCAGCGTCGCCTCGGTCGCCGGCCTCGTAGGATTCGGCGGCGCAATGGGCGGAATCGTCTCAAACCTGATCGCCGGCCGGCTTCTCGATCTGGGGATGGGTTATGGCACCGTGTTCGCCATCATGGGAATGTGCCACGTCACCGCGTTCGTGATCATCCTGCTGGCGATACCCACGATCCGGCCGGTGTTCGGGGAACCTAACAGGAGCTCAGAAGATCAAGAGCAGGAGCGGTCACTTGGCGACGTCCCAGCGCGCAGTTTCTGCCATCGTATCTCAGTAGTGAAGATTTTCAACGTTTTGCGGCAGCTCGAAAATGCCAGGAAATCGGAGAGGTGCATTCCTGCTAGCAGGGCATGGCTCACGAGCGCGGCAATCTCGAACGTCTGACTCAGAAGATCATCGGCTGCGGATCGAGGTCCATCGCACGCTGGGCCTGGCCTCTGGAGTCCCGTATCAGGAATGTCTGTCATCGAACTGGCGAGCAGCAGCTCAGTGTCGATGCTGATCGATGTGTAACCTGAATACAAAGGCCGGCATCGAACACGCTCAGCTGGACCTCTTGGTCGAGGGTGTCGTCGTCGTGGAGCTGAAGTCAGTGGAACGGCTGCATCCCGTCATTCGCCCAGGTCATCACTACCTGAAGCTCACCGGCTGTCCCGCGGGCTTGCTGTTGAACTTCAACGAGCGAGCTAGGGCGGCCTGAAACGTCTGACCACTCGGACAGTACGTCAGACGGGAACATGAGAAGAAATCAAGAATAGGAGGGTTTAGATTCTAAACTCCTAACTTTGACCTTTGACTCCTGTTTTTCGGTGACGCTACGAAACCCCGAACTTGAACACCGTCGTCGACCGGTACTGCTCGCCGGGACGAAGCACCGTCGACGGGAAGCTCGGCTTGTTTGGAGAGTCGGGGAAGTGCTGCGTCTCGAGGCAGAGGCCTGTCCGCGCCTTGTAGACGTGGCCGCCCTTCCCCACCATCGAGCCATCGAGCTTGTTGCCGGTATAGAACTGGATGCCCGGCTCGGTCGTGGAGACCTCCATCGTGCGGCCGGTGCCGGGATCGACGAGACGGGCCGCCGGCTCGAGGCCCGGGCCCTTGCGCACCAGCACGAAGTTGTGGTCGAAGCCACTGCTTCCCTTGAGCTGCGCATTGTCGGCATCGATACGATCGCCGATGCGGGTCTCGGATCGTAAATCGAACGGCGTGCCCGCGACGGACGCCAGCTCGCCGGTCGGGATCTGGTTCCCGTCGACGGGCGTATAGCGGTCCGCATGCAGCGTGATGCGGTGATTGGTGATGTCGCCGGAACCGTCGCCCGCCAGGTTGAAATAGCTGTGCTGCGTGATGTTGACGATGGTCGGCTTGTCGGTGGTGGCCGAGTATTCGACGATGAGCTCGTTGGCGTCGGTCAGCGTGTACGCGACTCGCGCCGCGAGTGTCCCAGGGTAGCCTTCGTGCCCGTCAGGGCTCGTGTGCGTGAACACGACCGACGGCCCGCGCGGGTCGTTGACGACATTCGCGTCCCACACGACCTTGTCGAAGCCCTTCGTGCCACCGTGCAGGTGATTCGGGCCGTTGTTGAGCGTCAGTTGATACGCGTGCCCATCGATCGTGACCTTGCCTCCGGCGATACGGTTGCCGTAGCGCCCGACGACGGCGCCGAAGTAGCGCGATTTCGTCAGATACCCTTCGAGATTTTCGTGGCCGATGACGATGTCATCGAAACGGCCCTGGCGATCGGGAACTCTGATCGACACCAGGATGACGCCGTAGGTGGTGGCCCGAACCTCCATGCCCGCCGCATTCGTCAACGTGAACAGCCGCACCGCGGCGCCGTCAGGGGTCGTACCGAATGGCGTTTCAGTTACTTTGGCTAGGACTGGCACAGAGACACTCCAAGGCTGGGTAGACGTCGCTACGCTGGCGGCGTTGAACAGGCTGAGACCGCACACGAGAAGACTGAGGCTGCAGCGCTTCGCTACTGCCGCTCGTGCGGCAGATGTGCTGGACTCGCGACGACTCATGCCTGCGATCGTCAGTTCGATTTACCAGGTTAGCTTAACAAGGGAGACGCCCTGCCGCGGCAGAGGGAACGTTACCGCGACGTCGCCTTTGACCACGCCAACGTTACGCGATGGCGTTATCTCCTGCAGTTGTCCGGCCTTCTCCAGTACCGCGAGCTGCTCCTTCGTGGGCGGCTGCGGCGACCCCATCTTCTTCCACACCTCGTAGGTGTTGCTGTGATCGCGATCGACGCGGTAGTGCGCCAGCTTGACGCTGGCCGCCGGCACGCCGGCAATCGTGAGCCCGATCGCGGCGTCAGGTACGGGCAGATCATCGTCGTGATAGTTCCAGACGAGAACGGTAATCGAACGTCCCTGGCGGCTCGCAAGCGCAGTGATGTCGGCGCGATCGCGCACGCCGATGTCGCGAACCGTTTCGAGCGGTACCGCACCGCTGCTCTCTACCGCCAGGCGATCGCCACCCATCTGACCCAGCATCCGGAAGACGTTCAAGACCGGCTTGGGCAGCCCGTTCGTCGCCAGGTCGCGGAACCCGTAGAAGTACGGCTGATCTTCGAACTCGAACGCCCACGTGACCGATCCCAGCAAGTTCACCTTGTGTAGATCGGCCAGCTCGTAGGTCCGCGCAATCTGCTCGGCCGTATAACTCGAATACATCGTTCCGTTGCGATACGCGTTGTGCGGATCGGTCTTCACCGGGCACGCGGCACATCCCTCGGGATCGGACTCGCCGATCACGATCGGAATGTCCTTGAGCTCGGGAAATGATGCGACGATGGCGAAGCCGTTGGCGATCGCGCGCAGTTGATTGCTGACCGACATGCGAACCCACGCCGCGTCGTTCTCCTTCATTACCCGCGGCGCGCCTTTGGCGTGGAATGTCACGAAATCGAGAGGCGAGCCGACCTTTCCAGTCGCGTAGTTCGTGCCGCGCAGGCAATGCTCGAGGAAGTCGCGCAGGATCTTCTGCGTTCGCGCGCCGTTGGGCCCCGTCACTTCCGGTCCGCCGATCCGCGCTGTGGGCAGCGCGCGCTTGAGCCCGTCGGCGGCGTAATCGTAGAGCTTCATGAACTCTTCCGGCGTCCCCTGCCAGTAGCCGATGTCGGGTTCGTTCCAGACTTCCCACACCCAGCTCTCGACTTCCGCCCGCCCGTACTTCTTCACGGAATGCGTGGCCCACTGATAGACCAGCTCGCCCCACTTGGCGTAGTCCTTCGGCGGATAGGCCCAACCGGTGTAGATGCGATTGTAGGGGGCGCCCGGCACCCAGTCGTGGCGATACGGCTGCGGCTTGACGGACATCGCTTCCGGCATGAACCCGATCTGCATCATCGGCTTCATGCCGCGCTTGAGATACGTATCGACGATGCGATCGACGATCGTCCAGTCGTAGATTGGCTTGCCGTTCGCATCCTCGGTGTAGGCGTTGGTGGAACCCCACTTCAGGCCGGGAGAGCCGTCACCGGTGGTGAGGAGGTTGTGCGTACGCACGAACACGGGGACCGGACTCAAGCGCGAGAGGTCTGTGAGGAGCCTCTGTCCGTCCTTCATGTAGGTGTAGTTGGGTTCGTCGTAGCCGTACCACGCCCAGATCGGCTTCATCGGGCCAATGGCTTTCGCGGCATCGACCTTGATGGTCACGCGCTCGAGCGATGGCGCCTGCGCGAGCATGCCTGCGGTGGCGCAGGTCGCAAGGACCACGGCGATGACGAGAGACGGGGAACGACGTCGCGGCACGCGCACGGAACCTCCATGCCCGGCGCCGTGAGCGCGCCGGACGAATACTCTCTACAGTCGCACGTCGACGGGCTTGCCGGTGAACGTGACAGTCTTGCCCGTCGGCTGGCCAGCGAGCTTGACCTCGATCGTCCGGCTCGCCGGCGGAAGCATGCGCGATCCTGGCGCCAGCGTCAAAGTCAGGCGGCGGCCGGAGTCTTGCCACGCCACGGCAATCCGCATGAACTGCCCCTTGCGATAGTCGAAGCTTCGGCCATCGTCCTCGTAGATGCTGGTGGCGCCGTCAGCCCCGGGGTAAACCGTCAGGCTCAGGGGACCCTCGACTGGTTCGTCCACGTACTGTTTAACCGGCCCCATCGGGATGATGGCGCCAGCGCGAACGTAGAGCGGCGTCGTCTCCAGTGTCACCGCGCGGTCGATCTCACGGCCGCCTTCGGTCCGCCATTGGCCGAAT
>CAWHNN010000012.1:0-18881 GCA_963830815.1 uncultured Acidobacteriota bacterium | reverse complement strand
ACTTCCTTTTCGAGGAGGCGGAGCGAGAGGCGGTCGAGGATATCCCGGTGATCGCGCAGGATCTGGCGGGCGCGCTCGTGGGTCTCGGTCAGGATGCGCTTGACCTCGATGTCGATCTGCAGCGCCGTCTCTTCGGCGTAGTTGCCGCGCTCCTGGGCGAACGGGTTCTCGATGAAGGCCGGCGGCCGATGGCCGTCGTAGCTGACGATCCCCAGCGCGTCGCTCATGCCGTATTCGGCGACCATGGCGCGGGCGATGTCGGTCGCGCGCATGAGGTCGTTCTGCGCGCCGGTCGTGACTTCGTTGAACGCAATCTCCTCGGCGCTGCGCCCGCCGAGCAGTACGGCCAGCCGGTTCAGGAGATCGGTTCGCGTCATGAGGTAGCGATCTTCGAGCGGCAACTGCATCGTGTAGCCCAGCGCGCCAAAACCGCGCTGGACGATCGAGATCTTGTGCACCGGGTCCAGCCCGGGCAACACCGACGCGACGATGGCGTGCCCGGACTCGTGGTAGGCGACAATCCGGCGCTCCTTGTCGTTCATCACCCGCTTTTTCTCGAGCCCGGCGATGACGCGATCGATCGCCTCGTCGAAGTCCTTCATCTCGACGACCGCCTTGTCGCGGCGCGCCGCCAGCAGCGCCGCCTCGTTGACCAGGTTCGCGAGATCGGCACCGGCGAACCCGGCCGTGCGCGCGGCGATGATCTTGAGGTTGACGTTGTCGGAGATCTTCACGTTGCGCGCGTGAATCTTGAGAATTTCTTCGCGGCCGCGGATGTCGGGCTTGTCGACGAGGACCTGGCGATCGAAACGTCCGGGGCGGAGCAGCGCCGGATCGAGGACCTCCGGCCGGTTGGTCGCGCCCATGATGATGACGCCCTTGCGCGCGTCGAAGCCGTCCATCTCGGCGAGCAGCTGATTGAGCGTCTGCTCGCGCTCCTCGTGGCTGCCCATCGGCGTCTGAATGCGGACCTTGCCCAGGGCGTCGAGCTCGTCGATGAAGACGATACAGGGAGCCTTGGCTTCGGCCTGACTAAAGAGATCGCGGACACGGGCGGCGCCCACGCCGACGAACATTTCGACGAACTCGGAACCGCTCAGCGTGAAGAACGGCACGTTGGCCTCTCCAGCGACGGCGCGCGCGAGAAGCGTCTTGCCCGTGCCTGGCGGCCCGACGAGGAGGACGCCCTTGGGAATGCGCCCGCCGATGCTCGTGTACTTTCGCGGCGTCTTGAGGAACTCGACGATCTCCCTGAGCTCTTCCTCAGCCTCGTCGACTCCGGCGACGTCGACGAACTTCACTTTGACGTCGTCTTCGGCGTGAATCTTGGCGCGGCTGCGCGCGAAGGACATCACGCCGCCTTCGGCCCCGCCCATGCGGCGGAAGAAGAAGCTCCACAATGCGACAAGAAAGATGAGCGGAATGATCCAGCCGAGTACTTCGCCAATCCACCGATTGGCGACCTCGCCGGTGTACTTCACGCCGTGCTGCTCGAGATCCTCGAGCAGTTTTGGATCTTCGATGCGAATGGAAGAGAAGGTCGGCCCCTTACCGCCCTCCGCCTTCATCCGGCCCTGGATCCGCTCCACGCCGACGGTGACTTCCTGCACCTTGCCGTCGCGGACGCGCGTCTTGAACTCGCTGTACGGGATCGAATCGCCGACCTGCATCGAGTAGACGAACATGTTCCCGACTGCGAGCAGCAGCAGGAAGCCGAGCGTGTACCACATCGTCGTGCCCGGCGTCGGGCGCGGCGGCAGGCGTCGGCCACGCGGAGTGGGCGGTTTCGCGGGGGACTCTTCAGCCATCTCGAATGATTGTATGTCCGTTAGCCCTGACGGACTTTCTCAGCCCGCGCGAACTGCAGAGCGCCGCCCGAGGCGTCGATGCGAACGACATCGCCTTCCTTGAAGTCGCCCTCGAGGACCCGCATCGCCAGCGGGTCGAGGATCTCGCGCTGGATCGCGCGTTTGAGCGGGCGCGCGCCGTAGGTCGGATCGTAGCCCTCGGCGATGATGCAGGTCCTTGGCGCTGTCCGACAGCTCGACCTTGATTTTGCGCTCCTCGAGCCTCTTCATCAGACCCTTGAGCTGGATGTCGATGATCACCCGCATCTGCGCCCTGGTGAGGGCGTGGAACACGATGATTTCATCGACGCGGTTCAGGAACTCGGGCCGGAACTGCGCGCGCAGCGCATCGAGCACCTCGCGCTTCGTCCCTGCGTCGAGCGTGCCTTCGTCGGCATCGCGCGATGACCGCCCGCGCTACCGCCGCCTCGGCAATGAAGTGGCTGCCGACGTTCGACGTCATGATGACGACAGTGTTCTTGAAGTCGACGGTCCGTCCCTTGCCATCCGTCAGCCGCCCGTCGTCGAGCAACTGGAGCATGACGTTGAGGACCTCCGGATGCGCCTTCTCGATTTCGTCGAAGAGCACCACCGCGTACGGTCTGCGGCGAACGGCCTCGGTGAGCTGCCCGGATTCCTCGTAGCCGACGTATCCCGGCGGCGCGCCGATCAGCCGCGACACGGTGTGCTTCTCCTGGTACTCGGACATGTCGATCCGGACCATGGCATGCTCGTCGTCGAAGAGGAACTCGGCGAGAGCGCGCGCAAGCTCGGTCTTGCCGACGCCTGTCGGTCCCAGGAAGATGAAGCTGCCGAGCGGACGATTCGGATCCTGGAGCCCGGCACGGGCGCGCCGAATCGCATTGGCCACCGCCGAGATCGCCTCTTCCTGTCCGACCACGCGATCGTGGAGCCGTGCCTCCATCTTGAGGAGCTTCTGGATCTCGCCCTCCATCAGCCGGCTGACGGGGATGTGGGTCCATCGGCTCACGACGTCGGCGATGTCTTCCTCGTCGACTTCCTCCTTGAGCATGCGATGCCCCTGCTGCATCGTGCTCAGGCGAGCCTCCTCGTCCTTTATCTGCTGCTCGAGCGCGGGTAGCCGGCCGTATTGCAGCTCTGACGCCTTGGCGTAGTCCCCGCCGCGCTGCGCGCGCTCGATCTCGATCCGCACCTGTTCGAGCTCTTCCTTCAGCTTGCGGCCGGCGAGGATCGTCTCCTTTTCCTGCTGCCAGTGGCTCGTGAGGCGGTTCTTGTTCTCCTTGAGATCGGCCAGCTCCTTTTCGAGCTTCTGCAGCCGTTCCTTGGAGGCCTTGTCGGTCTCTTTCTTCAGCGCCTCACGCTCGATCTCGAGCTGCATGATGCGCCGCTCGACCTCGTCGAGCTCGGCCGGCATCGAGTCGATCTCCATGCGCAGGCGCGAGGCGGCTTCGTCGATGAGGTCGATCGCCTTGTCGGGAAGGAAGCGATCGGTGATGTAGCGATTGGAGAGCACGGCCGCCGCCACCAGTGCGGCGTCCTTGAACCTGACGCCGTGATGGATTTCGTAGCGCTCCCGCAGGCCGCGCAGGATGCTGATCGTGTCCTCGACGCTTGGCTCGCTGACGACGACCGGCTGGAAGCGGCGCTCGAGCGCAGCATCCTTCTCGATGTGCTTGCGGTACTCGTCGAGCGTCGTGGCGCCAACGGTATGCAGCTCGCCGCGCGCCAGCATCGGCTTCAGCATGTTCGACGCGTCCATGGCGCCTTCCGCGGCGCCGGCGCCGACGACGGTATGGAGCTCGTCGATGAAGAGAACGATCTGACCGGCGGCATCGGCGACTTCCTTGAGGACCGCCTTCAGCCGCTCTTCGAACTCGCCGCGGTACTTTGCGCCGGCAACGAGCGCACCCATGTCCAGGGCGACAATCTTCTTGTTCTTCAAGCCCCTCGGGCACGTCCTGCCGCACGATGCGCTGAGCCAGGCCTTCGACGACGGCGGTCTTGCCGACGCCGGGTTCGCCGATGAGGACGGGATTGTTCTTGGTCCGGCGCGACAGCACCTGAATCACCCGGCGGATCTCGTCGTCGCGACCGATGACCGGGTCGAGCTTGCCCTTGCGCGCGAGCTCGGTGAGGTCGCGCCCGTAGCGCTCGAGCGCTTGATACGTGGACTCGGGGTTCTGGCTGGTGACGCGCTGCGAGCCGCGCACCGACGTCATCGCCTGAAGAATCGTGTCCTTCGTGATGCCACGCTGCTGGAGGAGCCGTGAAGCGGGGGAGCGGCCGCCCTCGGCGGCGATGGCCACGAAGATGTGTTCGGTGCTGGTGTATTCGTCCTTGAGGCGCTCGGCTTCCTGCTCGGCGGCCGTAAGGACCTGACGCAATCGAGCGGAGAAGCCGACCTGCGAGCCGCCATGCGCGCGCGGCAGCCGATTGAGCTCGGCACGAACCGCCGACGCCAGCGCCATCGGATCCGGGTTCATCTTCCGGACGATCTCCGGAACGACTCCTTCTTTCTGCTCGAGGAGCATCAGGAGCAGGTGCTCGGGAAGGATCTCGGCGTGGCCTTCGCGATCGGCAAACTGCTGCGCCGCGAGGATCGCCTCTTGCGCTTTCTCGGTGTACTTATTGATATTCATTTCTTAATGCTCGCGGGGCCCCACCCCCGCTCGCTCTCGCTCGGCGGCTACGCGCCTCGCTCGGGCCGCAGGCGCTGCTGAGTCAGCGCTGGGGGCACCACTCATCTTCATCTCAGCACGAACTACTTCTCTAACTTCGCCAGACGCCTCGTAATGCTCCCGCTGTTCCTTGGTCAGCGAGCGGGGAAGTTGCACGTCGACCGTGGCGTACAGGTCGCCGCGCGTATCAGGCTTGCCGACGATGGGCATGCCGTGGCCCTTCAATCGGAACACCTGCCTGCTCTGCGTCGTCTCCGGGATCTTGAGCCGCACGGTGCCGGTGATCGTCGGCACCTGTGACTCGCCGCCGAGCACCGCGGTCGTGACCGGCACGGCGATCGTCGTGTGCAGGTCGTCGCCCTTGCGCTCGAAGACCGGGTGCGGCCGCGTCTGCACGCGGAGATACAGATCGCCGGAGGAGCCGCCGTTGCTGCCCGATTCGCCCTCGCCCGCGGCGCGCACGCGCGACCCATCCTTCACGCCGGCCGGAATGCGCACGTCGACGCTTCTCGCGTGGCCGCCCTGTTTGATCGAGATGCGACGCGTCGCGCCGTGGAACGCCTCCTCGAGCGTGAGCTCGACGGCGTGTTCGATGTCGCGGCCCTTTTGCGTGCGGCTGCCGCGGCTGCGTGAGCGCGTCCCTTCGCGCGCGCCAGCGCCACCGCCGCCAAAGAACGTGTTGAAGAAATCCGAGAACGGATCCTGGTTGCCGAAGAGATCCTGCATCTCCTCTTCGGTCATCGTCCGATAACCGCCAGGCCCGCCCATGTTGATGTTCCAGGCGCCGCCCTGCGCGCCGGCATCACCAAACGGCGATCCGCCCGGCCACGGCTGGCCGTGCTGCTGCGCCTGCTCGTACGCCCGCCAATTGGCGCCGAGCTCGTCGTACTTCTTCCGCTTATCGCTGTCGCCGAGGACCTCGTAGGCCTCGTTGATCTCCTTGAAGCGCGCCTCGGCGGACTTGTCCCCGGGATTCACGTCGGGATGATGCTTGCGGGCGAGCTTGCGGTACGCCTGCTTGATCTCTTTCTCCGACGAGCTCTTGGTGACGCCGAGCGTCTGGTAGTAGTCCTTGAATTCCATTATTTAGTTGCTCGCGGGGCCCCGCCGTCGCTCCGCTTTGGCGCACTCGCCGAAGCCTTGGCGAAGGCGGCCCACCCGCTCGCTTTCGCGCGGCGACTTCGCGCCGCGCTCAGGCCGCAGGCGCTGCTGATACGACATCCGGGTAACATTCTCGCCTTCGCAGCACGACCAGTTGCGCAAGAAGACGTCATATCCCGACCGTGCGGCCGATGCGTTCAATCTCGAGCGCGACGCGCTTGCGAACTTCCGGCTTCGACGCGCCTTCCTGCATCAGCGGGCGCAGCCGCTGCACGGACTCGGCGATGCTCAACAGGCGCTGGACTCCGGCGAGGTTGACGCCTTCGTCTTCGACCAGATGCTTGATCACCTTGAGCCGATCCAGTTCTTCGCGGGAGTAGACGCGCATGCTGCCCACCGTGCGGGTCGGCCGCACCAGGCCCAGCCGCTCGTACTTGCGCAGCGTCTGCGGGTGCATGTCCAGCAAGCGGGCGGCCATGCTGATAAAGTAGAGATGATGCTCGACGGCCATAGGATTCGTGCCCACTGCCGGACTACCGGCCGAATCGCCAATTTCTCACGATTTGCACACGAGACCGGCCTCAGCCGGAGGCGACTCGACCCGGCCAAGTTGCTTCGATCCAAATATAGGCATTGATACGGACTGAGTCAAGGACCCCGCCCGGTTGATGGATGTACAGCTAGCTGATCTCGTAACGGTGGCGCTCCTCGTGTTGATCGAGGGGCTTCTGAGCGCCGACAACGCGCTCGTCATGGCGGTGATGGTTCTCGGCCTGCCGCGGAGCGACCAGAAGAAGGCGCTGCGCTACGGGCTGGTGGGGGCATTTGCCTTTCGCACGGTGGCGACGATCCTCGCGTCCTTCCTGATTCGCATCAGCTGGGTGAAGCTCTTCGGCGGGCTCTACCTGCTCTACCTCACGAAGGGGCACTTCTTCAGCGGCGACAGCGGCGTGCGGAATCAGGCGAAGAAGGCGCTGCCGTGGCTGGGGCTGACGGCCCTGTGGGCGACGGTCGTGAAAGTCGAGATGATGAACCTGGCGTTCTCGGTCGACTCGATCCTCGTGGCGGTCGCGATGTCGCCAAAGTTCTGGGTCATCCTCTCCGGCGGCCTCCTCGGCATCGTCGCGATGCGCATCGTCGTCGGCCAGCTGCTGACGCTGGTGCGCCGCTATCCCTCGATCGTCGACGGCGCGTTCATCATCATCGCGTGGATCGGATTCAAGCTGCTGCTCGAGTACCTGCACGCGCTTGGCATCGTCCATTTCGAGATCAACAAATGGTTCTCGTTCGCGCTGATTGGCGTGATCTTCACGGTTGCGTACCTATACGCGCGCAGCAAGGGGCCGGTCGAGGATTCCGAAGGCGACGACGAGGCGCACGCGTTGTTGCGGGAGTGAGTTTGGTCCGGCTTCAGCCGGACTGCGCACCAACAGCCAGCCGCCAGCCGCCGCTAATCCTCGTTCACCAGCTTCAAATCCAGCGTCTGCGTCTCGCCATCGCCGAGCGAAAAGCGCTTGGCCTTGGACTTGAGCCGTTCGAGAAGCTCGGGATCGCCCCATTCGCCCTGCGGCACATAGTCGACGGCCACCGCCAGGTAGCTGCCCGCGGGCAGATTCTGGACCTTGAATCGCCCGTCCTGATCCGGCCGTGTGCCGGTCACCCAGCGTGTCATCGGGATCCGCCAGTAGTCGGGGGATTCCGAGAAGATGACGACGGTGTAGTCCTTCAGGACCGTTCCGTCCGCGGCCGTGGCCGCCGCCGTTGACGGCCGTTGACTTGTTGGTGAGCTCGATCTCGAGGCCGGCCGTGGTCTCTCCGGGCTTGAAGTCGGCGCCGGTGTCGGTGATGTCGGTGCCATTCAGCTTGACCGATTTCAACGTCCATCCCGGCGGCGCGTTGTTCGCGCGAATCAGCCGCGTGCCGCTGACGCCCTTGATCTCGAACGATCCGTCCTCCTTCGTCGTCGAGCCGCCACCGAGAACCGGTCCATCTGTTCGGTCGACCGGAACCGCCGAGATGCGGATCGAGGTCGCTGACGCGGGCCGCGGGCCGTCGAACGTGATGTGTCCCGTCGCGGTTCCGCCCTTGCTGGTCGTCAGCACGACGCCGGTCAGTATCCTCGCCGCCGATCGAGAGGGGAGTCGAACCCGATTCCGAGTCGCCGCCGGCCATCGCCGTAGCGCGGAACACCATGACGTTGTCACCCTGGCTGCTCGTGAACACCTGGATCGAACGCGCCTGCAGCGTGTAGTCACCAGGCGCGACGTTGCTGAGGGTAAAGCTGCCGTCCTTGGCGCTGCGCGCGGTCTGCTGCATGAGCATGCCGCTCAACTCGCGATTGAGCGGAAGGGCGGAAACCGATGCGCCCTCGAGCGGTTTGCCATCGGAGCCGATGACGATGCCGGAGACGCGCGCAAGCCGAACCGGCACGAGCGCGAAGTCGGCGCTCGACGATTCCTGACCGGGGGCGAGCGAGATGCGCTGCGCCTCTCCGACGTTGGCCGTGCCCGGGTAGTAGGTTGAGGCATAGCCCGACTTCGGCTCCGATACGCTCGGCCCGCTCGTGGTCGTGGCGACAGCGCCGGACACCATGAGTTCCATGTCGAGAAGCTCCAGGCCGCCGCTGCGCAGCGACGCGCTGACGTAGTACTCGCCCGGCGGCAGGCCGTAGATGCGGAACTGACCGAGGTCGTTTGTCTGCGCGATGCGGCCGGGCGAGGGCACGAGCCGGCGGCGACCGCCCTGCCAGCTCTGACGCATCGCCGTGACCGAGACGTCGGGCACCGGATCGCCGATATTCGTCGACGACGCGTCCGCTGATCACGCTGCCGCGCGGCATGCCGATGTCGGCGTTGTCGAGACTCTGCTTGTCGGCGAGCTCGATTGGCTTCCCGGATTCGAACGGACGCGTCTGTCCGTACTGAATGCTGACGTAGCCTGACTTGGTCGCCTGCAGCGTGAACCGGCCCGCCGGGAGGTCGCGGAACTCGAATCGCCCTTCAGCGTCGGTAAGCGACGCCTTCGGCGCCACCTCGGAGCCTGAGATGCGAACCTGGGCGCGCCGAATCGGGCCGCCGCCCTCCGAGGCCAGCACACGGCCGCGGATCCGCCCGGTGCCGGTCTTGAACTGGCGCTGTCCGCCCATCATGCCGGGGAGCTGAATCGGGCCCGCGGGATCGCCGGTCACCTGAATGCGCTGCTCGACCGTCGTCTGGGCCACGGCCACGTCCGAAGCCACGAGCCACCGCCACAGTTACCGCCATCGTCAGTCGGACTATCGCATTGCGCATAAGAAATAAACCCCTGCCACTGAAAAGTTCGCTTCGCAGCCACGGACAACACGGTTTTGCCAGCCACGGACAACACAGATAACGCAGCCACGGAAAACACGGACAACACGGATAATCGTGATAACGAATGGTTGCTGGAACGGTCTGAGGCTCCGCCTTCAAACGAACCACGAGCTGCCAACCGCGAGCCGCGCGAGCCAGCCACCAACCGACGACCGAACCCGAACTACCGAGCAACCGAACTACCGAACTACCGAACTACCGAACTACCGAACTAGCGACCGAGCAACCGAACATACCGAGCTCCGGAACGATTCTCACATGAGCTCAAACCGCAGCGACGCGCGTTTTCTTGTTAAGGATGTAAAAGTTCACAGCGTTGTGCGGCCGGGTGATGGCGAAAGCGGCAGCGCTCACGAGGACGCCTGAAACGCACTGGCGTCAGCGCACCGAAGCCGGCGCCGCCAGTAGCGAGGTGCACTGCGGCGAGGACCGGCACTCCGGCGAGCGACGCCAGCCCCTGGCGTCGAGCGGGGGAGCGCGTGTAAAGACCCGCCAACAGCGGCACGAACAATGTCACGACCATGACGGCGTAGAACGTGCCGATGGCATCGATCACCGACTTGTGCATCATCGCGAGTCCGAGTCCCAGACCGGCGCCGACGACGGCCGACAACGCGCGCCGCGCGCAGGAGCTCGGAATCGCTCGCCGACGGACGCAGCCGGCGGTACACGTCGCGCGAGCCGGATGTCGCCAGCATGAAGAGCACGGCGTCAGCGGCGCTGGCCTCGGCGGAAAAGACCGCCGCGAGCGCAAATGCGCCAAACACCGGCGTCAGCTCGCTCGCCATCGTCGCGAACGCCAGATCCTTGTTGATGTCCGGGTGCATGACGCGCGCCGCCATGCCGATTGCCGTCGGCAGCGCCGCGAACGCCAGCAGCGCGAGCCCGTTGAGCGCGATGCCGGTCGTCACCGCACGTTCGTCGCGCGCTCCGAACGCTTTCTGGATCAGCCCCGGCGACACGACGAACGCCGGGCCGAGAAAGAAGAGCAGGCGCCAGCCCGATTGCGGCGAGCCGCCGGCAAAGAGATCCATCCGCGCAGGATCCATGGTGATCGCATCCCAGCCGCCGGCAAGCGCGATCGCCAGCGGAGTGATCATCGCGAACCCGACGATCTTGACGGCGAGCTGTACGAGGTTGACGTAGGCAGAGCTCAGAAGACCACCGGACACGAAGTAGACGGTGATGAGCAGCGCGCCAAGCACGCATCCCGTGAACTTGGAGACGCCGAGCACAACCTGGAACACCGTGGACATTCCGAGCAGCTGCGCGGCGAGAATCGACAGCGTGCCGATCCAGATCAGGATGGCAACCGCGGAGCGCAGGTCGCGGCCATATCGGCGCTCGAGAAAATCGCCGACGGTCAGGTCACCGTGCGCGACCGATTCGCGCCACATGCGTGGACCGACGGTGAATGCGAGGACGAGACAGCCGATCCCTGCCGAAGCATTCCACCACCACGCGCTGAGCCCATCGCGATAGCCCAGGCCGGCGGCGCCGACGGTCGATCCTGCGCCGATGTTGCCGGCAAGAAAGGTCGCGAAGATGAGCAGCGGCCCAAGCGAGCGTCCCGCGACGAAGAAGTCCCCTGTGGCTCGAACGCGCCTCCCGATCCACAGGCCGATGCCGGCCATGAGCAGGGAATAGGCGACCAGCAGGAGAACGGTGAGGCTCACCGTAGATCGCGGGCAGCAGGGTAGCCCGGGATGCTTGTCGCGGCGCGGACGGCCCGCACGATCGCTTCGGCCATCGCATCGGCCGCAAGCGCGCCGATTTTGTCGAGCTCGGCGGCGCCGCCGCGAACGCCTGTGGCCAGCGCGAAGATAGCGTCGCCGTCGGACGACGTGTGCGCGGGGTAAATCGCGCGCGCGAGGCCATCGTGTGCCCGCTGCGCGACCTTCGTTGCCTGCGTCTTGGTCAGCGTCGCGTTGGTGGCGACGACACCAATCGTCGTGTTCTGTAACGGTGCGGCCGGCGGATGCTCGAGTCCCCCGGCCTTGAACTGCCGCCGGACGTCGGCGAGCGACTTGCCGTCGGCGCTCCGCATCCCGGCGACTACCTGTCCAGTCGTTGGATCGATGACGTCCCCGACCGCGTTGACTGCGACAATGGCGGCAACGACGAGTCCATCGGGCAGCGTGATCGCTGCGCTGCCGATGCCGCCTTTCATCGCGCGCTCGCGCCCGCCCATCTTGCCGACAGTCGCGCCGGCGCCGGCGCCGACGTTGCCCTCGGCCACGGGTCCGTCCGTTGCGGCTTTCGCCGCAAGAAACCCGCACTCGGCTGTCGGACGAATCTTCGGATCGCCGATGCCGAGGTCGAAGAGAATCGCGCCCGGCACGATCGGAATGACGGAACCGCCAAACTTGAAGCCGATCCCCTGCTGCTCGAGGTAGCGGACGACGCCGCTCCCGGTGTCGAGACCGAACGCGCTGCCGCCGCTCAGGAAGATCGCGTGAACCTGCTCCACGGTTGCCGTCGGCGAGAGCAGATCGGTCTCCCGCGTTCCCGGCGCGCTGCCGCGCACGTCGACGCCGGCAGTGGCGCCCTTCTCAGCGATGATGACGGTGCACCCGGTCGGCCGCTCGCTCAGCGTGTAGTGCCCGACCTTGAGGCCGGGCACCGCGGTCAAACCCCGGGACTCGATTTGCGCGGAAACGTCGGAAACCATGTTCACCTGCGCGATGAAGGTCACGAACGCCAGAATGGCGGCGGCGCCGACGCGCGAGATGGCACTCATACGGCAGCCACCAGCTCGAGGGGCCGCGCGTGGTTGTAACGCGAGCGCACGCGCAGGACGACGTCAGCCATCATGTCGAGAAAGAGCGGGTGATCGTTGACGGCCAGCGCCCGCACCATGGGCACGCCGAGCTCGCGGCAGACGTCGGCAGCCTCGATATCGAGGTCGTAGAGCACCTCGACGTGATCGCAGATGAAGCCGACGGGGCTGATCACCGCGGCTTCGAGGCCCTCGCCGTGTGCGATGCGGAGGTAGTCGCAGATGTCAGGTCCGAGCCACGGATCTTCGGGCCGGCCGCTGCGGCTCTGATAAACCGTCGCGTGACGTCCGAGGAGCGGCGTCCGCCCGGCAACAAGGGCCGCCGTCTCTTCGAACTGCTCGCGATACGGATAGCGCTGGGCCATCGACTCGGGGATGCTATGCGCCGTAAAGATCAAACGCGCTTTTTGCCGCATCGCCGGTTCGAGGCCTGCCAGCGCCAGCGCTGATCCGATCGGCGTTCGCAGCGATGAACATCTCGTGATCGAACCAGTCGTCGACGTAGGTCACCTCGACGTCGGGAAGCCCGGCGCGGGCGAGATGCGCCCGGGCTTCAGCGATGTTCTCGCGATACTGCGTGCAGCTCGAATAGCTGCGGTGCGCGGCGGCAATGAAGCCGATGGCGCGCCGGATGCCCTGCCGGGACATCGCCTCGAGTGTATCGGTGAGGTAGGGATGCCAGTTGCGCATTCCGACGAAGACCGGCAGGGGCAGCCCCGGCCGCGGCCAGGCGCTCCCGCAGGCCGTCCGCCTGCGCCTGCGTCAGCTCCGTGATGGGCGATCGTCCGCCGACGACTTCGTAGTGATGCGCGACTTCGTCCACGCGCCCGGGCGCTACTCGCCGTCCACGCAGGACGTTGGCGAGGAAAGGGCGGATGTCCTCGGGTGCCTGGGGACCGCCAAAAGCGATCAGCAGTACCGCGTCGAAGGAATGAGCCACGTGTCTCTTTCGCGATTATACCGTCCACGCCGCCCGTGAACGCCGCCTCGAGCGTGCGCCTCCGTAACGCCGGGCTGCTATACTCGTGGTTTTCGCATGAAGAGAATTCTTGTCACCAATGACGACGGCGTGCGCTCCGAAGGCATTCACGTGCTGGCGCGTGCCCTCCAGCCGCTCGGAGAAGTCATCGTCGTCGCGCCACAGACCGAAGCCAGCGCTATTGGCCATGCTTTGACGTTGCGCCGCCCGCTGCGCATGGAGCAGCTCGAGCCGAGTGTCTACGAAGTCGACGGCACGCCGACTGACTGCGTCAACATCGCGCTCACGCAGCTGTACAAGCCGCGCGGCGTGACCCCGGACCTCGTCGTCTCGGGCATCAACAAGGGCTACAACCTTGGCGACGACGTGACGTATTCGGGCACGGTTGCGGGCGCGCTCGAAGCGGCGCTGCTCGGAATCCCCGGCATCGCCGTGTCGCAACAGCGAACGCTCGACGACCTATGACTTCACCGCGGCTGCCGCAGCCGCAGCTGAAGTCGCCGCGCTGGTGTTGCCCCGCGGACTCACGCCGCGTACGTTCCTCAACATCAACGTGCCGTCCGTGCCGCCCAAGGGCGTCCGCGCGACATTTCAGGCCAAGCGCAACCACGTTACTGTCGTAACCAGGCGCGTGGACCCGCGTGAGAAGCCGTACTACTGGATCGAAGAGGGCGAGGACTCCTGGGAGCCGCATGACCAGTCCGACTATCAGGCAGTCAAGGACGGTTACGTGTCGGTGACCCCGCTTCAGCCAGATCTGACGGCCTACGACGAGCTCGAAGCGGTGCGCGCGCTGCTGGGCGTGTCCACGACTTAGCGGCCGGCGCCTGAGCCTTTCCGGAGCGTCGGCTTCAGCGGCGCGGAAGCGCAACCTGATCGCCTCGCCACGAAGATGTCGCAGCGACGCTGGCTGTCTAGGTCCGAATCCGCTCGCCGGGAACGCGGCCTACGCTCGTACTCTGCCGCTGCCGCGGCGTCTAGTTGCTGGCTTGTAGAGCCGTGATCAGGCGCCCTCGGACCGCCGGCTCTATCCGTCAGCTTGGAGGATCACACGGACGGAAGACGCCGCGGTGAATCGCTCCGCCCGCGTTCCTGCGTCCCAAGATTGTCGAGGGACGCGCCGCGTCGGCTCGCTCCACGGACCTGGCCACCCAGCCTCGCTGCGACATCGATGGGCGAGCTCATATTGGCGCGTCACCGATAACCGTCGGAGCGGCCTGGTCGGATCGGGCCGACTTTGAGCGACGTGATCAACGAAGCGGGTAAAACGACCCCGCAGAGGATTCCGATCGGCGGCGGCGCTGTTTCGTCCCTGGCGGTGAGGTCGCCTCGTTATCCAACCGATTGTTCACTGGCGTGGTGATCGCCCGAGCCGCCGCCGCCACCGTGAGCTCGGGCCGCGGAGGGGTCGTTTTTCCACGTCGCGAAACGGAGGCCCGAGCCGACCAGGCCGCTCCGGCGTTGCGCCGGCTAGCGCGCCATGATGAATGCGGCACGAGGTCCGGCGCTACTCCGGCGGCGAAATCTCGGGGTCGAGCGACAGACGGCGAAACTCGGCTGAGACGCCAAGAAACGCGTCGACGACATCCGGATCGAAGTGGCTTCCGCGGCCCTTCAGGATGAAGGCGATCGCGTCGTCGTGCGACAGCGGCGTGCGATAGAGCTGTCGCGTCGTGCTCGCGTCGTAGACGTCGACGATCGCCATGACTCGGCCGGGGATGGGGATGTCGCGGCCGTGCAGGCCCTGCGGATATCCGCTGCCGTCCCACTTCTCGTGGTGCGTGTACACGATGTCCTTCGCCAGCGTCAGGATCACATCGTCGTGCACGTTCGCCGAGTCTTCGGCATGGACGATGACGTCGCGGCCGTAGCCGGGGTGCTTGCGCATCTCGGCGAACTCCTCGGCGGTGAGCTGCCCCGGCTTGTGCAGGATCTGATCGGGCACGCCAACCTTGCCGATGTCGTGCAGCGGCGCAAGGCTCGCGAGGAGCTCGACGCGATCCGGCGTCAAGTAATCGCGAAAGTCTGGATGCGTCGACAGCTGCTGCGCCAGGACCCGTGTGTAGGCCTGGGTTCGGCGCGAGTGCTTGCCCGTCTCGGCGTCCCGCACCTCGGTCAGCGAGAGCAGCGACTGCACCATCAGGCGCTGCGACGTGAGTTTGTCCTGGCCGGCGCGATCGGCTCTCTGACGCTCGCTCGTGAAGCGCGCGACGGTCATCGATGCAAGCGCGGCCAGCAGCCCGATTGTTGGAAAGAGCGGCGACAGGAATACGCCGCTCGTGGCCATCAGGCGAATCCCGCCGAACCACACCATCGCCAGGCAGGAGGCGACGACTGCCGCGCCCCACGCCAGGCCGAATCGACGCACGACGAGCGCGGATACGAGTCCAAGGCCGATGACGAGTTGCGTTTCCCAGGCAACCGCGTACTCCGAGCGCCTGATGAAATCATGCTGAAGCAGATTGTCGGCCACAGTCGCCTGGACTTCGACACCGGCGAAGAGCGTATCGAGCGGCGTCGACACAACTTCGCGCGTGCCGAGCGCCGTCGTGCCGACGAGGACGATCTTGTCCTTAAAGGTCTCGGCGGGGACGTTGCCGCGGAGAACATCAACCGCGGAGACGTAGGGGAACGTTCGCTTTGGACCGCGATAACGGAGCAGCAGATTGCTCTTGCCGTCGAGCGGCACCGAGGTCTCCCCGAACGCGAGCGTCGAGGCGTTGACGTTGGCGACGCGCAGCGCCATCGCGGGCCGTCCCGACACCGACGCGAGGGTTGTCAGGGCGAGGCTGGGGTAGATCTGGCCGTCGCGCTCGATGAGCACGGGCGCGCGTCGCAGCAGGCCGTCTGGATCGGGAGCGGCATTCAGAAACCCCGAGGCGCTCACAGCCTGCGCCAGAACCGGCAGGTTGCAGACTGCGCCCGTGGCCTCGAAGAAGGGATCTTCCGAGGAGTCGTCGCGCCGCATGATGGCGAGGCCAATCGGGTGGAGCGCGCATGGAGCTCTGGCCCGTGCGCGGCGGATCGAACGTCATGGCGTAGCCGAGCACGACCTTGCCCTCGTGCAGCGTGTCGGCCAGCAGCTCGTCAGGCGTGCGCCCGCTGCCTTCGAACCGATCGGGCTCGGCAAAGATGATGTCCAGTGCGACCGTCGCCGAACCCAGATCGCGCAGGCGAGACACGAGCTGACCGACGACGTCGCGGCGCCATGGCCACTGGCCGACGGTCGTCAGACTGTGGTCATCGATGTCGACGATTACGATGCGGCCGGTTGTCGGGCGGACCGGAGTGTTGCGCAGGATGGCGTCGTAAGTGCCGTATTCCCAGTTGCGAAGCAGCGCCGGGCGGAAGAGGGACAGCAGCGCCACAATGAGCGTGGGCACGAGCCCGCACAGCACCACGAGACGCCCCGGCCCGAACGTCATCTGATCGTGATTTCGACGCGGCGGTTGCGCGGTTCGTAGGTGTCGTCCGGTGTCGTCACGAGGAGCGCGGCCTCGCCATGCGACGTGACTTCGATCGCGGCCTGGTCGAGCCCGGCATCAATCAGCAGCGTTCGCACCATCGTCGCGCGCTTCAGCCCGAGCTCGAAGTTGCTGGTGGCGCTTCCGGTCGTATCGGTGTGGCCCGTGACGACGACTTCCGGCACTGGCCGATTCTTGACAGATACGAGGATCGCGGGAACCAGGGCACGGCTCTCGGCAGTCAGCTCGTCGGACTCGAAGCGGAAGTAGAGGATGAAGTGCTGCGGCGCCGGCGGCAGCGCCGACAGCAGCTCGCCGTACTGTTTTCTGACTTCGTCTTCACTGAGCGTCGTTACTTTGGTCGGGCCACCATTGAGTCCGACGAGCGTTGCCTGGCGCGGCCCGGCGAGATCGACCGACGCCGGCTGCGACGCTCCACGCCCGGAAACGGTGGCGCGGCCGGTTTGCGTCGTGTCGGGATCGGGCAGCAGGAGAACGAGCGTTGCTGTCTTGGGATCGGGCGACGGCGTGCTGACCTGTTTCTTGGCGCACGCCGGAAAGAAAGCCGCGGCGGCGGTCGCGATCACGAGCGCGACCAGGCGTGCGTATTTCATTCGTGCGAGGCGCGGAGGATTATCGTCGTCCCGCGCACCCCGACGATGGCCGCAGGCGTCTCGAGACGAACGGCGTCTGGCGCGAGCTTGGCGATGCGGCCAGACACGTATGCGGCCATGCCGCGGACGACGTTGAGGACGAAGCCGAGGCGGCCTTCGGCCGGGGCGTAGGCAAAGCGATCGAGGCGAATTTCACTCGAGGGCCCCAGTGACAGGCGAGTGTCGTCCTGCAGGCTGAGGCCGAGTTTACCGTCCGCGCCCGTGCGCAGCGTGTCGCCCTCGAAGACGACCTGCCCCGGTTGCGCGGGCAGCGTGGCGCCCGCTCGTACGACAAACGCAGCACCCGAAGCGATCTTGATGCGGCCGGCCGGTGTCGGTTCCTGCGTCAGTCGGCTCTGCGAACGCTGGCGTGGCGGCGATGGTCAGAACGAGCGCGATGATGAATCGAGCAGCCTTCATGTCGTCATCCCCCTGACCATCAAGATACACGGTTCCGGTCGAGGTAGCAGGGGCTTCTCAAAATGACACACTGACTGACGGATCTGTGAGCGGCCACCGCACAAGATCATCGGCGCGAGCGCGCCTTTTATTTAAGGAGGGCGGTCAGCGAGTCTTGAGCAGCTGCGGAAAATCCTTCTGGAGCTGCCTGATCTTCGGACGGTCGTTCGCGAGCACGTACGGGTTGGTCGGATTGCGCACGATGAAGTCCTGGTGCTCGGCCTCGGCAGGATAGAACCCGTCCAGAGTCGAGACCGTCGTCACGATGCGGCGCGGGAAAGACGTGGGCGTTGTTCAACTGCGAGATGTAGCGCTTCGGCCACTTCCTTTTGCTCGGGAGTGGAGAAGAAGATCGCGGACCGATACTGCGGTCCCTCGTCGGGTCCCTGCCGATTGAGCTGGGTTGGATCGTGCGCGACCTGGAAGAAGACCTTGAGCAGCTGACCGTACGAGATCTTTGCCGGGTCGTAGGTGATCTTCACGGACTCGGCGTGGCCCGTGGTGCCGGTGCTGACGACGTTGTAGTTCGCACCGGTCTTGCTGCCGCCCGAAAAGCCAGAGACGACGTTCTTCACGCCATTGAGCGCCTCGAAGACTGCTTCGACGCCCCAGAAACATCCGCCGGCGAGCACGGCGGTCTTCTCGCCCGTGACTTTCGGATCGAGCACCGGGTCGGGCAGTCGTCGATCCTGCGCCGAGAGGGTCGAGGCGGCGAGGACGAGGCACAGAGCGGCCGTCAAGCGCGGGATTCTGGTCATACTGGGCATCTCCGTCGGTTTCCCTTTTATTATCTTAGGATTATGCAGGAGATGACGTTTTGAAGTAGAATGAGAGTTCGACGCGGCGGTTCCCGGCCGTCGCAGGTATTTTGTCGAACATTCTCGCCTTTGTCGGGGCGTGGCTCAGCCTGGTAGAGCACTCGGTTCGGGACCGAGGGGTCGGTGGTTCGAATCCACTCGCCCCGACCAATTAAACGCGCAATTCAGGCCCGCCAACGCGGGCCTTTTTGCTGTTTGTGCGCCTTGCGCTGTCGGGTTGAACTGCCGGTTACGAATGGAAATCCGGAATCTCCCCATCGCATGCTCGCTTGACGGCCGGACGCTTAACCGTCGTCAGGCAGAGCTCCGCGCCGGTGTGCTGGCTGAAGCGGCCTCGGTGGAACGTTTGGAGGAGGGGTACCGTTGGCAGTTTCACTACGCATCAAACCTCTTCGAACGACTTGGCGCCGTCATCGATGCAGAACGGCGCTGCTGCCGCTTCCTTCACTTTGCCATCCAGGCAGACCAGGATTTAGGGCTCGTCACGCTCGACATCAGCGGTCCGGCGGGAACTGCTGATTTCCTCGAAAGCTGGGTCAAGGAGTCAGGCTGACCCGATGCGAACGTTTCTGGTCTTCGCGTGTGCCGCGGTGCTCGAAATCGCAGGATGCTTCGCGTTCTGGGCGTGGATGCGCCAGGGTAGGTCCGCGGCTGTGGCCGCGTTGGGAGTCCTCAGTCTCATCGGATTCGCCGTGGTGCTCACCAAAACCGACGCAGCATTCGCGGGAAGAGCATACGCCGCGTACGGCGGCGTCTACATCTTTGCCT
>CAWHNN010000011.1:150000-190367 GCA_963830815.1 uncultured Acidobacteriota bacterium | reverse complement strand
TCGCCGACGCGCTTCTGCGGGCTGAGGATCTCGATGAATTCGCCGAGCTCGTCGGCGACGACGCTCATCCATGCGGATGTGACGGCCGAGCGAGAGCGATTTGTACCTGCAGGGCGATGAAGACCTTGCGCAGGCCCGAATTGATGCAGTTGCTCAGCGTGAAGTCGATGATGCGGTACGGCCCGCCAAAGTAGACGGCCGGCTTTGCCCGCTCCTTTGTCAGCGGCAAAAGACGCTCGCCCGCGCCCCCGGCCAGAACCATGACGACGACATCGTCCTGCATGCACGCCCCTCGGATTTGCACACAATCCGCCGCCACGTCGACACCCCAGAATTGGCGCCTCGGACGGCACTAAACGGCTGATGATAGCTGATCTTCCGGCAATTCCGCCGTTCTTGCAGTTTAGTGCTGTTTCCTGTCGAGGCCGCGAGGCGCTAATCCTCTTGCCTGCTTTGACTTGGAGCGACCCCCTCAACTATGATCAAATAGGTTTGGTCAGGGCCGAATGCCCGCATGTCTGCAACCGACGGCGATCTCGCTGAGACGATCGGCGGGGCGCTGTTACTCGTCATTGCGCCCGCGCTTTCGGTTGCCCAGACACCAGCGGTCGGCAATCAGAACGGCAGCGGTCGGCCGCGGAACGAGCTGAGCGGAGAGCGGCAGGCCGAGCGAACCCAGCGCGAGGAAGGCGATGCGATCCTTGGACTGGCGGATTCAGCGCTGGCGGGGAAGCCGACGCCTTCGGACTTCGTCGTTCAGTGGCAGAACGACTTCGTCAAGGCGCAGCGCGGCACGTTCGTACCGTTCACGCTGAGTGTCGACGTTTCGGATTTACGGCAGCGTTCGGCACTGGTGTACGTGAGGGCCGTAACAGCGCTGCAGCGGCCGGTGGGCACGACACGGAGTCGACGCGGGGCGAGGAAGCGTACCCCGTTGACGCGATTTTTCCGGTGGATTTGCCGCCTGGTTCAGCGGCACGAATCAGCCGCGGATTTTCCGTCGAGCCGGGTGGATTAAGACGTGTTCGTGGTGATGCGCGAACGCCCGATGCGGCCGCGCCGCGAACACGCCCGAAGGTTTCGGTCGTGAAGCAGGCGCTGAGCGTTCCGGATTTCCGGACGGGCGAGCTGACGACGAGCAGCATCATCCTCGCTGATCGGCTCACGGTGTTGAACGAGCCGGTGCCGTCCGATCGACTGGCAGAGCGGCCGTACGCGATTGGGCGGAACGAAATTCGTCCCGGCAGTGGATCGCCGGTTCCGGCGTGACGAGGAGCTGATCGTCGTATTTCTCGTCTACAACCCGATGGTGACCGCCGAGCGGCAGTTTGACGTGAGGGTGGATTACTAGTTTCTTTCGCAAGGGTGCCGGCGCAGAGACGGGGTTAGATGGCGGGGGAGCGCATCCCCCGGTTCGGTCCGGGGAACGTTACTTCAACCGGACCGATTCGCAGCGCTTCAACCCGGCCCTGATGGGCGCCGCGTTCGACCCGGCGACGGGTGAGCCGGTGATGGCCGGACAGGTCGTGCCGCTGGCGGGGTTTCGAGGCCGGCGACTATCGGCTCGACGTGCAAGTCACGGATTTGCTGTCGGGAAAATCGATTTCACGCGACGTGTTCTTCACAGTCGGATCGTAATCGGTTACAGTCGGATGCGGACTTACCGTCGAATCCGGGAAGCGAGCGCAGGTTTCGAGCAGGCAATCTCAGGGAGGACGGGAGGTAGCATGAAACACCTCGACCGGGTGCTCACAGGGAGCCTCGTGGTCTGTGCGATTGGAGCAGTCGGCGCGCCCGCCGCGATGGCCCAGTCGATCCAGTACCAGTCCGTCCGCAACGCCCGCGGCAGCATCACCGGCGTCGTCAGCGACGATCGTGGTGGACCCGATCGCCGGCGCGCTCGTCTCGGCCCTCGGCACCGTGACCGTCGCGAAGGCCATCACCGACGCGACCGGCTACTTTGCGATCGAGGCGCTGCCGATCGGCGATTACACGCTCCAGGCGCACCTCAGCGGCTTCTCTGGCTCAGCGCGCGCGACCGTAAAAGTCAGCGGCCTGCCGCCGGCGCTGCAGCGGCTGCAACTTCGCCGGCTGAATGCCGCTGTCGCGACCAGCGGGACGACCGAGTCACCTGTGCCGGCGCGTCCGATCATGGCGGCCGGGTTCGGCCTGCCGGCGGGAACGCTCGGCGACCAGGCGGACAGTTCCGACACCACCACCGACACCGCTGCGCGCGACGATCATCCGCACAACGAAACGGCATTCCGCCTCCGCCACATCAAGCGCAGCATCCTCAAGGACGAAGCGCCGATCGTCAGTGTCGTCGAGCGCGAGGGCGAGATCAACAGCAGTTCGCTCTTCGGCCGCGCGATGGACTCGGCCGCCAGCCTGGCGACGTCGTTCTTCACCGACCTGCCGTTCACCGGCGAAGTCAATGTCCTGACGACCGGATCGGTCGCGCCCGACGAGCTCTTCTCGAGCGAGACGCTTCCGCGCGGCGTCGCCTACATGGCGATTGGCGCGCCGACGCCGGCCGGCGAACTGGTCGGTGCGCGCGGCGATGAGCCAGGGCGATTTGTCGTCGTGGATCGTTGCCGGCGCGTTTCAGTCGCACGAGCGGAATTCGCATCTCTATAGCTTCGGCTACTCCTACGGCACGCAGAACTATCTCGGCGGCAACCCCGCAGCGCTCGCTGCTGCAACGGAAAGCAGCCGCAATGTCGGAGAGCTCTACGGCGAAGATCGGTGGGAGATTTCCCGCGCGATCGTGATTGATTACGGCGGCCGCTACGGCAACTACGACTATCTGCGCACCGGTGGCTTGTTCAGTCCGCGGATGGGCGTCACCATCGAGCCGCTTCGCCATACCCGTGTCTCCGCGCTCGTCGCGCAACGAATGATCGCGCCCGGCGCCGAGGAGTTCGTCGCGAGCGAAACGCCCGGGCCGTGGCTGCCGCCCGAGCGCACGTTCGCGCCGCTTGGCGCGCCGAGCGCCACGAGCGCCTTCAGCGTCGAACGCGCCCGCTCGCTGAATCTGCTCATCGAGCACGACCTCGACGAGAGCTACGCCGTCGGCGTGCGCCGCGTTCTACCAGGACGTCGACAATCAGCTCGTGACGCTGTTCGGCCTCAACGTTCCCGGCGGCCCGCAGTCGGTCGGCCATTACTATGTGGCCAACGCCGGTTCGCTCGGCGCTGATGGCTGGGGCGTTCGTTTGACCAGCACCGGCAAGCGCGTCAAGGGCACGGTCGACTACAGCGTGACGCGCGCGCGCTGGGTCGAGGGCGGCGATGCCACGGCAATCGCCTCGTGGGCGCCGGCGGCGATCCGCTACGCGAACGAAGACCTGCACGACATCTCGACGTCAGCTCGCGACCGATATCCCCGAGACGTCGACGCGTGTCTTCGTCTTCTACAGGATCAACACGGGCTACGCACGCTCCGATACGTCGCTCACTCGTCCGGGGCTCGACGCCCGGTTCGACGTCCAGATCAATCAGGCGCTGCCCTTCGAGCTCGGCGGCACCCGGTGGGAAGTGCTTCTCGGCCTGCGCAACCTTTTCCGCGACCCGAACGATCCCGGCTCGGTTTACGACGAGCTCCTCGTTGTTCGTCCGCCAAAGCGCGTCGTCGGCGGCTTCCTCGTTCGCTTCTGATCACACACGCCGGAAGCAGTGGCGCTGCTTCCGGCTCGATTCGCAAGCGCCTGCCAGGCGGGTCTTCATTGACCCGCCTTTTTTTGCCGTTTTTTTGCCCCCGGGTTTTTGGATCGGGTGTCCGGATTGTTGGAAACAAGGCTTCGCTCGAGCCTAGAAGTTATTGCCAGGCAATGATTTATCGTTCATCCGTCGACATCAAACAGGGAACGTCGTTTGCTTTGCAGCAAACGGACTCTTCTTTGTCGACGCTAGAACTACGTTCGCCCGTGAACAAACCGGCTCTGCTGCGCCTTGTGGCTCAGCTCGCCGTGGTCATTGCGGCTCGTCGTTCTCGGCCGCGATGAACATCTCGCTCCGCTGGCTGGACCGAGGTGGAAGATGGCGTCTTGTGGGTCGCGAACGGCAGCGATCTCACCGCCAGTGTTGTCGCCGAAGACACGCCGGCAAGCCGGGCCGGGATCAAGCCCGGCGACGTCCTCCTCAGAGATCGATTCCAAGCCGGTTGTTCACCTCCGCGATGTGAAGGACGTTCTGCACGCGTCGCGGGCTGGACGAGTCGCTGCAGTATGTCATTTCCCGCGCAGGCCGACTCGCAGGTCCTCGTCATTCCCGTTGCCGGCATTCCCTCGGGAACGCAGTGGCTCTATCTGGCTCTGGCGAGCGTCGGACTCTTCACGTTGTTCGTCGGGACCGGCGTGCGGCTGCGCCGTCCGGAAAACCAGGCAACGCTGCACTTCTTCTGGTTGTGCGTGGCGTTCTTCGGCGCGCTGGCATTTTCGTTCAGCGGGCCGGCTCGATTTCCTCGACTGGGTTTTCTACTGGGGTGACGTCGTTGCGACGCTGCTCCTGCCGCCGCTCTTCGTCCACTTCGCGCTCGTCTTTCCGGAGCGCCCCGACAGCTGGGCGCGCAGCGACCGCGGCCGTCCGCTGCTACCGCTGATCTATCTGCCGGCGCTGCTCCTCGGCAGCCTGAACGTCGCGACCATCATGCGCGGCGGCAGCCGCGGCGAAGTGCTGACGCGAGTCCTGACGCTCGTCGACGCGGCGCAGTTCCTCTACCTGTCGCTCTGTCTCATCGCCGGGTTCATCATCATGACCCGCGCGCTCTATCGCGTGCGCTCGGTGACGGCCCGCCGCCAGCTGCGGTGGATCGTATGGGGCACGGGCCTCGGCGCGCTGCCGTTTGTCTTCGGCTACGCGATTCCGTACGCGCTCGGCTACGACCCCAATGCCGCGTTCGAGCTGACCGCGGTGCTTCTCGGCCTCGTGCCGCTGGCGTTCGCTTCGGCGATCATCCGCTATCGCTTGATGGACGTCGAAGTCATCATCAAGCGCGGCCTCGTCTACGCGGCCGCGATGGCCGCGATCGCCGCCATCTACACGATCGTCCTCGGCATCGCCGGCAACTGGTTCACGACCGGTCCGAACGACACCAATCCGGTCATCGCGTTTCTCGCCACGATGGTGCTCGTGCTGCTGGCGCGGCCGGTCAAGAACGCCATCCAGACCGGCCTCGACCGCGTCTACTACCGCGATCGCTACGACTATCGCCGCGCCCTGGTCGGCTTTGCTCGCGACCTCAACAGCGACCTCGATCTCTTCCGTCTCAGCGAGCGACTGGTTCGTCGCGTCACCGAGACTCTGCTCGTCGATCGCATGGCGCTGATGCTGGCGCCGGTGGCCGCCGGACGCGACGCGCAGTTCGTCACCGTCGCCCACTCTGGCTTCGGCGCCGAGCCGCCGGTCCTGGCGCGCCGCCTCCGAAGTCGCGACGCGATTGATCGCGGGTCACACGCTGACGCTCGATGACCCGTTGTCGCAGCGCCGCGTCGATCCGGCGGACGTCGAGTTCTGGCGCAGCGCCGGGATCCACTACTTCGTGCCGTGCGTCTCGAAAGAAGGGACCATCGCGGTGATGGCGCTCGGACGCAAATCGAGCGCGGAACCGCTGAGCAGCGAAGACATGGCGCTTCTCGCGGCAGTTGCGGCGCAGGCGGCGACGGCGCTCGAAAATGGGCGCCTCTATCGTCAGTTGACCGTCAAGGCGGATGAGCTCGAACGGATGCGAGAGTTCAGCGAGAACATTCTCGAATCCCTCAACGACGGCCTGCCGTGCTCGATCGCGACGATCGCGTCGTGCGGTGGAATCGCCGCCTCGAAGAGCTCTACGGCATCCGCCACGAAGAAGCGGTCGGACGCCGGCTCGAACAGATTCTCGACGCCGCGTTCTTCGAGATCCTGCGCTCGGGACGTCGCGAGTCTCCCGACGGCGCCGCAATCTACCGCGTTCCGCTGGCCTCGCGGCATGCGCCGGCGCGCCGGCTGCTCGTCAACGTCGCGACGACGCCGCTGCGCGACATGTCGGGGGCGATCGCGGGAACGATCGTCGTGGTCGAAGACATCTCGGCGCGCGTTCAGCTCGAAGAGCAGCTGCAGATCTCCGAGAAGATGGCGTCGCATCGGTCTCCTTGCCGCCGGCGTCGCGCACGAAGTGAATACGCCGCTGACGGGCATCTCGAGCTTCGTGCAGATGCTCATGCAGGGCACCGACCCCGAGGATCCGAAGACACAGGTGCTCGAGAAGATCGAGCGCCAGACGTTCCGCGCCGCGAAGATCGTCAACGGCCTCCTCAACCTCGCGCGGCCGGCGCAGGTCGATACCGGTCCGGTCGACGTCAATGCCGTCATCAACGACGTGCTCTCGCTCCTCGAGCATCAGATGCGCACCGGGCGCATCCAGGTGCGCAAGGAGCTCGCGGCGACGTCGCCGGTGGTCCTCGGCATCGAGTACAAGCTGCAGCAGGTGTTCCTGAACCTTTTCCTCAACGCACGCGACGCGATGCCGAAGGGCGGATGGCTGTCGATCGTCACGCCGGTCGTCGCCCGAAGGTGCGATAGTCGAGGTCGCGGACACGGGTTCCGGCATTCCCGCCGATCAGCTGTCGCGGATCTACGACCCGTTCTTCACGACCAAGGAGATCGGCAAGGGCACGGGCCTCGGCCTGTCCATCACTTACGGCATCGTGCAGGAGCACGGCGGGACGATCACCTGCGACAGCTCCATGGGCCAGGGGACGCGATTCACGCTGACGCTGCCGCTCGCGTCGACGCGCCGCTCGGCACCTTGGCACGCTCGAATGCGAGCTCAGGCCTGATACGGCCTGTATGAACAGAACCGGCTCGATCCTCGTCATCGACGACGAGGAGATCATGCGCGAGATCCTCGAAGCGTTGCTGACGCGCGAGGGCCACACCGTGCGCCTCGCCGCCGATGCCGCCGAAGGGCTCGAGCTCGCTCGCACGTCTCGTTCGATGCCGCGATCGTCGACATCATGATGCCGGGATGGACGGCATGGCGGCGCTCGACGAGCTCAAGAAGATCGACGACGACCTGCCGGTGTTGATGATTACGGCATTCGCGTCGGTCGAGAGCGCGATCACCGCGATGAAGCGCGGCGCCTTCCACTACGTCACCAAGCCGTTCAAGAACGATGAAGTGCTGGCGGTGGTGCGCAACGCCCTCGCGCAGCGCCGGCTGGTCGCCGAGAACCGCGTCCTGCGCCAGAATCTGCAGCCGCACGCCAACCGCTTCGGCGAGATCATCGGCCGCAGCCAGCGCATGCGCCAGGTGTTCGACCTGATCATCCAGGCGGCGCCGAGCCGCACGACCATCCTGATCAACGGCGAGAGCGGCACCGGCAAGGAGCTCGTGGCGCGGGCGCTGCACCAGAATTCGGCCCGCTCCGACAAGGCGTTCATCACCGTCAACTCCGGCAACCTGCCGCCGGACCTTCTCGAGTCGAACCTCTTCGGGCATGTCAAGGGCGCGTTCACCGGCGCCATCTACCCGAAGAAGGGCCTCTTCGAGCTCGCCGACAAGGGCACAATCTTCTTCGACGAGATCGGCAACATCCCGCTCGAGACCCAGGCCAAGCTGCTGCGCGTCATCCAGGAGCGCGAGTTCATGCGCCTGGGCGGCGTCGAGACGATCAAGGTGGACGTCCGCATCATCGCCGCGACCAACGTCGAGCTGCGCAAGATGATGGAAGAGGGCAAGTTCCGCGAGGACCTGTCTACCGCCTGCACGTCATCACCGTGCAGCTGCCGCCGCTCCGCGAGCGCCGCGAGGACATCCCGCTCCTCGCCCAGCACTTCCTCGAGAAGTACGGCGTGGAGAACAACAAGCCGCGCCTCGAGATCACGCCGGAAGCGCTCGACATGCTGCTCGAGTACGACTGGCCGGGCAACGTGCGCGAGCTCGAGAACGTCATCGAGCGCGCCGTGGTGCTGTCTACGGGGCCGCGGATCGACGCCGCCCTCGTGCCGGACAACGTCCGCAACAGCCGGCGCTTCCAGATGCCGCAGTTCGTGGTGCCGCCGGAGGGCATTTCGTTCCGCGACGCCGAGATCGCGTTTCAGCGCGGCCTGATCGAATCGGCGCTCGAGCAGGCCGGCGGCGTGCAGAAGCGCGCCGCCGAGCTCCTGCAGATCAAGCCGACGACGCTCAACGAGATGATCAAGCGGCACGACATCCGTGCGCGCCGCAAGCGGCTGGGTCAGCCCGGCCGTGCCGGGACGGTCGTCGATACCGAAGACATCGACGAGGAAGTCGCGTCGATCGACCGCGACTAGCGGCGACCGCGTCTCGATCCGGAGCGCCGTTCGATTGCCGGGCTCCAGGAGCCTGCCGAAGGTTCGAGAACATCCTCTCGTATTTCCCCAGGATCACGTCCCAGCGATAGTTCTGCCGCACGTACTTGCGGCCGTTCCGCGCCCATGCTCCCGCGCAAGTGCGGATCGGCAATCAGCAGCTTCAGGCACTCCATGAACTCGTCGCGGTCGGCGTAGTAGAGGCCGGCATTGCTCTTGTGGCAATGATCGACAAGGACTTCACTCCGCGCGTTCGCCAGGATCGGTGTGCCGACCGCGAACGATTCGAGCGCCAGCAGCGACAGGCTCTCGTACGGTGACGGCACGACGACGACCGTTGCCGCTTCGAGCGCGTGCAGCCGCTCGGAGTCCGAGAGCCGCCCGGCAAAACGGATGAACGGCTCTTCCGGTAGAGGCATCAGCTTTACGCCCATGAGGGCGAGCGTCGCATCGCCTCCCTCCTGCACGTAGCTGCTGAAGTACTCGATCAGCTCTTCGCAGCCCTTGCCGGCGTCGATGCGCCCGCCGTAGAGCACGATTGGACCGTGCAGGCGATGGCGGCGGCGGAACGTCGTGCCGCGCTCGGCGAGGTGTGGACGGAAGGTCGGCGACTCGTCCTCGTCCGGCGCACTCTCGTCGCCGTCGTCGTCGAGGCCGGCGCGCGTCTCGTCAGGTGTCGCGACTCCGCCCTCGGCGGAGCTTCGTCCGGCCCGCGCCCGCGCCATGTCGGGTGCGCAGCCGGCAAGTCGACTCCGCAGCCGACGGTTTCTTCCTCGACCGCGCGGATCGAAAAATGCGTCGTCAGGAATCGCCTCTCCACCTCGGTGTTATAAGCGAGGCCCGCCGGCTGGCTGAAGAGCTCCTTGTAGATCTCGAGCCGTATTGCCGGCTCGTCGTGCGCAGTCGGCACGAGGATGCTCTTGTGCGGCGCGACGCGCACGCCAAGTACCGTCGGCGCGTAGAGATACGTGAAGAAGATCAGGACGTCGTACTGATTGTGGTTGCGCTCGAGATACTCGAGCAGCGCCGGACACCACGGGCCCTGCTGCCGCAGCCACTCGATCTCGTCGTCGCGCGTGTGCGGGCTGGTGAAGATCCACTCAGAGTAGCGATTGAAGGCGTGGATATCGCGGGTACGGGCGTTCGCGAAGCGTCTTACCGTGACGCCACGGATGCGATCGGCGCCTTCGGGATACTCGTTCTTCCACGAGATGTAGTCCGCCGCGCACGTCGTCAGCACGTCCACCTGATGCTTCGGCGCGAGCCGCTCGGCAATCAGCCGGCAGTGGTACTCGGAGCCGCCAAGAATCTCGGCGCCATAGCGCTGGACGATGAAAGCTATCTTCAACGAAGCCTCAGTGTAGAAAGCGTGGCGGTCAATTGTGCCTCGATGCGCTCGGGCGCGAAGTCCTGGAGGCGCTGCCTCTGACCATCGAGCACCCGCTCACGCAAAGGACGATCGTATACGAGCATGCCGAGCAACTCGGCTGCGACTTCCAGATCCTTCGGGGCGAACAGCACGCCCGATCCGCCGAGCGTTTCCGGCACCGCGCCAGCGGCATACGCCAGCACCGGCACATCGGCGGCCATTGCCTCGATCAACGGCACGCAAAAGCCCTCGTGCTCGCTGAGCGACACGTAGGCGTCCGCCCAGCGATAGAAGGCGGCGAGGTCGTCATCCGGCACCGGACCGGTGAACCAGAAACGATCCGGCAGCATCCGGTACTCCGAAATCAGCGCCCGGACCTGCGCATAGTACGCCGGCACGCCATCGTAGCGGCCGACAAAGATGAACCGGTAGTAGTTGTCGACGTAGCGCTTATAGACCTCGGCGAGCCGGATGTGGTCGTCTATGCGCTTGTTGGGGACAATGCGGCCGACGAAAAGAATGTTGATGAGGCCGTCGCCGAGAATCTTCTCGAGCGCCGGCCGCCGCGGCGCGCTGGTGATCCGGTCGGTGTTGACGGCAATCGGCAGCACGCCCGTCGGCGCGAATCCCATCTCTTCGAGCTCGGCGCGATTGAACTCGGAGTCCCCGAGCGCCAGGTCGACATGGCCGACAAGCGACGCCAGTTCCTGCCGGCCAAGCGACGCGAGGCGAAAAAGTCCCGGCGAGTACGGGGCAAAGAACGCGGCCGGTGTGATGTTGTGGTACTGGAGAACCTTGATGCCGTTGAGTCTGGCGAAGGCGTCCGTCATCGGCGACGGAAGGGCGAAGTGAAAGATCGTCACATCCCCGCGCGCGGCCGCCGGATCGGCAAACGGCCGGACGTCGCCGCGCAGCTCGTCGTCCATCGTCAGCGCATACAGGTCTGACTCATGGCCCTGTCGGCGAAGCATCTCGCGCACCCGCCGCGCGCTGTCCCCGATGGCGTCACCGCGATGGGCCGCGGGCACCCATTGGTTGATGATCATTTTCGGGGCTCGGGGCTCGGGGCTCGGGCCTCGTCAGTGCCTTCTGTGATCCAGGTGGGGTTCGCCCTGCGCCGCGACTTGCCCGTGTCGAGCCCCGAGCCCCGAGCCCCGAGCCCCGAAGAGGGCGGAGCCGGCGGCAGCGCCTGAAACAGCGCCGGACGCAACTGACGCAGTTCTTCGAAGCGCTCGAACTGCTCGAATTGCGCCCAGAAATCCCAGGAAACGGCCGGGGCCTGGCGTGGCGGTCCGCGGAGAGCGCTCGACGAAGCGCAGCAGCGTGCCGGGGAAGTCGCGTGCCTGGAGCCGCGACAGCGCCGCGTCCTGCGACTGCACCACCGCCGCTTCCACCGCCTCGTCATCGAGGATGGCCTCCATGAGGCGTGCAATCTCGATTGGATCCGTCGTGTCGTAGAGAATGCCGCCGCCGTCCATCGTCGCCGGCACGGCCGTCGACGCGTAGGCCATCACCGGCACGCCTTTGTAGAAGGCCTCGATGATCGGCACGCAGAAGCCCTCGTGCGCGCTGGCGCACAGGAAGAGATCGGCGACGTCATAGAGCGCTGTCAGTTCCTCGTTCGAGACGTGTCCGAGAAAATGCACGTCGGGCGTGCCGAGGCGCGCGATGAGCTCCTGCAGCATCGACAGATAACGCTCGAATCCGGAAAACGAGCCAACGAGGAGCAGCCGTGCGCGCGGATTGTGCCGCGTGCGGTAGACATGAAACGCGCGGATGATCGTCTCGAACTTCTTGTTCGGGATTACCCGGCCGACAAACAGCACATTTGTCCAGCCGTCATCGAAATCGCCTGCCAGGAGGCGGCTCGGCGGCCCGGTCAGGTGGCTGAAATCAGGTACGACTGGCAGCACTGCCGTGCGCGGGAATCCCAGCGCCTCGAGTTCGGCGCGGTTGTACTCCGAGTCGCCGAGCGCGAGATCGCAGCGTTCGATGTACACCGTGAGCTCGCGGCGACCCCGGAAGCACTGCTTGACGAGGTCGCGGTGCACGCCGACAAAGTACAGCGGCGGCGTGATGTTGTGGTACACGAGCGCCATGCGCCCCGGCAGCGCGTAGGCAGTTCGCGAGGCCCTGGATCCAATGGAGAAATGATGGATGAGGATGTCTTCGGGTGCGATTGCGCCGACCATCTCACGGTAGTCGATCGTGCGATCTTCGAGGCGGCGATCGGCTGTCTCGACGAAGATCTCCGACTCGTATCCGGCGCCCTGAAGTACGCGCTGGATCCCGAGAACCTCGTGGCCGATGGCATCGCCGTAGCCGAGTGTTGCCAGCACCTGGTGCACGCGAGGACGCGTGGTCATGCCGACCGATCCCGGCCCGCATCGCCGCCCGGATTGACGGCGCCAGACGGGAGACGCGCCAGTACTTCCGCGGCGGGCGGCAATTCGCGGCGGCGCCGCGCGAACCATCCGGGCAACGGATCCGGCGGCGGTGGCGCCGCGTTTCGCTCCAGCTGCTTGAACATGTCGAGATACTTGCGCTCGATGACCGGCCACGCATAGTGGCGGGTGAAGTAGTCGCGGCCATTCTTGCCCATTCGAGCATGGAGCGGCCCGTTTGACTCGAGCGAGTAGAGCGTCTCGGCGAACTCCTCGTAACTCTCGTAGTAGAGGCCGGCGTTGCTGCGGATGCACTGTCCCTTGAGAACGTCGCAGCGGCCGTTCGCGAGCACCGGCCGGCCAAGCGCCCACGCCTCGAGCGCGACCATGGACAGGCTCTCGAAGTACCAGGGCATGATCAGCAGATCCGAGGCGGCCAGCGCGTCGAACTTGTCCTCGTCCGACAGATACCCGAGGTGGTGGATGCGATGGTGGCTCGGAATCGGGATGATCGGATTGCCGATGAGCACGAGATCGAGCCCGCGCGGGAAGCCCAGGGCGTAGCGCTGAAAGTAGTCGAAGAGCTCGACGCAGCCCTTGTTGGCGTCGATCCGTCCGATGTAGATCGCAAACGGGCGGTTGATCTTGTGCCGCCGCCGGAAGCGCGCGGGATCGGTTCGCGCAGGCACCTCCGAGCCGACGCCCACCACGACGCCAGGAACATGCTCGTTGCCGGTCGCGCCCTGAATCATGGCGCGCTCCTCGTGCGAGTTGTACATGATGCCGCGTACGCCGCGAAACGTCGGTCCGAAGAGCGACAGGCCGATGGCAGGATCGCGTTCCGCCGTCGGGACGAGGATTGCCTTGTTCGCAAGCCGTCGCGCACCGTGCCAGGCGTGATAGTAGCGATAGCTGAAGAGGAGCACGTAGTCGAACGAGCTCGCCGACTGCGACAGGTAGTTGACGAGCGCCGGACTCGTTGGCCCCTCGGCATCGAGCCACGCCAGTTCGTCGGCGAGGGAATGTGTTTCTTCGAAGACCTGGCGCGAGCGCCGGCCGAAATCGAGTGGCTGACGTTCCCGGGTCGACCGGAAAGCGGCGCACGGAGACGCCGTTGATGGTCTCGAGGCCAGGCTTCAACTCGTTGCGCCAGCTGACGTAGTCGCGGGCGCAGGTTGTGACGACTTCGACCTCGGCGTGCCGGGCGAGGCGCTCGGCGATATAGCGCGCGTGCAGCTCGGCGCCGCCGTTGATGTCAGCGCCGTAGCGCTGAGCGACAACCGCGAGTTTCACGATTCCGCTGGGCCGCCACCGGTCTCGCCGGACGCGCCGGACGGTTCGCCTGCTTCGCCGCCGCCCGAGTCCTGACCACTGCCGCCGCCCTGTCCTGGCCGTTCACCCGGGCCGCCCGGGCGCCGGCGTCCGCGCCGGCGGCGCCGCCGCGATCGCCGCTCGGCTTCGTCCGCCGACATGGTTGCGTTGACGCCCCCGCCTGAGCTGCTTCCGCCGCCGCTGCCCACGGCTGGCGGCTGGAGCGGCGCGACAGTTCCCGGCCGGTATTGCACGACGCCCTCGAGCGCCCGCGCGCGCCGCTCGTCGAAATCCAGACGGCTCGACATCGACTCGACGCGCATCTTCAAGTTCTTGACCTCGATGCCGAGGCGCGTGGTCTCCAGCACCAGGTTGTGAATGAGCTCGTAGTAGAGCGATTCCGCCTGGTTGTAGTTGTCGTTCAGCTTTGACTGGATGTGCAGCGCTTCGACGACCGGCGTCGGGTTGAAGAACAGCTTGAGGATGGGATTGAGCAGCTTGCGAATCGCGCGCAGCAGCGGCCGGCTCGATTCGTAGAGTGTCGTGTCCTCGAACGAATAGTTCCGCGCCGTTGTCGATGTCTCGCGGCGCTTGCGGTACTGTTCGAGCAGATCGGAACGTACGCCCTTCGGGTCGAGGAAGCGTTCGAGCTTTACGCTCGCAAGCTCGCGAATCTCGTCTTCGGTGTAGTCGACACCGCGCTTCTCGCGGATCCGCGACCGCACCTGCCGCATGATCTGCTCGACATCGACGCTGTCGCTCTTGACGCTGAAATCAGTCATGGTCTCACTAACTCTAGCTTTCAGCCTTCAGCTGCCGCTGTCGGCCTGGATATCAACGCGGCGCGGTCAGCAGGAGCCGGGCTGAACAGCCGATTGTCATCAGCTCCGCTTCGCGTGGCGCCGTCGTCCGGCAAACTCCGGCGCCTCTTTGATACAGGTCCCGAGGATGCCGAAGGACTCGACGAGCGCCTTGGCGCCGGTCTTTTCAATTTGCGCGACATCGCTGCCGACGTCAGGGTATCCCAGGCCGGCGGCGTCCGGTTGGACCGTTTCCCAGTTCCTGAACAGGCGTCCCCACGGGCTGTCGAGCGCCGCCTGCATCTGCCGCCGCGCGTTCACGGGATACCAGTAGCTGTCGTGGTAAATCACGCTCGCGATGTACGCCCACGGGGCGAGTACCGTCTTCAGGGACCACTCGATCGGCTTCTTCATCGGGCCCCAGTAGATCTGGTGCTGCATCCGCGAGGCGAACGTCATCTTCTTGAACGGTCCGGTGAAGTGCCAGTTCTCGGCGGCGGCCGACTGGTCGCCGACGATCTCGATATCGCGCGGGTCACCGCAGCCGAGGCCCATCTCGTGTGCCATGCGGATGAACTTGATCGACATCGGATCCATGCCCATCAGCTTCGCGGCGACTGCGTCGATCGCGACCTGGTCGGCGCTGGCGAGCAGCACGTTCTTGACGTGCGGCGTCATGCACCGCGGCCCGGGACCGTCGCCGGCAAACGTGCCGTCCATCACGGCGAAGACACCGCGATGGATCTTCTTCTGGATCATCAGGAGATCGACGAGCGTCTCGTGGATGACCGGATGCGTCCAGTGGCGGTGCTCGTTGAGAAGGCCGCCGAACGCGTTCTTCATCGCCCCTGTCGTCGTCGTGAAGACATGCGTCTTGACGGTCGGCAGGTGGATGATGTTCTCCCCGATGAAGCGCTTCGGGATCATGAAGCCCTTCGGGTAGACCTCGTTGAGGCACGTGAACTTCTTCGTGAGATCGCCGACGGCCTCGCGGATGTTGATCCACTCTTCGGTTTCGTAGATGTGGATGTTGCGCAGTTTGTGCGCTTCGACGACGTTGACCTGCTTGTTCTCGCGCTCGCCGAGATGTGCGTCGATGACCACCGTGCGGTTGTGGCACGCATGCATCAGCTCCGGCGAGTAGCCGTCGCGCTTCATCGCGCGGATGACGCCCTCGAGCTGCCATGGCGTCGTCGACGTCGCCGGAAAGAAGAAGTGCCAGGAGATGTTGACCTTCAGCGCGGTATCGGCGTCCTTGGCGATGACGTCCTGGTAGCCCGCCAGGTTCATCAACGAGTGATAGTCCTCGAGGACCGTGGCCGGGCTGCTGCGCAGGATAGCGACTTTGGACTTGGGCATAGCGTAGTTGCTCAGAAGGCCGGACCGTAGATGATGAACGTCACTGCCGCCGCGCACAGGCCAACGCAGAGGAGCAGCGGCCGATCGTTCAGGAGCATGTCCGACGGGCTGCCGCCGCCCTCTTTCAGGTGCACCAGATAAAGGTAGCGGAAGATTCCATAGAGCGGGAAGGGTAGCGTCAGCATCAGGCGATCTGTTCCGAACTTCTGCACGGTATCAGGGCTGACCGTGTAGAACGCATACGCGACGATGGTTGACGCCGACACGACCGCGATCATCTGGTCGAGCAGATACGGGCTGTATTCCTCCAGAATCCGGCGATGGCCGATCGCGCCATCTGCGAGCAGCACCAGTTCGTGCCGCCGCTTGCTGAGTGCGAGGAACAGCGCCCCGAGAATCGTCAACACGTACAGCCAGTGACTGATCGGCACCTCGACGGCGACGGCCCCCGCCGCCGCTCGCAGGACGAATCCGATCGCGATCGTGAGCACGTCGAGGATCACGATGTGCTTGAGCACCGCCGAATACAGCGCGAGCAGCACGACGTACGACAGCGAGACGGCGCCAAACGGCACGCTCAGCGCGAACGCGGCGCCGAGCGCCACGATCGCGATCACCGCCGCCCACCCGAGCGCAACCGGCACAGGCACGGCGCCCGAGGCGATCGGGCGGTTTCTCTTGACCGGATGCAGCCGATCGGCCTCGCGATCCGCGACGTCGTTGATGAGGTACACGACGCCGGAGAGCGCGCAGAAGATGACGAACGCCGCGATCGCCCGCCCGACGGCGTGTGCGTCCAGAAGGCGCTGGCCGAAGATCAGCGCGGCGAAGAGCACGAGGTTCTTCGTCCACTGAGACGGGCGTAGGGACAGTACGAGACTGAGGGCCATCGGCCGGACCGGTGCCGGCCGACGGTCGGCCCGGTCGATGAAGTCAGGAGCTGTTTGTCGCGCCATTCTTAGCGCGGCGGGTGATCTGACCGTCGGAGCGCCGAGCTAGCCTGCGAAGCTCTTGACCGCGTCGGTCTCGGACTCATACGTCTCGAAAACCGTCAGCAGCTTGGTGATCGCGAGCAGGTCCTGGATGCGCTTGGTCAGGTTCAGCAGCTTGAGCTTGCCGCCCTGACGGCTCACCGTCGTGTACGTGCGAACGATCTCGCCCAGGCCCGCGCTATCGATGTACGGCACGCCTTCGAGGTTGAGCAGCAGCTTTTTCTTGTCCTGCTGGATGAGCGAGTTGATCTTGTCCTTCAGAAGCTCGTCGCCTTCGCCGAGCGTCATCTTGCCTTTCAGGTCGAGAATCGTCACACCCTCGACGACTCGTTCCTCGATCTGCATCGCCGCTCCCCTCCAGGTTTCCTGCGCCGTCGTTCGAACTCTGCCGCCCGACTGCGTCTCGGAAGCGCTGGCCCCGCCTTGTCCGCCAGCGTTGTCGTCACCGGTTGAAGCGTTACTGCGCCCAACCGTATCGTTGTGTAAAAAGACCGGCCAGCGTACTACGCGGGTTGAAACACTGTCAAGAAACCACGTAATTTCTGGCCGCGACGGGCCGAATGACCGCAATTTCGGCCGATTTCGGCCGCCGTTCGCATTATCTCACTGATGAGCTTAGGCCGCCGACTCGCCTGCCCGGCGTTGTCCAATCTCTTGGACACTGCCGTTCCCTGGATGTTCCTGGCCTCCGATCACGCTGTGGCCGGGCTTTCGCCGCCATTCTCGCCGGATGGCTGCTCCTGCGACGGCTCTTCCTCGGCGTGACGGCGTCCGCCGCCGCCAAACCTCGATCGGATGCTCTGAATCACCACATAAAGGACCGGGATGAACAGCAGGTTGAGGAACGTCGACACGAGCATGCCGCCGGCGACGACGGTGCCGACCGACTGCCGCGCGACCTGTCCCGCGCCCGTCGCCACGACGAGTGGCAGGACGCCGAGGATGAACGCCAGGGAGGTCATCAGGATCGGGCGCAGCCGGATGCGCGCCGACTCCAGCGCCGCATCGATGGTGCTCATGCCGCGATCGCGAAGCTGCTCGGCGAACTCGACGATCAGGATCGCGTTCTTTGCCGCCAGCCCGACGAGCATGACGAGGCCGACCTGGCAATAGACGTCATTCGAAAAACCGCGCGCCCACTGCGCGCCAAGAGCGCCGAGCACGGCAACAGGAACGCCGAGCAGGACGATGAACGGCAGGACCAGGCTTTGGTACTGCGCCGCCAGCGTCAGGTACACGAGCAGCAGCGCCAGCCCGAAGATGATGAACGACTGTCGTCCCGCCTTTGACTCTTCGAGAGAGATACCCGACCACGCGTAGCCCATACCCTCGGGCAGATTCGCGCCGGCCAGCCGCTCCATCTCGAGCAGCGCTTCGCCTGAGCTCACGCCCTGTGCCGCCGAGCCGTTGATTGACGCCGAGCGGAACAGGTTGAAGTGGCTGATGACCTGCGGCGCTGTCGTCTCTTTCATCCGCACGACCTGCTCGAGCGGGACCATCTGGCCGGTCTGGGTCCGTGCGTAGAGCTTTTGCAGCGCCTGCGGGCTCGACCGGAAATTCTGATCGGCCTGGACGTAGACGCGATACGAACGATTGTTGAACTCGAAGTCGTTCACATACTGCGACCCGAGGAAAATCTGCATCGCGCTCGTGATTTCGCCGAGCGGCAGACCGAGCGCCAGCGCACGCTCGCGGTCGATCGTCACCTGGAGCTGCGGATCGTTGGCAGTGAACGAGCTGAAGAGACCCGGCCGCAGCTTCGGAGACTGGTTGCCGGCGCCCGTGATTGCCTGTGTCGCCGCCGCCAGACGCGAGATGTCACCGCCGCTCTGATCCAGCACCTGGAACTCGAAGCCGCCGAACTGGCTCAGGCCCTGGATTGCCGGCGGCGTGAATCCGACGACGATTGCCCCTGGGATCGAGAAGAGCGGCCCGCTGATGCGTCCCAGCACGGCCTGCACCGAATGCTCGGCGCCGACGCGCTCTTCGAACGGCTTGAGGCGGACGAACATCAGCCCCTGATTCGAGGCCGCGCCGCTGAAGCTGAAGCCCATGACCGAGAAGAGCGCCGTGACGTCCGGGTCTTTCAGGATGATGTCTTCCGCTTTGCGCGCGACCTGGCCCGTATATTCGAGCGACGCTCCCGCCGGAGCCTGGACCTGGATGAGGAAGTAGCCGGGATCCTCTTCCGGGATGAACGATCGCGGAACGACCTGATAGACCCAATACGTCAGCGCCAGGATCGCGGCAAAGATCAGGACGACGACCCAGCGCAGTCGCATGGCGCCGCGCAGTATGGCGACGTAGACGTGCGTTCCGGCATCGATGCCGCGCTCGAAGATCGCGAAGAAACGGTTCTTGCCGTGCCCCGATTGCTTCAGCAGCAGCGCCGACAGCGCCGGCGTCAGCGTCACCGCGTTGAACACCGACAACGCCACGGCGAACGCAATCGTGATCGAGAACTGGGCGTAGAGACGTCCGGTCGTTCCCGGGAAGAATGCGACCGGCACGAAGACGGCGATGAGGACGAGGCCCGTCGCGACGACGGCGCCGAGCACTTCGCGCATGGCGTCGGACGCGGCCTTGCGCGCCGACACCTTGTATTCCTGGATGTGGCGCTCGATGTTCTCGATGACGACAATCGCGTCGTCGACGACGATGCCGGTCGCGAGGATGATGCCGAAGAGCGTCAGCGTGTTGATCGAAAAGCCCATCAGCTTGACGAACGCGAACGCGCCGATGAGCGAGACCGGGATCGTGATCGCCGGGATGAGCGTGCTGCGCCACGTCTGCAGGAAGACGAAGATGACGAGCACGACGAGGATGATTGCCTCGACCAGAGTCTTCAGCACCTCGGCGATGGACGCTTCGACGACGTCCGTGGTGTTGAACGAGACCAGGTAGCGCACGCCCGGCGGGAACGACTTCGCGAGCCGATCGAGCTCCGCGGTTACCGCGCGTTCGGTCTCGAGAGAGTTGGCGGTCGGGAGCTGCGTGACACCGAACCCGACAGCTTCGACGCCGGCGAAGCGAAGGTTCGCGCCATAGGTCTCGGCGCCGAGCTCCGCGCGGCCGACGTCCTTGACGCGCACCAGCGAGCCGTCCTTGCCCGCTCTTGATGATGATGTTCTCGAACTCCGAGGCTTCCGTCAGGCGGCCGAGCGCGCGGACGCTCAGCTGATACATCTGCCCCGCCGGCGCCGGCGCCTGGCCGAGACTGCCGGCCGCGACCTGGACGTTCTGCTCGCGCAGCGCCTGCACGACATCGTTGGCGGTGAGCCCGCGTGCGGCGAGCTTGTCCGGATCGATCCACAGCCGCATCGAGTACTTGCGCTCGCCGAAGATGATGACGTCGGCAACGCCGGGGACGCGCTTGACCGCGTCCTTGATGAAGATGTCGAGGTAGTTGCTGAGGAAGAGCGAATCGTACTCGCCCTTCTCCGAGAAGACGCCGACGGCCATGATGAAGCCGGTCGACTGCTTCTGCACCGTGATGCCCGTCGTCCGCACCTCGGTCGGCATGCGGCCGAGCGTCTGGTTGACACGGTTCTGCACGTCAACGGCGGCGACGTCCTGATCGCGCGTGATGTCGAACGTGATGGTGATCGTCGAGATGCCGCTGTTCGTGCTCGACGAGGACATGTAGAGCATGCCCTCGACGCCGTTAATCGCCTGTTCGAGCGGCGTCGTGACGGCGGTCTCGACTTCCTGCGCGTTGGCGCCGGTGTAGACCGCGGTCACGTTTACCTGCGGCGGTGCCAGGCTCGGATACTGCGCCACCGGCATGGTGGGGATGGCCACCGCACCGGCGAGGATCAGTACGAGCGAGCAGACCGAGGCGAGAATCGGACGGCGAATGAACGTATCGACGAACATGGTCGCCCTACTTGCCCTGCGGTGCTGCCGGCGCCGCCTCCGGAGCCGCGGCTTCGGCGCGGACCGGAGCGCCGTCGCCGATCTTCTGGACGCCCGACACGATCAGGTTCTCGCCGGCGTTGAGGCCCTTGAGCACGACGTAGTCGTTGCCCGCCACCGGTCCGACGGTGATGGGGCGCTGCTTGGCGACGAGCGCGCCTTGAGGGCCGGACTCGGCCACATAGCAGAAGTACTGGCCGCCGATGCGGATGACGGAGGTGATGGGCACCGTGAGCCCCGGCACGCTCCGCCACACGATGCGGGAGCGCACGAACTGCAGGACGCGGACGGTCGGCGGCGCGTCACGAAGCAGGCTCTTGACGAGCACGGTCTGCGTGCGCGTCGTCGACGCGCGGCGCGACGAAGCTGATGGGATTGGTGGCGATGACCTTGCCATCGACGTCGACGACCTGTACCGGCAGGCCAAGCTTGATCTGCGGCGTGCGATCGAGCGGAACCTGGATGTATGCCTCGAGCGCTTCGCCGTCGTCGATCGTCGTGATCATCGTGGACGTCGTGACGCGATCGCCGACGCGCACGGTGATGTCGCCGACCGTTCCCGACTGCGGCGCGACGACGCGGTAGTAGGCGAGCTGGACGCGGCCCTCGCGCACTTGCGCGTCGAGAGCGGCGAGACGCGCCTCCGCGGTGCGCAGCGAGTTGAGCGCCTGATCGTATTCCGCCTTGCTCACGGCGCCGGCCCCGACGAGGGATTCCATGCGCTGGCTCTGCTGCCGCCAGTAGGTGACGTCGGCTTCCGTCCCGGCGCGGTTGGCCTCGGTGGTCGAGAGGGCCGCCTGCTCCTTGGCCTGATTGACCTGGATGAGTGGCGTGCCGACTTTTACGCGCTGGCCCGACTTCACGAAGATCTGCGTGATGGTGCCTTCGATCTCCGGTTGAACGGTTGCGGAGCGCAGCGAACGCAGCGTGGCGATGAACTCGGACGCGTCTTCGATCGGCTTGTTCTCGAGTTTGAGCAGTTGCACGCCGCTGGCGGGTGGCGGCCCCTGCGGCTGCGCTGGTGCGCCGCCGCGGCCGCAGGCAGCCGACAGGAATCCCGCTGCCACGAGTACCAGCGAGAGGACAGATCCGGACCTGCGAGAGAGAGTGGACTGGTGCGATGACATGGAGGACAACCCTACGACGCGCGCTGGCGGCAAATAGTCCCGGGCCGGAGCGGCTCGATGACCGAACGCTTTCGGAATTTTACTGTGAACCGGGACGCGGTTCGAATGACTTCGAAGAAGAAAAGGCCACGAGCAAGCGTGGCCTTTCAGACGTCGCCAAAACGGCTGGGACTAGATGCCGCTTGCCCCGGCGAACTTGCGCTGCTGAAAACACTCGCGGCAGAAGACTGGCCGGCCCTGTGTCGGACGGAACGGCACTGTTGTTTCCTTACCGCAGGCTGAGCAGTTGGTGGTGGTCTCTACTCGTTCTCTCGACGCCTGAGCCCCGCTCGACTGAGGCCGCGACGCGCGTTTGGCCTTACAGCCCTTGCACCGTTTCGGTTCGTTCTTGAAGTTCTTGTCTGCGAAGAACAGTTGTTCTCCCGCTGTCCAGATGAACTCACTCCCGCAGTCCACGCATGACAGCGACTTATCCTGGAACTCCATCGGAATCACTACCTCTCACCAACTCGAGCCCGCCCGTTCCCATGACGTTTCCGTCTGTGAGCAAGTCATGGGAACGGCCCGCTCGTTCCGGATCGTCATGATCCAGCTCGAGCGGGCCGCGTTGATCAGTCCAGCCTGGTTAGTCCGATTCGCGACGCTGCTTTTTGCGCGTACGTTTACGCGCCAACGCCTGCTTGGCGCGGCGACGATCGCCCGGCTTCAGGTAGAAGGAGTGCTTCTTGATATCCTTGATGATATCTTCCTGCTGAACCTTCCTCTTGAAGCGGCGAAGCGCGCTCTCGATCGACTCGCCTTCCTGAATTTTGACTTCAGCCAATACTGAATACACCCCCTTCAGCGGCCACCATCACGAACAGCGCCTGGCGATCAGCCCCTCCCACAGATGCTCTCTCGCCGCGGTGTCCCCTGTAAGGCCCATGGAGTCCGACGGAATGCGTTAGGCTATCACATGATCCGGGCCTTTTCTGCACGAAAGCTCATCTGCTTTTGGGCAAAAACCCGCATCGAATGCGAGACGATAAGTTGCCTATTTACAGATATTTAATGGACGTGCCCAAAGTCCACTCGAGCCCGCAGTCGAGGCTCGAACGGCGGCCCGTATGAAGGTACTCGTCATCGGCTCTGGCGGACGCGAACATGCGCTCGTTCGCGCGCTCGCGCGCCACACTGCCATCTCAGTGACGTGCACGCCGGGCAACGCCGGGATCGCGCGCGACGCGCGCACGGAAACCGTTGAGAGTGGCGCCGTCGACGAGCTCTGTGCGCTCGCCGATCGCGAGCGCTTCGATCTCACGATCGTCGGTCCCGAGCTGCCGCTCGATCGCGGCATCGTCGATCGGTTTCGCGCGGCGGGGCATCGCATTTTTGGACCGTCGCAGATCGCCGCCCAGCTCGAATGCAGTAAATCGTTCGCGAAAGCGTTCATGACCCGCCACGGAATTCCGACGGCGCGCTTTCGTGTCTGCGACTCCGCCGCCGATGCGCTGGAAACGATCGCGCGTGGCGAGCTCGGTCTGCCGATCGTGATCAAGGCTGACGGCCTGGCCGCGGGCAAGGGCGTCGTCGTGGCCGCGGACCGTGACGAAGCCGAGGACACGATACGCGCGATGATGGAAGACCGTCAGTTCGGCGCCGCCGGCGCGCGCGTCGTGCTCGAGGAATGCCTTACCGGTCCGGAAGTGTCCTTCTTCGCGGTCTGTGACGGCCAGCGCGCGGTCGCCATCGGCACGGCGCAGGACCACAAGCGCATCTTTGACGGCGATCGCGGTCCGAACACCGGCGGCATGGGCGCGTTCGCGCCGAGCCCCCTCATCGACGCCGAATTACGGGCGCGCGTGCAGCGCGAGATCGTCGATCCGGTCGTCAGGGGCATGCGCGAGGAAGGGCACGAATACCGCGGCTTTCTCTATGCCGGCCTGATGCTGACGTGCGACGGGCCGAAGGTCATCGAGTTCAACGTCCGCTTCGGCGATCCCGAAGCGCAGGTTGTCCTGCCCCTCATCGAAGGCGATCTTCCGGGCCTGCTCGCTGCCGCTGCCGATGGCGATCTCGGAACGAAGACCGTGACTCTGGGCGAGGACGTGGCCGTCGGCGTGGTCCTGGCCTCGGCCGGCTATCCAGGCGCCGTGACGACTGGCGCGACGATTGGCGGCCTCGAGCGCGCGGCGGAAGTTTCCGGCGTTACCGTCTTGCACGCCGCCACAGTTCTTCGTGACAATCAGTTCACGACCTCCGGTGGCCGCGTCCTGACCGTGGTCGGACGCGCCCCTTCCTTCGAGCGCGCGATTGCCGCCGCCTATGAGGGCGTGTCGCACATTTCGTTCGACGGGATGCAGTTCCGCACTGATATCGGGCAGAAAGCCAGGCCGCTTCCAGTCACGTAGTTCTCCTATTCGAGTTACAGCGAATCAACCTCTATGTCTCAAATCTCCGTCCTCATCCTCATGGGCTCCGACTCTGACGCGCCGGTCATGCAGGCCGCGGTCGACGTTCTCCGCGAGCTCGACATTCCGTGCGAGATGACTGTCGCCTCGGCGCATCGTTCGCCCGAGCGTGTCATGCGCCTCGTGCGCGAGGCGCCGGGCCGCGGCGTCAAGGTCTACATCGTTGGCGCCGGCGCCGCAGCGCACCTTGCCGGCGTCGTCGCCGCGCACACGACCTCGCCTGTGATCGGCGTGCCGATCGACTCCTCGGCCCTCAAGGGCCTGGATGCGCTTCTGTCGACGGTGCAGATGCCGCCCGGCGTCCCGGTGGCGACGGTGTCGATTGGCAAACCTGGCGCGACAAACGCCGGGGTGCTCGCGGCGCAAATGCTCGCGCTCGCCGATGCCGCGGTCGCGGCCCGCGTCGAGAAGTACAAGGTCAAGCTCGCGGAGAAAGTCGAACAGGCGGCCGCCCGCCTGGCCGCGCAGTAGCTCACGCCTCTGGCGCTCGCCGTGAAGTACTCGATTGTGACGTTCGGCTGTCGCGTGAATCAGGCAGACTCGCTCCAGATCGAGGAGCAGCTGCTGCTCGCGGCGGTGTGCCATCGCCTGCGGCCGACGCCGAGCTCGTCGTCGTCAACACGTGCTCGGTGACGGCCAGCGCCGACCAAGGGGCGCGGCAGACGATCAGGCGAATTGCGAGAGACAATCCGCGCGCTGAAGTCGTCGTGACCGGTTGCTACGCGACGCGCCGTCCCGACGAATTACAGGCGCTCCCCAACGTCGTGCGCGTCGTCCGCAACCACGAGAAGGACTGGCTCGTCGAAACGACGGCGGAGCGGTTTGGAGATGGGCCGGGCGCGTGTGGCGCTGCCATTCAGCCTGGCGTCGCCGGGAGAACCGCCTTCACGCTGCGCGTGCAGACCGGCTGCGAAGAGCGCTGCAGCTACTGCATCATCCCGACCACGCGTGGCGCCGGCCGCAGCATGGCCATCTCCGATGTGCTGCGCGAGGTCGGTCGGATCGCCGCCGCCGGCTTCAAGGAGATCGCGCTGACCGGCGTCCACCTTGGATCGTATGGACGCGACCTGGCACCGGCGGCGTCGCTCGTCGATCTGTTGCGCGCGCTCGACGGCGGCAGAGAGGACTTGACGTTCCGCATCAGCTCGCTCGAGCCGATGGATTGCACGCCTGAGATCGTTGCTCTTGTGAGCCAGAGCCGGGGCCGGTTCGCTCCCCATTTCCATCTGCCGCTGCAGCACGCGAGCGACAGGATGCTCCGGCTGATGCAGAGGCCGTACTCGCTCGACTACTACCGCCGACTGGTGGATGCGATCGTTGACGCCCTGCCGCACGCATCCATCGGCAGCGACATGATTGTCGGGTTCCCGGGAGAGACCGACGAGGACTTCCAGGCGAACCTCGACTACCTGCCGGGTTGCCCGCTGTCACACATCCATGTCTTTCCGTACTCCGATCGGCCAGGGACCGTTGCCTCGGGAATGACGGGGAAAGTGGACGGCGCGATCGTTCGCTCCCGTGGGTCACGACTGCGCGCGGTCGGCGCCGAACTTGGCAGGCGCTTCCGCGAATCGCAGACGGGCAGCATTCGTCCAGGTCTGACGCTCGAGGACGGGACGCTGGTCGTCACGGACAACTACCTGAAGGTGAGAATTCCGCCGGGTTCGGGCGCAATCGCCGGGTGATGGTGATGCTGGGGCGGATGGCGCCGCGGCTGTTGCCGTGCCTTTCGGAAACAGGAGGCCAGGAGACCATGAGTCCAGGAGAATTTCTTCTAACTCCTGACCTTCGACCTCCTTTGAATTCCGCAGGATCCGGGCGCTACAAGCGCTCCGCCAGTCTCTGTCCCGCCGCAGGTCTCGTCGACTCCGTGATCAGCTGACCGCAGGCGGCGCGAATGTCGCGGCCGCGCGACTTGCGCACCGAGACGGTCACGCCGTGCTCGGCGAGGATCGCGGCAAACCGATCGACGCGACTGTCCGCAGGGCGTTCGAAGGGAATCCCCGCCGCCGCGTTCAGCGGCAGAAGGTTCACCTTGGCCTTGATCCCGGCCAGGAGCTTCACGAGCCGGCGCGCGTCTTCCGGTGTGTCGTTGACGTGATCCAGCATCACGTATTCGAAGGTAATCCGGTTGCGCCGTTTCAGCGGGAAGCGGCGGCAGGCGTCGAGGAGCTCCTGCAGGCCGTACTTCCGATTGATCGGCACGAGGCGGTCGCGCTGATCCTCGGTCGTCGCGTGGAGCGAGATTGCGAGATTCGGCATGAAGGGCTCGGTGGCCAGCCGCTCGAGCGCCGGCAGCACGCCGACAGTCGAGAGCGTCACGCGCCGCGGAGTCACCGCTAGACCGTGCTCGTCGCCGAGAATCCGCAGAGCCTTCATCGTCGCGTCGTAGTTGTGCAGCGGCTCGCCCATCCCCATGAGGACGATGTTGAAGCGAGTGCCGAGCATGCCGAGCTCGCGCAGGAGCACGCGCACCTGTCCGACGATCTCGCCCGGCGTGAGGTTGCGGATGATGCCCATGCGCGCGGTGAGGCAGAACGCGCACTTCATGGCGCACCCGACCTGCGTCGAGATGCAGAACGTCTGCGACGGCGTGTCGGGGATGAAGACCGACTCGATGAGATGGCCGTCGGCGAGCTGTAGCAGGAACTTGGTCGTCCCGTCACTCGACTGTTCGCGCTTGGTGACGGCAGGGGTCCCGACGACCAGCCGCTCGCGGAGCGTCTCGCGGAGCTCGCGGCCGAGGTCGGTCATGGCCTCGAGGTCGGTGATCCCGCGGCGATAGATCCACTGGAAGATCTGCCGGCCGTGAAAGCGCGGCACCTGCATGTCGGCGAGGTGCTGCTCGATCTCGGCGAGCTCCAGCTCAGCCATGTCGACGCGATCGGTGGTATTCATCTGAGCACGCGGAATCCTTCATTGTACAATTCGGACGATTCAGTCGAAGAGACGAGTTCCACCTTGAAGTCCGCGGCCGCCGCGTGATAGAATTTCCTTTTCGCTTAGAGCATTTAAGTCCTTCCGACACAAGCACTTGCGTAATCTGTTGGCGTCCGGCGATCCGGACAGCAGCGTCCGGGAAACCGGATTACTGAAGATGCAAGTTCTGGCCGGGCCGCCGGCATCGTCATGCATGCGCGGGCCAGGTCGACCGCCCGACTGAGAGACACTTGAGCGACTCACCCCATCCGATGGTTGTCCGCGAGGTGTTGGATACCGGTCTTCGCCTCATCACCGAGGCGATGCCGCAGGTGCGTTCCGTGACGATCGGCGTCTGGTTGACGCGTGGATCGCGTCACGAGAGCGACGCGCAGGGCGGGATCGCCCACTTCGTCGAGCACATGCTCTTCAAGGGCACCGATACCCGATCGGCAGAGGACATCGCCCAGGCGATCGACTCGATCGGGGGTCAGCTGGACGCGTTCACGGCGAAGGAGTACGCGGGCTACTACATCAAGGTGCTCGACGAGCACCTGCCGCTTGCCGTCGACTTGCTCTCCGACATCATCATGCGGCCGGCGTTCGTCGACGAAGAAGTCGGGCGCGAGAAGAAGGTCATCCTCGAAGAGATCAAGATGGTCGAGGACACGCCCGACGATCTCGTGCACGAGCTCTTCACGCAGCATTTCTGGGAAGGGCATCCGCTCGGCCGGCCGATCCTGGGCTCGAAAGAAACCGTCGAGAGCGTTTACCGGCGCGTCGCTGCGCGAGTATTTCCACGGCGCGTACGTCGCGCCGAACATGATCATCTCGGCGGCCGGCAACCTCGAACACGGGCGCGTGCGCGAGTTGATCAACGGCGCGTTCGGCACGCTGGGCCGGACGAGCGAATCGCTGCCGCAGCGGCCGCCGGCGGTCACGCCGTCGTTCTCGTGCGGACCAAGGAGCTCGAACAGAGCCACATCTGTCTCGGCACCAACAGTTATCAGCAGAACCACGACGACCGCTACGTCAGCTACATCCTCAACTCGGTGCTCGGCGGCTCCATGAGCTCGCGGCTCTTTCAGAACGTGCGCGAGAAGCGTGGTCTTGCCTACTCGGTGTTCAGCGGCATGAGCGCGTATCGCGACGCCGGCAACCTGACCATCTACGCGGGCTGCGCGGCGGACGCGGTCGAGGAAGTGATCGACCTGTCAGTCGAGGAGCTCCGCGTCCTGAAACGCACGCCGGTGCCGGATGACGAATTGAAGCGGGCGAAGGATCACCTCAAGGGCAGCCTGATGCTGAGCCTCGAGAACACGGCAAGCCGGATGTCGCACCTGGCGCGCCAGGAGATCTATTTCGATCGGCACTTCACGCCTCGACGAGACGCTGGCTGGCGTGCAGCGCGTGACGTCGGCAGACATCCAGCGCGTGGCTGCGGATCTGCTGTCGAATGGTTCGCTGGCGGTGACCGTGCTGGGGCCGAAGGCGCCGGACTTGCCGGCGACGCGGCTCGATCTTGGCTGAGATGCAGGCTCATTCTGGCGGAGCGCGATGATCCCCCGTTATACACACCCGGACATGGGCGCGATTTGGAGCGAGCAGCGCCGCTACCAGTCGTGGCTCGACGTTGAGCTGGCGGCTACCGACGCGATGGCCGACGCCGGATTTGTGCCGGTCGACGCGGCGCGGGAACTGCGGGCGAAAGCCGCTTTCGACGTCAGCCGCATCGAAGAGATCGAACGGACGACCCAGCACGACGTGATCGCGTTTACGACCGCCGTCGCCGAGAAAGTCGGACCGGCGGCGCGCTTCCTCCACTTCGGCCTCACGTCATCCGACGTCGTCGACACCGCGCAGGCGCTGCAGATGCGCGATGCCTGCAACCTCATCGTCAAGGACATCGCCGGCCTGATGGAGGCCGTGCGCATGCGTGCGGAAGAGCACCGGCGCACGCCGATGATCGGGCGGACGCACGGCGTCCATGCCGAGCCGATGACGTTCGGCCTCAAGCTGGCGTTGTGGTACGCGGAGCTGCAGCGCGATCTCGATCGCGTCCTGCGCGCGCGCGACATCGTGTCGGTCGGCAAGCTTTCCGGCGCCGTCGGCACGTTTGCGCACCTCGACCCCGACATCGAAGCGCGCGTGTGCGAGCGGCTCGGCCTCGAGCCGGCGCCGGTCGCGTCGCAGGTGATACAGCGCGATCGACACGCGGAGCTGATGTCGGCGCTGGCCATCACCGCGGCGTCGCTCGAGAAGTTCGCGCTCGAGATTCGCGGCTTGCAGAAGACCGAGATTGGCGAAGTCGAAGAACCGTTCGGCAAGGGGCAGAAGGGTTCATCGGCGATGCCGCACAAGCGGAACCCCATCGGCTGCGAGCAGATCACCGGGCTGGCGCGGCTGATTCGCGCCAACGCCATGGCCGCGCTCGAGAACATCGCCCTGTGGCACGAGCGCGACATCTCGCACTCGTCGGTCGAGCGCGTCATCCTCCCGGACAGCTTCATCGCGCTCGATCACATGCTGCGCCGCTTCACGCGCATCGTCAGCGGCATGGTCGTCTATCAGGACCGCATGCGCGAAAACCTGGCGCGGTCGCGCGGCGTGGTGTTTTCGGGCACCGTGCTGCTCGAGCTCGCCAAGCGCGGCGTGTCGCGCGAGCAGGCCTACGAGTGGGTGCAGCGCAACGCGATGCGGGCATTCCACGAGCAGAAGGACTTCAAGTCGCTGCTGCTGGCGGATGCCGATTTGACCGCGGTCCTCGGCGCCGCCGAGATCGACCGCGCGTTCGATCTCAACGACCAGCTGCGAAACGTCGACGCGATTTTCGATAGAGTGTTCAACAGGACCGCAGAGCTCGCGACCGCGAGCGCGGCGGCCGGGAAGTGAGCCCGAGAGCGTGAAGGCCAAAGTATTCGTGACGTTGAAGCCCTCTGTCTTCGATCCGCAGGGACAGACCATCGCCGACGCGCTGCACTCGATGGGTTACGGCACCGTCGGTGACGTGCGGCAGGGCAAGTACTTCGAGCTCGAGCTGACGTCGGCATCGGCCGATCAGGCGCGCTCGCTGGCGTCGGAAGTGGCGGACAAGCTGCTCGCCAATCCCGTGATCGAGAGTTATCGGATCGAAGTGGATCAATAGCTGACAGCTGGGAACTGAAAGCCAACCATGAAATTCGCCGTCATCGTCTTTCCCGGGTCGAACTGCGATCACGACGCGCTCTACACGGCCTCCGAGGTCTTCAAGCAGGAGGCGGAGTACATCTGGCACAAGGAGACGAGCCTCAAGGGCGCCGATGCCGTCATCCTTCCTGGCGGCTTCTCGCACGGCGACTATCTGCGAACGGGTGCCATTGCGCGGTTCTCGCCGATCATGGCCGCGGTCGGTGATTTCGCCCGGCGCGGCGGGCCGGTGCTCGGGATCTGCAACGGCTTCCAGGTACTGCTGGAGGCGGGTTTGTTGCCCGGCGCGATGCTGCGCAACCGCGATCTCAAGTTTCACTGCGAGCACGTCTGGGTGCGGACCGAGCAGATCGACACGCCGTTCACGCAGCGCGCCACGAGCGGCCAGGTGCTGAAGCTGCCGATCGCGCACGGCGAAGGCAACTACTTTGCCGATCCGGCAGTCGTCAGCGCGCTCGAGTCGAGTGGCCGCGTCGTCTTCCGCTACTGCGACGCGACAGGACGAGTCACCGACGAGGCAAATCCGAACGGCTCGGTCAACGGCATCGCCGGGATCTGCAACGAGGCACGGAACGTCGTTGGCTTGATGCCGCACCCCGAGCGTGCGTGCGAGATAGTGCTCGGCAGCAGCGACGGACGCGTCATGTTCGAATCGGTGATCAACGCCCTGGCGGGACAGGGCGTTCTGCGCAGCGCGTAAAGACGTTTTTCAAATATGAGCTCCATCGATTCTGCGGTTCTCGAGCGCCACGGTCTCAAGCCCGACGAGTACGAGCGCATCGTGCGCGCGATGCGGCGGGAACCGACGCTGACCGAGCTGGGCATCTTCTCCGTGATGTGGTCCGAGCACTGCAGCTACAAGAGCTCGCGCGTCCATTTGAAGAAGCTGCCGACGACCGGCCCGCGCGTCCTCCAGGGACCGGGCGAGAACGCGGGTGCCGTCGACATCGGCGACGGACTGGCGGCTGTCTTCAAGATCGAATCGCACAATCACCCGTCGTTCATCGAGCCGTACCAAGGCGCCGCGACCGGCGTGGGCGGCATCATCCGCGACATCTTCACGATGGGCGCGCGGCCGATCGCGTTGATGAATTCGCTTCGCTTCGGCTCGCTCGACGGTCCCGACGGCGCACGCAACCGGCGCATCGTCGAAGGCGTGGTCGCCGGCATCGCCGGCTACGGCAACAGCATCGGCATCCCGACAGTCGGCGGCGAGATCGCGTTCGACGATTCGTACTCCGGCAATCCGCTCGTCAACGTGTTCTGCCTCGGGATCGCGAAGGCCGATGCGCTCGTCAAGGGCAACGCCTCCGGCGCCGGGAATCCCGTGTACTACGTCGGCGCCAAGACCGGCCGCGACGGCATCCATGGCGCCACCATGGCGTCGGCGGAGTTCGACGAGAAGTCTTCCGAGAAGCGTCCGGCGGTGCAGGTTGGCGATCCGTTCATGGAGAAGCTGCTCCTCGAGGCGTGCCTCGAGCTGATGCAGACCGACGCGCTCATCGGCGTGCAGGACATGGGCGCTGCCGGCCTGACGTGCTCGACGTCGGAGATGGGCGCCCGCGGCGGCAGTGGCATCGAGATCGACGTCAGCCGCGTTCCGCAACGCGAGACCGGCATGACGCCGTACGAGATCATGCTGTCCGAATCGCAGGAGCGCATGCTGCTCGTCGTCAAGAAAGGCCGGGAAGCCGAGGTCGAGGCGATCTTCGAGAAGTGGGATCTGCACGCCGCTCATATCGGCGAGGTGATGACCGACGGCATGTTGCGAGTGCGGCATCATGGCGAGATCGTCGCCGAGATTCCAAACGGGCCGCTGGTCGACGAGGCGCCGGTCTACAACCGTCCCGTCGCGCGCCCGGCGTATCTGGATGAAGTCGTCAAGCTTGACGAGTCGCTGGTCAAGGCGCCCCAGACGCGCGCCACGCTCGAGGACGCGTTTCGGAAGATCGTCGCGTCTCCGACAGTCGCGAGCAAGCGTTGGGTGTACCGGCAGTACGACCACATGGTCCGCACCAACTCCCTGGTGCTCGCCGGCATGGGTGCCGGCGTGGTACGCATCAAGGGAACGGCGCGCGCGCTGGCGATGTCGACCGACTGCAATGGCCGTTATTGCTATCTGAACCCGCGGCGTGGGGCGATGCTCGCGCTCGCCGAAGCGGCGCGCAACGTGGCCTGCGCCGGCGGGCTGCCGATTGGCGGCACGAACTGCCTCAACTTCGGCAACCCGGAACGGCCAGAAATCATGTGGCAGTTCGTCGAGGCCGTCGAAGGTCTTGCCGACGCCTGCCGGGCCCTCGATATTCCGATCACCGGCGGCAACGTCAGCCTCTACAACGAAACCGATGGCCAGGCGATCTTCCCGACACCCGTAATCGGCGTCGTCGGCCTCATCGAAGACGCGAACCGCGTGGTGTCCCGCACGTTCAAGCAAGAGGGTGACACGGTCGTGCTGCTCGGCGACAGCTACGGAGAGCTCGGCGGATCGGAGTTCCTCAAGGTCGTGCACGGCATCGTGCAGGGCGAGCCGCCGATGCTGAGCCTCGAACGGGAACGAGCGCTGATTACTCTCCTGACCCGGGCGGCGGCGGATAGCCTTCTCCAGTCGGCCCACGACTGCTCTGACGGCGGTATCGCCGTCACCCTGGCAGAGTGCGCCTTCGACACAGGCGGGATCGGTCTCAAGGTCAATCTCCCGAAAACCGTGAGCGATGCCGCAACGCTTTTCGGCGAGTCGGCCTCACGCGTCGTCGTATCCGTGACCGCGGGCAATCTATCGCAGTTGGAACAACTTGCGCGCGAGCTGAGCGTTCCGATGCGAGCTATTGGCGTCACTGGCGGAGATCGACTGACGATCGCTGTTGCCGACGAGACGGCGCTCGATCTCCAGGTCGTCGAAGCAGAACAGATGTGGTCCAGCGCGCTCGGGCGTTACTTCGCCCGGCGAGCAGCGTAGAATCAACGGTAGCAACGCATGCCGCGAGTGGTCTGCGTGCATGCCCAGCTGACCACGCGCCGGAGGCGCGAGGGAAATGCCATTTAAAGACGAGTGCGGCGTCTTCGCAATCTTCGGACATCCCGAGGCGGCGAATCTCACGTACCTCGGTCTCTACGCCCTGCAACATCGCGGTCAGGAGAGCGCAGGGATCGCGTCCGCTGATGGTGAGAAGCTGCGGATCTCCCGCGCCATGGGCCAGGTGGCCGAGGCGTTCAACGAGAACACGCTGCAGACGCTTCCCGGGCACATCGCGGTCGGCCACACACGCTACTCGACCGCGGGCGAGAGCAAGCTCGAGAACGCGCAACCGTTCCTGATCGATTGTGCGCACGGTCAGATCGCCGTCGCCCACAACGGCAACCTCGTCAACGCCCAGGAATTGCGCGACGAGCTCGTGCGCAACGGCTCGATCTTTCAGACGAGCAGCGACACCGAAGTCATCCTGCACCTCTACGCGCGCTCGCGCGCCGCGTCGGTCGAGGAAGCGATCACCGAATCGATCTCGCAGGTTCGCGGCGCCTACTCGCTCGCTCTTCTTACAAAAAATCGACTGATCGCCGCGCGCGATCCCCATGGCTTCCGGCCACTGGCGCTCGGACGTCTCGGCGATGCCTGGATCGTGTGCTCGGAGACGTGTGCGCTCGACCTCATCGGCGCGCAGTACGTCCGTGACATCGAGCCGGGCGAGCTCCTCGTCATCAGCGACGGCGGCATCCGCTCGATCAAGCCGTTTCCGCCGCAACCGTTGTCGCACTGCGTGTTCGAGCACGTCTACTTCTCGCGTCCCGACAGCTACGTCTTCGGCCGCAGCGTCAGCGAGGTCCGCACCGACCTTGGCCGCATCCTCGCGCGTGAAGCGCCGGCAGGCGCCGATGTCGTGGTGCCGATCCCCGACTCGGGGGTCTGCGCCGCCATCGGCTATGCCGAAGAGGCCGGGCTGCCGATGAAGATGGGACTCATCCGCAACCACTACATCGGCCGCACGTTCATCCAGCCGCAGCAGTCGATCCGGCACTTCAACGTGCGCGTCAAACTGAATCCCGTCCGCAGCATCCTCGAAGGCAAGCGCGTCATTCTCCTCGACGATTCACTCGTGCGCGGGACGACGAGCCGCAAGATCGTGAAGATGGTCAAAGCCGCAGGCGCCCGAGAAGTCCATCTCCGCATCAGCTGCCCGCCGACGATCTCGCCGTGCTTCTACGGCGTCGACACTCCCATCCGCTCGGAGCTGATTGCGGCGACGCATACCACTGACGAGATCAGGAAATACGTCGAGGCCGACAGCCTCGCATATCTCAGCCTCGATGGCCTGCGGCAGGCGGTCGGTTCGCAGCAGTCGTCTTACTGCACGTCGTGCTATACCGGCGTCTATCCCGTCTCGTTTCCGCGCAACGAACACGCGTATCTTCAGCTGGCGCTGAAGAACGTCGACTAGAGGCGCGGACCAAACGATGCGGCTTTCTCTTTCAATCCTGCTAGCGCTCTTCGTCGGTGCGGCTTCGGCGCGCGCCGCCGCACAAGCGCCGCCCAAAGTAGCGCCGCCGGCGCAGAAGCCGCCAGCTGCCGAATCGCAGGCGGCGCCGGTCACACCAGAACAGGTCAAATCCGCTATCGATCGGCTGGGCGATCTCGATTTTCCAATCAGGTCGTCAGCTGCTCGCACCGTGCGCCGCGCCGATCCGACGGTGGCGGTACCCGCGCTCCTGGCCGCGGTCAAGCAGCACTCGGATCAGTACGTCCGCTTTCGCGCGCTGGTCCTCCTCTCCGGCTTCAACGATCCGCGGACGCGCGAGGTCATGTTTGCGGCTGCCGCCGACAAGAACGACCGGATGCGTACCGTCGCCTACTCGTACTTCGAGCGCAACCCCGACAAGGCGGTCATCCCACGCTTGCAGGAAGCGCTCAACGTCGAAGCCTCCGAGTTCGTCCGCCCGGCGCTGACACGTGCTCTCGCGGCGCACGCCGATGATCCCGCCGTCCGCCAGACGATGGAAGGCCTGGTGATGAAGGGGCAGGTCTTCTTCCGCAGCGTGGTCATCGAGGCGATTGGGGATCATCGCGGCGCGTACGCGCTGAAGTCGCTCATCGAGGTCTCGAAGCTCGACGGGCCATTGCAGGATGACGCGGTCCTGGCGTTGGGCAAGATCGGCGACAAGACGAGCCTGCCGGCACTGGCCAGCCTGCAGCGCTCGGCGCCCAGGGAATCGCAGCCCGGCATCGCCGCGGCGATCTGCCTTCTCGGCGTCAACTGCGCCTCACACGAGCCGTACATCACCGAGTCGCTGCGCTTCTCAATCGCCAACCTCGGCTTCCAGGCGCTGCTTCGTTCATCGGCCTCGGCGCTCGGCGCGCTCGCTGTCTCGGGTCGCGACAATGCCCTCGTCGAGCTCGTGCAGCAGGGCGCGCCGACGCGCGATCCCGTCCGCGCCCCGATTGCCCTGGCGCTCGGGGGAATCGCTCTGCGCAATCCGCAGATAATCCTCAAGGTGCTCGAGAACGACGCGGTCCGCGACCCGGCGATCGAGTTGCTGCGAGAGGCCTTCGACATGCTCGAAGAGGACTACGACGAAGAGCGGTTCTTCGCGACCGTTCGTCGCGCCTACTGGCAGGCGCCGGCGAACTCTCCGGCGCGCCGTGTCGCCGACGCGCTCATACAGAAGCTAGAGTTCTGAGCTCGATTCAGCACTCGACATCAGCGTTCAGCCTTGCCAATGGATTACAAGAAGTCCGGCGTCGACATCGATGCTGGCAACGAAGTCGTGCGCCGCATCCGCTCGCTGGCGCGAGGAGACATTCACGCCGGGCGTGCTGTCGGAGATTGGCTCCTTCGGCGGCCTCTTCCAGCTCGGAGCGTCCGGAGTCGATGATCCGGTGCTGGTCGCGAGCGCCGATGGCGTCGGCACGAAGCTGCGCCTGGCGTTCATGACCGGCGTCCACACGACAATCGGTGTCGATCTCGTCAATCACTGCACCAACGACATCCTCGTCCAGGGCGCGCAGCCGCTCTTCTTTCTCGACTATCTCGCCACCGGCCGACTCGATCCCGACGTCGCAGTGCAGATCGTGCGAAGGCCTCGCGACGGCGTGCCGCGACAACGGCTGCGCCCTTCTCGGCGGCGAGACCGCAGAGATGCCGGGGTTCTACGGCGACGGCGAGTACGATGTCGCGGGCTTCATCGTCGGCGTCGTGCCGCGATCGAAGGTCATCGACGGCAAGACGATCGTCCCCGGGGACGTGCTCGTCGGCCTGCCATCGTCGGGGCTGCACACCAACGGTTACTCGCTGGCGCGCCGCATCGCGTTCGATGTCGCGAAGCTCGATGTCCGCGCCGTCGTGCCGGAGCTCGGGCGGCCGATCGGCGAAGCCCTGCTCGTGCCGCATCGATCGTACTTGCCGGTCATTCGGCCTGCTTCTCGCTGGCACGCTTGATCAAGGGCATGGCGCACATTACCGGCGGTGGCATCACCGACAATCTGCCACGCGTGTTGCCTGCGGGCACACACGCGCGCATCGTGAGATCTTCGTGGCGGACGCCGGCAGTGTTCGAATGGCTGCAGCGCGCTGGCGACGTTCCCGATGCCGATATGCTGCGGACCTTCAACATGGGTATAGGCCTCATCCTCGCGTGCTCGCCGGATCGGGAGGGCGAGCTCATCGATGCACTGGCCGCGGCCGGCGAGCCAGACGCTGTGCGCATCGGCGATATTCGCGCAGGCGGAGAAGGCGTGATCTATGCCTGAAACGACTCCGGCGATCGGCGTCCTGATCTCCGGGCGCGGCAGCAACCTGCAAGCGCTCATCGACGCCATCGATCAAAGGAAGCTGCCGGCGGCGATCGCCGTCGTCATTTCCAATCGGCCGGACGCTGGCGGGCTCGACCGCGCTCGTGCGGCCGGCATCGAGACAGTGGTCATCGAGCATCGCGCGTTCCCCAGCCGAGACGCCTTCGACCAGTTACTCGCGAACGAATTGCTTGCGCGTCGCGTGTCGCTCGTCTGCCTGGCCGGGTTCATGCGCTTGATCGGAACGCCGCTCCTCGACGCGTTCCCAAATCGGATCCTCAACGTCCATCCGTCTCTCCTGCCTTCGTTTCCCGGCGTCGACGCCCAGCGGCAGGCCCTCGAGCACGGTGTGAAGTTCGCCGGCGCCACCGTTCACCTCGTCACAGCCGAACTCGATGGCGGTCCGATCGTGCAGCAGGCGACGGTCCCCGTCCGAGACGACGACACGGTCGAGACGTTGTCAGCGCGCATCCTGATCGAGGAGCACCGGATCTATCCAGAGGCCGTCCGCATCATGCTCGACGGCGGCTGGAGCGTCACCGGCCGCCGGTTCGCGCGCCGATCGTAGGCGCCATTTGCCCGCCTGCTTGCCACGCCGTAGGCGAATCACCAGACGCCGGGAATCAGCCGGTAGCGCACGCGGGCCGTGTACTCCTGATAGCCCTGGAGCTGCGCGCGCAGAAACGCGTCCTCGAACAGCACTCGCCGGATCATCATCAACGCGTAGCAGAATCCCAGCGCCGCTCCCAGCCACGAGCCCAGCGCGAGACCGCTGAACGTCATCGACGGGATCATCCCCGCATAGCCCGGGTGTCTAATCACGCCGTAGACGCCCTGATCGATCACCTGGTGTCCGCGGTCCTTCTGAATGCGGATGACAGCGGAGAAGAACCGGTTCGTCATCATGGCGTGAAAAACGAGCACGACTGAGATCGCCATGCCGATCAGCGCAGCTGACCGAACCATGCCGGGAACGGCGCTGAACTGCCAGCGAACGTCGAGGAGCGAGATGACGAAGTGCGCGACGGCGATGATTCGCACGACTCGCAAGGGCAACCGGTCGGCGCCCGCGTCAGGCGGATGGAATCTTTCCCTGGCGAGCTCGCGATCGAGCGCAAGCGCCGGGTAGAGGGAAATGGCTGCGACGGTAGCGATATAGGCCCAGAGCCAGGGGTCCGAATATCTACCGGAGATGCCACATATCATCGCGGAAACAAAGAGGTTAAGCAGAAACCATCGTCCTAGTCGTTGCGCAGACAGGGCCTGTATTTGACATGCCTAACTCCATATTTTGAGTAGTCAAAATCAATCGACCACGACGATACGCCCGGGGCGTTCGAATGTCAATGGCGAACGGCTAGACGGCTGTCGACTGGCTCTGAATCGTAAGGACCGCGACCTCGGGAGGGCAGTTGACGCGCACGGGGACATACACGGTACCGATCGCCGCGGCTCACGAAGGCCGTCGTTGCGTCGCGCGAGCCCTGGCCCGAGACGATTGGAAAGTTACGCCCGGCGATCGCCCCGATGCCCGGAAGGACGATCTGGCCGCCGTGCGTGTGTCCGCTCAGCATGAGAGGGATGCCGAGCGCGGCCGCCTCTTTCAGGCGCGACGGATTGTGCGCAAGAAGAATCGAGGCGGCAGCAGCGCCGCGCGCGACGATCGAGATGTCGCGCGCGCGTGTCGTCCAGTAGCGGATGCCAATCAGGTCCAGCGCCTCGCCGTTGATCGTCAAGCGGGTGCGCGCGTCCTTCAGCATCTCGACGTTTCGTGCCGCCATCGCGGCTGGCATGTCGCGATCGTCATCGTGATTGCCAAGCACGCCGAAAACGCCGTGCGGCGCCGACAGCGACTTGAGCGCATCGGCGGCGGGCTCGACGAACTCGCGATCCCCGTCGTGGTCGCCATCCCCGCCCCATGTGACATAGTCCCCACCAAGGATGATCAAGTCAGGGCGGTCGGCCATCAGGAGCCGCGCGGCATTCTCTATGAGCTCGTGCGGGACGGTCGCGCTCCGGTGCAGGTCGGTCATGAATCCGATGCGCAGGCCCGAGAGCGCCGCAGGCAGATTCGCGACGCGGAGCACGGTTCTCGTCACCTCGACATGGTGGCGCTCGTAGAAGAAACCGTGCGCTGCCGTCCCCGTCGCCGTCCCGACCGACACCGCAGCGAGTCCGCGCAGGACCTCGCGCCGCGTCAGGCTCCCGGGCTCCCGCGAAGAAGGCATACGTCATAATATGGGCAACCTCTCATCACTTCCATTTACGATGACCGTCGACGAGCAACTCGCGTATCTGACCAAGGGCTGTGTGGACGTTGTCCGCGCTGGCGACCTCAAGCTGAAACTGGAGCGTGCCGCGGCGACGGGCCGGCCGCTTGTCGTCAAGGTCGGCTTCGACCCCACCGCGCCGGACCTTCACCTTGGCCACACCGTGCTCATCCGCAAGATGAAGCACTTCCAGGACCTCGGCCACACGGTCGTCTACGTGGTCGGCTCCTTCACCGCGCTGATTGGCGATCCCGACCGGCCGATCGAAAACACGCCCGCCGCTGACGCCAGAAGAGATCGACCAGAACGCGAAGACGTACCAGACACAGGTCTTCAAGATCCTCGATCCGCACAAGACCGAAGTGCGGTTCAACAGCGAATGGCTGGAACCGCTTGGCAGTTTCGGCTGGGTGCGGCTCGCCGCGCAGTACAACGTCGCGCAGATGCTCGAGCGCCGCGAGTTCAAGAAGCGCTACGAGACCGGCCAGCCGATTGCGCATCCACGAGTTCCTCTATCCGCTTGCCCAGGCCTACGACTCGGTCTACCTGAAAGCCGACGTCGAGCTCGGCGGTACCGATCAGCTCTTCAATCTCAACGTCGGACGCGACCTCATGCCCGCCTACGGCCTCGAGCCGCAGATCGTGATGACGACGCCGTTGCTCGAGGGGACGGACGGCGTCGAGAAGATGTCGAAGAGCCTGGGGAATTACGTCGGCGTTGCGGAGCCGCCGGGCGAAATGTTCGGCAAGCTGATGTCGATCTCCGACGAGCTGATGTGGCGGTACTACACGCTGCTCACGGACCTGACGCCGGACCAGATTTCCGCGCGGCAGCGGGCGGTCGAGTCAGGAGAGCTCCATCCCAAGCGCGCCAAGTCGGATCTGGCGAAGATGATCGTGCGCGACTTTCACGACGCGCAGGGCGCAGAGCAGGCCGCCGAAGACTTCGAGCGGCGCTCGCGCGGCGACGTGCCTGTCGATCTCGCCGAGCGGCCGATGCTCGCCGGCACCACGATCGAGCATCTGCTGCTCGAGTGCGGGCTGGCGAAGTCCGGCAGCGAAGCGACGCGCAAGGTGCAGCAGGGCGCGGTACGCATCAACGGTGAGAAGTTCACCGCCGTCAGGACGATCGTCGATCGCGAAGGCACGTTCCTCCTCCAGGTCGGCCGGCAGATGTTCCGCATCGTCGTCGTC
>CAWHNN010000011.1:0-145000 GCA_963830815.1 uncultured Acidobacteriota bacterium | reverse complement strand
ATGTCGATGACCTTTAGGTCAGCAAAGTCGCGGACGCCACGCTGCCGAGAAAAGCCTCTAAGGAGTGGGATGGGTACCCGTACCGCAAACCGACACAGGTAGGCGAGGAGAAAATCCTCAGGCGCAAGTGAGAACCCTCGTTTAGGAACTCGGCAAATTGGCCCCGTAACTTCGGAAGAAGGGGTGCTCGAGTATCGTGTACGATCCTCGCGGTCGTATGCGTGAACGAGTTGCAATAAAGAGGCCCAGGCAACTGTTTACTAAAAACACAGGACTCTGCGAAGTCGAATACGACGTATAGGGTCTGACGCCTGCCCGGTGCCGGAAGGTTAAAGGGAGAGGTCAGCCGCAAGGCGAAGCTTCGAGCTGAAGCCCCGGTAAACGGCGGCCGTAACTATAACGGTCCTAAGGTAGCGAAATTCCTTGTCGGGTAAGTTCCGACCTGCACGAATGGCGTAATGATCTGGGCGCTGTCTCAACGAGGGGCACTGCGAATTTGTGGTACCGGTGAAGACGCCGGTTGCCCGTGACTAGACGAAAAGACCCCGTGCACCTTTACTACATCTTAGTAGTGAATGCTGGCGTGTTATGCGCAGGATAGGTGGGAGACTTTGAACCCAGGCTCTCGGGCTTGGGGGAGTCAACGGTGAGATACCACCCTTAACACTCCGGCGTTCTAACCTCGTTCTGTTATCCAGATCAGGGACACTGCTAGGTGGGTAGTTTGACTGGGGCGGTCGCCTCCTAAACTGTAACGGAGGCGCGCGAAGGTTCGCTCAGGCTGTTTGGAAATCAGCCGTAGAGTGCAAAAGCAGAAGCGAGCTTGACTGCGAGTCCTACAAGACGAGCAGGTGGGAAACCAGGCTTTAGTGATCCGGTGGTTCCGCGTGGAAGGGCCATCGCTCAACGGATAAAAGGTACGCCGGGGATAACAGGCTGATTGAGCCAAGAGTTCACATCGACGCTCAGGTTTGGCACCTCGATGTCGGCTCATCGCATCCTGGAGCTGTAGCAGGTTCCAAGGGTCCGGCTGTTCGCCGGTTAAAGCGGTACGTGAGCTGGGTTTAGAACGTCGCGAGACAGTTCGGTCTCTATCTGTCATGGGCGGAGGAAATTTGAGTGGGGCTGTCCTTAGTACGAGAGGACCGGGATGGACGCACCTCTAGTGTACGAGTTATCCTGCCAAGGGTAGCGCTCGGTAGCTACGTGCGGAAGGGAGAAACGCTGAATGCATCTAAGCGTGAAACCCTCCACAAGATGAGATTTCCCAGGTCGCAAGACCTCTGAAGGCTCCTGGAAGATTACCAGGCAATAGGTCGGGTGTGGAAGCGCAGCAATGCGTGGAGCTAACCGATACTAATCAGCCGTGAGGCTTGACCATATATCCTTTTCCCAAAGAAAAGTGCACACAAGTGTGTGTAGTCGTGGAAAGAAGAAACTACCGTTTGCAGGATACTCAGTTGTCGGCGTCGCCTTCAGCTGTGCGGCTTCCGCACTACGGCTCAAGCCCGCCGCCGAAGCCGCGAAGCGCAAGCAGTTCTTTACAACATAGTCTGGGACGATCGACGACTCTCGCGCAGATATCAGGCGCGCCCTGGTTGTCGAACCCCAGGCAACTCAGTTCAACGGCTGCCTTCTACCATCAGGCAGTCGATGTTTCCCGGTGGTCATAGGAGAGGGGTCACACCCGTTCCCATTCCGAACACGGAAGTTAAGCCCTCTACCGCCGATGGTACTGCGCGGGCCAACTGCGTGGGAGAGTAGGTCACTGCCGGGAGTATTTTTCAAAAGCCAGCCGAACAGGCTGGCTTTTTCTTTGTACGGTCCGATGATGACGCGGCCGGCTGACGAGCTCACGAGAGAGAGCGCCTGCGGCCCGAGGCGGAGCGCGAAGCGCGCAGCCGAGAGCGAGCGGGGGTGGGGCCCCGCGAGCATTGAGCAACGTCACTGCCGGGAGTATTTTTCAAAAGCCAGCCGAACAGGCTGGCTTTTTCTTTTGTACGGTCCGAACGACGCAGCTTGCCGAAAGCCAGATCAGAGGACCGCAAACGAGATTCGAGACGCCCGTCGCTCGCAAAAGCGGCGGGCGTTCTTTTTTGGCTTCCAGCCAATCGTTCAGGCTGGTCAGGTGAGCTCGTAAGAGGGGAACCGTCTGGGGGAGGCCGCTGCCGGTCGAGCTCAGGACCGGCAGCGGGTGAGGGTTGAGAAGTTGCGGAGGGGGGACTCCGTGCTCGCAGCGCCTGACTTAACCGGTGTTCTCGCCTGGTCGCGTTCCGACGCGCATCGCTCTTCTCCTTGCTACGACTTGCTCGCTTCGCCTTACTTCTTCTCGTCTGCGTCTTCGCTTGCTGGTCGAGACTTGAGCAACGGCAATGCCACGCTGAAGACACTGGCCCTGTTCGCCTCCAATATGCGTGAACTGCCTGATGCAGCTTGAGATAGAGCATTTTCGCGTGAAGCCGCCAGGCGGCCACGTTTGATCGCGGCCCCGAACCCCTATCCGATCGACGACAGCGCTATCCGATCGGATAGTCCGCAGCGCATGGCAGGCTGCAGCCGCACGCGAGTCTTCGCGCTGAACCTCGTGGGCTATGCTGTTCGCAGGCAGACACGATGAAACTCCTGGCTACGAGCGGACCACAGTTGGGCGACGTCTTGACCCTCGTTGACGGGCTGACCCTTTCGGCTTCTCCCGCATCGGGACCATCCGTTCGCTTTCTTCTCTTCACCGCCGTCATTCGTCCTCGAAACTCTCGACGCCGACGTCGCGGTATTCGTCAACGGGCTGCCAGTCACGTCGCGCACGCTCGAAGTTCGAGACGAGCTTCAGATTGGCGACTCCCAGTTCGTCGTCCGGTCAGACGAAGTCATGCCTGGCGCCGGGCCGGCACCGTGCCCAGTTATCGAGCAAACCTTCTCGCCCCGATCCGCCTGGAGCTTGGTTTTGATGATGCCCTCCTGCCGGCCGGCAGTTTCCGTCGATGCAGGCGCTCGACACCCGCGCCCGTGCCACTCACGACTTCTCCGCGCTCCTGCGCGCTGTTGCAGCATTGAGCTCGGTCCGCGGCCTGGCGCAATTCGACGCCGCGATCGCGAGCCTCATGCTCGATGCGATTCCCGCGAGTCGCAGTCGCGCTGCACGGCGACGCGGGCATGCCGACGCATTTTCGATCGGCGTGGACGCTGACCGCCAAGAGCGATCCCGTGAGAATCGACCCTGACCTCATCGACCGCGCCGCCCGCGAGCGAAAGGCATTCGTCGTCGACGTGCGATGGTGCCACCGGCAATGGCGCTCACGCGATTGCCGCGCCCATGATGGCTTTCGGTCACGTCGTCGGCAGCATGTGGCTCGAGGGCCGGCCCGCGACGCCGTTCGACGAAGGCCACCTCCGGCTGCTGATGGTCCTCGGCGCGCTTGCCGCCGTCGCGCGCGAACAATGGCGTGAGAGCCTTCGCCTCGAGGAACGCAACGAACAGCTGCGCGCCGAGATCAACCTCGAGCACAACATGGTCGGGACGAGCAAGCCGATGCGTACGCTCTTCGACCGCATTGCGCGCGTCGCACGCACGGACTCGACGATCCTGCTGCGTGGGGAGAGCGGCACCGGCAAGGAACTGGTCGCCCGCGCCGCGCACCGGAACAGTTCACGCGCCGACAAGCCGTTCATCGCCATCAACTGCGCCGCGCTCACCGAAACCCTGCTCGAATCGGAGCTCTTCGGCCATGAGAAGGGCGCGTTTACCGGCGCCATCGGCTTGAAGCGCGGCAAGATGGAGCTGGCCGAAGGCGGGACGCTCTTCCTCGACGAGATCGGCGAGCTGCCGCTGACGCTGCAGGCGAAGCTGCTGCGCGCGCTACAGGAGCGCGAGTTCGAGCGCGTCGGCGGCACGCGGCCGGTCCGCGTCGACTTTCGTCTGATTGCCGCAACCAATCGCGATCTCGACGCGGCCTCGCGCGCGGGAATGTTTCGTCAGGACCTCTTCTATCGCCTCAACGTCGTGTCGCTGGTGTTGCCCCCTCTTCGCGAACGGCGCGAAGACATCCCGCTCCTCGCCGACTACTTCGTGCGAAAACACGCGCCGCGAAGCGGCCGAAGGTCGACGGCGTCGAACCCGACGCGCTGCTCAAACTGGAACGGCACGACTGGCCGGGAAACGTTCGCGAGCTCGAGAACGCGATCGAGCAGGCGCTGGCGCTTGGAGTGAGCGACCAGATTACCGCCGAGGATTTGCCGGCGCACCTCGCTCAACCGGTGATGGCGGCGGGCGGCGGCTCCCTGGACTATCACGCGACAGTCGAGGGCACCAAGCGTGACCTTATTCTCCGCGCTTTCGAAAAAGCCGATCAGAACCACGCCGCCGCAGCGAAGCTGCTGGGCGTTCATCCCAACTACCTCCACCGGCTGCTCAACAACTTCGAGCTGCGTCGCGGGCGATAATCAGGATCATCGCAGAACATGGCCACGGACAACACGGGCAACAGGACCACGGATTCCACGGACAACACGGAAGGGGTCAAGGCGGATTCGACTAGCAGCCTCCCGTCCGTGCTGTCCGTGTGATCCGTGGCTCGACCTGGATAAGCCTGACTCGACCCCGTGACTGCGCGCAGGCAATCCGGCGCCGCGGGCATATGATAGAGCCCATGACACGCCAGTTCGCCACCGTCCTCGCGACCCTCGTAGCCGTTGCCACTCTGCATGCGGCGCCAAAGTTCACATCTGTCTGGAAGTCGCCGGAGGCGAGCCAGGTCAGCTTTGCCGGCAAGAAGGTCGCAGCTCTCGTCATCACGGGCGACGACTCACTGCGAGTCTCTGGCGAGGAAGCGCTGGTGCGCGAACTGACAGGCCGCGGCATGCAGGCCGTCGCCACTTATCGAATTGCGCCAAAGGAAGAACTGGCGAAGGCCGAAACCGCCAAGGGCTGGTTCGAGAAGGCGAACGTCGAGGGCGTCGTGGCGATGCGGCCGGTCAAGAAGGAGAACCGCACCACGTATACGCCTGGCATGTGGGTCAATCCGTACTACAGCACGCTGTGGGGCTACTACGGCTACGGGTGGGGCAGCCTCTACTCGCCAGGCACGATCGAGGAAGACACGATCGTCGTCGTCGAGACGACGATCTACAGCGTGCCGCGGAACGCGTTGATGTGGGCCGCGGTGAGCGAGACCAAGAACCCGAAGACGCTCGGCAAGTTCATCGACGACCTGGTGAAGGAATGTATCAAGGAGCTGCAAAAGCAGGGTCTCGCCCGGCAGCTCCCGAAGTAGGCCAGCCCTACTTCTTCTTTTCCGCCTTTGTCGGGTAGGTCTCGAACATCCGCGTCGCGACCTGCCTGATCGTCGCGTCCCGCTCGGCCACGGCAGGATTCAGCCGCTCGACGCAGTCCGCCGCCCACACCTGTTTGCCCGACTTTATGTCCTGCATGGCAATTACGAGCCGTCCCACGGTGTAGTCCGCGCCTGCTTTGTCGCCCCCGGCTTTTTCGATCTCCTAGAGCTTCTTGAGATCGATGCTGGTGCTGCGGACCGCGAGGTAGCGGATCGCAACGTCTGCGGGCGTACCCGCAGCCTTCGTGAAGCCCAGCGCCGACATCTCGCTGTCGACGGCTGCGACGATGGTCTTGTCGACCGATGGGTCGAATGCCGGCGACCCCTGCACCCAGCTGTAAGTTTTGAGCGTCTGGAAATTGGCCGATTCGTCGTAGGTGCTGTTCACCTTGCCCGGAGCGGGCCGGCCCTGAGCGACGAACAGCATCAACAGCATCAAGCCACCGAGGCGTAGCATCTCTGTAATCTCCCTGAAAATTGACCGTCTGGGACGAGCTTACTCGCATTACGGCTCGTCCCAGCTCGAATGCGCCGTTCGCGGAACGACCGGCGCTTTGACGCCGTATCTCAACGCGGCTACGATACACCGTCCGACGGAGAGACTTAATGATGCAGAAATCCGCGCTGAACCGGTGCTTCGTTGCCTTGTTGCTGGTGTCCGCGACGGGGTGCATGGGAGGCCCGCGACAGCGCCCGGTGAAGATGGGCCCGGTCGACCAGGGTCCGGAGTCGCTTGTTGCGGAGCGGAAGTTCCTGGAAGGCCGTTGGTCCCTGATGCAGTTTCAAGTGTTTCCGCAGGGAAAGCCGCCCATCACTCTGACAGGCGACGGCTCGCTCAACTACGACGAGTTCGGTAACCTGCGCATCGAGATTCGCGCCGACGAGAAGGCATCCGATCTGCTGCGCGCCGCAGGCGTCGATATCCGCGATGGCAAGATCTCGACCGACGGGCGCGTGGTCATCGATGATCAGAACCGCAGCTTGAGCTACATCCTCGATGGCGACAAGGTTGGCGCTCCAGCGGCGGGCCCTCTCGCCCCAAGCCGTCCCAGATACTGGCAGATCAAGGGCGACGTGATGATGCTGTCCACCAAGGACGAAGCCGGCAGGATTCTGTCGACCGGCACATGGAAGAAGACGCCCTAGAGGCGTCCTAGGAGGTTTCGTGCGCGTTCAGTCTCTCGTCATGATTGGGCTCTTGTCGCTCGCGGTCCCGGCCGCGGCACAGATCCCAGACGCCGCGCAACAGCGGCGCACCGGAAACGTTCAGTGCCAACGCCCAGGTCAAGGGCGCCGCCGGCGCTATTGCTGCGACGATTCAGCTGCAGATAGATCGCTACACACCGGAATTCGACCGGACCTCGGTAGAGGGCGGGCTGAAGGGCGGCGGCTATCCGGCATTTCTCGCGGCGCTGCGGAAGGCGCCGCAGGTCGGGACGGTCGGCATCGGCGATCAGAAGTTCGCGATTCGTTATGCGCGCGAGGACAAGACAGAGAAAGGGCGCACGATCACGCTGGTAACCGACAAGCCCATGTTCTTCGTCGGGGGCGGCAGCACGGATGCGAAGCCGCGCGCCGGCTACGAGGTTGGCGCCGTGCGGATCGAGGTCGACGATGTTGGTCTCGGCTCCGGCACCATGGCAGCGGCAGCGCGGATCAAGCCTGGGCCCGGCGGCGTCGGTGTCGCCGTGGACGACTACGCGGATCAGCCGATCAAGCTCGTCACCGTCAGCCGCCAGATGCGGTAGTTACTGCATCTGAGGAAATCCAAGGTTCACGCCGCGGTGCCGAGGGTCTGGCCACCGCGACGTGATGACCTTGCCGCGCGTGTAGAAGTGGATTCCCTCCCGCCCGTAGATATGAGCGTCACCAAAGAGTGAGCTCTTCCAGCCGCCAAACGAGTAGTAGGCCATCGGCACCGGGATGGGCACGTTGATGCCGACCATTCCCGCCTGAACCTCGGTCTGGAATCGCCGCGCGGCGCCGCCATCGTTCGTGAAGATGGCGACGCCATTCGCAAAATCACTCTCGTTGACCAGCCGCAACGCCTCCTCGTAGCTGTCGGTACGGACAACGCTCAGCACCGGACCGAAGATCTCGTCCGTGTAGATCGTCATGTCAGGCGTAACGCGATCGAAGAGACATGGACCGAGGAAGAAACCCTGCTCGTGTCCAGCGATGCGCAGCGGACGTCCGTCCTCGAGGAGCTCGGCGCCGGCCGCTTCGCCCTGTTCCACGTACGAGCACGACCTTCGTGAAATGCTCCCGCGTGACGAGCGGCCCCATATCGGCGCCTGGTTCCAGGCCCGGCAGCACCTTGAGCTTGCGCAGGCGCTCGCGAACTTTGGGCAGCAGCCGATCGGCGACGTTGCCAACGGCCACCAGAACCGAGATCGCCATGCAGCGCTGCCCGGTAGAGCCGTAGGCCGCGCTCACGGCCGAATCCGCGGCGAGGTCGAGGTCGGCGTCCGGCAGGACGATCATGTGGTTCTTGGCGCCGCCGAGCGCCTGCACGCGCTTGCCGTTCTTCGTTCCCGTCTCGTAGATGTGCCTCGCGATTGGCGTCGATCCCACGAAGCTGACCGCCTGAATGCCCGGGTGCGCGAGGATCGCCTCGACGGCTGTCCTGTCACCATGCACGACGCTGAAAACGCCAGGCGGCAGCCCGGCTTCCGCCAGCAGCTGCGCACAGAACATGGCCGCGGACGGATCCTTTTCCGACGGCTTGAGGATGAAGGCGTTACCGCAGGCGATAGCCAGCGGGTACATCCACATCGGCACCATTGCCGGGAAATTGAACGGCGTGATCCCGGCGACGACGCCGAGGGGCTGGCGAAGGGAATAGCTGTCGACATCGGTCGACACGTTCTCGGAGAACTCGCCCTTCAGGAGTTGCGGAAGCCCGCAGGCGAACTCGATGACTTCCAGCCCGCGGTTGATCTCGCCGAGTGCATCGGGCAGTACCTTGCCGTGCTCGCACGTCAGGATCTCGGCGAGGTCGCGCTTGCGGCGCTCGACGAGCTCGCGAAAAGCAAAGAGGATTCGCGACCGTGCCGCCAGCGACGTTCGTCCCCATGCCCGTGCGGCGTCGCTCGCGGCTTTGACTGCCGCATCGACGACGGCGGCGTCGGCAAACGCCACGCGGGCAGTCTGTTCTCCGCGCGCCGGATTGTAGACGTCGCCGTAGCGGCTGGCTTCGCCCTTCCAGGGTTGCCCGTCGATCCAGTGGCCGATCGTCGCGATGCCGTTGGATGTTGTTGAGGCGGTCATGGAACTCCAGACGCCAACTAAACTTGCGCGCTACTGGTGTCTGCCTATGCCACGAGCGGCGGGCCGGGCTGGCGTTTGACGAACTGGCCGCGGCCGCTGGCGCCGGTAAAGACGCCGTTATCGACGATCACGTCGCCGCGCGAGAGCACCATCGACGGCGCTCCGGTCACGACGCGGCCCTCGTAGGGGTTGTAGTCGACGCGCATGTGATGCGTCTTGGCCGACAGCGTGACCGGTTCGGTTCGGATCCCAGATCACGACGTCGCCGTCGGACCCGACGGCGATTGTCCCTTTGCGCGGCCACAAGCCGAACATCTTCGCGGGATTCGCGGCGACGATCTCGACAAAGCGATGGGCGTCGATGCGATGCGCGCGGACGCCGCCGTCCCACAGCAGCATCAGGCGGGTCTCGATGCCCGGCGCGCCATTGGGAATCTTCGAGAAGTCGTCCTGGCCGACCTGCTTCTGCGGCGGCTCGTTCATGCAGAACGGACAATGGTCCGTCGAGACGACCTGCAGGTTGTTACGGACGATGCCGCGCCAGAGCACGTCCTGGTGCCACTTCTCGCGCAGGGGCGGCGACATCACGAACTTCGCGCCTTCGAAGCCCTCGCGCTCGTAGTCGTCGTAGGAGAGAAACAGGTACTGCGGGCAGGTTTCAGCGTACGCCGGCAGCCCCATGTCGCGCGCCTGGCGCACTTTCTCGAGCGCGTCGGCGCATGAGAGATGGACGATGTAGATCGGCACGCCCGCCATCTCCGCAAGCGCGATGGCGCGGCCTGTGGCTTCGCCCTCGGCGCGCGTGGGCCGCGTCAACGCGTGATACTTCGGCGCACGCTCGCCCTTGCGCAGCGCTTCCTTGACGAGCGTATCGATGACGCCGCCGTTCTCGGCGTGCATGCAGATCAGGCCGCCGTTCTCGCGCGTCTTCACCAGCGCCTTGAAGATCGTCGCATCGTCGACCATGAAGACGCCGGGATAGGCCATGAACAGCTTGAATGACGTGATGCCGTCATGGCGGACCATGCGATCCATGTCGATCGAGACCTGATCGCTCAACTCGCGCACGATGATGTGGAACGCGTAGTCGATGACCGCCTTGCCTTCGGCCCGCTTCATCCAGCCGTCGAACGCAGGATAGAGACCGCCTCCGAAGTCCTGAATCGCAAAGTCTATGAGCGTCGTCGTGCCACCGTGGGCGGCGGCGATGGTGCCGGTCTCGAAGTCGTCGGCCGAGGTCGTGCCGCCGAACGGCATGTCGAGGTGCGTGTGGACGTCAACGCCGCCTGGCATGACCAGCTGTCCGGAGGCGTCGATGATTGTCTCGGCGGGAATCGTGAGACCGCGCCCGATGAGCGAGATGACGCCCTTGTCGATGTAGATGTCGGCCTCGTATTTGTCGGAGGCCGTGATGATGGTGCCGTTTCTGATGAGAGTCGTCATATGGCGACTGTGTCGCATTGCTCGATGCGCTTGAGACGCCCGTCACCCCGTGCTCAGGCGCTTGTCGTCAGCGGCGCCTTCGCGCCGCGCTCAGGCCGCAGGCGCTGCTGAGTCACTCGGCCGCACATTGGGGGCCAGGGCAGCACGGCCTTCTTGGTCGGTCCTGATCTCGCTCAACTCCTGTTGAGAATCAGCGGAGCCGGCCGAGCTGCTCACTGCTCCGCATACCCTTCCTGCTCGTAGCCCCCGCGATAATCTGCCGACTCCGGCCGACGGATCTGCGCGTGCGACACGACGCGGTTGCGGGCGAGGCCGCGGATGTCGTCGAAGCCGTGCCAGCCGCGATCGGCGTGTTTGTCGAAGAAGGCGCGCGAGCCCTCGAGCAGCCGCGCGATGACATTGGGGCCGACGGCGTGATCGAGCATTGCCGCGGTGCACACCTGCACCGTGCCGACGCCGAGCAGGAAGTAGTTCAGCGCGTGGCCGAAGTCCGAGACGCCGCCAATGCCGGAGAACGACGCGTCGGGGAACGCGCGCGTCATCTGCGACATCATCGCCAGCGCCTGCGGCAGGATCGCCGGGCCGCCGAGGCCGCCGCTCGAGACGCGGCCGTCGACGTTCATCTCGAACTCGAGCGTCTCCGGATCGATGAGCGGGATCGACGGGAACGTATTCGACGAGCTCACGGCGTCGCCGCCGCCGCGAAACACCGCGCCGGCCTCGACGACGATGTCACCTGTTGCCGGCGTCAGCTTCGCCCATACCGGCACGCGCGCAACGTCCTTGACCACTTGCGTGACGACAGAGCACAGCGCCTGATCCTTGCCGATGTTCGATCCCATGTCGGGACGATCCATGTGCGGGCACGACAGATTCAACTCCAGCCCGTCGGCGCCGGCGTCCTGGCAGGCTGTCGCGAGCGTGCGCCAGCGTTCGAGCTCCTTGTCGCTGCCCGAACCCGCCATGATGGATGCGATCAGGACGCGGGAAGGAAACGCCTTCTTGATGCGCTCGATGCGCGGCAGCCACCAGTCGAGCGGCTTGTCGGAGATGAGCTCCCAGTTCCACGACGAGTGCAGGACGCCGCCGCGGCCGCGGTTCATCGAGAGCACGCCTGGCTCCGGGTGGTAGCGCAGGAACTTCGTCTTCGGCCCGGCGACGTTCGCCACCGGATGCATGCCGATGGTCTTCGTGACGACGCCGCCCCAACCGGCTTCGAAGGCTTTGAGGATGTTGCTCTCGGACTCGGTCGGCGGCGCCGAGGCGAGGAGGAACGGATTCTCGAAGCGAATGCCCGTGAACGTCACCGAGAGATCGCCGGCCATGGTGTCCTCGTCCCGCGTTACGGTGATACGAGCGCCCCGTAGGCGTCGGGCCGTCGATCGCGATAGAACTGCCACACCGATCTGACCTCGTCGATCAAATCGAGGTTCAGATCGGCAATGACGACAGCGTCCTTGTCGCGCGGCGCTTCAGCGATGATGCGGCCCCGGGGATCGCAGAAATAGCTCTGACCGTAGAACTCGCCGATGTTCCACGGCGCTTCGGTGCCGACGCGGTTGATCGCGCCGACGAAATAACCGTTGGCGACGGCGTGCGCGGGCTGTTCGAGCTTCCACAGGTACTCGGAGAGCCCGGCAACGGTTGCCGAAGGATTGAAGACGATCTCGGCGCCATTCAGGCCGAGGGCGCGGGCGCCTTCAGGAAAATGGCGGTCGTAGCAGATGTAGACGCCAACCTTCGCGTACGCCGTCTCGAAGACCGGGTAGCCGAGATTGCCGGGGCGGAAGTAGAACTTCTCCCAGAAGCCTGGCTTGCAGTGCGGGATGTGCGTCTTGCGATACTTGCCGAGATAGCTGCCGTCGGCATCGATGACAGCCGCGGTGTTGTAGTAGATGCCGGCCTGCTCTTCCTCGTAAATCGGCGCGACGATCACCATCCGGTGCTTCCTGGCCAGCTTCCGGATGAGCGTGATGGTTGGACCGTCCGGCACCCGCTCGGTCAGGTGATACCACCGCGTCTCCTGCTCAGCGCAGAAATACGGGCCGTAGAAGAGCTCCTGCAGGCAGAGGATTCGTACCTTCTTCCGCGCCGCTTCGCCAATGAGCGTCACGTGGCGGTCGATCATCGCCTTCTTGATCGCGGGGAGCTCGCGATCGGGCGGCAGCACGTTCCGGGTTTGAATGAGTCCGCAGCGCACCGTCCGGGGCATACGACACGACTCCTCGGGTTGAGCTAGTAGATCGCCAAGTATGCCACGAGGAACCCGTCGGTGCGCGTTTCGGTCGACGGCGGACTCCAGGCGCTTACCTGGCGTCGCGAAGGCGGAGGGAGCGCGCGATGCGATCGAACGCTGGCGCGTACTGTTCCGTGTCGCTCGCGGGCACGATCGTCGCCATGTAGAAGAGATTGCCGTCGGCAAGGAACGTCGTATAGATGCCGATGCGTTCCGTGCCGCCAAGGACGGAGCTGTTGTCCAGGGAAACCCCGATACCGCTGCGTTGTGACAACCGCACGTCGCGGAACTCCGAGGCCTGACGCAGCTCGGGATTGCTCCGCGCGAAGTTCGAGATCAGGGTGCGCGTCGCATCCTGCAGATTTCTCGACGAGGCGCGCGCGACTCCGAGCTCGACGCCGTGCGTGAAGGCCGCCTCCCCGCCCTCGGTGGCGCCGTAGCCGTTTTGCGGCACGAACTTCACCGCGTTGGTCGACGACACCGCCTCCCAGTTCTGCGGCACCGACACGTCGAAGAGGCTGCCACCCTGCACCGTGCGGTACTGCGTCGACGGTGGCGGCACAGGCTGCCCGATGCGGCCCGACAGATGCGGGCGTCGGCGAGCCGCCAGACGTGCGTCCGCTGGCGCCGCCACGTTCGACGTCGGCCATCGATCGCGCCGGCGGCAGGCCGGCGAAGAGCTTTTGCGCCTGCCGGAATTCTTCCGAGTAGACCTCGCGCGGCGTCACTTGCAGCGCGTCGGCTTCCTTGGCGATATACGCGGAACGATTGCCTGGATCGGGATGGCTGCTCAGCCACTCGGGGCCGCCCGCGCGCGCTTCCTTCTGGATCGTTTCGAACATCCGCCCGAGGTCGCGCGGGTCGTAGCCGGCGCGCGCCATGATCTGCGCGCCGAGGAGATCCGCCTGCTTCTCGTAGTCGCGGCTGTACTTGAGCATCGCCGTGCCGAGGCCGAAGCTGCTGCCTTCCGAAATCACCTGCCCCCAACCGCCGCCGACGACAGCGCCGGCGATGGCGCCGGCAAGCTGTCCCAGCTGGAGGCCCTGGGCCTTTGTCGCGTTCGCGGTGCCATGGCGGAGCAACACGTGGCTCAACTCGTGCGCCATGACGCCGACGACTTCGCCCTCGCTCTTCGCTGCCTCGAACATGCCGCGGTTGACGAACATCGGGCCGCCGGGCAGCGCGAAGGCGTTGATCTCTTTCAGGTTCACCGGCGTGAACGAATATTCGAACACGGGGTTGTTCAGTTCGGGCGGCGCCGCTGCTACCAGCCGCTTGCCCAGGCGATCGAGATAGCCGGCGAGCGCCGAGTCCGTGATGACCGGGTACTGCTTGCGTACTTCCGCGGCCGCCTCTCGCCCAAGCTGCACGTCCTGTTCGGGCGTGTACTTGTTCTTGGGCACCGTGATCTTCGTTTGCGCCCAGGGAACGGTGGAGTGCAGCAGGAGAAGCGCCGTGACGCAACAGGTGAAAATCGCTCCACGCAGCCTTCGCGCGGCACAGGCAGGCCGAGGGTTCGTCAGGGCTCTGCTACAAGGCATCGGTCGGTGAATCGGGTCTCGGTTGGCGGCGTCCCGTCGGAGCGTGGCTCTGGCGCCGCGCGCCAGACCATTCGCGCGACTCCTAAAAGAGCCAGTCCCAATGCGCCATGTGCGACCAGCCGTCCGCGTTTCGGCTGAGGTGGAGATGGGTTCAGGATTTGCCGATAGGCGTCGACCTGCTCCCGGCGGCCAACCGGATCGGGCGGCCGCGTCGTGCGCGGAGCCGAGTCAGCCGTAACCGTGTCCGACGGTGTCACCCACCGCGTGAGAAACGCGAACGACTCCGAGCTGCACACAGGACAGTGCTGGTCCTCGTGAACCTCTTCGCAATCCAGGCAGAGCCGGGCATTCATCAGCCGCATGGTCGTACTTTACACGAACGTTATCCAATGCTGAATGCTGAGTGCTGATTGCTGAATGAACGATTCATTCAACATTCAGCACTCGACATTCAGCATTTCTTCTCAGTACTTCAGAACGACGCCAACGGTGCCGGTCCAGTAACTGAGGTGCACGCGGCCGAAGGCCACCTCGGGATCGTCGCTCGGCTTGAGGTTGCTGAAGTAGCGCAGGTCGAAGCGCAGGCCGACGCGCTCCGTGAGGAATCCGACGGCGCCGCCGCCGACGTTGTAACCGAGCTGGTTCGAACTGACCGGCTGCAACTCCAGGGTGTCGACCGCCGAGGCATTGAGCAAGCCGATGCCGCCGGAGATGAACGGACGCAATCCGTATTCGTTCCAGCTTCGCGGCGTTGTGAGGACGAAATTGCCCATGATCGCCAGGGTCCGGCTCTGGTCGATGTCGACAGGCTGCTCGCCGCCCTCGCCGAGTGGCGGGTGGTCCTGCTGGAAGAAGCCTGGCGTGTACGAGCACGAGGCCTTCGACGCCGACCGGGCCGCCGCCGATGAACGCGACGGATCCGCCGAAGGTCCAGTGCACCTTGTCGGTCGCCTGCTCGGCGTCGAGCAGCGTGGTGTCGCCCTTGAAAGTGAAGCCGAGAAACGGCGTCAACTGCCAGTCCGCGCTGGCTATCGCCGGGGTTCCGAGAAATAAAAATCCGAGGATGGCCAGAACCCGGCTGGGTGTCCGCAACGGCTTCCTAGAGGTAGAGGCGGAGGAACAGTGTGGCGAACAGTGAGCGCGTGACATCGCCGGCATCGAGTTGGGACGTCGAACTCAAGCCATCGCTGTTCGCGAAGAGGATAAAGGTCAGATGGCGGGTCGGCAGCTTCACGATCAAAGACGAGTAGCCGTTGACGATCATGCCGAAATGCCACACGACGGGCTCGCCGCGGTACGTCTGGACGAACCAGCCGAGACCCATGGGCAGAACGGCTCGCTGCGAGTTGTAACTGTTCGACCAGGCAACGGCGAGCGTCTCTTCCTTCAGGAGCAGGTGCTGATCGAGCGCGGCATCGAAGCGCGCGTAGTCGCGTACGGTCGTGACGAGACCCGTCGCGGCGTTGATGCCCTCGGCGGAAAGCTCGTTTCGCGTCGCGCGTGCCCGTTTGTCGACCTTGTACGGAACCGCCATGCGTTCGAGCACGTGCTGATAACGCTCGACCACTTCGTCCGCGAATATCTTCTCGGTCAAGACCGTCGGGTCGACGAGGTCGCGCCCTGGGACCGAGTCCTTCATCGCGAGGCGTTCGAGAACGTTGGCGGCGACACTCTTGCGGTACGGCTGCGGCAGGCAGCGCTCGACGACCGGCGTCAACTGCGCGTAGCGCTCGGCGTCGAAACGGAACGATTCGCCGGGCGTGCCGGCAGACGTGTGATTGAGGACCTGGCGGACGGTCGCGTTCTGCTCGGACAGCGATCCACCGAGCCGGTTGATGTCCTCGTCGATCACCAGCCGGCGCTGCTCGGCGCATTGCAGGACGAGGACCGCGGCGACTGTTTCGCTGATGTCCGCCACCGGATACGGCGTGTCAGGCGTGGCGCGAATTCGCGCTTCGACGTTCTGGAAGCCAAACCCCCGCTCCCAGACGATCTCACCGTCCTGGACCAGGGCTCGCGGACATACCGGGGATTCCGCTTTGCGCGCGCAGTGATTCCAGGTAGCTGTCGAGCGGGGATGCCGTGACCAGGCTGAGCTTGCTCTGGCCTGCCTGAAGGTACCGACAGGCCGAGGGTCACGCAAACGACGAGTAACGCAAGTCTTGTGCGCACGGTTCGCGATAAAGGGAGCCCCTAGTGTAACTCATGAGCCGGGCGGCAACGTCGGCCTCGAATCGGTGGCGAAAGTGCAGGCGAAAGGTCAGTGCGTCTGGCGCGGATTCGGACCGCTCGAAGCTTCCAACGGGACCTGCGGGCGCAGGCGCTCGAGCGCGCGCTCGTATTTCTGCCGGGCGCGGCGCGCGGAGTCGGGCTGGGCGGTCTTTTCGAGGAGTGTTGCCGTCACGGCTTCGATGCGCCATGCGACAAGGGGTGCGCTGATGCCCCGGACTTCGCGCCGCGCGTGGCGCAGGTACTGGCCGGCCTCGTCGAAGGCGGCGCGTTCGATGGCGACGAGCGCCGACATGACGAGAGCGCGGGCGCGCCACGTCCTCTCGGGCGTGGCGAAGGATGTTTCACGCGCCGCCGCCGCTTCCAGCGTCGCGCGCTCGAGATCACCGCGCCGCAGGGAGAGCTCTGCGAGATGCGTATGAAGATGTGATTCCCAGAACCAGTCCATCAGCACGCGCTCCTGCGCGTACCAGTCGCGGAGGCGCTCGAGATCGTCGGCGGCCTCGGCAATGCGCCCGAGCGCGAGGGCCGATGCGCCCGCAAACAGGAGCGACATCTGTTTTGCGTTCGTCCAGTTCTGCGCTTCAGCCTGCTCGCGTTCAGCGAGGCTCAGTCGCAAGGCGTCCTCGAACCGCTGTTCCTCGAACGCGATCCACGCCTGCAGCAGCCGCATGATGGCGGCGTGACGTCCGCTGCCAGTCCGATCGCTCACGGCAGCTCCCTCGTGCGCGGCACTGCGGGCATCCTCCCAGCGTCCGAGGTGCAGCGCCGCGACGCCGAGCGAGTAATAGCAGAAGACGCAGTCCGCTGCGTTGCCGCTGGCGAGCGCCTGTGGCAGCAGCTTGCGCGCCGCGGTCCAGGCATTGGCATACGCCGAGCGTGACGTCTGGAGGAACAACAGCCTGATCGCGAGCGTGCGATGTTCGCCGGTCACGTTGCGCGGGAGATCGCGCCACGCGTCGAGGCAGCGGTCGGCGATCTCGTCGGACCAGCCCTCGAAGTGCAGCTCGGTGACACCGGCGCGGATCCACGCTGTCGCCGCCAGCGCCGGATCGGCGGCGAATGGCGCGACGACGCGAATCTTTCGCGCCGTTTCCAATGCGGCTTCGCGCGACACTCCGGACTGCGCTTCCGCGAGCGTCAGCAGCGCTCGCACGCGATCGTCGTGCAGCTTTGCCTCTCCAGCGCGGCGCTCGAGGCGGGTCAGTGTCTGTATCGAGACATCAGTTTCGCCCCCGGCCAGCTGCGCCTGCGCGAGCTCGAGCAACAGCTGGTTCTCGATCGGCGTGCGTTCCTCTGCCTGCAGGTGCGCAGCGTGCGTCGAGGCGCCGTGCAGGAGAGCCGCGGCCTCGCGGGGCGCGTAGCGCTTGAGCGCGTTACCGGCCGCCAGCCGCAGGTAGCGTGCCGCGCGCAGGTGATCTCCCGATCCGTGAAAGTGACAGGCGAGGTCGGCCGCGGCCTCGTGCTCGCGGCCCATGAACATCCTCTCCATCGCGAGACCAGCGCGCTGATGCGCGGCGACGCGCTCTGCGGGCGTCGTGTGATCGAGCACGATCTCCTGATAGAGGCCGTGCGTGAAGCGATAGACCGGGCTGAACACGCCGTTGGCCAGCTCGATGACGCCCTGCCGCAGGATGAACGTGCGGCGGCGCGCGAGTACTTCGAGCACCGGTTCGAGAGCGAGCTCGTCCATGTCCGCAGCTTGCGCCGCCAGCCACAGAGAGAACTCGACACCGACGACGCTCGCGGCGCTGATTGCCTGCCGTTCGTCCGAGGCGAGCTCTTCGAGCTCACGGGTAACTGTTCCGACGAGGCTTGCCGGGATCGCGGCTTCGAGCGCGTCGGCCGGCAGCTGGAGCCGCCAGCCGTCTGCGCCCTCGACGACATGTCCTTTTCGCAACAAGTGCTCGATGGCCGTGACCAGAAAGAGCGGGTTGCCGCTTGTCAGCCGGTGAAGCGGCGCGCGACGACTCGTCTGCCACCCGAGCGCCAAGTTGCAGATCGATGAAGCGCGTGACGTCCGCGAGCGGCAAGGGATGCAGGTTCAGTTCTACTGCCTGCGAGCGCGCCAGCAGATCCATCTGCGCCCGGCGCAGCGGCGCCGAGGACGCAGGTTCCGTCGGGCGCACGGTCGCCAGCACCATGAGCTTCGCCGGATCCCGGCGCTGCCCAAGGCTCGTCAGGACATCCATCGTCGCGGGGTCCGCCCACTGGAGATCTTCGATCCACAGCACCAGCGTGCCGGTGTCCGCGAGCGCCTCCAGGGCCGTGACCACTTCACGCAGCATCCGCGCCGCCGTCGCTATCTGCGCTCCCGCGCCCGCGAACAGCGCCGGGTTGGAATCATTCATCAGCGCTGGCAGAAGTGGCAGCCAGCTCGGCGCATGTCGCGCGAGGGTTGCCGTGACCGTGCCGTCTTCGGTGGATCGGGCCAGACGCGAGAGCAGATCGACCAGCGGATAGTAGGGCTCGGTCGGGCCCACGGGTTTCATGCACTGCGCCCAGGTCGCGCGCATCGGGTGCCGCCTGGCAGCGACGCGGAGGAAGGCCTCGCACAACGCGGTCTTGCCGATGCCGGCTTCGCCGGTGACGAAGACGACCTGGCGCTGAGCCGCGGTCGCGGCGTCGAACAGCTCGAGGAGCCGATCCATCTCGCTGTCCCGGCCGACGAAGACATGCGGAGCCGCCGTCGTCTGCTCGCTCGCCGCGTCGACGACCGGAGCGATGAAGATGTAGCCGCGCTTCACGAGGCTGCGGATGAAGCGGGGGCGGATCGGATCGTCGCCGAGGGCGCGGCGAATCTCGCCGACCAGCACTTTGACGTTGTCGGGATGCACGTGGCTGTCGGGCCAGACAGACTCGAGCAATGTCTCCTTCGCGACAACGTGGCCGGCGCGCTCGACGAGGACGGCGAGCAGCTCGAGGGCCTTGTGTGTGAGAGGAACCTTGACGTTATTCCGCCAGAGCGACTTGTCGCGTGGATCGAGCGTGAAAGGTGCGAAATACTTCACAGTCAGCTAGCCATTGTGACTGAAAGCCACGCCGGCATTGACCGTCCAGCTGGTGGAGGGCCGAAATCTTACCGAAATCCTACCGCGTCCACGATCGACGGCGATCCTACCGGCCTCCTACCAGAATCCAACCACGGTTCCCACGATCTTTCGTGAAGAATGGCCCTTCGTCGGCCGGCGCTCTCGCCTCGCCGGTCCGCGGCGAGTTCACGACCCCTCTCCAGCCTCCCGGCACGGTCGTGGGCTCGCCGCACTTTCAATCCGACAGGTGGATGCTGTCGCATCAACTGAGCAGCGAACTTGAAGCCATGAGTTTCGAGCGACCCCCATCGAACGACGGTCTCAGGATAGTGAGTGAGGGTGTCATGACGTTTCCAGCCATTCCTCAAGAACGCGACCTCGCCGGTGTCGCGCCGTTCCGGCGCGCCGAAGCACCGGCTCCCATAGCGCCTGTGCCAGTGGAAGATCGAGACGCGATCATCGGCGACGGCGACGCGATGAAGTACGTGATGTTCCGCGTCGATCAGGTTGCCGCGACGGATGCGACCGTGTTGTTGGCGGGCGAGACAGGTACCGGCAAGGAGCTGCTGGCGCGCGCGATTCACAAGCGCAGCCCGCGGCGCGGCCGCCCGCTGGTTGTCGTCAACTGCGCCGCCCTGCCGGCAAACCTGATCGAGAGTGAGCTCTTCGGCCGCGAGCGCGGCGCGTTTACCGGCGCGCACGCGACGCAGATTGGACGCTTCGAGCTCGCCCACCGCGGCACCATCCTGCTCGACGAAGTCGGCGAGCTGCCTCTCGAATTGCAGCCCAAGCTCCTTCGTGTCCTGCAGGAAGGGCAGGTGGAGCGTCTTGGCAGTCCGCGCACGGTGGATGTCGACGTTCGCGTGGTTGCCGCGACCAACCGCGACCTGACCGAGGAAGTTCGTCAGGGACGCTTCCGCCGCGACTTGTACTATCGGCTGAATGTGTTCCCGATCACGATCCCGTCGCTGCGCGATCGCCGCGAGGACATCCCGCAGCTCGTCGAGCACCTGGTGCGGCGGTTGTCGCGGGCGTTGAACAAGCGCATCGACAGCATTCCCGCCTACGTGATGCAGACGCTCGAGACCTACGACTGGCCCGGCAACATCCGCGAGCTGGAGAACGTGCTGCAGCGCGCAATCATTCTTTCGCCGGGAACGACCCTCGCGCTCGGCGATGCCTGGATGCCGTCGTCGGCTCCCGTCGCGGCAACGTGCGGCGTGACGCTCATCGAAATCGAGAAGCGGCACATCCGCACCGTCCTCGACACGACGCGCTGGCGCATCGAAGGCGGCGGCGGCGCGGCGCAGCTCCTCGGACTCAAGCCGAGCACGTTGCGCAGCCGGATGCTGAAGCTCGGAATCGCTCGCCCGCGCTGAGCCCCGGGGTGTGAGCAATGACTCCGGCTGACACGTGCCTACGAAGCGCGCATCAGGCGGGTGACGCGTGTGGCCACTTCGTCGAGCACGATGACCGGCTCGTCGCGCATCAGGATGCGCACGCCCTTGAAGATCTGAAACTCGCGCGAGCCCAGGAACGCTTCCGCGGCATTGGTGTCGTTCCACTCCGACGTGACCATGAAGGTGTTCTGATCCTCGGAGTCGCTGAGGACGCGGCTGCGGCCACACCCGCTCGCTGAGCGCATCCGCTCCACCAGCGCGTCCACCGCCGACAACGCCTCGGCGCGCTTGTGTGGCTGGATCCGGAAGGTTATCGTCGCCAGGAGCATGAGCACGCTTCCCGTTGCAACGCTCGTACCTGTGCACGAGCACGCGCACTTCCGAGCATTTTCCGCAGAACCGAAATCAACCTCGACGCTCTGCCGCGATGCTTCGTGGCGGACCGCAGCTATTCCTTGGCCGTCGTGGTCAGCAGCCGCCGATCGACGACGCGAATGTCGTGTGCGCCGTCGAACGCGATCATGCGGCGGCGGACCAGCTCGCCGAACGCGTCGCCAACGCCGTCTGCCGTGAGGTTCAGATAGTCGCCGATGTCCCGCCGCGTCATTGGCAGACGGATGACGTCGGTCGCCTTGTGCGGCTGCGCCTGCTCGATCATCGTCAGGAAGCGCGACACGCGCGCCAGCGGGTCGTCGCAGCCAACCAGGATGGCGTGCCGCTGCGATTCGCGCAGGGCGTGCGTCACTTTGCAAAGGAAATGCAGCTGCAATTCCGGATTGCGCAGGAGCATCGTCTTCAAGGCGTCGCGCGGGATGCGCAGGAGCGTCAGCGGCGTCAGCGCCTGCATCGTGTTGATGTAGCGGCCGCCGCGCGCCAGCCCGAAGAGATCTTCGGCAAAGAGAAACGCCATGACGCGGCGCGTGCGATTGGCCAGCGCGCGAAACGACGTCGCCGACCCGGAAACGATGCTGTAGACGGCCGTCGCCGGGTCGCCGCGCTCGTAGATCGTCGTGCCGCTGCGGACGCGGAGGCGGGTCGAGATCGTTGCCAGGTGCTCGCGGTCCCGCGCCGTCAGCCGCTTCGGACCCAGGAGGTCCAGGGAATCGAAGGACGACGGGCGAATCGAGGATTTGAGCGGTGCACCGTCTCGAGCCACTGTTTTGACTTCCTGGCCTGATGGGGCGGGCGCTCCAAGACTCCTGCCACGAGCTGCGACAGGATTCTGCCCGCCTGGCGGGCATTCTCGCACGACTGGCCGCGACACGGCGTGGCTGTTACCGTGGCCAGTCGCGGAAATTTCCGCGGTGACAACCCGGGCGGCTCGGAGTAGGGTATTGACCATGAAGTTCCGGGGCATTCGACCTGCCATCTTGTTGACTGCTTGCGCCGTAGCGTGGCTGGCAGTCGAAACCACAGCGGCGGTCAAAGTCCGCACGCAGTTCACCAAGAGTTTCGACTTCGCCAAGGCCAAGACCTGGTCGTGGCATGACGGCGGTCCCGGCGAGGTCAAGATGGCCCTTACCGCCGACGATAACCCCGAGGCCGTTCGCACGGCGGCGGAGCCTGTCATCGTCGATGCGGTGGCGAAGTCGCTTCCAGCCCGCGGCCTGACGGCGGCTGCGTCAGGCGCCGCATCCGACCTCAAGGTGAAGTACTACGTGCTCATCACGATTGGCACCGACGCACAGCAGATGGGGCAGTTCCTGCCGGCGGTCGCGGCCTGGGGCCTGCCGCCATTTGATGGCGCGACGCAGTCGTACAAGGTGATCCAGAGAGGCTCGCTCGTGCTCGATATCAGCGCCAACGGCGAAGTCGTGTGGCGCGGCATCGGCCAGGCGGAGCTGAAGCCGGGACAGCCGATGGCGAAGCGCGAAGCACGCCTGCGCGAAGCAGTCGCCGATATCCTCAAGCACTATCCACCAAAGCCCTGAGCCTGGCCGGCGCGCGGCCTCGGAAGACGGACGTCAGGCGTCCAGGGGAACGAATGGACTATCTGTCGGGTCTGTGGCAGGAAATTGCGGCGCGGCCCGATGGACCCATGGCGTTCCGGTTCTACTTGCAGCCGGCGATGTCGATGATTTACGCCATCATCAGCGGACGCAAAGACGCTCGCGAGCACAAGCCGCCGTATTTCTGGGCCATGTTCACCGATCCGGCGCATCGCGTCGAGCTCATGCGCGACGGCTGGAAATCGGTGCGCGACGTCTTTCTGCTCGCCATTGCCATGGATCTGATTTATCAGATCATCGTCCTCAAGGGGCTGCGGCCGGTCCAGGGCCTGGTCATCTCCGTCGTTCTCGCGATCGTTCCCTATCTGCTGGTTCGTGGGCCGGTGAACCGTCTGGCGCGTCTTTTCGGCAGCGACGCGCACGCGGACAGCCAAGCGAAGCTGAGCAGACCCACGACATCGCGTGGAGCCACCACGCGAACTCAATACCGTCAATCAATTCCGTCGCGCGTCAGCGACGCGACGACACTCGGCTGCCATGGCGAGTGTATCAGTCGTGGACCGCCCGTCGGCGCCGTGATTCGCACGTTGCGGTCGGATGCCGTTCCGTGCGCGTCGGCAATGTTGCCTACAGCCAGTGCGGGCCGACATCTACCAGCGCGTAGGCGCCGGGTATCAAGTCGTCGTCTTGCGTTAGCTCGGATCTGTGACACCCGCTGCGGTTTCGCCGCCGTGCTCGTCGTCGTTGCCACGCTGCAGGTGGTCATGGCCAGGACTGCCGGCCTCACGCCGTGGAAGGGCGGCGGCTTCGGGATGTTCTCGACGCTCGATCACGGCGCGTATCGCGGTGTCGACATCCTGCTCGAGGCGCCAGAGCGATCTGAATCGCAACACGTTCCGCCCTCGCTCGAAGAGCTGGCTGCGCGCGCCGCGAACTGTCCTTCGAATGGCTGCTGCGCGACCTTGCCGCGGCCGTGGTCGCGCGCGAGCGCCGCTACGACCGACCGGTCACGACGGTTACACTGACGGTGTGGAGTACACGGTTCGACCCGTCCAGCCTGGCGGCGAGCGAGGTGCCCCTGCGAACGTTCGTGTACCAGGTTCCGTAGCATCCGTCGTGGCCACGAAGACGAGCCGATGATTGCGCGCGCCGTCGTGCAATGGTTTCGCGCCGCTTCCTGTCCCCCGCACCTCGACACATCGTTCCGGCTCACCGCCATCGCCTTGCTTCTCCGCCCGATGGGCCCGTGGTTCGTCAAGCCGGCGATCCTCGCCATTGCCGCACTTGTGCTGATTTCTCCGCGCGCGCTGCGCACTCCGGCACTCTGGGCCATCGTCGCGGCGTTCGTCGCCGTGCGGATCGCGGATGACTGGCCGCTTGCCGACAATCACATCTACCTGATTGCCTACTGGACGCTGGCAATCGCGCTGTCGCTGCGAGCGCTCGACCTTCAGGCGACGCTTGCCACCACCAGCCGGTGGCTGCTCGGAATGGCGTTCGCGTTCGCGGTGTTGTGGAAAGCCGTGCTGTCGCCGGACTTTCTCGACGGACGTTTCTTCCGCGTGACGTTGTTGACGGACCCGCGATTCGCCGAGGCGGCGATGCTCATCGGCGGACTGACCGACGAAGAGCTCAAGGCGAATCGTGAGGCGCTGACGGCGCTCCCCGAAGGCGCCGCGCTCGCTGAGCCGCCGACTGTCACCGAGCCGGTCCGGCTCCGCGTGCTGGCGACCATCTCGACGTGGGGCATCGTCCTGCTCGAAGCATGCGTGGCGCTGTCGATGCTCTTGCCGCCGCGGCGAGTCCCTGCCTGGCTGCGTCACGGGCTTCTCATCGCCTTCTGTCTCGTGACGTACGCGTTTGCGCCAGTAGCGGGATTCGGATGGCTCCTGCTCGTCATGGGCGTGGCGCAGACGACCGAGCGCGACAGGTGGTGGCGGCGCGCGTACATCGGGGCTTTCCTGATCGTTCTTTTCTACTCCGAAGTGCCGTGGGCCGGCCTGGTACTGGATCTCCGCGGCTGAGGCGGCTCGCGCTCCATCGCGATGGGCTCACGATATCGCGCGACTTGCGTGGTCGGCGTGATCGTGACCGGCACTGTTGCAATACCATCTGGCCAATCGCCCGCGGCATCAGGTTTGAAGCGAGTCTCGAGGCGTCCATCACCAGAACCGGAGCTCTTCAATCCAGCCGTCACCGCACGAAAGGGCTGCCATGACTTCGTCGATCCTCGATTCGCTCACGCGATCGCTGGGCTCAACCGCGTACACGCAGGCGGCCAACACCTACGGCGAGTCTGATCCCGCCGTAACGAAGGGATTCACCGTCGCCGTTGCGGCGGTGCTCGCGCCGCTCGTGGCTCGGGCCGGCAACATGCAGTTCATGCGCGGCCTGCTGGACATGACCAGGGACGTGCCGGCCGACGTCACGCTTCTCGATCAGCCCGAGCGTCTTTTCAACCGCGCGCCGCGCGCGCTCGAAGAAACCGGACCCGTCGCGCTGCTCCGGTCGCTCGTTTTCGGCGGCAACCCCGAGACCATCAACAACGGCATCTCGCGCGCCTCGGGTGTCAAGCCGTCGACGGCGGCGGCCTTCTTCTCGGTGGCCCTGCCGACAGTCCTCGGCTACCTGAGCCGCCTCGTCGTCCGCGAGAACCTCGACGCCGCCGGTCTTGGACGGCGGCTCGCTGCCGAGCGCGTGCCCCTCGTAGCCGTGCTGCCCGCTTATTTTGGTTCCCTGCTGTCGCCACCTGACGTTGCCCCGGTAGAACCCGCACGCGACCGATACCAGGCCGCACGAGCGAACGTGCCCGCGCCAGGGCTCTCGAAAGGCTCTTCTTCCAATGGATGGGTGGCGGCGGCGATTGTCGCCTTGCTGGCGGTGATCGGCTTGTATTCGATGTTTGGCCGCAGCGGTCGCAGCGTCGAAGGAACACCCGGCGCTGTGGGCACGGCCGGCTACATCGATCGCGTCCTGCCCGATGGAACCAACCTGCGATTCCCGGCGGAGAGCACCGAGTCACGATTTCTCTCGTTCCTCGAAGGCGGCACGCCCGTCGATCGTGAGACGTGGTACGAGTTCGATCGCATAACGTTCGAAGCCGATTCGACGACGCTGCGTCCACAGTCGCGCGAGCAACTCGCGAACATCGCTGCGATCCTGAAAGCTTACCCGTCAGTCCGCGTCAAGATCGGCGGCTATACCGACAATTCCGGCGACGCGCGTGCGAATCTCGCGCTGTCGCAGTCGCGCGCTCAAGCCGTGATGAATCAGTTGCGCGACCTGGGCGTAGCGTCCAGCCGTCTCGACGCGGAAGGCTACGGCAATCAGCACCCGATAGCCGACAATACGACGGCTGACGGCCGCGCAAGGAACAGGCGGGTGGCGCTCCGCGCCACGCAGAAATAGGAAGCTGGGAGCTGGAACGCCCGTCCTCCGTTTGACCTCGCTGCTGAATCGTCCGGCGCTGTACGCCGATCCACATCCGCGAGTTCCTGAACGCTAAGCTATAGCCTCGGCGCGATCACGCGCATCAGCCGGTGACTTCCGGCTCGCCGGACGATGTCTGGCAGTCGGAATCACTTTGACGGGAGAGTTCTGTATATGGTCCGTGGACCCAAGGTCGCAGCGATGTTCCTGGTGTTGGCGCTTTCGGCGCCGGCAGCCTTTGCGCAGAGTGCTGACGAGCTCGCGAAGCAGACGCAGAATCCCGTCGCCAGCCTGATCAGCGTGCCCTTTCAGGGCAACTGGGATTTCGGTATCGGCGATCGCGAGGCGACCGGCACGCTCCTCAACATCCAGCCGGTCGCGCCCTTCGGCCTGACGAAGGACTGGAACATCATTCTGCGTGTCATCATGCCGCTGCAGTCGCAGCCGACAGATACGAGCACGCGGATTACCGGTATGGGCGACACGACGATGACGCTCTTCTTTTCGCCGGCGAAGACAGGGAAAGTCATCTGGGGCGCCGGGCCCGCGCTCCTGATTCCCACCGCGACCAACGATGCGCTCGGAACCGAGAAGTTCGGCATCGGCCCGTCCATCGTCGCTCTCGTGCAGCCGGGCAAGTGGACGACGGGGGCGCTCTGGAATCAAATCTGGTCGGTCGACGGCGCGATCGATCGCGCGGACATCAACCAGATGTACCTTCAGCCGTTTGCCAACTACAACCTGCCGGACGGCCTCGCAGTGGGGTCGCAGATGGAGATCAGCACGAACTGGGACGCCGACAGCGAAAAAACGACGGCGTTTCTCTACTTCTCGATCAGCAAGGTCACGCTGCTGGGTCGTCGTCCCGTGAGCTTCCTCGCGGCGGCAGGGCCGGCCGTGGTCCATCCAGACGGCCGCGCCGACTGGCGGCTTCGCTTCGCGGCGACGTTCCTGTTCCCGCGGAAATAGCTACTCGTCGGTCAGGCGGCGGCGAGCCAGCAGCACATCGCTCTCGTCGCCGAGCAGGTAGAGCACGTCCCCCACGCCCAGCTGCAGATCCGCTGGTGGCGAGGTGATGTAGCGTCCACGCTGCTGCACGGCGATCACGAGTGCGCCGGTCTCGGCCCGCAGGTTGACCTCGGCGAGCGTTCGTCCGGCGGCCCAGTCGCCATCGCCGAGGGCGTGCGTCGCAATCGGCGTCTTCGAGATGGCGCTCGGCAAGCTCTCGAGCGGCTGCCCGGGCGTGCGGATGGTTCGCATGCCCATCGACTCGCGGCGGTAGCTGTCGAGCAGTACGTCGATGACGTTTCCGGGGACGTCGAGCCGCGCGAACGTCTGCGCCAGCACTTCGAGCGACGCCTCCATTTCTTCCGACACCGCGACGGTCGCGCCATGGCGCATCACGGATTCAGCTTCCGACTTGTAGCGCGTGCGCAAGATGATCGGTGACACGGCGTTAATCGAGCGGATCGCGGTCACGGCGCGCGCTGCCGCATACGGATCGCTCAGAACTCCGACGACAGCCTTGGCGCGTTCGACTCCGGCGGCGCGCAGCGCATCTTCGTTGGTGGCATCGCCGTAGAAGATCGCCTCGCCGTCCCGTCGCGCCCGCCTGACCGTCGCGCCGTTGAGATCGAGGACGACATACGGCGTCGAGAGCTGCTGCAGCGCCCGCGCCAGCAGCTGCCCCCCCATGCCGAACCCGAGGATGACCACGTGATCAGACATGTGGTCGGGGAGTGACGAGTCTTCCTCCGTCGAGCCGTACCTGATTTTCAGTGCCATCCACGATCCGATGCGTGGCGCGACGGCGAGTACCGCTGGCGTTACCACCATCGTCGCGATGCTCGCGGCGAGCAGAAGCTGCCAGTACTCCCCGCTGAGCAGCCCGACCTCGCGGCCGCTGCGCCCGAGGATGAAGGAGAACTCGCCGACCTGCGCAATATCCAGGCCCGCGGTTGCCGCGACGCGCATGGTCGTCCCCGCCGCGACGAAGGCGACGGTAGCAACCGACGCCTTCACGATCACGAGCAGCAGCGCTATTGCGATGACGATCGGAAACTGCGTCAGCAGCACGCCGGGATCGACGAGCATGCCGAGCGAGATGAAGAACAGGCCGGCGAGGATGTCGCGCAGCGGCCGTATCTCCGCGTACGCCTGGTGGCTGTACTCGCTCTCGGCGAGAACGAGACCGCCGAGGAACGCTCCGAGCGCCATCGAAATGCCGAGCAGCGAGCTCGCCCACGCCGTACCGATGCTCGCTAGAATCACGGCGAGGGGAAACGCTTCGCGGCGCCCGCTGCGGCCGACCAGGCGGAAAAGAATCGGAAGCACGAACTTGCTGACGAGCGCCACGACGCCGATTGCGGCCGCAGCTTTCGCCAGAACTCCAGGAACGGCCGACAGCGGCGTCATCCCCGACAGGATGGGCACGAGGAGCAGCAGTCCGACGATGCAGAGGTCCTGGAAGAGCATGACGCCGACGACCAGGCGTCCATGCGGTGAATCGAGCTGATTCAGCGTGCCGAGCTCCTGCAGGACGATAGCCGTGCTCGACAGCGCCACGAAGAGGCCGGCAAAAAGACCGAGCCGCCACGTCGACACCGACCCGAAAAATGCAACGACGAGCGCGAGGATGACGACGGCCGTCAGCGCGACCTGGAGCGTGCCGCCGATGAGGACCTTCCGCCAGATGCGGCGGATTTCGGTCAGCGAGAACTCGAGGCCGACCGTGAACAGCAGCAGAACGATGCCCATTTCCGCCAGCATCTCGACATCGTCCTGGGTCTTGACGATCCCGATTCCGGCCGGACCGGCGACGGCGCCGGCGACGATGAAGGACACGATCGGCGGAATGCGAATCCGGCTGAGGACGAGAATGAGGGCCAGCGCGATGGCGTACGTCAGAACCAGTTCGGCAAGGGGCGCGTGTCCGGGCATGTGACAGTGTAATTGCTGGCGCCGGCGCGGCCAGCCGGCGGCCAACGGCGGGTGCCGCTGGATCTGGAGGTCCGCGACCTCTGTATACTTCTGCGATCGGCAAGGAAGCGACTCGCGTTGAGTCACCGAAATCCATCATGGACGTAGCGGCCGCCAGACTCGCCAGCCCGTGGCTGGAGCGCACCTCTCACGAGACCTACCGGCAAGCCCTTCTCTGGATTGCCGGCCTGTCGCTGGCGTATTACGCCACGGCGGTGGCAGGTCCACGCCCGGCTGATGATGCCGACGCTGCCGAGCCATGGCCGTGCTCTGGCCGCCGAATGTCCTCCTCTTCATCGCCTTTCTGATCTCTCCGCTCAGGCTGTGGCCGATCATCGGCGGTTTTGCGCTGCTGACGCAGCTCGCCGTCGCCGGGACGATGAACCTTCCGATTGGCCGCTCGCTCGGGATGTTCACCGGCAACCTCTCGCAGCCGCTGATTGCCGTGATCTTGCTGCGGCCGCTCGTCCGCGTCGAAGAGATGCTCGGAACGCTGAAGGGCATAACGGCGTTCCTGCTGATTGCCGCGATTGGCGCGCCGGCGATCGCGGCGCTGATTTCGGCCGCGACGTTGAGCGCGACTGGCTGGATCGCCGATCCGGTGATGCACTGGCGGATATGGTTCGTGACCAACGTCCTCTCGACGGTCGTCCTCGCGCCGCCGCTGCTGACGGCGCTTCGCTGGCGTTCGTTGCCGCGGCCCTTCGGTCCGCCATTCGCGGAGTTCCTGATCCTGCTGGCGTGCCTGACGGCGTCCGAGCGGCTCGTCAACTCGATCGCCTCGTCGCCGATCACGGTGTCGCCGCTGATGTTCGCGCCGTTGCCGTTCTTTCTCTGGGCCGCCGTGCGCTTCGGTTCGGCGGGGCTCGGCATCGTGCTCTGTTTCACGACGCTCTTTCGCTACTTTGCCAACGTCCATCTCGGTCAGGGGACTACGCCGCCCGCAGACGCGGTCGTGGTGACGCAGCTGACGCTCATCGCGATGGCCCTGCCGCTCATCGTCCTGTCGGCGCTGCTGAGCGAGCGGCGCACCGCAGAAGAGGCCCTGCGCAATGGCCATACGCGGTATGGGCTTGCGACGTTTGCGGGATCGGTCGGCGTCTGGGACTGGAACCTGGTCAGCAACGATATCTATGTCGATCCGTCGCTCAAGCAGTTGCTCGGCTATGCGGATCACGAGATCCCCAACCATTTCGACCAATGGAGCCTGCGCGTGCATGCCGACGATGTGACGCGCGTGATGGAGGCCGCCCAGGCGCACATCGCAGGGGCGGACGCCGACCTTCGAAGTCGCGTATCGCATGGTGCACAAAGACGGAACCATCCGCTGGTTCCTCGCGCGCGGCGCCGTTGTCGATTGGGATGCCGGCAGGGTCCGTGCGCATGATTGGCACGGCTACCGACATCACGGCGCAGAAGGATACCGAGCGTGCTCTTGAAGAGGCAAAAGCGGAATTGGCGCGGCTGACGCGCCTCAGCGACATGGGCGGACTGACGGCGGCTATCGCGCACGAGGTCAATCAACCGCTCTGTGCGATCGTCGCCAACGCCAGCGCGGCGCTGCGCTGGCTGGGCAGCGATCAGCCCGATCTGCCGCAGGTGCGCGAGGCGCTGACCGACGTCGTCTGCGACGGGAAACGCGCGAGCGAGCTGATTCGCCGGACGCGCGGCCTGTTCGAACGCGGCGAGCTGCAGCGCCGTCCCGTCGACTTGAACAACGTGATCGACAGCGCGCTGGCGCTGACGCGGGGCCCGCTCGATTCGTGCAGGGTCATCGTGCGGACCGAGCTCGATGCGTCGCTGCCGCTCGTGCGAGCCGACCACGTGCAGATGCAGCAGGTGTTCTGCAACCTGATCGTGAACGCCGTCGAGGCGATGCGCGCGGCAGGGGGCGAAATGGTTCTGCAGATCCGCACCGTCTTCGAGGCCGGCAGCGGCATCCATGCGATCGTGATCGACTGCGGGGACGGCTTCGATGGCGAGGATCCGGAGCGGGTGTTTCGGCCGCTCGTCACGACGAGACCCGAGGGGATGGGTATCGGCCTGTCGATGAGCCGTATCATCGTCGAGATGCACGGCGGCCGGCTGTGGGCAACGCCGAACGCCGGCCCCGGCGCGACATTCCACGTCACGCTGCCCCTGGAGGCGCATGCCTGAGGCGTTTACGCCCACTGTGTTCGTGGTCGACGACGACCCGTCGGTGCGCACCGCCGTCAAGCGGTTGCTTGCCTCTGTCGGGTTGCCGTGCGAGACGTTCTCGACGGCGATGGAGTTCCTGGCCCGGAGCGAACAGGGCGTTTCCGGCTGCGTCGTCCTCGACGTGCGGATGCCCGGCGCGAGCGGGCTCGATATGCAGCGGATGCTCAATCAGGCGGGCACCGACCTGCCGATCATCTTCGTCACGGCCCATGCCGACGTGCCCCTGACCGTGCGGGCGATGAAGGCGGGGGCGCTCGAAGTGCTCACCAAGCCCTTCGACGATCAGGCTCTGCTCGATGCCGTCTATCAGGCGCTCGAGCAGGAGCGCGTGCGCAGCCACGATCGCGAGGAGCTCCAGCGGCTGCGCGAGCGCTTCGAGACTTTGACCGCGCGTGAGCGGGAAGTCATGGCGCTGGTCGTGACCGGAATGCTCAACAAGCAAATCGCCGGCGAGCTGGGGACGGTTGAGAAGACGATCAAGGTCCACCGCGCCCAGGTCATGCACAAGATGCAGGCCGAATCCCTGGCTGAGCTTGTACGAATGGCCGATCGACTGCGTACAAATCAGCGCCCGGCGTAAAACCTTCCGTTCACCCGTAAATCGTTGCAGATTCGTCACATCCGTATTGGACCAAAGGCCCAGATAGGGGGGGCCTAAGTCCAATGGCACAGGTTGGGGGGCTCGACGTATCGTGGGCTCCTTCCAACTGGTCTAACCGATTGGCGTGAGGGCAGGTGACGAAGCAGTTTGCCGAATTCAGATTCGATGCCGATGAAGGCTCGCTGTGGCGCGGCGCCCAGCAGATTCCGCTGACCGGCAAGGCGGCGTCGCTGCTGTGGTGCCTGCTGGAGCGAGCGGGCTCGTGGCTGTCGAAAGCGGCAATCATGGCGGCGGTGTGGCCGGACACCCACGTCCAGCCCGACAACGTAAAAGTGCTCGTCAGGGAAATCCGCCAGGCCCTCGGAGACACGTCCCGCGACTCCCGGTTCATCAAGTCGGCGCCCGGCCGCGGCTATTCGTTCATCGCCGACGTCTCTCAGCCGGCCGCAGCGGTGGAGCACGTGCGCGAGGTCAAAGCCCCAATCTTTGTCAATCGTGGGCCGGAGGTGGCGGCGCTGGCCGATGCGCTCGATGCCGTCCGCGCGTCTGCCCGCCGCACGGTCTTGATCTCAGGCGAACACGGTTCGGGTAAGACGGCCCTTTGCGACGCGTTCGTGAAGACCGCGCACGCCGGTGGGCCGGTGCGCGTCTGCTACGGACAAAGCTTTGCCCGCGAGCTGGCGCACGAGCCCTACTATCCGTTCCTCGACGCGCTCATTGCGCTCGATCGCCGGCATGTCGGATTTGTGCCGCGCATCCTCCGCGAGCACGCGCCGTCCTGGCTGGCGCAGTTTCCGCAGTGGGTCGGCTCCGGAAATCCGACGGTGCACACCGTGCGCCTGTTCGACGAGTTGAGCGCCGCCCTCGCCGCGCTCTCTCACGACCTGCCGCTGATCCTTGTGCTCGAGGATTTACAGTGGGCGGACGTCGACACCGTCAACACGCTGGCCCGTCTTGCGGAGAGTCACGTTCCTTCCAAGCTGCTCATCATCGGCACGTGCGCCGTTGGTGAGTGGACGGCGGGGGAGCGGGCCCACCAGCGGTTGCTGGCAGCGCTCTCGAACGAGAGGCGGTCGCTGCGGCTGGCCCTCGGCTCGCTGACGCTCGAGCACGTCGGACGCTACGTCGACGCGCGCTTCGGCCCCCGGTTCCTGTCCGAGATCGCGCCTGCCGTGCACGCGGCAACCGGCGGCAATCCGTTCATGATGGTCAGCGCCATCGACAGCCTCGTCGCGCGCCGGCTCGTGGTCGAGACGCCAGAAGGCTGGCGCTGCGACGTCTCGCACGAGGCGATCGCTCGCGCGCTTCCAGAAACGCTGGCGGAAGTTGTCGCGCGGCATTTCGACCACCTCGATGCACGCGAGCGCGAGGCGCTCGAAGCGGCGGCCGCCGTTGGACTGGAATTCACGGCGTCAGCCGTCGCCGTCGGCCTGCATCAGAAGGTCGACTATGCGAAGGCCGTGCTCGCGCCGCTGGCGCGCCGCGGCCATTTGGTCGTCGCCGTCCGAGGCGCACGCCTCCCAGCGCGCGACGTATCGCTTCCGGCACGCGCTTTACGCCGACCTCATCTCGCAACAGGCTCCCATGCTGCGGCAACTGCGCGTCGTCGATCGCCTGAACCATGCGCGTGAGGTTGCGAATCGTCAGCTGCCGCGCAAGCGCGCCTAGTAGCGACTTTCACTTCTTCTGGAACGGATAGATCTCCTTCCAGTCGTCCTTCATGCTGACGACCGTCCAGCCCCTGGCAACGGCCTCGTCCCATCCCTTGTTGAACTGCTGCAGTTTGTCGGCACGATCGTAGGCAAACTCGCGCGCGGCGTCGTCGTGGTGCACGAAGAGCGCGAAGCGCGCGCCGGGGCCGGCGGTCGCCCATTCGAGCATCTGCATGTCGCCGTCAGAATTGCCGAAAGCAGCGATAGGCCGGCGGCCGATGCGGCTCTGGATGCCGACGGGCTTGCCTTCCTTGTCGTCGATAAAATCGAGTTCCGGGAGCTTGACGAGCACGGGCTTGCCGTCGCGCACCTCGAGCTTCATCTTGCCGGCGCTGCCGACGACCTGCTCTGGAGGAATACCGTAGACGCGCTCGGTCCACGGCCGCATGAACTCGACGCCGCCCCCGGACACGATGAACGTTTTGAAGCCATTCGCGCGTATGTACGAAAGAAGCTCGAGCATCGGCTGGTAGACCATGTCGGTGTAGAGCCGCCCGGTCTTTGGATGCTTCGCCGTGGTGATCCAGTCCTGCACAGCCTGCGTGAATTCATCGGTCGTCATGCCGGTGTGAGTTGCAGCCACGATTCCGAGCATGCCCTTTTCGCCGGTAGCTGCCAGCCCTGACATGTCGCCCTTGAGGACGGCAGCAAATGGCGGCTTCGACTTCCACTCCGGATGTTGCGGCGCCATTGCCTTGACGCGATCGAGCGCGAACATCAACTGGAACGGCACAGGCTTTTCCGACCACAGCGTGCCGTCGTTGTCGAAGGTCGCGATTCGTTCCGCCGGCGTAACGAAGTCAGGCCCGCCTTCCTTCGTAACCCTGCCGACGAAGGCGACGATCGCCTTCTTGGCTGGCGGTCTCGTTCCATGATGGGAGAGGATCCGCTGCAGGTGCTGGCTGAGGCTGCGCTGCGGGGGCAGGCGCGTTCGCGGTCGGCGGACCGCCGCAGGCAACCGCTAGAGAGAGGACGACGAGAAGTGCGCACAGCCGCTTCATGTTGATGATCCTCACGCGAAAACCCGGGGTCGAGCTAGCGCATCAGGCTTGATTCGATGGAGAGGCATATCGGTATTGCTCCTGGGAATTGGACGTGCGCGGCACTCTTGATGGCGCGGCTTCACTGGCGCAGGATGACGAGGATGAGCGCCACCAGGCCCAGAGCGCCGACGATGGAGCCAATGACCAGCGACGTCGAGCGCGGCGGCACGCCGTACTGCGCGTACTCCGCGTTGAGCTTCTTCATCTCGCCGCGGTTCTGGATGATCGCCAGCACCAGTGCCCCGACACCGAGGCCGATCATGACCAGCGCATAGCCGCGCGGTCCGAACATCCGGTGCGCGGCGTGGATTTTCTCCGTGTCCTCGAGGCCCTGAAAGAACTTGTAGATCGTGAAGCCGAAGGAGATGAGGGACATCGCCGTCCTGATCCACGCCATGAGCGTGCGCTCGTGCGCGAGTCGCGTGCGATCGAGCGCAAGTGCCGTCCGCTCATCGGCGAGGTGCGTGCGATCGCCCGCGAGCGTCGTCCGCTGCTGAGCGAGCTCGTTTGACGTTGGTACCGAGGTCGGTTCCGGTCCTGTTGCTGTCATGGCCTGCCTGCGTGTCACCAGCTGGGTTGATGAGGGTGATCCTATTTCCGTGCCGCCCAGGCGCCACGGCAGGACCGGTGTCGAATCCCCGCCAGAGTGGGAAATGCGCAGGAAGAATAACAAAGTGCCCCCCGTACCCACGGGCATTCGTGGGTCCGGAGCGGCTGATGTGGTGGGAAGGGTTGCGGGACGCGGCTAGGGGAAACGAACCGTGATGCCGCCCGCCGTCTCGAGCTTCGACGACGTCGGCCGTTGTCCGATCGACAGGCGCGCCGACCGCGGTAAGAGCCGTTCCCGCCGCCGCCCGTGCCACACGCCGCGCTATGTCGCGGATTCCGCGGCGTGCTGCTCGAAACCCATGTATTTCTGCACCTGCGAATGGCCCGCGGGTTGAAGCTGGGAGAACTCCTATGCCAGAGTTGGCCATGCATCACCCAGATACCGCTCCCGGCACAGCTCCAGGGCCGGCGCCCTTCCCCGATATGGTGTGGATTCCCGGCGGCACGTTCAGCATGGGCTCCGAGGAGCACTATCCGGAGGAACGCCCGATCCACAAGGTGACGGTCGACGGCTTCTGGATGGATCGAACTCCGGTCACCGTTGCGGCGTTTCAGCCCTTCGTTGCCGCGACGAGCCATGTGACGTTTGCCGAGATCCCGCCGAACCCGGCCGATTACCCGGGCGCGAAGAAAGAGCTGCTGCATCCCGGCTCGCTCGTCTTCGTCAAGCCGCCGAACCCGGTCGATCTATCGGATTTTCATAACTGGTGGCGGTTCGTTCTCGGAGCCGACTGGCGCCATCCGCGGGGTCCCAATTCGACCATCAAGGGTCGCGAGGACCATCCCATCACGCACGTCACGTTCGGCGATGCCGAGGCGTATGCGACGTGGTCGGGCAAGTCGCTGCCAACCGAGGCCGAATGGGAGTTTGCCGCGCGCGGCGGTCTCGAAGGCGCCGAATACGCCTGGGGCAACGACCTCCGCGTCGACGGCAAGCTGATGGCGAATTTCTGGCAGGGTGAGTTCCCCTGGCAGAACTTCAAGGAAGACGGATTCGAAGGTACGTCGCCGGTTGGCTCGTTTCCGCCAAACGGCTACGGCCTGGTCGACGTCACAGGCAACGTGTGGGAGTGGACGACCGATTGGTACGTCCCGAAGCATCCCGACGAGCAGATCAAGGCATGCTGCATTCCCGAGAATCCGCGCGGCCCCGCCGAAACGGAAAGCTACGATCCGCGGCAGCCGGCGATCCGCATCCCGCGAAAGGTGATCAAGGGCGGCTCGCATCTCTGCGCGCCCAACTACTGCCGTCGTTATCGTCCGGCGGCGCGGTTCCCGGAGCCCATCGATACCTCGACGTGCCATCTCGGCTTCCGATGCATCGTGCGGCCGAGCAAACCGCCCGCGGCCTCGTAGCCTCGAGGACCAGACATGCATCCCGAGATCGCCCGCGCCTGGTCGATCTTGCTGATCCGCGGGATCTGCAATGTCTTGTTCGCCCTGTTTGCCTTCATACAGCCCGGGCTGACGCTCGTCACGCTCGTACTGCTGTGGGGCGTCTATGCCGTTGTCGACGGCGCGATGTCGTTGACGACCGGCATCGCGGCGCGTCGCGGCGGCGGACACTCCTGGTCACTCGTCGCATCGGGCGCCTGCGGGCTCGTGGCCGGCGTCCTCGCCTGCATCTGGCCCGGCGTGACGTTGATCGTCCTCCTGACGATCATGGCGATGTGGGCCATCGTGCGCGGCGCGCTCGAGATCGCCGCGGCGATCAAGCTGCGCCACATCCTGCCCCGTGCGTGGCTCCTCGCGGTCTCGGGCGCGGCTTCGGTGCTCTTTGGTGTGCTCCTCCTGTTCCGGCCCGTTGCCGGGCTCGTCACGCTTGTCTACCTGGTGGGTGCCGCCGCCCTCGTTTTCGGGATCATGGCAATCGCGCTGGCCCTGCACCTCCGGCGCCTTGCCGCCGATCACGGTACGACGTCTTCGAGATTGATGGCGTGAGGAAAGGAATCGTAGCGGGCGCGAGGCGTTCTTGTGACGAACTGCACGCCGCGAATATCGCGGGCGAAGAAGATCGGGATACGATAGCCAATCCGGATGGAGGAACTCTTCCAGCAATTTGCTGCTGCCGTTGCCACCGGCGTCGAAGCAGCGGCCGCACTGTTCATTGCTGTCGGCGCCGCAGAAGCCATCTACCTTGTTCTGCGGCGTTTCAACCCCCACGCGCGGTCCGGCGTACTTCGCCGCAAAGAGATTTTCGTCCGCTTCGCTGTCTGGCTCGTGCTCGCGCTCGAGTTCGAGCTGGCGGCCGATGTTCTGCGGACGGCCATCTCGCCCACGTGGGACGACGTGGGCAAGCTTGCGGCAATCGCCGCGATTCGAACCGTGCTCAATTTCTTCCTCGAAAAAGATATCGAGAAGTACGCGATCGACGAACCAGTCGCGGCCAGGTAGAGCCTGCCGGGCGTTGCCGCGACTGTCTCCGGCGCCCGCGATCCACATGAGAGGTGTAGAAACGATGATTAGTGTGGTTTCCCGGCGCGCGCTCGCGCGTGCCGCGTTCTCAATTTCGACTGCCGTATCTCATTCTCGCCGCCACCGGGGCGCCCGTCGCGGCGCAGGATCCAGCACCCGTGCCGCCGCCTCCGGCGCCGGCTGACATTCTCCATCGCGGCGAGCTCTTCGGCGACTGGGGCGGCGCCCGCACGAAGCTCGGCGAGAAACAAACCAAGATCGACGTCAGCTACACGCAGTTCTTCGACTGGGTTCCAGTGGGCGACGACAACCGCGGCTTCGACTACGGCGGCAAGATTCGACGTCATGGGCGAAGCCAATCTGAGCAAATACCTCTGGGACGGGTTTTCAGTCGGCGGTCACTTCGAAATGCGCTACGGTGACGTGCCGCTGCTCGCAGGTGGAACGCTCATCCCTACGAGCACCGCGCTCCTCTTCCCGGAATCCGATGGCACGCACGCCGCGGTCACCAGCCTCTATGGCAGCCAGGTCTTCGAGAACAAGTTCGTGCTGCAGTTCGGCCGCTTCAACTTCCTCGATCTCTACAGCGCTCATCCGTTCACGGGCGGCGACGGTACCGATCGCTTCATGAACCTGTCGCTGGTCGCGCCGCCGGTGTCGACACGCACTCTTCCGCCGTGGGGTGAAGGCGTGACCTTCAGCGTCCTCAAAGGCGCGACGCCGGCGGTGACGCTTGGCCTCGTCGAATCGACCGAGCCCGGCTTCTTCGAAAACGGCGCGACGTTCATGTGGAACGCGATGCTGCCCGGTCAAGCTGTCGAAGACGCTGCCGGGCGGCATCAGCGTTGGCGGCGAAATCGGCTCGTTCGAAGGCGCGTCGCTCGATCAGTCGCCGTGGATCTTCATTCCGCCGCTGAACGTTCCCGTGGAGCAGGTGCAGGGCGCGTGGACCCTCAACGTCACCGTCGATCAGTACGTGTGGATGCATCCCAACGATCCGCGGAAGGGCATGGGGGTCTTCGGCATGTTTGCCGTGTCCGACGGCGATCCGAGCCCGCTGCGCACGCAGATGTTCGTCGGCTTCGGCGGCGCGGCGCCCTTCGAGGGCCGCAGCATGGATTCGTTCGGCGCCGCGTTCTACTACAACGACATCAGCAACGATCTCGAGAAGACCATTGAACCGTCGGCTCGCAACGAACAGGGCGTCGAGCTTACGACTGCTGAGTCCCCGTCGGCTGGGGCCGCACTACGGCGGATCTCCAGATCATCGATCCATGGCTCAACCGAACTACAGAGCTCCCGCTTGCTTCCGGGCTGCGCGCGAAGGTATCTTCTACATCGGTAGCTCGGTGAGCGCGAGCAGCCCTGGTAGCCGATTTCGAGCGCCGAAGCTCGGCACGAACACTGGACCGTTGACGACGAGCCGCGGCGGTAGCGGCAGTGGCCCGATGCTTGATGGCCATCAAGCGGATGCAGTGCCATCCGATGGTCGTCCGCTCGGTGTGAACTGGAGGTCAGCTCATGATTGCTGTCCGGCGTGTGTGTGCGTATGCGTTTGCTCTTTTACTTCTGTCATCCAATCCGTCGCTGGCTCAGCAGACGTGTCCGTGTCCCCCTCCCGAGCCGCCGCCCGGAAACTGGGTGGGCAGCGCCGGCCTAGGGTTTTCGCTCAACCGCGGCAATAAGGATACGACCAACCTCAATATCAGCTTCGACGCCGCCTACGATCCGAAAACGAAGAACGTCTTCAAGTTTCAGGGAATCTACCAGCGCGGCGAGACCGATGGCGTGAAGTCTGTCGATCGGCTGTTCCTCCAGGGCCGCTACGAGCGGAAGCTGACCGAGCGGGCGTTTGCGTTCGGGCAGGCGCAGTACCTGCAGCGATGAATTCAAGGAGATCGATTATCTGTTTGCGACGAGCGGCGGCCTCGGCTACAAGCTCATCGCCACCGACGCCGTGTCGCTGTCGGTCGACGGCGGCGCCGGCGTCAGCTGGGAAAAGAACCCCGGCTTTGACGTCGACACGTCGGCAGTCATCACGTCGGGCGATCAATTCGAGTGGAAGATCTCGCCGGTCGCGACCCTGACGCAGAACTTTTCATCGCTGTGGGACGCCGACGATTTCGGCGATGCGCTCTACACGTTCAGCGCCGGTCTCTCGACGTCGATCGTCAAGCAGATCGAGCTGAAGGTCGAGCTGCTCGACGCCCTCAAGACCAGGCCGCCGTCGGATTTGGTGAAGAAGAACGACGTCGCGTTCCTGACGTCGGTGGTCTATAAATTCTGAATGCTGAATGCTGAATGCTGAAGTGAATTCCAGAATTCATTCAGCATTCAGCATTCGACATTCAGCATTATTTGATCAGCTTTTCCATCTCGTCCATCACGCGATTCATCTTCTTGATCGTGAGCTCGAGCGGTTCGTCGGTCGTCATGTCGACGCCGGCGTCCTTGAGCAGATCGACGGGGTACTTCGAGCCGCCGGCGTTGAGGAAGTCGAGGTAGCGCTTCAGCGCCGACTTGTCGCCGGCCATGACCTTCTCGGAGAGAGCCGCCGACGCCGTGAACGACGTCGCATACTGGAAGACGTAGAAGTTGCGATAGAAGTGCGGGATGAACGCCCATTCGTGGGCGATGTAGTCGTCGACGATGCAGACGGCCTTGTCGTGGCCGTAGTACTTCCTGGTGATCTCGGAGTAGAGCTTGTCGAGGGCTTCGCCAGTCAGCGGTTGGCCTTTTTCGGCCATCTCGTGCATGCGGAGCTCGAATTCCGCGAACTGCGTCTGCCGGAAGACGGTCGACTTGATGCCCTCGAGATAGTTCCCGAGCAGCGACAGCTTCGTCGCATCGTCCTTGATCGTCTTCAGCATGTAGTCGATGAGGAGCGCCTCGTTGAACGTCGAGGCGACTTCGGCGACGAAGATTGGATAAGAGGCGGTCGGGAACGGCTGCGTCTTGTTCGAGAAATAGCTCTGCATCGTGTGGCCGAGCTCGTGGGCCACCGTGCTCATGTCGGTGTACTTGCCGTTGTAGTTGATCAGCATGAACGGGTGGACGTCGTAGGCGCCGCCGTTCGAGTAGGCGCCCGCGCGCTTGCCCTCGGTGGGGTAGAAGTCGGTCCAGCGTTCGGTGAAGGCACGCCTGGCGCCGGCGGCGTAATCGGCGCCAAGCGGCTCGAGCGATTTCATGATGATCGTCTGCGCCTCGTCTATCGTGTAGTTCAGATCGACCGACGAGACGAGCGGCGCGTAGAGGTCGTAGTAGTGCAGATCCTGCAGCTTCATCATGCGCTGCCGCAGCTTCAGGTAGCGATGGAAGGTCGGCAGGTGGCGGTTGACGCCGTCGATGAGCCGCGTGTACACCGATGTCGGCACGTTCGGCCCGTCGAGCGACGCCTCGAGCGCGCTGTTGTATTTGCGGGCCCGGGCAAAAAACACGTCGGATTGCACCTGCCCGTTGAGCGTCGAGCCGAACGTGCCGCGGTACTTGCCGAGCGACCCGAAGAACTCCGCCATGACTTTCTTCCGGTCGTCACGGTTCGGGACGGCGCGATACAGGCTGAATCCCGAGCTGTCGAGCCGCACCGACTTGCCGTCGCTCAACGTCACGCTTGGGTAGGGGAAGTCGGCGTCTGAAAAGATCCCGTAGGTCGTCGACGGCGCGCTCGCGATGACGCCGGCGCTCGCCAGGAGGCGTTCTTCGTTGTCGGTCAGCGTATGCGTCGCGCGGCGCTGGATGTCGTCAAGATAGAGCCGGTAGACCTGCAGCCGCGGCTCGCCGGCGATGAACTTGTCAATCGTCGCCTTGTCGATTTTGAGGATCTCGGGTTCGACGAAGGATGCCTCGGCGCCGAGCATCGAGCCAGCCTGGACCATCTCCTGCTGCATGCCCTGGTACTTGCTGACGCGGGTGTCGGTGTCCGACATCATGCTGGCGTAGACGTAGACCCGGGCGAACTCCTTCGAGAGCCGCGACCCGAGCTCGAGCGCATCAGCCAGCCGTCCCGGCGACGAGCTCAGCGTCCCACGGAACTCCTTCAACTTCGGAAATTCGGCCGTGAGCTTGTCCTTGGCAGCGCGCCAGGCTTCGTCGGATGGGTAAATGTGGGAGAGATCCCATTTGTATTTGTCTGACACTTTGCTCCTGTCCGTTTCCTGCGCCGAGACGACCAGCGTGAAGGCGCAGAGAGCGACGACGGCGGCGGCAGGGAGCGCATAGCAATGCTGAATGCTGAATGCTGAATGTTGAATTAAGGCGGAATTACGAATGCCAGAATGAATGCCGAATCAGTGAGCTGTTCCTAGAATTTATCATTCATTCAGCATTCGCAATTCAGCATTCAGCATTACTGCTTTCTGTCAAACAGCCCGGCGTCGCCCTTCTGTTCGATGATGGCGACGATCAGGTCGCGGCGCTTGAGGAGAGCATCGATCTCGTAGGTCTGGAGTTGCTCGCCCACGGCTTCCTTGATCGAGGTCTTGTCGAGTTGCTTCAGCTTGGCGAAGACCTGTCGATCGCAGCGCGCGATGTTGCCCGGTGTCTTCAGGTTTGTGTGGGTGCGGAACGCGCGAGTGTGATCGATGGCCCACACGCTCCAGTCGTTGCCGATGAGCAGATTGGTGAGGTTGCGGTCGACGTTGGCAATCAGTTGATCGAACAGCCTGACGAGCTGCATCTGCTGATTCCACTTGTCGAGATCTGGCGGCGTCAGTTTCTCCTTGAACCGATCGGCTTCGTCCATCTTGATGTCGTCGATCCACCAGGTAAAGGCGCCGCGCCTGCCTTTGTAGGTACGAGCGACGCTGGGCGGCACGAGGTTCAGGCCGATCAGCCGATCGATCTTGTAGGCGGCGACGTTGAACATCCATGAGTCGCGGAAGTTGAATTCGACGCCGCGATCCGTGCGGAACTCGCGCTTGGAGTCGTCGATGGTCTGGATCTGCCCGTCGTGTGTGAAGGCCCCGACGGTCATGGTCACGCGCGTGGTGCCCGTGGTGCCTTTCTTGACGCTTTTCGTCCTGATGACTTCTCCCTTGAGGAGGAATTGCTCGATCTCGGCGTCGGACAGTGGCGCCTTGACCGGCGCCGGAGCGGCCGCTGGGGACTGTGTCTCGAATCGATCGAACGACGCGGCAGGGCTTACCGTGAGGCACCATATACCGCCGAGGATTACCAGAGCGACCGTCGAAACACGTCGGCTCATCAATACCTCCGCGTGCATTCTGCGTCCAGAGAGTGCAACGGCGCAACACGACCGGCTGACGGGCGCCAGATCACGGCATGGCGTGGTGGTCAGTGTAGGATCTGATTTTATGGCGACTCCCACGACTCCCGAGTGCTGGCTGCGTGGTCCAATTGCTGACGTGCAGCCGGCGCTCCAGCCGGCGGCGCACGCCTTTCAGCAGACGCTCGAGGACGTCGAAAGGACGGCGGCCGACCTGACAGAGGAACAGCTCTGGATGTCGCCCGGCGGCGCATCGTCGGTCGGTTTTCATCTGCTCCACCTTGCCGGCAGCACCGATCGACTGCTGACCTACGCCAGGGGCGAGATGCTGAACGATGCGCAGAAGGCGGCATTCAAGGCGGAATCGGCAACCCAGTCCGGCGATGTGACGGGACTGCTGTCCGGTGTCAGGACGGCTATCGAGCAGGCCATGGCGCAGTTGCGCGCGACGCCCGAAGCGGCACTGCTCGAGGCGCGCGCGGTCGGCCGTGCGCAACTGCCGACAACGGTCCTCGGCTTACTCTTTCACGCCGCCGAGCACTCGCAGCGCCATGCCGGACAGGTCGTGACGACGGTCAAGATAGTCCGCGGCCTGACGTCGTAGATTCGCATCCCAACCACTCGCATCACGGCACTACCTGGGCACTGCTGGCAATGGACAACCCCATCGATCCACGAGTAGATATCGGGCACGTCCACCTCAAGGTCGCCGATCTCGAGCGTGCGCTCGCGTTCTATCACGGCGTGCTGGGCCTCGCCGTCACGCAGCGCATGGGCGACACCGCGGCCTTCCTGAGTGCTGGCGGCTATCACCACCACATCGCCCTGAACACCTGGGAGAGCGCCGGCGGTCAGGCGCCGCCGCCGGGATCGACGGGCCTCTATCACCTTGCCATCCGCTACCCGGATCGCGCGGCGCTCGCCGACGCGCTGCGCCGGCTCGATCGCGCCGGCGTACCGCTCGATGGCGCTGCCGATCACGGCGTGAGCGAGGCGCTCTATCTTCGCGATCCCGACGGCAACGGCGTCGAGCTCTATTGGGACCGGGCGCGCTCCGAGTGGCCGCGAGCGAGCGATGGCTCGCTGCAGATGGTGACGGAGCGGCTCAACCTCGCTCGCCTTCGTGCCGAGGGCGCCGCCGCTTCTTCCGTTCCGGCGCCGGACGTCACCTCCGAGACCTCAGCGACAGGTGCGTCCGCATCGTCCGAGAACGGCGACTTGCGCGGCAAGTTGATAGAGCTCCGCGGCAAGCTCCTGCACCTGCACAAGGTGCTGCTCGACGATGCGCGGGCGGCTTATGAGATGGACCGGGGCAGTGTCGGTTCGGTCGGCAACCTGCTGCAGCTCGTGATCAGCGATCCCTGGTTCGCATGGCTGCACGCGCTGTCTGGACTGATCGTCCGGATCGACGAAGCTGTCGGCCGGGAAGGTGGGCCAATCCGCGTCGATGCGACGGCGCTCACCGATCAGGTCGAACAGCTGCTCACGGCGTCGGAAGAAGGGGACGGTTTCCCGCGCCGCTACTTCGAAGCCCTGCAACGACAGCCTGTGGTCGTCCTCGCCCATGCCGATGTCCGCCGCGCATTGAAAGCGATGCGAAGCTAGGGACCAACGCCACTTTGCGCCACGTGACCCTGCTATCATCGAAGATCCTGTGTCCGCATCGCCCCCTTCGCCTGCGCCCTCGGCCGCTGAAGCGGCGACCGGATCGATGTCGGACATGACGCCCGGAGCGCCGGCAAAGGCCGCGGCCGCAATCCCTGGAACCCCCGCCGCCCGCAAGCTCGATCGTTCGCTCGTCGAAGGACCACTTGCGCCCGCAGTCTGGCGCCTGGCGTGGCCGACGGTTCTGCAGAACGCCATCGGCGGGCTGCAGGGCATCATCGATCATGCGATGGTCGGCCACTACGTCGGCTTCACGGGCAATGCCGCCATCGGCGTCAGCTGGCAGATCTTCCTCGTCGTCATTGTTTTCATCGCGTCGCTCTTCACCGGGATGGGCGTGCTGGTGGCGCGCTTTGCCGGAGCGAACGAGCCGGAGAAGGTCAATCGCACCGTCTACCAGGCGTTCCTGACGGCGCTCGTCCTCTCGCTCGTCGTGCTGGCGCCCGTTGGCTACGTCCTGTCGCCGACGCTCCTCGATCTCGTCAACGCCACGCCCGCGGTCAAAGCGGAAGCGCTGCCGTTTCTGCGGACGATGTTCGTCTTCAGCATCGGGATGCTGCTGTTCTTCATGCTCGGCGGCGCGCTGCGATCCGCCGGCGACGCGCGGACCCCGCTGCGCCTCGGGATTCTCATGACGGTGTCTGAACGTTGCGTTCAACGTCGTTCTGATCCCCGGCTACGGGCCTGTCCCGGCGTTCGGTGTGCGCGGTGCCGCGATCGGCACCGTGTCGGCGAGCCTGATCGCGTCGTCGATTGGCCTCTGGCTGCTTCTCAGCGGCCGGCTGGTCGTGCACTTCCCCAAGTCGATGTCGAAGCGTCCGGATTTCAAGATCATCCGATCGCTTTTCAAGTTCGGCTTGCCGGCGGGCCTGCAGGGCGTGGCGATGAACATTGCCGGCGTGATGCTGCTGCGGTTCATCGGTTCGCTGCCGCACAGCGCCGAGGCGCAGGCGGCGTATGCCGTCGGGTACGCCGAGCTCTTCGCGCTCATCACGTGGACGTCTGTCGGCTTGATGGGCGCCGCGGCGGCCGTTGCTGGTCAGAATCTTGGCGCCGGCCAGCCCGATCGAGCGATGCACGGCGTGCACGTGGCGGCGCGCATCGGCATCACCGTCGCGGCAATCGTCGGGGCATCCTTCCTGCTGATACCAGAAAAGCTGCTCGGCATTTTTGGCCTGAACGAGCCGAACGTCGTCACGATTGGGACGCAGCTTCTCCGCTATTTGTGTGTATCGGGATTCTTCATTACGGTCGCGCTGACCTACACCGGCGGCCTCCAGGGCACCGGCGATACGCGCAGCCCGCTCTACATCACGCTGGTGTCACAAGTACTGGTGCCGCTCGGCTTGTGCGGAACGCTGCAGAGCCTCGGACGCCTCGATGCCGCGGGCGTCTGGTCGGCCATTGTTCTCGGTCATTTCACGCGGTGTTGCTTGTCGGTGCTGAGGTTCCGCCAGGGCAAGTGGAGGAATATAGTGGTCGAGTAGCGCCAAGGCACGGGCTTTGCTCACGAGCCTGCTGAAGGCACGGGCCTTGCTGTGGTCCGTGGCTGTGACTGGAGCCTCGATATGAAGTGGACTGCCGGCAATCGTGACAACGTCGACGACGTCCGCGGGCAGACGGGCGGCGGGGGCGCCGTGCGCATGGGAGGACTCGGCATCGGCGGCCTGCTCGTCATGCTCATCCTGAGCTGGGCCACCGGCGTCGACTTTCTTTCGCTTCTCAGCCCCGACTCGACATCCACCGGACCTTCGGTGAGCACAGGCACGGGCCCGAGCGGCGAGCTCCGCACGACACCTGAAGAGGAACGCACCGTCGACTTTGTCGACGCCGTGATGCGCGATGCCCAGGAAATGTGGCAGACCAAGCTCGGCGGCCGCTATCAAGTTACGCGCGCTCGCATCTTTCGCGACGGCATAGACTCGGCCTGCGGCTTCGCGCAGTCCGCAACCGGCCCGTTCTACTGTCCTGCCGATCAAGTCGTCTATCTGGATCTGGGTTTCTTCAGAGAGTTGCAGGAGCGCTTCCGCGCGCCGGGCGATTTCGCCCAGGCCTACGTGCTCGCGCACGAGCTCGGGCATCACGTCCAGAAACTGCTCGGCATCGAATCGCAGGTGCGGCGGCTCCAGCAGGCCAACCCCGATCAGCAGAACGCCCTGTCCGTGAGGCTCGAGCTCCAGGCCGACTGCTTTGCCGGCGTCTGGGGCAACCAGGCCGCGCAGCCCGGCCGCGCCGCGCAGGGCAAGGTGGAGCTCGAAGCTGGCGACACGGAGGAAGGCCTCAACGCCGCCGCGTCCATCGGTGACGACCGCATCCAGCGCATGTCTGGCGCGCGCGTCGCGCCCGATCGCTTCACTCACGGATCCTCGGAGCAGCGCGTGACCTGGTTCAAGAAAGGCCTCCAGAGCGGCAACATCCAGGCCTGCGACACCTTCCAGTAACGCCACGGCCACATTCAAGCCACGGATTAGCCACGGATTACACGGACAACGACGTAGCCACGGATTACACGGACAACACGGAAGGGCTGGATCTTTCGACAAGGCCCCTTCCGTGTTTTCCGTGTAATCCGTGGCCTGTGATCCGTGCCCGTGTTTGTCCGTGGCTTATAGTGGTCGCTTACCATGCTGTTGGGTCAATCCGTGGCGCGGCGGGAAGGACGCTCGAAGGTCACCGGCGCGGCGCAGTACGTCGATGATCTCTCGCTGCCGGGCATGCTCCATGGCGCCACGGTCCGCAGCAGCGCTCCACGCGGATTCATCAAAGGGATAGCCTTCGATCCGATCATCCCGTGGTCGGAATTCGTCGTCGTCACGGCGCGCGATATTCCCGGCGCCAACCGCATCGCTCTCATCCTCGACGACCAGCCGTGCCTGGCGAGTGATCGCGTCAACCATCCTGAAGAGCCCGTGCTGCTGCTGGCTCATCCCGATCGTCAGATGCTCGAGAGGGCGCGTCGTCACGTCACGATCGACATCGAGCCCGAACCGGCCGTCTTCACGATCGACGAGGCGCTCGAACAGCGAGCAGTCGTGTGGGGCACCGACAACATCTTCAAGAGGTATGTCGTCGCGCGCGGCGACATCGACGCGGCATTTGCCGCGGCGGAGGTCGTCGTCGAAGGCGAGTACGAGACCGGGGCGCAGGAACAGCTCTACATCGAACCGAACGGCATGGTGGCGACTGCGAGTCCGGACGCGGGCGTGACGGTCTGGGGATCGATGCAGTGCCCGTACTACATTCACAAGGCGCTGCGTGCGCTCTTCAATCTGCCCGCCGACAAGGTCCGTGTCGTGCAGATGGAGACCGGTGGCGGCTTTGGCGGCAAGGAAGAGTATCCGTCGATCATCGCGTGCCACGCGGCGCTGCTGGCATGGAAATCCGGAACGCCTGTAAAGCTCGTCTACGATCGCGCCGAGGACATGGTGGCGACGACCAAGCGGCATCCGTCGCGCACGAAGCATCGAACGGCCGTCACGAAAGACGGACGCCTGACGGCGATGGACGTGGACTTCGTGATCGATGGCGGCGCGTATTGCACGTTGTCGCCGGTGGTCCTGTCGAGAGGAACGATCCATTCTGCCGGACCTTACTTCTGTCCGAACGTTCGCCTGAGCGGCCGCGCCGTGGCCACCAACGCGCCGCCGCACGGGGCCTTTCGCGGCTTCGGCGCGCCGCAGAGTCTCTTCGCGCTCGAGCGGCACATGGATCGTGTCGCTGCTGCCGTCGGGTTGACGCCCGACGAGTTGCGCCGCCGCAATTTCATCACCGCTGGCCAGACCAGTGCCGTCGGTCAGGTCATGCGCGATCCGATCGACATGGGGGCGCTCCTCGATCGCGCGATGACCATTGCCGACTACAAGGCAAAGCGCCAGCGCTTCGAGCACGCCAACGCGTCGCTGCGCGTGCGCAAGGGCATCGGCCTCGCCACCTTCATGCATGGCGCCGGCTTCACCGGTTCCGGTGAGGATCACCTGGCCTCGGTCGTGGCCATCGAGGCTTCCGCTGAGGGCCGTATTCGTGTGCTTTCGTCGAACACCGAGATCGGCCAGGGAACGAACACGATCTTTGCGCAGATCGCGGCTGATGCCCTCGGCATGCCGCTCGAGGCTATCGAGATCGCCCGGCCCGATACCGCGGTTGTTCCGGACAGCGGTCCCACAGTGGCGTCGCGGACGTGCATGGTCGTGGGCAGGCTGGTGGAGGCTGCTGCGAGTGGACTGATAGCGGAGCTGCGAAAGGTTGGGTTCGTCGATCGGCCGGCGAGTGAAGAGAGGTTCCGGCGCGCCTGCGCCGATTACACGGCGAAGCTCGGGCCGTTGCGCGCGACCGCGAAGTACGAGGCCCCGCCGGGGCTCCGCTGGAACGATGAGACGTATCAGGGCGACGCCTACGGGACCTACGCGTGGGCGGTATACGTGGCGGAAGTGTCTGTCGATACCGTGACGTGGGAAACGCGCGTCGACGATTTCGTCGCCGTGCAGGAAGTCGGCCGCGTGATTAATCCCATCCTGGCAACGGGCCAGATTGAAGGCGGCGTCGCGCAGGCAATCGGCTGGGCGCTCTATGAACGCGTGGTGTGGCGCGAAGGCCGCATGGCCAACGGCGAGATGACCAACTACATCATGCCGACCTCGATGGATCTGCCAACCATCCGCGTCTTCTTCGAAGAACAGCCGTACGCATTCGGCCCGTCTGGCGCGAAAGGCATCGGGGAGCTGCCGATGGATGGCCCGGCGCCGGCGATTCTGAACGCCGTGTCGCACGCCACCGGCGCCGATCCGCGCGCGATTCCGATGACGCCGGAGTCGTTGATGGCGATCATGGAGCCGGTACATGGCTGACGACGCCGGTGGTCAACGATCTCGTGCCGGGTAAACGGCGCGCCAATCGAGCTGCGTGGTCATCCCATGGAGCGGCTCCTCGACACGCTGCGCAGTCAGGTGCGTCTCACGGGCACGAAGGAGGGCTGCGGCGAAGGCGAATGCGGCGCCTGTTCGGTGCTCATCGACGGCGAGCTCGTGAACAGCTGCCTCGTGCCGCTGCTGCACGCCAACGGGACGTCGATTACGACCATCGAAGGTGTGGCGACAGGGCGAACGGCTCCATGCCGTGCAGGAGGCATTCATCGCGCACGGCGGCGCGCAGTGCGGCATCTGCACGCCAGGGATGGTGCTTGCGGCCGTCTCGCTTCTCGAACGTACGCCGCAGCCTACTGCCGACGACATCCGCACCGCGCTCGCCGGCAACCTGTGTCGCTGTACCGGCTACATGCGCATCTTCGAGTCGGTCGTTCACGCCTGCCAGGGCGCGCGATGAGATCGTTTCTGCCGCAGTTCGAGCTGCGGGCCGCCGCCAATCTCACCGACGCGCTCGAAGTTCTGGCGTCGGCGTCGCCCGGGGGCGTGGCGCCCGTTCGCCGGCGGGACCGATCTCATGGTGCTCCTCGAGTCGGGCAAGCTGCCGCCGGGCCAGTACCTCAGCTTGTGGGGCCTCCCGGAACTGCGCGGCATCGAGGTCACAGACGACGAGATCGTCGCTTGGCGGATTGACGACCTACTCTGATCTGCTGGGATCGGAAGCGCTGCAGGCGGAATGCCCGCTCCTCTGTCGCGCGGCGGCCGAAGTCGGAGGTGTCGCGACGCAGAATCGCGGAACGATCGGCGGCAATATCGCCAACGCGTCACCGGCCGCCGATACGCCGCCGGCGCTCCTGGTGTACGACGCCGACGTCCAGCTCGTGTCGCTGCGCGGCACGCGCGTCGTCTCCTACGATCGCTTTCACCTCGGCTACAAGAAGCTCGATCTCGCGCCGGACGAGCTCCTGCAGTGCGTGCGCTTGCGGCGCGGCCGCGGCGGCTGGCTGTCGTCGTGGCGCAAGGTCGGCACGCGCCGGGCGCAGGCGATCTCGAAGGTGTGCCTGGCTGCCGCGATCGAGTTCGCCGGCGACGCCGTCCATGACGTCCGCGTCGCCCTGGGCAGCGTGGCGCCGACGGTTGTTCGATCCTTTGGCGCCGAGTCGGTGCTGCGCGGGCGGGCGCTGACGACCGAGACAATCGGCGAGGCGTGCGCGGCGCTCGTTCGCGATATTTCTCCGATTGATGACTACCGCTCGACGGCGCTCTATCGGCAGCGCGTGGCAAGAAATCTCCTCGAGGAGTTTCTGACATCTGCCGTGTGATCGGTGTCTCGTCATGTCTGCGCGCAAACGTGCCAGGTGGTGATAGCTGTGCCTGACGGCGTGATCCTCGAGCACGAATTGCGAGGTCAGCTCGGCGTCCGCGTAGAGCGACACGAGTGCGGCTCGATCGAGATCGGCTTCGCTGAACGCCCGAATCGCGTCCGCGGCGGCGGCGCTGTTCTCTGCCAGTAGCGACAGGGCCGTGTGTTTTGCCACGAGCCCGAACTCTGCGGCATGCGCCGCATTCATCTCGTGGACGGTGGCCCACGTCACGCCGACGATGGGCGTGCCGGCGGCAACCATCTGCGCAAGCTTGACTTCTAGCGGATAGACGCTGGCGACGTGGTGCACGATGACGCCCACCGTTCGGCCGTCGCCGGCAAGGACTGTGCGCCCTGTGCGTGCGGCATGCTCGAGCATCCTGACGGCATGACCTAACGTCCGGCAGGAGCGTCCCCTGCGTGACCGCCGACGTCCTGCCGACGTGCTCCGAGCCGTCCGCTTGACGCGGCGCCATCGACTTCGACTTCAACCTCACCGCGCCGTGGGTGGCGGAGGCGCCGCCGTCGCAGGAGATCGCCGGCATCGTGATGCCCGGAGCGAGCGCGTCATCGAATACCACCTTGTAGCCGCGGGCGCGGCCTGGGGACACGTCTGTCGGTGCGCCGCCGATCCGACTGCGAGAGGGAGACCTGCTCATTTTTCCGCAGGCGATGCGCACGTGCTGTCGAGCGCACCGGGCATGCGCGCGGCGCCGGATCTGGCGATTTACGCGCGGACGTCGACGCCTCTGCCGCTCGTGTATGAGCTTGGCGGCGGCGGCACGGATCGCGCGCGTATCATCTGCGGATTCCTTGGTTGCGACGAGCGGCCGTACAACCCGCTCCTGGCGGCGCTGCCTTTCTGTCATCCACCTTGCGGCTGGCGATCCTGAAGCGGCCACGAAACCCCTTGGAACTTTGCTCGACTACGTGGTCCGCGAATCGGGACGCGGCAGTCCCGGCACGCAGAATGTGCTGTCGCGACTGTCAGGCGGCGGGTCGTCGCGGGCGAATGGTAACCCAGCCACCTTCGTGGTGACCTCGCTGTCCTGCGCGGGAGTGGCCGGGCTGCGCGTCTCGTCGGCGCCGGCCATTCGCGCAACCCGCATCGATCCGGTGATTGCCTTACGCGGCGACTGACTACTGCCGGCCCGCGCGCTGCGCCGCCTGCCATGCCTGGAACTTGTCGATCGCGTCCGACTGCATCAGGATTTTCGACGCCGGATCGATCGTCACGGCCGCGTGTTCTCCCGCCGGAGTCTCGCCAGAGCCGCCTGTCATCGGCAACGTGACGACCTTGCCGTCGACTCGCACGTCCAGCGGCATCGGGAAGGGCAGGTTGTCCGGGGTCTGCCACCGCACCTTGAGCAATCCGTTCTCACGTGTCGCGACGACTTTGGGCAGGGCGGCGCGATAGAGGTAGACGTCGAAGAACCACTTGTAGTCTTTGCCGGTGATGTCGTTGACGATCTTCAGATAGCCCTGCGTGGTTCCAAACTGCGGCGTGAAGTTGCCCGGTTTCGGATCGGGACGGCCGTAGACCAGCGTGCGGATCGACTTGAAGAACGCGTCGTCGCCGATCAGCTTCCGCAGCGTGTGCGCAACCCAGCTGCCCTTGGGATAGATGTCGCCGCGCGGCCCGGTCGGATCCGCATAGACTTCCTTCTCCCCGCGCTCCTGGCCCGTGACGAGCGGCTGCTCGTTGCGGATGCCGGCGCGCTGCGACTTGAGCTGCGCCATGTAGTCGATCTCGCCGCCGAGATACTCCGCGATCAGTGGCTGGGCGTAGGAGCCGAGGCCTTCGTGCAGCCACAGATCGTCGTAGTTGGCGACCGAAAGCTGGTTGGCGAACCACTCGTGCGCGAACTCGTGGTTCAGCAGCCAATCCCACCCGAACATCGTCTTGGGGTAGTCGTTGCTGTAGCCGATCAACGTCTGGTTCTCGAGGCCGGAGTAGGGCACGCGGATCACGCCCATCTTCTGATCGGCCCACGGATACGGCCCGATGACGTTCTCCCAGAAATCGAGTGTTTGCGGGAATTCAGCGAATAGCTCGGCGGCCTTCGTCTCCTCGCCAGGCAGATAGAAGAAGCGCATGGGGATGCGTGTTGCCGAAGCGGCTCTTGTAGTCACCCTCCATGACCTTGTACGGCCCGACATCGAGCACCGAGCCGTAGGTGTGGATGCTGCGCGCATGCCAGTTCCAGGTGGTCCAGCCGTCCTTCTCTTCCTTGCCGACAAGCGCGCCGTTGCCAGGCGCCATCAACCCCGCGGGCACGGTGTAGTGCAGGTCGGAGGTCGCCGGCTTGAGGGTCGGATGATCGAGGCATGGATAGAGCAGGTCGCAGCCGCCGCCCCAGAGCGACGTGTCGATCCACGGATATTTCCCGTCGGGCGTCTTCATCCACGTCGTACCGCCTTCCCACGGTGGACGCTTGGCGAGCGGCGGCGTTCCCGCATAGACGACGCGGGCGGTGAACTTCGCACCGGCGTCGAACGGCGCAGCGAGGGTGATACGGAGCTGTCCTTCGGGATTGGAATACGCCGACGGCGCGAGCTTCGTGCCGTCGATCGCGATCTCGGAAATCGTGAACTTGGGGAAGAGGTCCAGTATCAGCGTCTTGATCGGCGCCTTTGTCCTCAGGCTCAGCGTCGTCACGCCCTCGATGCGCTTTTCGTCCGGAAAGACCTTCAGCGCGAGATCGAGATGATCGAAGATGAGCGCCAGCTGCTCTGCCGGCATCGGGCCGCCCATCTTGCGGGTCTGGGCGGTGATGTATTTGGGATCGTTCGGATCGGTGACGGGCCCCGCGACCTGGCGCTGCGCGTGCGCCGCTGGAACCTGTGCCGCTATCGCCGCGCACAGCGCTACGGCGCCGATGGTCACTTTCCGCATCGTCTGGCTCCCATGGGCATTCCCGGCTCAGTGGACTCGCGCTGAACCCTTCGACCGCGCGCATCCTGGCAGCAGGCGACTTTTTCGTCTTCCGGGCCTTGCGCCGGCGGAATCGAACGAACGGCTCCATGGGCCGGGGATCGGTGGATTCGACGTCCTGTTGTGCGCCCCATCCGTAGGAAGCGCCAACACGCGCGTTGGCTCCGAGCAGGGACGCCGAAATTCCGCCGACGTCGTCGCCTTCGCGAATGGTGACGTACGTCAGCACGCCGGCGCGCGGGACGGTGCGCAGCTCGACGCAGGTATCGAGATAAATTTCGCTCACGCCGTCGAACAGGCCGTGCCGTTTGTCGAGGTCGCGAATCTGGCGCTCGAACTTGCGCACGGCAACGCCGACGCTCTTGCCTTCGGCGACGAGTGTGAAGAGTCCATGCCAGGGAACTTCGTTCGTGCCCGAATCCGGATCGGCGAACGAGAAATGGCCGACGTACAGCATTCGTTCCTCCCAGTCACGATAAGCCCGCCATCTGCCAGGGATGCTGCCCACGATGAGCCGGCGGCTCCCCTAGCATAAGGCAAGTGCCTGAGAGGTCGAACAGGATCGAAGGGAAAGACGATGCCCTGAGCGTCGATCAGAAACGAGCCGGCGAGCTCGATCAAGGCGCGGATCAGGAGCGCGATGGGCGCGCCGATCAGAAGAATGGTGGCGGGAATCATCAGGAGGACGAGCAGGAGCAGTACGGCGTCTTCGACAAATCCAGCGATCGTGCGCAATGCTCCCGCGGCGCGGTGGTGTCACAACCGATGCATTCATGATTTGACTCTAGAGAATCTGCGAGAGTATCAGGACGGCGAAACCAGTCGCGACGACGATCATCAGATATCCTGCATCCTTGATGCGGTCACTCGGTCATTGGCAGCGCCTCGCGCCTGCCACGCCAGCCAACGGCTGCTCGGAATCGGTCGTCACGACTGCTGCAACCGGGGTGGTCATCGGCGTCCCTTCTCGATGATTTCGGACATGCTCCGCGGCGGGCCATTCAGCCAGCGCGACATGATGGAGAGGCGGGACTATCGCGAGGGCTGCGAGGAGCGTCCAATTCAGGAGTGAGCCAGGATGGCTGGCGAGCCCGACGGCACCGATCTGTCAGGAGCCAGACTCCGGCGAACATAGCTTTCGAGTAGTCGACTGTCATGCCCCCAAGCGTACGAGTTCCCGCGGGATGGCACTGTGCTGAAGTGCACAGACAGCGCTCGGACCACCTGTCAGAATGGGAGACGGATTGCTCTCACTACCTCCATGCTCCTGACAATCGGCTTTCTCGTGATTCTGGCCGCCATGACGCTCGTACTGCGCCCGCGCGCGGCTGCGAAAAGCGAAGGCTGGATGAGCGAACAGTGGCTCGCCGAGCACCGCGCGTCGCATCCGTCGTAGAGGGCGTCGAGGGAGACGTCCGCGCGGTCAGTCGCGCAGGACGACGCTCAAGAGCGAGTTGTTGATCTTCAACCCGCCGTTGTACTCGATGAACCCGAGCTTGCGGAACTTGTTCATGAAGAAGTTCACGCGCGAGCGCGTGGTGCCCACCATCTCGGCGAGCGTTTCCTGAGACACCCGCGGCAGGGACCGGTGTGAGGCTTCGGGCTCGCCGTAGCGCGCCAGCAGCAAAAGCGTGCGCGCCAGCCGCTTCTCGCTGGAGTTGAAGAGATGATCGACGAGATCCTCTTCGATACGGATATTCCGCGTCAGCATGTGCGTCAGAAAGCGATCCGCGAAAGCCGGCTGCGCATGAAGATGCCGCACCATCTCCGACTTCTCGATCGCGACGATCGTGCACCGGTCCATCGCGGACGCCGTGGACATCCGTTGCGGCTGGCTTGCGAGGCACCCTTCGCCAAAGAAGTGCCCGACCTGGAGCACAGCGATCACGGCCTCTTTGCCGGTATGTGACAGGACCGAGAGCTGGACGTTGCCCCCCTCGAGATACATGACACTCGTGGCCGCTTCGCCCTGGGCGAAGATCGTGGCGCCGGGTTCGTAGTCGAGACGCTGGGTTCGTACGCCGGCCCATTTGATCCCAGCCGGTGCCTTCGGCGCCCCGCGCTTCGCTTTTGTCCCGCTCTTAATGACCTCTTGAGGCAAGCGAAGGCCTTTCTGGACCGGATTTTCGACCAAATGCCGCGAGATTCGAGTCCAGCCTGTCACGAACCGACCGGGGTCGCAAGTGGCTTCGACGCTCCTGGCGAACACGGCCCCTGTGCTCTTTGAAACATAGCCATCTTCCAGCTCAAGCACTACCATCGCGATACAACTGGAAGGTTTCATGCTTCACGAACTCATTACTCTCGCCCGCCGCGATGAGATTATCGGGCGCTGCAGGACCAAGGTCGCCACGCGGACGATGCCCCTGCCAGCCGAGGCGGCGGTGGATCACGGCGTGCCCGTGTTCCTCAATCAACTATCAGAGGCGCTGCGCCTTGGCTTGACATCGGTCCCCGAGATCGGCCCGAGCGCCGCTCGCCTCGGACAGGACCTCTTGCAGCGGGGCTTCACCGTGTCGCAGGTCGTGCACAACTATGGCGACGTGTGCCAGGCGATCACCGACATGGCGGTCGAACTGGACGTGCCCATTGGCGCCAACGACTTTCGCACCCTGAACCGCTGCCTGGACGAGGCGATCGCCGGTGCAGTGACGGCGTTCGGCCAGGCGCAGACTCAGTCCGGCGTCGATGCGGAATCAGCGCGCGGAGATCGGCGGCTCGGATTCTTCGCTCACGAGATGCGCAACCTGATTCAAACGGCGCTCCTGGCGTTCGAAGTTCTGAAAACCGGACAGGTGGGGGTCGGGGGAACGACGGGCGCGGTGCTGCATCGCACACTGCGCGCCTCACGGACGCTGATCGATCGATCGCTCGCAGAAATGCGCATCTGACTCAGGGCGTTCACAATCCGGAACGGTTCCTGGTGGCGGGATTCATCGCCGAGGTCGCGGCTGGTGCCATCCTGGAGGCACATGGCCGGGGAATCGGCCTCACGGTAGTTCCGATCGCTGAGGGGATAGCGATCGAGGCGGACCGTGAGGTGCTGGCCGCGGTTGTGGGCAACCTCTTGCAAAACGCATTCAAATTCACTCGTCCCCTGACGACCGTGACCCTAAGCGTCGAAGTCAGCGCCGGGCGCGTGCTGATCGAGGTCAGGGACGAATGCGGCGGCCTTCCGAGTGGAGACGTAGACGAGCTCTTTCGTCCCTTCGAGCAGCGAAGTGCTCGACCGGAGCGGTCAGGGACTCGGCCTCGCCTTCAGCCGATGGGGCGCGGAGGCCAATCACGGCCGGATCTCGGCGCGCAATCACGCCGAGGGCGGATGCGTCTTCACCATCGACCTCCCACACATCGACCTCTCGCCCATCGAACCCCTCGTCGAGACGTTTAGCGCCGGCCGGCCCTTGATGGCCGGCTGGGACTGACCGTGCATTAGTGAACAGACAGCGTCCGTCTCTGCCGTGTACGCTGCAAGGGCTCATTGTTATCGTGGCGGAACGCGTCAGACGACTTGTCACGCATCCGCTACGGTCAGTGGCAAGAAGGGTGTTTTCAGTGGCAAATCAGATTACGTACGGCGACGCATCGCGTCAGGCAGTTCTTCGCGGGGTCAACAGCCTGGCAAACGCCGTAAAGGTGACGCTCGGTCCCAAGGGACGGAACGTCATCCTCGACCGGTCATACGGATCTCCAACCATCACCAAGGACGGCGTCACGGTGGCGAAGGAGATTGACCTCAAGGACCCGATCGAGAACATGGGCGCGCAGATGGTGAAAGAGGTCGCCAGCAAGACCTCGGACGTGGCCGGCGACGGCACGACGACGGCGACGGTCCTGGCGCAGGCGATCTATCGCGAAGGCGCCAAGAACGTCACCGCCGGTGCCAATCCCATGGCCATCAGGCGCGGCATCGAGAAGGCCGTGGCGGCCATGGCCGGAGAACTGGCGAAGATGTCCCGGCCGGTCAGCGGCGCGATGATCGCGCAGGTCGGCACCATCTCTGCGAACCACGACGAGACTATCGGCGGCATCATCGCGAGCGCGATGGACAAGGTTGGCAAGGACGGCGTGATCACGGTCGAAGAAGGCAAGACGCTCGAGACATCGCTCGAGATCGTCGAGGGCATGCAGTTCGACCGCGGCTATCTCTCTCCGTATTTCGTGACCGACCCGGACCGCATGGAAGTCGTCCTCGAGAATCCGTACATCCTGATTCACGAGAAGAAGATCAGCGCGATGAAAGACCTTCTGCCGCTGCTGGAGCTGGTGGCGGGCGCCGGCCGTCCCGTGCTCATCGTCGCCGAGGACATCGAGGGTGAAGCGCTCGCGACGGTCGTCGTCAACAAGCTGCGTGGAACGATCCAGGTCGCAGCGGTGAAGGCGCCCGGCTATGGCGACCGGCGCACGGCCATGCTCGACGACCTTGCCGTACTGACCAGCGGCCGCGCCATCACCGAGGATCTCGGGATCAGGCTCGACTCCGTGACGCTGGCGGACCTGGGGCAGGCGAAGAAGGTCACGATCGACAAGGACACGACGACCATCATCGAGGGCGCCGGCGACCCGGCAGCGATCGAAGGCCGCGTGAAACAGCTGCGGACGCAGATAGACGACTCCTCCTCGGACTACGACCGTGAGAAGTTGCAGGAGCGCCTGGCCAAGCTCGTCGGCGGGGTCGCGATCATCAAGGTCGGCGCTGCGACCGAGACGGAGATGAAGGAAAAGAAGGGCCGCGTCGAGGACGCGATGCACGCGACCAAGGCGGCGGTCGAAGAGGGGATTGTCGCGGGAGGAGGAATCGCCCTCTTGCGGGCAGCGGCGGTGCTCGGCAGCCTGGCGCTCGAAGGCGACGAGCAGATTGGCGCCAGGGTCGTCGCGCGGGCAATCGAGGAACCGATGCGGTGGATCGCCACCAACGCCGGGCACGAGGGGTCGATTGTCGTCCAGCGCACGAAGGAGCTGGCCGGCGATGAAGGGTTCAACGCCCAGAGCGAACGCTACGAGAACCTCGTGACCGCGGGCGTCATCGATCCGACCAAGGTCGTTCGCTCGGCGCTGCAGAACGCCGCATCGATCGCGAGCCTGCTTCTGACGACCGAGGCCGTCGTCTCACAAATTCCCGACGCGACGGCTCACGCGTCACACGAGGACATGTCATGAACACGATGAACAGTTTGTCTGGTGCCATGCGGCCAAGACTGGACGATGGCGGCGAATACCGGCTGCTCCACAAGTACCTGCGGGAGCGATTCGCCGACCGGCTGGTGTTGACGTTCGTGCAGATCGAGGACCTCATCGGCTTCCCGCTGCCCAGCGTCGCCCGCGCGCAGCTCGATTGGTGGGGAGAGACGGACTCGACCGGCCAGCGAAACAAGCAATCCGACGCCTGGACGCTCGCCGGACGGACGGCAAGCGTCAATCTAACCGCGGAGTGCGTGGTCTTCGAGCGCTAGACCAGCGGCTGAGCTTCAACTAGACTTCGTGCAGGAGGCACAGGAATGCGATATCTGGCGCTTGGTGCAGTTGTGTGTTTGTGTTTGAGCATGGGTTCGGCTGTCCAGGCACAGTCGCCAGACCCTCAGCTCACCGCCCCCATCACGAAGTTCGTCGACGCCTTCAACAAGGGTGACATGGCGGGGGCAGCCGCGACGCACGCCGCCGGCGCGGATCTCGTGATCATCGACGAAGTGTCCCCCTACCTCTGGCGAGGCGCGAAGGCGCTGCAGACCTGGGCTGGCGATCTGGAAGCGGACGCAAAGAAGAAGGGCATCACCGATCAGAAGGTCACGATCAGCGCGGCGACGCGTGTCGAGAGCACCGCCACCGCGGCCTACGTCGTCGTCCCTGCGGTCTACACCTTCAAGGAGAAGGGCGTGGCGATGTCCGAGTCCGCGCAGTTCACCTTCTCGCTGCAGAAGGGCGCCAGCGGCTGGCTGATTCACGGCTGGACGTGGACGGGTCCGAAGGCGAAGAAAGTCGCGCCGTAGGCGCGGCGATTTCAGGTCAGCGCCAGGTATTCGTGCACGAGCCGCACGACCATCGATCCTTCACCGACAGCTGACGCCACACGGTTCATGGCGCTGGCGCGGATGTCTCCGGCCGCGAACACGCCGGGAATGCTGGCCTCCAGGGCCATCGGCTCCCGGCGCTCTTTCCAGGTGCGCGCATAGCGCGGGTCCGACGGCAAATCGCGCCCGGTGATCACGAATCCCTTGTCACCGCGCAGCACTCCCTCAGGTAACCACTCGCTTCGCGGCTTCGCGCCGATGAAGACGAAGACGGCGTCGATCTCTTCGACGTCACTGCCGCCGCCGTCCAGTGTCAACTCGACGCGTTCGACCTGGCCGTTTCCTTCCACGCGCGTCAGCGACGTAGAAGGCCGCAGCCGGATGTTCGGTGTCTTGTCGATCTGATCGATCAGGTAGCTGGACATGCTGTCCCGCAACGACTGACGCCGTATGACGATCTGGACGTCCTTCGCGAATCGGGCCAGGTGGATTGCCGCCTGTCCCGCGGAATTGCCGCCACCGACGACCAGCACCTTGCAGTCTTTGAATGCCGGCGCCTCGGTTGTCGCCGCGCCGTAATAGACGCCGGCGCTGGTATGGTCGGCATACCCCCGGCGCGGGGTGCTGCCGATATTCCATGCCGGTTGCGGCCAGCATGGTCCGCGCGACGATCTGCCGGCCGTCACCGAGGCTCAGGTGCTTGTATCCACCGTCGATGGACACGCCAGTCACTTCGAGAGGGACGAGGAACTCCGCACCGAGCCGCTGCGCTTGCGAGACGGCGCGTCGCGTCAGTTCGCTGCCGCTGACGCCCGACGGAAACCCCAGGTAGTTTTCAATTTTCGAGCTGCTACCAGCCTGCCCGCCAGGCGAGTGCCGATCGAGCAGGCAGAGTACGCAGACCCTCGGATGCGCCATAGACCGCTGCGGCAAGGCCCGAAGGGCCGGCGCCGACGATCACGAGGTCGTAGAGCTCATGCGCAGCCGAAAGCGATCGACCGAGCCGCTCCGCGACCTGGCGCGGCTCGGGATTGCGTAGCGCTGTTCCATCTTCGAAGAAGAGCGCCGGAAGATCGTCGGCGCCAATCCCCGCCGAATCGAGGAGGACCTGTGCCTCAGGGTTTCGCACCGCATCCATCCAGTGATATGGGAGCAGGTTGCCGGCGAGGAAATCCTTGATCTCGTGGGACCGCGGCGACCACTGATGCCCGACCAGTCGCAGGCCGCGGTAATCCGGCAGGTGTTCAAGTTGCCAGGCATCGAGCAGCTCGTCGATCACCGGATACAGGCACTCCTCGGGTGGAGCCCACGGCTTCGAGAGATAGTGATTGATGATGCGCGACGTTGATGGCCCTGACCGCGGCGTCGACGTCGGAGTAGGCCGTGAGCAACACGCGGCGTGCCAGGGGATAGATCTCAAGCGACTGCGCGAGCACCTCGGTGCCCTGGATGCCCGGCATCCGCTGGTCGCTGATGACGATCGCCAGCGTCTCTCCACGGGCCTTGAGCTCGCGGAGGGTGGATATCGCCTCTTCTCCCGAGGTTGCGCCAGCGATGCCGTACGACTCCCGGTAGCGGGTGCGGAGATCGCGGCGCAATGCCGCCAGCACCTGCGGGTCGTCGTCCACAACGACCATGACCGGCTTGACCGGCTTGACGGGCGTGCTCATCCTTGCCTCCCGCTGCCATCGGGAGTGGCGACTGGAAGCGAGACTCGAAACTCCGTCCGTCCGGGAACTGTCTCGAAGTCGATTTCGCCATCGTTGTGGATGACGAGGCGCCGGACGATGTCGAGGCCGAGGCCGGTGCCTTTACCGACCGGCTTCGTCGTAAAGAAAGGGTCGAAGAGGCGTTCCCGGATCTCGATTGGAATCCCGGGTCCATCGTCGATGACGCTGACCACGACACGCTGCCGTTCGACGCGCGCCGTCACGTCGACGCGACCGGACTTCGGCACGGCGTCGAGCGCGTTGTCGATAAGGTTTGACCAAATCTGGTTGAGCTCGCCGACAAAGCCAAGCACCCGCGGGATGTCGCTCGCGACGCTCACCGTGACGGCGGCCGACTTTTCGCGCGCTTTTGCCTTGAGAACCGTCACGGTGTTGCTCAGGCCCTGTTGCAGATCGACCGGCTCTGCCACCGTTGCCTGGTCCATGTGCGTGAAGCCCTTGATGGCGGTCACGATGCCGGAGATCCTGCTGGCCGCATCCTGGATCTCGGAGGCAAGTCCACGAACCGAGCATCCCGCGGCCGCCCAGCGCAGGACCGCGCTCAGCAGCGGCCCGCTCACGTCAACGGCCGTCCGATCGAGTGTCGCGACCGTGATCGAGGTCTCGGCGAGAGGCCCGGCGATGTCGCCGTCGACGCCATGATCCGCGAGCCAGTCGGCGATTGCGTCCTCGCGCTCCATCTGCTGGATTGGGGACAGCACACCGTCGGCCAGGGTCGTGAGGCACGATGTGCGCAGGGCCTCGATAGCGGCGAGTTGAGGCGCGGTCGGTGTCAAAGCGCCAAGCGCGCGCGCCGCCCGCTCGGCGCCTTCCAGCCGTTCTCCGAGAAGCGCGGCGCTGCGCTCGATGGCAGACGCGGGATTATTGAGCTCGTGGGCAAGTCCGGCGGACAGTTTGCCGAGCGAGAGCAACTTCTCGTCGTGCAAACCGCTCGATGTGAAGGCCTTGCTGCGATCGAGCATCTGATGGACGAGGATGGACGTGATTTCGTGACAGTCACGAATCATCGCCTGGAGATCGGCGCGCGGTACCTCGAGAATCTCCGATACCTCCTGGGCGACGGAATCACCCGGGGGACTGACCAGGCGGGAGTAGGGAAGCATGCCGGCGACGTCACCGCCGCGCCATTCGATGAGCTTGTGCCGTCCGGCCCCACGATCGAGATAGATTGCGATGCGGCCCGTGAGCACGACGAAGAGGCCCGATACCGGAACTCCTTTCGCGCTCAGCAGGTCCCCCTCGTTCAGGCGGCGCAGAGAGCCGTGCGAAGCCAGCCACTCGAGCTCCGCGCGCGGCGACGCTCCCAGAGCTTTGTGCTCGGTAAGACGGTCGATAAGGTCTGTTGCTGGCACCGGTGGTCGCTCCAGAGGTGTCGAGGCCGTAACCCGAGGATGTTACCTCAGCAAATCGAACGGCAGACGTGAAGTGTTCTGAGGCGGGACCTGGCTAGAGTGCGAAATCCGACGTGACACCGGCCCAGCGCAGCACGCGCAGCGCGCGCAGCGTGTTCCAGCGGCTCGGCTCGCCGGCGCCGCCTTCCATCTCGAAATACACCGGACCGGGATGCGGGTTCTCGAGCGGCCAACGCCCGAGATCGTCGCGCTTCCCGCGGACCAGATCGATCGCCTCGGCCGTGCGCTCGTCGGGTGCGACGCCGGCGCGCCGCAAGTAGTCGAGGCCCCACAGGATGTCGTAGTGCCAACGGGTCGGAAACGAGCACTGTGTCCAGGCGGCGGGCTTCCGGAGCTTTCGATCGAAGGTGATGATCTCGCCGGTCGATCGCGATTTGAACAGGCGGCGCTCGAGGAGATACTCCTGTCCGCGAAGGCGGGCGGCGGTGATGTCAGGGATCGGACCTCGTCGCGGTCTCGTACTCCAGCAATCCCTCGAGCACGCAGATCGTCGAGTGGAATGACGACCGCTGACTGCGCGGGGCGTCGCAATTCCAGCCGCCGTCGCTCAACTGCTCTTGAAGCAGCCGCTCGGCGAGACGATCGCTGGCCTCGCCGAAATACGCGCCGATGGCAAGCACCCGTCCGTTGATACAGGGCTCGACTTCGCCTTCGAAAAACGGAGCGTTGCCGAACTCCTCGCCCCAGGTGCAGCGGTCGCGCACCTGGCCGATCGCCCTGCGCATCCGATCGCTCCTCGGGTCCACACCGAGATCCCGCAACAGCTGAAGCGTGTCCATCGTAGAGATCCAGGCACGCGGCACGAACGCCGCGCCGCCCCAATGGCCATCCGCTCCTTGAAGGTCGAGGAGGCGCGCGCCCCATCCCTCTTCGGCGACGCGCGATCGCTCGCGCGCAACGCTTTCTTCGGACTCGCCGACCAGGTCGCGCATCACCTGCCAGCGGATCGCCGGATCCGAGTCGAGCAGCCAGTCGATGACACTCACGCGCATACCCTAGGCTAGCAGGGCAACCTCACCGCTCGCTCGATTGACGGCTGAGGCGGCTGACCTACGCTTTGCGCGCCGGCCTGGACGCATTTACGCGCACAGAGTGTGGCGTGAGGTGTTCCATGACTTCCGCGTTGCCCAACGTTCAAGACGCTAACCCCGGCTTCGTTTTCGAGACGCTGCTCGCCTACCAGCGCACAGCGGCGCTGCGCGCCGCGATTGACGTCAATTTATTCGGCGCCCTGGGCGCCGGACCGGCGGATGCCCAGACACTCGCTGCCCGGTGCAAGATCTCCGAGCGCGGCGCCCGCATTCTCTGCGACTACCTGACGACGCATCGGTGTCATCGAGAAGGATGGCGGCATCTATCGCCATTCGCCGACGAGCGCGGTCTTCCTGGATCCGGCGTCACCTGCGTCGATGGCATCGATCGTCGGCCTCCTCGGGCATCCCGACATCCTCCGGCCGTGGGAGCAGCTCACCGAGATCGTCCGCTCCGGCCGCACGGTTCTTCCCGGCGAAGGTACGGTCGAGCCCGACAACCCGGTGTGGGTCGAATTCGCCAAGACGATGGTGCCGATGGTGGCGCCGGCGATCACGCCGCTCGCGGAAGCGGTGGTCGCGCACCGTCCCGGAGCGATTCGCGTGCTGGACATCGCGGCCGGTCACGGCATGTTCGGGATCGGCATCGCTCGTCTCAATCCCGCGGCCCGCATCGTCGCGCTCGACTGGGCTGCCGTGCTCGAGGTCGCGAAGGAGAACGCTCGCGCCGCAGGGGTGCTGGACCGCATGGAATTCACAGCCGGCAGTGCCTTTGACGTCGAGTTCGGCGGTCCGTACGATGCCGTGCTGCTCACGAACTTCCTGCACCACTTCGACGAGGAGACGTGCGTCGCCCTGCTGCGCAAGATTCGGTCGGCCCTCGCACCAGGCGGTATCACGGCGACGCTGGAGTTCGTGCCGAACGAGGATCGCGTCACGCCGGTCATGGCCGCGCAGTTCAGCATGATGATGCTGGGCACGACCGCCAAGGGCGATGCCTATACGCTGCGCGATCTCGAGCGCATGCACGTCGCTGCCGGCTTCTCCGGGATCGCGCCGGCGCGATCCCGGTCGGCCCGCAGACCGTCGTCATCGGGACGACGTAAGTGCGACCGGCGAAGAAGGCGAGCCCATGCCGACCGAACGCGAAAAGATGCTGGCGGGCGAGCTCTACGACCCGCTCGATCCCGAACTCTCCGCGGCGCGCGACCGGGCGCGCGACTTGTGCCAGGCTCTGAACGCAACTCGCGAAGCGCAAACGGATGAGCGGCGGCAGATACTCAAGCAGCTGTTTGGCAGCGGCGGCGACACGGTATGGATGCAGCCGCCGTTCTTCTGCGACTACGGCTCGAACATCGAGCTCGGCGAGCGCGTCTTCTTCAACTTCAACTGCATCGTCCTCGACGTCTGCCCGATCCGGATCGGCGAGCTTCACGCTCTTCGGCCCGGCGGTGCAGATCTACACGCCGATGCATCCGTTCAATGCCGCGTTGCGGCGTCAGCAGGAGTTCGGCAAGCCCATCGAGATCGGCTCCGATGTCTGGGTCGGCGGTGGTGCGATCATCCTGCCCGGCGTGCGCATCGGATCGCGGGCGGTCATCGGCGCCGGCAGCGTCGTGACGCGAGACGTTCCCGACGGCATGTTCGCGGCGGGCAATCCCTGCCGCGTGATTCGCGAGATTACCGAGTGAGGAATTAGCGGCGGTGTCCTGTGCCGACGGTGAATTTCGAGACGCGAGCGAGCAAAGCGAGCGAGCCACGCGATCGGAGCGCGCTGATGGAGCGGCGCGCGAGAGCGCGTGTCGGGGAGTCCGAGGGGCGAAGCCCCTCGGATAGAAGCGCCCTAATCTCGCAGCGCGGTCGTCAGGTCGAAGCGCGATGCCCGCCACGCCGGGAGAAAACACGCCAGGACCGCGACAATGATGACCATGACTGCGGTACCGGCGATGACCAGCGGGTCGCTGCCACGGACCTGATAGAGCTGGGTTGAGAGAAGCCGCCCCGCGCCGGTGGCGAGCACGAGGCCGAGCGAACACGCCCGCGCCCGTAACGCGCAGCCCGTCGCGCAGCACGTGACGGATGAGACCCTGCGCCGTGGCGCCAAACGCCATGCGCACGCCGAACTCGCGCCGTCGCGTCGCCACTGTATACGCCATCACCCCATACAGCCCGATGGCCGCCAGTGCGAGGGCAGTCACCGCGAACGTACCCACGAGCGCGAGCACGACTCGACGCTCGCTCATCGATTCGGCCATCGCCTGATCCAGAGCACGAGGCCGGGCGACGGCCACGCCCGGATCGATTCGCGCCACTTCACTCCGCACGCTGGAGACGAGGGCTGAGCGGATCGAGCGGTGTTCGAATCGCCACCGCGAAACGACTCGGATTGAAGGCGCTCGGGACGTAGGCGAACGCGCCACGCGGCACGTCGAGCCGGCGATCGACGACATCCGCGATCACGCCAACCACCTGCCAGACCTCGGAGCGGACGTTCATGGTCTGGCCAATGGCATCGCCCTTTGGAAAGAACGTTCTCGCGGTCCACTCGCTGATCACGGCAACGCGCGGCCCCTTCGGCTGATTGTCGGCATCGGTGAGGTAGCGTCCGGCCAGCAGGCGAGTGTGCAGCGCCTCGAGGTAGCCCGGTGACACAAAGTTGACACGGCCGATCACGGCCTTCACTTCGGCGTTGCCCGGACGCGAGAAGAACTCGCCGTAGCCGCCGCCGGCAAACGGGATCGCCATGCCCGTCCCAGCCGCCTCGACACCGGGCAGCGCGCGCAACCGGGTCACGAGCTCACGCGCGAACTCCAGGCGCTTGTCGGGCGATTGATACGACGCGTCTGGAAGCGACACATCGAACGCCAGCACCCGCGCGGGGTCGAACCCGGGATCGGCTGCCGCCGTGCGCGCGAGACTGCGCAGCAGCAGGCCTGCCGACGCCAGCAACAGCACCGTGAGCGCGACTTCGGCAACGATGAGCAGGGACTGCGAGCGCTGACGTCCGCCCGACGAGACGCCTTTGCTGCCGGTATTCATGGCGGCGCTGAGATCGAGCCGCCGGGCACGCAGCGCCGGCAGGATTCCCACGACTGCTCCCGTAGCGACCGTTATCGCAAGCGAGAACATCAGCACGCGCAGATCGAGGTGCGGCGCGAAGTCCACTGGCATCGCGGAGGCCGCGAGCCGCCTCAGGATGTCCACGCCAAAGCTCGCGACGATGATGCCGATGCCGCCGCCGAGCGCGGCGAGGATGAGATTCTCCGTGAGGATTTGGCGGATGAGGCGCCCGCCGCTGGCGCCGATCGCGGCGCGCACCGACAGCTCGTGCTCGCGCTGGCAGCCGCGGGCGAGCAGGAGGTTGGCGACGTTCGCGCTCGCGATGAGCAGGACGAGCGAGACCGCGCCCAGAAGGATCATCATCGGTGCGCGCGTCAGGCCGCCGAGGATGTCGGTGACGGTTTGCACCTGCACGCCCCAGCGCTGCTTGAACGCCGGATATTGCGGGTTGAGCTGCAGCTTGATCGCTTTGAGCTCGGCATCGGCCTGGCTCACGCTGCTCGTCGCCTTCACTCGTCCGAAAACGCCGGCCCAGTGGCCGGCGCGCGCGGTTCGTTCAGTGTTCGGCTGCAGCACTGCCGGCACGAAGAACATGTCTTCCTTGATCAGCCAGGCGCCGCGCGGCAGCACGCCGATGACGGTACGGGGGACTTCGTCGAGGATGATCGTGCTTCCGACGATCGACCGATCGGCACCGAAGCGCGAGCGCCACAGTTCCTCGGTCAGCATCACCACGTTCGTTGGCCCGCCAGGACGGTCTTCGTCCGGGAGGAAGCCACGCCCGAGCAGCGGCGGCACTCGCAGGACGTCGAGGAACTCGTGCGACACCTCCATGCCGGTGAGCCGTTCCGGCGTCCCCGCGCCACGCAGGTTGTAGCTGACCCTGCCCGTCAGCACCAGCGCGTCGAACTGCGTCTGATGCGTCCGCCAGTCGAGGAACGCGCCGCCGGAGACACTGTTCTGATTGCCGTTCTCCAGTGTTTCCGAAACCATCACGACGCGGTCCGCGTCGGGATAGGGCAGCGGCCGCAGCAGCGCTGCGTCGAGCACGCTGTAGATCGCGGTGTTGGCGCCAATGCCGAGCGCGAGCATCAGGGCGGCGACAGTCGTAAATCCGGGGCTGCGTGCCAGCAGCCGCAGACCGAGTCTGGCGTCCTGCTTGAGCTCGGCCGCGAATTGCCCCAGGCGCCTGCGCCTTTCGACGCGGTCGTCGAACCGCGCGATTGCCGCTGCTCCGGTTTCGAGCCGTCCGAATTCCGCGAGGGCCTGGCGTCGAGCGTCCTCCGCCGAGGCGCCGTCCTTCATCAGGTCCTCCGTGCGCATGTCGATGTGAAAGCCGACTTCGTCATTCACGTCGACGCGCACGTCAGCGGCGCTGCGATCGGGCTGACGGAAGATCTTCCTGGTGCCGTGCGGCCGCATTGGGTTACCTCGGCGGGTTCTACTGGCGTTCCCGGACTTGGACGTTGGGCGAAGGAGGAATGTTCCACTCACCACGTGAGGGGGGGAGACGACGCCAGAGTGTCATGAAGCGGGGGGCGTCCGGCTGAAGCCGGACGCTTACTGCTACTCGCCAGGCTGCGGGAGATTGGTGAGGACCGTCGTCAGCAGAATCGCCACAACCGCAAGGGAAATCTCCAGCGCCGCGGCCTGCGTGAAACGCGCGCGCTGGCCGCCTTCCGTCAGTCTTGGCGTCAGGTGTTTCCAGTTCACGTAGCCCACACCGGCGGCAGAGAGAAAGACCGCGATCTTGGTCACGAGCACGAGACCATAGGGCGTCGTCAGCAGCTGGTCGAGTCCGCCCACGTGCAGGAAGTACGTTGCTGCTCCGGCAAATCCAAGCAGCCCGGCACAGGTCAACGCCACGGGCGAAAATGCGCGAACGATAGATGCCAGGCTCGCGGTTGATTGCACCCGCCGGCCGATCAGCCACAGCACCGACAATGTGCCGAGCCAGCCTCCAGCGGCGAATACATGTGTCGCCTGCGCCGCGACAGCGATGCTGCCCGCATGCGCGACGGCATGTCCCGTGAGCGGAACCGACACCGCCGCCATCGGCGCGGTGACCGCAATTACGCCGAGGGCTGACGATCGCGCGCGTCGCGCGTAGAGAAGCAGGCAGAACACGAGCGCGCTGATGATGATTTGCGCGAGCATGCCGTGACCCCAGTCGCGAGTGAGGAAGAACAACTGCCGGAGCATCTCGGCGCTGGGTACGGCGACGAGAAAGCTGTCGATGACTTGCAGATACAGGCGGGTGAGGTAGGCAGCGAGCAGAACAATCGCCGCCACGAAACCGATTCCTCTTGCACGCGCGCGCGCCGAAGCAACCTCGAGGGGCGTCAATCCGATCGCGCGGCTGATGACGATGGCATCGAAGAGCGCAGCGCCGACGACGAGCGTCGTCGCGCCGTAGACGGCCGTTCGCGTCGCCCCCTGCAGCGCGGTCATGACCGCGGGATCGAGCGTCACCTGCTTACTTCGAAGCTGGCGCCGTCCTGGCTTTCACGCTGAAGTCCACCGTCCCCTGCAGAGCGTGCCCGTCGTCGCCTGCGGTCTTCCACGCGATCTTGTAGGCGCCGGGATCGAGAGGCGTCGCGATCGGCACGATGAGCGAACGCTCGCCGCCGGCGCGCGCCTTGTCGAGCTTGACCGCACCCTTGGGGCCAGTGAGTGTGATCTGCGTCATGACGAGCAACGGCTCTTCGCTGAACCACAGCTGCAGTTGCGCCGGCGCCACGTCGAGCGTCGCGTTTGCCGCCGGGTTGCTGCGCTCCAGCTTCAGGTGAGCCGAGAGCAGCGCCGGCCAGGCGCACAGGCCAACCAGGATCGTGAAGATAACCGCGAGGCCTCGAGACGACTTCAACATTGCTCCAATTTCTCCCGACGACGGTCGCCGCGCCACGCGCAACTGAAGTTGCGCGCCACGGGCGCTCACCAATTCAACACGCGCGCGAACATCAACGGCGCCACGATCGTCGCGTCGGACTCGATGATGAACTTCGGTGTCGTGACCCCCAGCTTTCCCCACGTGATCTTCTCGTTCGGATCGGCGCCGGAATACGATCCATAGCTCGTCGTCGAGTCGCTCGACCTGGCAGAAGTAGCCCCACAGGCGCACGTCGTCGATGCGGAGATCCTGGCTGAGCATCGGTACGACGCAGATCGGGAAATCGCCAGCGATCCCGCCGCCGATCTGAAAGAGGCCGATCGATCGCTTCGGGCTCGTGGCGCGGTACCACTCGGCGAGGCGAATCATGTACTCGATCCCCGATCGCACCGTGTGCACGCTCTTGAACGTGTTTTGGATGCAGTGCGCCGCGTAGATGTTCCCGAGCGTCGAGTCTTCCCATCCGGGCACGAAGATCGGCAGGTTGGCTTGCGCGGCCGCGAGCAGCCAGCTGTCCGCGGGATCGATCTCGAGATGGTCGTTGAGGTGTCCGTTGAGCAGAACGCGATAGAGGAACTCGTGCGGAAACAGGCGCTCGCCAGCGGCGTCCGAGCGCTTCCATTCCTCGAGCACGACGTTCTCGATGCGTCGCATCGCCTCATGCTCCGGAATGCAGGTATCCGTTACTCGGTTGAGCTGGCGCTCGAGCAGGCGCTGCTCGTCGTCCGGCGTCAGGTCGCGGTAGCGCGGCAGCCGTTCGTAGTGCGAATGCGCCACGAGGTTGAAGACGTCTTCTTCGAGGTTGGCGCCGGTGCAGCAGATGGCATGCACCTTTTCCCGGCGGATCATCTCAGCGAGCGATACCCCCAGCTCCGCCGTGCTCATCGCCCCGGCCAGGGCCATCATCATCGCGCCGCCTGAGTCGAGGTGGGCGATGTAGGCCTGCGCGGCGTCGTTCAACGCCGCGGCATTGAAGTGGCGGTAGTGCCGTTCGATGAATTCGGAAACCGGCCCCAGCCGGGCGCGTCAATCGGTGACGGCCGGTGTCTTGCCTGGTTCCGTTGTGCGAGGAAAGCTGCTCATTTCGCGATGCCTCGGCGACCGTTGTTCGCGAGAGCGGCCCCGAGGTCGCAACAGAGCCCTCCCGAGTCGCGTCCTACGGCTTGCGGTGGCCAAGCCGCCATCGGAACGCGGGTGGCTGCTTCAAGAGATTATCACGTCCACTCACGCTGCACGCCCTCAGCACGACTGATGCCAGGCCAGGCGCGCCGCGGCATTCGCGATAAGATCCGCTCATGCGTCGAGCGCTTGCCGCACTTGCCTTGATTTCGCTCGCGGAGCTGGCATCCGCGCAATCTGTCCCCCCCTCCGCCGTACCGCCTGCGGACGCGCGATCCGCGGAGGTCGAAGCGGCGCTCGCCAAGGTTGCGCCCAGCCTGGTCAGGATTCACGTCGTCTCGGTCGACTTCCAGGACGGCCGCGAGCTCAAGCGCGAGGCCTCGGGCAGCGGCACGATCATCGCCAAGGAAGGCCTGATCATCACGAATCACCACGTCGCTGGCCGCACGCGCGCGATCATGTGCACGCTCGCCAATCGAGAGGAGATTCCGGCGGAACTTGTCGGCACCGACCCGCTGTCGGATATCGCCGTGCTCCGGCTGCGCCCATCGACGCCGCGTACTTTCCCCGTCGCGTCGTTTGGCGATGTCTCGACGCTCAAGGTCGGCGATCGCGTCCTGGCCCTCGGCAGTCCTCTTGCCCTGTCGCAGTCGGTGACGATGGGGATCGTGAGCAATACCGAGATGATCATGCCGGGCATGTTCTGGCCCTTCAATCGCATGACGCTCGACGGCGAGGACGTCGGCTCGATCGTTCGCTGGATCGGGCATGACGCCGCGATCTTCGGCGGCAATTCCGGCGGGCCGCTCGTCAACCTCAAGGGCGAGATCGTCGGCATCAACGAGATCAGCCTTGGACTTGCTGGCGCCATTCCAGCCGATCTGGCGCGCGAGGTGGCGGAGTCGCTCATCCGTGACGGCCGCGTCAAGCGCGGGTGGATTGGTCTCGAAGTGCAGCCGCTGCTGTCGTCGAGCAAGGCCACTCGCGGTGCGCTCGTTGGAGGAACCATCGACGGCTCGCCGGCGGCCGAGGGTGGCTTCGCTTCCGGAGACATCCTCGTCAAGCTCGCCGGCCACGATGTCCTCGTCCGTTTCGCCGAAGAAGTACCGATGTTCAATCAGATGGTGATGCGGCTGGCGATCGGCAAGCCAGTCGATGCGGTCGTCATGCGCAACGGCGCCGAGAAAACACTGCATGTGACGCCGGTCGAACGTGAAAGCGTCGACGCGCGCATCCGGGAATTGCCGCTCGTTGGCATTACCGCATCGAACCTGACGGGTTGGGCGGCGAAAGAGCTGAAGCGCGCGAGCCGCGACGGCGTGCGCGTGCGTGGCGTGCGTCCCGGCGGTCCGGCCGACGAGGCCAAGCCGGCGCTGCGTGAAGACGACGTGATCCTGACCGTCGACGACAAGCCGACGACGACATTCGAAGCGCTCGAGACGCGTCGTCGAGGCGCTGACGCGAGGCAAAGAGGCGACGGTTCCGGCGCTCGTCTCGTTCGATCGCGCCGGGGAGCGCCTGCTGACAGTCGTCGAGCTTCGGCCGCGCCGGCCTCGAGGATCCCGGGCTCGAGGCGCGCAAGGCCTGGGTGCCGGTCTCCGTGCAGGTGCTGACTCACGAGCTCGCCGACCGGCTCAATATGTCGGGCAAGACCGGCGTGCGCGTGACGCGAGTCTTCGGTGAAGCCGCGGGCCTGAAAGTCGGCGACGTCATCACCGCCCTCGACGGCAATCCGATCGAGGCGTCGCAGCCGTCGGACTGCCGATCTCTTCGCGACGCTCATCCGTCAGTACAAGATCGGGTCTACCGCCAACCTCTCCATCGTCCGCAACGGCAAGCCCATGGAGCTCGCCGTCAAGCTCGATACCTCACCACGCCTGCCGCGCGAGATGAAGAAGTACGAAGATCCAAGCTTCGAGTTCCGCGTGCGCGACATCGCCGCTGCCGACCGCGTGTCGTCACGCCTGCCCGCCGATCAGGCTGGCGTGCTGGTTGACGCGGTCCGTGAGGGCGGCTGGGCGGCGCTCGGCCATCTCGCCGACGGTGACATGCTGCTGACGATCGACGGCGAGGCGATGGCTAACGTCGAGGCGGTGCAGGCCAAGATGGCCCGGATTGCCGCGGCCAAGCCGGATTCGGTCGTCTTCAAGGTCCGCCGCGGAATTCGCACCTTCTTCGTCGAGTTGGAAACCGGGTGGCGGTAAGCGCATGTGAGCCCGGTCCGGGTTCAACTCATCGGACATTCCTCTACACACTATGAGAACAATCTTCGTCAGGATGGCGGCAGTGGCGGCACTGTGCGCGGGCATCGTCTCGATTCCTGTGCGCCCGGTTGCAGCCCAGGACAATCGTCAGGCCGCGCGCGACGTCGTGAAGAAGTGGCAGGACGCGATCGTCAACGTGCGCGTCGTGCTCAAGACGCGCATGTCGATGGGCGGCCGCGAAATGCAGGCGTCCGACGATCCGGTGGATACGGTCGGCACGGTTATTGATAGTTCCGGCCTGACCGTTCTCTCTCTCGGCTCGCTGAACCCTGGCGCGATGATGAGCAAGTTGATGGGATCGGCGGGCGGCAGCGGTCAGCCGGCGGTGGAAATCACGACCGAGCCGACCGAAGTCAAGATTCGCCTGTCGAACGGCCGGGAGCTGCCGGCGCGCATTGTCCTCCGCGACGAGGACCTCGACCTGGCATTCCTGCGACCGACGACGAAGCCCGACACGCCGCTCGTGGCGCTCGATCTGAATGACGCAGTGAAGCCGGCGCTGCTCGATCAAGTGCTGGTGCTGTCGCGTCTGGGGCGCGTCGGCGGATGGACCGCGAGCGCCGCGCTCTACGACGTCGGCGCGATCATCGAGAGGCCGCGAACGTTCTACGTTCTCGCCGGCGCGTCATCCGGCATGGGCACGCCGGCGTTTCTCACGAACGGGCGCGTGGTCGGGCTTCTGACGCTCCGCCAGATCGAGGCCGGCCGCGCCAGCATGGCGTCGATGATGGGGGGCACCGAGAGCATGGGCATGCTGGGGGTGATCCTGCCTGCCGCCGACGTGCTCGAAATCGCGAAGCAGGCGCCTGAAAAATAGCGCGCCTGCGAGCCCAAGAGGTAGCCTGCACAGGAGGGAAAGAGATCAAGAGACTAGGAGTATTTTCCGAACGAGTTCTCCTGACCTCTTGAACTCCTCAGATCTGATCTCTTGACTCCGAAATCCGGGAACAATGAGCCGAAAAGTCGCACTCTGGATTGTCGTTGCCGTTGTCGGCACGCTGCTCGTGCTGACGATCCTGGCGGCGGCCGGCTCTGGTACCGAACCACTGCGGAAGCTCGTCGTCGCGACGCTCGAAGATCGCCTCGACAGCAGCGTCGAGCTCGATTCGTTCAGCGTCGATCTTTTTCCCGCCGTCACCGTGCGTGGGGCCGGGCTGAAGATTCGGCTGCGCCGGGTCACCGATCCCGAGCCTCCCGCCGCTCATCGTCATCGACAGCTTCACAGTGCATTGCGGCATCGTCGACCTCGTGCGGCGGCCGCGGCGATTCAAGCACGTGACGCTCGCCAAGCTCGTGGTGAACATTCCGCCCGGTGGCCTGAAGGGTGCGCGGACCGACGATGATCGATCCGAGCCGCGCCGGGAAGGGTCGACTGCGCCGCCCTCCGCTGGCGCCCCACCGACGCCGCGGCCGCCGAGCGATCCCAGCCGTAAGAACACCAGTGCCGAGTCGCCCATTGTCGTCGATGAGCTGATTGCTGATGGCGCGCTCCTGCGGATCATTCCTCGCCGCGCCGACAAGCAGCCGAAAGAGTTCGCGATTCAGGCGCTGACGATGCACACGCTCGGCATCGGCGAGAAGATGCCCTTCAAGGCAACGCTGACCAATCCGCTGCCAAAGGGGCTGATCGAAGCCAACGGCACGTTCGGACCGTGGCAGAAGGAAGATCCTGGCGCCACCCCGCTCGGCGGCGAGTACAGCTTTCAGAAGGCTGACCTCGGCACGATCAAAGGTATCGGCGGCATCCTCAACTCGACCGGAATCTTCGACGGTGAGTTGGGCCGCATCGGCGTGAAGGGGACAACTCAGACACCCGATTTCCATCTCGACATCAGCAAGCAGCCGGTGGCGCTCGATACGACCTTCGAGGCCGTCGTCGATGGCACGAACGGCGATACCTTTCTCACCGGAGTGACCGCGAAATTTCTTCAGACGACAGTTTTTGCCAAGGGCGCGGTCGACCGGTACCAAGGGCGTCAAGGGCCGGACCACTGCTCTCGACGTAGCCATCAAGGATGGCCGTATCGAGGATTTGCTGCGGCTCGCGGTCAAGGGTGACAAGCCGTTGATGGTCGGCCGCGTCGGCCTGCACACTGGCTTCAAGCTGCCGCCCGGGGAGCGGGACGTCATGGAGAAGCTGATGCTCGACGGCGCGTTCGACGTCGCTTCCGCCCAGTTCACCAATCCCGGGGTCCAGGAAAAGCTGTCAGGAATGAGCCAGCGCGCGCGTGGTCTCGATCCGGCTGAGAAAGACAGCGACGTCGTGTCCGGCCTGAGCGGAACCTTCAAACTGAAGGATGGGTCGCTGTCCTTTACCGATCTTGCGTTCGCGCTGCCCGGCGCGAAAATACAGCTCCATGGTTCGTACGGCCTCCGTAGCGAAGCTATCGACTTTGCGGGTACTCTGAGGATGGACGCGACGATTTCCGAAGCCGCCGGCGGCGGCGTCAAAGGATTCTTCCTCAAGGCGCTCGATCCGCTGTTCAAGAAGAAAGGCGCCGGCGCCTTGATACCAATCAAGATCGGCGGCACGAAGGACAAGCCCGCGTACGGCCTCGATGTCGGCCGGGTCTTCAATTCGAAGTAGAAGCAGGAGTACGAGGACGTCATGGCCGAAGCAGCAAAGCAGTACGAAGTCGTGAAGACCGACGAGGAATGGCGCAAGATCCTGACGCCCGAGCAGTACCAGGTGATGCGCCGTCACGGCACCGAGCGGCCCGGATCGTGCGCGCTCCTGCACCGAGCATCGGGCGGGCACCTTCTCGTGCGCGGCCTGCGACAATCCGCTGTTTGTCGCCGACAGGAAGTTCGAGAGCGGTACAGGGTGGCCGAGCTTCTTTGCGCCGCTCGAAGGCGCGGTGGGGACGTCGGTCGACGACAGCCTCTTCATGCGCCGTGTCGAGGTCCACTGCAATCGCTGCGGCAGCCATCTCGGCCACGTCTTCGAGGATGGTCCGCCGCCAACCGGGCTGCGCTACTGCATCAACGGTGTGGCGCTGAAGTTCGTGCCGGGGGGAGTAGCCAGCTGGATCGTTCCCAGATCAGATCGATCAGGTTGGAGAAGTCCGGATCGAAGCGCGCTCCAGCCGGACCTTAATCTAGGAATTCCGCCGAATCATTTCGAGCAAGCCAGCGAGGCCGTCCTCGCCAAACGCGGTACTGCGGGTCATCGGCGATTCGGCAGGACGGGACTCCAGCCGTGCGCGCTGCTCGAGGTCTCGCAGCCGCCGTTCCGCGTCGCGGATCTCGTCGAGGCGTCGCGACCTGGAGCGTTCGAGACCGCCTTGCCGGACGAAGGACACGATCTCGTGCAGCTCGCCGGCGTCGAGGAATGCGCCGTGCCCTCGGCAGACATCGATCACGGTGCCGGAGATGCGGCCGAAGTTGACGCGATTCATCATCCGGCCGCACTCGACGCATGGCCGATAGCGCACCGGGGCAGGGGTCCCGGCCGACGTTGCGCGGCTTCAGGCGATTCGAGCAGACGCCTGCCTGCGCGTCCTGCTCGGCGCACAGGCGCTCGAAGACGTCAGCTTCCACCCAGACGCCGTCGCATGCGCTGCACTCGAGCATCGTCAGCGGCCCGATCTCGATCGCCTGCAGCGCCTTCTTGCACGATGGACACGGCTTCGGCGGACCTCCGCCCGCCGCCCTCACGCGCCTCGTCCCGCACTTATGACAAAACGCGGCTCCGGCGAAGCCCAGTGTGAAGCAAGACGGGCAGCTGATCGTCGCCAGCCTGGCGCGGCAGTACGGGCAGCGGCCAGCGTCCGGATCCGCTGCCGCGCCGCAATTGGGGCAGTGGCAGGCCCCCGGCGTCAATCGTCATAGGATTGCCTTAGAATAGCCCGGGAAGGAACTTCAGCATTCAGCCTTCCTTCAGCATTCAGCACTCAACATTCAGCATTGCAAGGATCACAACCATGGGCCTGATGGACTTCATCAAGGGCGAGCTGATCGACGTCATCGAGTGGACCGACGACTCGCGCGACACGCTCTCATTCCGGTACCCGGACGATGACAAAGCGATCAAGAACGGCGCACAGCTCATCGTCCGTGAGTCGCAGCAGGTGCAGTTCATCTATGTCGGCGAGTTCGGCGACACCTTCGGTCCCGGCAAGCACACGCTGACGACCGACAACATTCCCGTGCTCACGAAGCTGAAGTCGTGGAGGTACGGGTTCAACTCGCCCTTCAAGGCCGACGTCTATTACCTCAACACGCGCCTCTTCACCGGCAACAAGTGGGGCACGGCCAATCCGATCATGATGCGCGACAACGATCTCGGCATCGTGCGCGTGCGTGCCTTCGGCACCTACGATTTCCGCATCGTCGATCCCAAGCTCTTTCTCAAGGAAGTCGCCGGCTCGGATCAGAACTTCCGTCTCGACGAGTTTGCCGACACCATGCGCTCGCGCATCGTCAGCATTTTTGCCGACGCGCAGGCGTCTGCCAGGATTCCAGTCTTCGACGTCGCCAGCCGGTATACGGAGCTCGGCGAGGCGCTGCTGCCGCTGATCAATCCGGTCATCATCGCCAAGTACGGCCTCGAGATCGCGAGCTTCATCGTCGAGAACGTCTCGGTGCCACCGGAAGTCGAGCAGGCGATCGACAAGCGCTCGAGCATGGCCGCTGTCGGCAACCTCAACGACTACGTGAAGTTCCAGATGGCGCAGGGCATGGAGAAGGGCGGCGGTTCGGGTGGCGCGGCGACGGAGCTCGCCGTCGGGCCTTTCGATCGCGCAGCAGATCATGCAGCAGCAGGGCATGCCCGGCGCGGCTGCGGCTTCGGCTGCGACGACGGCGGTAGCCCTGCCAGATTTGCTCTCGCCGGCCGATGCCGCCAAGGCGCTCGGCGTCGCCGAGTCCGACGTGATGTCGATCATCGAGTCCGGCGAGCTGGCGGCGAAGAAGATCGGGACGACGTACCGCATCAAGCGCAGCGCTCTCGACGAATATCTCGCCAAGTAGAACGGTTCCTTGGCCGATATCACCGCTCTCGACAAGTACCCGTGCGCGGCATGTGGCGCGCAGGCGCAGTGGAATCCCGCGAAACAGCTCCTGGTGTGTCCGTTCTGTGGGAGCTCGGCGCCGTTCTCCATCGACGCCGCGACGCTGAAGATCGAGGAACTCGACCTCGCGAAGGCGCTGCGCGAGATTCCCGATCAAGATCGTGGCTGGCAGGCCGAGAAACGGACCGTGCAGTGCCAGAGCTGCAAGGCAGTCTCGGTCTTCGATCCCGATCGCGTCGGCCAGAACTGCGACTTCTGCGGCTCGCCGTCGCTCGTCGACTACACCGAGATCAAGGCGCCGATCCGGCCGCAGAGTCTCCTGCCGTTCACGGTCACCGAAGCCAGCGTTCGCGAGCAAATCCGCAGGTGGTATGCGAGCAAGTGGCTCGCCCCTGGCAAGTTGAAGAGCCGGGCGCTCGTCGATCGGGTCCACGGCATCTACATCCCGTACTGGACGTTCGACGCCCACGTCGTGTGTCCGTGGGATGCCGAGGCCGGTCACTATTACTACACGACTGAAACCTACCAGGAGGGCGGCCGGACGCGAACGCGCCAGGTCCGGCACGTCCGCTGGGTTCCGGCCTCCGGAGAGATTCAGCACTTCTTCGACGACGAGCCGATTCCCGGCACGCGGGGCGTCTCGCACGCGCTGCTGAAGGAGGTCGAGCCGTTCCCGACGCAGGACTTGCGGCCTTACGATCGCGCCTACCTGTCGGGATTTGTCGTCGAGCACTATCAGATCGTGCTCTTCGACGCTGCCCAGAGCTCGCAGGAGGCGATGGCGATCAAGCTGCAGGCGATGGCGGCGGCGCAGATTCCGGGCGATACCTACCGTAACCTGCAGATCCACCCTGTATACTCGGCGCGGACGTTCAAGCACATCCTCGTGCCGGTGTGGCTGCTGTCCTACAATTTTCGCGAGAAGGCCTATCAGGTCGTCGTCAACGGCGTGACCGGCCTGATGGCCGGCGAATATCCCAAGAGCCCATGGAAGATTGCGCTGCTCGTGCTCGCTGCGATCATCGTCGCCCTGACGATCGCGATGTTGAGCCAGAACTGACCGTCGACCCGCGGCGGGAGCGCACATGACGCACGTACTCGTGACCGGCGGCGCCGGGTTCATCGGATCGCACGTCGCCGACGCGCTGCTCGCGCGCGGCCACCAGGTCGACGGTCCTCGACGACTTGAGCGGCGGCTTTCCGGACAACGTACCTGGCGGTGCTCGCTTCGTCGCCGCCAGCGTCGTCGATCATGCAGCCATCGATCGACTGTTCGCGGAGAGCCGCTTCGATTACGTGTATCACCTCGCGGCCTATGCCGCCGAGGGCCTGAGCCACTTCATCAAGCGCTTCAACTACACGAACAACGTCATCGGCAGCGTCAACCTGATCAACGCCGCCATCAACAACGGCGTCAAGGGTTTCGTCTTCACGTCGTCAATTGCCGTCTACGGCCGCAGCCCGGTCGTCCCGATGACCGAGGAAACGACGCCGGAGCCCGAGGATCCGTACGGGATCGCGAAGCACGCCGTCGAACGGGAGCTCGCGGCGAGCCGCGACATGTTCGGCCTCGACTACATGATCTTCCGGCCGCACAACGTCTACGGCCCGCGGCAGAACATCGCCGATCGCTACCGCAACGTCGTCGGCATCTTCATGAACCAGATCCTGCAGGACGAGCCGATGACGATCTTCGGCGACGGCACCCAGACGCGCGCCTTCAGCTACATCGACGACGTCGCGCCGATCATGGCGGCGGCGCTCGAGGAGCCCCGGGCGTGGAACCAGGTCTTCAACGTCGGCGCCGATCGGCCGTGGCAGCTGAACGAGCTTGCCGAGCGCGTGGCTGCCGCGATGGGCGTCGCGCCGCGCATCAGGCACCTCGAGGCGCGTCACGAAGTCCTCAACGCGCACTCCAGTCACGAGAAGATTCGCAGCGTGCTCGGCGGCGGCGACGGCGACGACGCTCGACGACGGGCTGCGCGCGATGGCAGAGTGGGTGAGGCAACAAGGCGCGCGGGCCAGCAAGCCGTTCGAGGGCATCGAAGTGACAAAGAACATGCCGCCGAGCTGGCGCCCGAACCCGCAGGATCGCGGCTAGCAATGCATGGCGCGAAGACGATCAGCGTGGTTCTCCCGGCCTACAACGAAGAGGGATACATCCGCCCGGCGGTCGAGGACTTCTTCGTCCCCGATGTCGTCGACGAAGTCATCGTCGTCGACAACAACTCCCGCGACGGCACTGCCGAGCGAGGCGCGCCAGACACGGGCTCGCGTCGTCCAGGAGAGCCGCGCAGGGATACGGCTACGCGCTTCAACGCGGGTATCCAGGAAGCCAAGGGTGACATCGTCATTCTCGCGGAGCCGGATGGGACGTTCATCGGCCGCGACATCCTGAAGCTGCTCGCCTACGCCGATGATTTCGACATGGTCTGTGGCACGCGCACGACGCGCGAGCTCGTGTGGGATCAGGCGAACATGGGCTGGTTCCTGCGCATGGGCAACTGGACTGTCGCCAAGATGATTCAGTTCCTCTACGGTGGCCCATCGCTGAGCGATTGCGGCTGCACGCTGCGCCTGACGCATCGCGCGGCGCTCGATCAGATTCGCGGTCATCTCACGGTCGGGGGCTCCCACTTCCTGCCGGAGATGGTGATCCTCGCGCTGAAGCGGCGGTTGCGGGTCATCGAAGTGCCAGTGAACTATCGCGGCCGCGTCGGCGAGTCCAAGATTACCGGTAACCTCAAGGGCACGTTGAAAACGGGTTTCAACATGATCGGGATCATCATCAAGTACAGGTTCTCCGGCGGCAGTTGATCGTGAACGCTTCGCGCACGGACGGCGCGCGCTCGCCTGAAGAGTTCAGCGTCGCCGCGGGATGGCTGCCGTGGGCGGCCGTCGCGCTGGCCGCCATCCTTCCCTACCTCAGTACGCTTGGCGACTACTTCGTGCGCGACGACTTCGGCGTCGTGCAGCTGCTGGCGCAGAAGCCGTGGTCGGCCTTCCCGCATTGGTTCGCCAGCCCGTGGATGGACGACATCTGGGGTTACACGCCGGATGAAATCCGTCCGTTCCCTGCCCTGACGTACCAGCTCACGGCGCTCGGCGGCATCGTCTCGCCGGTGCTGCACCACGTGCTCAATATCGTGATGCATGCGATCAACGCCTGGCTGGTCATGGCGATTGCGCGGCGGGCCGCCGGCCTCAGCGTCGCCGCGGCGGCGTTCGCTGGAATCGTCTTCGCGCTGCTGCCGGTGCACACGGAGAGCGTCGCGTGGATCACGGGGCGCGTGGACTCGATGCCGGCGCTCTTCTATCTGGCGACGTTCCTGGCCGTATGTGGCCTTTCGTCAGCGCCCGCGCACGAGCACCTACGTGTGGTCGCTGCGTGTTGTTCTTCATCGCCCTCTTCACCAAGCAGAACACCATCACCATGGTGGCGACGCTCGCGGCCTACGACGTCATCGTCGGGCGCCGGCCAGTCAGGCCGATTGTCAGGTTCGTGCTGCCGTACGTCCCGTTCGCGCTGATGACCGCGGGCTATCTCTGGCTGCGCTACCGTCCTCTTCCATGAAGTCGCGCGCGAGGGCGCGCTCAACGCCAGGGCGCTCGAAGACTTTCGCATCCTGCTAGACCGTCACCTCCGGCACGTCGTCGGCGGAAGCCTCGACGCGCCTGCGGCGGTCGTCTGGCTGTTGCTGGCATTGATCGGCGCCGCCTGGTTGTTGCTGCGCCGCGCGCCGGCCGGCCGAAGCGGGGACTTCGGGCGCAACCTGCTGCTACTTCGGGCCGGTTTGGTGGGCGATCGGCGTGCTGCCGATCGCGGTGGCCGGATATCACTCGCCGCGGCATGTGTACCTTGCAGCCGTCGGCTGGGCGATCGTTCTCGGCGCTGTCTATGACGCCGCCTGGCGCCATCGCGAGTCACCGATGTGGCAGCGGGGAGTACGCATCGCTGCCGCAGCCGTCGCTGTCTTCTACGTTGTACCGCTCGCGCTCTCCGTTCGCGAGTGGAACAGGACCGCCGCCGTTTCGCACCAGGTGGTGAGAGACGTCCGTACGGCAGCCGCTGGGCGCGCCGGAAGGAACCCTGATCGTCATCGGCGCACCAGGACGCAGTTGGGAATGGGCGCTGCCGTTTGCGGTTCGTCCGCCGTATCAACGCACCGACTTGCGATCGCGAGCGTTCATCATCTCGCCCCGCGCGCTCAGTTGCTGCACGGCGCCATGGTTCGAGGAAACGCGCCAGACGATTCGCAAGTGGTCCGCCGGCGCCGCCCGTGACTCCATCATAGCGATGAGGTGGGATCGGGAGACCGGCAAGCTGTCGCAGGTCACCGGACGGGACGTGCCCCAGCTGGCGGTCCTCATCAGGTCGCTGCTCGACATGCGACGGCCCGAGGAAGCCGATGACAACCTGCGCCGGATGCTGGATGTGCTTGTTGGTCGGTGATCCGTGGCGCTGTTTATAACGCGGATAGACGCGGATCAAATGGATCTCGCGGATCGGAAATGGTGTCGGGAGAACTGGGCCGCCACGGATCAGTGGCCTGCTGGCACGCCGGCCCATGGCCGGCGTAGGGGTGAGGAAAGGACAGTGCGGTTGAAAACACCGGCGCATTCATTCGGTGCTTCTCAACCGCACTGTCCTTCCCTCACCCCACCGCGGAACGCGGTGCCAGCAGGCGGACCCCGCGCAACCACGCACTTTGGTTTGATCCGCGTCATCCGTTAAATCAGTGCGATCCGCGTCCTCACGTAGGACTTACCCGGGCGAACCCAGAGCCACCCTACCGGCGTCCAACCTGTGGGAGACTGGAAGCATCATGTTCAGCAAGCTGAGACTGCCCACCAAGGAACAAGCCCTTCCCGGTCGCGCCGAGCGGATGGAAGTGCCGGAGAAACATCACGTCAACGGTGCGCGCCTGACGCCGCCGTTCCCCGCCGGCCTCGAGCAGGCGATCTTCGGGGCGGGCTGCTTCTGGGGCGTGGAAAAGAAGTTCTGGCAAGTGCCGGGCGTCTACACGACGGCGGTCGGCTACGCTGGCGGGCTCACCGCCGAACCCGACCTATCGCGAAGTCTGCAGCGGGATGACCGGCCACAACGAGGTGGTTCTCGTGGTGTTCGATCCGAAGAAGGTGTCGTACGACACGCTGCTCAAGACCTTCTGGGAGAATCACGATCCGACGCAGGGTATGCGCCAGGGCAACGACACCGGCACCCAGTACCGCTCGGGGATTTATGTCTTCGACGATGCACAGCGTGATGCGGCGCTACGATCGCGCGACGTGTTCCAGGAGCAGCTGTCGAAGAAAGGGTTCGGTCACATCACCACCGAAATCCTGCCGGCGCCCGAATTCTATTACGCCGAGGACTATCACCAGCAGTACCTCTCGAAGAACCCTGGCGGCTATTGCGGTGTCGGCGGTACTGGCGTGACCTGCCCGGTTGGCGTCGGTGTTCAATCCGCCTGATTCGCGTTCGTGGTCTTGACCAGCCGCGACACGTCGAAACCGTTGCCGCGCGCAATCTCGACCGCGCGGTCATAACTCGTCGCGCTCATCTGCGGCGTGCGCGAGAGAATCCACAAATACTGCCGGTTCGGTGTACCGACGACGGCCCAGGTGTACTCAGGACCGAGCCCGATGATCCAGTAGTCGCCCCATACCGACGACAGGAACGACAGGATCTTCGGCGCGAACCGGACCTGGAGGCGCGCGTTGCTCTTGCCGTCGCCGGCTTTCCGGCCGACGCCGCGGGCCTCGTCGACCTTCCCAGCGGTGGTTCGGCACCGATTCACGACGTCTATCCGCCCATCGTCCCGCTGCGTGTAGTACACGACGACATCACCCGTGCAGTGATTCTGAAACTTGTTCGGTAGCCGCGCTGCTTCGTACCAGCGACCGGTGTAGCGTGTCAGGTCGACGGAGTCGACGACGCGCAGCGGCTGTGATTGTTGCGCAGCAAGCAGCGCCAGCGGCACGCAGAGAGCAGCAGCGGCTGTGAACAGGGCGACCGTCGGTCTCATCCTGCTCAGCATGAGCCATCCGCTGACGCCGAGCAAGCTCTGCGTCGAGGGTGACGCAACGATGCTTGTACAATGCCCGGGCGCGAGCTGTATCGATACTTCATGGCCAAGTTCAAACAGGCAGGTGCCATCGTCGTGCGGACAGGGAAGACCGGTCCACGGATTCTTCTTGTCACCGCGCGGCGCAATCCCCGCAACTGGATTTTTCCGAAGGGGCACGTCGAGTCAGGTGAGACGCTGAGAGCCGCCGCCCTGCGCGAAGCGCGGGAAGAAGCTGGCGTCGCCGGGCGCGTCGTCGGCGCGGCGGGACGCATGACCTTCGAGTATGGTGAGAACACCTACCGCGTCACCTACTTCGTCGTCAGGACGGCCGATCCGGGCGAGGAGCGGGAAGGACGCCGGCTTCGCTGGCTCAAGTACAAGGCGGCGCTTCGCCGGCTGACCTACGAGGAAACGCAAGACCTCCTGCGCGCGGCCTGGCCGCGCATCAAGACGGCCGTCGCGGCGCGGCCGCGCAGCGCCCGCAAAAAGCGGACCGCATATTCTTGAAGTCCGACCTGCAGGTCGAGTTGGCGCAGATCGGCCCGGGTAATTTTGAGACGAATCTCATAATGGAGCCGCCGACTGGGTGCTCCCGGCGCGCGATTCGAAGTTCGTTTGACGCTCGAGCGAAGAGATGAGGACCGACGAGATGAGATTCGAAAGCCGAGCGTGGGCGCTCACGGTGGCGGCGATGTTCGTTGCGGTAGCCGCCGGGCAGGCTGAGGCACAGGCTCAAGTCGGCGGGATCGAGCAGGGCGTTCGCAAGCGCCTCGAGGGGACTGGACTACACGATGGCGCCGCAGGCCATCATGCCCGACGATCGGCTTGCGGACTGGATCGAGGCACAGGTGGCTCGCTGACGAGCGGTGCGGTTACCTGGCCGCCGTTGCGCGCTTGACCTTGCGCGCCTCAGTAGCGCCGAGCTTGCGCAGCCGTTCGACCAGGCGGCGCATGGCTGGCCCCTGCACCGGGTGACCGACTTTCACCGAGTGCTGGCGACCGGCGTCCTCGATCGTGATGTACCACGCAGGACCACCGTTGATGTTGCTCGGGGTCTGCTCGGGCAAATCGAAGAACCTCGCCGCACGGACGAGCTGCTCGAGGTCCAGCCGGTCGGCCTCACCCAGCAAGGCGCCATCAAGAGTGACCGGCGGTTTGACCCGGGACAGAAATACCAGCCCATCGCGTGTTCTGAAATCTGACGCGCACGCTGCCCTCCTCCCGAGTGGCGTGAACTACCCACACTTGAGGTAACGACGCGAGTACGGGCGACCGAACACACGTGAGTCCGGCGCCGGCCTTCGTCGCCACTTGACGCGGTAGTGTCCGGCTAAGCCGGACGCCACGCGAGCAAGGGTCGGTCCGGGAAATCTATTCCCGTCGAAGAGCTACGAGGGGATCGATGCTGGCGGCTCGAAACGCCGGGATGGCGCTCGCCAGCAGTGCCGAAGCAGCGAGGGTGCCGACGGCCAGGCCATAGATGCCGACGCTGGTCGGTTCGACCTGGAAGAGAAACGTCTGCAATTGGAGCAGGGAACTCAGTGGCCAGGCCGCCGCCGTACCGATGGCCAGCCCGACGACAGTCAGCAATGCGGCGCGCTTCAGGACCATTGATACGACGTTTTGCCGCGTCGCGCCGAGCGCCATGCGGACGCCGATTTCGTTCTCGCGCTGCGCCACGACGTAGGCCATGACGCCGTAGATGCCCACCGCAGCGATGACGAGGCCGAGCGCGCCAAAGAGCACCAGCAGCGCCATGTTGAAGCGGCGCTGCGCGATGAGCCGGTCCATGTAGCCCTCGAGCGTGACGGTATCGCCCGTCAGCCGCTGTTCCTTGTTCACAGACCAGATCGCCGACTTGACCGCAGGCAGCACCGTCAGCGGATCGCCGTTGGTCCGCATGACCAGCGTGCCGCCGATGTTCCTCTCCTGGCTGAACGGGATGTAGCATTCCTGCCGCGCCGGCGTCTCCGGTCCGAGATGACGAATATCGCCGACGATCCCCGACCACGACGCGTTCGATCTTGTTCATCGTGACGCGCTGACCGATCGGATCCGCGTTCGGCCAGTACCTGCGCGCGGCCGTTTCGTTGATGACGATCACCATCTCGCCGCCGCTGCGGTCGGCCTCCGACAAGTAGCGGCCGCGCTTCAACGGAATCTTCAGCAGCTCGAGATAGTTCGCGCTCACGAGACGGCGATCGATCGAGGTCATCGCTCCCTTCGAGCTTCGGCTGGCCGGCGACCTCGATGCCGGAACGGCTCCAGCTGCCAGTCAACGGCAGGCCCCCGCTCACACCGCCGCACCTTCGACGCCTGGCACGCGCCGCACGGCGTCCAGCATCTCCTCGACATAGACGTTGCCGCGCTTCATGGCTTCTTCGAACTGGCCTTGCGTCACTCGTACGCCAACGTTCAGGACGAGCACGCGCTGGTAGTCGAAGCCGGTGTCGATGCGCATGACGCGCACGAAGCTGCCGACGAAAAGGCCGGCGCCGACGAGGAGGACGACGGCGAACGCGAGCTCGCAGACGACGAGCGCATTGCGCAGCCACTGTGTCCCGCGCCCGGCGGTGGACGAGCGCCCGCTGTCCTTCAGCGCCGTCGTCGAGATCCGGCCGCGACGACTGCAGCGCCGGGACGAGTCCGAACGTCACTCCTGTGAGCAGCGCCGTGGTGATTGTGGCACCGAGGACGCGCCAGTCGATGCCGATGCTTGCGACACGCGGTACATTTGCCGGCATCCAGGCGCGGATGATCTCGATGCCTGCATAGGCGAGCAGCACCCCGAGCAGCGCCCCGGCTCCCGAGAGCACGATTCCCTCGACCAGGAGGCCGCGGACCAGGTGCCAGCGGCTGGCGCCGAGTGCGGCACGGATACCCATCTCGCGGCTTCGGCCCGTGGCGCGCACGAGCATCAGGTTGGCGACGTTGGCGCACGCGATCAGGAGCACGAGGCCGACAGCTCCGAGAATGAGCAGCATCCACGCCCGTACGCGCCCGACGAGATGATGATGCAGCCTCGATGACGCGCGCCCGACGGCCCGTGCCCCACTTCGGGTACTGCTCGTCGAGTGCGACCGCGACGCGATTCATCTGCTCGTGGGCCTGCTGAATCGAGACGCCTGGTTCTTGAGGCGGCCGATCACCGTCCAGTTGAAGTTGCGGTTGTCGCCGCGCGTCTTCTCTTCGGGACGGAACGCCACCGGCACGAAGATCTCGCTCGGACGATCGCTCGACGACCGGATACGCGAACTCACGCGGCAGCACGCCGATGACTTCCCAGGTCTCCTCGCTCAGTTCGAGCGTCTTGCCGATGACATCCGGCGCGCCGCCGAAGCGCCGCTGCCAGAAGCCGTAGCTGAGCATCGCGACCCGCTCGCGGCCGACGATCTCGTCGTCGGGGGTGAACGCGCGTCCGAGAATCGGCGCGACGCGCAGGGCGGGGAAGAACTCCCACGTCACCTCTGTGCGCGCGGGCCTCGCCCGGCTCGCCCGACTCCGTGTGGATGCGGAATGTCCAGGATGCGACCGCGGCGAGACCTTCGAACGATTCCTGCAGCGCGGCGCCAGTCGAGATAGGTCTGCGGCGTCGTGGTGCCGCCGCCAAAGGTTTCGGCCCGCTTCGTATCGTGCTCGAGGACGACGGCCAGGCGGTCGTGCTCGTCGAACGGCAGGCCGCGCAGGACGACCGCGTCCACGACCGAGAAGATGGCAGTGCCGGCGCCAATACCGAGCGCGAGGACGGTCAGGGCGACGAGCGTGAACGTGGGCGACGCGCGGAGGGCGCGTAAGGCGGATTTCAGATCGTCGAGCATGGGTCTCGGCGTTAGACGGGGTGAGGCCCGGTTTCGTTGGTGATCGGCCGCGCAGGCGTAACTGCGCGGCCGCCAGTGGGTTAGCGCCGTTTCGCGACGAGGTCCGCGTTCGGACGGTGGCCTTGCGGGCGCGCGGGGCGGTCGTCGTCGTCCCGCCGCTTGCGCGGAAGACAGCAGTCAGTGTCGCCGCGTTCTTCTCGAGTGTCACGAATTGATCGGGCGTCGGCGTCGCCAGCTCGCGCTGCATGAACGACCACACCTGGCCGGCAGAACGATAGCCGCCGTGTGACGAGACGACGTCCTTGCAGTTGATGACCGTGACGTTCCGCGACGCGTCCATGATGGCGCGCGGATCTTCAGGCCCGGAGTAGCCAAGCGCCGTGTCGAAGTCGAAGAAGTCGCCGACGCGGTACCACACGCGCAGCACGGGGTCGTTCTTCGAGTGGAAGACGTAGAACTTCTGGCAGCGCTGCGACGCGGCGAAGTAGCGCTCACCCTGCTCGACGGATTCGTTGTCGACCGCAGACGCGAAGTTCCACGCGTTGCGCACGACGCTGGTGCTCGCGTCACGCAGCGCCTCGAATGTCACATGCGCGCCGAGCGAATGCGAGTTGATATCGACGATGACGCCGGCTCCCTGCAGCGAAGCCAGCAGCTGCCGCAGGCGCGGCGCGGCTTCGCCGGCGCGCCCGCGCGCGAAGGGGAATGAGACGCCGGACGCGCCGCCGGGCCACGCGAACCCGATGAGGGCGTCGTAGGGCGAGTTCGCGCGCCCCAGGAATCCCAGCAGGCGCATCTGCTCGTCGATGGTGCCGTAGCTTTCCATGACGTCGTTCTGCTCGTTGTTGTAGCCGTGGACGAGGACCGTGACCCGCTTGCCGGCCATCTCCGCAAGGAATGTCGCGGGCGGAACTGCCGCTGCCTGTCCGTTGCCGTTAAGGTCGAGGTTGCGAATCTCATCCGTCGCCGCAAACTCGTTCGCCGACCAGAACTCGCGCCGGCAGCTCACCATATACATGCTGGCCATGGATCCTCCAATTACTGGGGTTTTTCGTCTTGCTGCGTGTTGTCGTCCGCGTCCGTGCGGATTCGTACGCGCAGTACATAACGAGCAATTGGCTGGACCCGAACAGATCAGATTGGCGCCGGACGGCTGGGAGAGATGCGGATGCTCAGGATCGGCGTGGCTGTCAGATCTGGCCAGGATGAGGACGTCGCGTATGGCGTCGATGACGACCTGCGGCTGATCGAGGGGAATCCAGTGGCCGCTCTTCGACGCGATGACGTGGGTGCCGCGCGTGGACAGGGCGGCGAGCGCGTCCTGTTGCCGTAGCCGGTAGTCGCCGGGATCGGTCGACGAGATCGTCACGAGCGGCAGATCGCCAAACCCGCGCGCCGATTCGTCGAGCGTCTCCGCCGCGCTCGTCGAGATCGTCGCGATCTGGCTGCCGAGCGCAGCGAAGAACTTCTCCTGGGTCCAGAACCGGCGCAACGGACGCCGCGCCTCCGGCGGCAGCTTCCACACCGGCGCCAGGATGCCTTCGTCCTCGCGCGACAGGCCGCCGCGGCTGACGACTTTCGCCAGGCCGCGTGCGACGCCGAAAAACCCGAGCGACGCGAGCCCGCTGACCACCTTCGCGGCGCCGAACCGCGCCGCCCTGGCGCCGCTCCTGCACAGTCGGACCCCGCGATCGATTTTGATCTGTTCCTTCGGCGCCGGCGACACCCAGTCCTCCGGATGCGCGGGGTCGACGAGGACGAGGCCGGCGAGTCTTGTTGCGATACCTCGCTGCGAAGATGCGCATGACCAGGCCGCCGAAAGAGTGACCGACGAGGACGAACGGCGGATCGACGCCGCCGCGATCGAGGAGCGTGTAGCAGCTCGTCGGCGACGCGTCCGGCGGTGCGCGGCATCGGGCCCGCATCGCTCCATCCGAAACCCGCGCGATCGTAGGCGCATACTCGCGTCAACGACGCGATGGCCGGCTGGACGAGCGACCAGCTGATCGACGATCCGCCGAGCGCCGCTTCCAGGACGACCGTCGGCCGGCCCGACCCCGACGACACCAGATGCAGACGGTGACCGCCGACATCGAGCATCTGTCCAGGAGCGTTGCGCGCGAGCTGTGCAGCCGATGGCACGTCGAGACCTCAGGTCGAGTATTCTCCGCGAGGCCCATCGCCGGCAACGCCGAACCCCGAGCCCGACCCGAACCCCGAACGCCCGAGCAGGGGGCTGGCCGTGAGCCAGCCCCCTCCGATGACGCACTACTCGAGCACGATCTTGAAGCCCTTGGGCGCGATCTTGACTCGCTGCCGCGGCGTCGAGGCTCCGGTCAGCGATTGCAGCGCCGCCGTCGCGCCAGCCGGCTTCGTCCTCCTCCTCGAGCTTGAACAGCACCAGGTTCTCCAGGAACGCGATGAGCGCCTGCTTCTCGCCTTGCGAACGAGCCATGTACGCGGCGCGCGACGCTCTTGCCTCGCTGGCCGTGTCGTTGTTCGACGCCGCGTGCTCGATGATGGCCTCCGCAAGCGTCGTCGCGCGGCCATCGTGCAGGTACGGCGCGGTCGAGCCGACGCCCCACAGGTTCTCGGTCAGGAACGTGTCGGGGGTGTGCCGGTTGCGCGGGTTCAGCGGGATCGGCGTCACATCGTCGCCGGCGATCTCGTTGACCGGCTCGGCGAGCCGCGGCCCCATCGCGTGCCGCTTCAGGTCGCCGTAGAGCTCGACGATGGTGCGCCCGTTGCGGTCACGCTGGGTGAAGGACCCGAGCCGCGCCCGAATGCTGCCATTGGCGGACCGGATGATGTTGTCCGGTTGATCGCGCGTCAGATCGAACGTCACCGGGTTGGCGATGTCGACGACTCCAGCGGTCGGCTGTCCTGCAGGGAAGGCCACTCCGTCGCGAAAGGCGGCGTTCGGCTCGGCTCGCTGAACACCGGCGTGTTCAATGTCAGCTGCGGTGTGTGGCAGCTGGCGCAGCCGATGTCGCTGAAGATAGCGCGGCCACGGTAGATCCGCGCGATCTGTGTGCTGGTCAGCGCCGGCTCGAGCAAGCCGAGCGAGTTCAGCTCGAGCAGCGTCGTCGGCCGCGGCTGCGCCGCCATGTACACGGCGAGCGCGGTCATGTCGCCGATCGTGAACTCGTTGCTCACGCCATCGCCGTCGCCGTCGACGTTGTTGCCGACGACTTCGACCGCCTGCATGCCGAGCTCGTTGTGCGCGGCGCCGCGGTTGAAGTCGCGCAGGAATGCGGTGCTCCCTTTCCACTGGAAGGGCCGGACGACGAGCGCCACCGGCGCCGCCGGGTTGTCGACCGAGGGCTGGAAGTCCACGCCGCGTACGCGCATCGGTGTTGTACGTGACGGCGCACGGTGTTGTCGTCGTCGCGCGTGGCGCTGAGCGTGCCGTAGCTCACGCCCTTGGCGATGAGCGCGACCGTTCGCGTGCCGCCGAAACGGCACGTTTCGTCCACGAGCCGCTGCTGGTCAGCCCCGAGCTCGTCGGTCATCTCCTCGGCAAGGCGCTGGATGGCGCCCGGCGCGAAGACATGCGGCGTGTTGCGCTCGATGAACTGGCCGATGAGGCCGGTACGGAACGGATCGCGATGGACGTTGAGCGCCGCGTGCCGGCGCCGTCCTCGAACGGCGCTTCGTGACATTCGAAGCAGCCGGCGCCATTCGGCCCGGTGACGCGATTCGGCTTGTGATTGAACCACTCGCTGCTGCCGCGCATGTCGGCGCGCGGCACGCGCGTGTAGCGCTGGCCGCGGCCGACGTTGGCGCCGCCGCCGTCGAGCGCGTTGAAGGCTGTGGCAAACAGTTCGTCGCCGATCTCGAACGCCTCGGTGAACTTCGCATTGCCGGTGAGAGCGTTCAATTCGGCTTGATCGATGTGCTCGGCGACGGGGCTGTGCACCGTTCGCGACGCTGGCGAGTTCCGTGACGATCGCCCACGCCGAGATGCTGGCGAGGAGAAGGCACGTGGAGAGGAGGAGCGGACGCGAGAACCGACGCAGAAACGGAATTGCCCGAGCAAACGGTGAGGACATACACGCCACCCTTTCTCTCGGCGGCGCGCGATCACGCGCGCACAACCCTCCCGTCAGGGCGGAGGCAAAGCATCCGCCGTCTAGCGGCGAGACAGCTGCCGCAGAGAGAAGTATTCGCAGGGTGGACGCACTCTAGGCTCGTCGATGCGAGGCGTCAAGCTCGGCGGGATCTTGCAGGGGAAAATGGGAGTAGCGCTGAGCATGAGCTAATGCCGAGCCAAGCGCGCGGTAGCGCCGAGCTAGTGACGCCTGTAGCGCCGAACTTCAGTTCGGCGTCTTGTAGTACAGTCCCGCGTGCCCTTCGAAACGATCATCGCCGCGCCGATGGAACTCGCGAGCGTCTTCGCGCGCCGCGTCGTCGATGCCGCAGCAGATGCGCACGGTCGAGGTCGCGCGCTGTCGATCGTGCTGCCGGGCGGATCGGTGGCCGAGACCTTTCTCCCAGTGCTCGCCGATGCGGGCTTCGACTGGTCCGCGATCGACGTATTTTGGGGCGATGAACGCGCGGTACCTCCGCGATCATCCCGACTCGCAACTACCGTCTTGCCGATGAGCTCCTGTTAGCGCACGTGTCGATTCCATCAGCGCGTGTGCACCGCATGCCGGGCGATGCGGCACAGCTCGACGCCGGAGCGCACGCTTACGAAGCCGAGCTCATCAAAGTGCTCGGCTCTCCGTCACGCTTCGATATCGTCCTGCTTGGTGTTGGTCCCGACGGTCACGTGTGCTCGCTTTTTCCCGGCCATCGCGCGCTCGAAGAAACGGCGCGGCGCGTTCTTGCGGTGACGGACTCGCCGAAGCCTCCGCCGTCCAGATTGACGCTGACGCTGCCAGCGCTCGACGATGCGGCGATTTTCGTTGCGGCGTTCGGCGAGTCGAAGGCCGACGCGATACACCAGGCGCTGAGCGATGAGAGCTGTCAGCTTCCGGTCGCTCTCGCGGCGCGCCGCGGACGCTCGGCAACATTCCTGCTCGATCCTGCCGCCGCCTCGCAGTCAACCTGACAACCGACCCCCGGTCGCTCGGGCTAGACGAATTGAGGCGATTTCGCGCGTGACCGCGATGTCTACCGGACGCGGGTTGAGCTCCATCGTCTCGCGCTCAGAGACATAGACGCATGCGCCGGCTGTCGGGCGCCCACTCGATCCGGGATTCGCGCGCGCACGACCGCGTCACCCGTACAGCGTCACCGCCATCGTGCACGGACGCCGCCCAAATCTCTCACGCGCGACGAAGACAACCTTGCGGCCATCGGTGACACCGACAGGTACTGGAACCGGTTGTTGAACGCACGTGCTCGGTCGCCGCCGTCGGCGGCACCCCGCGCTTCGATATCGCTACCTTGCTCGCCCGCCCCCTGTGTGCAGCTTCCAGATCTCGAAGTCGCGCTCATGCCCGCGATGTCACGGCTGGTCGAGGAGAAATAGAGCCACCGCCCGTCGTGGGACCACGCGTCGAGCCGCTCGAGGCCGTCATCTATCGTGGCTTGTGTGAGGACTCCCGTCTTGAGGGAAAGGACATAGATGTCGCCGCCGCCGGTACGGTCTGAAACGAATGCCAGCCGATCACCGTCTGGAGAGTAGAGCGGCCGTGGCTCGTTCGCCTCGTGCGACACGAGGAGGCGCGTCTCCGCCCGTGACCGTCCAGATGTCGCCAGAGACTGCTCGGTCGGGAGATCGCGGGCTCCGCGAAGGAGGGCAGCGGAGCGACGGTGCTGGATTCCTGGCCGCTCTGGCTCGATATCCCTAGTGGGTGTATGTGCGCCCAGTAGTGCAAGCCCGGCTATTGCGAGCCCCCTCTGCTCGTAAACCTTGCCGCTATACGGGCAGGTGCTGGTTGGTTCTGTCCTCCTCGTCTGTGTCCGCCTGCGCTTCCGACTACGGCGCGATGGGTATGTGAAAAAACGGTGTCGCCATCATCACGACGGCTCATCCGGTTGCAACCTTGCAGAGCCACCGCGCCGATGGCAGCTCGCGAAGGTCTGACGTCACGGCTAAATCCAACTTCTTGCGGCCCTTGAAGGTCAAAGAGAAGCAACGCTTTTTCGCGCGTCGTGTGTCGCCTCCACATGACACGCGTCCACTCGCGCGGACGGGACATCGAGTAGACGCTGAGCTTTGATGCGCGGCTGCCGCACACACGAATCAGAAAAGCGGAAAGAAACGGTCGAGACTCGATTGCTACGGCGGCGCTAGCGTATGAACGTGACGGGAAGCTGTACGGCGCAGCGACGTGGTTGATTCAATGACCAAACTTATCTTTGCAGGGACGGTGGCGGCGACACTGATGCTCGCGGCTGCGCCAGCGCGCGGGCAGGAGACTGGTCAGGCGACTTCAGCGCAGAGTGAACGCAAGGAACCATCCCAGGAGCCGGAAAAGGAAAGCTCGGACGGCAAGACCCCGGAGGTCAAGGCGCAGGGCAAGAAGAGCGATGGTGACTGGGGGTTTCGCTGGGACAACCGCCCGTCCCTGCATCTTGGGCCGGGCACGCGCATCGACTTCCGCGTTCGCCTGCAGGGCGATCTGCAGGGCACCGACGTCGAACTTGTCGACGGCGACGACGTGAGCGTGTCGTCGGCGGACATCGCCCGCAAACGCATCGGCATCGACGGCGAGATTCTGAACATCTTCGACTACCAGGTCGAAGGCGAGCTCGGCGACGACAACGATCCGTGGCGCGACGTCTACTGAACTACAAGCAGTCACGGCTTCGCCGAAGTGCAAGTCGGAAAGTTCAAGCTGCCGTTCAGCATGGACGAGAACACCAGTGCAACCAACCTCGATTTTGTCTACCGGTCGCGCATTGCCGCGCTGCTCGCGCCAGGGCGGGACAAGGGCGTCATGGCGCACGGACGGTTCCTGCGCCACGGCATTCTCCGCTACGAGTTCGGACTGTTCAGCGAAGACGGCAGCAACGCGCGAACGTTCGACACTGACCGCGTGCACGGCGAGCGCACCGTCGCCGGGCGGATTCTCGCGCAGCCGTTCCGGCGCAGCAAGTCGATCGCCAGCGACCTGGCGTTTGGCGCCGCGTTCACGACCAGCGATCTGCCGGAAGGCGTCACCAACCTGCGCGGCCGGACCGAGTTCGACGATTCGTTCTATCACCCCGGGTTCTACGTCAACGGCCGCCGGCAACGCGTCGGCCTCGAAGCGCGCTGGCGCCCGGGTCCTTTCTCGATCAAGTCCGAGTACATCCGGCTGAGCGACGAGCGCCTGCGGCAGAACGTCGACAACGGCGATCTCGATCCGTTCGTCGCCAGCGGCTATTACGTCAGCGGCACGTGGGCGTTGACCGGCGAGAACAAGGTCGACGGTCTCGACGCGCCGCGCCGGCCGCTTTTTCAGGGCGGTTTCGGCGCGGTGGAAGTGGCGGTCCGCATGGAGCGCATCCGTTTCGGATCTGTAGCCACCAACGGTGTTCCGTCTGACGCGCCGCGCGCGGAAGTCATTCTGGGCAATGCCGCCCAGATCTTCACGCTCGGTGCGAACTGGTACGTCAACCGCTGGATCAAGATCCAGGCAAACCTCGTCCGCGACAGCCTGACCTTTCCGGAATTCGGGCCATCGCCAGCGCAACCGGCATTCTGGAGCCGCATCGTCCGCTTCCAGTTCTCGATGTGAGTCAGATCATGAAACCGAACGTCCTCGTCCGCTTGCTCGCGTCAACAGCCATCGGAGCCTGCCTCCTGCTGGCGCACACGTCCATCGCTGCGGCACAGTCGCGAGACGAACTCTTCGATCCCGACACGCTGCAGGAGATCCGGCTGACGATCAACTCGCGCGATCTGGGGTCGCTGCGCGACAACTTCATGGACAACACGTACTACACCGCTGACCTGCAGTGGCGGAACGTCCGCGTCCGCAATGCCGGCGTCAAATCGCGCGGCGGCGCCAGCCGCAGTGGTTCGAAGCTGCATCTGCGCGTCGACTTCAATCGCTACGTCAACGGCCAGAAGTTCCTCGGGCTCAAGTCGATCGTCTTGAAGAACCTGTGGCAGGACGGCTCGATGATGCACGAACGCCTCGCCATGGCTTTCTTCGCGCGCATGGGCCAGCCCGCACCGCGCCAGTCCTACTGCCGTCTCTACATCGACAACCAGTACCAGGGCCTCTACGCCATCGTCGAGTCGGTCGACAACGATTTCCTCGATCGCAACCTCGGCGAACACGCCGGCTACCTCTATTCGTACGAGATGCAGGAGCCGTTTCACGGCGAGTACCTGGGCGAGGAGCTCGAGCCGTATAAGCTTCGCTTCGAGGCGCAGAACCACGAGAAGGAAGGCGACTCGAAGCTCTACCTGCCGATTCACGACCTGTTCAAAGAGGTGAATGAGCCTGACGATGCGATTTGGCGCGAGCGGGTGGAGCAGTACGTCGATCTGCCGCAATTCATCACCCAGGCCGCGATCGAAGCCTTCCTCGCCGAAAATGACGGCCTGCTTGGCGCGAACGGCATGAACAACTTCTTTTTCTACCGCCAGCCGGATACGACGCGCCATCGCTTTCTTCCCTGGGACAAGGACAATTCGTTCCTCGTCGCCGACTACTCGATCTTCCAGTGGGCGGACGGCAACATCCTCTTCCGCCGTGCCTTCGCCTACCCCGATCTGCGCGAGCTGTACTACCAGGTGCTCGAGTCGGCGGCGCGATCCGCAGCCGAGGATGACTGGCTCCGGAAACAGGTCGAGAAGGCGGCGGCGCAGATTGCCTCCGCCGTTGATGAAGACGCGCTGAAGCCGTTCTCTACCGAGGCGTTTTACGAGTCTGTGGAGATTTTGAAGCAGTTTGCCCAACTTCGCTCGAAGCTCGTGCTCGAGCAGGTCGAAGAGGCGAGGAAACGGCGTTGATCTTTCGCACGTGTGAGAGAATAATGGGTCCCCTTTTGCTTCAGACTGGCCCGCGCAGTAGTGCCAAGACGTTTACTCTTCCTGCTCGGCGTTGTCCTCGCAGGGACGTCACTGGCGTGCGGAGGCCCGTCTCCGTCATCGCCAACGCCGCCCCCGAAGATCGATAGTGTGCCTGCGGCGCCGGCGGCGCCTGCGACCCTCGTCGGCGCCGGTGATATCGGGCTTTGCGGCTCGCAAGCCATAGCCGCGACGTCACAACTCGTCGACAACATCGGCGGTATCGTCTTTACGACCGGCGACAACGCCTACCCGAACGGCTCAGCTGCAAACTTCCGCGATTGCTACGCCCCGTACTGGGGCCGCCACCGCGACCGGACGCGGCCGACTCCCGGCAATCACGACTATGACGACGGCGCTGGCAACGCTTACTACAACTATTTCGGGGACAATGCCGGACCCTTTGGCCTCGGCTACTACAGCTATGCTGCCGGGCCGTGGCGCGTGATCGCCCTCAACTCCGAGATCCCTGTTGGCCCCGCCTCCGCGCAGTTGCAGTGGCTGCGCTCAGAGCTCGGCTTCACGCGCTCGAAGTGCACGATGGTGTACTGGCACAAGCCGCTCTTCAGCTCCGGCCCGAACGGTCCGTACCGTGACATGCGTGAGATCTGGCGAGTGCTTTATGAGTTCGACGTCGACCTGGTCGTCAACGGCCACGATCACCTGTATGAACGGTTCGCGCTGCAGGACCCCGATGGCCGGGCCGATTCGGTGCGCGGCATCCGGCAGATTACGGTAGGGACGGGAGGCGGTGCGCTCTACCCGTCGATCACATCGGCGGTCAACACCGAGGCGATCGCCAGCGTGTACGGCGTGTTGAAGCTGATGCTGAGTGATGGCGGATACCAGTGGCAGTTCGTCCCGGTCCCCGGCACATCCTTCTCAGACGCTGGCTCCGGCCAGTGCCACTGAGCACTCTTTCAGAGCTCGCCTAATCGGCTCGTCCCCTGGACGCCACTCTGGAGGTCCGTTGCGACGTCGCCATGAGGGCTATCGCCATCTTCCGGGCGACGGTGCGTGCGAGCTCGGACTGCACGCCGAGAACCTGGCGCAACGGCCGTTCATAAGACTCCGCGAACACGCACTCGTCGCTTCGCGCGTCAACGAGCCGCAGCGCGACCCGCACACGTCCATCGCTCAGCATCACCGAGCCGTCGATGGCGAAGTCGACGGACAACTCGCGCGCGATCGCCGGCAGCGAGCGCTGCGCTTTTGCGTATGTAGCGGAGGACGTACGCGAGATGACGCGAATGTCGTCGACCTGCGCGAGCTCGGTGATGAGCGCATCCGTCATGCCGATCGCGAAGGTCGCGTCGCCGCGTGCGGATATCCTCGAGCGGAAGCACCACCAGCGAGGGATGACCCGGCGTTATCGCACGAACGGGAACGACTGGAGGAGCCGCGACGGCCTCGGGCGCCGCGGCCGGCATCGCGGTGACAGGCGCGTGATACTTCTGGACGAGGATGAGCCCGAGCGTGATGGTGGCCACTGCGCCCATGATTTGCGCGATGATGCGGCCGACGAACGAGATCCATGCCGAGCGAACTTTCGCGCGCCGTTTTTCCAGCTTCAGCGCAAGGTCATCGGCGTTGGGATCCGTGCCTGGAACTTCGAGCGGCGGCGTTGCTGCCGTGGCCATGATGGCGGTAACCTCCACTGGCCACTCTACGGCCGACTGTTCATACAGTCCTGACGCCCTTCTTCGCTTTTTCTGAATCGACGGAGCGATCCGACAATGACCCTGGAAGAATTCACAGCGACGCTCGAGGGAAAGACACCGCCGCCGGTGAGCCCGCCGCTCGTGGCGCTCTGGCACGACGGCAAAGGGGACTGGAATCGCGCGCACGAGGTGGCGCAGGACGTGGACGACGAGACCGGCGCGTGGGTCCACGCCTATCTACATCGCAAGGAAGGAGACGAGAGCAACGCCGCCTATTGGTACCGGCGCGCCACGAAGCCCGTCGAGCGCGGCTCTCTCGATGCCGAGTGGAAACAGATTGTCGAAGCGCTGCTCAGCGGCCGAACTCGACCGTGACCTTCGGGTCGGAGACGATCTTCAAGCCGGGGATGGCCGCCAGGCCCTTGACGTCCTTGACCGTCAGTAACTTCTGCATGGCGGCGTCGTCACTGAGCAGCTTGTCGAAATCGATCTGCATCAGCGTGACGCGCGAACCCTCGACGTAGGGCGCGTTTGTCTTGATGACGCGGCCGTCGACATTCAACGCGACGTCGACGTACAGCCCGCGCATCATCATCTTCATCATCGCCAGCGCCTGCGCCGCCTGCGCCTTGTCGGCATCGGAGGTCGCGGCGCCGGGAAGCGGCATTCCGCCAGCAGACCCAGGCGCCTGCTCGGGCATCTGAATCGTCAGCGTCGATGCGGCTGGAGCCCGGTTGAACGCGAACGCAAAGGGTGGCTTGCGCGTGTCGCCGCCGGCCGTGAGGCTGTCCGCGCCCTGGTCCATCTTGACGGAGACCTTCGAGATGTCGGTGAACGAATAGCGCGCGCGATAGCCTTCGAGCTCGCCGGTCTTGATCGGCTCCCCGGAAACGAACGTCACGCCCATCGTGGTCGCCGCCTTGCGCGCCTGTTCCTCGCCGAAGAGCTGCGGCGGCTTGTCGCCGGACTGAGCATTCGCACCAGCCATGCCCTGCAGCATCCCCAGCGCCTGAGTCGAGACCGCTGTCTCCTGCAGGATCGTGCCGCTGCCGTCGGCCTTCAAGTCGATGGTCGTAGTCGATCGCAGGCACGCCGTCGAGGCGGCAGCGATGATGATGACGAGGACGAGACGGCGGAAAGAAGTCATGGGGGGATTTGTACGTCTCGGCCTACTTGCCGACAAACCACGTCAGCGCCTCTCGGGCGATTTCAGGCGGCACGGCGTGCGGTCCATCGAATTCGCGGTATTTCACCGCATAACCGCCCTGTTCGAGCTCGGGAACGATCCTCCGGCTCGTCGAGTCGATCGGCAGGATGCGATCCGCCTTGCCGTGCGAGATAAATACCCGCGGCCGGCCGCGCGTTGCGCCTGGCTGAATGATGAATCCCGGCGAGCACGCAACGATGTGCGTGAAGAGATCGCCGTTGGCGAGACCGATGGAGAGGCCATAGCTCGCGCCGTCGGAAAACCCGCCGATCGCCAGCCGTCGCTTGTCGACGTTGCAGCGGTCAAAGACATGGGCAAGGGACAGGTTGAGAAAGCTCGACATCCGGGCCATAGCGGTCGCGGATGCCGTCCCAGGTGCCGCCGCGAGATTCGGGCGAGAAAATGATGATGCCGAGCTCGTCGGCAACGCTGAAGAGTCCCGTGACCCGCCGGGCGCTGCCGCCGGCGCCGTGGAGCATCACGGCCATTGGCGTTGCGTCTCCGGCCTGTAGTTTGAGGGCACGATCAGCAATCCGTCGCGCCTGTTGTCGCCGAGCCCGAGCGTGTGTGTGCCGGTGTGATGGTCTTTTTGGCGTAGCCTTGAAGGAGACCGACAGCCGTCCGTCCGTCGACGGCGAGCGCTGCGCCCAGGCGGAGCAGGCACTCGATGCGACGGCGCTAGATGCCAGCGTGAGGAGCCGACGTCTGGAGATCATGGCTGAATTGTAGTGTCGAGTCTCAGCAGGACCGGTAGTCTGGCTAAAGCGGTAGTGGGTGAATTTCGCCACGGATCACACTGGCCGCATCGCTGACCACCGCGCGAACGCGCGGATGGTCGTCGAGTCGACATCACCAAAAAGAACCCCAGTTCACTTTCTCGTGGGGTTCTTTCTGGTGGCCTCGCCTCGACGACGCGTGGCCCACGGGCCACGCGTCAGCGGGACGGCGCACGGAAATGGTCCGTGTTATCCGTGTTGTCTGTGGCTTGCTCGTCTGAAATACACCCACTACCGCTAAAACCTGACTCTACGCGCTATCGCTGCACGCGGCCCGACGCGTCGCCGTCCGCGAGCGCGTCGACTTCCGCGACGGTCACGCGATTGAAGTCCCCGGGGATCGTCTGCTTCAGCGCGCTCGCCGCGACGGCGAAGCGCAGCGCGTCGTCGTGCGTGCGGCCGGTGACGAGGCCGTAGATCAGGCCCGCCGGCGAAGCTGTCGCCGCCGCCGATGCGATCGACCAGCCGGACCGTCGTAGCGCTGGCTCTGGTGCAGCGTCTTCGACGCGCCGTCCCACAGCACCGCGCTCCAGCCGTTGTCGCTCGCCGAGAGGCTCTCGCGCAGCGTGATCGCGACCATCGGCGGGCCGAGCTTCCGCGTCACCGCTCGGCGGCGTCCCGGTAAGCCGTCGACGTTCAGCGTGCCGCTCGTGACGTCGGTCCCCGGCACGTGCACGCCGAGCACCGACTGCAGGTCCTCCTCGTTGGCGATCACGACGTCCACGTCGCGCATCAGCGGGCCGCATCACCGCCTGCGCCTGCGCCTCGGTCCACAGCTTCTTGCGGTAGTTGAGGTCGACGCTGACGCGCGCGCCGGCGCGCTCGCGCCGCGTCGATCGCCGCGCGCGTGGCGGCCGCCGCCGTGCGTCGCCGAGCGCCGGCGTGATGCCGGTGACGTGGAACCACGCCGCGCCCGCATCACCGTCGTCCCAGTCGACGGCGTCCGGCGGCATCTCGCTGATCGCCGAATGCGCGCGGTCGTAGATGACCGTGGAGGCGCGCTGGCTGGCGCCGGTCTCGGCGAAGTAGATGCCGACGCGGTCGCCGCCGCGGACGATGTAGTCGGTGCGGACGCCTTCGGCGCGCAGCGCGCGGATGGCCGCGTCGCCGATCGCGTGCGCCGGCAGCCGCGTGACGTAGTGGCTCTCGAGCCCGAACTGCGCGAGGCTGACCGCGACGTTGGCTTCGCCGCCGCCGAACGTCGCGACAGCACCGGCGACTGCAGCAGCCGCTCGAACCCCGGCGGGCTGAGCCGCAGCATGATTTCGCCGAACGTACACGACGCGTGTGGGCATGCTGACGCTGACATGCTCACCGTGCGGCGGCGACGCTGCGACGATGCGCCGCGCGTTGGCGCGAGGACGTCGAAGCGGCCCTCCTCGATCGCCTTGGCGTCGAGCAGCGCCGAGCCGACGCCGACCGCGACGGCGCCGGCGCGGATCCAGTCGCCGGCGTTGTCGAGCGTCACGCCGCCGGTCGGCATCAGCCGGACCTGCGGCAGCGGCGCGCGCACGTCCTTGATGAATCCGCGGGCCCAGCGCCGTGGCGGGAAACACCTTGACGACGTCGGCGCCGGCTCTCGTGCGCGTCGAGGATCTCGGTCGGGGTGAAGCAGCCGGGCGCGACGGCGACGTCGCGCTCGTGGCAGGCGGCGATGACCTCGCGGCGGAACACCGGGCTGACGACGAAGCGCGCGCCGGCGTCGATCACCGCGCGCGCCGTCGCGGCGTCGGTCACGGTGCCGGCGCCGAGCAGGATGTCGCTGGGCAGCGTGGCGCCAGCGTCGGCGATCAGCTCGACCGCGCCCGGCACCGTCATCGTGACTTCGATCGCGCGGACGCCGCCTTCGGCGATCGCGTCGACGACCGCGCGCAGCTTGCCGGCGTCCTTCATCCGGATCACGGCGACGACGCCCGAGCTGCTGGATCGCCGCGGTGGCGGCTCAGAATCGCGCCCATGACGTCGCGTCTGAGCGTCGCGTTGTGGATCCACTTGTGCGCGGGATCTTCGTGCAGCGCCAGCTTGCGCTCGGCGCCCGCCATCGCCCAGAGGTAGTAGAGCTTGTAGCCCGGCGGCGCCGACACCGGGTGGTAGCCGTAGGGCAGGAGCACCGCGTCGCCGTCGCGGACCGTGTGCGTCGCTGCACTCGCCGTCGTTCGTGTACATCATCTGCTGGCCGAAGCCCTGCGGCGGCGAGATCGCGGTAGTAGTAGACCTCTTCGAGCACCGGCTCGCCGTCCTTGCCGTCGTGCTTGTGCGGCGGATAGCTGCTCCAGTTGCCCGGCGGATTGATCGTTTCGCCGACCATCAGCCGCTTGCGCGTGCGGATCGGTGACGAAGACGTTGTGCACCTCGCGCGCGTAGTTGCCCTTGCCGCGCGCGTTGACCTCGACGCCGTCGGGCCCGATGAGCGTCGGCGTGGCCGCCGGCCGGCGCCGGCGTGGAGAACGAGGATCGCCTCGAGCGGCGTCTCGGCGGTGACCGTCAGCGCGACGCCGGGCGGCAGGTAGACGGCGCTGGCGCGCTCGTCGAAGACGTTGGAGCGGCGACAGCGTCCACGTCCCGTCCGGCGTCGCGAACGTGCCGCGTGCCCTCCTGCAGGACGAGGACGGTCTCCTCGCCGGCAATCTGGTACTTGCAGGTGGCGCCGGCGGCGAGGCGCAGCCGCGAGCTGGTCAGCTCGCGCGCGCCGCCCTCGCCGCGCTTCTGCAGTTGCTGGACTCCGAACGCGCGTGGTTGTCTGTAGAGGGTATCGGTCAGCATAGGGTTCTCTTGTAAACGTTGAGCGTACTGTGCCGCGGAGTAGCGTTCAAGGGCGGCGGACGTTACCGACCAAGCCCGGTTTTCCCGATGTGGAAGACTTCCCGGAGCTCCCGCGACACCGGGCTGTCGTCAGCATTTGCCGGCATGATCTCGCGCATGTGCCGCCACCACCGGCGGCAGACCGCCGTTTCGGCCACGGCCGCCCATTGCGCCTCGTCCTCGAGCTCGACGTAGGCGAAGAGATCGCGATTCGCTTCGTCCAGGTAGATGGAATACGTCACGACGCCGTGCGTCAGGAGGACATCTTCCAGCTCGGACCAGATCGGACGATGCCGGCGCTCGTATTCGGCTTCCTGGCCGGGATGTACTGCCATGCGAAACGCTTTTCGGAGCACCCGAAATCATAGCGCGAGGCTGTAGAATCGTCGCCGGTAAAGTGGATAGTCCACTTTGGATTGGAGAGGAGGCGGAGGGCTGATGCAACAGCACGATGGCGTCACGCGCAGGGAATTCGTCGTGTCGACCACGGGCGCCGCGGTTGGAGCGCTCGTTGCCGGCCATGCCGGCGTTGCCGCCGCGCCACAGGCCAAGCGGCGCTACGCGATCGTCGGCACCGGCGACCGCGCGATCGGCATGTGGGGACGGCCCGATCGCGCAGCAACTACGCCGACCTCGTCGAGTTCGTCGGCCTTTGCGACATCAATCCGCTCCGCGTCGAGGCCGCGAAGAAGTTGATGGGCGCCGACTGCCCGACCTTCACCGACTTCGACGAGATGCTCGACAAGGCAAAGCCCGACCTGGTGATGGTCACGACCGTCGACGCCTTCCACAGCGAGTACATCGTGCAAGGCGCTGGACCGCGGCATCGACGTCATGACCGAAAAGCCGATGGTCATCGACGAGGAGCAATGCCAGGCCGTGCTCGACGCCGAGAAGCGAACAGGAAGCAAGATCGTCGTCACGTTCAACTACCGCTACGCGCCGAAGCACCAGAAGATCAAGGAACTGCTGATGTCGCGGCGAGATCGGCAAGGTCACGTCGGTCGATTTCACGTGGTTCCTCGACACCTCGCACGGCGCCGACTACTTCCGGCGCTGGCATCGCTCTGCGCGCCAAGAGCGGTTCCCTGTGGGTGCACAAGGCGACGCACCACTTCGACCTCATCAACTGGTGGCTCGACGCCGACCCGGTCGAGGTCTCGGCGCTCGGCAGTCTCGCGAACTACGGCAAGAGCGGGCCGTTCCGGCACACGAACTGCCGCACCTGCCCGCACAAGGACGAGTGCCCGTTCTACTGGGACATCACAAAGGAGCCGCGGCCTCGTCGAGCTCTACGTCAATGCGAGACGGCGGACGGCTATCAGCGCGACGGCTGCGTCTTCAGGGAAGACATCGACATCTTCGACACGATGTACGCCGTCGTCCGCTACTCGAACGGCGTGAACATGAGCTACTCGGTGAACGCGTTCATGCCCTTCGAAGGCTACCGCCTGGCGTTCAACGGCACGAAGGGACGGCTCGAGGTGCGCGACTACGAGCGCCAGCCGTGGGATCCGGGCGAGGAAACCGAGATGTTCGTGATCAAGAACTTCGGCCAGCGCGAGAAGATCGAGGTCCCGACGCGCGACCGAGGGCCACGGCGGCGGCGACCAGCGCCTGCGCGATCTGATCTTCAAGAAGATCGATGCGCCCGCCCATATGCGCCTGCCGGATTCGCGCGCCGGCGCGATGTCGTGCCTGACCGGCATCGCCGCGCGCAAGAGCATCGACGAGGGCAAGCCGATCAAGATTAGTGACCTGGTGAAGTTCGGCTGATTGGTGTCGGAGCACAAGGGCGACGAAATCAGATCACCACAGAGCCCGCAGAGAACGCAGAGGGACAGCGATCACGCCCCGCTGCTGCCAAGATCATCGACGACCGGCCACGCCGGATGGCGCGGGCGTGACGGGCGATCGTCGGGATGCGAAGACCGAGACTTCCCTCGACCCCAGTCTTCAGATCCCGGCGATCGCCGTCCCAGCAGCTGGAGAGCCAGGCTGCCGGTCGCTTCATAGTGTCCACATCGACACGCCAAAGCCGCGTCGCCTCTTGCTGTCCTGATCATGCGTCCCCGCGTCTTGCGATGCGGTAGATCGCGGATCAGCGCGACTCTGCGTCCTCTGCGATCTCCGTGGTGAATCCGTTTGTCCCCGCTACTTCGCGAGCGCGCGCTTTATTCCCCACATCGTCACGCCTGCCTTTCGCACGCGGTCGGGCGCGTTGTCGATCACTTCACCTGCGACCTGCTGCCCGGCAGCGATGGCGCGCTCGGTCTCGAACGCGCCATCGGTCAAACGGCGAGCCTCTCCACCGCGCGCCATGGCCGATAAATCGACGCCATCGAGCTGTTCGATCAGGTGTTCGAACTCGTGGCCGAGGAGCTCGCTCATGTCGGAGGCGCTGCGGATCTCGATCTGGGCGTCGAGGCCACCGGTTTCCGTCTGGCGAAATGCCGTGCGCGCCCGAGACGTGCCAATCGGCCTGCCCGTACGACATGGTGACGGTGGCTCGAAGGCGCGGCGCTGCAGCCAGGGTGCGGCACTGCTGGCGGAAGCGCGGCGAGTGTTCCAGCATCCACTTCACGATCGGCTGCAGTCCCTGTTCGAGCTCGATCGATCCGGGCAGCGCGAGCGTTGGCGCATCGCACGTGGTGATGGCGGTGGAGGGGGCGGGTGCGTCCGCGTGTTTATTCGTGTCGGACGGCGCGCTGATAAAGACGAATGTCGAAGCGACGAATGCGGCGAGCGAGTAAGGCATGCTCGCCGTAGAGCAAAGCCGGCTCCGGTTGGGCTCTACTGGCCCCGTGTCGCGAAGTGGCCGATTGACTGTGACTTAGCGTCGCCGCGCGCCACTGGTCGACCACTTCGCCCTCGCACATAATTGGCCATCGCGCGATCGCCCGCGGACCAGGATGTGCGTCTCCTCGATTGGCGTTGCGACTCCGTTACACGCTGTCTGCGTCCTGATACCGGCGCCAGTCGATGCCGTACTGCTTGATCTTGTAGTTGACGATGCGGCGCGTCGCCTGCAGCAGCCTGGCGGCGCGCGCGCGATTGCCGCGCGCCATCTTCAGCGCGTCTTCGATCATGTCGCGCTCGAATGCCGCGGTCGCGTCGCCGAGCGACTGGCTGCTCGCCGTGCCCGATCCCTCGGCTGTCTGCAGCGTCGGCGGCAGATGGTGGAGGTGGATGACCTGCCCGTCGCAGACGAGCACCGCGCGCTCGATGACGTTCTGCAGCTCGCGGACGTTGCCCGGCCAGTGGTAGCCCACGAGCGCATCGATCGCCGGCGTCGAGATCCGCTTTACCTGCTTACCGTGATCGCCGGAGAGCTTCTCGACGAAGTGGTCGGCCAGCAGCAGCACGTCGGACTTACGCTCGCGGAGCGGCGGCACGAAGATCGTGAAGACATTGAGCCGGTAGAGCAGGTCCTGGCGCAGCGTGCCGTCGGCGACCGCAGCTTCCATGTCCTTGTTGGTCGCGGCAATCAGCCGGACATCGACTTTGACTGACTCGGTGCCGCCGAGGCGCTCGAACTCGCGCTCCTGCAGCACGCGCAGCAGCTTGACCTGCGTCGCGAGGTTGACGTCGCCGATCTCGTCGAGGAGGAGCGTGCCGCCGTCGGCCAGCTCGAAGCGGCCCTTCTTGCGCTGTTCGGCGCCGGTGAACGCGCCCTTCTCGTAGCCGAAGAGCTCCGACTCGATGAGCGTATCGGGCAGCGCGCCGCAGCTCACCTTCACGAACGCCTTCCGCGCCCGCAGCGAGTTGTAGTGGATGGCCTGGGCGATGAGCTCCTTGCCGGTGCCCGACTCGCCGCGGATCAGCACCGTCGTGTTGGTCCGTGCCACCTGCACCACCTGCTCGCAGACCAGGCGCATCGCGCCGCTCGTGCCGAGGATGTGCGTGAAGTCGTAGCGCTCGCGCAGCTCGTCGCGCAGCCGCACGTTCTCGTTCACCAGGCGCTGGCGATCGGACTCCATCAGCGACTGCATCTTCAGCGCCTGCGCCAGCATCGATCCGACGACGCCATAGAACTTCATCGAGCGGTCGTAGTTGCGATCGCTGCGGTAGGCGAGCTCGACTTCGAGCACGCCCCGGCATTGCCGCGACTGCTGCACCGGCACGCAGATATACGTGAGGTCGTCGTCGTCGAAGTCGCGCCGCGCGCTGCGGCCGCGCGGCGCGCCATCGGGGCGTGCCGCCAGCGCCGCCAGGCCGGCTCCTGACTGACGCGCGGGACGACGACCGGGCGGCCGCTCTCGTAGACCTGCTGCGCGAGATTGGGCGCCAGCGGCGTATCGGCGTGCGGCGTGCGAATGCCGATCGACGCCTGCAGGTACAGCCGGCGCGCCTCGTCGCGCGGCAGCGCGATGACGCTGCGGCTGGTGCCGTGAAAGCGCTCGAGGATCTCGAGCACGCGGTGGAACGCCGACTTGATGTTGGGCGGACTCGCCAGCGCCTGGCTGACCTCGAGCAGCGTCGTCAGCTTGCGGATCTCGCCGCTCTGACGCCGCGTGCGGTCGTCGGTGTCGGTCGACGGCCGCGGTCGCGTGCGCGGCGTCGCCGAGGATGATGTGGGCTCGAGGAGTGTTGACATGGTTGTTGACGTCTTTCTCAAAAATGACATTTATGTAGGATGCGACCCAAGCCATGCCCAAAGCAAAAGCCGTCACCCTGGGAGTGACGGCCTGTCGTCTTCCTTAAGGAATTGTCGACAGTACCGTCAGTTCGCGCGCCGCTGGCGCTGCTGTCGGCAGCAAGACACGACTGCGGTGTCAGGACGGCGACAGGCGCGAGGAGTAACGCGAGAGCGGAAACCATCGCCATCATGGTATGGGCCGTTACCCCTGGAGTCAAGAGGTGACTGGCTTCGAAACAGTAAGTTTACATTCTAATAGCGACAAATATGTAGAATGCTACGAAGGGCTACGGCAATTTCCTGCATCTATCTGCCTGGCAGGGGATCGAGAGGCCAGGAGGCAACATGATCGGCGCTGCCTGTGCCATTGGTGTAACTAGTGAGCCGCGGATTGCACGGAGAGACAGCTGTGTCTACTGCGCACACGTGGATTTATATGCCCGGAGTTCGGTCAGCACCTTCGGACGCGGATGGCGCAGTGAACCCGCTCGCAGTCGACAGAGGATGATGATGTCCATTGGACAGACCTCCTGAGCTCTTGAGCTCCTGCATCTTGTTACTTGGACGAGCGAATCTGCAGTACAGGCTGGGATGAGATGCGGAGGCATGGAGCAACCCGCGAGATCCGAGCTATCCGTGAAATCCGTGTCCCGCCGAAGGCGGAAGGGGAGGGTGTGGCCTGCCGCTTCATGCCAGAAGCAGCAGGCCAGAGCGTGCTAGAAGATGAACTTCACCATCACCTGAGTTCTTCGCGCGTAGTTCTGCTGAGTGGACGCGCTGATCGTGCCAAACGTCGTCGTCGTCGGATTCAGCGAATTCCCGTTGGGGCGGGGAACAATGGGTGGTTGAGCGCGTTGAGGGACTCGAACCTCAGCTGCAGTTTCTTGCCGGCCACACTGCGTGTTCTTGATGACCGACAGATCGATGTTGTTGACGGTGTCGGTGCGGACCGAGTCCAGGCGCAACGGGAACGTGCGCAGGTTGGACCCGAGCTGCTGTGCCGAGACCTTGTTGAATCCGGCATCCGTGTTGAACCAGCGCGCCACCGTCCGCTCGCTCGCCGGCAGCGCGATGTCATCGAGATTGCCGGTGAAGATGATGTTGCCGAACCCGATCGGGAAGCCGCTCTGGTACGTGTAAATGCCCTGAAACTGCCAGCCGCCGATGACGGCTTCGGCGGCCGGGTGCGCGCTTGTCGCGAACCGCCGCCCGCGACCGACCGGCAATTCCCAGATGCCGTTGACGGTCAGCCTGTGCGGGACGTCCTGGCCCGAGATGGCCTTGCTCGGCTTCGGATCGTCAGGCATTCAGGAAGTCGATCTGCTCCGTGAAGCGCGAGAAAGTGTAGTTCATGCCGATCGTGTAGCCCGCGCTGAAGCGCTTCTCGAGGCCGGCCTGCAGCGCGTGATACCACGACAAGCCTTCGTTGGTTGTCGTATTGACGGCGTCGAATTGAGGGTAAGGCCGAAGGAGTCGCTCGCGTATGATGTTCACGCCGCGGAAAGCGGTGCCGGCGGTGACGGGCATCAGGTTGAAGAACGGGTTGGGCACGTTGGCCCCCAGATAGTCGATCCTGGCCTGATCGCGGACCGGGCTCGTGCTGAGATACTGATTCGGCGTCGCGTTCAGGTTCCGGGACGTCTGGATTTGCGAGCCGCGGTTGCCCACGTAGTTCACGTCAACGACCCAGCGCCCTGGCAGCTCGCGCTGCACGCCGGCCTGCCAGCGCTGCATCCGCGGCGAGCGCGGGTCGGGATCGAAGAACGTGATGCTCTGGCCCAGGAATGTCTGCGGGCCCAGGGCGGCGCCCACTGGCTCCTGGATGCCGTTCGCGGAAGGGATTCGACAGCGTGTCGATGAACGTGAGACCGTTGTCGAGGCTCGGCACGAGGCTCGTATTCGAGCTGAACCCGCTTTGAATCACATCCCCGCGGCGCTGGCCCAGGAAGCCATAGAACATGCCGTAGCCGCCGCGAAACACGGTCTTGCTCGTCCAGCTTGAAGGCCACGCCGATTCGCGGCATGAAGTTGTTCTTCGGCGTCTCGTAGAGTCCACTCGGCTGCCCGTTCACTCCGGCGAACGTCAAGCCTCCCTTCACGTTGAATTGCGCTCGCCGGAATCTCGGCCACCGGATTCAGCGCATACGCGGCTCTCGCGGCAGCCTCCATCGGCTGCGACTGCGGCCGCGTCGAACCCTCGCACGCTGGCATTGTTTCTTTCGGTCAGGGGCGTCTCGATCTCGTACCGCAAGCCGAGATTCAGTGTCAGGCGCGAACCGACCCTCCAGTCGTCCTGAGCGTAGAAACCCCACGTCGTGGACTGCTCGTCGTAGCTGGCGGCCCGGACAACGGTTCCCGCGCTGGGATGCCGAGCAGGAACGAGGCGAATGACTGGCCGAGCTGACCCGGGGCGGTCGGAGAGTTGTCGAGCGGACCGCGTGTCCACGTCGCGTCGAAGTCGAACTGGCCGGTCTGATTGTTGGCGAAGAACCTGTCGGGCTCGCGATACCGCCGGTACTCCAGCCCGGTCCTCATCGAGTGAGCGCCCGCGGTCTTGTTCAGGGTCGCCAGGAATGAGTGGCTCTCGTTCGGGCCGCTCCTCGCCGCCGATGGCGGTGCCCTGATAGCCCGTGATGTTGAAACGCGGGAACCGGCGGATGTCGTCCGGAATCGCTGCGTTGTAAGAGGCCGGGAAACCCAGGCTCGTCAGATCGAACCCGTGGTTGGCGGGATTCGAGTCGGTTCCGCGAACGAACCAGTTGTAGCCGTAGCGAAGGTTCAACACCGTGGCTCGGCTGAGGACGTAGACGTGGTCGACCGCGGCCTGGCGGGAGACGAACTTGAACCACTCGCCGGTGGAGAGGTTGCTGAAATAGTTGTTGTAGTTGCTGTTCCGATCGTACCAGCTGGTGCGCGCATACAGGCGCTGCTTGCTTGTGATGACGTGGTCGACGCGGATGGTGTTTGTCGCGTATTTGATTGTCTTCGAGCAGCCCCGGGTTCTGGAAGTTGCTCGTGCCGTCGGCAGTTGCCGGCGGTCAGCGGCTTCGCGATGTACTCGAGAACTTTCCTCGCGACCGGATTGATGAGCTCTTGCGGAATGATGTTGCCGGCAAACGGATCCTGCTGGAAGCGGCCGCCGCCGATCGCGCGGCGGGTGAACGGGTTGTAGATCTGATACTGGCTCCCGAGGGCGAGCAGCGCCGAGAAATCGCCGTTGCGCATGCTTCGGTCGGCACCGTCGGCGTGCCGTTGTTGCGCGGGCGCGCTTCGTGGATGCCTTCGAAGCCGTACATGAAGAAGGTCCGGCGCCGCCCGTTGTATCCGGGCAACAGCACAGGCCCTCCGACCGATCCGCCATACCGGTTGTAGGTGAAGTCCGACAGGGGAATGTTGTTCGCGTTCGCGAAGAAGTCGTTGGCGAACAGGCTCTTGGCGGCGTCTTGTTGTAGTAGATCGTTCCCGCGGAGGTCATTGGTACCCGACTTGATGCTCAGGTTCGTCACCCCGCCTTCGGTGTTCCCGAAGCTGGCATCGAACGTGGCCGTCTGCACTTTGAACTCCTGCGACGATGTCGGGCGGCGGCACGTACGACGCGATGACTTGTCCGGGTTCGGCCGTCGCGGTGCTCGGCACGCCGTCGATCGTCAGGTCGCTTCGGTTGCCGCGCGTGCCATCCATCGCGTAGCCGACGATGTGGGTCGGCTCGAAGGGCCGATCGAGCCGCGCCGAGCCCGTGTAGGACACGCCGGCCGCGAGGCCGATGAGGGAGTAGGGATCACCGTGAGGCGTCGGCAGCTCCGCGATGCGCCGCGCATCCACCACTTGCCCGAGCGACGCCATTCGTCGTCTCGAGCAGTGGCGTGCTGGCTGTGACGTGACCGTCTCGGTTGACGCTCCGGCTCGAGCACGACGTCAACCTCGAGCCGGTCGTTTATCCGGACCTCGACCTCGCGCGGAACGTCTTGAAGCCGGCGAGCTCGACGCCCACCTCGGTACGTCCCGGGAATCAGATACGGCGCCTGAAACCAGCCGATCTCGTTGGTCACCGGTACGGTGGTGCCCATCGCCACGTTCGTGATCGTCACCGAGGCGCCGGGGATGACGCCCTTGCTGCTGTCGCGGACGGTTCCAGTGATGGTCCCGCGGGCTTCCTGCGCGGCCGCCGACAGTGGACTGACCAGCGTGGCCGCGAGGGCCACCACGGCGGCCGCAAAGGTAACGGTAAGTCGATAGGTGGTTAAGCGCATGAGGCGCTTTGGTGCGCTCGAAGTGACGGCGGGCTGATGCTGCCCCCATCGCGCACTGCACTGTCTTGACGGCAGTTCCATGACCAATTCCTCCACTTTTTAAGCGCTACAGGGGGCAGGCAGCCGGCGCGTCCGACCGCTGCCCCGGCTCTCCAGGGCCGCGGCAATATATGCCAGGGCATGACGCTGTGGCAATACCAGGAAGACTGTAGACTTCAGTAGTGGTATTACCACTTACTGGATGCGTCGGGCGGGACCGATCCGCCAGGGAGCGCTGACGGTTCTCCGGGCCTTGCCGGGAGCGGCGCGTCAGTTGTATCGTGCCGCCTGCCCCTCATGCTGCTGTCCGCGGCCTCCATCAGCAAGTCGTTCGCCGGCGTCCGTGCGCTCGACGATGTGTCTTTCGACCTGCGGCCAGGCGAAGTTCACGCGCTGGTGGGCGAGAACGGCGCCGGCAAGTCGACCCTGATCAAGGTCATCACGGGCGCCGAAGTGCCGGATCGCGGCGAGCTCGTCGTGAACGGCCAGCCGGTCGAGTTCATGGACCCCGGCCTGTCGCGGGCTCTTGGAATCGCGGCCATCTACCAGCAGCCGTCGCTCTTCCCGGATCTGACCGTCGCCGAAAACATTGCTCTGGCGCTCGAAACAGGCGGCCCGTGGCGTCGCTTGAACTGGCGCAAGCGCACCAGCCGTGCGGCAGAGCTGCTGGGCCGCATCGGCGCGTCGATCGATCCCGATCGACTTGTCGCGACCCTCAGCATGCCGGAGCAACAGCTGGTCGAGATTGCCAAGGCCCTCGGCGCTGACGCCCGCATCGTCATCATGGACGAGCCCACGGCGTCGCTCACGGAGAGAGAAGTCGAGCACCTCATCCGCACGATCGCCATGCTCAAGGAGCATGGCGTGGGCATCATCTACATCTCGCACCGGCTGGAAGAGGTCTTTGCCGTCGCCGATCGCGTCACCGTCCTGCGCGACGGACGGACGATCGAGACGTGCGCCCGCAAGGACGTCGACAGGGCGCGACTCATTCAGATGATGGTCGGGCGTGAGCTGTCGGCTGTCTTTCCAAAGCGAACGATTCCTCACGGCCCCGTCGCCCTCGAAGTCTCCTCGCTCTCGCAGTCGGCTGCCGGCATCGAGGACGTGTCGTTTTCGGTCCGCCAGGGCGAGATCCTTGGTGTCGCCGGCCTCGTCGGCTCGGGCCGCACGCAGCTCGCCGAAACGCTCTTCGGGCTGACGCCGGCCGACAGCGGGCAGGTGCGCGTTCGCGGGCAGGAAGCGCGGCTGCGCTCGCCGCAGGACGCCATTCGCGCCGGCCTTGCTTATGTTCCGGAGGACCGCCGGCAGCACGGCGTCGTGCTCGAGATGTCCGTCGGCGCGAATACGAGCCTGGCAAGCCTGCGACGCCGTATCGTCGTACGGCCTCATCGACGATGGGCGTGAGCGCGCTGCCGCCGAGGAGTTCGTCGAGCAGCTCCGCATAAAGGCGCCATCGGTCGCGGCGAAAGCCGGAACGCTGTCCGGCGGCAACCAGCAGAAGGTGTCGCTCGCGCGCTGGCTGGCGACGAAGCCGAGCGTGCTGATACTCGACGAGCCGACCCAGGGCGTTGACGTCGGATCGAAGGCCGAGATCCACAGCCTGATGCAGTCTCTCGCCGAGCAGGGCCTCGCGATCGTCATGATTTCCTCGGAACTGCCCGAGATTCTCGGCATGAGCGACCGCATCGCCGTGATGCGCGGCGGACGGATCCGCGGCATCCTCGATCGATCTGGTGCGACGCAGGAAGCGGTCATGGCCCTGGCGGTCGACGAGTGAGCCCGATGACGCCGGTCCGCAGCTGGTTTGCCCGGCATCGGCGCGAAACGTCCGTCGCCATCGCCACCGCGGTGCTGGCCGTCGTACTCGCTATCGCCGCGCCAGGCTTCTTCGCCCGCGACAACCTGAGCGATCTCTTTCTCGCCGCGCTGCCCGTGCTGATCGCCGCGCTCGGCGCGACTCTCGTGATCCTGACCGGCAACATCGACATCTCAGCCGGGTCGATATTCGCCATCGCCGGCGTTGCCTCCGGCCTGTTTGCCAAGGCAGGGCTGCCCATGCCGCTCGTCGTCCTCGCCGCGAGCGCTGTGGGCGCGGCGTTCGGCGCCGTCAACGGCGCCATGGTGGCCTACCTCCGCATCCCGTCGATTGTCGTCACGCTCGCGACAATGGTGGCCTTGCGGGATGGTTTGCGGTGGGCGACCGACGGCGCGTGGATTCAGAATCTTCCAGACGATTTCCAGTGGCTGACCCTGACGCAGTCGTCTTATCCGTTCCTGGCGCTGGCGATCGCGCTCGGGCTGACGCTCGCGCTGGCGTGGAGCCTGCGCCACCTTGCCGCCGGCCGCGCGATTTACGCGACCGGATCGAACCGTGAGGCGGCGCGTCTTGCCGGCTTCGATACGGCATTTGTCACGTTCGCCGTCTTCGTCATTGCCGGCGGCCTGACCGGGCTTGCCGCCGTGCTCAATTCCGTCCGCTTCAACCAGATTCCGAGCAACGCCGGACTGGGGCTCGAGCTCAAGGTCATCGCCGCCGTCGTCGTCGGCGGCACGGCGATTACCGGCGGCCGCGGCACGATCGCCGGCACGGTGCTTGGCGTCGTGCTCCTCGGCGCGGTGGGGCCGGCGCTGACGTTCCTGGGCGTGAGCGCCTATTGGGAGCGGGCCATACAGGGCGTGATCATCCTCGCTGCCGTCGCGATCGATGCAATCCGCGATCGGCCGCACGCTCATACCGTGGCCGCGGGCGTCTCGACCGCATCATGACGACGGCGCGACACCGTTTTCGCACCGGCGACATCATCCTTCTCGTCGTCATTGCCGCCGAGGCGGCGCTTTTCGCTGGCGTCGCGCCGAACTTCGCGACGACCGGCAACTTCTTCGAGATCACCCGCCTCAGCGTCGAGCTCGGCCTCCTTGCCATTGCGCTGACGCCGGTCATCGTCACTGGCGGCATCGACTTGTCGGTCGGCGCGATGATGGGGTTGGCCGCAGTCGTCTTTGGATCGGCATCCCGCGACTGGGGGCTGCATCCGATTCGCAGCCGGACTCTGCGCCGTCGCGGTCGGCGCCGCTGGCGGGTCGCTGAACGCGGTCCTCGTCGCCAGGCTCGGCATCCCACCGCTCATCGTCACACTCGGAACCTTCTCGCTCTTTCGCGGCATCGCCGAGGGCATTACGCAGGCAGCCGTGAATTACAGCGGCTTCCCGTCAGGATTTCTCTTCCTTGGCCAGGGATACCTCTGGGGCTTTATCCCGGCACAGCTTCCGGTGTTTGCGCTGGTCTTCGCGGCGTATGCCGTCCTGCTGCATCGATCGGTCATCGGCCGCGCGCTGTACGCGATCGGATTCGGGCAAGCCGGCGCGCGCTACGCCGGAATCCCGGTCGCGCGGCGAGTCGGGCTGGTGTACCTCCTGTCGGGCCTGAACGCCAGCCTGGCCGCAATCATTTATGTCGCGCACCTCGGACAGGCGCGCTCCGATGCCGGGAATGGATATGAGCTGGACGCGATTACGGCGGTGGTGCTCGGCGGGACGTCTGTCTTTGGCGGCCAGGGCACGTTGTGGGGAACCCTGCTCGGGCTGTTCGCGCTCGCTATCCTGCGCAACGGCCTGCGACTTGCGGCGTTGCCATCGGAGCTCGCCGGAGTACTCACCGGCGCTCTGCTCCTCGCCACGATCGCGATTGACGTATATTCGAGACGCGCATCGGGAACGTCTCGCTCGCACGCCGGGCGACTTAGTGCAATTCACGGAGACTTCGAAGTGAAAAACAGTCAGGTCGCTGTCGTCTGCGCCACGATCATCGCCGCGGCGCTGATTGTCGCCAGCACCAACGTGTGGCTCGTGCGCTCGGTCGTGCCGGCGACCGCGTCGCCTTCGCGTACGGCCGCCTCTGCTGCGGGGACGCCCACAGGGCCGGCAGGTCCGCGGCGCGTGATCGCGATGATGCCGAAGGCGAAGGGCGATCCTTATTTCGTGAGCTGCCGCGCCGGCGCCGAGGAAGCCGCGCAGGAGCTCGGCGTCGAGTTGATCTGGGATGGTCCGACCGGCCTCGATGCGGCCAAGCAGAACGAGGTCGTCGAGAACTGGATTACGAGGAAAGTGGACGTCATCGCCGTGGCAGTGGAGAACCGGGCGGGCATCTCGACCGTGCTGCGCAAGGCTCGCGAACGTGGCATCAAGGTTTTGACCTGGGACGCGGACGCCGAGCCTGACGCTCGCGACTTCTTCGTCAACCAGGCGACGCCGGAAGGCATCGGCAACACGCTGACCGACGAGGCCGCGCGTCTCCTGGGGGGCAAAGGCGAGTTCGCGATCATCACCGGCGCGCTTGAGCGCGGCCAACCAGAACGAGTGGATCTCCTTCATCGAGAAACGCGTCGCCGAGAAACATCCCGGGCTCAAGAAGGTGACGATCCGTCCGAGCGACGACGACCGCGACAAAGCCTTTGCCGAGACGCAGACGATCCTGCGCGTGCATCCGAACGTCAAGCTGGTGATGGCGATCTCGGCGCCCGCAGTACCAGGCGCCGCCGAGGCGGTTCGCCAGGCCGGCAGGAAAGACGTCAACGTCATCGGCCTGTCGCTGCCCAACATCAACAAGCCGTACGTCCACGACGGCTACGTGCAGACGGTCGTCCTCTGGAATACGCGCGACCTCGGCTACCTGACGATCCACGCCGGCATGCAGCTCCTGCAGGGGACGCTGGCGGCTGGCGCGCAGACGATGACCGGCGGGCGTCTGGGATCGATTCAGATTCGCGGGTCCGAGATCATCCTCGGTCCGCCGTTGATGTTCACCAAGGCGAACATCGACCGCTTCGATTTCTAACCGAGCCGCGGACAACACAGACAACACGGACAACCCAGCGGGTGGGCTCGGTGGTTGCGAATTACAACCGCCAGCCGCGAGTCGCCAACCGCCAAACTCGAGCAGCTAACCGCTAACCCATGTCTATCGATCTCAACGGAAACACCGCCCTCGTCACCGGCTCCGATCGTGGCATCGGAAAAGGCATAGCCTTCGAGCTGGCGCGAGCTGGCTGCCGGCTCGCCATCAACTATCACCGCGATCCGGCACTGGCCGACGCGACTGTTGCGGAGCTTCGAGCGACGGGTGCCGACGCGTTTGCCGTCCAGGGAGATGTCAGCGATTCGGCGAGCGTGCGAAAGATGTTCGCGGCCGTGATCGAACGTTTCGGCCGGCTGAACATCCACGTCAACAACGCTGGTGTTCAGACGTGGAAGCGTTTGCTCGACGTGACCGAGGAAGAGTGGGATCTCGTCATCGACACCAACCTCAAGGGCTGCTTCCTGTGTACCCAGGCGGCTGCCCGGCACATGAAAGATCACGGGGGCGGCGCCATCGTCAACATCGGCTCGGGCTGCAACAAGCTGGCATTTCCCGATCTCGTCGCCTACACGGCAAGTAAAGGCGGGATCGAGATGTTCACGAAGGTTGCGGCAGTCGAACTCGGGCCGCACGGGATTCGCGTCAACTGCGTTGCGCCAGGCGCGGTGGAGGTCGAGCGGACGAAGCTGGAAGATCCCGACTACGCCGGAACGTGGGGGCGCATCACGCCGCTTGGTCGCGTCGGACAACCGGCTGACATCGGGCGTGCCGTCGCCTATATGGTGAGCCCCGAGGCTGAGTTCGTGACCGGCCAGACGATGTGGGTCGATGGCGGGATGTACGCGCGCGCGCCGTGGGCGTACAAGCCCGCCTGACCAGTTTCAGCGCTCAACCTACTTGATCGCGACTCCCCAGGGGCTGCCGCCGGTGGCAATGCGCTGTTCCACGGTGGCTGTCGCAACATCTATGACCGAGACGTCGGCTGACGGTCCGTTCGCCGTGTAGATTTTCTTGCCGTCGCTGCTGACGGCGATGCCCCAGGGCCGGTCGCCGACGTCCTCGATCATCTTTGTCACCTCGGCTTTCGCCGCGTCGAGCACGGCGACGGCACGGGCGCGTCCCAGCGACACATAGACATGGCGCCCATCTGGCGATAGAACCAGGCCCATCGGCCGCGGCGCTGTCGGTCCCTTGCCCTTGGGCAACACGATCGACTTGGTGACGGCGTGCTTCGCCGTGTTGATCACGGTGATCGTCGCGGCATTCTCGTCGGTGACGAATGCGGTGGCGCCGTCGAGCGTGAAGACGATCGATCGCGGCCGCGCGGCGGTCTTCATCTTGCCGACGACCTTGAGCGTCTTGGTATCGACGGCAAATACTTCGTTCGTTCCCTCGCACGTGACGTAGACCTCGCCGCCATCGGGCCGCACCGTCACGCCTTCGGGCTCCTCGCCGATCTTGACGCGTTCGCGAATCGTGCCGCTGGCAATGTCGAGGACCGACATCTCGGCCGTTTCCTCGTTCGAAACGTAAAGCGTTTTTCCGTCGGGCGACAGATCGAAGGCTTCCGGGTCCTGGCCGCTCTGAAGCGTGCGCACCAGCTTTCGCGTGGCGAGATCGACGACGCCGATTCCGTCAGCCTTGCGATCCGCGGGGGGCAGCTTCGATTCGTCGACACCAGGGCCGGCAATGGGCGAGCCCGAGAGCGCTACCAGCAATGTGGTCCCGTCGTGCGAGGTGCGAATCCCCCGTGGTCGTTTGCCGACGGCGATTCGCTCGAGCACCTGATTGGTAGCCGTGTCGATGACGATAACGGCTCCGCCCGTTTCGTCGGAGACATAAAGTTTCGGGCCTGTGGAAGCCGGGGCGGGCGCGGGGCCGGGGCTGCCGCCGGAGCAGATGCCGGTGGCGGTGCGGGCGCCTCACGTGAGCACGCGCTCGCCAGAACAAGTACGAGGAGCGTCACGGCCGTCGCGGTTGGTCGATGTCTCAGCCCGTATCGAGTGCAGTTCATCAGCAGATAGCCTCCATAATCGGCGCCTCAGGTCGTCACGAACTATCTTGACACAGGGCTGCCGGGCGCAACAGACTCGCACCGCCCGAGACATCGCCGCGCGGATACACGCGCCGGCGTTTCGAGGACTGAGGAGACACGCCATGAGAATTCACCGCACGTGGCTCGCACTCGTGCTGATCGCAATCATGGTCATGCCGATGGCTGCGGCCGACATTACCGGCAAGTGGACGGCCTCCTTCGACACACAGATCGGCAAGCAGAATTACACCTACGACTTCGTCGTCAAGGACTCGACACTGACTGGCAAGATGAAGTCCGACATGGGCGAGTCCGACGTGCTCGAAGGCAAGGTCGAGGGCGACAAGGTGTCCTTCGCGGAGCTGCTGGTCTTTCAGGGAATGGAAATTCGCATCACCTATACCGGAACTGTCGTCTCCGCCGACGAGATCAAGTTCACTCGCAACGTCGCCGATTTCGCTACTGAAGAGCTCGTCGCGAAGCGCGTGAAGTAGTCCTTACGGGATCACGCGCGCGTACCACAGGCGCACGCCGACCTGCTCGGTAGGGTCGAGCCATGCCAGCTTCGGCCCGGCAACAGCAGCGGACATCACGCTCGACGGGATGATGATGACCTCGTTGCTGCCGCGGTTGACGATCTCCTCGCGCAGGCGCAACCGGTACGAACCGACGCGGTCCGGGTTCCATGCCAGCCGCAGGCGCCCGATCAAATGGCGGTTGAAGAGGACATCAACCGATTCAGGAGCCGTCGGGGTGACGGGATCGAGACGCAGCACCAGGTCGTAGCCGCGCCGCTCTGGCAGCGGAATCCGGATCGTCGCTCTGTCGCGAACGCTGTAGCGTGCCGTGATGCCTTCAACCTGCGGCGGAGCCCAGCCAGCGCGGTAGAACACACGATCGCGTTCGCCGGTTTCGATGCTCGTCGATTCATTGAGAGCGATGGCCTCACGCAGGACGAGCCAGGGCATGCCGAAATACCACGTCAGTCCGGCGCCGGCGGTGAGGCATATAGCCGCCGTCTGTATTCCCGCGGTGATGATGCGCTGTCGCGAGAATTGCGGCCGACCGCGTCGCAGGGCTCTCACCCCGCGCGCGATACCCACGACGGCGACGCCAACCGCGACGAGAAAGAACGGATACGCGTGCATGGTGAAGCGCCATTCCCCGCCGCCGCCAACGTTCCACGTGAAGATGTACGGAAGGAGCGATCCGAGCAGCGCAACAAGCACCAGGCGCCCGGCGCCGAAGAAGGTCATCGACACCAGTCCGGCAATCGCCAGCGGCTCGAGGACGAATCGCAAGCCGGAACCCATTCCCCGAAGCCGTTCCACTTTGTCACGAATGGCTGGAACACGAGCCCATTGATGGCAGTGTCGATGGTTCGTAGCGGGTGGTCCGCAACCTTGGTGCGGAGATACTCCATTGCACTCATTGGCGTGTCGATCGGACGCTGCTCAGCGAACCTGTAGTACACCGTGTGATAGTTGATCGCGTAGAAGGGATCGCCTGTGGCAATGGCGCAGCTGATCATGTAAGGCGCGACGACGGCCCCCATCACGAGCATGGCCAACCCGGCCATCCGCGCGCGAACACGCCGCGGGACATCAGAACGTTCGAGTAATAACCAGCCGACGGCCGGCACGACGAATGTGAAGGCGGTGATGCGGGTCAGGCAGGCGGCGCCGCAGGCGAAGCCGACGAGGAGGGAATTGCCGAACGATGGCTTCCGTCGAAACCGCAGCAGCGACCATACCGAAAACAACACCGTCGCGGTGAACGTATCGTCGCGCCAGCCATCGACGCCCCATCTGACGATCTCTAATTCAGTTGCGGCGAGCCACGCTGCCACGAGGCCTGCGGCCGGTGAAAGGAGCGCCGTCCCAACGAGGTAGGTGGCAAAGATCGAGAGCGTCGATCCAGTCGCCGACGCGAGGCTGACGCCGGCGTCCTGGTCGTCGAGTGCCCACAAGCCGGCGTGTGTCATGGCCCGGAACACAGGCTCGCGCACGTGTGGCTCGTAGAAGGATCGCATCTCGCGCCCATACTCGATGTAAGTGATGGGATCGCCGCCAACGTACGGCCGTGCTTCGGGATACCAATGCACACGTGACGGACGGATGGCGGGGACCAGTGGCGCGATGCGTGTCGTCGCGATCCGCGCCCATGCCGGGTGATGGAGCGGCCCGTACTTCCCGACGTACGAATCCAAGCGCAACAGGCCGCCATAGATGGTGACGAGGACGGCGAGCAGCGGCGCCAGAAACTTGCGATCGAGCAGAGTCGTCCTGGCGCGGCTGAGAACGGTCATCGAACTGGGACGGTGACGGCAATCACTGCCGATTCATTCGCAGGTGCCTGCTGATCGAGCTCGATGTATGCGAGTCCACGAGCCGGCCACATCGTACGGATTGTTGTCGTCTCTCCCGCAGCCAGCGCGACATCATTGACGTGTACGCCGCCAACCCGAACCTGCAGTCGAGTCGCAAACTGCGCGTTGGATGTGACGTCGAAGGCGGCGCGTCCGTCGAACGCCGGCACGTTGAGGCCTGCGGCTGACGTAAATGTCCCGGACGGCCGGTTGAAGATCGACGGCCACGCCATGCCATAGTCCGGCCACGAGCGAAGGCTCGCGGGCAACTGCGGCAGGACAGCGATAGCAGCGAGGGCGCCAGTTGCGATCGCGGCGGCGAGCGCGACCGGGCGCGGGCGCTGCCAGGCGCCGGCGAAGACGACCGCGGCGAGTATCGCCAGCAGAGGCTCGAATGGTGCGCGCAGCCGCGCGCCACCGAACCCGCCAAGGCTGGCGATGCCGATATTGACAGCCGCCCATAACAAGAGGAAGGCTGCCAGGTTTCGTCGCCTGCACAGCGCGGCGCCCAGGCCCGCCAGGATGACGCCGACAATCAACAGCATGTCGGAGCCGAGGTGCACAAGCGTCTTCCATAGGATGGCGCTCGCTTTCGACTCGGCCACCACGTAGATCTGAAGAATGCGCCCGCCGTTGACGTGAAGCAGCGATCTCGCGCGGGCGAGACATCCAGAGAAATACGTTCCGGGACCTGCGCTCATTGCACGCCAGAGGCCCGCCGCTGTTTCGACGAGGCCCGGAGCTCGGGCGCCGGAGGCCGATTCGAGGTGAATGCTGCCATGCGTGTCGATGATGGTGGTCTGGCCGAAGTGGCGCGACAGCGCTATTGAATAGGGCGCCGTAAGCAGCGCAAAGCCGATCACGAACGCGACAGCCTGCAGCGCCGCCTGTCGGCGAAAGCCGTTCGACCACACGTGCAGGGCCGTGGCCGGAAGGACGAAGAAGAGCGGCATCGAGCGCGTCAACGCCGCTGCGCCGAATGCGACGCCCGCGAGGAGAAAGGCGCCCCGGCGTCCTGGTTCGTCGAGCGCGCGGGCCAGCAGGAGAAACGACGCGAGGATGAGCGGGACGTACAGCGTCTCTTGCGACGTCGACCAGACGTTGAAGATGTTGGGCACCCACAGCGCGTAGGCCCCGGCCGCGATGAGTCCAGAGGCGACCGAGTGCAGCCGGCGTCCGAGCGCGAAGACGAGCAGGATCGATGCGATAGAGAGCACGACCTGCGCAATCTGAGCCGTCACGGGGAACCCGGGAAACAGCGCGAAGATCGACAGGAACACGGAGTACATCGGCGGCAGCGCGTGGCGCTGGTTGTTGATCGCGTAGGTGACGGCGTCAAATGTCCACCGCCAGCGGCCGTCGCCTGCGAGCCGAAGCGCCTGCGTCATGTAGCCGTCCGGATCCTCCCACCGGTACCCCGGGCTCTGCAGCGCGTCGTAGAGCGCGATCAGCCGGATGGCAAGTCCCACGGCAGCGATGAGGGCCAGCGTCGCAATCTGAGCGCGAGTGAGGCCGCGCGGCATGCCGGCCGCAGTTGCCGATGACGCAGAAGTTGTTGGGGTCAGCATCTCGAGGAGCAGCCTGAACGGGCGAGGCCGAAGGCGGCAATTGTACACGTGGCCGCTGGACGTGCGACACTACGATCATGCTGGGTTATCGCACGGCTCGCAGGTTGTGCCTCTCGGGATCGCTCCTGTGCCTCATCGCTACGACGGCAGTGCTCGCGGCGCAGGACGCACCGAAAATCAAGCCGAGTCAGCACGGTTCCGTGTCGCAGCGCGATTGCCGATACGACGATCGCGCTCGAGTACAACCGGCCCGTCGCCCGTGGTCGCGATCTCTTCGGCGCGCTCGTGCCCTACGGCAAGATCTGGTGCCCGTGCGCGGACGATGCGACGACGATCGAGTTGTCGACGGGCGTCAAGATCGATGGCCAGGATCTGGCGGCGGGGAAGTACTCGGTCTGGACCATTCCGAACGACGGCAAGTGGACCGTCATCTTCAATCGTCGCGCCGCAACCTGGCACACGCGCTACCCGGACGGGCAGGACGCGCTCCGCCTCGAAGTCGCCACGCGTCAGGGCTCGCACATGGAGACGCTGGCGTTTTACTTTCCGGCAGTCGACGGGAAAAAGGCTGAGCTCGTGATCCATTGGGGCACGACGGTCGTGCCGCTCGCCATCGAAGTTCCGTAGCGCTCAGCGCCGGACTTTCCGGAGCGTTCGAACGACGCGTCCGGTCTCGCCGTTTTCGAGACGGATGATTCCGCGGACCACGTAGTCGCCCGGCGCCAGCGCGCCGACGGGCACCGAGCCCGTGGCGACGACGCGCGCATCATCGGCACGCGCCAGCGCGAGTGGCAGAGCCACGAGAGCTGGTCCGTCGACATCGCGCGCCACTTCGACCCTCGCCGTCAGCGGCAGGCCCGCTGTTCCTCCATAGATCTCGAAAGATGCGATGGCGGTCAGCTCGGATCCGAATTCGAGGTGCGGCGCAAGGCTGCCGTCGCGCGAGACTCCAAGCAGCAACGACCCGAGGAGCAATGATCCGACCGGCGTGAGCCCGGCATCGACTGACTGCTCCGCTGCTCCGGTGCGCCCGGCAGCGTCGATCGCCACGACGCGCAGACGATACTGACCAGGCCTCGCGGCCATTGCGCCAAGGAGGGGGCGCTCTGTCGCATCCTTCGCGAACCAGCGGCCAACCACGACGTCACCGTCGATGAGAATTGCGCCCGCCGAGGCGAGTACCGTGCCTGGTTCGTCCGGTTCCACGATGACGCCGAAGCGCAAACCTCCGGACGCGTCGCGTACCGTAAATCCTCCGACGCGCAGTCGCAGTTCCGGCAAGGCTGCCGTGGAGTCGAGCAGGTCACTGACCGACAGGCGCGTTGTGGTGGCGTGCGCGGTCACAGTCAGTGCGATTTCCGGACGGGCACGCACCGTGACCCCGCGGCGAGCCACACGCACACCGAGGCTGCGGCTTCGACCGTATGTTTCGCCAGGGAGGGGTTCGAGCTCGGCCACGTAGTAAGCGGAACTCTCCCTCGCCACACGGAGCAGCGACGCTGTTCCGGTCGCGTCCAGCGCGAGACGCGTACCGCCGGTGGCGCCGGCGAGATGTTCGATGCCCTCGAGCGGGTTGTCAAATCCGATGTCGCCTGTGCCGCCGGCCGTCGCACGCTGCGGCGAGACTCCCAGCCCGACATCGGCTGGCGCAGCGAGGTAGACATTCGCGCGGGCCACGCCAGCGGCCGAGGTGATGCGTCGAAACTGGTCGACCTGGAGCTCGCACATCCCCGGCGAGAGTCCGGCTGGCGCATCGCGGCGTGGCGCTGCGAGGCCGGCCGTGAAGAGGACCAGCGTCAGCGGCGACTCGCGTGTCCCTTGTTCACGGAGAAAACCCTCGAGTGATTCGAGAAAGCGACGCGTCCGGCAGGCGAGGGCCGACCCTGTTTCCATTCGAGCCCGTTGGCCGGCGACACGCGTCACTGCCTGCCGAATGGCGATTTTGTCGGACGTAAACGGCACCCTCACGCCGCCAAAGGGAAGTGCGGCGACCATGGCGCGGTCGCCGGGCGCCAACTGCCCGAGGAGGCCTTCGACCGCGTCTCTGAAGAGAAGTTCACGGCCGCCTTCGAAGGATTCCTGATCGATGACCAGGACGAAGCGACGGCCTGCCGCGACGCTGTCGTTCGTCCCGTAGGGCGGCGGAATAGCGAGAGTAGCGCCCGGGGCCGGGTCCAGCGCCGCCGTCACCCGCCGGAGCGACCGCACGACCCGAGTTCGATCGCCGACCCTTATTTCTATTTCGGACGCCTGCAGATCCGTGACTGGTGTTCCGTCTGCCTGCATCGCGGCGAAGTCGACAATCGGGCCTGCCGGGCGTTCGCTTGCGATCTGCGACTGGCGCGCGGCAGCACGCTCCGGCGCATTCATGGCGAGCGCCGCGAAGACGACGACGATCGCGACGCAGCGCAATGAAGGCATGCGCTCTTCGTTGGCGGCTCGCTGGTGCCGCCAGGCCGAGGCAGCAACCGCGACAGCGACGCGAGCCGCATGTGATCGCCGTGACTACCAGTTGAATCTGACCGTCAACTGGCCGACGCGTCCGCCCGGATCGTAAGTGTTGCTCGGGTCGGTGTAGGCAGCAGTGGTCCGGAAGATCGTTGCGCCCGATCCGGGATTGGCGACGGGTTGAAGTTCGGGTTGTCGAAGATGTTCAACAGATCGAAGCGCAGCTCGAAGTTGGTCGTTCCGCCGGTGAGCACTTTCTTCGCCACGCCGAAGTCGAATCGCTTGAACCAGGGCGCAAGCAGCAGCACGCTGCGCGGTGCGCAGTCGCCTGCCTTTACCTGGATGCACGTGGCAGAGTTCGCAGGCGCGATATAGCGTCCTTCAGGAGCGCCGAGGCTCGTCGGAATAACCGTCGAGCGTCGTGTTGATCGTGCTGAAGGCCCGCCGCGTGTTGAGGATGATGTCGTCCGGGAGCATCCAGATCTCGTCGATGCCCGTGGACGCGTTCTCCTTGCGATAGAACTTGTAGACGTCCTGCAGATCGTCCACCGACATGCCGACGAGGCGCACGTTGCCAAGGTCCTGCACGGTTGTTTGCACGCGGCCGACGCCACTGACGCTCCAGCCGCCGATGAGCGCGTTGGTGAACCGGCCCATGTCGCCGCCGAACCGCTCGCCGCGACCGAAGGGCAGCATCCAGTCGGCCTGGAACTTGAGCGCGTGGCGGACCGTCGGGTTGCCGGTGACGGGGATATCGGTCCACGCCCGGCCGAAGCTGAAGCCATCGAACTGCGACCCGCCCTCGAACGCGTACTGATAGTTCACGTTCGCGGAGAAACCGTTCGACAGGCGCCGGCGCAGCTCGAGCTGCAGCGCGTTGTACTTGCTGAACGCGCCGCTGTCGGTGACGTTGGCGTAATTGACGTCGGGGTTGACGACGAAGAAGTTCGCCGGATAGCCCGCGGCCAGTGCCTGATTGCGGCGCGTCAGGTTGCCGTCGAGATCGGTCGCCGCGGCGTTCGGGTTCGGGTTCGGCGGAGCCAGGCGGCCGGCGATCGTCGAGTTCGCCCACGTCGTCGCGGGGTTGGCATAGGCGGCGGCGTTACCAGCGTCGGTCCTGCCGTTGAGATACGCCAGGTAGATGGGCAGCGGGCTCGTGCCGGTGCCGGAGCCGAAGTAGGCGAACGATCCGGCGCGGCTGGCGGCGCCCGACGCGTTGTTGGCCGCGAGGTTGGCCATCGCCAGCTTGAACTCGTTCATGAACCCGTTGGCGGCGAGATTCTCTCCGCGGTAACCAGTGCAGGTGTTGCCGTTGGTGCTCCCGCAGTTGTAGTTGATCGCCGACCATTCGTTGTCGCCGCGGTTGCCGATGTATCGGATCTCGACTGCGGTGTTTCTCGACACCGATCGCGCGAAACCAACCGTCCAGGTCCGCACCCGCGCGATCTTGATGTCAGGCGCGAAGGCGTTGATGTTGTCGGCCCGGTTGACGCCGACGGCGATCGGGTAGGTCGGATCCGGATCGAAGGGCAGAGGAGTGAGCCGGCTGGTCTGAGAGAGCAGAACCGGCCACGATTCGCCAGGGGGCACGAGCCCGGTGCTGGCGTTTCGTGTCAGCGAGATCGACGCGCCGCGGTTGCCGCCGTAGAGATCGGTGAACCGCGACAGTCCCTGACGATCGTAGGCTTCAGAGTATCCGGCGCGCAGTGTTGCCTGAGCGGGATCGCCGAGAAGCACGCGGAGGAACCCGGAGTCCACGCTCGGCTGCCAGGCGATGCTCGCTGAGGGCGCGATGTTGTTCAAGTCCATCTTGTAGCCCTGCGAGCCCTGCTCGAGCAGGTTGTACTGCGGCACGGAACCGCCGAGGGATCCGGGCGCGAGAAAGTTGCAACGGCTGTAGTCGCCGCCGTCACCGACGCCCGATTGTCCGCAAATACTGTCCATTGTCACCGACGACATGACATTGCTCGTGGGCACGAACGGTGTCGTGACGTCGTAGCGGATGCCGCCCGTGAGCGTGAGGTTCGGTCTGAGCCTCCAGGTGTCCTGCGCGAACATCCCGAACACTTTGGTGCCGCCTTCGAGCGTGCTCGGCGCCAGCTCCTCGTATTGGCCCGTGTCGCCATTCAGCACGGCCTGGCTGGTGACGCTCGCAACCCGGCCGGTGAGGATCGCATACGTGGCGCGCGCGGCATCGAGCTGCGCGCTCGACGCGCCGGGGAAGTTCGTCGTGGTGAACATGCCGGCTGCCGGGTCGAAGTCGGTGTTGAAGCCCAGCGTGATCCCGCGGACGATGGTCTGGCCCGAGGACGAGGCATTCTGGATGAGCAGGTTGCCGCCGGCGGTGAGGGTGTGCGCGCCGCGATTCCACGTTAGCGTGTCCTCGATGCTATAGGTCGGTGCCTTGCGCCAGCTCGGCGTGTTCGACGTGAACCAGTCGGTTGCGCTGCCGGGTGTCGTGATGGCGAAGCCGGCCGAGTCGCTGAAAGTGCTGGGATCGTTGCGCGACGTCACGCTCGAGGGATAACCGAAGTTCGAGCCGCTGGCGAATGCGGTGAGCCCGCCGCGGACCTCGTTGACCATGTTCCGCGTCAAAACCGATCGCAGGGACGTGGAGATCAGCGGCCGCGTCGAGACGAAGTCGCGCTGGTTCGGCGCTCCAGGAAATCGCGGGTCGGCGTTGTTGAGATAGTCCGGTGTCCGCTTGGCAGTGATCGTCGAGTACAGACCCGCTGAGCCGGTTGTTGTCGGTGAGGTTGTAGTCGAGCCGAACCGTCGGCTGGTGCTCGAAGAGCTCGGATGGGCTCTGCCAGACGTAACTGTCGTAGAGGGGATCGCTGTTGGCGCTGCGGGTCCCGGTCGTCTTCGTCGCGGCGTCAATCTTCAGTTGCAGGCCGAGGCTGGTTGGATCGGTCGCGGAGAGCTGACCGTTCGCGGCGGCCAGCTGAAGCACGTTGACCTCACGCACGTCGTTACCGAACTGGTAGCGGAACCAGCCATCGTACATGCGCGAGTTGAAAGTCGTGCGCGTGCGCGTGAAGCTGTTCGGGAAGCGGATTTGCTCGTAGTGCGCGAAGAAGAAAGCCTTGTTGTGGCCGTCGTAGAGACCCGGGATCACGATGGGCCCGCCGGCGCGCGCGCCGAAGGTGTGCAGCTTGACCTCGTTCTTCCCCTGGTGGTTCATCTCGTTGAAGACGTAGTTCGAGTTGAAGTCGGGGCTCCGGTAGTACTCGTACGCGCTGCCGGTGAACCGATTGCCGCCCGAGCGTGTTTGAAACGCCATCGTCACGGCGCCGGCGCCGCCGCCGACCTGGGCTCCGGCAGCAGACATCGTGACCGCCACGGCTTCGACGGCGTCCTGCCGCGGCGTGACCGAGGCGAAGAAGCTGTCGGTATTGCGCAGGAAGTTGTCGTTGTTGCTGACGCCGTCGAGCGTGATGCTGACAAAGCTCTCGGGCAGGCCGTTGATCGTCGAATCGCGATTCGTGCCCGTGGTGTTGACGCCGGGCAGAAACGCGACCGCATTCAACGCGTTGCGCGTTGGCGTCGGCATGCGCAGCAGCTGATCCGAGTTCAGCGTCGCCGCAACAGTGCCGTTCTCTGTGTTGATCAGCTCCGAACTGCTCGTGACGACGACGGTTTCTTCCAGTTGCCCGATCTCGAGCGTGAGCGGGATCGTCACGGGTTGGCCCGGCGCGACCTGGACCCCCTTTGCCGACGCCGTTTTGAAGCCCGAGAGTGTCGCCGACACCGTGTACGCGCCGGCGCCGAGGGCAGTTGCCTGGTATCGTCCCGCGGCGTCTGTCGTCACATCCTGTGAAGCACCCGACGAGTCATTCTTGATGACGACCGACACGCCGGGCATCACGCTCCCGTCTGTATCCTTGACGACGCCCGAGATCGATGCTGTGGATTGCGCGTAAGCCCCGGAGGGGACCCACACAGTGAAAAGGGTGATCGTGAATGCGATCACCCAGGACAGAACTCCGCAAGAGCCTGCACGCGACATTCGCTCCTCCTCCAGACATCCGAATCGGATGCCCGTCTCCCAAGGCGGTTGCTCAGACTTGCAAGCGGTCGCTAGACCGGTAAGCGCGAGAGTTTATGGTCAGCACATGGGACGGTCAAGCAGTTATCTGGTGTGAATAGCTAAGTTTGCGATGTGAATCGCCTGATTCTGGTGACGAACGCGGTCGTCTGGGGGCGGCGGAACTTTGGCGTGTGAAACGCGTAATCGATTGCTATGACTCGACTTCGGCAGGATGTGCTCTATGCGCTGAGGACGTTTGCGAAATCTCCAGGCTTCACTGTCCTCGCCATCCTCGTGCTCGCCGTCGGAGTTGGCGCCAACACTGCCGTCTTCAGCATCGTCAACGAGCTCTTGCTGCGGCCGCTGTCTGGACGCGCAGGAGAATTCGTCGGCCTCTACAGCCACGACCGCACCAGGCCGGACGCGTTTCGCGAGTTCTCGTATCCGAACTACGTCGACATTCGCGATCGCAGCGATCTCTTCGACGGCGACCGCGCGTTGCTCGCGCACACTTTCTCGATGGTCGGAATGCCGGCCGGTGATGAAACGCGGCGAACGCTGGCGGCTCTGATTTCATCGAACTACTTCGACACCCTGGGTGTCAGGCTCGCCGCCGGGCGCACGTTTACGGCCGACGAGGAACGCCCCGGCGCCGGGATTCCTGTCGCGATCGCCACCTACGCGCGCTGGCAGCGAGAACAGCTCGATCCGGCCTTCATCGGCAGGACGATCAAGGTCAATTCCCAGGACTTCACGGTTGTTGGCGTCGCGCCGCAGGCCTTCACCGGGACCATGGCGTTGGTGTCAGCAGATGTCTATCTCCCGCTTGGAGTCTTCGACGCGATCATTACGGATCCGGAGAGGAGCAACAGCAAGCAGCTGGCCGATCGGTCGAACAACAGCTTGATACTCGCCGGCCGCTTGAAACCGGGCCTCAGTGACGCGCGTGCTCACAACTCGACTCGACGCCTTGTCCCGCCAGCTCGAGGCCGTGTACCCCGCAGAGAACAAGAACCAGGCGCTGACTACGAATCCATTGTCGCGTGTCGGTACGAGCTCGGCGCCATCCTCGGACATTGGACTGCATATGCTGACCGGGCTGATGTTGTCGCTGTCCGGTGTCGTACTCGTGATTGCGTGCCTGAATGTCGCCAACATGCTGCTGGCGCGCGGCGCGGCGCGCCGCAAGGAACTGGCCGTCCGCCTCGCGCTTGGCGCGCGAAGGGGACGGATCATTCGCCAGCTGCTGACCGAGGGCGTCCTGCTCGCCGGCGCCGGCGCCGCCCTCGGCCTGATGTTGAGCTACTGGACGACACGCGCGCTGGCGTCTTCGTTGATGACGGCGCTGCCGTTCAACGTGGCGTTCAGCACGAGTCCCGACGTCCGCGTGCTTGCGGTGACGCTCGCGTTTGCCGCCGTGAGGCACGATCGCTTTCGGACTCGGGCCGGCGTTGAAGCTGTCGCGCCGCGACCTGGTGGCAGACTTGAAGGATCGCAGCGGTGAGTCGGCCGGAAGCGGCCGGCGTCTCGGCGTGCGCAACCTCATGGTCATCGGTCAGGTGGCGCTGTCGCTGGCGCTCCTCACGGCGGCGGGTATCTTCGCGCGGCCGGCGATTTCGGAGAGCAGGAGCACGCCGGGCTACTCGTACGATCGGCTCCTGCTGGCCAGCGTCGATGCCGGGCTCGGCGGGTTCGACGAGAGCAACGGACGCCGCATCTACAACGCTTTGCTCGATCGAACGCGCGCGCTGCCGGTGTCGCATCGGTGACCATGGCGTCGACGCTGCCGTTCGGCGACACGCAGTATGGCCGCCTTGTCGAGCGCGTGGCTGGCGGCGGAAGGAACCCGCAAGGGCACGCACGTATCGCGTGCTTGGCGCCGATCATTTCGCGGCGCTCGGGATGCGTATGGTGCGCGGCCGCGAGTTCACGCGAGGCGAAGAGACCTCGGATGGGGCTCCTCGCGTCGCCATTGTCGACGAAGCGATGGCCAGGCGCCTCTTCGGCGACGAGGATCCGATCGGGCAGATGATTCGTGTGGCGCAGGAGCCAGGCGAACCGGAGTCATCACGCGGCGAACCGATGCAGGTGGTCGGTGTCGCGCCGGCACTTCGCGAGGAACTGATAGATCCGGCGCCGGCGACGCACGTTTATGTGCCCTTTGGCCGGAACTACTCGGCCGGCATGCACGTGGAGATCAAGCTCGAGGCGGGTGTCAACGAGCTCGAAGCCATCGAACGAGTGCGCGGCGCCATCCGCGCGACCGAGTCGCGTCTGCCAGTCCTGGCTCTGTCGACTATGCAGTCGTTTCACGACAAGGGGCTCGAGCTGTGGGCGTTGAAGGTCGGCGCGCAGCTCTTCGCCGCGCTCGGCCTCCTCGCATTGGCCCTTGCCGTGGTCGGTGTCTATGGCGTGAAGTCGTATGTGGGGCAGCCCAGCGCACGCGAGAGATCGGGATTCGCATGGCGCTCGGTGCGACCTCCCGCGACGTCCTGGGGCTCATCGTCCGCGATGGGTTTTTCCTCACGGGCACAGGCGTCGCCGTCGGCATGTTGCTGTCGGTCCTTGTCTCGATCGCGTTCACCAAGGTCTTTGTCGGCATCCGAGGCTTCGACGTCACCATCGTCGCCGGAGCCTCCCTTACTCCTGCGCTCGCCGCAACGGTGGCGAGCGTCGTCCCGGCGCGTCGCGCGACACGCATCCAGCCGGTCCGCGCTCTGCAAGGTGACTGAGTAACAACTGTTCAGCTGTCGCCAACGGCAGCCCAGCCGTTCCTGTCCGGCTCACTCGCCCGGCACGTTATCTGGTGCAGAAGGGGGCGCCATGAAAACGGTTGGGTTGCGCCCGTACTCGATTTCTCCGCATGAATTTCCGATAACCATCCTCATTACCGCCTCTGGCCTGCCGGTCAATCTTGCCGTTATCGGCCAGCCACGCATAATGCTCGACGGCGTCCTCATCGAGCGGCTCGTCCCTGAGGTTGACGAAGACCTGGCCGCCGGGACGTTGCGGTATCAGATCGACCTGCCATCCACGCTGCCGGCGCCTTTCGACCTGACTCAGACCATCGATTGCTGGTTCACCGCCGACGCGTTCACCTCAGCGCAAGCGTACGGATTCCGAGCCGGGGGCGACGGCGAGCGCGACGGCGACAGCTCCAGTGTTTCGGCCTACTTGATCCGGCCCGACGGCTACATCAGCTACCGAAGCTCGGCCCTCGACCCCGAACGACTCCTCACTCACCTGTCCCGCACGCTCGCACCGGTGCTCGACGCGAGTCAGCACTGAGCGAAGCTCCTTTTCTCTCCGAGTTGGCCGCGCCCCCGACGCATAAGCGGTAAGCAACGGTGCTCAAGATCGGCGGCTTTCACAAGGCGAAGTGTCTTCGGTGGCGCTGGTGCGGTTCCTCGCCGACTCGGGGCTGCGGACACGGGTGACCGCGGCCAAACAAGGCCGAGGCCTACAACGGGTTCTCCGCCTGGACCCCACTTCGGCCACGAGTTCCGAGCGTTCACCGGGCTCACGCCGACCCGGTACGTCGAAGTCCGGCGGCGGTTCCTGAGCGAACATCCCGGCCACGCGCTGGACAGCTGGCCGCTGCCGGCCGATTGCTTTCTTACAAGAGCGACAGCTCACGACACGCTAATTTGAGGGCACCCCAAAGCAAAGGAGAGCCCCGTGGGCAAGGTGGTCATGTACAGCTCGGTGTCGGTGGACGGCTTCGTCGCGGACGAGAATGACCAGCCCGGACCGCTGTTCGACTGGTTGTCCAGCGGCGACGTGCCGTTGGACGAGAGCGGCGAGTTGAAGGTGTCGCAGACGTCCTACGACTACACCCGGCCGTACTGGGACCAGATCGGGGCGACAATCGTCGGCCGCCACGTCTTCGACATGACGGACGGCTGGGACGGGAAGCCTCCGAGCGGGATCGACCACGTGGTCGTCGTGACGCACCGACCGGAGCCCGAGGGCTGGGACCCCGAGGCGCCGTTTCACTTCGTCGACGGCGTCGAGGCAGCCGTGGCCAAGGCGCAGGAGCTTGCGGGTGACCGTATGGTCGAGGTCGCCGCTGGCGACGTCGGTGGCCAGGTGCTTGCCGCGGGCCTCGTCGAGGAGGTGCGCATGGACGTCGTACCCGTCGTGTTCGGGTCCGGCAAGCGCTACTTCGGGTCGGTCCACGCGCAGCACCTGTTGGAGGATCCTGACGTGGTGATTCAGGGCAACCGGGTGCTTCACCTGCGCTATCGGGTGCGCCGTTGACCGATCTGAGCGGGTACGCGAAGAAGTCCACTGCGCCCGGTGACACAAGATCGGCCGCCGGCTGACGTTTGCGCATCGCTGTCCCTGGTCGGGCAGCCGACGCCGATCCGCCCCAGCACCTGACCTGCGGCAAGTTCAACTCAAGATCACTGGTTGCCGGTTTCCGTCGTATCCTTGGCCGACCCTAAAAGAGCGGCTCACCACCAATCCAGGGTGTAGTCGGGGTCTGAATCCGCCTGTCGAGTAGGGATCGGGCGATGTCGTTGGTGAGGTTGCGGAAGCCGAGGGCGGAGCCGCGCAGGTGCTCCAGGCGGCCGTTGATCGCTTCGGTTGGACCGTTGCTGGTGCCGGGCCGGTCGAAGTAGGCCAGTACGTCAGCGGCTGTCTTGCTCAGGGTGCGGCCGAGCTTGGCGATCTCGACCAGCGGCCTGGGGACGCCGGCGCTGAGCGACTCGATCAGCTTGACCATCAGCTCGCTGTACCCGGTCCGGCCGCGCACCGGCGTGAGGTCGATGATCACAGTGACCTACCTGTCCCCGCGGCGGGTGTGGCGCCACACATGCTCATCGACCCCGATGACCTTCACACCTTTCAACCGGCCGGGATCGTTGATCAGCACGACGCGACAGCCTGGCCCGCGGCTCGGCCGCGGCTGGTGTCCTGGCGCCACACCTGCCCACACGCGGTGCACCGGTACCGGCAGATCGCCAGCAGCAGGGTGGTCGGTCGCCAGCCCAGCGACTCGTGCGCCAGCTCCCGCGCGACGGTGTCCCGGGGTCTTCCTGCACACCCGCATGGTGAGCGAACGAAATGGTGAGCGCTTGATCGCTCAGCCCGGGGAGTGTAGCCAGGGATCCTTCAGGTCGAAGTATTCGGTCTCGCCGACGTAGACCGATCCCATCTCTTCCATCGCTCCCTGGAGCTCGGCGGGCACTTCTTTGGATTCCCCGCACGCGCCTCCGCTTCGGAGGTGAAGTAGATGACCGACGTGTAGCGACCACCTTCGTGAACCGCGGTGACGGTGCCGAGGATGTCGGGACGGAAGTTCTGCCAAACCTCGGGATCCTGCTGCATCAGCTCCCGGGCTCGGGCCGGGTCGCTCATCTGACCCCGCATGACCTGGACGAACCCCGAGGCGTCCGGATCGCCGGCCACCTCCACGTCGACCTCAGTGCTGTTGTCGAATGTCGGCTCGCCGTCGAACAGCTTCGCCGTCTCCGCCCACCACTCGCCTTGTTCGGGACGGTCACTGTTGCGCTGCGCCGCCTCGGCGGAGCCGAATCGGGCGACCATGATCAGCGTACCGTCATCGGTGACCCCGGCCGTACTGCCCAACCATTCGTCCGCGTCCGCCGACAGCGTCGACACCCAGCGCTCGAGGGCGGCCCGGGCCGCTGTCGAATCGCTGATCTTTCCCTGGATGACCTGGGCAAACATGATCAACTTCTCCCCCAGAGCGGCCCCCCCGGCCGCTTCTCTGCGGACGCTACTCCTGACTCGATGTGAGCACCAGGGTTCAGAAGGGGCGCCAGGTCCTCAGCGTCAGATCCCGATCTTCAAGCACTGCCCGCCCGGCGATCGGCAGCACCTCCCGCCACAGCCGGCTGCACCCAGCCGCCAACTCCCAGCACCTCGTTTCCTCACGGAGCAGGCACGCCGTACGGCCCTCCCCGCGTCACCACGACACAACGCGGTTGCCCTCGCCATCGCCCCGAGGCAAGGTTGTTCCAAGGGCCCGACAGGTGCCCACCGAGGAGAGCAAATGAATCTCACTGAGCGATCCCCTGTGATTGTGCGCTGGACGCTGCGGCTCGAGGATGCGACCGCGCTCGACGCCGCGGTGCAGGCTGTCCAACCCACGATCCGCACCGTGTTCGGCACCGGAGTTCGAGCCGCGGTGTTGCGTGGTGAGTGGCTCGGCCACACCATCCATCCGCTGCTGACCGACCTCGTGCTCGGCACCTGGACGTCCGCAAGTCTGCTCGACCTGTTCGGTGGGGCCAACTCCTCCGCGGCTGCCCAGCGGCTCGTCGGCGCCGGTCTTCTCGCCGTCGGACCTACAGCTTGGACCGGATGGGCGGAGTGGTCGGCAGCCGGACCGCGCGACCAGCGCGTCGGGCTCGTGCACGCCGTCACCAACGCGCTCGCCATCAGTATTTACGCCGCGTCGTGGGTTGCCCGCCGCCGTGGTCGACACGGCACTGGTGCCGGGCTCGCCCTGGCGGGCGCAGCCGTCACAGGCGTCGGCGGATATCTGGGTTCGCATCTCGCCTTGGCACGCAAGCTGGGGAGCCGCCACTCGGCCTACCGTGAGGCCTCGCCCGACGTGTGAGAGGGCGGCGTCTTCATATCGTCGGGTTCGTGACGTTCTGGATTCGCCAGGTCGGGGTTGGATTCGGCGCCGGTCGCAGGACGAGGTCCGACTCGCCGACTCGGGCTTGGATCTGATGGCGCCCGCGAGGAACGCTTCGAACGAGTCCGGCGATCGCCACCGGTTGTCGCCACCTCCCGCCAGTCCTGCGGTTCTCTGGGGGCGTCCTCGCCGAGCACAGCAAGCTCGACTGCCGGTTCAGCAGCTGCGGTTTGGTGGCGAAGACGTGGTCCCCCAGGCTTCCACCAGAAAACCGTCCCGCGAACCGCCAGTGCGCCGCCTTACCGTCCCGGGCGCCGCCTGCCAGCGTGGAGGACATCCGCTGTTCGGGCTACCACCTCCGGTGCCAATCCATCTGCGACAGGTGATCATCATGAGACGACATACCGCGGCCGCCGTAACGGCGATCGTCGTCCTTCCCCTCACCGCCTGCTCGGGCGGATCCACGACCAACGAGGAGCTGAGTTACCAGATCGACCAGCCCATCGCCGCCTTGGTCATCGATGCTCGCGCGGCCGGCGTCGCCATCGCGGTCGGCGACGGTCCCGTCGCTGTTACCGAGGAGCACCGCTACTCGAAGAGCAAGCCCATCACGGCCCACCAGGTCGAGGGCCAGACACTGCGGCTCACCGAGTCCGGCTGTGGAAACGACGAATTGCGCTGCGACGTCGGATACCGGATCAAGATGCCCAAGACCGTCTCGGCCGAGATCACTGCCCAGGCCGGCGCGGTGAAGGTCGACGGCCTGGCCGGAGACTTCAGCGTCGCCACACAGGCCGGTGCCGTCGAAGGCCGGAACCTCACCAGCGTCGGAGGTAAGGGTCAAAACCGAGGCCGGAGCGGCCTCCCTGGAGTTCGCGACAGCGCCGGACCCTGGTTCAGGCCAGGACCAGCATGGGCGCGGTCGAACTTGTGTCCCCGCACCACGGCCTACGCAGTCGACGTCCGAACCTCGGTCGGGGCAAGCAGTGTCGGCGTCCGCGTCGATCCCGAATCAGCCCACCGCGTCGAGGTGCACACTGACGTCGGCTCCGTGAAGATCCAGCCACTGCCGTGACCGCCGTTCGCCCCTTTCGACACCGATACCGCGCGCGTCTCACCACGTGTTCTTGAGCGGAGATGAAAGCACTGCGACAGGCATCGCGATCCGGCCCCGGTGCCAGCCTGCGCGCGTCGATTCGGAGGCATCAACTCTCGGTCTTCTTGGTTGGCAGCGTCGTCCTCGGATCCTTGGTCACAGGGGCGCTGATGCGCATCCCGAGCTCCGCGCTGATTCTGCCGTTGATTGCCCTGCCGATCAGCTACATCCCCGCTGTGCTGGCCGTACTGCTGCTACGCGCCGACGAGAACGCTGGCGACCGCGAAACATTTCGTCGGCGACTCACGACGTGGCGCCTCAGACCACGCTGGTACTTACTCGGATTGACTGTCGTGCCGCTCGCTTACCTGGCCGGGGTTGCGCTCGCAACAGTCTGGGGTGGACTCTTCCCACTACACCCGGAGAGGTTCGTCCTGCTTCCGCTCTTCTTGATCACCAACCTCGGCGAAGAGATCGGCTGGCGAGGCTATGCGCTACCGCGGCTGCAGCAACGCTTCAGCCCGCTGGTCGCCAGTCTGATTCTCGGCGCATTCTGGGCGGCGTTCCATTGGGTGGCGCTCGCGCAGAACCCGAGTCAAGCGTTCTTCTACGTCGCAGCCGGCAGCGTGTCCTTGATCGCCATGAGTGTCGTTATGACCTGGTTCTTCAACCACACCGGCAGCGTCATCCTGATGGTTCTGCTGCATGCGATGTACGACGTGGTCTCCATCGGAGTCGTCCCGCTCGCCGACACCACGATGCCGCTGCTGGCGTTCGCGTTGTCCGCGGCAGTGCTCTGCCTGCTGGCGGGGACGCTTCTGTTCATCGCGGGACCGGAGCTCGGCAGGCCCTGTCAAACCGAAGGCCATGCCAGGGGCCCTCATGATTCGGGCGCCTCGTAGCGCGGTCCGCCGGTGTTTCATCGCCTCCAGCGCAGCCCGGGAGCACGCCGTCGCCGTTTCGTCCGCTCTGACCTTCGTGGCTCGCGACCGCTCCGGTTCGCCGATCGCGCCGACGCCCAGCAGATGTCGTACCTGCTGGCCACCGGCCAACAAGCACGCGACGCTTCCCGCTGACCGACTCAGCGGTCGGCTGACCTCTCCGGCCCCGACGGAGAAGGGACCACAGACCCCGAGTGCTCTCGGACGTATCAAGGGCCGGCCTCAGAGCTTCTGCCTGTATCGAGCATGTCGATGTGGAAGAGCCAGCCGATGGAGTGGACGTCGTGAGCAACGCGATCATCAAGCAACAGGGCGAACGCTCGTTCGTGGCCGACAACATCTGGCACCTCCGGCTCGGTCCAGTGCCGTTCGCCCTCGGTCTCCTGGTCGGCGTTGGGGCGGCGTTCGCGCTTCGAGGGCCGGGCTCAGAGGTGCGTACGATGCGTCCGCCGGTCCCCCGGGACTGGCCGGTGGGTTTCGCCCACCGCGGCGGAGCTGGGATCGGCCCGGAGGACACCCTGGAGGGGTTCCGCGCAGGCCTGGCGGCTGGCGCCGGGGTCGTCGAGCTCGATGTGCACCAGTGCCGCTCGGGAGAGCTGGTGGTCATCCACGATCCCGACGTCGAGCGCACCACCGACGGCACCGGTCGCGTCAGCGACCTGACGCTCGCCGAGTTGAGGCGACTCGACGCCGCCTACAGGTTCACTCCGGACAACGGAGTGACCTTCCCCTGGCGCGGCAAGGGCGTTCGCATCCCGACCCTGGACGACGTCTACCGTGAGTTCACCGGTCCGATCAACATCGAAATCAAGGGAGAGAGGTCCGGTATCGAGACGGTGCTGTGGCAGGCCATCGAAGCGCACGACGCCACCGGCCGCACGCTCGTCTCGTCCGACAGATCCTCGACGATTCGGCGCTTCCGCCGCGCCTCGGGCGGGCAGGTGCCGACCGGCGCGTCGGCACTGGAGATCCTCGTCTTCCTGATCCGGTATCTCCTGCGAATGCCGCAGCCGGAACCCCGGTTCGAAGCCCTGCAGGCACCGATGCGTTTCAAGGGCATCGTGCCAGTCGTGACCCAGGGTTTCGTCCGGTCGGCCCACGACCACAGCGTGCGCGTGGACGTCTGGACGATCGACGACCCCAGCGCGATGCGCCGTCTGCTCGGATATGGAGTGGACGGCATCATGACCGACCGTCCCGACGTCCTGAGCCAGGTCCTGTCAGACGCTTGAGGTGGAGCCGTCCATCGGGATTTGCCCGGAACAGGCCAGACTCAGAAGGATGTCGACCGGGTCACCATGTCCACCAGCCGTCCGGACAGACCCTCGTCGTTCTCGATGTCGTCCCTGGCGGCGACGCCGAGGTCGGGCCGATCGGTGATCAAACCGTTGACGTTGTCGTTGCATGTAGTTCCGCATTGCCTGCTCGTCGTTGACGGTCCAGACGATCACCTTGTAGCCCTTGCCCCACGCCTCGTTGCGGAAGTCGTCGTCGTAGCGACTGCTGTTCCACGACCAGGAAGTCGGCGTTGACCTTCGGCACGCCGCCGAAGTTGATCGGGATGATGAAGCCGACCACCAGTTCGCGGCCGTAGCCGCTTCAGATCCTCGACGACCTGCCGGCTGATCGAGTGGTAGGTGTAGAAGTGCGCCACCTTGTACGTGTCGAGCACCGCCAGCAACCGTGGCAGCAGATCCGGACTCTCCCCGCCGTGCAGCTTGACCTCGAGCAGCTGCGGTAGCCGAGCTTGATCGAGGCCGCGATCCACTGCTCCAGGCGACGGGATCTTCGCCTCCATGCCGTCGGCTCGGACCGTGATCTTCATCAGCTCGGCCTGGGTCAGGTCCTTGACGTTGGCGTTCGATCCCGGCCAGCCGCTGCAGGTTGGTGTCGTGCATGACCACGAACTTCAGGTCCTTGGTCTGCAGGATGTCGAACTCCACCCGGTCGGCGCCGGCCTTGTCGGCCGCAAGCAGAGCCGGGAGCGTGTTCTCCACCCCGCCCTCGACGAAGCCCCGGTGCGCCAGCACCGACGTCTCGTCCGCTGCCGCCAGCTTGGTCATCGTGCCGTAGTTGACCACCGACGCCACGCCGAAGGCGAACACCACCACCGCCGCGGTAGCGAACCAGAGCTTGCGCCGGCGGGACGCCGTCACCGACGATCCTTCGGAGTAGGTGATCTCGTGTACGTCGTGGCTGATGCTTCTCCGGCAGGCGGGTGCAACCAGTCCCGCATCAGCGCGACCAGTCCCTGCACGACCAAGATCGTCCGCTGCGGCGGCGATGAGGAAGACGCCGATCTGCCAGAGGCCAATCCAACCGCCGCGGCCGCCGCCGAGAGATCCGGCCGCACTTGAGTCGGTGACCAACGTCGGCACGAGCGTCACCGAAACAAGATCGCGACCGGGATCACCACCATCACCGCCAGCAGGACCAACATGCCGACGATGGGAAAGCGTGCGCCATCGGGTCAGGCGCCAACTGGTGACGAAGGCCTGCCACACGCTGGCCGACGTGGTGGCCAGCAGGGGCAGGGTCAAGATCAGCCGCAGATTGAGTAGACCAACACCAGCAGGAAACCGATGTACAACCAGCTGGTCGTCGCGCTCTTGTGCAGCTCCTCGGAGATGAACGGCGGTACGCCGATCTGCTTGGTCAGCGTCGACGACAGGCCCAAGTGGCCGAGTGGCAACAACAACAGCAGGTACACGATGATCAACACGCCCCTTCGGGTGCGAACAGTTTGCGAATCGTCCACCCAGACCTGGCGCAGCACCAGCCGGAACGACGTCGAGTCGCCGAGCCTGGTGGTGGGCGGCCAGGACGAACAGGCGTCGTGAACTCGAGCACGACGGCGAGCGACGGCGACACGACGCCAAGATCAGCAAGGTGAAGTCGGCCAGCGGATGCAGCAGTACGTGAGCGATCTGGTCGTACGCCACACTGCCCAGACCTGTTTCCACCAGGACAAGTGCATAGAGCATCTGCAGCAGCGGCACGGCCAGCAGACCAGGACCAGCTGCATGACGATGCACGTGAGTACATAGAACTGCGGTTGCCGCCAAGTCGTGCGATTGGCGATCCGGATGGCTCCCCAGGCCCCCAGCGGCATGGCGCGGTCGGCTGACTTGAGGCCGGCGAAGGAGGCCGGAGCAGTCAGCGACGTCACGGCCGAACTCTACGACCGCTTGGTCTTGTCCGTCCCGATACGACGACACTGCCACCGAACCGTTGATCAGGGGCTCGACCGGGTGGCGGCTGGGATTCGCGGTGAGGGCGCCGACTTGGTCCACGGTGTCCAACGGCACCAAGAGTGCATGCCCGTCGCCACCGGTCGAGTACCGCGGATGAGATCGCGTCCGCGAAAGCCCTGCTCGATGGCGGGGCCATCCCCCAAGGGTGAGTACGAACGGCTGAAGGTGAAGGCGCTCGCCTGAGAACCCTCACCCAACCGGGAAGCCCGTCGGAATGCCGGTGTAGGAGAATGTCGGGGTGGCGCCGCTCGCAGCTGTGCTCCGTCGACCAGCTCGAGCAGCTCGGCGGCTTACGTGATCCGGGAGTCTTGAGCGACGTCCAGTTCGAGATCGAGAAAAGGGGGCCCTCGGCGGCTGACGTCACTCGCCGACATCGGCTCGCTGAACGGATGGGGTACACATGGCCGCGCAGGATGCACAGGAGTATGTGAGTATCGAGGAGCGCCGGGCCCGCGGCGAACAAGCTGTTTCGCGGACCGCCTTATCTTCGCAGGCGGATTGGGAACCGGCGAGGGATCGGCCCGACCCGGTCGACTTGCTGATCGAGCAGAACCGGGCCCGTGAGATTGATCTCCTGCCGGTTCGGCACGGGCGCATGATGGCGTCTCCGTTCGCCTTCTATCGCGGGGCGGCCAAGGTGATGGCCGCTGACCTGGCCGGCACGCCGACGGCGGGGCTGCCAGGTCCAGCTCTGTGGTGATGCGCACCTATCCAACTTCGGTGGCTTCGCCTCTCCCGAGCGCCAGCTCATCTTCGGGCTGAACGACTTCGACGAGACGTTGCCGGGCCCGTTCGAGTACGACCTGAAGCGGATGGCTGTCAGCTTCACCATCGCAGCACGCAACAACGGCTTCACGCCCGAAGACACGCGGCTGGTCACTCGCGCATCTGTACAGGCCTACCGGCAGGCCATGGCGGACTTCGCTGGGATGCGGACGCTCGACGTCTGGTACGCGCAGATGTCCGAGCAGCACGTCCAGGAGTCGATGCGATCCGCCCAGGCCGAGGCCGCAGAGGCCGCCGCTTCGGAGTCGGGGAAAGGTAAGCGCAAGTCGGACCGGCGCGAAGGCGACGAAGAAGAGGTAAGGGAGCGGACAACGACATCGCGAAATCGATAAACGCCGCGAACAAGTCCTTACGGAAGGCCCGGACCCGCGACAGTCTGCACGCCCTGCCGCGCGATACGCCGGGTCGGCGGCAGCGATACCGCATCGTCAGTCAACCGCCGATGGTGGTGCCGTTGCGGGAGCTCGCCGGTGATGGGGCCGGTCAGCCGATCAGATCCGCGATGTGGTCGACGAACAGTTCCACGCCTACCAGAGCAGCCTCAGCGCCGATCGGCGGCAGCTGCTGGAGCGATTCACCATCGTCGACATGGCCCGCAAGGTGGTCGGTGTCGGCAGTGTCGGGACGCGGGCGTTCATGGTGCTGTTGCAGGGCCGAGACACCGGTGACCCTTGTTCCTGCAGGTCAAGGAAGCCACCCGCTCGGTGCTGGAGGAGCACCTGCCGAGGAGCCGCTACCCAACCCCAGGCCAGCGGGTGGTCGAAGGGCAGAGGCTGATGCAGAGCGCCTCTGACATCTTCCTCGGATGGACCGACCGGGATCGAGGACGACCGCTTCTACTACTGGCGGCAGCTGCGGGACATGAAAGCGTCCGCGGTGGTCGAAGCCATGACTCCATTCGCGATGACGGTCTACGCCCGGATGTGTGGCTGGACCCTTGCCCACGCACACGCCCGGTCGGGGGTGCTGCGCCATCGCGGCCTATCTCGGCTCCGAGGATGACCTCGACCGGGCGATCACGAAGTTCTCCGAGCGGTACGCCGACCAGAACAGTCGTGACCATCGAGCCTTCGTCAAAGCCGTTGACGCCGGTCGGATCGACGCCCTCGAGGGAGTCTGAACACCGGGCAGCCCGTGCGGCCGCCCAATGCCGAGTCTCGCCGTCATGGCCGGTGCCGCGCTGTTGGCTGATCGCTTCGGCGGTGCTGGAATATTGGTGGCTTGCCTGAGACTCCGAGCATTCGGTCTCTGATAGATGCGCTTCGATGAATCGCACGCAACCAAGACATCCTCGCCTGAGCGGGGGAGGCGGAGACGTATGGGGTTGCGCTAGGGGCGATGCTTCCGCTGGCGATTGGTATCGCCATCAGCCCGACCACGATCACCACGACGCTCCTGATGTTGCTGTCGACCAAGGCCGGCGGTAAGACGGTCAGTCTCCTGGTGGGGTGCGCGCTCGGCGTCGGGGTCGCCGTTGGTCTTTTGCGCTGCTCTCGACACAGTTGCCGACGCCCGAGCCGGGAGGTGCCTTCCCCCTCGAGCGGAGCGATCAAGCTCGCGGCCGGATCAGCCTCGTGCTGATAGCCGCCGAGCAATGGAGGAAGATGGCGGCCCGAACCACGGGAGCAGCCCGAGTCGCCGAAATGGATGTCGCTCATCGACTCGATGACGGCGGGCCGGGCGCTCATGCTTGGCGCCCTGTTGTCGGCTGTCGTGCCGAAGAACCTGCTCCTTGCCCTGTCGGCCGGTTTCATCCTCGGAGAGACCGCCTTGAGCGTTCGCCAGGGGGCCAGCGCCATCCTCGTTTTTACAGCCATTGCTGTCTCGAGCGTTGCCATTCCGGTGATCGCCTACTCGTGGCACCGGAGAAGATGGGTGAGCCGTTGGCGCAGCTGCGGGATTGGTTGGTGGCGAACAACCACGCGATCATGGTCGTGGTGCTGCTCGTCCTTGGCGTCGTCCTGATCGGTAATGGCATCGCCCGCTTCTAGCGCGTGCCGAACACCATGCGATTCGGAGCGGAGAGTCTTTGCTGCTCAACCATACGGCTAGGACGCGAGCCCGCCCTGATGTCGATCAGCCATCACCGACGGCGAGTACGACGGCTCCGAAGACCCACCCGCGCCTGACGTCTGGCTCGCCCCGGCATCTGCTGGACCGGAGAGCTCCACCGGATGGATCCCTGGCTCAGTGCGCGTCGGTCGAAGCCTCAGTGTGGACCCGCGCGCTGACCTAGCTGAGCAAGATCATCCCAGCTGCCTCGGAGGGAGAGATGATGAGAGCCCGGATTCTCGTGACGAACCGGTCGACTCGGGCCAAGATGGAAGCGCGATGTCGAGACCGAGCAAGATCACTTCGAGGTTCATCGTCTTCAGTGAGAGGGAACATGCCAAACACCGAGCAAGCCCCCAGCCCTGGCCAGCAGGCCGACGTCCTCGTGATCTTCGGGACGACCCGCGACCTGGCCAAGGTGATGACCCTGCGATCGCTCTACCGGTTGGAGCGGCGCAGGGCTCCTGCAGTGCCCGATCGTCGGGGTCGCGGTGGACGACTGGTCCGTCGACCACCTCCGGGAGCACGCGCGGCAGGCCATCCAGAACACGGGCGAGCAGCTCGAGGAGGACGTCTTCAGCCGGTTCGCGCAACGGCTCTCGTACGTAGCGGGCGACTTCACCGATCAGGCGACGTACGAGCGGGTGGCCGGCGGATCAAGGACCGGCAGCATCCGGTGTTCTATCTCGAGATCCCGCCGTTCCTCTTCGGCCCGGTGATCGAGCGGTTGTCGACGTCGG
>CAWHNN010000010.1:0-74545 GCA_963830815.1 uncultured Acidobacteriota bacterium | reverse complement strand
CCCGAGGCTAGGGGGACGACCGGCTTTTCGATGATGGTGAAGCCCGATCTCAGCTCGACGACTCGGTCCACGATCTCGTTCTCGTGACCCGGCACGAGGAAGAACCGCGTCGGATAGCCGCGAACGTCCGCATATTCAGCACGCGTAAGTCGAACCTTGTCGACGCAGCCCGGATCGCTGCACTCGCAGACGAACTGGGCCTCGGTGCGCTCCCCCACGCGGTAGTAGACCTGGACGGCCTCGTTGACGTCGCGAAAGAGCGCCTCAGTGCGTATGAGCCCGGCGCCGACCGGCGCCTGGTGCCCGACTATCCCGGCATCACGGGTGCGAAGAGCCTTGCCGACTGGGATCCCCCTTTCCCTATCGATCTCTCTCGTGTGCGTCCGATCGACGAGCGCTATTGGGAGGACTATCGCACGACGCCAAAGGCGTTCATTTCCTATGAGCGCGGCCGCGATTTGTGGCGGTCGCGATACGGAGCGGTGACGTCGTTGCGGTTTCGTGTGCCCGATGGTGCGGACCCGGCCGCTGTCGTCACCGCGCTCAGCAATGACCTTCGCGCGACGCTATCGCCGAATGCCATGGGCGTAGCGCTTTTCCCGGCGCGCGCGGCCGCGCTCGAGGCATCGCTGGGCGCTACCGACTTCGGCGAGTACTTCACCTACTTCAGCTTCTTCCTGGTGGTCTCGGCGCTGATGCTGACGGTGCTCTTCTTCAAGCTGGGAATCGAACAGCGCCTGCGTCAGATCGGCATCCTCCGCGCGTCGGGCTACTCGATGCCGGTGATCAGGCGGCTGCTGCTCTCGGAAGCGACCGTTCTTGCCGTTGTCGGAGCGCTGCTCGGCATCGTGGGCGCGATCCTTTACGGGCGTCTCATCGTTTACGGCCTGGGCACCTGGTGGGTGGGCGCCGTCGGCACGACCCGGCTGCAGTTGCATGTCTCGCCGATGTCGCTGACGCTCGGTGCGCTCGGCGGCGTCATTGCGGCAATCGTCTGCGTGCTCGTGTCGCTGCGCGCCGTGGCGCGCGTGGCGCCACGCGTTCTCCTGACGAGCCAGTCTCTGGACGTGTCAAGAGCTCCGGATGACCGCAAGGCACGGCGCAGCCGCCTGTTTGCGTCCGCCTGCGGCGTAGCCGCGCTCGCGCTGCTTGCGGCCGGATTCCTCATGCCATCAGCGCAGGCCGGCGCATTCTTTGCCGGCGGGGCACTCCTGCTCGTCGCCTCGCTGCTCTGGCTTGCCGGCTGGCTGCGGCGTCGAGACACTGGATCGATTACCGGCCGCGGGTCGTGGGCTGTCTCGCGGCTCGGCTTCCGCAGTGCCGCGTTTCGGCCGGCACGCAGCGTTCTGTCCGCCGCCTTGATTGCATCAGCAGCATTCATCATCGTGTCCGTCGGCGCTTTCCGCCGTGAGGGTGGCGACCTCACGAAGGATCAAAAGTCCGGCACCGGCGGCTACGTGCTCTTTGCCGAATCCGAATTGCCGCTGCTCCAGAACGTGAATGAGAAAAGCGGGCGAGACGAGCTGAACGTGCAGGCGGCGGAACTGGCTGACGTTCGCTTCACCCGCTTCCGCGTCAAGCCGGGAGAGGACGTCAGCTGCCTGAATCTCTACCGTCCAACGAACCCGACGCTCATCGCGCCAGAGGCCGGCTTCGCGGCCAGCAATCGCTTCACTTTCGCCGGTTCAATGGCCTCGAGCGATGCCGAGCGGGCCAACCCGTGGCTCCTCCTGCAGCGGCAGTTCGACGATGGCGCGATCCCTGTTGTGGGTGATGCGACTTCGATGCAGTACGTGCTCCATCTCGGGGTCGGAGATACGTTCTCGATGGACGCGGGTGGTGAGAAACCGATCCTCCTGCGTTTCGTCGGCGCTCTTCAGGACAGTGTCCTGCAGGGCGAGGTCATCCTCAGCGAAGAGAACTTCGTGCGGCTCTTTCCGCAGCAGCAGGGCTATCGCCTCTTTCTCATCGACGCGCCAGGAGTCAACGACGTCGAGGCGGCGCGGCGCGCTGGCGGGAGTCGTAGAGACGGAGCTCCAGCCGCTCGGACTGGATGCGACGGTGACATCGGAGCGCCTCGCCGGGTTCCATCAGGTCGAGAACACCTACCTGTCGACGTTCCAGGCGCTCGGCGGGCTTGGCCTTCTGCTGGGCACCATCGGTCTCGCCACCGTGATGTTCAGGAACGTGCTCGAACGCCGGCGCGAGCTTGCCCTGCTGCGCGCCGTCGGCTACGACTCGGGCCGCATGACGCTGATGATTGTTGCCGAAGCGGGCTTCCTCGTCGGCGCAGGCATGCTGGCCGGCGCTGGTTGTGCCGCAATTGCGATTGCGCCGGCGTGGCTGGGACGTGGCGGCAGCCTCCCGAGCGTCGGCCTCCTTCTCTTGCTCGCGGCCGTGGTCGTGTCCGGTGTCGTGTCTTCAGCCATCGCAACGCGCGCCGCCCTGCGCGGGCGTATGCTCGACGCGCTGCGGGCAGAGTGAGGATCTGATGTTCAAGGTCGGTTCCCGTCGCGGCCCTGTCAGCATCGCCGTGGTGCTTTGTGTACTGGCCTTGTGCCTCGCCGCTCTGTCGGCGCAGGACTGGCCGCAGTGGCGTGGTCCGTCGCGCAACGGCGCCGCGCCAGGCTTCACGCCTCCGGCGGCGTGGCCCGATCGCCCGAAGCAGGTGTGGAAGGTTCAGGTTGGCGAAGGCCACGCCTCGCCGATTGTGGCCGGCAATCGCGTCTTCGTGTTCGCGCGAGCCGCCGGCAAGGAAGTAGCGTCCGCGCGTGACCTCGCGACCGCCAAGGAGATCTGGCGCGTGGCGTACGACGCGCCGTACACGATGAACTCCGCGGCTACGTCGCACGGGGAGGGCCCGAAATCGACGCCGCTCTACGATCGCGGACGGCTCTACACACTTGGCATCAGCGGCATCCTCTCGGCGTGGCAGGCTGAGAACGGACGATTGCTCTGGCGCCGCGACTTCAAGAAGGACTTTCCTTCGACGACGCCCAGACTTTGGAGTGGCGATGTCGCCGATCGTCGTTGGCGACACGGTTGTCGTGCACGCCGGCGGCACTGGCAATGGCGCCATCCTGGCACTCGACGCGGCAACCGGGGCCACGAAGTGGTCGTGGAAGGGCGATGGGCCGGCGTATGCGTCGCCGATCGTCGCCGAGTTCGCGAGTACGCGTCAGATCGTGACGCAGTCACAGCGCCACGTCGTCGCGCTCGCCCCGGCCGATGGCCGGCAGCTCTGGGAGATCCCGTTCGCGACCGATTACGAGCAGAACAGCGTGACGCCGGTCGCCTCCGGCGACCTGTTGATCTACGGCGGGCTCAACAAGCCAACGACCGCCGTGCGGCCGACACTGGCGGCAGGGAAGTGGGTTGTGACGCCCGTCTGGCAGAACGCTGACGTGCCGATGTATATGAGCTCGCCGGTCGAGTCTGACGGCTATCTCTTCGGGCTCACCCAACGCAGTCGCGGCCAGTTCTTCTGCCTCGACGGCGTACAGGTAAGACGATGTGGACGAGCAAGGGGCGTGAGGGCGAGAACGCGTCGCTGATGGTTGCCGGCAATTCCGGTGGCAAGACATCGGGAAGCCTGGTCATGAGCATGACTACCGAAGGCGTCCTCGTCATCCTGCGCGGCGACGGCAAGGCCTTTGATGTCCTCAAGCGCTACACGCTGGCGGAGTCCGCGGTGTGGGCGCACCCGGCGCTCGTTGGCGGCGGCATCATCGTCAAGGACGTCGACAGCCTGACGTATTGGACGTTCTAGTCCTGGCCGAAGCATCGGGCCCGATGCGGAAACGGGCTCCGAGCTGCCGTCGTAACACGCTCGACAGGGAAGATTCAGGCAACGGCGCGGGTCTACCAACCGATACCCATGGGCTATCCGTCTAACCGGGCAACTATGCGAACCTGGTTTCCGCCGTCGACCTTGTCGCTGGTGCTCGCGCTCAGCGGTGTCGCTGCAGGCCTTGCCGGACCATCGTGGCTGGTCGCGGCGCAGGGTCCGCCCCGCGAAGCGCGCCCGCAACAGCCATTGCCACCTCGCGATCCCGGGCAATCCGGTGCGCAAGTCGCCGTCGGCAAGGGCGTCATTTCCGGAACAGTCGTCGTCGTGAGCAGCGGCCAGCCGGCACGCCGCGCGCGCGTGGCGCTCTCCGGGAGCAGCGAGGTCGGCGGCGGCCGGACTACGTCCACCGACGACATGGGACGATTCTCCTTCAGCGCGCTGCCCGAAGGTCGCTACAACCTGTCGGCGTCGAAGCCGGGCCACATCGGCGGCTCGTATGGCCAGCGCCAACCGGGCCGGCCTGGTACGCCCATTCAGCTCGCTGACGGTCAGCGCCTGCAGGTGCAGCTGCAGATCGTTCGCGGCGGCGTCATCACCGGCACGGTCCTCGACGAGCACGGCGAAGGCATCCCTGGCACGCCGGTTCGCGCGCTTCGCTACGTGATGCAGAGCGGGACGCGGACTTTGCAGGCCTCGGGCGCCGGACAGACCGACGATCGCGGCGTCTATCGTATCTTTGGCCTGCAAGCCGGCGATTACGTTGTGTTTGCGACGCCGCGCAACAACAACAGGCAGGATTTGGAGACTGCCCGTGTCGCGGAATTGCAGGCGCTCGTGCAGCAGAGCGAGGCGCTCGCGCGCGTCGATGCGACGCGGGCGCAGGCCGTCAGCGATCGGATCGCGCAGTTGCGCGTCAACTCGCCCGCCGCAGCGCAGAACGAGGACGCAGCGAGCGGCTATGCTCCTGTCTACTATCCCGGCACGACCTCGCCATCGAGCGCTGCGATGATCACCATCGCGCCAGGAGAAGAGAAGGGCAGTATCGACTTCCAGTATCAGGTGGTCCCGATCGCGCGCGTCGACGGCATCGTATCGAGCGCGACGTCGCAGCTACCCGCGAACGTGCAGGTATCGCTGGTGAATGCTGGTTTCGCCGTGCCGGGAATTTCCCCCGGCGGCGTACGAGCCGATTCACAGGGCGCGTTCCGGATCCCCAACGTCCCACCAGGCCAGTACACCGTCGTCGCCCGCGCCACGATCCGGGGCCAGGCCGTGAAAACCGTGACGGCGGCGGCGCGCCAGTTGCGCCGGGCGGACGCGGGCCCGGGACCGTTCGGCCGCGGCGAGATGGCCGACGGCCGTGGGCGCGGCATGGCGCCCGACGCGACCCGTCTGTGGGCGACGTCGGAGATCACCGTCGACGGCCGCAATCAAAACGTTGTCTTGACGCTGCAACCGGGAATGTCAGTCTCCGGGCGCGTGATGTTCGAGGGGACGACCGTACCGCCGCCGTCGGATTTGGCGCGGGTGCGAGTCACGCTCTCGCCTGTGGTGACGCCAGGCACGCCGAACGAGCTCTCGAGTACCGTCGCCGGCCGTGTCGACGCTGATGGCCGCTTCACGATCGCGAGCGTCGTTCCGGGCCGCTACCGATTGACCGGCGGCGGCGCGAGCCAGGGATGGTATCTCGGGTCGTCGACCATCGACGGGCAGGACTCGCTCGACTTTCCGATCGAGGTGAAGCCGGGGCAGAACATCACCGGCGCGGTCATGACGTTCGTCGACCGGCAATCCGAGCTCACCGGCACCATCGTCAACGATCGCTCGCAGCCGGTTCCTGAGTACAGCCTGATCGTCTATCCCTCTGACCAGCGTTTCTGGACTCCCCAATCGCGTCGCATTCAGTCGACACGCCCCGCGACCGATGGCCGCTATTCGTTCCGCAACCTTCCTGCGGGGGAGTACCGGCTGGTACCGGTCTACGACCCGGAGCCGGGCTCGTGGTTCGATCCGGGATTTCTCCAGCAGCTCGACAGCGCCTCGGTGCGTGTCTCGATTGCCGATGGCGAAAAGAAGGAACAGAACCTCCGCGTGCCGAGCGGCGGCTGATAGCCCAGCCACAAGCGCGCCGGTACCGGCCGGCGAATTGATCTAGGATCGTGACCCTGGAGGATCGTCCCCGTGCCGAAGCGATTTCTTGCCGTCCTGACTGCCAGCTGCCTCGCCCTTGTGGCCACGTTGCACGCCGAGAATTGGCCGGCGTGGCGCGGGCCGCAAGCCAATGGCATCAGCAGCGAGAAGGGGCTGCCGACGAAGTGGTCGACCGCAGAGAACATCGCGTGGAAGCTGCCGATGCCGAGCCGCAGCGGCGCGACGCCGATCATCTGGAACGATCACATCTTCCTCAACGTCGCGACAGCCATGCAGAGCGGCGACCTCGAACTATGGGCCGTCGATCGCAAGAAGGGCGAGCCGATGTGGAAACGGCCGCTCGGCTCCGGCAACAATCAGCAGCGCAAGCAGAACATGTCGACGCCGTCGCCTGTCACCGACGGGACGACTGTGTGGGTGATGACTGGCACCGGCATCCTCAAGGCCTTCGACTTCAAGGGCACTGAGCTGTGGATGCGCGACGTGCAGAAGGACTACGGACCCTTCGGACTCAACTGGGGCTACGCTTCGTCGCCGCTGTTACACCAGGGAGCGCTCTACATCCAGGTGTTGCACGGGATGAAGACCGACGATCCCTCCTACGTGATGAAAGTCGATGGCAAGAGCGGCAAGACAGTGTGGAAAATCGACCGGCCGACGAAGGCCATCGAGGAGTCGCCCGACGCCTATACCACGCCGCTCCTCGTGCGCACGGGCAAGACCGCCGAGATTGCGGTCACGGGCGGCGACATCGTGACCGGGCACGATCCCGAAACCGGCAAGGAGCTGTGGCGAGCCAACGGCTTGAACCCGTCGAACGACCCGTACTACCGTATTGTCGCGTCGTCGATCGTTGCCGGCGATCTCATCATCGCGCCGACGCGCAACCGCCCGATGCTGGCGCTCAAGCCTGGCGGCAGGGGCAACGTGACGCAATCGCACAAGGCGTGGAGCTTCGATCTCGGGCCGGACGTTCCCTCGCCGGTAAGCGACGGCAAGCTTGTCTACGTCGTCCGCGACAACGGCGTCGTTCATGCGCTCGATCTGAAGACCGGCGCGGTCGTCTGGGGTCCGCAGCGGTTGAAGACGGGCGCGTACAGCTCGTCGCCCGGTACTCGCCGACGGGAAGCTCTACATCACGAGCGAGAACGAAGGCATGACATCGGTGTTTACCGCCGGTCCAAAGTTCGAAGTCGTCGCCGAGAACTCGCTCGACGACTACTGCCTGGCGTCACCCGCCGTCTCGAACGGCCAGATTTTCATCCGCACCGACAAGTTCCTCTGGGCAATCGGCAAGAGCTCGACCGGCACGTCGCACTGATGCGCTGATTGCATAGAGGAGCGCAAGAGGGCAGGAGCCGACCTCCTTGGCTCTTGATCTTCATGAACTTCTGTGAGCAAAAACACGCAGTGTCAGCGACCCGGTCGCAAATTGCGGGCTCGTAACCCTCGGCCTTTGTGGCCTCGCATGCTTCGGTCGTAGAATGGGCGGCACTTCAGCGTACGTCGCGCTGTCCCTCTTTTGTCTTCTGATTCAGCGGAGCGGTGTTCGTCGATGTGTACCCGAGTAACTGCGGTCCTCGCCCTGGCCCTGATCGCTTCGCGATCGGACGCATTCGCGCAAAATGTCGACGCCGGCCGCAAGGCTTTCGAGAGCCGCTGCGCCCGCTGTCATGGCGCTGACGGCAATGGCGGCGAGATGGGGCCGCCCATCGCGCAGCGCCTGCCGCCGCTCGACGACCAGGCGCTGTCGAAGTTGATCCACGAAGGCATCCCCGCCAAGGGCATGCCGCCGAGCGTCATCAACGATCCGGAAGTCGGCGATCTCATCCGCTTCCTGCGCACCATTCAACGGCGCGCCGACGACAATCCAATCATTCGCGGACGCTTCACGCTCACCGACGGCCGGGCCATCGAAGGCCAGATCGTCGGCGAGGGCTTCGACGATGTGCAGCTGAGGACCGACGAGAAGAAGATCGTGTTGCTGCGGCGCGCCGGCGAGCGCTACCGTGCCGTCACGTCGGAGGCCAACTGGCCCACCTACAACGGCGAGACCGGCGGCAACCGCTATACGACGCTGACGCAGATCACCAAAGAGAACGTCGGCCGGCTGGCGCCGCGCTGGATGTTTACGATTCCGGACGTCGGCAGCCTGCAGGGCACGCCGATCGTCGTTGACGGCGTGATGTATGTCACGGCGCCGAACGAGTGCTATGCGCTCGATGCTGGCACCGGACGTCGCATCTGGCACTTCAAGCGGCCGCGCACGAAGGGCGTGACGCAGGGCAGCGCCAATCGTGGCGCCGGCATCGCCGGCGATCGGCTCTTCATGCAGACCGACCATGCGCACACCATCGCGCTCAATCGCTTCACTGGCGAACTGCTGTGGGACACCGAGCTCGCCGACTGGCGGCAAAACTACTCGGCATCGTCTGCGCCGCTGCCCGCCGGCAACCTCGTGATATCCGGAGTGTCGGGCGGCGAGCATGGCGCCAATGGCTTTGTCGCCGCACACGACCAGGAAACGGGCAAGGAAGTGTGGCGCTTCTGGACCGTGCCCAAGCCAGGCGAGCCGGGATCGGAGACGTGGAAGGGCAAGGACATCGAGCACGGCGGCGCGCCGACCTGGTTCACCGGCAGCTACGATGTGGCGCTCGACACCGTCTACTGGCCCACTGGCAATCCAGCCAAGGAGTACAACGGCGACGATCGTAAGGGCGATAACCTCTACGCGAACTCAATCCTCGCGCTCGATCGCCAGACCGGAAAGCTGAAGTGGCATTATCAGTTCACGCCTCACGATCTCTGGGACTGGGACGCGACGCAGACATCAGTCCTGGTCGACGTGGCGTGGGAGGGACTGCCGCGGCGTCTGATGCTCCACGCCGCGCGCAACGGATTCTTCTATGTCTTCGATCGTGAGAACGGCAAGCTGCTTCATGCGACAGCATTCGTCCGCAACTTGACGTGGGCCACCGGGATCGGTGCCGACGGGCGTCCGATCAAGGTTCCAGGTCAGGAGCCGTCGCCTGCCGGGACCAAGGTCTGTCCGTCCCAGGACGGCGCCACCAACTGGTTCTCGCCGTCGTTCAACCCTGCGACGGGCCTCTATTACGTGCAGACCTTCGAGAAGTGCAGCATCTACACGAAGAGCGATCAGGGCCCGTGGGAGATCCGGCAAGTCGTATCTCGGCGGATCGCAGCGAACCGCCCCGGATCCCAAGCCCGCGCGCATCCTCAAGGCGATCGACATTCACACCGGGGCGATCCGCTGGGAGCTGCCGCAGCCAGGCCCGGCGCATTCGTGGGGCGGCACGCTGACGACGGCTACCGGCCTCGTGATCTTCGGCGAAGAGAGCGGCACCCTGATGGCCGCCGACGCCACGACCGGCAAGCCGATTTCGAGTTTTCCGACCAATCAGACGTGGAGGGCGTCTCCCATGACCTACATGTTCGACGGCAAGCAGTACATCGCGGTTGCGGCAGGCTCCAACATCATCGCCTTCGCGATTGCCGATTGACATGAAACACTGGATTCTCTTCGCAGCCCTCGTCATGCTGAACCAGCCGGCGGCACCACAGGCCCCCACGGCCGATGTCTCGAACACGAGCGTCCGCGCCACGATCTACCTTCCCGACGCGGAGTCTGGCTACTACCGTGGCACGCGCTTCGACTGGTCCGGCGTCATCTCGAGCCTGAAATGGAATGGCCACGAGTACTTCGGACAGTGGTTCGAGAAGCTACGATCCGAAGATTCACGACGCGATTGCCGGGCCGGTCGAAGAGTTTCTTACCGGCAAGGATTCGGCCCTCGGTTATGACGAAGCCAAACCTGGCGAGACCGTTCGTGCGCATCGGCGTCGGCGCCGTGCGCAAGCCGCAGAACGCCGCCGAGTACAAGCGCTTCGAGACCTACGAGATCGTCGACCCGGGCAAATGGACGGTCAAGAAGCACGCCGATCGGATCGAGTTCGAGCACGAACTGAAGGACACCAACGGGCTATGCCTACGTCTATCGCAAGGTGCTGCGGCTGGGCAAAGACTCGCTCGTCCTCGAGCATCATCTGAAGAACACGGGACGCAAGCCGATCTCGACGCAGGTCTACAATCACAACTTCTTCCGCATGGATCTGGCGCACGACCGGCCCGGATATCGTCGTGCGCTTTCCCTTCGACGTGAAGGCGGCGCGCCCGCTGAACGATCTCGCCGAGGTTCGCGGCAAGGACATCGCGCTTCCTCAAGGAGTTCCAGAAGGGTCAGACCGTCTTCACGGAGGTCGACGGGTTTGGCGCCACCGCGTCCGACTACGATTTCCGCCTCGAGAATCGCAAGACCGGCGCCGGGGTCCACATCACCGGCGATCGGCCGCTCGTGAAGGTGTATTTCTGGTCGGCGAACCTGACGGTCTGTCCCGAGCCGTACATCGACGTCAGCGCCGAGCCCGGCAAGGAATCGTCGTGGCGCATTACCTATCAGTTCTACCAGGCCGCAGGCCGTTGAGGAGACTTCCATGATGAACCGGCGCGATGCAATCACTTCGATGTCCATCGCCGGCGGCGCGTCGCTCATCCCGTCGGGCGAAGCTCTCGCGGGCGCGATCTCTCCCGGAGTGTCGTCGGCGTTCGAGCAGGCGGTGCGCGGCACGGCACCGGTCAAGATTCGCGACATCAAGACCATCCTGACCGCGCCCAACCGCATCCGCCTCGTCGTCGTGAAAGTGGAAACGACCGAGCCGGGCCTTGTGGGCTGGGGCTGCGCGACGTTCACGCAGCGGGCGCTCGTCGTCAAGACGGCGGTCGACGAGTACCTGAAGCCGTTCCTCGTCGGGAGGAACGTCGACGAGATCGAGGACATCTGGCAGTCGTGTTACATGAGCTCGGTACTGGCGCAACGGCCCGGTGCTCTTCAACGCGATGAGCGGCGTCGACATCGCGCTCTGGGACATCAAGGGCAAGCGCGCCGGCATGCCGCTCTATCAGCTGCTCGGCGGCAAGGTCCGTCAGGGCGCTGACTGCTACTACCACGCGAGCGGCGCCAGCTTCACCGAAGTCGAAGAGGCCGCCCGCGCCGGCATGGAGCGTGGCTTCCGCCACGTGCGCGTGCAGGTCAGCACGCCCGGCTATGCGAGCTACGGCGCGCGCAGCACGCAGCCGACGCCGTCGGCAAACGTCGACGAGGTCGTCGGCCCGACCAATCCGCGCGCGATCTGGGAGTCGGGGCCGTACGTGCGGATGCTGCCGAAGTTCTTCGAGCACATGCGCTCGAAGCTCGGCGACGAGGTCGAGCTGCTGCACGACGTCCACGAGCGGGTGACGCTCAACGAAGGCATCAACCTGTGCAAGGCGCTCGAGCCCTACCGCCTGTTCTTTCTCGAGGATCCGTTTCCGCCGGAAGATAACGATCACTTCCGCCTGCTGCGGCAGCAGTCGAGCATCCCGATCGCGATGGGCGAGCTCTTCAACACGCAGCACGAGTACCTGCCGCTCATCAAGGAACGGCTGATCGACTTCATCCGGATCCACATCTCCCAGATCGGCGGCCTGAGCCCGGCGCGAAAGGTCGCGGCGCTGAGCGAGTACTTCGGCGTCCGCACCGCGTGGCATGGCCCCGGCGACGCGTCACCGCTCGCGCACGCGGCGCAGCTGGCGCTGGAGCTGTCGAGCTACAACTTCGGCGTGCACGAGGGCGGGACGTTCCCGAAAGAAACGCAGGACGTGTTTGTCGGCTGCCCCGAGATCAAGAACGGCTACATGCTGGCGCAAGAGCGTCCGGGACTCGGCATCGAAGTCGATGAGAAGGTAGCGGCCAAGTACCCATTCCCGGCCGGTCCGCCGAACTTCGATTACTCGTGGGGCACGACGCGCCGCAGGGACGGCACGGTGATTAGACCGTAGGTTCAAGAGACGGGCTGTGCCGGGGTGATCAGCGAACGCTGGCGCGCAGCAGTCGGGACGTGGCTCCCGCTTCGCGCCGTGGAAAAACGGTCCCTCCGCGGCTGTGCTGACGGCGCGGCGTCGGCTGGTGTATGCCGGACGCCGGTAAAGCATCGGTTCGGCAACAAGCTCTAATGCCCGCTTGAGACGAAACAGCGCCGCCGCCGATCGGCACCTCTCCGGAACCGTTTTACCCGCTGCGATGTCACGACGCTCAGAGGTCGCCCCGCCCCGCCCGCTTCGCGCCAGCGGCTGTCCGTGCGCGCCGCAAAACTGATCGCGGTTGGCAAACCAACGCGACTTCAACTGGCAGGCTATTCCCCGAGCCCCGAGCCCCGAGCCCCGAGCCCCGAGCCCCGAGCCCCGAGCCCCGAACCCCGAACTGCCGAACTACCGAGCGACCGAGCTACCGAGCTACCGACCTAAAACACCACCCTCACGCTAACCTGCGTCTGCCGCGCTGAAGTGATGGTGTTCGTGATGCGGCCGAACGTCGCCAGTGGCGCTTCGCCATCGGCTTGGCCCGGCGAACGCGCGCAGCTCGGGGATGCCGAAGTTGGCGCGGTTGAGGACGTTGAAAACCTCGAGGCGGAACTCGAGGCGTCCGTTGCTGCCGAGCGCCCCCCAACGGACTGTTCTTGCTGAACGCCAGGTCGAGCGTGCGCAGGTCAGGACCGGTGAAATCACCGCGCCCGGTGTCGCCGAACGTGCCCGCCGGCTGGAGCACGAACGCCGCGGGATTGAACCACTGCTCGGGTGTGCCATTCACCGCATTGTCCGGACCATAGCCAGGCGCGTAGCTCGGACGATCCTGACCGATGCCGGGTCCCCGCGACGGATTCCACTGCGACCGCGATCGGTTCGCCGTCACGAAGACCGTCAGCGGCTGCCCGCTCCGCATCGTCCAGATGCCCGACACCTGCCAGCCGTCGGCGAGCGTGCGCGTCAGTCCCGATGTGTCGTTCGCGAACGGCAGCTCCCAGCTGAAGCTCGAGACCCAGTTGTGCCGCGTATTGAAGTCGGACGGCCCCCTGTTGTAGCCGGGGATGAACTCGGGCATCGCCGACGTCGTGCCGTTCGTCGCGTCCGAGAAGAACGTCGACGCCTGCGTCGTGTCCTCGCTGCTCGAGAACGTGTACGACGACTGGAACGCGAAGCCCGCGGCCAGGCGGCGGCGCACGTCGACGATGAGCGCGTTGTACCAGCGACTCGCCGTCGCTGCTCTTCAGTTCGATCGTGGAAAAGGCGGTGTTCTGGCGCGGTGTGCCGGCGGGGATGAAGAGCGTTCCGTCGGGCAGCGTCACCGGCAGGGCGAGGTTGACGTCGCCGCTGCGCAACAGGTGTTCACCGCGGGATCCGGCGTAGCCGACAGTCAGCGCCGTGTGAAAAGCACAGCTCGCGTTGCACGTTGACGTTGAAGACGTGGATGCGCGGATTGTCGAGATCGAACTGCACCGGCCGCATCGAGATCGCGCCGGCACGGTTGAAGTCCGGCGTCGGGAACGTCGGATTGACGATGACCGGCCGTGGCGTCGCGGGCGGATTGGTGACGGTGACGATCAGGTTCTGCTGGTTGGTCGTGTTGAAGTAGAGGCCGTAACCGCCGCGGACGGCTGTCTTGCCGTCGCCGAAGACGTCCCACGCCGCGCCGACGCCGAGGCGAAAGGTTCGTGTACGTCGGATTCTCGTACAACGGCCCGACGGTTGGCTGCGACGCGGATAAGATCCGGCAGCGATGAATCGCGCCCGTAGATGTCTTCCGGCATCGTGGTGAACTCGTAGCGCAGACCGCCGTTGAGCGTCAGCCGCGGCGTCACGCGGAACTCGTCCTGCACGTAGAAGCCGAAGAGCGTGAAGCGCCAGTAGCGATCGAATTGCGCCGCCGGCGTGAGGCCGACGAAGTTGTTCGGCACGTTGCGCAGGAAGGCGCTCAGGTTCGGGAACGAGTAGATACCAAGGCTGAAGGTCGGGTTGACCATGTTGTCCTGGTAGTGCTCGACCAGCGCGCCGGCCTTCACGAAGTGCTTCCCGCGCGAGTAGTACGAGGTCGTCCTGGAAGCTGAACACGTTCTGCACGAGACGCAGGTTTCCCGAGCTCTGCGGACCGAAGCGCTTCAGGCCGCCGATGTCGATGTCGCCCATCAGCTCCCGGCCCGGAACGAATGGCGCAAGCGGCTGCGACGTGTTGGCCTCGACGTTCTGACCGATGCGCGTGCGGCTGAAGCTCAGGCGCGCCGAGTTGAACGTGTTCGGAGACAGCGTCTCGTTGTATTCACCCGTGAAGAACTGGTTGCGCGACAGGAACTGCCGTGGAAACTGCGGGTAATCGGTCGGCAGGAACTGGTTCGTGTTGTCGAAGGTATAGCGCGCGAACATCTGCCGGGCGCCGTTGTTGTAGTCGATACGGCCCTGCACGTACTGCTCGTCGAGGCGCTGATCGAACGGGAAGTCGTAGACGGCGAGCCCTTGTCCGAGCGACGGCCCGTTGGCGCGAGGGATACTCCGCAAGGTACGGAGCGACGGCAGGATTGACTCCGACCACGCCTGACGGCAGGATGCCGAGCCTGCGCGTTGTCGTCAGGCACGACCGTGGAAATTGTCTTGCCGAGGCGTTCGACGAGCGCCTCGATGCCGCCAAAAAAGAAGAGACGGTTCTCGGCCAGCGGCCCGCCCACCGTGCCGCCAAACTGGTTCCGCGTGAAGTCTGGCTTGCCGAGCGTGTCGAAGTAGTTCGCTGCGTCGAGAGCGTCGTTGCGGTGGTATTCGTAGGCGCTGCCCGAGTAGCGGTTGCTGCCCGACTTCGTCAGGACATTGATCTGCCCGCCCGCGATGCGCCCGAACTCCGCGCCGTAGGCATTTGTCTCGACGCGAAACTCGCGCACGGTCTCCATTCCGAGGGCGGTGCCCGCAGCGCTCCCTGCCGGGCCGTTGGTGAAGTCGTTCTGCAGCGTCCCGTCGAGCAAGTAGACGTTCGCGCGCGGGTCCTGCCCGTTGACGCTGATGCCGAGCCCGTGCGCGACCACCGAGCCGCCATCGCGATGCGGATACGCGAGCACGCCCGGTTGCAGCAGAGCGAGGTCCGTGTAGTTGCGGCCGTTGAGCGGCAGCGTCTCGATCGTCTGGGAGGAAACCAGGTAGCTGAGCTCCGAGCTCGAGGTGTTGACGACGGGCGGCCTGTCGACAACGGTGACGGTTTCGGCGGTTCCGCCGACCTCGAGCACGATCGCGACCGCGACGTTATCCGCCACGGCCACCGTCAGCGGGCGGCGGTACGGCTTGAAGCCTGCGATCTCGGCACGGACGTCATATGTGCCTGGCGGCAGGCCGGCGACGACGAATCGGCCCTCATCGCCGGTGACGTTCGTACGGGACAGGCCGGTAGCCTCATTGCTGACGGTGACTGTGACGCCGGGCATGATGCCGCCTCCGGCGTCCTTGATGGTGCCGCTGACGGTGGCCGTTGTCTGTGCCGAGACCAGAGCTGGGACGAACAGCAGTGAACACGCGAGGGTAAGGGATCGAAACACATCTTCGATTCTATCAACCGATGTCTCGATGTCCCACGAGATCGCATCGGCGCGGCGCCTCGTGCTAGGCTGCAAGTTCGCCGTATACCGCGACTGACATGTCACTCAAAGCGATCGGTCTCGCCGTCGTTTTCGTCCTGCTCTACGTGCTGCACCAGGACGTCTGGTTCTGGCGCACGGCGCGTCCGCTCGTCTTCGGATTCCTGCCTGTCGGTCTGGCGTATCACGGTGCCTACTGCATCGCCACCGCCCTCTTGATGTGGGTCCTGACCCGCGTGGCCTGGCCGCATCACCTCGATCTTTCAAGCGCTGAAGATGCGGAGGACAGCCGGCGTTGATTCCCGCAGTTCTCGTTTTCAGCTATCTCGCGGTCGTCCTCTACATCGGCATCTTCGCGTTCCGTCACCGCCAGCCGACGGACCACGAGGCCGAGGACTTCTTCCTTGCCGGCCGATCGCTCGGGCCGATGGTGTTCCTGCTGTCGCTCTTCGGCACCAACATGACAGCCTTCACCATCCTCGGCTCCGCCGGGCACGCCTTCGCCAACGGCGTCGTCACCTTCGGCTTGATGGCCTCGTCATCGGCGTTCGTCATCCCGCTGACGCTCTTCTTCGTCGGTACGCGCATGTGGGCGCTCGGGCGGCGGCACGGCTTCATGACATCGGTGCAGATGTTTCGCGATCGGTGGGAGTGCGGGCACATCGGTACGGCGATCTTCGTCGTCCAGGCGGCACTCCTGGTGCCGTACATCATCATCGGCGTGATGGGCGGCGGTACGGCGCTGCGCGCGATCACCGGTGGCGTCGTGCCGTACTGGCTCGGCGGCGCGGTCGTGGCGCTCGTCGTCATGAGCTATGTGTTCTTTGGCGGCATGCGCGGCACGGCGTGGGTGAATGCCTTTCAGACCGTGCTCTTCCTGTCGTTCGGCGCTGTTGCTCTGGTCGTGATCGGCCGCGGCATGGGTGGCTTTCCGGCGGTGATGGAATCGCTGCTGGCGTCTCCGGCCACGGCACCGCTCCTGACGCGCGAGCGATTCTCACCGCTCATCTTTCTCAGCTACACCTTCATCCCGCTGTCGACGATCGCGTTTCCGCACATCACGATCTTCTGCCTGACGGCGCGTCGTATGACGCAGTTCCGGCGCACGATCGTGTTCTATCCGCTCTGCATCCTGGCGATCTGGCTGCCGTGCGTGTTTCTCGGCGTTGCCGCGAACAGCATGACCGACGTTCCGCGGATCGCGAGCAAGCTCGAGGCGCGCCAGAGCCTGGCGACAGCGCCGGCGTCGATGGACGCCGAGGATCGTGCCGCGCTGCGCCGGCAGGCGGCCGGCGACGACGTGGTGCCGATCATGCTCGAGCGCTACGCGCCGCTGTGGCTCGCGGGCATTCTCGGCGCCGGCATCATGGCGGCCGTCATGGCGAGCGACTCGCAGATTCTCGCGCTCTCGACGATGTTCACGGAGGATGTGTTCGCGTTCTACGGCGGCAAGAGCCGCTTCGGCGAGCACGTCCAGGTACAAACAGGGCGCCTCTTCGTCGTCGGGCTGACGCTCATCGCCTACGCGGTCGCGATGCAGGCGCCGCAGGGCATCTTCGACCTCGCCGTGCAGTTCGCGTTCTCCGGCTACTCGGCGTTGTCCGTGCTGTTCTTTGCGGCGCTCTTCTGGAAGCGCAGCACGAAGTGGGGCGCGCTGGCGGTCACGCTGTGGGTAGCGTTCGCCGTCATCTATACCGCGACCACGCCCGGCGCACTCGCGTGGTTCGGGCTGATGCCGGTCGTGCCGATGACGCTGATTGCGGCTTTGCTGATGGTCGTTGTTTCGATGGTCACGCCGCCGGCTTCGGCATCGACGCTGGCGCGTTATTAGATCACCACAGAGGTCGCAGAGAGCGCAGACAACCGGTGTCAGCGATGCTTGGGCTAGAGCGACGCCGAATTCCGGCGACCGCCGCAGCCTGGCGGAGCCAGGCTGAGAGGAACGCGGCCCGCGGATCAGCACGCCATGTCAGAGAGTTTGTTGGCGTGCTGATCCGCGGGCCGCGTTCCCTCTCTCGCGCCCAAGGCGCGGCCAGGCTCGTCCGGATCGCACTCAGTACCGCACGACCCGATCCGTGAAGTCCGTGTTGTCCGTGGCCGAAACTCTCTGCGTTCTCTGCGCCCTCTGTGGTGAAACGAACTTTCGGGCCTTGACGATGGCTCAGTGCGCCGCGCGGTAAATCTCCAGCGCGCCCGCCGCATCGAACGGGCGCGGATTGAACGTGCCCGGTCCACTGCGTCGCCGCCTGATCTGCCAGTCCTGGGAGCGCGTCCGCTGGCACGCCGTGATCGTGGAGCGCGCCGCCCAAGCCTCCGGCGCGCGCATACCGCGCCAGCCTCGTGGCCAGTGCTTCCGCGATTCGATCGAGGGCAGCGTAGCGATCGCCGACGATCGACGAGTTCCATCGGACGACGTGCGGCAGCAGGATCGAGAGTGCCAGGCCGTGGGCGAGGCCGAAACGCGCTGTCAGCGGGTTCGAGCAGGCATGCGCGGCGCCGAGCATGGATTGTTCGATGGCGATGCCCGCGAAGTGCGATCCCGCCAGCATCGACGCGCGCGCCTCTGCATCGTCCGGAGCGCGCAAGCACGCGCTCGAATGACTGGCTCAGAAGCTCCCAGGCCCGCCGTGAGAACGTGTCCGACACTGGAGTGCGGCGCGACGTCACCCAGGTTTCGACCGCGTGCGCGATTGCGTCGTAGCCCGACATCGCCGTGACGGTTCGTGGCGCACTCATCGTCAGCTCGGGATCGAGGACCGCGATCTTCACGGCTGCGGATGGATCGCCACACGCCATCTTCATGTGCGACGCCGCGTCCGAAATGACGGCGTAGCTCTGCGCCTCGCTGCCGGTGCCAGCCGTGGTCGGGATGCCGATCATCGGCAGGAGCGGCCGCGCGGCTTTGCCGTAGCCGCGGTAGTCGCTCATCGTCCCGCCATTGGTCAGCAGGAAGTTGATGCCCTTGGCGCAGTCGAGCGAGCTGCCGCCGCCGAGGCCAATCAACGAGTCGAGGCCGAGCGGATCCGCGAAAGCCCGGCCGGCCTCGACCATCGCGGAATCGGGATTCTCGCGAAAGTCGTGAAACGGGATCGCTGCGACCCCGGCGGCCTCGAGGCTCTTCACCGCCGCATTGACGTAGCCGGCCTTGACCATCCCGCGATCGGCCACGAGCAGCGTCCGCCGGAACCCGAGCTCGCGCGCCAGCTCGCCGATCCGGGAGAACCCGCCAGCGCCAAAGATCACGCGGGTTCGCAGCTGGAAGTCAAACGATGTCATCGAGGAAACCGAGACGAAGAGTCAGAACTGGAACCAGAACCTGGAACCGAAGCCCGGAGTCGAATACCGCTGTGCAGTAAACTCTATCACCCGCTCACGCGTAACATGCCCATGCCCACAAGCCAGTCCGCTCCCAGGCTCACGTCGACGCAGTGGTTGATCTGCATCATTGCGGTCATCGGCTTCGCGTTCGACATCTACGAGATCCTCATGCTGCCGCTGATCGTGCGGCCAGCGCTGCTCGAGTTGACGGGCGCGGCGCCAGGATCGCCAGAGTTCCAGATGTGGGTGGGACGGCTCTTCTACATCCCGGCATTCGCCGGCGGCATTTTCGGCCTGCTCGGCGGCTATCTCACGGACCGCCTGGGCCGTCGCCGCGTTCTGACCTACAGCATCCTGATCTATGCCGTCGCCGCCTTCCTGTCAGGCTACGCGACGTCGATCGAGATGCTGCTGGTGCTGCGGTGCTTCGTGTTCGTCGGCGTCTGCGTCGAGTTCGTCGCCGCCATTGCGTGGCTTGCCGAGCTCTTCCCCGAGCCGAAGCAGCGCGAGAAAGTGCTCGGCTACACCCAGGCGTTCTCGTCATTGGGCGGCCTCCTCGTCGCCTTTGCCAACGGCCTGGCAATCAAGTACGCGCACTCGCTGCCAGCGCTTGGCATCGAGGGCATCGCCGATCCGCACGCGGTGTGGCGGTACACGGTCATGTCCGGCGTGATCCCGGCGATTCCGCTCATCTTCATCCGGCCGTTCCTGCCGGAGTCCCCGGCGTGGCAGCAGAAGAAGGCCGCCGGCACGCTGAAGCGCCCGAGCATCGCGGCGCTCTTCTCTCCTGCGTTGCGCAAGACGACGATCGTCACGACGCTGATGTTCGCGATGTCGTACGGGGCGGCGTTTGGCGCCATTCAGCAGTTCCCGCAGATCGTGCCGGGCCTGCCGGAAGTCCGCCAGATGGTGCAGGGCCAGCCGCCGCCGCAGGCGCGGCTCACCGAGCAGAGAGTGGCGTCGGACGTTACGAAGGTGCAGGAGGTCGGCGGTCTGGTCGGACGTGTCGCCCTGGCGTTTCTCGCGCTCGTCGTCGTCAGCCGCCAGCGCCTGATCCGCATGTTCCAGATCCCGGGCCTGATCGTCATGCCCATTGTCTTCGCGTGGATCGCGACGACCAGCCTCAGTTGGCTCTATGTCGGGGCATTTCTGGCGGGATTCTGCACGGTCGCGCAATTCAGCTTCTGGGGCAACTATCTGCCGCGTGTCTACCCGATGCATTTGCGAGGCACGGGTGAGAGTTTCGCCGCCAACATCGGCGGCCGGCTCATCGGGACGTCCTTTGCGTGGGTGACGGCCACGCTCGCCATCACTCCTGATCGCGCTTACGCGCCAACGAAAGTTGCGCTCGTGGCGGCGGGCATCGGGTTCTCGGTCTACCTGATCGGCCTTATCGCCAGCTTCTTCCTGCCGGAGCCTCCGCCGGACAACTTGCCCGACTGACGCGTTGCCATGCGACGGCCCGCACGATCCAGGTGGACGATGCGCGCTCTTGCCGGCGCGTATCTATCGTCGCTCGTCGTCGGCTCCGCCTTCGCTAGCTCTGAACCGCAGCCCTCGCCCTCGCTCGACAACGTGCTCGATCGAGCGAGCGCGTACGTCCTTCGCTACGGCGAATCGCTGTCGACAGTGCTGGCGGCCGAGTCGTACACGCAGCGCCTGGTCTGGCGTCGTACCGGCGAGTCGCTGTCGGAGCGACGTCTCCGATCCGAGATCGCGTTCATCCGTCTCGTCGACAGCACGGAGTGGCTGGCGTTCCGCAATGTGCTGGCGGTGAACGATACGGAAGTCACCGAGTCCGCGCGGCGCCTCGAGCGGCTGTTTCAAGGACCGCCGCAGTCGCTGCTCGAGCAGGCACGCTCGATCGCCGGCGAGAGCGCCCGCTACAACCTCGGGCCGATCACTCGCCAGATCAACGTTCCGACGACGGCGCTGCATTTCATCCACCCGCGGCATCGCCCGGATTGCCGCTTCGAGAAGGAAGGTGAGGAAGTTCTCGACGGCGAACGCGTGTGGGCGGTCCGCTTCAAGGAACGCGACCGCGGCGGCCTCATCAGCCGCGGCGACGGCCGCAGTCTGCCGGCTGAAGGCCGGCTCTGGATCGTTCCGTCGGACGGACGAGTCGTTCGCAGCGAGCTGGTGGTGAAGGATTTTGTGCGTGGTCGCGGCGATTCGAAGGCTGTGATCGAGGTCCAGTGGCGTCGTGATGCGGCGCTCGACTTGTGGGTGCCGGCTGAGATGCGCGAGCACTACTCGGGACCGTGGACGGCCGTGTCCGCGCCCAAGCGGACGGAGCGCTACGACATCGACGGCGTCGCCACGTACTCCGATTACCGTCGCTTCAGCGTCGACTTCCGGATCACGCCGCGAGGCGCTGAAGAGACCCGACCATACGCTGACAGTTCCGTATTGCCAGGACGATGCTCCTTGCCGCGTGATCTCGCAGCGAGGCGGCTGTCCAGGTCCGAACCGCTCGACCGGGACCGCGACCTGCGCTCGTGACCTGGCGCTTCCGCGACGTCGAGAAGCTGGCTTGGAGCCCTCATCACGGCGCCCTGTGACTCGCTGATGCGCATCCGTCGGCTTGGAGGATCACAGGCCGGAAGCGCCGCTGAACGAATCAGTTCGGCTACGCGAGCCAGCTTCGACCGCGTCGGCTCGCTCGACGGAACTGGCCAGCCCGCCTCGCCGCGACATCGGACGGGCGCGGTGTCCGGCTCGTTTTAGCGACTACCGCGTGTACGCGATCGCGATCGGAGCGATCGGCCCGACGTCCCGACACGCGTCCGATCCGGCGGGTCGTCGGTGCGCGCCGTGCGGTCACCTCGCCTGGCCGATGTGGCCGCGATCAACTGATTGTCCAGGTCGCGGTGATCGCCGAGCCGCCGACGCCATCGTGAGCATAGCCGTGGAGGGCTCGTCTTCCGCGTCGCGAAGCGGAGGTCCGAGCCGCCGGTTCGCTCCGGCGTTCGCCGTCAGCGTCCGCCGTCAGCGCGCGCGCGCGATCATCTCGAGCGCGAAGATCCGTTGAACGCTCTAGCCGAGGCAGAACAGCTTGCCGTCTTGCGAGCCGATGACGAGACGGCCTGAAGCGACAGCTGGTGATGCCGACAGCGGTCCGCCGGCCTCGAACTGAAAGACGCTCTTGCCCGTGGCGACGTCGAGCACATAGAGCTTCCCATCGTTCGATCCGATGTACGCCATCCCGCCGGAGACGACGGGCGACGAATCGACGCGGGCGCCGGTCATGAACGTCCACAGCGCTTTGCCGGTCTTCTTGTCGAGGGCGTGCACCATCTTGTCGCGGCCGCCGACGATGACGCGATCGCCGAGAACGGACGGTGACGAATAGAAGGGAAAGCTGCGCTCCGGGTGCTTGTAGGTCCAGACGATCTTCTTCGACTTCAGATCGACTGCCAGCACCTCGTTCTCGTACGTGCCGTAGTAGGCGCGACCATCGACCACCGCTGGCGACGCGCCGGTGTAGGCGCCGAACGCCATTTTCAGCACCTCGGTTCCGTCCGAGATGCGGATGCCGCGCAGGATCTCGTCGCACCCGGCGATGTAGGCGACGCCGTCGACCACGGCGGGAGTGGCGTGGACGTAGCCTTCGGTCTGCACTTTCCAGACGAGCTTGCCGTCCTTCGCGCCGAGCGCATAGAGGTTGCGAGTCGTACGAGCCGATGAGGACCCTGTCGCCGCTGACGACGGGTGACGACTTGATCTCGGTGCTGGTCTTGAACGTCCAGGCTACCTTTCCGGTCTCGGCCTGGACGGCGTGCAGGACGCCCGAGAGATCGCCGATGTAGACGATTCCGCCCGCGACCGTCGGCGACGATTCGCCGATGCCATCGGGCGACGCCTTGTATTTCCATTTCAACTTTCCGTCGGCGAGGTTGACCGCGTGGAGCTCGCCCGTCTGCGAGCCCACGTAGACAACGCCGTCGACGATCGCTGCCGACGATTCGATCGCGTCGCCGGCCTCGTAGGTCCAGAGGACCTTGAGCGTGCCGGGAAGCTTGGCATCCGACAATCCAGCCAGCGGCGGCGTGCCGCGGAACTGGATCCAGCGATCCGCGGGCGAGGCCGTGTCGGCGCCTGCGCCGAGATCGTCACGACGCTGATACTCAACAGCGTCAACGTTGCCGCCTTGCGCATTCCGCCGATCATGTCAAAAACAGAGAGACCTTCGCTTCCGAGGCGCGCGTCACTTGCTGCCGTCGGCTCCTGCGCCCGCGATCGCGAAGAGCTCGTTGCGGTTGACGATGAAGAGCGCGCCGTTAGCAGGCACCGGAGTGGAGTAGACGGAGCTGCCCATGTTGCTCTCGGCGACGACCTTCATCGTCCGGTCGGCGTTGAGGACCGTGACGTCGCCGTCCTCGTCCCCGAGATAGACCTTGTCGCCGATGACAATCGGCGAGCCCCAGATGGCCGCGAACATGTCGTGGGTCCAGAACGGCTTGCCGGTCTTGACGTCGAGCGCATGCAGGAAGCCGCTGAAGTCCGAATAGAAGAGGATGCCGTTGTAGATGGCACCCGTCGAGATCGAGCGCCGGATCTTGTCGTAGTGCCAGATGAGGCCGCTCTTCGTGATGTCGCCGCGTCTTCGTCGGGTCGATCGCGTAGAGGTGCCCGACGCCCTCGCCGTGCTCGGGATCCTGGCCGTTGGCGATATAGACCACGTTCTCGTAGATGACCGGCGTGCTGATGACCTCGTTGCGCGTCTTCGGCCACACCGAGTCCTTGGGGTTCATGTCGAACTCCCAGAGCTTCTTGCCGCTCTTGGCCTCGTAGCCGCGCACGTAACCGTCGCCCTGCCCGATGACGGCCTGTACCGTGTCGCCAATCTTGCCGACCGCGGGTGAGGACCACTGGCCGTGCAGGATCTTGTCGCCCGGAGAGGCGTCCTCCCAGACGAGTTTGCCGGTTGTCTTGTCGAGCGCGATGATCGCCGGCGACTTTGGCGAGGGCACGTTGACGTGGCTCTCGTCCTGGCCGTTCGACGTGCTGACGTAGAGCAGGTTCTCCCAGATCGCCGGCGACGAGTTCGCCATGTTGTGCTGGAAGACGCCGAGCTCGTCCATCATGTCGTATTTCCAGATGATGTCGACGTCGGTCTCGCGCTGCTGCTTCTCGTCCTTGAACGGCCCGTCGTTTTCCTTGTCGCGGAAGCCTTCGATGTCGACCGCCATCACTTCGCCGCGGTTCGACACGTAGTAGACGATCTTGTTCTCGACGACCGGCGACGAGCAGATGCCCTGGAACGGCCAGTCGTTGGCGCGGCCCGCGGTCAGCTTGTCGTGCACGGCCTGCCACAGGAACGAGCCGTCGGATTCCTTGAACGCCATGAGGACGCCCTTGTCGCCCTTGATGGCCGGATCCTTCATCGACTCGTTGTTGGTGCCGACGAGGACGACGCCGTTGGCGACGACCGGGTTGCCGTAGGCCTGCGAGCCGAGCTCGGCGACCCACTTGATGTTCTTCTTCGCCTTGATGTCCCAGCTCGTTGGCAGGTTCTTCATCGCCGAGACGAGGTTGCGATCCGGCGTGCCGCCCCACATCGGCCAGTCGCCCTTGCCGGGATCGGATCGGGCGATTAGCGCCAGTGAGCTGACGAAGACGATGCCGATGGCCGCCGAGCGGCGATGTTGAACTCTTGGACATGATGTTGCTTGTCGCTGCTCGGCTGGCCCAGTCGCGAACCGCGAGCAGCGAGCCGCGAGCCGCGAACCACGTTACTTGTTCTTATAGACCTTGATGTTGTCCCAGTAGAGCTCCGAACCGCCGCCAACGCGCGAAGGCGCATCTGCGTAAAGTCCGGGCGCTCCCTTGGTGCTGCCAATCGGGTCGATGCGCTCGATCGTCCACGCCTGCGGCTCGGGCTGACCCTTCGGCCAGATCTTGCCGCGCGCGCGCACCTTGCCGGCGTCGAGCGTCTGCACCTCGAGCTTCATCGTGTACCAGAGATCCTTGTCGAACTTGTACGGCACCTTCACGGTGCGCGACGTCTCCGGCTGCCACGGCTGGAGGTGCAGCTCCTGGTGGTTGCCGAAGATCACCAGCTCGTAGCGCTGCGCGACGATCCCGATGTCGCCCATCTGCCGGCGGCGCTCCATCGCGCGGATGTCCGACTCGATGGTGTAGTTGGTCAGTTCGGGTGAGCCGAAGAACGGGCGGCAGCGCTTGGCGAACGCGAAGTCGTTCTCGGCGAGCTTGACGAGCACCTTGCTGCCGTCGAGGTCGCGCACGGCGAACTTGTTGGTGGCGTTCGCCCACTGTGGCGGCGGCACTTCACGGCCATCCTCGAAGTCGAAGCTCCACGGCAGATCAGGGATGACACGAATGCGCGCCGCGCCGACGATCGTACCGAGCGCGGCCTTGACCACGCCGGCCTGCGCGACCGGCGGCGGCGTCTGCAGTGAACTTCCCGTCGGCGACCGTGCCCTTGAGATTCTCGACGCGTCCACGTCGCCGGTCCCGGTAATGAGATGGCAGCGCCGCTGGCGTCGAAGGCCTTGGCGGTGAGCGCAATCGACTCGCCCGGCTTGAGAATCAGCTCAGTCGGCGTCACGAGCACGGCGGCGGGCACGCCTGCCGGCAGGTTCGCCGCGGCGGCGGGCTTTGCCGCGGTTGCCGGATTCGCCGGCGCGCCTGAGGGCGCCATCTTCGGACCGATGGCATAGATCGCGTTCATCGAGACGACGTAGACACGGCCGCGCGCGACTGCCGGCGACGCGATGATCGGCTCGGGGTTCTGTTCGCTGCCGAGCCAATCCTGGTCGAGGATTTCGGCCTTATCGGCGAGCGGCCGGATGATGTAGAACTTCCCGTTCTCGGTGCCGACGTAGAGTTTGCCGTCGGCAAGCACCGGAGACGATTTCTGGATCGTGCCGAGGTTCTGCTCCCACAGCCGATTTCCAGTCTTGGCGTCGTGCGCGAAGAGGATGCCGCCGTTGTCGACGATGTAGATGCGCTGGCCGTCGCTGACGGGTGAGGCGTAACCCGCCTGCACGCCGCGCATGAGCCATCGCGCGTCCTTGTCGGTCAGCGTGCCGGTCTTGTTCGCTGGCATTGCGGCGAGCATCCCCATCTCGCTCGACCCGAGATTTTCTTCGCTGTGCGACACGAGCACGTCGGGCCCGATCATCAGCGCAGCGGTGTTGAGGCCGCGCTGGCTGACCGGCCAGCTCCAGATCTTCTCGCCGGTGTTGACCTTGAGCGCGTGCACGGCGCCGTCGCTGCCACCGGAGAAGAACGTCCGTACGCCGCTGACGTCGGCCACATACGGATTCGCATAAATCGTGTCCGTCGGACGCCCTTCGGGCGAGCTGATCCAGTTGGCGCGGCCGCTGGCCTTGTCGAACGACAGATAGCGATGCGCGCCGCCGGCATGCGCGCCCCAGCTGAACATCAACCCGCTCACGATCAGCTGATCGCCGTCGATGATTGGCGACGACACGCGTCCGCCGTGCGTCGTCCACATTCCGAACTCTTCGGCCAGCGAACGCTCCCACAGGAGTTTGCCGTCGCGGCTCAGAGACATCAGGAGGCCGTTGCCGCTGAAGGCGTAGACATTTCCTGACGCCGGATCGACAACGGGCGAGGCCCAGGCAATCCGGTGCGGCGGGACGTCGCTCGTGAAGAGGTTGTATTTGTATTCCCAGAGGAGCTTGCCGGTGTCGGCGTGGAAGCACATCAGACGCTCCTGCATCTCGTGCTCCCTCGCCCGAGGTGTTCTGGAGGAAGAGGCGATCGCCAAAGACCACGGGCCCGGAGCGCCCTCCGTAGGGCGCCTTCCACGCCAGATTCTGGCCTGCTGGCGACCAGGTCGAGACGAGGTTGGTCTCGGTCGAGACGCCGGTGTGCGCCGGCCCGCGCCAGTCCGGCCAGTCTGCCCCGCGCAGCAGGGCCGCTGCGGGGATGAGCATGCCAAGGGCTACGAGCAGTGGAAGTCGGGGAAGCGTCGCCTTCATAGAACCTCTAGGATAATGCTGAATGCTGAGTGCTGAATGCTGAAGAATCGCTGAAGTGCGGAATTCACGTTCAGTATTCATTCAGCATTCAGCACTCAACAGTCAGCATTGCCCGGTCCCGAGCGTTTGTACCAAACGCCGGGACCGGCGGTGGAACGCGCCTATAATCTGCTTCTTACGCCCCCCTCCCCTCATTTCGTTTCACGATCGGCCCGGAGAATCTTTCGCATGCGTGATCCTCGTTCGCTGATGAGCCTGGCGGTGATTTCGGCACTCGTCGGGACCGTGACGTTGACGGCGGGGGAGAACTGGCCGCAGTGGCGCGGGCCAGGGGGGCAGGGGATTTCGGCTGACAGCCAGGTGCCGACGGAATGGGCGCCGGGCAAGAACGTCATCTGGAAGGCTGAGCTGCCGGGCACCGGCATGTCGTCGCCGATCGTCTGGAACGATCGCATCTACCTCACCGCCGTGATCGAGGGAGAGCCTATCCCCGGACAGCGCGCCGTCAAGCATCGTCAGGGGCAGGAACAGGACTGGATCCACCCCGACAGCGTCGCCGCCGACAAAAAACACGTCTTCAAGGTCCTGGCGCTCGACGCCGCGTCCGGGAAGATCCTCTGGGATCGCACGGCGTACGAGGGCCCGGTCTATGACGCCCGCCATCGTCGCAGCAGCTTCGCGGGCCCTACGCCTGTCACCGACGGCACGATGGTCTTCGCCTACTTTGGCCCGGAGGGCCTATACGCTTACGACGCCAAAGGAGAGCTGGCGTGGAAGGCGGTGGCGCCGTTCGCGACACTGGGCCTCGGTACCGGCACGTCGCCCGTTCTTTTCGAGAATCTCGTCATCATTCAACGCGACGAGGACAACGGCGAGCAGTCGGCGCTCGTTGCCTACGACAAGAAGAGCGGCAAGGAAGTATGGAAGGCGAAGCGTACCGTCGAGATCAGCTGGAGCACGCCGGTGCTGGTGCAGAGCGGCGGACGCACCGAGCTCGTGACGAACGGCAACGATCTGATCGTTGCCTACGATCCTGCGACCGGTAAGGAGCTCTGGCAGACAGCCGGCGTCAAGAGCAACGCCATCCACACGCCACTCGTCGGCCACGGTCTTGTCATCCTGACCGCGGGCTACCCAGTGAAGAAAGTGATTGCCGTCCGGCCGGGAGCCGTTCCCGACGGACAGCGTGTGGCCTGGGAGTACTCGAAGGGCACGGGCTACGTGCTCTCGAACATCCTTTACGGTGACTATCTCTACCTCTTCACCGACAACGGCATCGTGACTTGCCTCGACCCGAAGACCGGCGCGGTCAAATACGAGGGCGGGCGCATCCCGGTGCCGGCGCGGTTCATGGGATCGCCGGTGGCGTTTGCGGGCTTCGTCGCGCTGACGAGCGAGTCCGGCGACACGTTCATGCTGAAGGCTGGACCGGCGCACGAAGTCGTGCGCACCAACTCCATCGATGAGGCGGTCTATTCGTCACCCGCCATTGCCAACGGCCGCATCTACATCCGCGCCGACAAGCACCTCTTTGCTATCGGAAAAGAGTAGCTTCGCGGGCGCTCGCGGCCGCGCTCGGGCCGCAGGCGCTACTGCTGTTTTCGATCCTCCCGTACATCAGGCCGCCGACATTGCCGTGCTGCCAGGTCCCGGCATAGCGATCGCCGTGAAAAAGTACGCGGCACGTGAAAGTGCCGAGCGACGGAATTTCCCAGTCGGTCATCGTGATGACCGGCGTGTCGTCGACCCATTTCACGGGCACCACGACGGGAAGGCTGACGTCGAAGCTGCCGTGGCGCATGCGGACGTTCAAGCGCCAGCGATCCTCGGTGACTTTTTCGACGCTCGAGATGTCGTAGCGATCCTCTTCCGGCTCGCGCCTGGTGCGGCCGGCCACCGTGAAATATCCCACGAGCGACGAGTTCTGCATCCTCTCGCTGAATTGACGTTCGCGGTCGCTCAACGACGCGACTGGCACCGTCGACATGAGGCCCATACGGCCGATCGCCCATCCGCCAGCGAAGACCAGCAGGATGAGGACAGACGAATGCGATGATGCGAAAGGCTCTTCTACCGCCTGCCATCTCTTCTCCTCACTGCGCGCATGTCCGGCCGCAACACCGGCCTAGGCTAAGCCAGCTCGCCGCAACTTTCCACCCGAAAGGTTCGTCCGCTGGCCGCCTGCCCGCAGTGCGCATAAGATCACGTGCGTGAAATCACATTTCGTCCCGCTGATTTGCGTGCTCGCCACTTCCGCTTGCGCGCTCAATCCGTCGTCCAGCAAACCAGGCGCCGCTTCGTCGTCCATCAATGAAGATGTCGGTTCGGAGCCACATGACGTTTCTGGCGAGCGACGCGCTCAACGGGCGCGGCAGCGGCACCCGCGACGAGTGGATTGCAGCGGCATACCTCGGATCGCAGATGCAGCAGTGGGGTCTCGAACCACTGGGCGACAACGGCGGCTTTGTCCAGCAGATCGAAATCGAACGCCCGGAAACGGCGTCGCCGCCGACGCTTGTCGCCGACGGCAAGAAGTACGTGCACGCTCAGAACATTCGAGTGCAGTCGCTCGGCGCCGCACGTTCATCGGGCGCCCTCCAGAAGTACGTCGCCGGTGTGCCGGTCAAGCCGGGTGCGGCGCTGCTGCTGCCAGCGACTCCGCCGGCACCGCCGACCCCCGGCGCCAAGCCGACACCGCCTGTTACGACGGGCGCGGCAATCGTCCTGACCATGGAGGGGCCGAACCCGCCGCCGGCCGGCGTGCGTCTGCCGGCGCCGCCGCCGCGGTTCGTCGGTGTCGAGAGCTCCGCACCAGCGCGGCCAACGGTCGTGGTGCTGAACAAGGATGTCTACGCCGCCGTATCGGCGCTCGCCGAGGGCGCCGCGATCAGCGTCGAAGCAGAGGTCAAGGCCGGCGCCAGGACGCAGACGTGGAACGCAGTCGGCCGTCTACCGGGGAGCGATGCTGCGACAGCGAAGGAAGTGATTCTATCTGTCGGCACACCTCGATCATCTTGGTGCGCGCACATCACAGAACGCTGCCGCGGGCGGCCGACACGATCTACAACGGCGCCGACGATGACGCGTCGGGGACCGTGGCGGTCCTGGAGCTGGCGCGGGCGCTTGCGCTCGGCCCGCGGCCGAAGCGCACGATCGTCATTGCTTTCTTTGGCAGCGAGGAGTCGGGCGGCTTTGGCTCGCGCTACTTTGCCGATCGTCCCGTCGTCCCGCTCACGCAGGTGGTGGCGAACCTGCAGTTCGAGATGATTGGCAGACCCGACGACAAAGTGCCGCCGCACACCCTCTGGCTGACGGGATATGAGCGTTCGACTCTCGGGCCGGAGCTCGCGAAGCAGGGTGCGAAGCTTGTCCAGGATCCGCACCCGGAGCAGAGCTTCTTCACGCGTTCAGACAATATCCAGTTCGCGCGCCGCGGCGTGATCGCGCACACCGTCTCGAGCTACGGGCTGCACAAGGAGTATCACCAGCCGTCAGACGAGCTCAAGACGATCGACTTCGCGCACATGACCGACGCGATCCAATCGATGCTCAAGCCGATCCTCTGGCTGGCGAACTCGACGTACAAACCGGACTGGCTGCCGGGCATGAAGCCCTGAGGCGCAGGCGGTGCGCCCAACCAACCGACGACGCTCCGCTAACCCCGTTGCTGCAATTTCGCCGCGACCTCTTCGAGGCGGTCGTAGCTCGTTGCGGCGCCCTTCTCCATGCCGGTGCCCAGCACCATGTCGCGGACCGCGCTCGACGAGTACGTAGCCGTCATCGTGAAGCGCGTCTTGCCGTTCTCTTCGGTCAGGACGGTCGTGACGGTCGACCCCTCTCCGGGATGAGGCTCGAAGAACTCGGTGAAGACCAGGCGTTCGGGCGGGACGATTTCGCTATAAGTGCCGTAGAACGCCGGGTACTCGCCTTCCGGACCGCTGCCGACGAAGCGCCAGGCTCCGCCGGGCCTGAGATCGATTTCGCACACCGTCACCGAGTGCTTGTCGCTGAGGACACCCCACCACTGCCTGACGTGCTCGGGCCTCGTCATGGCCTCGAAAACAAGGTCGCGCGGCGCGTCGAACAGCCGCGTGAGGCGGATCTCGCAATCCGAAGGGGTCGTTACCTTGAAGGTCTCGCTGTTGGCTGCCTGGCTGACGGGCATTGTCCGTTCTCCTTGCTGATGGTGCGCGCCGACTGGCGTGCTGAACCAATGAGTTAATAAACTTATTGGTTAAATACACCACGGCGGCGACCGGTGTCAAGCGGTCACTGTCCCTGCACGGTCAGGTCGGTCTTCATCCACGGCGACGCCGGGTATACGCGCACGTACCTTGCCCGTGACGCCGGGCAGCGGAATCCGCATCGGCGCCACTTGCGGATCGGCGAGAGTTGCTTCGACGGCCATGCCACCGGTCCAGCCGAGCCACGATTCCTGCCAGGTGCGGCCGTCTTCGGATGTTTCGATGCGAATGCGCTCGGCGAGATCGTCGTAGCGTTTCTTCAACGGAAACGCTATCGCCGAGATCGCGTGCGTCGCTCCAACATCGAACTCGAGCATGTAGCGTCCGGCGTCACGTACCGTAGACAGGAGTGGCGCATCGACTGGCGGTTCTCGCGGTGCCGGCTGCGCTGGCAAGAGAAAGATCGAGCCGGCGCTGCTCGCGCCGAGCGACTGTATCCCCGGCACTTCCTCGATCAGCTTCTTGAAGCTGGCTGCGTGTTTGACCTGACCGTCGACGAAGATGACGAGCGGGCGTCGCCGCGCATAGAAGAAGAGAGGCGATGTATCGCCACGCCATAGCGACAGCGACAACACGCCGTAGTGAGGGGGAAAGTGGCCCGAGTAGCCGTTGACGAGCGGCAGCCCGTGAAAGATCGATCGGTACATCGAGCGAATGCTGACGTCGACGTCGTCGAGCGGGAGCTCCAGGACGGCAGCCCGCTGCGTCGTCGGCACGATCACGCGCCCTGGAGCGGGAACGACTGGAACAGCGCGCGTCATCCCGTCCACCAGCAGACCGGCAACGATCAAACTTGCCGCCAGCACCCGTATCCGACCTGCGCCGACCGCGAGCTTTGCCAGGTAGCCGACGGCAAGGCTGGCTGCGATCGCGAGACAGAGCGAGCCGACCATGTAGAATCGCGCCGGAACACGCAGGCCGTTGTACCCGGGCAATACCAGCAGCCAGGTATAAGGCCGAAAGGGCGAGGGCGGCTCGAACCCCTTGCCACCTGGTCCCAGCGCCAGCACACACATCAAGAGCATCGCCAGCGAGTAGAAAACGATCGGCGCGCGATTCGCGAGCAGGTCGCGGCGTGTTCGCGGATGGAACGTCAAGAGCAGCCCGATCGCGGCGAGCACCACCACCATCAGACCCGTGAACAAGTACTGCTCGTGAGTGAGCACCGAGCCTTCACGCCAGAAGCGCAACATCGGCGCGGCATGGAAAAAGGACGCGGTGCTGGCGCTGAAAACGCGGATAGCCGTCACCGAACGCGACAGTCCCATTTGTTCGTGCACCTCGTGGTACTTGAGGAGCACCGGCAGGAGGGGCAGAGACGCGATGGCCCCCGCTGCGACGATCTCGAGCCCGCGGCGCGGCGCACGGCGCCAGTCAACGAACCACAGCAGCCACGCCCCGATGAGGACAGGGAAGAACAGCAGGAAATAGCCGTTCGAGAGCGCCTGCAACAGCCACGCGAGGCCGAAGACGACGAGCCACCGTCGCGCGCCGGTTTCGAGGTACGCGTGCAGCCCCAGGAGCGCGAGCGGCATCCATTGCGACGACAGCACCTGGATATGCGCCAGCTGGCTCGCGCGATAAGGAGAGAACCCGAAGGCGATGCCCGCACAGATGCCGGCGAACGTCGATCCGGTCAGCCGTTTGCCGAGCAGATAGGCGAAGAATCCCGAGAGCGCGTAGGTGAGGAGCAGGCAGACGTTATAAGCGGTGATCGGACCCGCGCCGAGGAGCTGCAGAGGCGTCGCGACGATGCTGAGGCCGAGGAGATGCTCGGAGAGCGCCATCGATCCCGGCACCGGCCACATCATCGGCGCGTTCCACCATGCGTCGGTGAGCGGCGTGGCCTGCGCGTTCCACCACAGGATCCAGATGTTGAGGACCGGGTCGCCGGCGTCGTGCGGAATCCGGCTACTCAGGTTGGCCGCGACCGGCCACGTCCAGAAGACTGCGAGCGCCGAGAATCCCAGTAGCGCCCAGATCCATTCGTGTTTCGCGTCAAGTTTCGGGGTGCCGGGCTCGGCGAGGCCCGCGTGAGTAGCACGCTATAAGCCTACATTGAGCCCGGAACCCCGAAACCCAGCCGTGGCGCTCGGGGCCAGGCGTGAATCGTGAATCCGTCGCGCGCCTGCGCGCTTCGACACGCCGCGACCGTATCACGATCCGGCCGGCCCGATCGTGGCCCCGAATCGCGCGCGCTACTGGGCGCCGGCGCCGCGCGAGCCAGCGGTGCCGCGGCCGCCGCCGGCAGGAGGCGCGGGCAGAGGCTTGGGCATGGGCTTGCGCGGCAGCAGCTGGTCGCGATTCGCGGCGTTGTATACGAACGACGCGACGATCACCGCGTTCTTGCGCATGTCCTCTTCCTGGACGCGCTCGTAGAAGTCCATGTTCGAGTGATGGGTGCGCGTGTTGTATTCGACCGGATCCTGGATGAACTGGAAGCCGGGAAGCCCGACGGCGTCGAACGCCTGGTGATCGGTGCCGCCCGTGTTGCGAATCGTGAGCGACGTCATGCCGAGGTTGCTGAACGGCTTCATCCACGCCTCGAAGATCGGCGCCACCATCTCGTTGCCCTGCAGGTAGACGCCGCGAATCGCGCCGGTGCCGTTGTCGACGTTGAAGTAGCCCGCGAACTTCGCGTGCGCCGGCTTGACGGCCATCGTCGCGCGATCGGCGAACGTCTCGGTGACGTACTGGCGCGATCCGATGAGGCCCTGCTCCTCGCCGCCCCACAGGCCGATGCGAACTGTGCGACGGAGCGGCAGGCCCGACTGCTTCAAGATCCGCATTGCCTCCATCATGACCGCCGAGCCGGCGGCGTTGTCGGTTGCGCCAGTGCCCGCGTGCCACGAGTCGAAGTGCGCGCCGAGCATGACGACCTCGTCAGCCTTGTCGGTTCCGGCGATTTCGCCGATGACGTTGAACGACATCGGGTCGTCGTAGAACGTGTTCTTGACCTCGAGGTCGATGCGCACGGGCTGATCCTTCTGCAGCGTACGCAGGATGCGGCCGTAGTGCTCGACCGCGATCGAGACGGCCGGCACCGAATCGCGGCGCGCCGACTTCGCGTGAGCCGCCACCCTGCACGAACACCGTGCCGCCCGAGCCGCGCGGGCTCGGCGAGATAATCGCGACGACGCCTTCGTCTTTCAGGAACTGCGCCCGCGTCTGCGTGAAGCCTGCCGCGCCGCGACCGCCGGGAAATCCGCCCCGGCCCGGTCCGCCCAAGCGTCCGCGTCCGCGCGCGTCGGCGTCGCTCTCGAGATCGCGGAGCTGGTCGGCGGTGTAGCGCTGCGCCAGCGGGTCGAAGATGGCCGGCACGTCTGGCATCGCCGTGGACAGCAGGAACTTGCCCTTCAGCTTGCCCTTCCAGGTGGCGATGTCCTCGGGCGAGTCGATCGTCGCGAAGATGGCGTCACCCGAGACCAGACCGTTGGTGCTCGACGTCCACGCCTGCGGGTTGCCGATGACCGGAAGGCTGCCACCGGGCGTCGTGGCCATCATGTAGAACTTGTCATTGGTCCAGCCGCGGCCGAACGGGCCAAAGGGCTGCAGCTTGACGTTGACGAGGCCCCAGGACGTCATCTCCTTCACCGCCCAGTCGCCGGCCTTGCGGAATCCCGGCGAGTTGGTGAGGCGGGGACCGTAGACGTCGGTCAGCCAGCTCATGATCTCCATGACCCGCGACCGCTGAAAGCCTTCTTCCCTGATTTTGTAGACCGCGTTGAGATCGACGCGCTCTGTCTGCGGTGCCTGTTGCGCCGCGAGAGGTACGAACGAGACCGCGAGAGCGAGCACAGCGCCCGCGAGCAGCGGCCGCTGCCGGAATGAAAACGTCATCAACATCCTCCACCAGCGCGGCGAGTTCCGCCGCGCAGTCCATGAAAAATTGCAAAAATTGCCTCGGCCAGCATAAGCGTGTTTGGCGCAGGGTTCCAGTTACAAAACCGAGGGTCACTCGACAGGGTCGTAACCGCGTGTACCCCCACATGCACACGCACACCCCCTGAGAAGGCCGTGGCATCAACGACTTGCGGCCGATCCGAGTTTTCGCGTGCGCGCTGGTCCGGCGGTTGCACAGCGGAGGCGGGAAACTCCAATGACAACCGTACCTCTCCCCAACGAACGGCCCGAAGCACCCTTGTTCTGCGATGGCCTCGGCGAGCGCGTCGTCGCAGCCGATGGCGCGACAGGCGAGCTGCTGCAGATTCTTCGCATCCGGCCGGCGCTGACCGCGGTGCCGTCATTCGAGTTCGCGCTGCGCGAACGGGCGGCGCGGCTGGCGAACTTCCGCCATGCCTACTACGCGCGGGTTCGGCGCATCGATCGCGTGCAGATACCCGGACCGGGATTGTCCATCGTCTCGGACCACGTCGAAGGCACGCGCCTCTCCGACATCCTGCGTGTCGCGCACGAGCGCAACCTGCAGCTCGACATCAACGCCGCGCTGTGCCTGATCCGCCAGCTCGTTCCCGCCGTGGCGCTGCTGCACGAGAACGCGCGCGAAGTCGCGCACGGATTGATCGCGCCCGAGCGCGTGGTCGTCACCCCGCATGCGCGACTGGTGATCGTCGAGCACGTCATGTCGGCCGCCGTCGAGCAGCTGCAGTTCAGCCGCGATCGGCTGTGGCAGGAGTTCCGCATCTCGATGCCGCCGAGCGCCGGCCTGCCGCGCTTCGATCATCGCGCCGACGTGACCGGCATCGGCATGGTCGCGCTCGCGCTCGTCCTCGGCCGGCCGCTGCACCCCGCCGAATTCCCGAATCACCTGCCGGCGCTGCTGTCGGAGGCGCGTGAGCGCACGGCGCTCGGCGAAGAGCAGCCGCTGTCGCCCGGACTCCGCGACTGGCTGGCGCGCGCGCTGCAGCTCGACACACGCCGGGCCTTTGCCTCGGCTCCGGAAGCGCTGACGGCGCTGGAAGAGATCGTCGCGGACGACTCGATGTACGTCGCGGCGCCGGTCGCGCTCGAGACATTCCTCTCGCGCTACATCGCTGCGCTTCTCGAACTGCCGACCGACATTCCGCAGGCGCCGACGGCGACCGCTTACGTGCCGGCGCCGGCCCGTTTCGAACTCTGTCACTCCCTCGATGTCGACCGGTGCAACTCCGCCGGCGGCTGCTGTGGCGGCTCCGTATGCGGCCGTCTTCGAAATGTTGCCGACCCAGGCGGCACCGCCAGCGCCAGCGCCCGCAGCATCTGCTCCACCTGCTCCCGCCGCCTACGCGCCGACACCGGCGCCCGCGGCCACTGCTGTTGACACGTGGGCCGGCGCCGCCGCATCGGCGGGCCCTGGGACCACGGCGCGCGATATCACCGAGTTGATTGCTGCCGCCGATCTGAAAGTGAAGCCCGAGCCCGCGTCTGCCGCGCACCACCCAGCGGCCCCCGCGACGCCGGCATTCACCGACGCATCGCAGTTGTTCAATCCCGATGCGCCGTTCAGCCTGCACACTTCAGATGTCCATCCTGCCGATGTGGCGCCTGCCGTTGCACAGGACGATCCCTTCTTCCTGCCGGGACCTGTGGCACAGTCGTCACCCGCGCCGAAGCCCGCCGCGAAGATCCGCATTCCCGCGGCTGGCGCTGAAAATCTCGCGCAAGGCGGTTCTCGCCACGCTGGCGCTCGTCGTCCTTGCCGGCGGCGGAGCGTTCGCGACACGCTACATGAACTCCGCCAGCACGGCCGGCCCCGCCACGGGAACGCTCGTCGTGCAATCGAATCCGGCCGGCGTGCCGGTGTTCGTCGATGGCAAGGACTACGGTCAGACACCGGCGCGCTTTTCGGTGCCGGTCGGTCCGCACATCCTCGAATTGCGTGGGCGTGGCGTCCCGCGCGTGATGAACGTCAATGTCACTGCCGGCGCCGAAATCTCGCAATACCTCGAGTTCGCGAACACGCCAGAAACCGGCAGCCTGCGTGTCGAAACGCAGCCGGCCGGCGCCAAGGTCCTCGTCGACGGCACCGATCGCGGCGTGGCTCCGGTCACCGTCACCGATCTGCTTCCTGGTGATCACGAGGTCATCCTGCAGACGCCCGTTGCATCTGCCCGCCACGTCGTCAACGTGCAGGCTGGCGGCACCGCGTCAATCGTGACACCGGTGGCCTCGGCGGCCACGACCGCCGGCCCGGTCTCCGGGTGGCTGACGGTAAAGGCGCCGTTCTCGCTCGAAATTCGCGAAGAGGGCCGCATCATCGGTACGACGACGCCGACAGGGTGATGCTGGCGGCCGGCAAGCACGACCTCGAGCTCGTCAACGAAACGCTCGGCTATCGCTCGACACGCTCAGTGCAGGTGACTGCCGGGGAAGGTGGCAAAGCATCGCGATCGACTTGCCGAAGGGCATCGTCCATCTCAACGCCACGCCGTGGGCCGAGGTCTGGGTCGACGGTCAGCGCGTCGGCGAAACGCCGATCGGCAACCTGTCGATTCCAATCGGTCCGCACGAAGTCGTGTTCCGCCACCCGCAGTTCGGCGAGAAGCGCCACGCGATCTCGGTCACGGCCGGCGCGCCGACACGCGTCAGCGTCGACATGAAGTAGGGCTCTGTTGCAGTTTTTGTGAAGGGAAACCGGTGCTGACGTTCCTGACGATTCTGCACGATGGTGATGGTGACGACGCTGGCGTTCACGCTCAACGCCGACCCGCAGACCGCTCCCGTTCGCGCGGTGCGGCGCGGCGTCCGCATCAGGGTGAAAAGGTAATGGCCATGGCTGCAAAAATGCGCGCGAGAACCGTGCTTTCTGTTCTGAGCCTGACCGCCGTCCTGGCGGCTGGCCGCGCCACCCCGGCGCTCGCACAGGAAGGGCCGCTCGCCGTGGCGCGCGACCTCTACGCCTCGGCGCGTTATGACGAGGCGCTCGCCATGTTGAACGGCGTGCGGCAGCAGGAGAGTGCCAACCCGGTCAACCTTCGCTCGATCGAACAGTATCGCTCGCTCTGCCTGCTTGCGCTCGGACGTGGCAGCCGAAGCCGAGGCGGCGATCGCCGTCGTCGTGGCGTCGGACCCGATGTATCAGCCGACCGAGACCGAAGCGTCGCCGCGCGTCCGCACGGCGTTCTCCGAAGTGCGGCAGCGGCAGCTGCCGGACATCGCGCGGACACGATACGCGTCCGCGAAGTCCGCATTCGATCGCAAGGATTATCAGTCCGCCGAACAGCAGTTCCGCGAGCTGCTGCGGCTCATCGACGATCCGGATATGGGCGGCCGCCTTGGCGATCTGCGCCTGCTCGTCAACGGCTTCGTCGACTTGAGCACGGCCGCGGCCGCGCCGCCCCGCCCGAGCCGGCCAGGCCGGAGCCGCGCCGCGAAGAGGCGGCGCCGGCACCGCTGGCGCCGACCGCGCCCGATCCGCAGAAAGTCTTCTCGATGGACGACGAAGGCGTGGCCGTGCCGACGCCGATCCGCCAGGACGTGCCGCGTGTGCCGGTGCAGGTCGCGCAATCAGACCCGCGACCGTGGCATCCTCGAGATCGTGATCGACGAACAGGGCCGGGTGATCAACGCGACGATTCGCGTCTCGCTGCACCCGATCTACGACGCGCAGATTCTCGTCGCGGCGCGTGACTGGAAGTACTCGCCGGCCCTCGCTGAACGGCCGGCCTGTGAAATTCCGTAAAACGATTCAGATCACGGTGTCGAAGAGATAGGGATTCGGGCTCCGCGTTCATTTGGCCCGAGCCCCGAACCAGTAACCCGTACGCTACACTCCCGGGCTTGGACCGAGGACGAAGCAAGAGACGCTCGGCGGCTATCGGCGCCACGCTGGTGGCAGCTCTCACGGTTGCCTCGGCGCCGTTTGCGGCCGGCTGCCGTCGGGAGCCGGATGCGCCGCCGCCGCCGGTGCGTCATCGCGCCGATATCGTTCTCCCCGTCGAAAACCTCACCATTGAAGCTGTCGTTCCCCGGCAGGGGACGCTCGACGCGATCCTCGCGCAAAACAATCTGACCGCGCCGTCGCTGCAGGCGGCGATTGCCTCGGCGCGCGCAGTTTTCGACGTGCGCAAGATTCGCGCGCAGCAGCCGTACCGCCTGATCGTCTCGGTCGACGGATTGTTGCGCGAGTTCGAGTACCGCATCGACGACGATCGCTACCTGCGCATCGTCAACCGCGATCGCGCGACGCCGGAAAAGCTCGACGCCGAGGTGCTTCTCTACGAGAAGGAGCGGAGCATCGTCGCCATCCGCGGCCGCATCGATCGCGAGCATCCGTCGCTTTTCGCGGCCGTCGCCGCCGCCGGGGAGCGTGTCGACTTCGCGGTGTCGCTGGCGGAGATCTTCAGCGGCCAGATCGACTTCGAGAACGATCTACAGCCTGGCGACTCATTCGAAGTGCTCTTCGAGACGACGAAGTACAAGGGCGAGTTTGCCGGCTATGGGCCGATCATGGCGGCGAAGTTCGCCAATGATGGCAAGGAGTATCAGGCGTATCGCTGGATGAACCCCGATACGACGAAGGCGGCGTACTACGACGAACAGGGACGGTCACTGCGTCGGTTCGTGCTGGCGTCGCCGCTCAAGTTCACTCCGCGTGTCACATCCGGCTTCTCGCGCAGCCGCATGCATCCCGTCTTTCACACGGTGCGAGCGCATCTCGGCGTCGACTATGCGGCGCCGACGGGCGCGCCGGTGGTCGCGGTAGCCAACGGTGTTGTCGTTTCCGCGGGATGGGCCGGCGGCGGCGGCCGCCAGGTGCACATTCGCCACACCAGCGGCTTCGAAAGCTACTACTTGCATCTTTCAGCGTTCGCCAAGGGCATCCGTGCCGGCGCGCAGGTCGACCAGGGGCAGCTCATTGGACGCGTCGGCGCCAGCGGCACAGCGACAGGCCCACACCTCGACTATCGCCTGAGGAAGAACGGCGTGTTCGTCGATCCGCGGCGCGAGCACGCGCGTCAACCGCCAGGCGAACCGATACCAGCTCGCTACTCGAGCGACTTCAGCACCGCGCGTGACGGATTGCTGCAACAGATCTCGACGACGCTCACCGCGGAAGCGAGTGCCGTGCCCGCATCGGTCGCCGTCGCGCCGCCAGCGGCAGCCGACGGCGGCAAAGAGAAGCCCTAGCACGACGACACGCGTCGCTGCGACAGGCTAGAATGAGCTGATGGCTTCCCTTCATCCCTTCCGGGCCTTGCGCCCGGCGCCGCCGGCAGCGGCGACGGTATCCTCTGTTCCCTACGATGTCGTCAGCGTAGAAGAAGCGCGGCAGCTCGCGGCCGGCAATCCCCTGAGTTTTCTCCACGTCACGCGCTCGGAGATCGATTTGCCTCCGGGGACCGATCCCTACGCGGCAGATGTCTACGAGCTGGCGCGCCAGAACCTGGCGGCGCTGCGCGCGCAGGCGCCGCTCGTCGTCGAGGACTCGCCGTCGGTGTACTTCTACCGCCTGCGCATGGGATCGCACGAGCAAGTCGGCATCGCCGCCTGTTTCTCGGTCGATGAGTACGAGCAGGACATCATCAAGAAGCATGAGCGTACGCGCCGGGACAAGGAAGACGATCGCACGCGGCACATCGTCGAACTGCGGGCGCAGACGGGTGTGGTGTTCCTGACCTATCGCGGTACACCGAAAGTCGACGCCGAAGTCGCGCGGGGTCTCACTGCGCCACCGCTCTACGACTTCACTGCCGCCGACGGCGTGCAGCACACGATCTGGCGCGCGCCAGCAGACTCGGCGAGGACGCTCATCGACGCCTTCGCGCGAATTCCTGCGCTGTACATCGCCGACGGTCATCATCGCGCGGCGAGCGCCGCCCGCGCCCGCGCGGCGCTGCAGACCCAGGTCGGCGGCGGAGCCGCGGACGCCGAGACGTTCATCGCCGTCGCCTTTCCGCACAACCAGATGCAAATCCTTCCGTACAACCGGACGGTGAAGGATCTCGCCGGGCAGACGCCCGACGCGTTTCTCGAGGCCCTGCGTGCAACGTTCCCTGTCGCCGAGGGACCAGCGACGCCGCGGCGCAAAGGCGAGGTCTCGATGTACCTTGCCGGCCGGTGGTACGTGATCGATCTCTCGGCGGCGGCCCCGGCGGACGACTCCCGCGCCAGCGGCCTCGACGTGGCGCTCCTCGAGCGGCACGTCCTGCAGGACATGCTGGGCATCGGCGACATCCGCAGCGACAAGCGCATCGACTTTGTCGGCGGCGCGCGCGGAATCACCGGCCTCGAAGGCGCCGTGAACGGCGGCGCGTCGGCTGTCGCCTTCTCGATGTTTCCCGTGACGATCGACGATTTGATGGCGATTTCCGATGCCGGCGGCATCATGCCGCCGAAGTCGACCTGGTTCGAGCCCAAACTGCGTGATGGGTTGCTGGTCCACCTCGATATGAAAGTTCTCGTTGCTGACGCCTTCGAAAAGAGCGGCCTCGCCGGCCTCACCGCGGCCGGCTGTGAGGTCGTGTACCAACCCGACGTCAAGGACGATGGCCTGACGGAGGCGATTCGTTCGAGCGGGGCAGAAGTGCTCGTCGTGCGCAGCACCAGCGTCACGTCGGCGATGCTCGATGCCGGCCGGCTCTCGCTCATCGTTCGCGCCGGCGCCGGCTACAACACGATCGACGTCGCCGCGGCCTCCAAGCGCGGCATCTACGTGTCCAACTGTCCTGGCAAGAATGCGACGGCTGTCGCCGAGCTGACCTTCGCGCTGATGCTCGCGCTCGATCGCCGCGTCCCCGACAACGTTGCCGAGCTCCGCGCCGGCAAATGGAACAAGAAGCAGTTCGCGAAGGCGCGCGGCCTGCGCGGCCAGACGACTGGGCATTCTCGGCGTCGGCAGCATCGCGAAGGAAGTGATCAAGCGCGCGGCGCCGTTCGGCATGGACGTGGTGCTGTGGAGCCGCCGCTTCGACGGCCTCGATCGGCCGATGAACGATGAAGAAGCGCAGTCGCTCGGCCTCGAGAATGCGATGCGGTCCATCCGCATCGACCTCGCCCCGGCGCCGGCTGCGGTCGCGGCGCGCGCCGATATCCTCAGCATCCACCTGGCGTTTTCCGCCGGCAGCAAGGGCCTCGTCGGCCGCGACGTGCTCGGAGCGTTGCCCGATCGCGCGATGGTCATCAACACGGCGCGGGCGGAAATCGTCGATCAGTCGGCGCTGCAGCTGGCGGTAAAGAAGAAGTTCCTGCGCGTCGGCCTCGACGTCTTTGCCAACGAACCCGCGGCCGGTGACGCTGAGTTCACCGATCCGATCCTGGCCATGCCGGATGTCTACGGCACACATCACATCGGCGCCTCGACCGATCAGGCGCAGGAGGCGATTGCCGCCGAGACCGTGCGCATCGTGCGCAAGTTCAAGGAAACCGGCAAAGTGCCGAACGTCGTCAACCTGGCGCTGCGCACGCCGGCGACACACATCCTCGTTGTCCGCCACCGCGACCGGCCAGGCGTGCTGGCGCATGTCTTCAACCACCTTCGCGAGTCGAACCTGAACGTGCAGGAGACCGAGAACATCGTGTTCGCGGGCGCCGAGGCGGCGGTGGCCAGGATCAACTTGGATGGTGCGCCGGCACCCGCTCTGTGCGACAAGATCAAGAGTGGCAATCCTGACGTGCTCGACTTGCAGGTGGTGAAGCTCTAGCAATGCTGAATTGTCGAATGCTGACCCTTCGACAGGCTCAGGGTCATCCCGAGCTACGTCGAGGGATGAATGCTGAAGTAAATTCTGAAGGATGGAAGTACCAAGGCTGACAACTGACAGCCGATAGCTTTTCTTTTAGGCCTACCTACTGATGACTACTACTACTGCTACGAACCGAATTTTCAATTTTTCCGCGGGACCGGCGGTGTTGCCGGTCGAAGTGCTCGAGGAAGCGCAGCGCAACCTGATCGCGCTGCCGGGCGTCGGCATGTCGATCCTCGAGATCAGCCATCGCTCGAAGCCCTTCGATGAAGTCATCGAAGGCTGCGAGGCCGATCTGCGCGCGCTCGCGGGCATCCCGTCGAACTATCGCGTGCTCTTTTTGCAGGGCGGCGCCAGCCTGCAGTTTTCGATGGTGCCGATGAACCTCTTGCCCGCCGGCGGTTCGGCCGACTACGTCGTCACCGGCTCGTGGTCGGAGAAGGCGGTCAAGGAAGCCAAGCGCGTTGGCGGCGTGAAGATTGCGGCGTCGACCGCGGGCGAAAACTTCGTCCGTGTTCCACAGCAGAGCGAGCTGGCGCTCGACCCGTCGGCCGCCTACGCGCACTACACGACGAACAACACGATTTTCGGCACCGAGTTTCACTACGTACCTGACGTTGGCAACGTGCCGCTCGTCGCCGACACGTCCTCGGACATGTTCAGCCGGCCGATCGACGTCAACCGGTTCGGGCTGATCTATGCCGGTGCGCAGAAGAACCTCGGCCCATCAGGCCTGACGCTCGTCATCATCCGTGATGACCTCGTGGCGCGCACGCCGCCGTCGCTCGCAACGATGCTGCAGTACTCGGTGCATGTCGAGAACAAGTCGATGTACAACACGCCGCCTGTCTTCGGCGTCTACATCATGGGACTCGTCCTCAAGTGGCTGTTGAAGGAAGGCGGTCTCGCGGGCATCGACGCGCGCAACGCGCGCAAGGCCGACAAGCTGTACGCCGAGATCGACCGCACTGGCTTCTACCGCGGCCACGCACACAAGGACAGCCGCTCGCGCATGAACGTCACGTTCCGGCTCGGCAGCGAGGAGCTGGAGAAGAAGTTCGCCAAGGAGTCGACCGCGGCGGGTCTCGACGGCCTCAAGGGGCACCGGTCCGTCGGCGGCATGCGCGCGTCCATCTACAACGCCTTCCCCGAAGCCGGAGTCGACGCCCTGGTGGCGTTCATGAAGGAGTTCGAGCGGACCAACGGCTAGAGCTTGACAGCACGTCCGATCAGAGCCGCCGCTCACTACTCAGCGGCCCGGTACAGTGCCTCAGCCTCGTGCAGTGCCTAGTTACATCAGTACACAAGTCTTACAAACCGGCCGCCGCAGTCCTGCTATCTTGACGTGGCATCCCTAACCTAGGAGTCACGGTGTCCACGCTCATCAAGAAGGCGGCCGGTCCGCAGTATTCGCTGACCACGGTCAATGTCATCACGGCAGGCATCATGGTGGTCTTCCACATCCTGGCTGTGATCGCGCTCTTCTATTTCAGCTGGACCAACCTGCTGGTGGCGCTGGCGCTGCACTGGGCCGCCGTCGGCTTCGGCATCAGCCTCGGTTATCACCGTCTCCACACACATCGCGGCTACAAGACCTCGAAGGCCTTCGAGTACTTCCTGGCCGTCTGCGGGACGTTGACGCTCGAAGGCGGGCCGATTTTCTGGGTGGCCACGCATCGCGTCCACCATCAGCACTCCGACCGTGAGGGCGACCCGCACACGCCGAACGACGGCGGCTTCTGGGCGCATATGGGCTGGATCCTCTTCGGCGATACGCACCACAACGATACGGCGCTGACGTCGAAGTACGCGCCCGACCTCGCCGCGGACCCCTTCTATCGCTGGCTCAACAGCTATCACTACGTTCCGCTCACGCTCATCGGGCTCTTGCTGCTCGCGGTTGGCGGATGGTCGATGGTGGGCTGGGGCATCTTCCTCCGCGTCGTCGTCGGGCTGCACGCGACCTGGCTCGTGAACTCGGCGACCCACATGTGGGGCAGCCGCCGCTTCGCGACCCGCGACGATTCGCGCAATAGCTGGTGGGTGGCGCTCATCACGTTCGGCGAGGGCTGGCACAACAATCACCACGCGCACCCGGTCTCGGCGCGCCACGGCCTCGCCTGGTACGAGTTCGACATCAGCTGGATCACGCTCAAGGCGCTCAACGCCGTCGGCATCGTGCGCGACCTCAAGGTCGCGAAGGTCGCCGCGGCCGTCCCCGCTGAGGAAGCCGCGTAGCAAGTCTGAATGCTGAAGCTGAGTGCTGAAGTAATCAACTCAGCAGCTCGACGAAGGCTCTGTCTACTTCAGCATTCAGCATTCAGACTTCAGCATTATGATCAGCGGTCGCCGCCGCTCTGTCATCTTCTTCACCGTCCTCGGCATCTGCCTGGTCGCGTTCGCGGTCACCCTCAACATCAGCTGGATCGTGCTCAACTGGCACCGCGCGGTGCTGGTCGTGCTGGGCATCGTCCTCTTCATCCCCATCATCGCCGGCATGGTGCTCAACACCATCTTCCTGGTGCGTGAGATCCGCCGTAACGAACAGCACGACTCCTTCATCAACGCCGTTACGCACGAGTTGAAGACGCCGGTGGCGTCGATCCGTCTGTACCTGCAGACGCTCCAGACCCGCGATCTCGACGAGGACAAGCGCCGCGAGTTCTACCGCATCATGCTCGAGGACAGCGACCGCCTGCTGCAGACGATCGAGCAGGTGCTGCAGGCCGGCAGCTCGGGATCGCGCTGGCGGCGGATCTCGCGAACCCGCCTCGATCTCGGAGATCTCTCGAAAGAGTGCGTCGAGCTCGCGCGGACGCGGTTTCACCTCACTGGCGAGGCCCTCTCGTATGAGCAGCGTGTGCCTGCCGGTTCGTGCACGGTCATCGGCGATCCTGACGAGCTCAAAGCCGCGGTCTGGAATCTCATCGACAACGCGATCAAGTACTCGAGCGGCGACGTCAAAGTGCGCGTAGCGCTCGAGGACGTCGACGGTCAGCGCCTGGCGGTGAAGGTCACCGACGAAGGCGTCGGCATCTCGCCGGTAGAGCTCAAGCGCATCTTCCGCCGCTTCTATCGCATCCCTGCGAGCGTCGCCATCCGCGCCAAGGGAAGTGGCCTCGGTCTCTTCATCGTGCGGTCGGTGGCGAAGAAGCACGGCGGCCGGGCTTTCGCCGAGAGCCACGGACCGGGACACGGCAGCACGTTCACGCTGCTGTTGCCGAGAGCGGCGGAAGCATGACGGCGACACCGCAGCGAGTGCTCATCGTCGAAGACGAACAGCATCTTGCCGAGGGCCTCCGCTTCAACCTCGAAGCAGAGGGTTACGCGGTCGAGGTGGTGGATACCGGCGAAGCGGCGCTGGAGCGGCTGCTCGGACGTCACGGGCCGCCGTTCGATCTGGTCGTACTCGACGTGATGCTGCCCGGCAAGGACGGTTTCTCCGTCGTCACCGAACTGCGCGCGGCGAGCCAGTTCGTGCCGGTGCTGATGCTGACGGCGCGCAGCCGTCCCGAAGATGTGCTGAATGGCTTCGCTGCGGGCGCCGACGACTACCTGCCGAAGCCGACCGAGCTGGCGATCCTGCTGGCGCGTGTCGGCGGGTTGCTTCGCCGATCGCAGTGGCAGCGCAAGGCAAGCGATCGCTACACGTTTGCCGGCAGGGCGATCGACTTCGAAAAGCTCGAGCTGCGGGTCGGCGATCGCTCGTTCCCGCTGACGCTGATGGAAGCAAACCTTCTGCGCTACCTCATCTCCCACGCCGGAAGCGCGGTATCGCGCAAGGCGATGCTCGAGGACGTGTGGGGGCTGCGCGAGGATACCGATACTCGCGCGATTGACAACTTCATCGTGCGGCTGCGGCGCTATATCGAGCAGGACCCATCGAAGCCGAAACACCTGCTCACTGTCCGCGGTGTCGGCTATCGCTTCGTTCCTGAGCCTGACGCCAAACCGGCGCCGGGATAACTGACCGTAGGTTTGTACGCGGAAGGTCAGGATCTGGCGCCGTAGTTGCCACGGCGTCGCCGGCGCCGCCGGCGGCGTGGGAACGGCGTTTCAGCTCCGGGCTCGGCTGCCGCTTCGTTGGCCGGATGCGGGTGCGACGCTGCCTGGGCCTTGAGCTCGCGCCAGTGCGCGACGGCATCGGGACGATCGCCGTGAATCTCCAGCCATGTGAGGGCGTCGTCGAAAACCGAGCGGTGCAGCAATCCGCGCTGCGCCCGCGCCGGCGACTCGATGTCGACGAGCTTCGGCTGAATTGCGACGATCTGCTGCAACCGTTCAAGGTCGCGCCGGGCTATGGGCAATACGCCCAGCTCGACGCGGCGCTCGAGCGGATCGGCCGAGAAGCGCTGGCGACGAATCAGACCGAGCGGGTGGAGGAGCGTGCCGGCGAGGATCGCGTTGGTCAGCGACTCCGGCGCCGATGGGAAGCGATTGCGGTACTGATCCAGCGCCGCAATCGAGCGCCACAGCGCGTCGGGCGCCGCGGCGAGCTCGGACGTGATCTCCTTCATCAGGCCGGTGGCGCGCAGCTGTCGCATGGCCTCTTCGGCATGACCCGAGCGCAGAATCTTGTAGAACTCTTCCATGAGCCGCGCCGGCGCGCTGCGCGCGATCTCGTGGCGGTGAACCTTGATGGCGTCGAGGATCGGCTCGTCGATGGTGAACTGCAGCCGCGCGGCCAGGACGACGGCGCGCAGCATGCGCACCGGATCTTCGATGAACCTGACCGACGGGTCGCCGATGCACCTGATCAGCCGGCGCTCGAGATCCTCGAGGCCGCCGACATAGTCGATGATCGCGAACGTGCCGATGTCATAGAAGAGGGCGTTGACGGTGAAGTCGCGGCGAAACGCGTCCTCCTCCGGCGTGCCGTATGTGTTGTCGCGATGGATGAGGCGCGCCTGGGACGAGCGATTGCCGTTGCTCGGACTCGTCTACGGCATCCGCGCGCGGCCGCTCCCGGAATCGGCGATCGGCATCCGCGGCCTCGATTTCCGGCGTCAGCTCGCTGGCTTCGACCAGGCGCCGGAACGTCGCTACTTCGATGGTTTTCGGCCCGAACTTGACGTGCGCCAGGCGAAAGCGGCGGCCGATGATCCAGCAGTTGCGAAAGAGCTTCTTGACCTGATGGGGGTGCGCCGACGTGCCGATGTCGAAATCCTTCGGCCGGCGGCCGAGCAGCAGGTCTCGAACGCTGCCTCCCACCAGGTAGGCGACGTAATTGTGCTCGTGGAGTTGATACAGGACCTTCAACGCGCCGGAATCAATGTCCCTGCGCGAGATTTTGTGTGCGGCCCGAGGAACGATGGTTGGCTCCACCATCGATTTCGGATTATAGCACCCACACTGAGGCGAGCACGATTAAGTTGCTGAATATTATGGGTTTAGGGCTTAGCGCTGATGTGCTACGATGGCGGGATGCGTCCGTCTGCTGTCGCCGTGCTGATGATGCTCGTCGCCGGTCCTGCGTTCGCGGCGGATACGCTCGCCGAGGCCCGGCGTCTCTACAACCTCGGCCAGTACGAAACGGCTGAGAAGCTCGCGCTCGAGGCCGCGAGCAACCCGGCCCGCGGCCGATGCCGCGCGTGTCGTGCTCGGCCGGATCCGGCTCGAGCGTTTCCGCCAATCAGCTGATCCGAAGGATCTCACGACCGCGCGCGAATCCCTGCGCATGGTCGATACGGCGCCGCTCGATACGGCTGAGCGGGTCGAGCTGACGATCGGCCTCGCCGAAGCCCTCTACTTCGAAGAGCACTACGGCGCCGCCGCGCAACTTTTCGAGTCCGTTCGCCAGCGCTCGGCTTTGCTCGGCGCGCCTGCGCACGAACGCGTGCTCGACTGGTGGGCGACAGCGGTGGACAAGCACGCGCAGTCGCGGCCGGCTGAGGAACGCCCGGCGATCTACGCGCGTGTCCTCGAGCGGATGAACGACGAGATCGCCGAGTACCCGGGGTCTACGGCCGCAGGTTACTGGCTCGCTGCCGCAGCGCGCGCGAGCGGCGACATCGAACGCGCCTGGAACGCTGCGATGGCCGGCTGGCTGCGCGCGTCGCTCAACGAGGACCGCGGGACGGGATTGCGTGCCGACCTCGATCGCCTCGTAACCCAGGCGATCATTCCGGAGCGGGCGTCGAAGCAGACGGCCAAGGGCGACGCCAAGGAAGCTGCGGCCGCCATGCTCAACGAGTGGAACGGCTTCAAGAAGAAGTGGGCGAAGTAGCCGCTTCGCCGCTTCTTATTTCGCTTCCTATTTCGCTTCTTTCCAGTTTTCGCCGATCCCCACATCCACCTCGAGCGGCACGTCCAGCGTGACCGCTTTCTCCATCAGCTCGCGCACCGCTGCAGCTGTTTCCTCCGCCGCTTCCTTCGGCGTTTCGAACAGCAATTCATCGTGCACGGTGAGGATCATGCGCGCGCGGCCTCCGGCGATGGTGGGCAGCGCCTTGTGGACGTCGATCATCGCGCGCTTGAGGATGTCGGCGGCGGTTCCCTGAATCGGGAAGTTCACCGCCTTGCGCTCGGCCTCGCCGCGCATCTGGAAGTTGCGCGTGTTGACGTCGGGCACGAGCCGCCGGCGGCCGAACATCGTCTTGACCACTCCCGTCTCGCGCGCTTCGACGAGCAGATTGTCGATGAAGGCGCGGACTGCCGGGAAGCCGGCGAAGTAGGCATCGATGAAGGCCTGCGCCTCCGGCCGCGTGACGCCGATGTCCTTCGCCAGCGTGAACGCCTGCTTGCCGTAGAGCAGGGCGTAGTTCACGATCTTGGCGCGCCGCCGCAATTCGTGAGCGCCGAGACCGCTCGTCGTGCCAAAAATCTTGAGCGCCGTGCGGTCGTGGATGTCCTCGCCTTCGCGGAACGCGTCGAGGAGTGTCTGCTCCCTGGCGAGGTGCGCCATCACGCGCAGCTCGATTTGCGAGTAGTCGGCTGAGATGAGCACGCTGCCGCGCTCGGCGACGAACGCGCGGCGGATCTCGCGGCCGATGTCGGTGCGGATCGGAATGTTCTGCAGGTTCGGATCGCTGCTGCTCAGCCGCCCGGTGGCCGCGACCGCCTGGTTGAAGCACGTATGCACGCGCCCGGTCGCCGGGTGCACCAGCGCTGGCAGCGCGTCGATATACGTACCCTTTGAGCTTCTGCAATCCCCGCCATTCGAGAATCAGCTTCGGAAGCTCGTGCGTCAGCGCCAGCTCCTCCAGGACCTCGAACGCCGTCGATTGCGCCTTTGTCTTCGTCGTCCGGCGGATCGTTTCTGTCCGCATGCCGAGGCGGTCGAAGAGAATCTCTGACAGCTTCTTCGGCGAGTTGATGTTGAACTCCTCGCCGGAAAGCTCGTAGATCCGCGACGCCAGACGCGACAGCTCCTGCTCGACGCGGTCCGATTGCGACGCCAGCGTCGCCGTGTCGACGCGTACACCGGCACGCTCGATCGCTACGAGGACCGGGATGAGGGGCTGCTCGAGCTCGTCGTACACTCCCTGCAGGTCATCCTTCTTCAGCAGGCCTTCGAGTGTCGACGACAGTTGCAGCGCGAGGTCCGACCGTTCACCCGCGTAGGCGACGGCGCGCTCGACGGGAATCTCCCCAAACGACACCGCCTTGGCGCCGCGGCCGCAGATGTCTTCCTCGCTGAGCGCCTTGTACCCGCTGTGCTCGATGGCCAGATCCTCCAGCGGATGCGACGAGCGGTTCGCATCGAGCAGGTAGCTGGCCAGCATCACATCGGTGCCAAATCCGCGCAGCGTCACGCCATGCTGCGCCAGGACGATGGCGTCGAACTTGAGGTCGTGACCGATCTTGAGGATGGACTCGTCTTCGAGGATCGGCTTGAGAATCGTCAGCGCCGTGTCTTGCTCGATGCCCGGTCGCCCGCTGTCGCCGCCATCTGTAAGCGCCGAAAACAGGCCTTCGTCCGGCGCGGCCTCGCGCCATTGGCACGTAACGCGCCTCGCGAGACCCGGTCGAGAACGACATCCCGACGATGCCGGCCCGCATCGCTGCCGGGGCGTCAGGCAGGACGCGCAGGCCGAATCGGCCGGCGCGCTTCAAGTCGTCGGCGAGCGCGTGCAACTCGTCGAGCGAGGTGATCGTCGAGTAGCGATTGCCAACCGTCTCCGCGGTTGGCGCAAACTCGAGGACCAGCGAGCGGAAGCCAAGCTTGGTAAAAAGCTCGAAGCACCGTTCCCTGGAGGCGCCGCGATACCGCACGGCGGCGGGATCGAACGGCACCGGCACATCTGTGCGTATGCGCGCGAGCTCGCGGCTCTGCCGCGCGTCGTCCGCAAAATTCTGCAGGCCCTCTCGATAGCGTTTGTTGCTGACCTCTCCGGCATGCGCGAGGAGCTCCTCGAGGGTGCCGTAAGTCGCGATCAGATCGCGTGCGCCCTTCTCGCCGATGCCCGGGACGCCCTTGATGTTGTCAATCGAGTCGCCCATCAGCGCCAGGACATCGACGACCTGCTCGGGCGTGACGCCGAACTTTTCCTTCACCCCCGCAGCGTCGAACCACGTGCCATCTTCTTTGGGGTTGTAGACGGTAATCCCCTCGTGGACGAGTTGAAAGAAATCCTTGTCGCCGGTGACGATGGCGACTTCGAACCCGGCGTCGACGGCCTTCACTGCCAGCGTCCCGATGACGTCGTCGGCCTCGTAGCGCTCGGAAGTGAGAATCGGGACGCCGAGCGCTTCGCACGCCTCGTGCACCCACGGAATCTGCTCGGCGAGATCCGGCGGCATCGGCGAGCGATTTGCCTTGTAATCGGTGGCCAGGTCCGAGCGGAACGTCCGTCCCGGCAGGTCGAAGGATGCGGCGATGTACTGCGGCGCATGATCGGTCATGAGCTTTCGCAGCATCGTCACGAAGATGTAGACGGCGTGGGTGGACTTGCCCGCCGGACCTGTCAGGCCGCCGCCGCGCATCGCGTGATAGGCGCGATACATCTGCGAGCTGCCGTCGATCAGAAAAACGCGCGAGGGCGTGGACATCGATCGGAGATGGGCGGGAAAAGCCGCGAGAAGAACGAGTATATCATTCGAAGAATGTCGGTGGTTTCGTCTCGATCGTGGGGGCCCGTGATGCGGCGGCGCGCGTGGCACTCGCCCTGCTGGCTATGGTGGCGATTGCCGCGCGGCATGTGGCGGCCGCCTGTTCGGCCCGGTCTACGAATACGAAGAAGACATCTACCTGTCGCTCGACGGCTCGGCGGAGGTCACGATCAACGCATCGGTTCCCGCGCTGGTGTCACTGCGCGGAATGGACCTGCCGATCGATCCCGCGGCGCGGCTCGATCTCGATCTCCTGCGCGCCGCATACACCTCACCGCAGAGCACAGTGATGCGCGTCAGCCGGCCGTGGCGTCGTCACGGCCGCCGTTACGTGCAGGTGCGCGTTCGCGTCGCCGACATGAGGAAGCTACGACCGTTGCGCCGTTCTCGTGGGGAACCTACGAGCTCGGCGAGAAGGATGGACTCGTTGTCTACAAGGAGACCATCGGCGCTGCGGCGCTGCGGCCGGGAACGCTGCAGAACTTCGGCTGGAGCGGCGGCGAGCGCGTCGCCTTCCGCCTGCACCTGCCCAGCAAGATCGAGTATCACAATGCTCGGGATCTCGAGACGAACGAGCCGAGCGACATCGGGCGAGGAAACATCCTGTCGTGGGAGCAGCTCCTGACCGAGCGACTCGACGGGCGGCCCATCAACATCGAAGTGCGGATGGACCGCCAGTCGATTCTTCATCACACGCTGTGGCTCTTCTTCGGCGCTTTCACTGCCGCGCTGCTCCTCATCGGCATCCTCATCTGGTGGACGATGAGCAAGGCGCCGAAAGAAGGCGAAGCCGCTGTAGGACGTCAGTGGCTGCGCATCTCCCGCGTCGGTCCGCAGCTCGTTGGTGACCGACAGCTCGCCAAAGCCCACGGCCAGCGATCGCGCCAGCATCCGATCGACGTTGCTGTTCACGACGCCGGTGAGCGTTACGTGCCCGCGGTCGACGATGATGTGGATCGGCGGGTTGGCCATGGCGCCGTACTGCCAGAACGCCGAGTTGCCGTAGATCGCGCGCGCGATTCGAACGCGGAGGCTTTCGTCGTACTGCGACACCGGCAGGACGTCGATGAGGTTCTGCACCTCACGCACGCCAGCAACCTCGCCGGCCTTCCGCCCGATGTCGTCCTTCTTGAACGGCATCGTCACCTTGCCCGTCAGCGTCACCACGCCGTTATCCACGGATCCGGTCACGTAGTCGAAGATCGTGAACTGGGCGTAGCGATTGATCTGGCGCGAGATGTCGTTGGCAACTTGTGTGTCCGACCGTTCCTGGGTGGCGGCAGCGGCTGAGGTTGCCAGAACCATCAGCACTGCACCCAACGTCCACCCGATCAACTTCGTCCGCATGGGAATCAGACCTCCCGTCTTACCCTAGGCGCTCTGCCGTAGTTCGAGGCAAAGCTGGTGCCAGCGGGATCGTTAGAAAATCCGCCAAATAGCGTGCGGACAGGCGACTCAGGGACGCTCGAAGGGGACAGCGGCGGGGGACAGTTGCAATGCTGAATTCTGAATGCTGAATGCTGAAGTGAATTTCGAATGTTGAATGGCGGAAGTAATGCTGAATGCTCTCAGAGCAGCGAAATCGTTGCTACGCCGGCGACGATGAGGAGAAGCTGGCGGAAGGGGCCGCCGCCGATGCCGCCGCGGTGCAGGTCGGGAATGAGGTCGGCCATCGCGACGTAGAGAAAGTTGCCGGCAGCAAACGACAGGACGTAGGGCAGCAGATTCGGAATGGCCTGCGACGCCATCAGCATGGCGATGGCGCCGAGGATGCCGCCGATGCCCGACAGCAGGTTGAGCGTGAACGCGCGCAGCTTCGAGAAGCCGGCGCGCAGCAGGATCGCGACGTCGCCGACTTCCTGCGGAATCTCGTGCGCGGCGACGGCGAGCGCTGTCGTGATACCCAGCGGGACCGACGTAACGACCGCTGCCGCGATCACCGCGCCGTCGACGAACGTGTGGAACGCGTCCCCGATGATGACGAGCGACGCGGCGCTGCTCGTGTGGACCTCACACTCGTGCGTGTCGTGACAGTGCCGCCACAGCACGAGCTTCTCGAGAAGGAAGAAGGCGAGCACCCCGACGAGCAGCGTCCCGAGCGCATGCGGCGCGGGGATCTGCTCGAGCGCTTGCGGCAGGAGCGCAAGGAGCGCCACGCCGAGCAACGTGCCGACGGCGTAGCTAATGAGCCAGGGAATGAGCTTGACCCGAATATGATCGCCGAGCAGAAGAAAGGTCGACGCCGTCAGCAGGCCGCCGAGGCTGCCGAGCACGCTCAGCCCCACCGCGGTCGCATAGATGTGCACGGGGCGATGATACTTCAGTCGTCAGTCTAGTCAGCTCGGCAGTCCGCAGTCGTCAGTCGCGTCAGTCTGTCAGTCGTGCAGTCGTCGTCAGTCGGCAGTCCGCAGTCGACAGACCGCTGTACTGAGCTCCGACTGAAGACTGAGACTCGACGACTGTGACTGAGACTGCTGACTGACGACTGCCGACTGAAGACTGACGACTGTTCTACTGCACCGCCACATATCCCTTCCGCGCACGCACGAGATAGCGGTTGTCGCGCAGCTCGACTCGAATCGTGTGCCACTGGCCGTCTTTCCGACCGAGCGACGCGTATCCCAGGTAGTACTGCCGGCTCAACTCGTCGGCGACGCTCGTCGTCGCGGGTTCGACATCGCGGGCGAAGCGAACGATCTCGGTGCGGCCACCACTTTCATCCGTGATGTCGCGCAACGCGGTGACGTTCAGGCGATCGTCGAGCCGGCCGCGCGACGTGTTGCGGCCTGGCGACGAGGGCGGCGGATAACTTTGCGGCGGTGGCGGGGACGGCCGCGTCCGTCCAGGCATCGGAAATGGCAGCGGAATCGGTGAGCGCGGCGGCGGCGGATAGTTCGGCTGCGACGGTTGACCACCCCAGGAGCCCGCGTCAGAGTTGTCGATGCCGATGGCGTACGCCATCACTTCCGTCGATCGGATCATCGGCTTGATCTCTCGCACGGTCGTCCGGCTGTTCGTGTCGTTGCCATCGGACAGCACGACGATCGCCTTCTTGCGATGGCGCCCGGACTGCGCGAGCGGCAACGCCTCCGCGACGGCATCGAAGAGCGACGTCGCACCGCGCGGCCGGATACGTGCGAGACCGGTCGCGATCCGCTCGCGATCGGTCGTCCATCCCTCGACGAGCTCCGGCTGATTGTCGAACCGGTAGAGAAAGACTTCGTCTTCGGGGCCGAGCAGCTGGAAGAGAAATCTGTTGAGGGCCTGCCGCGCCGACGACCAGCGTTCTCCCTCCATGCTGCCGCTCGTATCGACAACGAGGCCCAGGCTGACGGGAACGCGTTCGCTGTTGAAGTGCGTGATCGGCTGCTCCTGGCCGTCCTCGAACAGCCGGAAGTCCTCCTTGCGCAGGCCGGAGACAAAACGTCCGTTCGAATCAGTCACCGTTGCGGTGACATTGATCAGCTCGACGCCGGTCTTGAACCGGAAAACGTCCTGCTTTTCCTGCCCCGTCAGCGTGACGGCCAGTCCGGCGCAGAGCGCGATACAAGTCGCCGTGAGTTTCATGTCCCGCAATGTCATGACGCACCTCGCAGCCTACGTGCGAACGTGTCCGTCGACTTCGCCATGGTTGCTGCCGTGCGGCGATCGACATGCCCGATGACGTGACCGTCTTCGCTGCGAAAGCCGACGCGGTACCTGGCAACGGGAGACGTCACCGGCACGCTGATGACGAATCCCGATTCGTCTCCCGGGCGCAGCACCGTGAAGTCGAGCGGCGCGCCACCGCTGGCGAGAAATGAACCGTCTGCGCCAAAGGCCAGCGCCGTTGCCCTGACCTTGGAGAGGACCGCGCCATCGCGCGGATTCTGGACGAGCCCCGTGATCGTCAACGCTCCTGCGTCCTGCGTCTGCTTGAGCGAGACGAGCTCGAGAAGTCCGGGCGTCTGCGTCGCCGCCGTCTGCTGCGTGCTCCGTGCGACAAAGCCTGGCACCCCGCTGCTCGATGTCGTCCGCAGCGTGAACGCACCGAGGCCCGCGACGAGCGCAATCGTCGCCGCCACGAGAATACGCCTCGGCCACGCGGACCGTGCCTGCGGACGAACGAAGAGATCCGCGGATGGCCTGGAGCCGATGCTGTCGACGGGATCGAAGTCGTCTATGTCATCCGTCACGAGCTGCCCGCGATCCCAGTCCACCGCCGGATTCATGCGCTCCGCTTGTTGCCGGGCCGTATCGTCGGCAAGGTCGCGCAGCATGGCGACACGCGCGTCCGAGCGGCGGCGTTCCGCCCGCACCAGCCTGGCAAGCAGGAGCGCGAGCGCGATCGTCATCGCCAGCGAGCCGAGCGTGATCACGATGAGTACCGATTCCATGGTTATATGCCTTCCTTCGAGCATCTCTCATGCTCATGGTCGAAGGGTCGCGCGGCGGCTACGCGCCGCGCGCAGGCGCTACCGCAACCTGAACTCGACCGCGACTTCGACCAACACGTCGACAGGTGTACCGAGCCGCCGCGCCGGCGCGAAGCGCCACTGACGCACGGCGTCGATTGCGCGCTGGTCCAGCCCGCCGCCCAGGCCCTGCACGACGCGGATCGCCCCGACACGACCGTCGCTCTTGACCACGATCTCGAGAACGACGTCACCGGCGAGGCTGCGCCGCCGCGCTTCCTCGGTGTAATCGGGCCTGACCTCCTGCAGGATGGACGGGGCAGTGATGCCGCTGCCGGGCCGGTACGGACCGCCGCCAGTTCCGCCGCCGCTGCCGGCGCCAATGCCCGGCCCCGTGCCTTCGCCGATGCCTGTTCCTCCGCCCGTCCCGGCGCCCCCGCCATTCCCCGAGCCCTGACTGACCGATACCTGCGGCTTCGCCGTCAGCGTTCCCGGTAGCTCCTTCTGATCCGACGAGGCGCTTACGACCGGTGCCACGACCGGCGGGATCGGATCGGGCTTCGCGATCGGCGGCGGCGCCTCGACTGGCCGCTCAACAGGGCGCACCTCAGGAGCTGGCCGCGGTGGCCGCGGCGGATCGGGGATCGGCCGCCGGACGGCGCGTTCCACAGGCACCGGGCTCTTGAGCGCACTCGTGCCCTTGAGCATCGCCGGCCGTGGCGGATCCGGCTGACGCAGTCCGCCACCTCCCCCTCCGCCGCCAGGCCCTGGCTTGACGAGAAACACGAGTCGAACGGGAGTTGCTCGGCGGCGACTCGACAGGCTTGTGAGTCGTAGCCGCGATTGCCGTGAGGATCGCCGCGCCAAACGCCAGGTGCAGAAGCCCCGATGCTGTCAGAGGCATGCCGCGTTTGCGGCTCGAGTGCCGCAGCGGTTCGAAGAGCTGATGGCCGACAGCTCGTCCCGAGTCCAGCCCGCGCAACAGCAGCACGGCGCGCAGGGCCTCGTCGGTCGATGTCAGCCCGTACTCGCGCGACGCGATCGTCCCTGATGCCAGCAGCGCATCCGCGTCGGCGAAAGAGACCCCTGCCGCGAGCGCGATTTCACGCGGCGAGAAGAGGTCCGGCGCGGCACTCAGGCGGTCTGATCATAGAAGTACCCGCAAACACGGGGCAAAAGACTTGCCGTCCCCACCTGCGCGAGAGATATCGGTACTCTTAGGTTTTTCGGCCATTCGCGAGACGAGCTGTTGCCTTGCCCACGGCCGTGTTCTCGTTCTGGGACAACGTTTGAGGACATCCTGCTGCTGGGCTCGACCGCCCAGTCCCTCTGAGGAGCAGGCAACGCTATGCTAGTAGCCCATATGACTCAGCAGGTGATCGTCACAGGAGCAACGAGCGGAATCGGCCGGGCGACGGCGCTGCGATTCGCGCGAGAAGGCGCATCGGTTCTCGCCGTCGGGAGGAATGAAGGCGCGCTCGCCGAGGTCGTGACAGCGATTCAGCAGGAAGGCGGCAAAGGCGCCGCGTGTCTGGCCGATGTCACCGAGTCCTCCGCGCCCGACCGCATCGTCGGTGAAGCCCTGCAGCACTTTGGCGGCATCACGACTGTCGTCAATGCCGCCGGCATCATTGGCTCCGGCACCGTGGAATCGACAACGGATGAGGCGTGGGACACAATGATGGACATCAACTCGCGCGCCCCGTTCCGGTTGATGCGGGCGTCCGTCGCCGCACTAACGCAGTCACGCGGCTCGATAGTGAACGTGTCGAGCGTCACAGGACTGCGGTCGTTCCCCGGCGTGCTCGCATACTGCGTCAGCAAATCAGCAATCGATCAGTTGACGCGCTGCGCGGCGCTCGAGCTGGCGCCAAAGGGCGTCCGGGTGAACGCCGTCAATCCGGGGGTGGTCGTGTCGAATCTTCACCGCCGCGGCGGGATGGACGAGGACAGCTACGGTAAATTCCTGACGCGATCGCGGGAAACACATCCCTCTGGGCCGGCCCGGTGAGCCGGTAGAGATCGCCGACCTCATCTTTTTCCTGGCGTCAGATGCCGCTGGCTGGATTACGGGTGAAACGATCTCGATCGACGGCGGCCGTCACCTGACCTGCGCCCGGTAGGCGGGGACACTCAAGCGGGACACTCAATCTTGAGTGTCCCGCTTGAGTGTCCCCGATCTCAGCTATTGCGCTTGACGGCTTCTACGAAGCGCAGGCCCTCGCGCTCGGCGAGGAGGCGCACGGCGACAAAGCCCTGGGCAGAAAGCGTAGCGATGACGCTCTCGGAGCCGCTGACGGCGTGGCGGCTGCCCACCGCTGAAAATGGCCGACATCCCGCTACGCGCGACAGTGTCGACGACCATGCATCGGCCGCCGGGCCGCAGGACGCGCCAGGCTTCCTTGACCGCGGCTGCGCGCGCGGCGTCATCCGATCCGGCAACATCCCTCATCACAACGAGATCGAAGGACTCCGCATCGAAGGGCAGCGCCGAGGGATCCGCGGTCGACGTTTCGGCGAGAGCCCCCTCCTTCAGTGCCACGCGCCCCGCCTCAGTCGCGCGCTGCGCGGAGGCGTCGACGGCGCACAGCGCGTCCGGTGAGGCCGGCTTTGGCCGCCAGCCCGGCGACGAGGTACAGGATCGCCGCAGCCGACCACCAGCACGCGATCGCCGAGCTTCGCCCCGGCCATGCTGACGCTGAGCGGATCGAGTGCCGCCGGCCTGAACCACTTGAACATCGGTGCCTCCCCCGCCGACGTCAGAATCGGTGCCGAATAAGCCGCTGAGAACTTGATGATATAGTTCCAGATCGTGAAAAATTCGCCAAAAATCGCAGAACCTGCAGGGAAACTCGGTATTCTCCTGGTCGGGATGGGAGCCGTCAGCACGACGACGATTGCCGGTGTCCTCGCCATTCGCCGCGGCCTCGCCAAGCCCATCGGATCGCTGACCCAGATGGGCACCGTCCGCCTCGGAAAACGCACCGACGGCCGGTCGCCGCTCATCAAGGATTTCGTGCCGCTTGCCTCGCTGGACGAGGTGGTCTTCGGTGGCTGGGACATCTTCGAGGACAACGCCTACGAGGCGGCCAAGACCGCAGGCGTGCTCGAGGCGCCGCTCCTCGACCAGATCAAGCCCGAGCTCGAGCAGATTCGCCCGATGTCGGCCGTCTTCGACCGCCGCTACGTCAAGCGGCTCGACGGACCGAACGTCAAGAAGGGCAAGAACAAGCTGGAGATGGCTGAAGCGTTGCGCGAGGACATGCGCCGCTTCAAGAAGGACAACGGGCTCGACCGTCTCGTGATGGTCTGGTGCGGCAGCACCGAGGTCTACCTGACGGAAAGCCCCGTCCACGCGAGCGTCGCTGCCTTCGAAAAGGGCCTCGAAGCGAGCGACGACGCGATCCCCTCGAGCATGATTTACGCGTATGCGGCGATCAAGGAAGGTATCCCCTACGCGAACGCCGCGCCGAATCTGAGTGCCGACGTTCCCGCATTGCTCGAGCTGGCTGCGCAAACCGGTTCGCCCCTCGCGGGCAAGGATCTGAAGACCGGTCAGACCTGGATCAAGACCGTCGTCGCGCCCGGCCTGAAGGCCCGGCTTCTCGGCGTCGAGGGCTGGTATTCGACCAACATCCTCGGCAACCGCGATGGCGAAGTGCTCGACGATCCCGAGTCGTTCAAGACGAAGGAAGAGAGCAAGAAGTCGGTCCTCGACTACATCCTGCAGCCCAATCTCTACCCCGACCTCTACGAGAAGCTTTGTCACGTCGTGCGGATCAATTACTATCCCCCGCGCGGCGACAACAAAGAGGGCTGGGACAACATCGACATCTTCGGATGGCTCGGCTATCCGATGCAGCTGAAGATCAACTTCCTCTGCCGGGACAGCATCCTCGCCGCGCCCATCGTTCTCGACGTGGCCCTGTTTCTCGATCTGGCCAAGCGCACGGGGATGAGCGGCATCCAGGAGTGGCTGTCCTTCTACTTCAAGAGCCCGATGGCCGCGCCCGGCTTGTACCCCGAGCACGACCTGTTCATCCAGCTCATGAAGCTGAAGAACACCTTGCGCTACATGCGCGGTGAAGACCTCATCACGCACCTCGGGCGGGAGGACTACGACTGATGTCCGACAGGCTGCAGCCGGCGTTCTGGGGAGGACTCTTCATCGGAGTGCTCTCCGCGCTTCCGTTGATTCAATACGGAAACTGCTGCTGCTGCCTGTGGGTGCTGGCCGGAGGGGCGATTGCCGCCTACCTCCGTCAGCAGGGCAATCCCTACCAGATTGATGCCGCCGAGGGCGCGATTGTCGGCCTGATGGCCGGTGCCATCGGCGGCGTCATCTCTGCGATCCTCTCAATCCCGGTTCAGATGGTCATGGGCCCCATCCAGCAGCAATGGGTGGAGCGGGCGATGTCGCAGAATCCGGAGATGACGCCGGAAGTTCGCGACATGGTCGAGCGCATGATGCTCAACTCGGGCGTCCGCGTCGTGAGCATGATCATCTCGGTGGTCGTCTACTCGCTCTTCGGGCTCCTTGGCGGCCTCATCGGCGCGGCCGTCTTCAAGAAGAATTCGCCGCCGCCGCCACCTCCCGGGACGTTCGACATTCCGCCGTCGCCGCCCATGGTTCCGCCGCCGCCAGCTGCACCGCAGCCGCCCCCGCCGCCGCCGGTGGAGGTGTAGGTCCGGGCCTACAGGTTTTCTCACTCCGACCCGAAATTTCATCCGTAGCAGGCGTGCGATCGGTCGACCCGTCTCCAGGGGTGCGGCGGCCGAGCAGGACCTGGCTTGTTCGGCAGGGCTGAACCTGCCGTTGATCAGAGCAGCCATGTACGAAACCTTTTACGGCTTCCGCGAAAAGCCATTCAGCCTGACGCCCGATCCGCGTTTCTTCTATGGCAGCCAGTGCCACGCCAACGCGCTCGAGCTGGTGCAGCACGGCTGCCGGAAGCCCAGCGGCCTGACCGTCATCACCGGGACGAGCGGCACCGGTAAGACGACGACCTGCCGCAAGATTCTCGACGCCGCCGATCGCAAGACCTTCACCTCGCTCGTCTTGAACCCGTATGTCTCGGGCGAAGATCTGCTGCGGCTCATCCTGCAGGATTTCGGCGTGATCTCTCGCGAGGAAATCCGGCGCGGCCTGCTGGATGGCGTCCGCACGATCGACCTGCTGCGAACGCTCGAAGACTTCCTCGGCTCGCTCAACGCTCTCGGCGCTCAGGCGCTCCTCATCGTCGACGAGGCGCAGAAGCTTCCGATCGCGGTGCTCGAACAGGTCAAGCAGCTGACGAGAATTGCGGACGAAACGCCGCTGCACGTTGTCCTCGTGGGGCAACTCGGCCTGACCGACAGCCTGCGAACGCCGGACCTGCGCTCACTCGACGAGCGCGTAACCATCCGTTACCGCCTGCGTCCGCTGACGCTCGGCGAAACGACCGAGTACATCCGGCACAGGTTGAGTGTTGCCGCTGACGAGGCGACCGTTACGTTTGCGCCACGGGCGCTGCATCGTGTGCACCGCGCGGCTGGCGGCAATCCTCGGCTGATCAATCTCGTCTGTGACCGCGCCCTCGTGACGTCGTTTTCGGCGCACGAAACGACCATCGATGCGGACGTCGTCGATCGGGCGGCCGCCGGGCTGGGACTCGACTCGTCAGGAGGCATGACCGGGACCGTCCTCGGCTGGATGCGCCGTCGCGTCGCCGCGCTCTGACGCCCCGGAGGCGCCAGCTACCTTTGTCGGGGAGCCGTCGCGGTGATAGATCTGTACCTATGTCTGAGATCGACGCGCTCCTGAACGAAGAACGCAGCTTCGTCCCCTCTCCCGAGTGGCGTCGCTCCGCCAACATCACCGACCCGGCAATTTACGATCGCGCTGCCGCCGATCCCGAAGCGTTCTGGGCCGACTTTGCCGGCGAACTCGAGTGGATGCGGCCGTGGGACACAGTTCTCGAATGGCATTCGCCGAACGCCAAATGGTTCAACGGCGGCAAGCTCAATGTCAGCGTCAACTGCCTCGATCGGCATGTGCGCAGCAACCGGCGCAACAAGGCGGCCTTTGTCTGGGAGGGCGAGCCTGGCGATCGCCGGACGCTGACCTACTGGGATCTCTATCGCGAGGTCTGCGCGTTTGCCAACGTCCTCAAGTCACTCGGCGTGAAGCGCGGCGATCGCGTCGCGCTCTATCTGCCGCTCGTTCCGGAGCTCGCAATCGCGATGCTCGCCTGCGCGCGCATCGGCGCCATTCACAGCGTCGTCTTTGGCGGCTTCAGCTCCGAATCGCTGCGCGACCGTATCAACGATTCGGAGTGCGTGCTGCTCGTGACCGCCGACGGCGGCTATCGCCGCGGCAACATCGTGCCGCTGAAGCAAATGGCCGACGAGGCCCTGCGCGGCACGCCGTCCATCCGTAACGTGGTCGTCGTGCAGCGGCAGGCGAGCGCTCCGATTGCCGTCGAGATGCAGGCAGGCCGCGATCAGTGGTACCACGATCTGATGCGCGGCGCCTCGACGTCGTGCGAACCGGAAGCCATGGACGCGGAGGACATGCTCTACATCCTCTACACGTCTGGCACGACGGGGAAGCCCAAGGGCATCGTGCACACGACCGCCGGCTATCTCGTCGGCACCTATGCGACGACGAAGTGGGTGTTCGATCTCAAGGAAGACGACGTCTACTGGTGCACAGCCGACATCGGTTGGGTGACGGGACACAGCTACGTTGTCTATGGCCCGCTCGCGAATGGCGCAACGGTCGTGATGTACGAAGGCGCACCTGACTGGCCGCAGAAGGATCGATTCTGGGAGCTCATCGACCGCCACGGCGTCACCATCTTCTACACGGCCCCCACGGCCATCCGCGCCTTCATGCGCTGGGGAACCGATTGGCCGGGTAAACACGAGATGAGCACGCTGCGGCTCCTCGGCTCCGTCGGCGAGCCGATCAACCCCGAGGCGTGGATCTGGTATCAGAAGAACATCGGTCGCGACCGCTGTCCGATCGTGGATACGTGGTGGCAGACCGAGACCGGCATGATCATGATCTCGCCGCTGCCCGGACTCACTGCCACCAAGCCAGGATCGGCAACGAAGCCATTCCCGGGCATCTCGGCAGAGATACGCGACGCAAAGGGCAAGCGCGTCGAGACCGGCGGCGGCCTGTTGACGCTGACCAAGCCCTGGCCGGCCATGCTGCGCGGCATTTACGGCGATCCCGATCGCTTCGTCCAGCAGTACTGGAGCCGGTGGGCCGACGGCACCTACTTTACCGGCGACGGCGCGAGGCGCGACGACGACGGCTTCTACTGGCTGCTCGGACGGGTCGACGATGTCCTGAACGTCGCAGGCCACCGGCTCGGCACGATGGAAGTCGAGAGCGCCCTCGTCGATCATCCGAAGGTCGCCGAAGCGGCGGTCGTCGGAAAGCCGCATGAAATCAAGGGCCAGGCGGTGGCGGCGTTCGTCACCGTCAAGGAAGGCATTCAGGCGAACCCGGCGCTCGCCGACGAGCTCAAAGAGCACGTGGTCAAGAAGATTGGCGCCATCGCCAGGCCCGATCAGATTCTCTTTGCCGCCGATCTTCCAAAGACGCGCTCGGGAAAAATCATGCGCCGCCTGCTGCGCGACATCGCCGAAGGCAAGGCGCTGGGCGATACGACGACGCTTGCGGATCCGACCGTGGTTTCGCGGTTGAAGAACGAATACGAAGAGAAGGAAGGCTAGCTACGAGCGGGATCACCGGAATCGAGCTCGGTCCGAACTTCAGCGTGCTGGTCCGCGGCGGACGCGCCGGCTCGCGGCGGACGGTGTCCGCGGCAGAGACCATCCTGCCCGGCGCGTGGCCGGAGGACCGGGGCGTGCTGACGGATCGTCTGCGCGAAGCGCGTGAGCGCCACGAGATGCCGAGCCGCGCACGCGTCGTTGCGTGGGGCGAAGAATCGAGCATCGAGCCGCTCGTCGCGGCCGGGTTCGAAGTCGTCTCGGTGTTGTCCCCGGCGCAGGCGCTGACGCGTGTCGTGCGGGCGCGGCAGGCGAGCGCCCCCGCAGGCACCGCTATCGCTGCGGTCTCGCTGAACACGCATGGCGCCGCGATTGTCATCGTTGCCGGTACCGAGGTCATTCACTCACGATCGTTCGAGTGGCCGCTGGGCGCACCGTTTACCGGCGCGCGTACGGAGCTCCTCGACCGCTACCTGCTCGTGTCGCAGCTCGCGCCGCAGTTGCAGCACGCGATCGCCCTGGTCCGGCCGGTCTATGGCGTCGCCGTCACCTCTATCGTCGCCTGCGGGAACCTGCCGGGACTTCGCTCGCTGGCGATGCTCCTCATCCAGGAGATGGACTTCGAAGTCGAAACGCTGGACTCGGCCGATCTGCTCGATGCCGGCATGTCGACCAGGTTTGGCGAGTCTGCCGCAACGTTGCAACTCGCTGCTGCAGTGGCATCGTCCGGCGAGCGACGTGTCCGTGTTACACGAGTCGGCAACAGCATCAGAGAACAGCACGCGCGACGACCGCACCTCGTGGATGCGCCTCAGCATCGTCACCGGCCTGCAGCATGCTGCGGCTGTTGCGGCGCTCGTCCTTTGCGCCACGTGGTCGGTTCTACAGATGACCGGAACGGCGCCGGCGGTAGCCGTCTTCCGGGACGGCCAGACGAACGGCCCCGTCGAAGAGTTGGTCGTGGCGGTTCCGCCGCTGCCGGAACTCAGGGCAGAGGCGACGTCCGGGCGTTCGACGGTCGAGAACGGCACCCCTGCGCGTCCGGCCGACGACGCTTCGCCGATGCGATTGCCGCAGAGGGCCGCGCCGGAGCCTGCGACACCGCTCCCATCCGTCGACGGCGTGCTCATCACCGGCACGCAGCGTCTGGCTATCGTCGGCGGCGTTGTCGTTTCGCCAGGCGATGCGATTGGCGCCAGGGCCGTGGCGCGCATCGAGCGCGACGGGGTCGTCCTGCGCGAGCCTTCCGGCCGCGAGACCTACGTGGCGATCAGGACACGAAACTCCCGCCCGCCGGTTCGTGAGAAACTCTAAGCTGCGCCAAGGAACCTTGGCCGGCCGCCAACCGTAACCGTCTTAGATATGTCAGATCTGACAGTCGGCAGTCGGCAGTCGGCAGTCTCACACTCATCGTCGGCATTTCAGCTTGAGAGCGGCATCACAATGGCAGCAGGACTGATTGAAACGCGGGATCTCTGGAAGACCTACGTCATGGGCGAGGAGGAGATCCACGCGCTGCGGGGCGTCTCGATTGAGATTCACCGTGGCGAGTACGTCGCCATCATGGGGCCGTCGGGCTCCGGCAAGTCGACGCTCATGAACCTCATTGGCTGCCTCGACACGCCGAGCAAGGGCAGTTACCTGCTGAACGACAAGGAAGTCGCGTCGATGAACGACGACGAGCTGGCGCGGATCAGGAACGAGGAGATCGGCTTCGTCTTCCAGACGTTCAACCTGCTGCCGCGGGCGACAGCGCTGCACAACGTGGAGTTGCCGCTCGTCTACGGCGGCGTCACCGGGAAGGTGCGGCAGGAACGCGCAAGGGAAGCGTTGGCCAAGGTCGAACTGACCTCACGCGCGTCGCATCGGCCGAACGAATTGTCAGGCGGTCAGCGTCAGCGTGTCGCCATCGCTCGCGCGCTCGTCAACAACCCGTCAATCCTGCTCGCCGACGAGCCGACCGGCAACCTCGATTCGAAGACCGGCACCGAGATCATGGGCGTCTTCGAGAGACTTCACGCCAGCGGCAATACGATCGTGCTCGTCACGCACGAGCCCGATATCGCCGCCTTCGCCCACCGCACCATCCACATCCGTGACGGCCAGGTCGAGAAGGACGTTCGCCGCACGGCGGAGACTGCGGGCGCGGCGCACTAGCCGCGTCCAGCTAGAGTGCGGCGAGGTGTCCGGGCGACACCTCGCGCAGCGCCGCATCCCCTTTGAAGGACGCCGGGTCGAGCACGATTCGCTGACGTTCCGCCTTCGGATCCGGAATCGGAATAGCCGACAGCAGCGCACGCGTATATGGATGCGCGGGCGACGCAAACAGGCGCTCGGTCGGCCCCATCTCCACGATTCTTCCCAGATACATCACGGCGACACGGCTGCAGATGTGGCGCACGAGCCGCAGGTCGTGTGCGATGAAGAGATAGGTAAGCTTCAGGCGATCCTGCAGATCCATCAGCAGGTTGATCACCTGTGCCTGGACCGAGACATCCAGCGCCGAAACCGGTTCGTCGGCGATGATGAGCGACGGGTTGAGCGCGAGCGCGCGCGCCAGCCCGATGCGCTGCCGCTGGCCGCCGCTGAATTGATGCGGATACCGCGTGCTCTGGGCCGCATCGAGTCCCACCAGATCGAAGAGTTCGGCGACGCGCCGCCGCCGCTCGTCCTTCGAGCCGATGCCGTGGATGATGAGCGGTTCCTCCACGATCGTGCCGACGCGCATGCGCGGATTGAGCGACGAATACGGATCCTGAAACACGATCTGCATGTCGCGGCGGGCGGCGCGCAGGCGCGAGCGTGAAAACGCGAGCACGTCTTCGCCGTTGAACCGAACCTCGCCTGATGTCGGTTCGATGAGGCGCAGGATGCAGCGCCCGGTCGTCGTCTTGCCGCTTCCCGATTCACCCACCAGGCCGAAGGTCTCGCCCTGATCGATGTGAAAACTCACGTCGTTGACCGCGCGCACCACGGCGCCTTTGCGAAACAACCCGCGACTGCGGCCGAACTCCTTCACGAGGTTGCGGACTTCGAGGAGTGGCATTCAGCTTTGCTCCTCGGTCGCCGGGCCATGCAGGTAACACTTCACCGCTCGTCCGTTGCCCAGCGCCGTCGTCCCCGGCGGCTTTACGGCGCAGGGTTCGAAACGTTCGGGGCAGCGCGGCGCGAACGCGCAGCCCGGCGGCAGTTGGCCGAGCGGCGGCACGGTTCCCTGGATCGCCTTCAAGCGTTCGCCGGGTGTTCCCCCCGGCATCGATGCCATCAGTCCGCGGGTGTAGGGATGCTTCGGATCGCTGAACAGCAACTCGACCGGCGCCTCTTCGACGATACGGCCGGCATACATGACGGCAACCCGATCCGCCATCTCCGCGACGACGCCGAGGTCGTGGGTGATGAGGAGGAGCGCGAGGCCGAGGCGCTTCTGCAGATCCCGCAGCAGGTCGAGGATCTGCGCCTGGATGGTCACGTCGAGTGCCGTTGTCGGCTCATCGGCGATGAGAAGGGCCGGCTGGCACGCGAGCGCGAGGGCGATCAGCGCGCGCTGACGCAGGCCGCCTGAGAGCTGGTGCGGATACTCGCCGACCCGGCGCTCGGGCTCGGGCACGCTGACGCTCGTCAGCAGCTCGATCGCCTTCTGCCGCGCGTTGGCGCGTGTCGCGCGTCCGTGGATCCGCAGCGTCTCCTCGATCTGGTTGCCGATCGTGTAGACGGGGTTGAGCGCCGTCATCGGTTCCTGGAAGACGAGGCCAATCTGAGCGCCACGAATCTCCTGCATCTCGCGTTCGGATAAGGTCAGCAGGTTGGTGCCGTTGAACTCGATGTCGCCGCTCGCGATGCGGCCCGGGCTCTGAACCAGTCGCATGATCGACAACGCCGTCAGCGATTTGCCGCTGCCCGATTCGCCCACCAGGCACAGCGTTTCGCCGGCCGCCACGCCGAAGCTGACGTCGATCACCGCCGGCACGAACCGCCCGCCCAACTCGAAGCCGGTGGTCAGGTGGTTTACTGAAAGAAGTCGGGGTTCGGGGCTCGGGGCTCGGGGCTCGAGGTCCGTGCTTGTCCCGACGTTGGCGGCGCCCCGTCCCCGAGTCCCGAGCCCCGAACCCCGAGCCCCGAGCCGAGCTAGACATCGGCTTCCTTGTGCTCGCCGAACACTGCGCGCATGGCGTCGGCGATCTCGCCGATGGTGGCGTTGCGCCTCGACTGCGCGAATGATGTGCGGCACGAGATTGTCGGTGCCGCGGGCCGCGGCTGCGACGGCCTCGATCGCCGCACGCCAGGCCGTCGCGTCTCTCGATGCGCGCACCGCCTCGACGCGCGCCACCTGGCGCCGTTCGATCTCCGCGTCTATGCGCAGGACGTCGATCGTGCCGCCGCCTTCGGTGGCGAACGCGTTGACGCCCACCACGACGCGTTCCCGGGCATCGATCTCCTGCTGCGCGCGGTAGGCGGATTCCTGTATCGCGCGTTGTATCAATCCCTGCTCGATCGCGGCGAGTGTTCCGCCGGCGGCATCGATTCGCGCCAGCAAGGCGCGGGCGGCGCTTTCGATCTCGATTCGTCAGCCCTTCGATGGCGTACGAACCGGCGAGCGGATCCACGGTGTTGGCGACGCCGCTTTCCGCGGCGATGATCTGCTGCGTTCGTAAGCGCGATTCGAGCCGCCTCTTCCGTTGGCAGCGCCAGCGCCTCGTCGCGGCCGTTGCAGTGCAGCGACTGCGTGCCGCCGAGCACCGCCGCCAGCGCCTGGACTGCGACGCGGACGATGTTGTTGTCCGGTTGCTGCGCCGTCAGCGTGCTGCCCGCGGTCTGGGTGTGAAAGCGGAGCTGTTCGGCGCGGGGATTTGTCGCTCCGAAACGCTCGCGCATGATGCGCGCCCACAGCCGGCGCGCGGCGCGAAACTTGGCGATTTCCTCGAGAAAATCGTTGTGCGCGTTGAAGAAAAACGAGAGCCGCTGGCCGAAGCGGTTGACGTCGAGCCCGGCGTCGATCGCCGCCTGCACGTAGGCGATGGCATTGGCAAAGGTGAACGCGACCTCTTCGACCGCGGTCGAGCCCGCCTCGCGGATGTGATACCCGCTGATGGAAATCGTGTTCCACTTGCGGCAGCTCGCGATCGCAGAAGGCAAAGATGTCCGTGACGATGCGGAGGGAGTGGCGGGGCGGATAGATGTAGGTCCCGCGCGCGACGTACTCCTTGAGGATGTCGTTCTGGACCGTGCCGGAGAGCGACGCAAGCGGAACGCCCTGCCGTCTCGCGACCGCGACATACAGCGCGAGCAGGATGATTGCCGTCGAGTTGATGGTCATCGACGTCGAGACGCGATCGAGCGGAATCCCGGCGAAGAGCTCGGCCATGTCTTCGATCGAATCGATCGCGACGCCGACGCGGCCGACTTCTCCGGCCGCCAGCGGGTGATCGGAGTCGTAGCCCATCTGCGTCGGCAGGTCGAAGGCGACGCTCAGCCCGCTGACGCCCTGGCCAGCAGGTACCGATATCGCTCGTTCGACTCGGCTGCGGTCCCGAAACCGGCGTACTGCCGCATCGTCCACAGCCGCCCGCGGTACATCGTCGGCTGGATGCCGCGCGTGTACGGAAACACGCCCGGATACCCGAGATCCGTGTCGGGATCCCAGCCGGCAAGCGTTTCAGGGTCGGCGTCGTGGATGGTCATGCGACCTAAAGTGCAGAGTCTCGGAGGCTCTTGGGACTATGTCGGCTCGGCGGCGGCCGGTCAGCATTCTACCAACGACGCGGCATGTAACTTGGACGTAAGAACCACAAGATGTTGCGGCCTGTGGCATTGACACCCGCTAGGGTGGCGTCTACAATGAAATCGCGGTCCCCGCTGCAAATCCTTCATTATGAACAAATTTGTCGGCCGATCCCTGCCGCCTCCCACCGGTGGCAGTTTCGGCGCTTGGCGAGGCTCAGGTCCTTCCCATCAGCGCCGAACGACGGATCGGGAGACGCCCCGGCTTCCCAGTACCGGCGGCGGTGAGGAGGTCCAGAATGGATGACGTCATGAATCGGATGGCGCGTGAGCTGTCCGACGCCATCGCAACCGCCGTAGCCGAAGATCCGCGGGTGGAAGCCTGCCGCGAACGGGTACGCGCCGCGGGTTACGAGATGCGCGTTACGCTTGAAGCAGTAATTGGGTTCGTGAATCGCACGCAGCCTGGCGCGCTCGCCAAGGTCGGCGCGCCGCAAAAGGCTGTCCGCGGCGACCGGCGCAACGTCGAGATGAGCGCCAACGACCGTCGTTTCCTACGCTCGCTGCGGATCGCCGCGGACGAGACGCAGGAGAAGGAAGTCGAATAGGAGCTAGAAGCTAGAAGCTAGGAGTTAGAAGGGCCCGAGCGCTTGCGCTCGGGCCTTTTTTGCGTCTGGGTCTGAGCCTAACTTCTGGCTCGCTCACTCCGACGCAAGCGATGGCTTCCCTGTCATTTCCGCCGCGGCTGGATCTCGAGCAGGTCCAGGATCGTCGGCGCCACGTCGCGCAGCCAGCCATCGTTCAGCTGGCGGCCGACGTAGGCGTCGCTGCACAGCAGGACCGGCACCGGGTTCGACGTGTGTGCCGTGTGCGGCGCCTTGAGCTCGTCGTCCCACATCTGTTCGGCGTTGCCGTGGTCGGCGGTGACGATGGCAGTGCCGCCGACGGCCCGCATCGCGGTCATGATGCGGCCGAGGCACTCGTCGAGCGTTTCGACGGCCGCAATCGTCGCCGGGACGTTCCCGGTGTGGCCGACCATGTCGGCGTTGGCGAAGTTGCAGATCACGACTTGATGCTTGCCGCTCGTCGAGATCCGTCGACGAGGTTGTCGGCGATCCCCGGCGCGCTCATTTGCGGCATCAGGTCGTAGGTCGCGACCTTCTGTGACGGAACGAGGATGCGATCCTCGCCCTCGTACGGTTCTTCGCGACCGCAGTTGAAGAAGTAGGTCACGTGCGCGTACTTCTCGGTCTCGGCCAGCCGCAGGTTGGTGCGCCCGTGCGCTGCGAGGACGTCCGCGAGGTTGTTGCTGAAGGTCTGCGGCGTGAAGACGACCGGGAAGTCGAACGTCCGGTCGTACACCGTCATCGTCGTCGCGTGCAGCTTCGGGCGCGCGGGGCGCGCGAAGCCGTCGAACTGGTCGTCCCCGAGCACGACGGCGCGCGAGATCTGGCGCGCGCGATCGGCGCGGAAATTGAAAACGATGAGCGAATCGCCGTCGCGCATCGGACCGACCGGCGTGCCGTCGGCGTCGACGATGACGACCGGCTTGATGAACTCGTCGGTGACGCCAGAGTCGTACGCGGCCTGGATGGCTGCGCCAGCCGACGTCGCGGTCGGCACCGGTTCGGTGCCGGCGGGCGTGCCGTTCATCACCGCGTCATACGCGAGCTTGGTCCGCTCCCACCGCTTGTCGCGATCCATCGCGTAGTAGCGCCCGACGACTGTCGCGATCCGGCCGACGCCGGCCTTCTTCAGCGCGTCCTCGAGCTCGGCGACGTAGCGCACGCCGCCGGTCGGCGAGGTGTCGCGCCCGTCGGTGATGACGTGGACGAACAGCTTTCCGACTCTTGCGCCGCCCGGCCATCTCGACGAGGGCGAGCAGGTGGCGCAGATGGCTGTGCACGCCGCCGTCGGACACGAGGCCGATGAGGTGGAGCGCATTGCTGCCGCCAGCGACGCGATCCATCGCCGCGACGAGCGCCGGGTTCTCGAAAAAATCACCGTCGCGGATGCTCTTGTCGATGCGCGTGAGGTCCTGGTAGACGACGCGGCCGGCGCCCATGTTCATGTGGCCGACCTCGGAGTTGCCCATCTGGCCCGCCGGCAGGCCGACGGCTTCGCCCGAGGCGATGAGCTGGGCGTGCGGATAGCGCACGAGCAACTCGTCGAACACGGGCGTCCGCGCCATCGCGATGGCGTTGTTCGCGCGCTCGGCGCGGATGCCCCAGCCGTCGAGGACGATCAGGGCGACGGGCGGCTGTCTGATCGCGCTCACGCGAGTTGCTTGATCGCGGCCCGACCGGCGTACCGCGCACTGGTGCCGAGCTCTTCTTCGATTCGCAGCAGCTGGTTGTACTTCGCGACGCGATCCGAGCGGCTCGCCGAGCCGGTCTTGATCTGACCCGCGGCGGTGCCGACAGCGAGATCGGCAATCGTCGTGTCCTCGGTTTCGCCGGAGCGGTGCGAGATCACGCTGCGGTACCCGGCATCGCGCGCCATGGCGACGGCGTCGAGGGTTTCCGAGACCGTGCCGATCTGATTGAGCTTCACGAGCAGCGCGTTGGCGATACCGTCCTTGATGCCGCGCGCGAGAATCTCGGGGTTGGTGACGAAGACGTCGTCGCCGACCAGCTGCACCTTGTCGCCGAGCGCCTTGGTCAGCGTCTTCCAGCCGTCCCAGTCGCCCTCGGCGAGGCCGTCCTCGATCGAGATGATGGGATACTGCTTCACCCATTCCTCGTACAGCGCGACCATCTCGTCGGCGCTGCGGTTCTTCTCCTTGGACTTCTTGAACTCGTAGTGCTTGCCGGCGTCGTTCCACAGTTCGCTGGCGGCGACATCGAGCGCGAGGTAGACGTTCTTGCCCGGCTGATATCCCGCCTGCGTGACCGCCTCGAGCACCACGTCGAGCGCTTCGCGATTCGACGACAGGCTCGGCGCGAAGCCGCCCTCGTCGCCGACGCCCGTGCTATGCCCCTTTTTCTTCAGGATGCCGCGCAGCGTGTGAAAGATCTCGGCGCCGGCGCGCACCGCGTCGGCGAACGTCGTCGCGCCGACCGGCATGACCATGAATTCCTGGAAGTCGACGCTGCTGTCCGCATGCGCGCCGCCGTTGAGGATGTTCATCATCGGCACGGGCAGTGACATTGCCGTGCCGCCGTACAGGCTCGCGATGTGCTTGTAGAGCGGGACGCCGGCCGCCGTCGCCGAGGCGCGCGCCAGCGCCATCGACACGCCGAGGAGCGCGTTCGCGCCGAGCCGGCCCTTGGTCGACGTGCCGTCGAGATCGATCATGGCGCGATCGATCGCACGCTGGTCGGCCGGCTGGCCGCGCAGCTTCGCGGCGATCTCGCCGTTGATGTGCGCGACAGCCTTCGTGACGCCCTTGCCAAGATAGCGGGACTTGTCACCGTCGCGCAGCTCGAGCGCTTCGCGCTCGCCGGTCGACGCGCCCGAGGGCACGCCGCCGCGCCCGACGACGCCGTTGTCGAGCGTCACTTCCGCTTCGACGGTTGGATTGCCACGCGAGTCGATGATCTCGCGACCTTTGATCTGCTTGATGGTGTGCATGCGTGTGAACTACTTTGCGTGTCGTTCCGTTGATGATTGAAAGGAGAGTGAGGAACTACTCAGGAGCCAATCGCTCCGAAGCTCGCTCTGATCCTACGCGTCCGTGCTGCCTACGCGTCCGAACCTCTCTGATCGAATTCCTGCTCGTTGCGTAGTGCCTGTTCGTCGATCTCGCCGATGAACGGCTCGTCGTCGGTCGTCACCACAACGATACCGCTTTCCGTGACCGTGTGGCGCTGTCGATCTTCCTCGTCGTTGAAGCCGATGAGTGCGCCGCGCGGGATGAAGACATCGCGATCGATGATTGCCCGCCGGATCCGCGCATGCCGGCCGACGCGCACGCCCGGCATGAGGATGCTCTGCTCGACGGTGCAGAAGCTGTGCACGCGGACATTCGGGCACAGCACGCTGCCCGCGATGCGGCTTCCCGAGATGATGCAGCCGGCGGAGATGATCGAGTCCAGTGCCTGGCCGCAGCGCCTGCCGTCGTCGGCGAACACGAACTTCGCCGGCGGCGCCTGGACCTGGTGCGTGCGCAGCGGCCACTCGGGATCGTAGAGGTTGAAGTCCGGGTTGACGTGGCACAGATCCATGTTCGCGTCGTAGTAGGCGTCGAGCGTGCCGATGTCGCGCCAGTACTTCGAGGCCTTCTTGTTCTCGTCGGTGAAGCGGTAGGCGTAGACGGTCGCTTTCGACATGAGCTCGGGGAGGATGTCCTTGCCGAAGTCGTGATTGGTCGTGCGCCGCGCGTCCGCTTCGAGCGCCGGCGCGAGGCGTTTCATGTCGAAGATGTAGATGCCCATCGACGCGAGCACCTGACCGCCGGGCGGGAGGTTTTTTGGCTTCTCGAGGAAGCCCACCAGCCGGTCGTGTCATCGACCTGCAACACGCCGAACCGGCTGGCTTCCTCCGTCGGAATTTCGATGACGCCGATGGTCGCGCCGCGCCGCGCTGTTGGTGGAACCGCAGCATGCTTGCGCGTAGTCCATCTTGTAGACGTGATCGCCCGAGAGGACGATCAGGTGGCGCGGGTTCTCGCGCAGGATCGAGTAGAGGTTCTGGTAGACGGCATCGGCCGTGCCCAGATACCAGTGCTCGCCGACGCGCTTCTGCGGGCTCAGGATCTCGACGAACTCGCCGAGCTCGTCGGCGACGACGCTCCATCCCATGCGGATGTGGCGGCTGAGCGACAGCGACTTGTACTGGAGGGCGATGAAGATCTCGCCGCAGGCCCGAATTGATGCAGTTGCTGAGCGTGAAGTCGATGATGCGGTATGGCCCGCCGAAATACACGGCCGGTTTGGCGCGCTCCTTCGTCAGCGGATAGAGACGCTCGCCCACGCCCCCGGCAAGGACCATCACGACGACATCGTCGGGCATGCACGCCCCTCGGGGATTTTGCACACGATTCGCCGCCACGTCGACACCCGAGCATTGGCGCCTCGGACGGGCACTGGAAACGGGCCCTGACGATAGCCGATCT
>CAWHNN010000009.1:0-114064 GCA_963830815.1 uncultured Acidobacteriota bacterium | reverse complement strand
TCGATATTCGCGATCGCTGGCGTTGTTCCTGGTTGCTCTCCAAGGGAGGGCGCCGATGCGCGGTCGTCCTCGCGGCGGCGCTGTGGGTGAGTTTTTTGGCGCCGTCGACGGGCGCCATGGTGGCTGATCTTCGCATCCGGTCCATCCTCGTCACGCTCGCGGCGATGGTCGCTCTTCGCGGACGCTTTTCGCTGGAGTACGGAGGGCGCGTGGATTCAGGACCTTGCCAACCATTTCGACTGGCCGACGCTGGCCCGAGGCTGCTGGATCCGTTCGTGGCGCGGCGACGGCCGTCGCTGACGCTCCTCGCGCGCCTGGACCCTTCGCCATTCGCCGGGGCCGCGCGGTCTACGCGACCGGTTCGGTTCGTAGCCGGCGCGGCTGGCCGGTTTCGACCCAGCACTTGTCATGTTCGCTGTCTTCGTCGTGTTTGCCGGCGGGCTGACGGGCTCGCCGGTGCTAATTTCGTTCGCTTCAATCAGATTCCGAGCAACGCCGGGCTCGGGCTCAAGAGAGGTCATCGCCTCTGTGGTCGTCGGCGGGACGCGATTACCGGAGGGCGGGGAACTATTGACGGGACGGTGTTCGGAGTCGCGCTCCTGGCGCCGTGGCCCCGCCCTGACGTTCCTCGGCGTGAGTGCATCTGGGAGCGCGCTATTCAGGGCGCTATCATCCTCGCGGCGGTCGCCATCGATGCCATCTCCGTTGATCGACTTACGGTCCATCCCGCTGTCACGGCGCTAGACCGCTTCATCAGATGAGCGACGACGGTTTCGCCCAACGGCGAATGCATCTGCCCGTCGCGATGGCCGCGGAACTGGGCTCTTCCTTTGATCGCGCCGAACTTCGTTGACGACCGTACTTTTCGAGTGGTCCGCCTCAGCGTCGAGCTGGGCTATTGTGCTGCGCTGACGCCGGTCATCGTCATGGCGGCATCGAGTCTGTCGGTCGGCGTCGCTGATGGGGCTGCCGCCGTTGTTTTTGGATCACCGCTTATCCGCGACTGGGGCCTGCGATGCGATCGTCGCGACTCCGGCGCCGCTCGCTCGGCCGCCGCAGGCGGCGTGCTGCGCGACGCTCCTCGTCACCGCGTCTGGTCTTCGGCCGCTGATTGATGCGCTGGCTCTTTTTCGCTCTTCGAGGCATCGCCGAGGGCATTACCAGGGGGGCGCGTCAACTTACGAGTTCAGCCAGGGTTCTCTTTCTCGGTCAAGTTATCTGGCGGGTCATTCCGGCGCAATTTCCAATCTTTGTTGTGGTCTTCGCCGCGATGGGCCTGCCGCTTCACCGTCGGTGATATGCCGCGCGCTGTATGCGATCGGTTTTAGCTCAGGCGGGCGCGTTATGCGGAATTCCGGATCGGCGGCGAAAGGCGCTGGTTTATCTGCTGCCGGTCTGATCTCCAGCCTGGCGGCGACGGTTTACGTTCCATCTGTCAGGCGAGCCCCGATGCCGGGATGGATACGCTCGTCACCATATGTCCGTGGTGCTTGGCGGGACGTCCGTCTTCGGTGGACGGGGACCTTGGTGGGGACGCTGCTGGGGCTGTTTTCTCTCTCGGTTCTGCAGAATGGCCTGCGGCTTGCGGCGTGCCGTTGCAGCTTGTTGCGTGCTCACCGGCGTGTGCTGGTGGCGACGACGGCGACCGATGAAGCATCGCGACGGCGCTTCTGCACGTCCGCACGCCGGCCATCAAACTGATGAGACCTTGAGTGCAAATTCTCAACTCGCGGTTGTGTGCGCCGCGATGCTTGGTGGGGCGTTGATCGTCGCGAGACTAACTTTGGCTGCTGCGCTCGTCGTCTCCGGTGAGCCGCTCGCGCAGGCGCCGGCCGTCGCCGGCCAGGTACCAGGGCAGGCGGCCCGTGATCGCGATGATGCCGAAAGCGAAAGGCCACCCCTACTTGGTGAGCTGCCGCGCCGGCGCCGAGGAGGCGGCGAAGGATTCGGCGTCGAGCTGATCTGGGACGGCCCGACGGGTCTCGACCCGGCGAAGCAGAACGAGGTCGTCGAGATGGATCACGCGGAGTGGACGTGATCGCCGTGAGCGTGGAGAACAAGGCCGGCATATCGACGGTGCTCCGGAAGGCCCGCGAACCGGGCATGAAGGTCGTGACTTGGGACGCCGATGCCGAGCCCGACGCTCGCGATTTCTTCATCAATCAGGCGACGCCGCAAGGATCGCGGACACGCTGACAGACGAAGCGGCGCGGCTCTGGGCGGCAAGGGTGAGTTCGCCATCATCACCGGCGCCCTGAGCGCAGCGAATCAGAACGAATGGATCGAGTTCATCAAGAAACGGGTTGCCGGATATCCCGGTTTGAACTGGTGACGATTCGTCCCAGCGACGACGACCGCGACAAGGCCTTCGCGGAGACTCAGACGATCCTGTGGTCCTTCCTGAACGTGAAGCTGCTGATGGGGATCGCGGCTCCCGCGTTGCCGGGCGCCGCCGAGGCGGTCCGCCAAGCGGGCCGGGAGACGTCAACGTCATCGGCCTGCCGATGCCGAACATGAACAAGCTGTATGTCGACGACGGCTACGTGGAGACGGTCGTCCTCTGGAAGAGCACGCGACCTTGGTCACCTGATCGATCGACGCCGGCATGCAGCTCCTGCAGGGGAACGCTGGCGGCTGGCGTGAACGACGAATACTGGCGGCGCTTGGGCCTCTATCAGTACGCGGCTCAGAGATGATCTGCTGGTCCGCCGTCCACGTCCACCAAGGCGGACATCCACCGCTTCGATTTTGAAGCCAGCCGGTGGACATTCCAGACGACATGTCAATTGATCGCAGCGGAAGATACTGCCCTCGTCACCGGCTCTGGACCGTGGCATTGGAAATGGCAGAGCCCTTCGAACTGGGCGCGAGCGGGGAGCTGCTGCCTCGGCCCATCAACTATCACCTCGATCCGGCCCTGGCTGATGCGACTGTCGTGGAGAGCTTTAAGCGACGGTGCGTAGCGTTTGCCGTCCAGGGAGATGTCAGCGTCGCCAACGTCGAGATGTTCGCGCTCGCATCCGACGCTTTCGGTGATCTGAAAATCGACGTGAAAAACGACGGCGTTCAGACGTGGAAGCGGCCGGTGGATGTGACCGAGTCAGAGTGGGATCCGTCATGGACACGGAACCTGAAAGGGCGCTTCCTGGTACCCAACGGCGGCCCGGCACATCACGCAGATGGGCGGCGCAATCGTGAATATCGGGTCGGCCTGCAACAAGCTCCCGTTCCCGACTCGTCGCCTACATGGCCAGCAAAGGCGGCACGAGATGTTCACGAAGGTCGCGGCAGTCGAACTCGGACCGTACGGGATTCGCGTCAACTGCGTCGCCCCCGGAGCTGTGGAGGTCGAGCGGACGAAGCTGGAAGATCCCGACTACGCCGGAACCTGGGGGCGGATCACGCCGCTTGGCCGCGTTGGCCAGCCGTCGGACATCGGCCGCGCCGTTGCCTACATGGTCAGTCCCGAGGCTGAGTTCGTGACCGGCCAGACGATCGGGTCGATGGCGGGATGTACGCGCGCGCGCCGTGGGCCTACAAGCCCGCCTGACGACTTCAGGATTCTACTTGAACAGCAGCTACCTACTTGAGCGCGATTCCCCACGGGCTGCCGCTTGTGGGGATACGCCGCTCCACGGTGCTCGTGGCAACGTCGATGACCGTGACGTCGGCTGACGGTCCATTCGCGGTGTAGATTTTCTTGCCGTCGCTGCTGACCGCGATGCCCCAGGGCCGGTCGCCGACGTCCTCGATCATCTGTGTGAGCTCAGCTTTCGCCGCGTCGAGCACCGCAACGGCGCGGGCGCGCCCGAGCGACACATAGACATGTTGCCCATCTGGCGACAGAATGGCGCCCATCGGCCGCGGCGCCGTCGGCCCCTTGCCCTTCGGCAGGACGATTGACTTCGTGACGGTGTGCTTCGCCGTGTTGATCACGGTGATCGTCGCGGCATTCTCGTCCGTGACGAATGCGGTGGCGCCGTCGCGAGTGAAGACGATCGATCGCGGCCGCGCGGCGGTCTTCATCTTGCCGACGACTTTGAGCGTCTTCGTATCGATGGCAAACACTTCGTTCGTACCCTCGCACGTGACGTACACCTTCGCCGCCATCGGGCCGCACCGTCACGCCTTCGGGCTCCTCGCCGATCTTGACGCGCTCGCGAATGGTGCCGCTGGCGATATCGAGGACTGACATCTCGGCCGTTTCCTCGTTGGAAACGTAAAGCGTTTTGCCGTCGGGCGACAGATCGAAGGCTTCCGGATCCTGGCCGCTCTGAAGCGTGCGCACCAGCTTTCGCGTGGCGAGATCGACCACGCCGATTCCGTCAGCCTTGCGATCTGCGGGCGGCAGCTTCGATTCGTCGACACCTGGGCCGGCGATGGGCGATCCGGAGAGCGCGACGAGAAGCGTGCCTCCGTCATGCGAGACGCGAATTCCACGCGGTCGCTTGCCGACAGCGATTCTCTCGAGCACCTGGTTGTTGGCCGTGTCGATGACGATGACGGCGCCGCCAGTTTCGTCGGAGACATAAAGTTTCGGGCCTGTGGACGCGGCGCTGGTGACGGGGCGGGCGCTGGCGCCGGGGCAGATGCCGGTGATGGTGCGGGCGCCTCGCGAGAGCACGCGCTCGCCAGAACAAGAACGAGGAGCGCGCCGGCCGTCGCGACATGTCGATGTCTCAGCCCGGATCGAGTGCGGTTCATCAGCAGATAACCTCCATATTCGGCGCTCCCAGATCGTAACGAACTATCTTGACACAGGGCTGCCGGGCGCAACAGACTCGCACCGCTCGAGACATCGCCGCGCGGATACACGCGCCGGCGTTACGAGGGTTGAGGAGAGACGCCATGAGAATTCACCGCACGTGGCTCGCACTCGTGCTGATCGCAATCATGGTCATGCCGATGGCTGCGGCCGACATTACCGGCAAGTGGACCGCCTCGTTCGATACACAGATCGGCAAGCAGAATTACACCTACGACTTCGTCGTCAAGGACTCGAAGCTGACTGGCAAGATGAAGTCCGACATGGGCGAGTCCGACGTGCTCGAGGGCAAGGTCGAAGGCGACAAGGTGTCCTTCGCGGAGCTGCTGAACTTTCAGGGAATGGAAATTCGCATCACGTATACCGGGACTGTCGTCTCCGCCGACGAGATCAAGTTCACTCGCAATGTCGCCGATTTCGCTACCGAAGAGCTCGTCGCGAAGCGAGTGAAGTAGCCGTTACGGGCGATCACCCGCGTGGGCGCGGACGTGCGACACTACGATCATGCTGGGTTATCGCATGGCTCGCAGGTTGTGCCTTTCAGGATCGCTCCTGTGTCTCATCGCCGCAACGGCAGTACTCGCGGCGCAGGAAGCACCGAAAATCAAGCCGAGTCAGCACGGTTCCGTGTCGCAGCGCATTGCCGAGACGACAATCGCGCTCGAGTACAACCGGCCCGTCGCCCGCGGCCGCGATCTCTTCGGCGCGCTGGTGCCCTACGGCAAGATCTGGTGCCCGTGCGCCGACGACGCGACGACGATCGAGCTGTCGACGGGCGTCAAGATCGATGGCCAGGATCTGGCCGCGGGGAAGTACTCGGTCTGGACCATTCCGAACGACGGCAAGTGGACCGTCATCTTCAATCGTCGCGCCGCAACCTGGCACACGCGATACCCCGACGGGCAGGACGCGCTTCGCCTCGAGGTCGCCACGCGTCAGGGCTCACACATGGAGACGCTGGCTTTTTATTTTCCGGCAGTTGACGGGAAAAAAGCTGAGCTCGTGTTCCATTGGGGCACGACGGTCGTGCCGCTCGCCATCGAAGTTCCCTAGCGCTCAGCGCCGGACTTTTCGGAGCGTTCGAACGACGCGTCCGGTCTCGCCGTTTTCGAGACGGATGATTCCGCGGACCACGTAGTCGCCTGGCGCCAGCGCGCCGACGGGCACCGAGCCCGTGGCGACAACGCGGGCATCGTCGGCGCGCGACAGCGCGAGCGGCAGAGCAACGAGAGCCGGCCCGTCGGGATCTCGCGCCACTTCGACCCTCGCCGTCAGCGGGAGGCCCGCTGTTCCTCCATAGATCTCGAAAGATGCGATGGCGGTCAGCTCGGATCCGAATTCGAGGTGCGGCGCGAGGGTGCCGTCGCGCGAGACTCCAAGCAGCAATGATCCGAGCAGCAGTGGTCCGACTGGTGTGAGCCCGGCATCGATCGACTGCTCCGCCGCCCCAGTTCGTCCTGCAGCGTCGATGGCTACAACTCGTAGTCGATATTGTCCAGGCCTCGCTGCGATCGCGCCAAGGAGGGGACGCTCTGTCGCATCCTTCGCGAACCAGCGGCCAACGACGACGTCACCGTCGATGAGGATGGCGCCCGCAGAGGCGAGCACCGTGCCTGGTTCGTCGGGCTCGACGATGACGCCGAAGCGCAAACCTCCGGACGCGTCGCGTACCGTAAATCCTCCGACACGCAGTCGCAGTTCCGGCAAGGCTGCCGTGGAGTCGAGCAGGTCACTGACCGACAGGCGCGTTGTAGTGGCGTGCGCGGTCATACGTCAATGTGATTTCCGGACGGGCACGTACCGTGACCCCGCGGCGAGCCACACGCACACCGAGGTTGCGGCTTCGGCCGAATGTTTCGCCAGGGAGGGGTTCGAGCTCGGCGACGTAGTAAGTGGCACTCTCCCTCGCGACACGGAGCAGCGACGCTGTTCCGGCCGCATCCAGCGCGAGGCGAGTACCGCGGGTGGCGCCCGCGAGATGTTCGATGCCCTCGAGCGGGTTGTCCGATCCGATGTCGCCTGTACCGCCGGCCGTCGCACGCTGCGGCGAGACTCCAGCCCGACATCGGCTGGCGAAGCGAGGTAGACATTCGCGCGGGCCGCGCCGGCGGCCGCGGTGATGCGTCGAAACTGGTCGACCTGGAGCTCGCACATCCCCGGCGAGAGTCCGGCTGGCGCATCGCGGCGTGGCGCCGCGAGGCCGGCCGTGAAGAGGACCAGCGTCAGCGGCGACTCACGTGTTCCTTGTTCACGGAGAAAACCCTCGAGCGACTCGAGAAAGCGACGCGTCCGGCAGGCGAGAGCCGACCCGGTTTCCGTTCGAGCCCGTTGGCCCGCGACACGGGTCAGTTGCCTGCCGAATCGCGATTTTGTCGGACGTGAACGGCACCCTTACGCCGCCAAAGGGAAGTGCGGCCACCATGGCGCGGTCGACCGGGCGCGAACTGCCCGAGGAGGCCTTCGACCGCGTTTCTGAAGAGAAGTTCACGACCGCCTTCGAAGGATTCCTGATCGATGATGAGGACGAAGCGACGGCCCACCGCGACGTTGTCGTTCGTCCCGTAAGGCGGCGGAATGGACGGTCGCAGCCCCCGGCGTGCCCGACTCCGGCGCCGTCGTCACCCGCCGGAGCGATCGCACGACACGAGTTCGATCGCCGACCCTTATTTCTATTTCTGACGCCTGCAGATCCGGGGCCGGTGTTCCGTCTGCGTGGATCGCGGCGAAGTCAACTGTCGGGCCTGCCGGTCGCTCGCTCGCGATCGGCGACTGGCGTGCGGCAGCGCGCTCCGGCGCATCCATCGCGAGCGCCGCGAAGAACAGGACGGCCGTGAGCGCGCGCCACGCTGAAGGCATCGATAGGCGGCTCTCTGTTGGGCGGCTCGCTGCTGGCTGTTGCTAGTTACCGGCCGACGGGGCCAGCAACCGCGAACAGCGAGCAGCGAGTAGCCATGTGACGTTCGTTACTACCAGTTGAACCTGACCGTCAACTGGCCAACGCGTCCGCCCGGATCGTACGTGTTGCTCGGGTCGGTGTAGGCCGCACGTGGTGCGGAAGATCGTTGCGCCCGACCGGGGTTGGCGACGGGGTTGAAGTTCGGGTTGTCGAAGATGTTCAACAGATCGAAGCGCAGCTCGAAGTTCGTCGTTCCGCCGCGTGAGCACCTTCTTCGCCACGCCGAAGTCGAATCGCTTGAACCAGGGCGCAAGCAGCAGCACGCTGCGCGGTGCGCAGTCGCCTGCCTTTACCTGGATGCACGTGGCCGAGTTCGCAGGCGCGATATAGCGCCCTTCAGGAGCGCCGAGGCTCGTGGAATAACCGTCGAGCGTCGTGTTGATCGTGCTGAAGGCACGCCGCGTGTTGAGGATGATGTCGTCCGGGAGCATCCAGATCTCGTCGATCCCCGTGGACGCGTTCTCCTTGCGGTAGAACTTGTAGACGTCCTGCAGATCGTCGACCGACATGCCGACGAGGCGCACGTTGCCGAGGTCCTGCACGGTTGTCTGCACGCGGCCGACCCCACTGACGCTCCAGCCCCCGATGAGCGCGTTGGTGAACCGGCCCGAATCGCCGCCGAACCGCTCGCCGCGGCCGAAGGGCAGCATCCAGTCGGCCTGGAACTTGAGCGCGTGGCGGACCGTCGGGTTGCCGGTGACGGGGATATCGGTCCAGGCACGGCCGAAGCTGAAGCCATCGAACTGCGAGCCGCCCTCGAACGTGTACTGATAGTTCACGTTCGCGGAGAAACCGTTCGACAGGCGGCGGCGCAGCTCGAGCTGCAACGCGTTGTACTTGCTGAACGCGCCGCTGTCGGTGACGTTGGCGTAGTTGACGTCGGGGTTGACGACGAAGAAGTTCGCCGGGTAGCCCGCGGCCAGTGCCTGGTTGCGGCGCGTCAGGTTGCCGTCGAGATCGGTCGCCGCCGCGTTCGGGTTCGGGTTGGGCGCCGCCAGGCGGCCGGCGATTGTCGAGTTCGCCCACGTCGTGGCTGGGTTGGGATAGGCGGCGGCGTTGCCAGCGTCGGTCCTGCCGTTGAGATACGCCAGGTAGATGGGCAGTGGGCTCGTGCCGGTGCCGGAGCCGAAGTAGGCGAACGAACCGGCGCGGCTGGCGGCGCCCGACGCGTTGTTGGCCGCGAGGTTGGCCATCGCCAGCTTGAACTCGTTCATGAATCCGTTGGCGACGAGATTCTCTCCGCGGTAACCAGTGCAGGTGTTGCCGTTGGTGCTCCCGCAGTTGTAGTTGATCGCCGACCATTCGTTGTCGCCGCGGTTGCCGATGTATCGGATCTCGACCGCCGTGTTTCTTCGACACCGATCGCGCGAAACCAACCGTCCAGGTCCGCACCCGCGCGATCTTGATGTCAGGGGCGAAGGCGTTGATGTTGTCCGCCCGGTTGACGCCGACGGCGATCGGGTAGGTCGGATCTGGATTGAAGGGCAGAGGCGTGAGTCGGCCTGTCTGCGAGAGTAGAACCGGCCACGATTCGCCAGGCGGCACCAGCCCGGTGCTGGCGTTTCGCGTCAGCGAGATCGACGCGCCGCGGTTGCCGCCATAGAGATCGGTGAACCGCGAGAGTCCCTGCCGATCGTAGGCTTCGGAGTATCCGGCGCGCAGCGTTGCCTGAGCGGGATCGCCGAGGAGGACGCGCAGGAACCCGGAGTCCACGCTCGGCTGCCAGGCGATACTCGCTGAGGGCGCGATGTTGTTCAAATCCGTCTTGTAGCCCTGCGAGCCCTGCTCGAGCAGGTTGTACTGCGGCACGGAACCGCCGAGGGATCCAGGCGCGAGAAAGTTGCAACGGCTGTAGTCACCGCCGTCGCCGACTCCCGACCGCCCGCAAATACTGTCCATCGTCACCGACGACATGACATTGCTCGTGGGCACGAACGGCGCCGTGACGTCGTAGCGGATACCGCCCGTCAACGTCAGATTCGGTCTGATCCGCCACGTGTCCTGCGCGAACACTCCGAAGATTTTGGTGCCGCCCTCGAGCGTGCTCGGCGCCAACTCTTCGTACTGGCCCGTGTCGCCATTCAGGACGGCCTGGCTGGTGACGCTCGCAACCCGGCCGGTCAGGATCGCATACGTGGCCCGCGCGGCATCGAGCTGCGCGCTCGACGCGCCGGGGAAGTTCGCCGTGGTGAACATGCCGGCTGCCGGGTCGAAGTCGGTGTTGAAGCCCAGCGTGATCCCGCGGACGATGGTCTGGCCCGAGGACGAGGCATTCTGGATGAGCATGTTGCCGCCGGTGGTGATCGTGTGCGCGCCGCGGTTCCACGTCAGCGTGTCCTCGATGCTGTAAGTCGGCGCCTTGCGCCAGCTCGGCGTGTTCGAGGTGAACCAGTCGGTGGCGTTGCCGGGTGTCGTGATGGCGAAGCCGGCAGAGTCACTGAAGGTGCTGGGATCGTTGCGCGACGTCACGCTCGAGGGATAACCGAAGTTCGAGCCGCTGGCGAATGCCGTGAGCCCGCCGCGGAGCTCGTTGACCATGTTCTGGCGACAGACCGATCGCAGGGACGTGGAAATGCAGCGGCCGCGTCGAGACGAAGTCGCGTTGGTTCGGCGCTCCAGGAAATCGCGGGTCGGCGTTGTTGAGATAGTCCGGCGTCCGTTTGGCGGTGATGGTCGAGTACGACCCGCTGAGCCGGTTGTTGTCGGTGAGGTTGTAGTCAAGGCGAACCGTCGGCTGGTGCTCGAAGAGCTCGGATGGGCTCTGCCAGACATAGCTGTCGTAGAGCGGATCGCTGTTGGCGCTGCGGGTTCCGGTCGTCTTCGTCGCGGCGTCAATCTTCAGCTGCAGGCCCAGGCTGGTTGGATCGGTCGCGGAGATCTGACCGTTGGCGGCGGCCAGCTGCAGCACGTTGACCTCACGCACCTCGTTACCGAACTGGTAGCGGAACCAGCCATGTACATGCGCGAGTTGAAAGTCGTGCGCGTGCGCGTGAAGCTGTTGGGGAAGCGGATCTGCTCGTAGTGCGCGAAGAAGAAGGCCTTGTTGTGGCCGTCGTAGAGCCCCGGAATGACGATGGGCCCGCCGGCGCGCGCGCCGAACGTGTGCAGCTTGACCTCGTTCTTCCCCTGGTGGTTGATCTCGTTGAAGACGTAGTTCGAGTTGAAGTCAGGGTTCCGATAGTACTCATACGCGCTGCCGGTGAACCGATTGCCGCCCGAGCGTGTCTGGAACGCCATCGTCACCGCACCGGCGCCGCCGCCGATCTGTGCCCCGGCCGCGGACATCGTGACCGCCACGGCTTCGACAGCGTCCTGCCGCGGCGTGACCGAGGCGAAGAAGCTGTCGGTGTTGCGCAGGAAGTTGTCGTTGTTGCTGACGCCGTCGAGCGTGATGCTGACGAAGCTCTCGGGCAGGCCATTGATCGTCGAGTCGCGGTTGGTGCCCGTGGTGTTGACCCCGGGCAGGAACGCGACCGCGTTCAACGCGTTGCGCGTTGGCGTCGGCATGCGCAGCAGCTGATCCGAGTTCAGCGTCGCCGCGACAGTTCCGTTCTCCGTGTTGATCAGCTCCGAACTGCTCGTGACGACGACGGTTTCCTCCAGTTGGCCGATTTCGAGCGTGAGCGGGATCGTCACGGGTTGGCCCGGCGCGACCTGGACCCCCTTCGCCGTCGCCGTCTTGAAGCCCGAGAGTGTCGCCGACACCGTGTACGCGCCGGCGCCGAGGGCAGTTGCCTGGTATCGTCCCGCGGCGTCTGTCGTCACTTCCTGTGAAGCGCCCGACGAGTCATTCTTGATGACGACCGACACGCCGGGCATCACACTCCCGTCCGTATCCTTGACGACACCCGAGATCGATGCTGTGGATTGCGCGTAGACCCCGGACGGGGCCCAGACATTGAAATTGAAGAGGGTGATCGTGAATGCGATCACCCAGGGCATAACTCCGCAAGAGCCTGCACGCGACATTCGCTCCTCCTCCAGACATCCGATGATCGGATGCCCGTCTCCCAAGGCGGTTGCTCAGACTTGCAAGCGGTCGCTAGACCGTTAAGCGCGAGAGTTTATGTTCAGCACATGGGACGGTCAAGCAGTTATCTGGTGTGAATGGCTGAAAACGTGTGGTGAATGGCTTGAAATTCAAGGGACGTGTGGTGCCGCCTGGCCATTGATCTACTCGGCGGCGGAACTTTGCTCTTTGAAACGCGTAATCGATTGCTATGACTCGACTTCGGCAGGACGTTCTCTATGCGCTGAGGACGTTTGCGAAATCTCCCGGCTTCACCGTCATCGCCATCCTCGTGCTCGCCGTTGGTGTTGGCGCCAACACTGCCGTTTTCAGCATCGTCAACGAACTCATGCTGCGGCCACTGTCGGGACGCGCGGGCGAGCTGGTCGGTGTCTACAGCCACGACCGCACCAGGCCGGACGCGTTTCGCGAGTTCTCGTATCCGAACTACATCGATGTTCGCGATGGCAGCGATCTCTTCGACGGCGACCGCGCGTTGCTCGCGCACACCTTCACGATGGTGGGAATGCCGGCCGGCGACGAAACGCGGCGAACGCTGGCGGCCCTGATTTCCTCGAACTACTTCGACACGCTGGGCGTCACGCTCGCCGCCGGGCGCACGTTTACTGCGCAGGAGGAACGCCCCGGCGCCGGGATTCCCGTCGCCATCGCCACCTACGCGCGCTGGCAGCGAGAACAGCTCGATCCAGCCTTCATCGGCAGGACGATCAAGGTCAATTCCCGGACTTCACGGTCGTCGGCATCGCGCCGCAGGGATTCACCGGGACAATGGCGTTGCTGTCCGCGGATGTCTATCTCCCGCTTGGAGTCTTCGACACCATCATTACGGATCCGGAGAGGAGCAACAGCAAGCAGCTGGCCGATCGGTCGAACAACAGCTTGATACTCGCCGGCCGTTTGAAGCCGGGCCTCAGCCGACGCCGTGCTCACAACTCGACTCGACGCCTTGTCCCGCCAGCTCGAGGCTAGCGTACCCCGCAGAGAACAAGAACCAGGCCCTGTCGACAAACCCATTGTCGCGTGTCGGGTACGAGCTCGGCGCCATCCTCGGACATTGGACTGCAGATGCTGACCGGGCTGATGTGTCGCTGTCCGGTGTCGTGCTCGTGATTGCGTGCCTGAATGTCGCCAACATGCTGCTGGCGCGCGGCGCGGCGCGCCGCAAGGAACTGGCCGTCCGCCTCGCGCTTGGCGCGCGAAGAGGACGCATCATCCGCCAGCTGCTCACCGAGGGCGTCCTCCTCGCCGGCGCCGGCGCTGTACTTGGCCTGATGTTGAGCTACTGGACGACACGAGCGCTGGCGTCGTCATTGATGACGGCGTGCCGTTCAACGTGACGTTCAGCACCAGTCCCGACATCCGCGTGCTCGCGGCGACGCTCGCGTTTGCCGCCGTGAGCACGATCGCCTTCGGACTCGGGCCGCGTTGAAGCTGTCGCGCCGCGACCTGGTGGCCGACTTGAAGGATCGCAGCGGCGAGTCGGCCGCAAGCGGGCGGCGTCTCAGCGTGCGCAACCTCATGGTCATCGGTCAGGTGGCGCTGTCGCTGGCCGGTGCCTCACGGCGGCGGGTATCTTCGCGCGGCCGGCGATTTCGGAGAGCAGGAGCACACCGGGCTACTCGACACCGATCATCGCCTCCTGCTCGCCAGCGTCGATGCCGGCGGGTTCGACGAGAGCAACGGCCGCCGCATCTACAACGCCCTGCTCGATCGAACGCGCGCGCTGCCCGGTGTCGCGTCGTGAGCATGGCTCGACGCTGCCGTTCGGCGACACGCAGTATGGCCGCCTCATCGAGCGCGTGGCTGGCGCACGAAGGAGCCCGCACGGCACGCACGTATCGTGTGCTTGGCGCCGATCATTTCGCGGGCTCGGGATGGCGTATGGTCCGCGGCCGCGAGTTCACGCGCGGCGAAGAGACCTCGGATGGGGCGCCCCGCGTCGCCATTGTCGACGAAGCGATGGCCAGGCGCCTCTTCGGCGATGAGGATCCCATCGGGCAGATGATTCGTGTGGCGCAGGAGCCGGGCGAGCCCGAGTCATCACGCGGCGAGCCGATGCAGGTGGTCGGTGTCGCGCCCGCATTCGCGAGGAACTGATAGATCCGGCGCCGGCGACGCATGTTTATGTGCCCTTCGGGCGGAACTACTCGGCCGGGATGCGCCATGGAGATCAAGCTCGAGGCGGGCGTCAACGAGCTCGAAGCCATCGAACGAGTCGCGGCGCCATCCGGGCGACCGAGTCGCAGCTGCCAGTCCTGGCGCTGTCGACCATGCAGTCGTTTCACGACAAGGGGCTGGAGCTGTGGGCGTTGAAGATTGGCGCGCAGCTCTTCGCCGCGCTCGGTCTCCTCGCATTGGCTCTCGCCGTGGTCGGTGTCTATGGCGTCAAGTCGTACGTGGTCGCCCAGCGCACGCGAGGATCGGCATTCGCATGGCGCTCGGCGCGACGTCCCGCGACGTTCTGGGGCTCGTCGTCCGCGACGGATTCTTCCTCACAGGCACAGGCGTCGCGGTCGGCATGTTGCTGTCGATTCCGGTCTCGATCGCGTTCACCGAAGGTATTCGTCGGCATCCGTGGCTTCGACGTCGGTCATCGTGGCCGGGGCCTCGCTGACTCTTGCGCTCGCAGCTTCGGTGGCGAGCATCGTCCCCGGGCGCCGTCCAGTCGCCGACATCCAGCCGGTCCGCGTTCTGCAGGCCGGCTTCGCCGACGTTAGGAGCGTCGCTGCAAGTGCCAGAAATCTTGCGATCCTCGCGTGCTTCGCGGACTGTTAAGGCCGGGCGTCCACGCGAAGTTCTGAGAACCTTTATGCGAGGAACACTGGTGCTCGAGTTCTTCGTGCTCGCGCTGATAGAGGTAGCCGAGGCCATCGAGGAAGGCCTGGAATGCCGCGCCATCCTCCGGCGGGACCTCGAAGCCGGCGAGGACGCGGCCGAAGTCGGCGCCGTGATTGCGGTAGTGGAAGAGGCTGATGTTCCAGCGGCCGCCGAGCTTTTCGAGGAAAGTCATGAGCGCCCCGGGCCGTTCGGGAAACTCGAAGCGGCAGACGAGCTCGTTGCGTGACTTCCGGGCTGCGGCCGCCGACCATGTGGCGCACGTGCAGCTTCGCGACTTCGTTGTCGGTGAACTCGACGGTGCTGTAGCCGGCCGCGGTGAGCGTTGTCGGCGAGATCGGCAGCATCCTGTCGCGACTTGGTGGCGATCCCGACGAAGATGTGCGCCTGCTCGCGGCTGCTCAGCCGGTAGTTGAACTCGGTCACGACGCGCCGGCCGATGGTGGCGCAGAACTCGCGGAAGGCGCCGGGCGCTCGGGGATCGTCACGCCGAAGATGCCTTCGCGCGCTTCGCCGACCTCGGCGCGCTCGGCGACGAAGCGCAGCCGATCGAAGTTCATGTTGGCGCCGCTCAGCACGCGCGACGAGGCTGGCGTCGCGACTGCCGGTGCGTTCCACCCACGACCGCAGGCCGGCAACGGCCAGTGCGCCGGCCGGCTCCATGATCGATCGCGTGTCGTCGAAGACGTCCTTGATCGCGGCGCAGATCTCATCGTTCGAGACCCGCACGATCTCCTCGACTGTCGACTGGACGATCGGAAACGTGAGCTCGCCGACCTCGCGCACGGCGACGCCGTCGGCGAAGATCCCGACGCGATCGAGCGCGACGCGGCGCCCGGCGGCGAGCGATTGGTACATCGCGTCCGCCTCGAACGGTTCGACGCCGATGACTTTTACGTTCGGCCTCAACGCCTTGATGTAGCTGCCGATGCCGGCGATGAGCCCGCCGCCGCCAACCGGCACGAAAATAGCGGCGATGTCGCCAAGCTTGTGGCGCAGGATCTCGTTGGCGATAGTGCCCTGGCCGGCGATCACCAGCGGGTCGTCGAACGGGTGCACGAACGTCAGGCCAGTCTCGCGCACGAGCTCGTCGCACCGCGTCTTCGCCTCGGCGTAGCTGTCGCCCGAGAGGACGACCTCGGCGCCGAGCGCGCGCACGGCCTCCACCTTGATCTCGGGTGTCGTCTGCGGCATGACGATGAGCGCTCTCAGCCCGAGATGCCGGGCCGCGAACGCCACACCCTGCGCGTGGTTGCCCGCGCTGGCCGCGATGACGCCTCGCGCTCGCTCCGCGTCCGTCATGTGCGCGATGCGGTTGTAGGCGCCGCGGAGCTTGTAGCTGAATACCGGCTGCAGGTCCTCGCGCTTGAGCAGGACCTGGTTGCGCAGCCGGCGCGACAGGTGGACGGCCGGCTCGAGCGGCGTCTCGTGCGCGACGTCGTAAACGCGGCTGGTGAGGATCAGCCGCAGCATCGCGTCGCCGGAGATGTCGGTTGTGGGCATGGCGCTTGACCGACTAGCTCTGTTGCGATCCCCTGAGCGAGTGGATGTCGTTCAGGATTCCCGCGGCGGTGACCTCGGCGCCGGCGCCTGGCCCGCTGATGACGAGCGGCTCCTTGAGATAGCGGCGCGTCGTGAACGCCACCAGGTTGCGGGTGCCTTGAAGAGCGCCGATCGGGCTCGAAACGGGCACGGCCGTGAGGCGCGCCGATACACCGCGCGGCGTCGCGCTGACGACATATCGCAGCACGCGGCCCTTGCTTGCTTCACGTGCAACGCGCGTCTTCCACTCCGCATCGACTTCCGACAGCCGCGCCATGAACGCATCGAACGGCAATTTTCTCAGTGCGCGCGGCACGAGGTCATCCGCCACCGGAGCTGCCCCGCGGTAGTGCATCAGCCGCGCGAGGATCAGTGCCTTCCGCGCGGCATCGCGTCCCGAGAGATCGTCGCGGGGATCGGGTTCGGCGTAACCGAGCTCCACTGCCTCGCGTACTGCCTGCGAGAATGGTTTACCCTCGGATACGGCCGACACGACGTACATCAACGTGCCGCTGACGCTGCCATCGATGCGCAGCACACGATCGCCGGTCTCGACGAGCTTGTGATACGTGTCGATAATCGGAAGGCCGGCTCCGACCGTGGCTTCGTACTTCACCTGCCGGTTGTCGAGCCTTGGCATGGACACCAGCGACGCATAGCTGTCCCACGACCCGGCGAGCGGCTTCTTGTTGGCCAGCACCACGTCGAACCCGTTGACGAGCGCGGCGCGCAGCAAATCGCCGGTTTCCTCGCTCGTGACGTCGACGACGACCGGCCGCGAGACGGCGTGGCTCGACATCACACTCAACGCCTCAGCAGCTTTCGCCGGCCGTCCGCCGAGCTCGGTGAGAAGTTCGCCGGCGTCTTTGTCACGCGACAGCTCTGTCAGGCGGCGGCGCGAAATTCCCTTCGGATCGAAGATGTAGCCGGAGCGATCGAGCAGGCCGACGACTCGAACCTGGCCTTGCCCGTTGGCAGCGCCGATTTGATCCGCCAGCGCCCGCCCGACGCGCCCGAAGCCCAGGAGCACGACGTCAGTGCGCGGTGCGGCGGGGGCACGGCCGCCGCCAATCTTCGCCAACTGAAACGCGGAGTGGACGCGCCGTGCCGCCTCGGTGGCCTGATCGGATGTCACGGCGAAGGAGATGTTCCGTTCGGACGAGCCCTGGGCGATGGCGACGACGTTGATGCCGCCCGTCGAGAGCGCCGAGAATACGCGCGCGGCAATGCCAGGCGCGCCGGCCATGCCGTCGCCGACGACGGCAACGACGGCCATGCCCGGCCGAGCGGTCACGTTGTCGATCAGCCCCGTGTTCAATTCGTCGCGGAACGCCGCGCGCAAGCTGGTGACGGCCCGTTCGGCTTCGCCCTCCGGCACGGTGAACCCGATCGAGCTCTCGGACGACGCCTGGAAGATCGTCGAGACCGAGAGACGTTCTGCGTCCACCGCGACGAATGTCCGCGCCGCAATGCCATGGACGCCGACCATGCCCTTGCCGGCGACGGTCACGATCGCCTGGCCGCGCACGATCGCGATCGCCTTGACCGGATAGGTCGCGAGCGAGCGCTTCGCCGAGACTTCGGTGCCCGGCTGCTCAGTGTGGATGAACGACCGCACGTGCAGCGTGATGCGGGTTCCGGCGATCGGGATGAGCGCGCGCGGGTGCAGTACCTTCGCTCCGTAGTGCGCGACTTCTGCCGCCTCGCGGTGATGGAGCTGCGGGATGAGCCGGGCGTCGGACACGAGCCGGGGATCGGCGGTCAGGATTCCGGGAACATCCTTCCACAGCGACACGCGCGCCGCGCCGAGCGCGCGCGCCATCAGCGTGGCTGTCAGATCGGATCCGCCGCGACCGAGCGTCGTGACGCTGCCGTCGGGCGCATGGCCGATGAAGCCCGGTATCACGGCGACGGTGCCCGCATCGAGCAGCGGCTTGATCCGTCGCCGCGCGAGGCGCGTCGTTCCGCGAAATGTGCGGCGCCGCGCCGCCGTGCTGTCCGTCGGTGACGACGATTTCCGCCGCCTCGACATACGCCGCTCGCCGCCTTCCGCGCACGAGCGCCGCGGCGACGATCTGCGCCGACATGCGCTCACCGCGCGAGACCAGGAGGTCGCTGGCGCGCGGCGCGAGGTGCCCGAGCACGCCGATCGCAACGCACAGCTCGCGGAATTCGCGCGCGGCGGTATCGATCGTGGCCAGAAGCCGGCGTCGGGCCGGCCCGGCGGGAATCAGCCCTCGGGCAACGTCCCTGTGGCGGCGGAGGAAGGTCGCCGCAGCCCTGGCGGCTTCGGACTGGCGCCCGGACGTGGCCGCGTTGGCGCCCTCGAGCAGCAGATCCGTGACGCCTCCGAGCGCGGAGGCGACAACGACGAGCGGCCCATGATGCCGCGAGATGAGCGCGACCGCGCGTTCGATGGCCGCAACGTCCGCCAGCGATGCTCCGCCGAACTTCCAGACTTCGAGCGGCGCGCCCTGCTTCTTCGACTTCGCAGCCACTAGACGGCCCTCGATGGCGACGCGGGAGAGACTTTCTCGATCGCGCGCCGCACGGCGTCATAGTCGTTTGGCAGTTCGACCGGAGGATTGGCGTGGCGTGGTGTCACGCCCGCGAGTGCGTTCATGTGATACGCCGTTTTGAACTCGGAGAATTTCAGGCCGTTGGCCGTCGAGATGACGATGACGCGATCCGATCGTTTGATTTCACCGCGGCTGGCGATCTTCTCGAGCGCGGCCAGTGCTACCGCCGTGTGCGGGCAGTTGAACATGCCGGTGCGGTCCGCGCGCGCCGCGGCCTCAGCCAGCTCGCTCTCGCTCGCCTGCTCGACGATGCCGTCAAACCTCTGCAGCGCGCGAATAGCCTTGTTGATCGATACCGGGTTCCCAATCTGGATGGCCGAAGCCAGCGTCTGTTTCGCCTTCATCGGCCGGAATTCCCAGTTCGATTTGTAGGCGGTATACAGCGGGTTGGCGGCTTCTGCCTGAGCGACGACGATCCGCGGCCGCTTTGCGATGAGTCCGAGCTCCAGCATCATGTCGAAGCCGGCGGCGATGGCGCTGACGTTGCCGAGATTGCCGCCGGGGAGAACGACGACATCCGGGACCTCCCAGTCGAACTGCTGCACGATCTCGAACGACAGCGTCTTCTGACCCTCGAGACGGAGGCTGTTCATCGAGTTGGCGAGGTAGACGCCTTCTTCGGCGGCGAGGCGCTGGACGATCGCCATGCAGCCGTCGAAGTCGGTGTCGAGCGCGAGGACGAGCGCGCCGTTGGCCAGCGGCTGCACGAGCTGCGCCGGCGAGACGCGAGCCCGCGGCAGGATCACAATCGCCGGGATGCCCGCCGCGGCGGCGTATGCCGCGAGCGCGGCCGACGTGTCACCGGTCGACGCGCAGGCGACCGCGCTGATCTCGCGGCCGTCGGCAATCATCTGCTTGACGACCGAGACGAGCACGGTCATCCCGAGGTCCTTGAACGAGCCCGGTATGAGAGTTGCCGCACATCTTGACCCAGAGGTCTTCGATGCCGAGCGTCTTGCCATAACGGTCGGCCCAGAAGATGTTCGTGCCGCCCTCGTCCATCGAGACGACGTTCTCGTCGCGAATCTCCGGGCAGATCCATTCCTTCTTGCCCCAGACGCCCGATCCATAGGGCCACGCGGTGCGCTTGTAGCGATCGTCGAAGAGCCGCATCCACGCCACGGGACTTCGATGCCGCAGGGCGTCGATATCGTGCGACACCTGCAGGAGCTGACCGCACGTCGGGCAGTGATAGATCGGTTGCCAGATCGAATGCTCGCCGTGACATCCGGCGATACAGCGGAAGACGGCCTTGTAGCTGCTCATGATCGTTCTCAGGAACTCGCGCCGGCGGGAACCGGCCTGGCTCGCCTCGAAGTCGGCGAGGCCGCGGCCGATTCGAATGGGCTCGACGCCATGCCCATTCAGGACTTCGATGGTCTTGTAGCCGTTGCCGGTGATGCAGATGACGATGGATTCGTCGCGCGGAATGGCGCCACGCTCGATCAGCTGCCGCGTTGCCGCGACCGTCACGCCTCCCGCCGGCTCGGTGAAGATGCCTTCGGTCTCCGCCAGGAGTTGAATGCCTTCGATCACCTCGGGATCGCTCACCATCGCGCCGGACCCGCCGGTCGATCGCACCGATCGCAGCACCTGGAATCCGTCCGCCGGGTTGCCGATCGCAATCGACTTGGCGATCGTGTTCGGCTTGACCGGATCGGGGAACTCCATGCCGGCGTCGAGCGCGCGCACGACGGGCGCGCAGCCGGCCGCCTGGGCGGCGTGAATCGATGGCAGCTCACCCGAGACGAGCCCGACAGTCCGCAGCTCTTCGAAGCCCTTGAGGATGCGCGGCAACAACGTGCCGCCAGCCACCGGCGACACGACGTGCTTCGGAAACTTCCATCCGAGCTGCTCGGCAATCTCGAAGCCGTAGGTCTTGGCGCCCTCTGCGTAGTAGGCGCGCAGATTGATGTTCGCGAATCCCCACTTGTACTTATCCGCCACCTGCGTGCACAGCCGGTTCACATCGTCGTAGTTGCCGCGCACGGCGATGATGCGAGGGCGATAGATGCTGGCGCCGGCGACTTTGCCGGCTTCGAGGTCGTCGGGGATGAATACGTAGCAGGAGAGGCCAAGGCGCGCGGCGTGGGAGGCGACGCTGCCGGCGAGATTTCCCGTCGAGGCACAGGAGAAGACCGTGAAGCCGAGCTCGATGGCGCGTGTCGCGGCGATCGAGACCACGCGATCCTTGTACGAGCACGTCGGATGGTTGACCGAGTCGTCCTTGACGTAGAGCTCCTTGACGCCGAGCCGTTCGGCAAGGCGGTTGGCGCGCACGAGCGGCGTGTAGCCGGAGTTCAGACCCGTGCGCGGGTCGCCTTCGATCGGCAGGAGCTCGCGGTAGCGCCAGAGGTTCTTGGGACGGCTTTCGATCAGCTCGCGGGACAGGCCCCTGGCGATCGTGTCGTAGTCGTAGGTGACCTCGAGCGGCCCGAGGCACTTATCGCACACCCAGAGAGCAGTGGCGGGGAAGGCAGTCTGGCAGAGATGGCAGCGAAGATTGAAATTCATGATCAGTTTGTTCGAGTGTCGATGGTCTGGTGGGCCTGCAAAACTCTGATCGTACACGGCAGTCCCAGGCCTTTGTACAGTTCCGTGAGTAGAGCCGTGGCGCGCGTCCCGCCATCGCTGGACAGCGCGACGATCGACGGTCCGGCGCCGCTCAGGCACACGCCGAGGATTTCCGGATCGTCAAACGCGATGGCCTGCGTCAGGCCGGGCACGAGCGATGCCCGCACCGGCTGATGCCATCGATCCTTCATGGCCTCTCGAAGGTCGGAATAGCGTCCCGCGTGCAGGGCGTCGACGAAGAGCAGCGCTCGCTGCAGGTTGAAGATGGCATCGGCCAATGGAATCGCGTCGGGCAGGACTTGTCTCGCGTGGGACGTATGCAGTCCCATGTCGGGCGTGGCGACGACGAGCTTCACGGCCTCCGGCCACTTCGACGAGCGCGCGATGATGCCGCCGTTGTCGGATTGACAACTAATCGTCATGCCGCCGAGGAGCGCCGCCGCAGCATTGTCAGGGTGCCCTTCGAGCTTGGTTGCCAGCCGCAGCCAGTCCTCGACGGGCCGCGGACTCGTCATCGCCTCATACAGCCGCAGGCCGGCGACGGCGGCCGCGGCGCTGCTGCCCAGGCCGGCGGTCTGCGGTATATCGCTGGTGACCCGTACGCGTAGTCCAGGGACGGCGGTCCCGATTTCGTGCCGGGCCAGGCGGTAGGCGGATTCGATGCGGTTCTCGCCAGTCGGACCGGCGCCTGCGAATTCCCACGTCACCGTGTCGGGCTCAGACGGACGAACCTCCACGATCTGCGCGCGCAGGTAGAGCTGCACGGCCACGGACAGGACGTCGAATCCCGGCCCGAGGTTGCTGATCGAGCCCGGCACGACGATTTCGGGCGGCACGTTCGTCAAATCGCTCATCTCACGTCTGTCAAAGCTGGCTGCGCATAAAAAAAGCCCGCCGACCTTTTCAGGACCGGCGGGCTTTTGCTTGTTCAGTTTGTCGTGTCAGGCACTCACTGCGCAGAAGCCACCGGTCCCCGTCATCCGAATTCGGATGGCGATGCTGGTGCAAATCGTGGTGCAAATCATCCGGCGCATCCCGTTAACTATAAGTGGATTCAATGACGGGAATCAACACATGCAATGCGTTTATATCAAAATAAGCGCACGATTCTGCGCGTCTCTTCCCGCAGTTCGCACGAAATTGCGCGACATTCTTCCGCCTTGGGCACCAAAGCTGCGCGGCGGCGACCGAGGTAACGGGTTCAACACGAAGGCACGAAGTATCGAAGACGACACGAAGAAGACAAGCGGGATGCTGGCACGCCGGCCAAGGCGGCGTAGGGTGGAGGTGGGGGAAGGCTCGGTGAGAACGCCACGCATCGCTGCGGCGTTCTCACCGAGCCTTCCCCTCACCTCCACCACCGCGCTATGCGCGGTGCCAGCATCGCAGCCGTTGTGAATCTCACTGACGATTCACAGCCTGTCTTCTTCGTGTCGTCTTCGTGAACTTCGTGGCTTCGTGTTGAATCTGTTGTCTTCGCGGCCTCCGGCCCGTTCCACGCAACGTCAGAGGGCCGCCCAATGTTCGAGTTCCAGCTACTTGAAAAGCCGCGCCGCGAAGTCGTTCAGGCTCCGGCGCCAGGTCTGCCACTCGTGCGACGTGCCCGCTGAATCGAACATGACGTGCTTTATCCCCGCAGCGTCGAGCGACGTGTGAAGTTGCGATGCGGCATCGTGGATCGCGGTCTCGCCCGTGCCCGATCCGATCCAGAAGAGGCGCACGCGCTTGTTGAACGCCGGCGCGTCTGTGAGGACGCCATTCATCGACGTCTTGACGTCGAAGTTGCGCAGTGGCGCGCTGAAGGATCCGATCCAGGCAAACAGCCCGAGATTCTTCGACGTGATCTGAAGCGTTTGCCCTCCACCCATCGACAAGCCTGCCATGGCGCGATGCTCGCGATCGGCGAGCGTTCGGAACGACGCGTCGATTGCCGGGATCAAGTCCGTGATGATCACATCTTCGAATGCGTTGGGAACCTGCGGATTACCGCTGGGGCCCTGCACCGGTACCGCTCCCGGCTTTGTTGCGTAACCGGTGTCCATGACGACGATCATCGGTTTAGCCTTGCCAGCGGCGATGAGGTTGTCGAGGATCAGGTTGGCGCGCCCCTGCCTGGTCCAGCCCGTGGCGTTCTCGCCGGCGCCGTGCTGCAGGTAGAGCACGGGATACCGGGTCTTCGTATTGCTGTCGTAGTCGGGCGGGGTGTAGACGAACGCGCGGCGCCACGCGCCGGTGACTTTTGATTGATAGAGGCGCAGCCGGACTTCGCCGTGCGGGACGCTGCGGGGCTCGTAGTAGTCGGCGCCAGGCTCAGGCACTTCGACGCCGCTCGATTCGCGCCCCCAGCCGAAGTATGTTTCGCTGCCCGTGTCGTTGACGATCACGCCATCGACAAGAAACCAATAGTAGTGAAACCCGGGGACCGCCGGTGCCACGGTAATCGACCAGACACCCTTTTCGTCCCGCGTCATATCGATGGGGCCCTTGCCGAGCCCGTTGTCGGCGCCTCCCGGCTGCAGCTGCACTTTCTGCGCAACGGGTGCGGTCAACCGGAATGTCACGCGGCCATCAGGATGGACGCGCGGATACTGCGCGTTCATGACGTTCGACGACGCCGGCTTCGAGTCGTCTGCGGGCGCCTGCGCTCCCGCCACTCCGGCCGTCAGGGACGCCATCAGGATGGTCAACATCAGAGTCCGCGCCATCATTCTCACGGTCAAGTTGTGGGAGAGCGTCATCGCGTTCCTCGAGAGTGAAGGTGAATCGTGATCTCGGCTACAGGACGTGTCAGCCCGTCCAACCGTTGATGATCGTTTCCCGAAGGTCGAACCCAAAAGCCCTCTCCGACACGATCACGATCGGCGGGCCCTGCAGGCGCTTGTACACCGACCGGCGGATGCGGCCCGCTGCATCGTCGAGCACGGCCTTGAACGTGGCGCGGGTGTACCTGTCGTAGAGGGTACGGCCGTCCGCGTCGGGCGGAAACTTCTCTGGATCGAGCGCACGGCGTTCGAAGAGCTCGAGGAGGTCAGAGGCGCTGCGCCGGCGCTCGATCATCTCTCCGACGAGGGGCGCAACGACGGCGTAGTCGAATGGGTCGAATTGATTCTCGGCGAGCTCAGCGGAGGGGACGATCGTGAACGTGGCCTCGGGGATCTTCTCCGCGCCATGCCGCGCGTTGACGTGCCGCGCCAGGCGGTAGACGTCGGTCTTGGAGAGATCGCCGATGAGCGAGATGCCGCCGCACATGTCGCCGTAGAGCGTCGCGTAGCCGAGCGCGATCTCGGTCTCGTTGCCGCATGAAATCAGCAACGCCCCCGTGTCGTTCGATTCGGCCATCATCAGGATGCCCCTGATGCGCGCCTGCAGATTCTCGCGCGTGAACCCGCGCGCGATCGGGTGCGCGTGCGAGGAGAAGACCTCTTGTAACTCGTCGGCAATGCCCTGGATTGGGATGACGCCGTAGCGCACGCCGAGATTCTTCGCCAGCTCCGCGGCGATACCGCGTGTCGTCTCGGTATTGAACTGCGACGGCATGTTGAAGGCGGAGACGCGTTCAGCCCCCAGCGCGTCGACCGCAATCGCCAGCGCCAGCGCCGAGTCGATCCCTCCGGAAACCGCCACGACGGCCTGGCTGAAGCCGGTCTTGCGCATGTAGTCGCGCAGGGCCATTACCAGCGCGTCATAGATCTCGCGCTCGCGATCCGCGCTCGGCAGCTGCACCGGTTCGGCCGGCGTCACATCGGTGTCGACGATCAGCAGTTCCTCGGCGAACTGCCGCCCGACAGCGAGCAGCCGTCCGTCCTTGTCGTAGACGAGGCTCTGGCCGTCGAACGGGATGATGTTCTTGCCATTGTCCGCAGCGCCTGAGGTGTTGACGTAGACGAACGGCTTTCGCAGACGCGCGATGTGCTGGCGGATGATGGCATCCCGCTGCTCGCGCTTGCCAGGATAGAACGGCGACGCATTGATGTTGACGAGGACGTCGGCGCCTTTCGCGGCGAGCTCGGGAAGCGGCTTGACCGCGTAGAACTCGTCCCACATGTCCTCACAAATCGAGACTCCAAGGCGCGTGCGCCGCGACCCGAGATCGACGTCGACGACGTCTCGTGACTGCCCGGGGGCAAAGTATCGTTTGTCGTCGAAATAGCGATAGTTGGGCAGAAGCGACTTGTGCGCACGCTGCAGGATGCGTCCGCCCGAGACAGTGGCGGCGGCGTTGTACTTGAGGATCGTGCCGTTGTCGTTGGTGGCCGAGCGGTCGTGATCGATGAAGCCGACGACTGCCGTCAGACCTGTTGCCGCAGCGGCCACGCGCTGGATCGCGCGTTCGTTCGCGGCGAGGAAGCCTGCGTCCTCGACGAGATCGCCGATGCAGTACCCGGGAATGCACATCTCTGGCGCGACGAGCAATTCCGCCCCGCGGGCCGTGGCTTCCGTGATGGCGTCGAGGACCTTTTGCGTGTTGCCGTCGATGTCGCCGCTCGTCGGGTCGAGTTGGGCCAGTGCGATGCGCATAGGGCTGTCAGGGATGTTACTGCATCGTCAGTTCTTCAGCGCTGAACGATCCGATCCCAACGATAAACTTGACCAATGGCCTGCCGGTGGACCAACCTTGCTGCGTCAGCGGTCCGAGTGCGGACAGGGAGTACAGAGGCGTGGATCTTCGGCAACTCGAGATTCTCCGGGCGGTAGCGAAGAGCGGGTCGTTCACGAGCGCCGGAGAGCAGCTGCACTTGTCGCAGTCCGCTGTCAGCCGCCAGATTCTCCTCCTGGAGGAAGAGCTCAACGAGCAGCTGTTCCTGCGCCTCGGTCGCAAGATTCGCATCACGCCTGCCGGCACGACGCTCCTTGGCCTCAGCCAGCGGATGTTCGACGATCTCGAGCAGACGCGCGCCGCGATCCTCGACACGCAGCAGAACGTCAAGGGCACGCTGCGGCTCGTCGGCGGCATGACGGTGTGTCTGTATGTCTTCCCGCCGCTGCTCAAGGCCTTTCGCAAGGAGCATCCGAACGTCGACGTCAAGCTGATGCCGGGAGCGACGCCGCGGCTGATCCGGCAGTTGCGTTCGGGCACCGCCGATCTCGGCCTGCTGACGCTGCCAGTGGACGATCCGGCGCTCATCAGCGTCCCGGTCATGCGCGAAGAGCTGCTGCTCGTGACCGCTCCGCAGCATCCCCTGGCGCGTAAGAAGCACATCACGCCGCAGGATCTCGCGCGTCAGCCGTTCGTGCTGTTCGAGGCGGGGTCCGGCACGCGCAAGGCGATCGAGGAGTTCTTTGCTTCGGAGCACATTGCGCCGACGGTTGTCACCGAGACCGAGAACGTCGAAATCATCAAGGCGCTCGTGCGCATCAACATGGGTATCACGATCATCCCGTATCAGGCGGTGGCGCGCGAAGTGCGCTCCGGCCATCTTTTCTGTGCGCGAATTGCCGGGCAGCAACTGGTGCGCGAGACCGGCTGGGTGTACCTGAAGCTGAATCGCGTGCCACGCGCGGTGCAGGAGATGATCAACACCTTCGAGCGCATCCGCTCCGGGCTCAAGCTCTCGCCAGGGGTTCCTCCGCGCCGCGCCAGCCGCCCCGTTCAGCCGACTCCGGCGGCGGAAGGCACTGACGGCAGCTAAGTCACCAGGCCTACAAATTCGTCGCATTACGCCTCGCGGCATACGCTGGCGTCCAGATCGCCGCAGCTCACGCCAGACGAGCTCAGGCGGCCTCTGCGACGAAAAACCTCGAAATACACGGTAAATAGCGCGAAGCGACTGGCTGCTTCAAGGATGGATCGTGTCTTGCTCCTGTAAATCGTCGGAGAGGTGCCGACTATCCGGTGCGCTCCAGAAAGATTCAATAGAGAGCACGTCATGGAGAACTACAGCCTCGTCGACCGTATTCGCAGCGAATTCATCGAGATGCCCGGACTGCGCCTGACGCCGGCCCAGGCCGCCAAATTGTGGGGCGTCGACGACGCCTCGTGCGATCGCGTGATCGCTACGCTGGTGCGCGCCACGTTCCTCCGCTGGACGTCAGCGGGGATGGTGGTGCGTTCTGATCGCTGAGGCCGTAGCGCGGATCTTTAGATCCGCGTTCAGAGACGCCGATCTAAAGATCGGCTCTACGGAGTGCCAGATCGGGCTACGACTGAATATGAATCCCACACTCGAGCTTCTGCCCCTGCCAGCGCCCGGATCGATCGTCGGAGGGATCGACGGGCAGTGTCGTGCACGGTTCGCAACCGATGCTGGTGTAGCCGAGCTCGTAGAGTGGCAGCAGCGGAATATCGTTGGCCTTGGCGTACGCCCAGACATCCTTCGTTGACCACTCAGCGAGCGGGCTCACCTTGCGGAGCACCTTTCCGTCGGGCAGCTTGAAGGGCTCGATCACTTCGAGCGCGGCGCGCGATTTCGACTGCGCTCGCCGGAGGCCGGTGAACCACACGTCATAGTTGGCCAGAGCGCCGAAGAGCGGCTCGACCTTGTGCTTGCCGCAGCATGCCTTCGTGTCGCGTTGCCACAATCCGACCTCGGGCTCTGCCGCGCGCAGCGTTACCAGATTCAGCTTCCATCGCTCGGACAGCTCGTCGCGATACGCGATGGTCTGAGGGAAGTGGTGCACGGTATCGAGGAACAGCACCGGGATGTCCGGCGCCATCGCGTGCAGCATGTGCACCAGGACGACGCATTCCGCCTGAAAGCTCGATGTGACGCACGGCGTCTTTGCCGCGGCGAGCTCGCGCGCGACGAGTTGAACCGCTTCGTTCACGTGAGAACCTCCTCGAGTAGCCGCCGTACCGCCTCGATCGCCTCGGTGTCTGTTGCCGCCGCGCGGGCCGCCAGCGCCAGCCGTTCCGCCGCCGACCCCACGTCCGTCACCGCGTCCTCGCGCTGCGCCCGCACGATCATGCCGGCGCCGGCGGTGAAGTTCGTCGCCGGATCGATCAGCACGAAGCTCCCCGTCGTCCGGTTGTCGGCGTAGTGATCGAACACGAGCGGCTGCGACGCGGTGACCGTCAACGTGCCGATTTCGTTCAACGCGAGCGGCTTGTCCAGTTCCGCGGTCGTCGTCCGCGTGTTGTGTTTGATCAGGTAGACGCGCGACGGATCGAGCGGCCGTTCGTCCATCCATACGACGTGCCCGGTGAAGCGGCGGTGCGTATGGATCTGACCGATGGCGAGGACGTCGCCGCGGCTGATGTCGAGTTCGTCCTCGAGCACGAGGGTGACCGACATCGGTGCCTGCGCGATCTCGAGATCGCCGTCCCACGTGACGATGCGGGCGACCTTGCTCGTCCAGCCCGAAGGCCAGGCAGTGACGGTGTCGCCGGGATGAATCGTCCCCGACGCAATCTGGCCGGCATAGCCGCGGAACTCCTGATCGGGCCGCAGCACGAGCTGCACCGGCATGCGGAAGGGCGCGGTATCCTGCGGCCGTTCGACATCGACGGTCTCGAGGAACTCGAGCATGCTCGGCCCGGTATACCAGGGCGTGCGGTCGCTCGGGACGGTGACGTTGTCGCCGTGCAGGGCGCTCATCGGAATCGGCGTCACCGTCGCGCCGCCGGCAAGGCCCGTGAAGTCGTCACAGATGCCGTCGAACACGCCGCGATCGAAATCGAGCAGGTCCATCTTGTTCACGGCAAGGATGAAGTTCGAGATGCCGAGCATGTGCGCGATGCGCGCATGCCGCCGCGTCTGTTCCTTCACGCCGTGACGGGCGTCGACGAGCAAAATCGCGACGTCAGCCGTCGACGCGCCGGTCGCCATGTTGCGCGTGTACTGCTCGTGGCCCGGCGTGTCGGCGAGGATGAACTTGCGCCGCGCGGTTGCGAAGTAGCGATACGCGACGTCGATCGTGATGCCCTGCTCGCGCTCGGCGCGCAGGCCGTCGGTGAAGAGCGAGAAGTCGATCGGGCCGGCGGTGCGGTTGCGCGATGCCGCCTGCACCGATTTCACCTGGTCCTCGTACACCGCCTGCGAGTCGTAGAGCAGCCGTCCAATCAGCGTGCTCTTGCCATCGTCGACGCTGCCGGCGGTGCAGATGCGGAGAAGCCCGGCCATCAGAAATAGCCCTCGCGCTTCTTCATCTCCATCGATCCGTCCTGATCGTGGTCGATGACACGCAGCTGGCGCTCCGACTGCCGCACCGAGATCAGCTCTTCGATGATCTTGGGCACGGTATCAGCGGTCGAGCGCACGGCGCCCGTGCACGGCGAGCAGCCGAGCGACCGCATCCGGCACATCACCTTTTCGGCGCGCTCGCCGGGTTGCAGCGGCACGAACTCCTGCTCCCGCATCAGCAGCGAATTGCCGCGGACGATGACGTCACGCTCTTGCGCGAAGTAGAGCGGAACGACCGGGATCTGTTCGACCTGGATGTAGTGCCAGACGTCGAGCTCGGTCCAGTTCGACAGCGGAAACACGCGGATGCTCTCGCCCGGCCGGATGCGGGCGTTGAGCAGGTGCCACAGCTCGGGGCGCTGGCGCTTGGGATCCCACTGGCCCTTGGGATCGCGAAGCGAGAAGATCCGCTCCTTGGCGCGCGAGCGCTCCTCGTCGCGGCGGGCGCCGCCGAACGCGGCGTCGAACCCGCCGGCCTCGATGGCGTCGAGCAGGGACTTGGTCTTGAGGAGCCCGCAGCAGCGCTGCGTGCCGACGGCGAACGGCTGCGTGCCGTCGGCGATGGCTTCCTGGTTGGTGTGCACGATCAGCCGCGCGCCGACCTGACGCGCGTAGCGATCGCGGAACGTGATCATCTCGCGGAACTTGTAGGTCGTGTCGACGTGGAGCAGCGGAAACGGGATAGGTGCCGGGTAGAACGCCTTCTGCGCCAGGCGCAGCATGACCGACGAGTCCTTGCCGATCGAATAGAGCATCACCGGTCGCGCGAACTCGGCCACGACCTCGCGCATGATGTGAATGCTCTCGGCTTCGAGCGCGCGCAGATGGTCGAGGCGGGCGCTGTCTTCCGCTGCCGTCGATGGCACGGGGAGACGTGGCGCCGGCGCTGCCGAGGGCGGCGCCGGGTGCGAGTCGCCGGTTGAGCTGTCGAGCCCGCCGCTGGCGAACTCGTCCGAGGTCGAGTAATCCGTTGGTGTCAGCATTCCAAAACACTCCCGCGCAAGCGCGGAGCACACGAGACTTTGTCCAATTAGCAAAAGGGCTTGGAAAAGCCAGCGGCGAGCGGGAGAAACCTGGAAGGCGAAAGAACTTACGAGGAATTACGCAGGTCTCACCGGCTGGTCGCCGGCACCGTACAGGTGCAGCGACACGAGGTCGGGAGGCAGCGCCGACAGCAGCAGTCGAGGGAAAAGGTCATGCCGTCAACAGTCACCGTAGCACGCGTGACCCGGGTTCTGTCAAATCGGGGCGCTGAACGACTCCCGTGAAGTTATTTCGAAAACACCCTCAATCGCCGCGGGCGGACGTAGACCCGTTCGCCCTGGGATACGGCCAGGGCGTCGAACTGCTCGCGGGCAATCTCGACGTGCAGGAGCCGGCCATCGGGATCGGTGAGATCGACCTTGACCAGGGCGCCGGCCGGGCTCGCGTGCCGCAGCGTCGCCCACAGTCCGCCACCAACGTCCTCACGCGTCACGTCCAGCTCATGCGGACGCGCGTAACCTTCAGCGTGCGTCGCGCCATTCGTTGGCGTCGGATGATCGACGACGACAGGGCCGAACCATGCCTTCCCCGACTCGAGGCGTCCGTGGAACACGTTCACGCGGCCGACGAAGTTGGCCACAAACGGCGTTGCCGGATGGTCGACCACCTCCTCGGGCGTGCCGTCCTGCTCGATGATTCCCTGGTTGAAGATGACGACCCGATCGGCAAGCTCGAGCGCTTCTTCCTGATCGTGCGTGACGAAAACACTGGTCAGGCCGATCTCGTCATGGAGCCGCCGCAGCCAGCTGCGCAATTCCTGCCGCACTTTCGCATCGAGCGCGCCAAAGGGCTCGTCGAGCAGTAGTACCTGCCGGCTGCACCGCCAGCGCACGAGCCAAGCGCCACGCGCTGACGCTGACCGCCGGACAGCTCGGACGGCAGCCGGTGCGCAAGAAAATCCAGCTGCACGAGCGTCAGCAGCTCGTTGACGCGCGCGCGAATCTCCGCCTCGGTCGGCCTGCTGCTCTTCGGCCGTACGCGCATGCCAAACGCCACGTTCTCGAAAACGCTCATGTGGCGAAAAAGAGCGTAGTGCTGGAAGACGAAGCCGACGTTCCGCCCGCGCGCTCCCTGCGCGGTTGCATCCTGACCGTTGATGAAGACGGTGCCTTCGTCGGCGCGGTCGAGCCCGGCGATGATCCTGAGCAACGTGGTCTTGCCGGATCCCGATGGACCAAGGAGCGCCAGGAACTGACCGGTCGGAATGCTGATGTTGATTCCGCGCAGCGCCTGGAACGATCCGAACGCCCGCGTGGCGTTTCGTACTTCGATGCTCATAGGGGCAATTCTGCGCCTGTTGGCGCGGCGGAAGCCGGCGCGACGACGCGCTGCCCGCGCCGTTCAACGATAGCTTGCAGGACGAGCGTACCGACTGCCACGAGCGCCAGCAGCGACGCCAGCGCGAACGATGCCTGGTACGCATACTCGTTGTAAAGGATCTCGACTTGAATCGGCATGGTCGTCGTCTCGCCGCGAATGCGCCCGGAGACGACGGACACGGCGCCGAACTCGCCCATGGCGCGGGCAGTGCACAGGATAATTCCGCTCAAGAGCGCCCACTTGACGTTCGGCAGTGTCACGCGGCGAAACATCTGCCATCCGTTGGCGCCCAGCAGACTGGCCGCCTCTTCTTCTTCACGCCCCGATGCTTCCATCACGGCAATCAGCTCGCGCGCCACGAAGGGAAACGACACGAAAATCGTCGCCAGGACGATGCCGGGCACGGCGAAGATGATCTTGAGGTCGTGGTCGAAGAGCCACGGTCCGAACCAGCCCTGCCGCCCGAAGAGCTGCACGAAGATCAGTCCGGCGACGACAGGCGAGACCGCGAACGGAAGATCGATGAGTGTCGTGAGCAGCCGCTTGCCGCGGAAATCGAACCGGGTAATGGCCCACGCGGCGGCGATGCCAAAAACAGCGTTGGCGGGCACGCTCAGGGCGGCGACGATGAGCGTCAGCCAGATTGCCGCCAGCGCCTCAGGCGCCTTGATCGCTTCGACGTAGGCCTGCGATCCGTTGCGAAACGCCTCGACGAAGATGAACACGAACGGGACGACGAGGAAGAGGCCGACGAACGCCAGCGCGACGGTCATCAGCGCGCGCGCGAACGGCTCGCGGCTCGGTCAATCCCGGACGGGCGGGCGTGCGGAGATGGCTCGACATCGTCAGTATCCGAGCCGCCGCGCGCTCCAGCCCTGCAGCGCGTTGAGCACGAGAAGCAATGCAAACGAGAGCAGCAGGAGCACGAATGCGATCGCTGCCGCGCCCGCATAGTCGTACTGCGTCAGCTTGGTGATGATGAGCAGCGAGGCGATCTCGGTCTTCATCGGCATGTTGCCGGCGATGAAGACAACCGATCCGTATTCGCCGATGGCGCGGGCGAACGCCATGCCAAAGCCGATGAGCCACGCCGGATACAGGTAGGGGAGGATGACGCGGAAAATCACCTGCCGGCGGTTTGCGCCGAGGCTCGTCGCGACCTCTTCGAGCTCGACGTCGAGGTCAGCGATGACCGGCTGCAGCGTGCGCACGACAAATGGCATTCCGATGAAGATCAGCGCGAGCGTGATCCCGAGCGGGCTGAACACGGCCTGGATGCCGAACGGTTCAAGATACTGGCCGAACCAGCCGGTTGGAGCGTACAGGCTCGTCAGCGTGATGCCGGCGACGGCGGTCGGCAGCGCAAACGGCAAGTCGATGATCGAATCGACGATGCGCCGGCCCGGAAAGTCATAGCGCACCAGCACCCAGGCGACGATGAAGCCGAAGACGCCATTGACGCATGCCGCCGCGAACGAAGCGCCGAGCGTCAGGCGATAAGACGCGATGACCCGCGGATCGCGCACCGTGTCCCAGAAGAACGCGGCGCCCTCGCTGAACGATTTGAACGGCAGTGTCAGCAGCGGTACGAGCACGATCAGGACGATGTACAGCAGCGTGAACGCCATCGTGATACGAAAGCCGGGGAGTGCCGAGCGGCGTCTGGCGCGAATCGTCAATGGGCGTTCCTGCTGCTACTTTCGTCCCGGCTGATAAATCTGATCGAACGTGCCGCCGCTGGCGAAGTGCGCCTTGTTCGCCGCCTGCCAGCCGCCGAACGCATCATTGATCGTGAAGAGCTTGACCTCGGCAAACGTCGCCCGATATTTCTTGAGCACGTTGGGGTCGCGCGGGCGATAGTGATTCTTCGCCGCGATCTCCTGGCCTTCGGGGCTGCCGAGATATTCGAGATACGCCTGGGCCACCGCCGCCGTTCCGCGCTTCGTGGCGATGCGGTCGACGACGGCAACTGGCGGCTCGGCGAGAATGCTCGTCGGCGGCGCTACGATGTCGAACTTGCCCTGCGATTCCTGAACCGCGAGGTAGGCCTCGTTCTCCCACGCCAGCAGGACATCGCCGATACCGCGCTGCACGAACGTGTTGGTCGAACCGCGCGCGCCCGAGTCGAGCACCGGCACGTTCTTGTACAGCTGCGTCACGAACGCACGCGCCGAGGCATCGCTCCCGCCGGGCAGCGTTCGCGCGTACTGCCATGCCGCAAGGTAATTCCACTGCGCGCCGCCGGACGTCTTGGGATTTGGCGTGACGACCTGAATGCCCGGCTTGACGAGATCGCTCCAGTCCTTGATGTTCTTGGGATTCCCCTTCCGCACGAGGAAGACGATAGTCGACGTATACGGCGTGCTGTTACTTGGCAGGCGCTTTTGCCAGCCCTTGTCGGTGAGCCCGGCGTTGGCGATGGCGTCGATGTCGAAGGCGAGCGCCAGCGTGACGACGTCGGCTTCGAGCCCGTCGATGACCGCTCGTGCCTGGCTGCCTGATCCGCCATGCGAGGCGCGAATCGTCACCGTCTGTCCAGTCTTCCCCTTCCAGTACCTCTCGAACGCAGCATTGAACTCTCTATAGAGCTCGCGCGTCGGGTCGTACGAGACGTTGAGGATGGTGATCGCGCCCTGCGCGCGCGTCGTGAGTGTTGCCGCGCTCAATGCGAGCCCGACGGCGAGAGTTACCGCCGCGAGCCGTCCGAATCTGCTGACTGCCTTCATATCCGTCTCCATGCACGTCTTACGAGTGGCGCTCAGAATGCGAGCTGGGCGCGAAAGATGATCAGGTTTTCGGCAAGCGGAGTGCCCGAGAAGTCGAGATGCTCGAAAGTACCGTAGAACTTCACGTAGTTGTTCAGGTACCAGTTCGTGTCGAAGGTCATCTGCTGTGTCTTGCGGCTTGCCGTGGCGCCGGCGATGCCGCTGTCGAAGAGCCGGCCGTCGAGGGTGAGCTCGGCGTACCTGGCTGCGACCTGGAGTGCGCCCCACGTCCCGGCCGCGGGGTCGAAGGGCCGGCTGGGCTTCACGCCGCGTTCCGAGGTCGATTCGCCGGTCAGCACGTAAGTAGCGGTCACTCCCCACGCCTGGTTGGTAACCGTGAGCGGCGTTCCGCTCGACAGCACGTCCTGCGTCGTGCGCGCGTACTCTGCGAAACCACCGAATCCTCTGGCGTAAAGGAAGACGGCAGGTGATACCCGATTGCGGGTACCGTCGGCGGTGACGCTGGCCGGAAACGCGAAGAAGGTCTGGCCGGCCGTCGTACGGAACGTCGGGAGTGGCCCGCTCTGGTCGCCGGTCAATCCGCCGAGATGGAAGCCGAAGTTCGACAGGGCATGGTGCGGCTCCGAGGCGGATCGAAACGGATAGAAGACGACGCGTCCTGCGAGGTCCTTGCCACTGTTGACGTCCACGTCGGTCGTCGAGCTCTGGCCGTCCACTGGGTTGCCGTTGAAGATGCCGCCCGCATAAACGAGCTTGCCGCCGGCGAGGTCGCCCTGCGCCTGAAACCCGACGTCACGATTCGGCACGAGCAGCGAAACGAGCGAGCGTTCGGGGAAGACGAGCGCCGGATCGTTGATGAGCAACTCGTAGCCGACAGGCGTCTTGTCCTTGCCGCTGCGCAGGCGCAGTTTGGGCGAGAAACGGATGTCGAAGTAGGCGTCGAGGAGCGTGACGGAGCCTGCGAGCTCGGTCGTGATCTTGAAGTCGAAGTACCTGGCGACGCGGCCCGTGAACGTCGGCCGAGCCTTGCGCAGGACGAACGTATTGATGGTTAGCAGGGGATCGTCGAGGGCGAAGCGGCCGTCGCTCTGGACGACGAATCCGATCTGCAAGCGGTTGTCGCCGTTCGGCGTCTGGAGAAAGAATCCTTCATTCCATCCTGCCACCGGCTGCGCCTGCGGCGGGGACGTCGTCTGGCCAGCGGCGGTTCGAGATATGGCGAGCGTCATCAATGCGGCCACTGCGCGAACGGCGCTGGCGCGCCACAGTCGGCGGACAGATGTTGAATGGCTCGCACAGTCACCGTCGAACATGCCGGGAGATCTCCTGGCTCCACCGGTGCAACGTGTCAGCCACGAGCCGGCGAGCAATCCTGGTAATGGGGGGAAGCGGAAACGCGTGATGTGGCCGGCGATTGCCTGGCGAATCGAGGACGCGAGCGCGCTCAGATCCGCCGGGCAGTCTCCGGCCCCATACACGACGAGTGACAACACGTCGGGGTGGCCGGACAGACGGTGGGGCGGCGAGTCACGAGCGTCAGGGCCTCAACTTCTATCAACGTTGACAGGAGACGTCAAGTCGCGCGCGCGCGGAAACCCTTCCACTGCACGCCGAGCTTGCGCATCCGCGACCGCAACGTATGCGGATTGATGCGCAGCAGGCGCGCAGCGCCGTGGGGCCCGTCCACGCGCCCGTGCGTATGCTGCAGCGCCGCTTCGATGTGCCGTCGCGTCACGACGTCGAGCGGCTCGATGACTGCGGCTTGCGGCTCGTCCACCGCGCGCGCATCGGCCCGGCGCGCGCTCCGTGGACGCTGGCCGAGCGCGGCCGCGACGTCGAGCTCACGGCCCTGCCCGATGAGCACGGCGCGATCCATCACCGCCGCCATCTCGCGAACGTTACCCGGCCATCGGTACTCCGTGAGCACCCGCACGTCGTCGTCGGAAATCGGCATCGCCCGCAGCCCAAACCTGTTGGCGGCGCGTTCGGCGAAATACTCGGCAAATACGCGAATGTCGCTGGGGCGGTCGCGCAACGGCGGAATCACGATCGGAAACACCGACAGGCGGTAGTAGAGATCCTCCCGGAATGCCTGCGACTCGACCATCGCCGGCAGGTCGCGGTGCGTGGCGGCGACGATGCGGACGCGGACGCCGATGGGACGTTCACCGCCGACGCGGACCACTTCGCCGTCCTGCACGACGCGAAGCAGGCGCACCTGTGCGGCGAGCGCCAGCTCGCCGACTTCGTCGAGGAACAGGGTCCCACCGTCAGCCTGCTCGAACCAGCCTTTCCTCCGCGTCTGCGCGCCGGTAAACGCCCCGGCCTCATGACCGAAGAGCTCCGAGTCGATCAGCTCGGCAGCAATCGCCCCGCAGTTCACGCGGCGGAATGGCCCGGCACGAAAGGGCGAGTGCTCGTGGATGGCGCGCGCGACGATCTCCTTGCCGGTGCCGGTTTCGCCAAAGAGCAGCACTGGCGCGCTGCTGCGTGACACGAGCCGGGCTCGCGCCATGACGGCGGCAAGGCCGGTGTCTCCGCCAATCAGACGTTCTTCGCCGGCCCGCGAGTCGCCGTCAATCAGGCGGCTTGGCGCTGCGGTCTGGCGCGCCTGCCGATGGTGTGATTTCTGTGTCATGAGATAGTCTAAGCTACTAAATACAATCACAAAATTTAGTAAATATCATATAAAACTGAGAGTAGCGTCGAAACTCCCGCAATTCACCAGCAAATACCGCCTGGTTCTGACATTGCACATACCCGCTCCGCATGTCCCCGTCCGTCTGTCGCTGCTGTCGTTGCGCGCGCCGCTGTTGCGCGTGATCGGGCCCCGACCGACAGGCTGCTCCTCGTTCCCACACGCCACGTCGATCGGGTAGTCCCATCAAAACTGAACGTGTGCGTCGCGGCACTCGCCGCGGCGTTGTTTGCCCGTTTGCGTGAGCGCGGGCCAATGGAGTGGAAGTTACCGATGTTCCGTACGCTGATCGCAGGAGTCGTGGCGGTGATTGTTGTTGCGCAGCCTGGCGCTGCCCTGGCCCAGAGCGCAAGCGCGTTGTCGGGATTCGTTCGAGACACTTCCGGCGCGCCCGTGCCAGGCGCCCTTGTCCGCGTGATCGCGGAGGCGGCCGGCACGACGATCGAGAAGGTGTCGGACGAACAGGGCGCCTATCGTGCCGAGGCGTTGACTTCAGGCCGCTATCGCGTGGAGACGGTGCTCGAAGGGTTCGAGACAACCGTGCGGCGGGTCGCTCTCGAGCCGGGACAGGCGGCGGCGCTCGATCTGATTCTGACCCCGTCACGCCTCAGCGAGGCCGTCGTCGTCACCGCCCGACGCGTCGAAGAAACCGTTCAGGAGGTGCCGATTCCGGTGTCTGTTGTGAGCGGCGAGCTCGTGGAGACCGTCGGTGCCTTCAATGTCAATCGCGTCAAGGATCTGATCCCGACGGTGCAGTTCTATTCGACGAACCCGCGCAACTCCGCCATCAATATCCGCGGGCTCGGTGCGCCGTTCGGCCTCACGAACGACGGCATCGAGGCCGGCGTGGGCCTCTACGTCGACGGCGTGTTCTACGCGCGACCGGCGGCGGCAAGCCTGGACTTCCTCGACCTCGAACGCATCGAAGTCCTGCGCGGTCCCCAGGGGACGCTGTTCGGCAAGAACACGACAGCAGGTGCCATCAACGTGACGACGCGGCGGCCGTCGTTCACGCCGCAGAGCGACTTCGAGTTGAACTACGGCAATCTCGGCTTCGTCCAGGCGAAGGGCTCGGTCACGGGCGCTCTTTTCAGCAAGGTCGCCGGACGCGTATCGTTCTCGGGCACGCAGCGCGATGGCACCGTCTACAACGCGGCGACGCGCGCCGCGGTCAATGACTTGAGCAATGTCGGCGCTCGCGGCCAGTTGCTGATTGCGCCGTCCGACAGGCTGGCGATCAACGCGACCTTCGATCACACGCGGCAGCGGCCTGACGGCTACACCCAGGTTGTCGCCGGCGTCGCGCCGACGCTGCGGCCAGCGAACCGGCAGTACCCGCAGATCGCCGCCGATCTCGGCTACACGCCGCCAAGCTTCAACGCCTTCGACCGCCTGACCGACGTCGATACGCCGTTACGGTCGTATCAGGACCTCGGCGGCTCCTCTGTGAACATCGACTGGAAGGCTGGCGGCGGCCAGGTCACCTCCACGACGGCGTGGCGCTACTGGGACTGGAATCCGTCGAACGACCGCGACTTCATCGGCTTGCCCGTCACGACGATCTCGGCGGCGCCGTCGAAACAGCGCCAGTGGACGCAGGAGGTTCGCTACGCCGGCGATCTTGCCACCAACCTGAATCTCGTTGCCGGTGTCTTTGCCTTTCGCCAGACGATCGACTCGAATCCGTCGTTCAAGCAGGAGCAAGGGTCGGCGGCCGCCCGCTTCCTCCTCGCACCGACCGCGCTCGCGGCGACGCCGGGCCTTCTCGACGGCTATGGCTACGACCAGTACGTCAGCTTCGAGAACGTCAGCGCGGCCGTCTTCGGTCAGGTCTCGTGGGCCGTCACCGATCGCCTGCGCCTCTTACCTGGTTTGCGCTTCAACTACGACCAGAAGGAGGTCAGCTTCGATCAGCAGATCTACGGCGGTCTGCAGACCGACAATCCGGCGCTCATCGCGCTGCAGCGCTCCGTCCTGGCGCCCCAGGCGTACAGCGCGGACGTCGACGATACAAATCTGTCTGGACAATTGACCGTGGCCTACAAAGTTGCTGAAAGCGTCAACGCCTATGCGACGTATGCCACCGGCTTCAAGTCGGTTGGCCTCAATATGAACGGCCTGCCCACCGACGCGCTGGACCGGCCGGTACTCTCGGCGGCTACCGTTCGCCCCGAAGACGAGCGGCATATCGAGGTCGGGATCAAGACCAATCCCTTCACCGGCGTGACCGCCAACTTCACCGCCTACGACACCGACATCAAGGACTTCCAGGCGCAGGTGGTCAATGCGGGCGTCGGAGTACTTCGCGGCTACCTTGCCAACGCCGAGAGGGTTCGCGTCCGCGGCGCGGAGTTCGACGGCAACGCCCGCGTCAATCGCAGCCTGACGCTCTACGGCGCAGTGGCCTATACCGACGGCAAGTACATCTCGTTTCCCGACGCGCCGCCGCCGCTCGAAGACACCGGCGGACCGCAAGTGAAGGACATCTCCGGCTCGGTCCTCCCCGGGTTGTCGAAGTGGGCGCTGTCGGTCGGCGGCGAATACGTCAATCGCCGCACGATCTTCGGCCATGCCACCGAGCTCTTCGGCGCGCTGGATACGAGCTATCGGTCGTCGTTTTCGTCGAGCGCCAGCGCGTCGCGCTACTTGATAGTCGATGGCTATGGCTTGCTCAACGCTCGAATCGGCGTGCGCTGGTCCGACGGGTGGAGCGTATCGCTGTGGTCGCGCAACCTGCTGGACAAGAACTACTACGAGCTCCTCACCGCCGCTCCCGGCAACACCGGGCTCTACGTCGGTCAGCCGGGGGATGGACGGACGGTCGGACTGACGATGAGGGTGGGCCTTGGACGATAAGTCCTACTCACCCGGTATTCCTCATCCCCGCCGCGACGCCGTTGATCGTCACGAGCAGCGCCCGGCGCAGCCACACCGTTTCCTCGGCGTGCTTGTCGCGCGCGTTGCGCAGCCGGCGTAAGAGCTCGACTTGCAGCAGGTTGATGGGATCGACGTAAGGGTTGCGAACATCAATCGAGCGGCGCAGCACCGGGTTATTGGCGAGAAGTTGTTCGTGGCCGGTGACGTCCTCGACGACTTCGATGGCGCGTTCGAGCCGCGACCGCAGCATCGCGCCGAGGTCCTGCTGATCGTCGGGCACGAGGTGCCGATCGTAGTGCTCGGCGATCCCGGAGTCGGCCTTCGCGAGGGCCATTTCCATGAGCTCGATGGTTGAGCGGAAGAACGGAAACGCCCGGTACATCTGGCGGCAGATCTCGCGGTCGTCTTCGCTGATGGCGTCTTCGATGCCAAGCCATGACGGCAGCATCAATCGCGTCTGCATCCACGCGAACTGCCACGGAATCGCCCGGAGTGCCTGAAGCGCGCCCTGGCGCTCGCGGCTGCCCGGGCGGCTGCCGATGTGCATGGCGTCGAGCTCGGCTTCGGGCGTCGCCGTGCGGAAATATTCGATGAAGCGCGGGTCTTCGTACGACGGTGCGGCGAAAAGCCTCGCGTGCGCTCGTCGACAGGCGATCCATGGCCGCGCGCCACGATGGATCCACGGGCGCCGGCCGATCGAGCGTCGCCTCGAGTGTTGCCGTCGTGTAGACCTCGAGGGTGCGCAAGGCGATGCCGGGCAGCCCGAACTTCGCCTGGATCATCTCGCCCTGTTCCGTGACGCGCAGCGTGCCGTCAATCGAGCCAGGAGGCTGCGACTTGATCGCCAGGTGCGTCGGCCCGCCGCCGCGCCCGACGCTGCCGCCGCGGCCGTGGAAGAGTGTCACCGGCACGCCGTGCGCCCGGCTGGTTTCGACGATCGCCTCCTGCGCCTTGTAGAGCTCCCACGCCGCCGCGAGGCGGCCAACGTCCTTCGCCGAATCGGAGTAGCCGACCATCACCTCGAGCCTGCCCTCGTGGCGCATGACGCGGTCGCGGTACCACGGAATCGACAACAGCGCGTCGATCATCGGCGCGGCCGCCTTCAAATCACGGGCGGTCTCGAACAGCGGGACGACGCGGCGTGGCGGGTTGACGCCGGCCTCGCGCTGCAGGAGCTCGACGGCGAGGACGTCCGATGGCTTGCCGGCCATCGTGATGACGTAGGCGCCGAGCGACTCCGGGTGGACCGCTGCCAGCATCCGGAACGTGTCGAGCACCTCGGCGACACGCGCGTTCATCGGCATCCGCGGCGGCGTCAGCTTGCGATCCTGCGCCAGCACGGTGACGAGGAAATCGACGCGCCGCTCTTCGCTCCAGCATTGATACTCGCCGAGTCCCAGCGCGCGCGTGATCGCGTCGACGGCCTCCGTATGACGCTCGGCTTCCTGGCGTACGTCGAGGCGCACCAGCGTCACGCCGAACGCCGCCATGCGCCGGAGGACGTCGGTCAGGCGGCCGTCGGCGATGATGCCGTTGCCTGTGGCGTGCAGCGATCGGTAGCACAGGAGCAGCGGCTCCATCAGCTCCGATACCGGCTCGAACATCTCCGGTTCCCACGTATAGCCAGCGAGGCTCGCGTAGCTGGCCGAGCGGGCAGTCTGTTCAGGTGGTGTCGCGCGCAGCAGTTCCTCGATATGCCGGCGCGACGCATCGAGCCGCTGCTGCAGCGATCGAAGCAGCGCCCGGTATGGCTCGTGCGCGCCCTCGACCTGCGCCAGGAGCTCCGCACTCGCGTCCGACATCGACAGCTCGAACCGCAGCTGCTCCACTTCCTTGGCGTAGAGCGACAGCCCCGTCCACCGCGCCATCAGGCAGGCGCTGCGTGTGACGTCTGGTGTGACGAACGGGTTGCCGTCGCGGTCACCGCCGATCCATGAGCCAAAGCGGATGGGTGCGACTTCGAGCGGCAGACCGCGGCCCGTGGACTGACGCAAGGTTCGATCGAGCGTGCGGTAGTACAGCGGCAGCGCGTCCCACAGCGTTTCTTCGAAGACGGCCAGCGCCGAACGCACCTCGTCGAGCGGAGACGGCCGCTCGCGCCGAACTTCTTCCGTTTCCCACGCCGCGGTGATCTCCCGGCGCAGGGTTTCGATCAGCGTCTCCCGCTCGAGGCACGTGACGTCGCTGTGATCGAGCTCGGCGAGCGCGTCGGCAATGCGACGGTACTTGTGCTGCAGCGAGCGGCGCATGATCTCCGTCGGATGCGCGGTGACGACAAGCTCGATGCTCAGGCTGCAGACGGCGCGGTGCAGGGCGTCGGCGCCGATGCCGCTCGACAGCAGCCGCGGCAACGCCTCTTCGATGGAACCCGGCTGCGGCCGGGCTCGCGGGTCGCGCTGGTAGGCGCGGCGCCGCCGCACGCGGTGATGCTGTTCGGCGACGTTGGCCAGGTTCAGGAAATGGGCGAAACTGCGGGCGATTGGCAGCGCCGACTCGACCGGCATGGCGCGCAGCTCGCTGGACAGCGTTTCGAAGCCGTCGGGTGACGCCACCCGCGTGCGTTTGGCCAGCGCGCGCACCCGCTCGACGCGGTCGAAGAGCGGCTGGCCCTCCTGCCGGCGCAGTGTTTCGCCGAGCAGCTCGCCGAGCAACCGCACGTCGTCGCGCAGCGCGCGATGCGGATCGGGAGTCGTCTCAGCCACGGCAGGCACCGCGGTCGCATTCGCGGCCGGCGGCGCGGACGCTATAATCCTGCTTCCTGTCATGTCCGAAACTCCATTGCACGCGGTCGTCGTCCGGGCGGAAGGCCACCTGATCGACTCGCAGCTCCTCAACACCATCTTCGATACCGTCATCAAGCGCGGCGGTCAGTTCGAGGTCTTGCACTTCGAGATTGGCCGCACCAACGACGACTTCTCGCAGCTGCAGCTCAAGGTCTCGGCGCCGACCGAGCCAGGGCTGCGGCGGCTCGTCGAGGAGCTGATTCCGCTCGGCTGTCATGCGGTCGAAGAGCGGGACGCGCTTCTGCGCGTCGCCGATCAGAATGGCGCGGTGCCCGACGATTTCTATTCGACGACGAACATGCGAACCGACGTTCGCGTCGAAGGCCGCTGGGTCGTCGTGGCGCGTCAGCGGATGGACGCCGTGATCGCGGTGGCCGCCGACGGCACGGCCTCCTGCCGGAAGCTGCGCGAGGTCAGGATCGGCGACCGCATCGTCTGCGGGTTGCACGGCCTGCGCGTCACGCCCGAATTCCGCGATCGAGAGCGCGGCGATTTTGCGTTCATGTCGAATGAGGTGTCGTCGGAGCGCCGCGTCGAGGTCAGCGTGTCGCGCATCGCCAACATGGTTCGGCAGACCAAGGCGCGTGGCGAGCGCGTGGTGTTTGTTGCCGGGCCGGTCGTGATCCACACCGGCGGCGCCGAATACTTCAGCCAGCTCATCCGCGACGGCTACGTCGACACGCTTCTCTCGGGCAATGCCCTCGCCGTCCACGACGCCGAGCAGGTCCTCTTCGGCACGTCGCTTGGCGTCGACCTCGAGGCCGGCGTTCCGTCCTCGGCGGCCATCGTCACCACATGCGCGCCATCAACTCCATCAATCGCGCTGGCGGGTTGCGCGGCGCGGTCGAGTCCGGCGTCTTGAGGAGCGGCGTCATGGTCGAATGCGTTCGCGCTGGCGTCGACGTCGTGCTCGCTGGCAGCATTCGCGACGACGGGCCGCTCGTCGATACGATCACCGATATCATCGCGGCGCAGGACCGCTACGCGGAAGCGCTCGCCTCGGCCGGCATGGTGATCGTGCTGTCGACGATGCTGCATGGGATTGGGGTGGGGAACATGTTGCCCGCCTGGGTTCCCGTTGTTTGCGTCGATATCAATCCTGCTGTTGTGACCAAGCTCGCCGATCGCGGGTCGTCGCAGACTATTGGCCTCGTCACCGACGTCGGTCTGTTTCTGCATCAGCTGGCGCGACACCTGAGCTAGAAACATTCACCACTGCCAAAAAAAATTTACCAGCAGAGCGCGCAGAGCCCGCAGAAGTCGAAAGATACGAATTCCGGACGTCGTGGGCATTGCCTCGCCGCTTAATTCGTATCTCTGCGTCCTCTGCGTTCTCTGCGGTTAGCCTACGTTCCTCCGCAACTTTACGCCGATGATACTGTCCGTTTCGCACGGCAGGCATAGAATCTCCTGACCGCACGCATCGGTTTTCGTTATCTCAGGGCCGCCGACGACCATCGTGCAGGTGATGGCGTCCAGCAGTTTTACTCATGACTGATACATGAGTGAAACGCATGCTCCCAATCGCTAAATCCCGTTTTGCTTCTGGCTCGATATGCCAGATAAGGAACCTGTGCACCACACGCAATCCACGACCGGGTACCAGCCGACCCCTGCCCAGGGTCTCTACGATCCGCGCCACGAGCACGATGCCTGCGGCGTCGGGTTCGTCTGCCACATCAAAGGGCAGCGCAGCCACAGCATTGTCAGCCAGGCGCTGCAGTTGCTCGTCAATCTGCTGCACCGCGGCGCGTGCGGGTGCGAAGTCAATACCGGAGATGGCGCGGGAATCCTGATCCAGATGCCCGACCGCTTCCTGCGTCAGGAAACGGCAAAGCTCGGCATTGCCCTGCCGCCGGAGCGCGGTTATGGCGCCGGCCTCGTCTTCCTGCCGCGCGATCCGGCGGTTCGCGACCGCGTCGAGACGATGTTCGAAGAGATCGTCATCGATGAGGGTCTGCTCGTGCTCGGCTGGCGCGATGTGCCGACCGACGATCGCGATTCTCGGCCCGAGCGCCGTGGCGGTGGAGCCCGTGTTCCGGCAGATTTTCATCGGGCGCGCGCCGGGTGCCAGCCGGCGCCGGGGGCGTCAATCGAGGGCGACGCGCAATTCGAGCGCAAGCTCTATGTCGCTCAGGAAGCGGATCGAGCACGCCATCGACTCGTCTGACCTGCCCGCCGGCGGAGAAGCGCTTCTTTTACGTCGTCAGCCTGTCGTCGAACACCTTGATCTACAAGGGCATGCTGACGGCGGATCAGATGGGGCCGATGTTCCCCGATTTGACCGACCCGGCGATGGAGTCGGCGCTGGCGCTGGTGCACCAGCGTTTCAGCACCAATACATTTCCGTCGTGGCCGCTCGCGCATCCCTACCGTTTTGTCGCCCACAACGGAGAGATCAACACGCTGCGCGGCAATATCAACTGGATGAAGGCGCGCGAAGCGCTGCTGCGCTCCGACGTGCTCGGCCACGACCTCTCGCGCATCCTGCCGATCATTCGCGAGGGCGGGAGCGACACGGCAATCTTCGACAACGTCCTCGAGCTCCTGGTGATGGCCGGGCGGTCGCTGCCGCATGCCGTGCTGATGATGATCCCCGAGCCGTGGCAGAACAACGAGGGCATGAGCCCGGCGCGGCGCGCGTTCTACGAATACCACTCGTCGCTGATGGAGCCGTGGGACGGTCCGGCGTCGATTGCCTTCACCGACGGCACGGTGATTGGCGCGGTGCTCGATCGCAACGGGCTGCGCCCGTCGCGCTACTACGTCACCAAGGACGATCTCGTCGTGATGGCCTCGGAAGTCGGCGTCCTCGACATTCCTGCCGAGAACATCCTCGTCAAGGAACGGCTGCACCCGGGCAAGATCTTCCTCGTCGACACGGCACAGGGCCGCATCATCGCCGACGAAGAGATCAAGGAGCAGCTCGCGCGCGGAGTATCCCTACGCCGACTGGCTCGCCGAACACCTGATCGCGATCGAAGACGTTCCCGAGGCGCCCAACCTGCCGCCGCCGGATCATCGGACTGTGCTGCGCCGGCAGCAGGCGTTCGGCTACACCCAGGAAGACGTCTCGGTCCTGCTGGCGCACATGGCGCGCGCGGCCGAGGAGCCCCTGGGTTCGATGGGCACCGACACGCCGCTGGCGGCGCTGTCCGAGCGCCCGCGGCTGCTCTACGACTATTTCAAGCAGCTCTTCGCGCAGGTCACCAATCCGCCGCTCGACGCGATCCGCGAAGAGCTCGTGACGTCGATGGAGTCGACGGTCGGGCCGGAGCGGAACCTGCTGCTGCCAGAGCCCGAATCGTGCCGGCAGATCAATGTTCGCTATCCGATCATCGACAACGATCAGCTGGCAAAGCTGCGCCACATCCAGGATCACCCGCACCTCCAGGGTTTCCGGTCCGTGACGCTGCCGATGATTTACGACCCGCGGGAAGGCGGCGCGGCGCTGCAGCGCGCGATGGAGCGCCTTCAGGCACAGGCGAGCGACGCCGTGCGTGCCGGCAACACGATCATCATCCTCTCGGATCGCGGCGTGACCGAGAAGTGCGCGCCGATCCCGAGCCTGCTCGCAACGGCGGGTGTCCACCATCATCTCGTCCGTGAGGGCACGCGCACGCGCTGCGCGCTGCTCCTCGAGTCGGGCGACGCGCGCGAGGTCCATCACGTCGCGCTTCTCATCGGCTACGGCGCTGGCGCGGTCAATCCGTATCTGGCGTTCGAAACGCTCGACGACATGATCGGCCAGGGCATGGTCGAGGGCGTCTCGCGCGAGAAGGCGACGCTGAACTACATCAAGGCGCTCAACAAGGGCATCCTCAAGGTGATGTCCAAGATGGGCATCTCGACGCTCCAGAGCTACTGCGGAGCGCAGATTTTCGAGGCTATCGGCCTCGAGCAGGCGTTCGTCGATCGCTACTTCACGTGGACGGCCTCGCGCATCGGCGGCGTCGGCATCGACGTCATCGCCGAGGAAGTCAAACAGCGCCACCAGCGGGCTTTCCCGGTGCGCCGGCGCCCCGCCGACGAGCTCGATTCGGGCGGCGAATACCGCTGGCGTCGCGACGGCGAAATGCACCTGTTCAATCCGGAGACGGTGCAGAAGCTCCAGCACGCCACGCGCAGCGGTCAATACTCGGTCTATCGCGACTACACGAAGATCGTGAACGACCAGAGCCGCGCGCTCGGAACCTTGCGCGGGCTCCTCGATTTCAAGGGCGGCCGGCCGCCGATCTCGATCGACGACGTCGAGCCGGCATCGAGCCATCCTCAAGCGCTTCGCGACCGGCGCGATGTCGTACGGCTCGATCAGCCAGGAAGCGCACGAGACGATTGCCATCGCGATGAATCGCCTTGGCGGCAAGTCGAATACCGGCGAGGGCGGCGAGGATCCGGCGCGCTACAAGCGCGACGCCAACGGCGACTCGCGCCGCAGCGCCATCAAGCAGGTCGCCTCGGCACGGTTCGGCGTCACGAGCGAGTATCTCGTCAACGCCGACGACCTGCAGATCAAGATGGCGCAGGGCGCCAAGCCCGGAGAAGGCGGCCAGCTGCCCGGCCACAAGGTCTATCCGTGGATCGCGAAGGTGCGCTACTCGACGCCTGGCGTGACCTTGATTTCGCCGCCGCCGCACCACGACATCTACTCGATCGAGGACCTGGCGCAGCTCATTCACGATCTCAAGAACGCCAATCCTGTCGCCCGCGTCCACGTGAAGCTGGTGGCCGAGGTCGGTGTCGGAACAGTCGCAGCCGGCGTGTCAAAGGCGCACGCCGACGTCGTCCTGATTTCGGGCCATGACGGCGGCACCGGCGCGTCGCCGCTGACGTCGATCAAGCACGCGGGCATCCCGTGGGAGCTGGGCCTCGCGGAAACGCAGCAGGTTCTCCTCCTCAATCGCCTTCGCGACCGGATCGTCGTCCAGGTCGACGGGCAGTTGAAGACGGGCCGCGACGTCGTGATTGCGGCGCTTCTCGGCGCCGAGGAGTTCGGCTTTGCCACCACGGCGCTCGTCGTGTCGGGCTGCATCATGATGCGCGTCTGCCACCTGAATACCTGCCCGGTCGGCGTGGCGACACAGGATCCGGAGCTTCGCAAGAAATTCAACGGCAAGCCGGAGTTCGTCGAGAACTACTTCCGCTTCGTCGCCGAAGACGTGCGTGAGCTGATGGCGCAGCTCGGCTTCAGGACGATGGACGAGATGATCGGGCGCGCCGATTGCCTCGAGACCAAGCCCGCCGTCGACCATTGGAAGGCCAAGGGCGTCGATCTTTCGAAGATTCTCTATCAGCCCGAGCTGCCTGAGGGCGCATCGCGGCGCGCCGTGCAGCTGCAGGATCACGGCCTCGACCGGGCGCTCGACAACGAGCTCATCTCACTCGCGGCGGCGGCGCTCGAGAGTCAGCAACCCGTCGAGATCGAGATTCCGATCCGCAACGTCAATCGCACCGTCGGCACGATGCTCGGCTACGAGCTCACGAAGCGTTACGGCGGCAACGGGCTGCCTGATGACACGGTGCGCATCCAGTTCACGGGCACCGGTGGCCAGAGCTTTGGCGCCTTCGTGCCGCGAGGCATGACGATGCGGCTCGAGGGTGATTCGAACGACTACGTCGGCAAGGGCCTGTCGGGAGGCAGGCTGGTCGTCTACCCGCCCCGTACGGCAACGTTCGCGGCGGAGGACAACGTCATCATCGGCAACGTGGCGCTCTATGGAGCGACGAGCGGTGAGGCGTATTTCCGCGGCATCGCCGGCGAGCGCTTCGCTGTTCGCAACAGCGGCGCTCGTGCCGTTGTCGAAGGCGTGGGCGATCACGCGTGTGAGTACATGACCGGCGGCCGCGTCGTCGTCCTGGGCCGGACTGGCCGGAATTTCGCCGCCGGCATGAGCGGCGGCATCGCCTATGTCTACGACCCCGACGACAATTTCCGGAGCCGGTGCAACCGCGAGATGGTGGAGCTCGAGGATCTCGATGCGGATGATGCGTCCGAGGTGTCGGACATGCTCCGCAACCACGTGCGGGAGACAGGAAGCACGCTGGCCGAGTCGCTGTTGAAGGATTGGGACGTGGCCGCCTCTCGTTTCGTCAAGGTCATTCCGCGCGACTACAAGCGCGTGCGGCAGGCCGAGGCGAAGGCGCGGGCGGAATCGCGCGAGCCGGCGTTCAACGAGCTGGTCGGAGCCGCCAATGGGTAAGCCGACCGGTTTCATCGAAATCAAGCGTGCCAAGCCGCACGCGCGACCGATAGAGGAGCGCGTCCGCGATTGGCACGAGGTGTATCTGGCCGAGCCTGATGCCAAGATGCGCGACCAGGGCGCGCGCTGCATGGACTGCGGCATCCCGTTCTGCCATCAGGGCTGTCCGCTGGGCAACGTGATCCCCGACTGGAACGATCTCGTCTATCGCCAGCGCTGGCAGGCGGCGAGCGACCGGCTGCACGCGACGAACAACTTTCCCGAGTGGACGGGACGACTGTGCCCCGCGCCGTGCGAAGGCGCGTGCGTGCTCGGGATCAACGACGACCCGGTCACCATCAAGTCGATCGAGCTGTCGATTGTCGAGCATGCGTTCGAGAACGGCTGGATTCAGGCGCGTCCGCCGGCGTTTCGCACGGGCAAGCGCGTCGCCGTGGTCGGCTCGGGTCCGGCCGGACTCGCCGCCGCCGACGAGCTCAACAAGGCCGGACACAACGTCACGGTATTCGAGCGCGCCGATCGCATCGGCGGCCTGTTGCGTTACGGCATCCCCGAGTTCAAGCTCGAGAAGCGCTCACATCGATCGGCGGCTCGCGCTGATGGCTGCCGAAGGCGTCGAGTTCCGGACCAGCGTCGAGATCGGCATCGACTTGCCCGTGGCCAGTCTGCGCCGTCAGTTCGACGCGATCGTCCTGTGCTGCGGCACGCCCTGGGCGCGTGATCTTCAGATTCCGGGCCGCGAGCTCGGCGGCGTCCATTTCGCCGTCGAATATCTGACGCAGCAGAATCGGCTCCTCGCCGGGGATTCGATTGCGCCGGCCGACATCATCTCGGCTGCCGGCAAGCGTGTCGTCATCATCGGCGGCGGCGATACCGGCGCCGACTGCCTGGGTACGGCGCATCGGCAGGGCGCGGCCTCCGTGCATCAGTTCGAACTGCTCGAGCGGCCGCCTGACGCCCGCCACGCTGACAATCCATGGCCGCAGTGGCCGAACGTCTTCCGCACCTCGTCGGCGCACGAGGAGGGCGGTGAGCGTGTCTACGCCGTCTCCACCGAGCGCTTCCTCGGCAACGAGAGTGGACGCGTGCGCGCGCTGCAGGCCGTGACCGTCGAAACCCGCCGCGAGGCTGGACGGATGTCGGTCTCCCGCGTTGCCGGAACGGAATTCGAGCTCGAAGCCGATCTGGTGCTCCTCGCCATGGGCTTCCTCGGGCCGGAGCGCGGCAGCCTCCTCTCGCAGCTCGGCGTCCAGCTGACCGATCGCGGCAACGTCTGGCGCGACGACGCGTGGATGACGAGCGAGCCCGGCGTCTTCACGGCCGGGGACATGCAGCGCGGCCAGTCGCTCATCGTCTGGGCGATCGCCGACGGCCGCAACGCGGCCAGCTCGGTCGATCGTTTTTTGACGGGCGAAACCCGATGACGGCCCGGCGCCGGTTTGCCGCTCGCTCGCTCGACGCATTTGTCGGGCGCTAAAAAATACCAGACAAATTTGTCGCAAAACGTTGCGCGTCAGGCCCCCGGGTTTCTGATGGCGCAACGCTTCCTCGCAAAAGCTCCCTAAAACACGCGCTTCTGCTGCTGACGGTCGGGTGGCGTCCAACTTGCTCAGGTTCTGGGCGGTCCATGGATAGCCCGACTTCGCATCGATTGGGATTGGCAGAACCCGTGTCTTTTACCGAAGGCAATAAACCGTCGCCGTCAACGCTGCTCGGCGACGCCCGGCAGGAATACATCGCGGCGGCACGACACGGTCGGGGCGGACGCGACGTCCAGACCAGATACTCCGGCCGGATGGATGCGCTCGTGCAGCAGCTCGCCGAGAACGCTCGCGTCCATTCCGGCGCCACCATGTCGGTCTGTGCCCTTGGCGGTTACGGCCGCAAGGCGCTCGGCCTGCACTCCGACATCGACCTCCTCATCCTGTTCGAAAACGCCATGGGGCCGAGCGAGGAGCGCTTCGTCGGCGCGCTGCTGCAGCCGCTGTGGGATCTCGGTCTCACCGTCGGCCAGCACGTCCGGGAGCTCACCGATTTCGCCGATACGGCGGCGCTCGACTTGAGCAACGTCGAGTTTCTCCTCGCGCTGCTCGACGTTCGCTTCATCGCCGGCGACGAGCGGCTCTTCCAGCGCATCGACGGCTGGGTGCGCGGCCTGAGCGGCGACAACCGTCGGCGGCTGCTCGACGGCCTGCTGCACCTGGTCGACGAGCGCCACACGACCTTCAACGACACGGTCTATCAGCTCGAGCCCGACGTGAAGAGCGCTCCCGGTGCGCTGCGCGACATTGTCGCGACACGTCATATCCGGCAGCTCAGGCCCGGCGGGACCGAGGGTGAGTTCGAGCGCGCCAACCGCACGCTCCAGGACGCCGAAGACTTCTTCCAGCGCGTCCGCTCGGTTCTGCACCTCGAGAGCAAGCGCGACGTCAACGTCCTGACGCACGAGCTCCAGGAGCGCGTCGCCGAGATGTTCGGCTGCGAAGGCCGGCAGTCTCAGCAGCGTGTCGAAGCCCTGATGGGCGAGTACTTTCGCCACGCCCGCGCCTCGGCACGAGCGCTCGCCCGCGTCCGTCGCGCGGCGACGCCGCCAGGCGGCATGAGCGTGTCGCGCCACGTCGGCCGGCATTTCGAGATCACCAACGAAGGCGTGCGCTTTCTCGATCTGACGCGCGCCGCGTCGCGGCCTTCGCTGTGGCTCGAGCTTTTCCGCATCGCGCTGTCGAACGGCTGCGCGGTGTCGGAGCAGGCGCTGACCTGCATCGAGCAGAACATCGAGCGCTACTCGCCTGACGACTTCATGGCCACCGACGGCGACCGTCAGCTCGTGCGCAGCATGCTGTATCCGCGGCCTGGCCTCTATGCCCGCCTGACGGAGATGCACGACTGCGGCCTGCTCGATCGCGTGTTCCCCGAGTTCGCGCGCATTCACGGCCGCGTCGTTCGCGACTTCTTCCACAAGTACACCGTCGACGAGCACACGCTGCTGGCGATCCGCGGCGTCGAGTCGCTGTGGAACCCGACCAATCCCAGCCAGCAGCGCTTCAATTCGATCCTGCAGGAGCTGCATGCGCCGGAGCTGCTGACGCTGGCGCTCCTCTTCCACGACGTCGGCAAGTGGCGCGACGCCGAGCACGTCCAGGAGAGCGTACAGCTCGCGCAGAGCATGCTCGACCGACTCGAGCTGCCGACCGACGCGCGCCGGACCGTCGAATTCCTGATCCGCAATCACCTCCTGATGTCGCAGGTCGCGTTCCGCCGCGACTTCGACGATCCGCACGTCGTCAAGCAGTTTGCCGACCTGATTGGATCGGAAGAGCGGCTGAAGATGCTGTGCCTGATGACGCTCGCCGACGTCGGCGCCGTCAACCCCGAAGTGCTGACGCCGTGGAAGGAAGACCTGCTGTGGCGGCTCTACGTGCACACCTACAACCGGCTGACGCTCGGCTACGCGGATGAACTGCTGCAGAAGGATCCGGCGGGCCTGTCGGTCGTCGTCGCCGGTCGCCCGGAGGACATCACCGAAGCCGAGCTCACCAGCTTCCTCAAGGGGCTCCCGCGCCGCTACCTGACGCTCTTCGGCCTCGCGTCCATCTACCGGCACGTGCGCCTGGCGCGCGGCATCCAGAAGGACGAAGTGCACACGTTCCTCGAGCGTCACGGCGACGTCTGGGAACTGACGCTCGTCACGCTCGACAAGCCGTACCTCTTCTCGAATATCTCCGGCGTGCTGTCCTACTACGGGATGGACATCCACCGCGGCCAGGCGATGACGACGCCCGAGGGCCTCGTCCTCGACGTGTTCCAGTTCGCCGACGAGGGCGGATTCCTCCGCCTCAACGCCGACGCGCCCGCGGAGATCTCCCGCATGCTCGAAAGCGCCGTCGCCGGCGGCGTCGACGTGCCGACGCTCCTGCGCGGCAAGCTGCAGAGCCTGCTCTATCGCAATCGCCGCCACGGCACGCCGGTCGTGCGCTTCGACAACGAGCACTCGCGCAAGTACACGGTGCTCGAGTTGATTGCCGACGACGCGCCGGGCCTGCTCTATCGCATCAGCCGCGTGATCTCCGGGTGCGGCTGCGACGTCGATCTCGTTCTCATCTCCACCGAAGGCAAGAAGGCGGTGGACGTACTGCACATCACCAAACAGGGGAAAAAGCTCATCGAGTCGGAACAGGTTTCCATGAGGGAAGGGTTGGAACGCATGCTGGAGGACACACATGAAGCTCGTTAAGGCCATTGTCCGGCCGGACAAGGTCGATGAAGTGCGCGATGCGCTCGAGAAGATCAAGGTCTCGGGTATGACAGTGACCGACGTTCGCGGGCATGGCCGACAGAAGGGCCACACCGCCGTCTACCGCGGGAAGGAGTACAGCGTCACGCTGCTGCCGAAGGTCCAGATCGATGTCGTCGTCAGCGACGGCGTGGTCGAGGAAGTGATTCAGACGATCATCGCCGCCGCCCGTACCGGCGAGATCGGCGACGGACGGGTGTTCGTGCTGCCGGTCGACCACGGCTACAACATCCGCACCGGCGAACGGGACATGACCTAGACGGCCGTCAGACAACGCTGTACTGCGCGATTTTTCTAAGAACAAAAATGTAGGGTGCTGGATTGGGGCCGCCGGCGACAGGGCGAGAGGGTCCTGTTTTAGGCCGGAAACGTCGCGGCCGTTGCTACTGCGGCGTTTCGTTCGCATGGCGCTGATCTTGATAGCGCTGATTGCGGTCCGGTTCCACGTCTGGCGCGTGCCTTTGCTTTCATTCGTTTTGATCTCTTCGAGGTGAGGATATGAACCAAGCCGATACTGCGTGGATGTTGATCTCGACCGCGCTGGTGCTGCTGATGACACCAGCGCTCGCGTTCTTCTATGGCGGCCTCGTCCGCTCGAAGAACGCGCTCAACACGATGATGATGAGTTTCATCTCACTCGGATTCGTGGGTGTGCTGTGGGCGACCATCGGCTATTCGCTGGCCTTCGGGCCGGGCAATAACTGGATTGGCGACACGTCGCGGATGTTCCTGCACGGCGTCGGGCTCTCCGAACAGGGGACGATCCCGCACCTGCTCTTCATGTGCTTCCAGGGAACGTTCGCCATCATCACCGCCGCGCTCATCTCGGGCGCCATCGTCGAGCGCATGCGGTTCTCGGCCTACCTCGTGTTCATCTGCCTGTGGGCCGTGCTCGTCTACAGCCCGCTCTGCCACTGGGTGTGGGGCGGCGGCTGGCTCGCCGACATGGGCGCGCTCGACTTCGCGGGCGGCACGGTCGTGCACGTGAACGCCGGCGTTGCCGCACTGGTGGCTGCCATCTGCGTTGGCAAGCGCAAGGACTATCCGTCCTCGGGCCTGCTGCCGCACAACGTGCCGTTCACGCTCCTCGGCGCTGGTCTGCTCTGGTTCGGCTGGTTCGGCTTCAATGCCGGCAGCGCCCTGGCGGCCAACGGTATCGCCGCCCTGGCGTTCACGACGACGATGCTCGCGCCCGCCGGAACGCTGGTGGTGTGGACGATCCTCGATCTGATCCGGCAGCAGAAGTCGACCGCCGTCGGCGCGGCGACGGCCATCGTCGTCGGCCTCGTCGCCATCACGCCCGCCGCCGGCTTCGTCGGTCCGATGAGCGCGATTGCTCTCGGCGCCATCGCCGCCATCCCGAGCTACTTCGCGCTGATCGCTCGCGCCAAGAGCGGCCTCGATGACTCGCTCGACGTCGTCGCGGCGCACGGTGTCGGTGGAACGGTGGGCGCCATCCTCACGGGCGTCTTCGCGCAGAAGGGCCTCAACGGTATCGCCGATGGCCTGCTGTTCGGCAATCCCGGTCAGGTCTGGATACAGATTGTCGCTGTTGGCGCAGCCATCCTCTACAGCGGCGTCGTCAGCTTCGTCCTGCTCAAGGTCATTGGCCTTGTCCTGCCGCTGCGCGCCGATTCCGCCGACGAGACCGCCGGCATGGACGTCTCGCAGCACGGCGAGGAAGCGTACATCCACGAGCGCGGCATGACGCCAACGAGCTCGGACTTCCGTCCGACGGGCGAAAAGGGGTATTCGGGTTCGCCCGTGTCGGTTTCCTAGGTTTTGAGAGGCCGCAGGTTTGGGAGGATCTGCGGCCTCCTCCCCTCAATTCGCAGCGGCCCAATTAGGGCGTTGCGCCACATTTCTCTGTTGTCGAGGTGATTGATATGACTGAATCCAGTATTCGTGTGTTCGAACGCGGCGCGCGGTTGGCGCTCGCCAGCGCAGTGGCGCTCGGCTTGACGACCGGAGCGGCCTTTGCCCAGCCGCCGGCGGTCGATCCGAATACCGGCGCGCTGACGTTCACCGGCGGCCTCGACGTGCCGAGCAAGTACGTGTTTCGCGGCATCGTGCAGGAGGCTGATTCGAAGCTGACGCTGTTCCCATACGGTGACCTTGGCATTACGCTCTTCTCCGGCGAGGGCGGAATCAAGAGCGCGTCGGTCAACTTCGGCGTCTGGAACGCGCTGCTGACCGGTTCGTCCGGCTCCGACGGCATCACCGACAAGCTGCACTACGAGGAAGACTTCTACACGACGTTTACGCTCGGCTTCGGCGGCGGCGTCGGGCTCGCCACGACGTGGACCGCCTATACGAGCCCGAACGGCATGTTCAACACCGTGCAGGAGCTCTCGTTCAAGGTATCCAAGTCGCACTGGCTCAGCCCCTACGCGACCATCGCGTTCGAGCTCGACGGCCAGGCGGATGGCGGAGAGAACGAGGGTGTCTATCTGGAGCTCGGCTCGACCCCGACCTGGTCGCTGGCCAGTGGGAAAATGTCGCTCGGCGTTCCCATCAAGTTCGGCTTCAGCCTGTCCGACTACTACGAGCGCGAAGGCAACGTGGACTCGGCCTTTGGCTACTTCCAGGCCGGTGGGCTCATCACGGTGCCGCTCTCGGAGGTGAATGGCAAGTTCGGCTCCTGGAACCTGCATGGCGGAGTGGATTTCTACGCCTTCGGCGACACGACGAAGACGTTCAACAACGGCGACAGCGGCAAGGTCGTCGCGTCTTTCGGCGTGGGCGTCGTGTATTGATGGATTCGGCCCAGGTTCCGGCCTGTTGGGGTTGCTGCCCTTGACAGGCCGTGGACTAGCCAGTACTCTGCGATGGTGACCTACCTGAGCACGACCTGCGCATGTTGTCGCCCGGTGACCCCGGGAGGCCGCCGCGGCCATGGTCTTGTTCTGCAGGTGATGTCACGACGCTGGACGACGTAAAGCCAGCGGTCATCAGGAGAGACCCGAAAAGCCCGGCAGGCCTTATGGCCTACCGGGCTTTTTCGTTTTTTGGTCGGTTTGCGGGGCCTGTGCCCCGCGCAGAGGAGGCCGGTGGCGGTTTTCCCAGTGTTCCTCAAGCTCGAAGGGCGGCCGGTCCTGGTCGTCGGCGCCGGACCCGTCGCCGCGGGCAAGGTCCGCCCGCTCCTCGACGCTGGGGCACGGGTCACGGTCATCGCCCCCGACGTCGTCGAGGAGATTTCCGCGCTGGCGCCCGAGGTGAACATTGTCCGCCGGCCGTTCGAGCCAGCTGACGTCGAAGGCGTCTGGTACGTGGTCGCGGCGGCGCCGCCCGAGGTCAATCGCGCTGTGTCGCGCGCGGCCGAGGCGCGCTGCCTCTTTGTCAACGCCGTCGACGATCTGGAAAGCGCGAGCGCGTATGCCGGCGCGATCGTGCAGAAGGCGGGCGTGACGATCGCGATGTCGACGGACGGCGAGGCGCCGGCGCTCGCGGGATTGATGCGCGAGGCGCTGGAAGTTCTGCTGCCCGAGGAACTGGATCTGTGGATGGCGACCGCCCAGGACGCGCGGCGCGCGTGGCTGGCGCAGCGGGTGCCGATGGCTGAACGCCGTCCCGTGCTGCTGCAGACCTTGAACGACATCTACGAACGGAAACGCAGGGCCAGCGGCGAGCCGCGATCGGCGGATGCGCTATGACGATGCCCCTCTCCGAGCGCGGTTTCGTCTCGCTCGTCGGCGCCGGCCCAGGCGATCCGGATCTCCTGACACGCAAGGCCGCGGCACGGTTGGCGGAGGCGGACCTCGTGCTCTACGACGCGCTGGTTGATCCCGCGACGCTCGAGCTGGCGCATGACGCACAGCGCGTTTACGTCGGCAAACGCGCCGGACGTCCTCAGGTCCGCCAGGAGTTCATCCACCGCCTGATGGTGCGCGCGGCGCGCGCCGGCAAGAAGGTGGTTCGCCTCAAAGGCGGCGACCCGTTCGTGTTCGGCCGCGGCGGCGAAGAAGGGCTTGCGCTCGCGGCGGAGGGCATCGCGTTCGAAGTGGTTCCGGGTGTGAGCTCCGCGATCGCGGCTGGCGCGCTCGCAGGCATCCCGGTGACCCATCGCGGCATCTCTGCGGGGTTCGTCGTGGTCTCGGGTCACGCCGAGGATGCGTATCGACCGGTGCTGGAGAGCCTGGCGCCGCAGAGCGCGACCGTGGTCGTGATGATGGGTCTCGGTCGTATCGAGCAGATTTCCGAGGTCATGCTCGCGCGCGGCTGGAACCCATTGACGCCCGCGGCGGTCATATTTGGAGCGTCCACGAGCGCGTCGAGCGTGGAAACGACGAGTACTGAAGGACCTCCGAGGAACGCCTGCGGCCCGATGAGCAGAACAGCAACGACAGCAATCGCGCCGGCGACGATCGTCATCGGCGATGTCGTGCGGCTGGGAGCGCTCTTGAGCGCGCAGGCGGCCGATGAGGTTGCCGCCGGAGGACCCCAGACGGCAGACGGCGAGTCTGCCGTCGGAGGAAAGTGATGGCCACGATTCAGGATCGCGAGACGTTTGGACGCGCCCGTTTGTCGTTTGCCCGCGAGACCGACATCGACGAGTTCGTCACGCTTCTCGCGAAGTTCGAGAGCGGTGAGATTGGCCCCGACGAGTGGCGCGCGTTCCGCCTGCTGCGCGGCACATACGGCCAGCGCCAGACCGGTGACGCGCAGATGCTGCGCATCAAGATTCCTCAGGGCATCATGACGCGCAATCAGCTCGACGCGGTCGCTGACGTCGCGGAACGTTACTCGCGCGGCTTCGGGCACATCACGACGCGGCAGAACATCCAGCTGCATTTCGTCAAGCTCCACGACGCCGAGCCGGCGATGCGCGAGCTCGCGGCCGCGGGCATGACGACGCGCGAGGCCTGCGGCAACTCTGTTCGCAATATCACCGCGTGCCCGTTCTCGGGTGTCGCCGACGACGAAGCGTTCGACGTCACGCCGTACGCAGAGGCGCTGACGCGCTACCTGCTGCGGCATCCGCTCAGCTCCGTCCTGCCGCGAAAGTTCAAGATCGCCTTCGAAGGCTGCGCAAGCGTCGATCACATCGGGTCGGCGATCAACGACATCGGCTGGAATGCGCGCGTCCAGCACATCGACGGTCGCGAAGTGCGCGGCTTCAAGGTCACGGTTGCCGGCGGAACGGCGACGATGACACGCGCCGGCAACCTGCTGCACGAATTTCTTACCTGTAGAGGAGATGTTCGACTGCGCGGAAGCCATCATCCGCGTCTTCCATCGTCTCGGCGACTACAAGCACAAGCAGAAGAACCGGCTCAAGTTTCTCGTGAAGTCGCTGGGCTGGGATGGCTTCAAGGTCGAGTACGAGCGCGAGCGGGCCGGGCTGCTGCCGGGCGCGGCCGCGTTGCCGTTCGATCCGAGCCGGCCGCCGGTCGAGGGCGCGCCGGACTGGGAGGCGCGCCGCGCGTTGTCGCTCGAGGAAATTGCCCGTCGCGCCACGACGACGGCTGTCATCGGCCCGGGGATCGTGCCGAAGGTAGAACCGCGTCTCGTGCTGGAGTCCAGGGAGTTTGCCGAGTGGTCGCGCACGAATGTGCGGCCGCAGAAGCAGGATGGCTACTCGGTCGTGATCGTGACGACGGTACTCGGCGACCTGACGTCGGCACAGTTCCGGTTGATTGGCGAGCTCTCCGAAATCTACGGTGACGGCACGATCCGCGTGACGATGGACCAGAACCTGCTCTTCCGCTGGGTGCGGAACGAGAACGTCGGGTCCTTCTACAAGAGCCTGGCGGCGGCCGGATTCGCCCGGCCAGGCGCCGGCACGCTATCGGACGTCACGAGCTGCCCGGGCGCCGAGTCGTGCAAGCTCGCGGTGACACAGTCGCGTGGTCTTGGCCGCGTGCTCTCGGACTACCTGCTCGAGCGGCCCGATCACGTCGCGGAGTTCGCCGGCATGGACATCAAGATCAGCGGCTGCCCGAACGGCTGCGGTCAGCACCACATCGCCGGCATCGGCTTCCAGGGCAGCTTGAAGAAGGTCGGCAAGGATCCGGCGCCGCAGTACTTCGTGATGGTCGGCGGCGGCTCTGGCGACGGCATCACGACGTTCGGCCGCCTGGCGGCGAAGGTCCCCGCGCGCCGCTGCGTGCAGGCACTCGATCGCCTCGTGAAGCTGTATCAGGATCAGCGCGCCGATCAGGAATCAGCGCTCGCGTTCTTCCGGACGGGTCGACCTCGCTGCGGTCAAGGCGGTGCTCGGCGATCTCGAGCGGCTCACGCCCGAGGAGGCAGAGCCGCAGGACTTCATCGACCTCGCCGAGGTCAGCGCGTTCAACCCCGAAGTCATGGAAGGTGAGTGCAGCGCATAGCACCATGCCGACTCCAGCCATCGCACCAGTTTCGTTGCTCGACACGATCGGCCGGACGCCTCTGCTGCGCCTGGCGCGCCTGGGAAGCGATCTGCCTGGAGTCGAGATTTACGCCAAGGCGGAGTTCCAGAATCCTGGCGGGTCGGTGAAGGATCGCGCGGCTGCCTCAATCCTGCGCGACGCGGAACAGTCGGGACGGCTGCGGCCGGGAGGGATCATCCTCGATGCGACGTCGGGCAACACCGGCATCGCCTACGCGATGATTGCCGCCGCGCGCGGCTATCGGCTCAAGCTCTGTGTGCCGGGCAACGTCACGACGGAGCGTCTGCGCACGCTGCGCGCCTACGGCGCGGATCTGGTCGTCACCAACCCGATGGAAGGCACCGACGGCGCGATTCGCGAAGCCCGCCGCCTGCATGCCGAAGCGCCGGACAAGTATTTCTACGCCGACCAGTACAACAACGACGCCAACTGGCGCGCGCATTACGAGACGACTGCCGTCGAGATCCTCGAGCAGACCGACGGCCGCGTCACGCACTTCGTCGCCGGACTCGGCACCAGCGGCACGTTCGTCGGCACCGGACGCCGGCTGCGCGCGTTTCGCCATGACATCAAGCTGATTTCGGTGCAGCCGGAATCGCCTCTGAATGGCATCGAGGGGTTGAAGCACATGGAGACGGCGATTCGTCCCGGGATCTACGATGAGTCGCTTGCCGACGAAGACCTTCGCGTCTCGACCGAACGAGCGTTCGCGCTGACGCGTAAGCTGGCCACCGAAGAAGGGCTGCTCGTCGGTGTCTCGAGCGGCGCAGCGCTGGCGGCTACGCTCGACGTCGCGGCGCGGATTCGCGAAGGCGTCATCGTCACGATCTTCCCGGACAGCGGCACTCGGTACCTCTCAGAGGAATTCTGGGGAGCTTAGTCAGCGGCTCGGCAATGCTGAAGTCTGAATGCTGAATGCTGAATGAATGTTGAAGTGGCGATACGCGAATGAATTCTGAAGTTAAAACCGCGGCGGCGCACGCGCCGACGCTGATCGATGACAGCGCGATCGAGCACATTCGGCAGCACGGCGCGGAGACGTTTCCGCACGAGTGCTGCGGCGGTCTCGTCGCCGTCGGCGGCCGCATCGTCGAGGCCTTCAGCCTCGACAACACGACGACCGAAGGCGCGGCGCGGCGCTTTCGTGTCAGCGCGGACGACTACCGGCAAGCCGAGAAACGTGCCAGCGCGCGTGGCGGTACGCTGGCCGGTTTCTATCACTCGCATCCGAACGAGCCCGCCCGGCCATCGGCGTACGATCTCGCGCACGCCTGGCCGAACTTCGTCTACGTAATCATTTCCGTTCGGGACCGAGTTCCAGGTGACATCACGGTGTGGCACCTGCGCGACGACCGTTCCGCATTCGATGAGGGAGAGTTGAGATGGCCCACCGGGTCCTGATACCGACACCGTTACGACCGTATACCAGCCAGCAGGACACCGTCGACGCCGAAGGCGGCACCGTCGGCGAAGTCCTGTCGTCACTGACCACGACGTACTCGGACCTGAAGCGGCATTTGTATGCCGACGACGGCAAGCTGCGTCACTTCGTCAACGTCTATGTCAACGACGATGACATCCGCTATCTCGAGCGCGACGCGACAAAGCTCAAGCCGGGAGATGTCATCAGCATCGTGCCGTCGGTTGCCGGGGGAGCCCCCGGCCCGGCGGCCCCTGCCGTCGATCGCTCGACGGATCTCAGCAACGCCGAGATCCAGCGCTACAGTCGCCACCTGATTCTTCCTGAAGTCGGCATGGAAGGGCAGAAGCGGATCAAGGGCGGAAGTGTGCTCTGCGTCGGCGCCGGCGGCCTCGGCTCGCCCGCCGCACTCTATCTTGCCGCCGCCGGCATCGGCAGGCTCGGCATCATCGATTTCGACAACGTCGACGAAAGCAATTTGCAACGCCAGATTCTGCATGGCACGCCAGACGTCGGACGCTCGAAGCTGCAGTCCGCTCGCGACCGCCTGGACGGCCATCAACCCGGAAGTCCGCGTCGAAACCTACGAGACGCGCCTGACGTCCTCGAACGCGCTGGAGCTCTTCAAGGATTACGACGTCATCCTCGACGGTACCGACAATTTCGCGACGCGCTATCTCGTCAACGACGCCTGCGTGCTGCTCAAGAAGCCGAACGCCTACGGCAGTATCTTCCGGTTCGAAGGGCAGGCCTCGGACTTCGCCACCGTTGGCGGGCCGTGCTATCGCTGCCTGTATCCTGAGCCGCCGCCGCCCGGACTCGTCCCGAGCTGCGCCGAAGGCGGTGTCCTTGGCGTGTTGCCAGGCGTCATCGGCACGATTCAGGCGACCGAAGCGCTGAAGCTGATTCTCGGCGCCGGCTCGACTCTCGTCGGACGGCTGCTGCTGTACGACGCGTGGAGCATGAAGTTCCGCGAGCTGAAGCTGCGCCGCGACCCGAACTGCCCGATCTGCGGCGACCATCCGTCGATCAAAGGCCTCATCGACTACGAGGAATTCTGCGGCGTCAGCCCGGTGGCGACCAAGGCGGCCGGGCCGGGCGTTCCCGAGACGACAGTCGAAGAGCTCAAGGCCCGCGTCGATGCGAAGAAGCCGTTCTTCCTGCTCGACGTGCGTGAGCCGCACGAATACCAGATCAGCCGCATCGCCGGTTCGACGCTGATTCCGCTCGGCCAGCTGCCGAACCGTTTGGCGGAGATTCCGCGGGACCAGGAGATCATCGTCCAGTGCAAGTCCGGACAGCGGAGTGCGCAGGGCCGTCACGCTGCTCAAGGAGAACGGGATCGAGGCGAAGAACCTCAAGGGCGGGATCCTGGCGTGGATCGATAAGGTCGATCCGACGCTGGCGAAATATTGAGTGACAGTGTCAGTCGGCAGTCATCAGTCGGCAGTCGACAGTCAGGAGTCGTCAGTCACAGTCGCTCAGTCGACTAGCGTCTGCGACTCGTCGACTCGACGGACCGCGCCTCAGACTAGCGACTGAGACTGCCGACTGCGACTACCGACTGCACGACTGCCGACTGAGACTGACGACTCCTGACTGTCGACTGAAGACCGACGACTGACGACTGAAGTCTGTGCTTGAGCTTTACCTCGACCGCTCCCGCGCGGTAGATTCGTCCACGACGCTGCGAACGTCCCGTCGGAGGCACGACGAATGCGGGATCCGAATGCATCTGTTGACAGCGTGGCCGCGACCCCCCAGTCGTCGCCATCGCCTGTGCGCCGTGCCGCGACGGATGCGAGGTCTGCCGGCCGGCTCATCATGAACCTCGGGACGTCGATCGTCATCAAAGGCGACCTGATTGCGTCCGAGGACCTCACCCTCTACGGCAAGATGGAAGGCACCGTGACGCTGGAAGGTGGTCACACCCTCACCATCGGCCGCCACGCCGACATCAAGGCGGCAATCGACGCCAAGGCCGTCGTGATTCAGGGGACGGTGACGGGCAACGTCACCGCGCGCGAAAAAATCGAAATCCAGACGACCGGCTCCGTGGCCGGCGATGTCAGCTCGCCGCGCCTCGCTATCGCCGACGGCGCATCGATCAAAGGCAAGGTCCACGTCCAACAGAGCTGAGCGCTTCGGGTACGTTGCGAAGAGCGACGGATGCGGCTGCCGGGCGATCAGGACCCGCCTTCAGCGCAGCGCAAGCACTTGCGCAGCGGAGCTGAGTTGCATTTCACCGACCTCCTTCAGTATGGTGACGGCGAAGCTCTGCGTCATAAAACGAGGCGTTATTCGGTGATTTCATAGCGCCGGAGGATTCGTTTTTATGCCCCAGGTGGTTATCCCTTTGGACCGCCGCGGCTTCGGCCAGACCATGCGCAAGGACGCGTGGTGGTCGCAATCGCTCCTGATATACATCGCTGCGGGGGCTCTCGCACTGGGCGATGTGGCCTGCGGTGGGGGGCCTTCGGCTCCAAGCGGCACTTCGACGAGCGCGACACTCGACTCGGTGGTCACTACGTTCCGCGGAGCCCTCGTCGAGTCCACTCCGATCACCATCCCCTCGCCGGAAGCACTCGATGTCGAGATCAGGCTCACGCTTGACGTCCCGGCCGACTCGAAGGTAACGGTCTATCTCTGTGTCATGGAGAGCGCGTCCGCCATCGGCGTCGGAACGTGCCTAGGTCTGTCCGACACGGCGAAGGGAATACTGGCCCACGCCGACCCCTTGCGTCTGGGCATCAGCACGTTGAAGACGGACGGCGTCGCCAGGACCACGAACTTCGTGTACGTGGGATTGGTGGAAGGTGCCTTTCCGTGGCCACCTTCAGGCTCCAGCCCACCCAGGACTGGAGACAGGTTCGGCTCCAACCGCGTTCTGGCGACCACGCAGATTGCCAGAACGATCACGTTTCGATGAGTGGATGGCGCCACGACGCGCGCGAAGTGCGTTGCGCCATCTGGCTCAGTTGCATTTCACCCACCTCCTTAGTATGGTGACGGCGAAGCTCTGCGTCATATTACGAGGCGTTATTCGGTGATTTCATCCCGCCGGAGGATTCGTCTTCATGCACCAGGTGGTTATCCCTTTGGAGCGGCGTGGCTTCGGCCAGACCATGCGCAAGGATGCGTGGTGGTCACAGCCGCTCCTGACCTTCGTCATCCTCGGGGCGTTCGTCGTCTATGCGACGTGGGCCGCGTTCCAGGGCGAGCATTACGAGTTCGGTCCGTACCTGTCGCCGTTCTATTCGCCGCTGCTCTTTGGTGACGGTCCGCACAGCTGGTTCGGGCCCAAGCCGGGATGGTGGCCGGCAGCGCTGCCGTTCTCCGCGGCACTCCTGATCCTCTGGGCGCCGGGCGGGTTCCGCTTCACCTGTTATTACTATCGCGGCGCCTACTACAAGGCGTTCTGGGCCGATCCGCCGTCGTGCGCCGTGGGTGAGCCGCGAAAGAAGTATCTCGGCGAGCAATCGTTCCCGCTCATCCTGCAGAACATCCACCGCTACTTTCTGTATCTGGCGATCGCATTCCTCTTCGTCCTCGCTTACGACGTGTGGAAGGCGATGTGGTTCACGGACGCGGCGGGTCAGACGACGTTCGGCATCGGCGTCGGGACGATCGTGCTGGCGGTGAATACGGTCCTTCTCAGTTGTTATACGCTCGGCTGCCATTCGTTCCGCCACCTTGTCGGCGGCGTCCTCGATCAGTTCTCGCGCCACCCGACGCGCCTGAAGCTGTACGACGCCGCCAACTGCCTGAACTGCCGCCACATGAAGTTCGCGTGGGCCAGCCTCTTTTCGGTCGCGCTCGCTGATCTCTACGTCCGCCTGTGTTCGATGGGCGTGCTGACGGACTGGAGGCTCTTCTGAGTTACGAGACTCACGAGCACGATGTGCTCGTCATCGGCGCAGGCGGAGCCGGGCTCCGCGCAGCGATCGAAGCGTCGGCGGCCGGGATCAAAGTCGGACTGCTCTGCAAATCGCTTCTCGGGAAGGCGCACACGGTCATGGCCGAAGGCGGCGTCGCGGCGGCGCTTGCCAACGTCGACGACCGCGACAGCTGGAAGGTGCACTTCGCCGACACCATGCGCGGCGGCCAGTACGTCAACAACTGGCGGATGGCCGAGCTCCACGCCAGGGAAGCGCCCGATCGCGTGCGCGAGCTCGAGGCATGGGGCGCGCTCTTCGATCGCACGCCGGATGGCCGCATCCTGCAGCGCAACTTTGGCGGCCACAAATATCCACGCCTCGCGCACGTCGGCGATCGCACCGGCCTCGAGCTGATCCGGACGCTTCAGGATCACGGGATTCACCGCGGCCTCGACGTCCACATGGAGTTCACGGTCGTCTCCCTCCTGCACGAGGGCCCGCGCGTCGTCGGGGCGCTCGGCTACGACCGGGAGCGCGGCCGCTTCCGCGTGTTCAAGGCTCGCGCAGTGATCCTGGCGACGGGCGGCATCGGCCGCGCGTATCGCGTCACGAGCAACAGCTGGGAAGGCACCGGGGACGGTCACGCGCTGGCGTATCGCGCCGGCGCCGAGCTCATGGACATGGAGTTCGTCCAGTTCCATCCGACGGGAATGGTCTGGCCGCCGAGCGTCCAGGGCATCCTGGTGACGGAAGGCGTTCGCGGCGAAGGCGGCGTGCTGCGCAACAGCGAAGGCCGCCGCTTCATGTTCGACGACATTCCCGACAACTACAAGAATCAGACAGCCGACAATCCCGACGAAGGCTGGCGTTACACGCAGGGCGACAAGGACGCGCGGCGTCCACCGGAGCTCCTGACGCGCGACCACGTCGCGCGCTGCATCATGCGCGAGGTCAAAGCCGGGCGCGGCAGCCCGCACGGCGGCGTCTTTCTCGACATCGCGTGGATCAAGGAGCGCATTCCCAACGCGCCCGAGCACATCCGCAAGAAGCTGCCGAGCATGTATCACCAGTTCAAGGAGCTGGCGGGGCTCGATATCACGGCCGAACCGATGGAAGTCGGTCCGACGACGCACTACGTGATGGGCGGAGTGCGCGTCGACGCCGACACCCAGATGTCGACGCTGCCGGGACTCTTCGCAGCGGGCGAGTGCGCTGCCGGCATCAACGGCGCCAATCGCCTCGGCGGCAACTCGCTCTCGGACCTCCTCGTCTTCGGCAAGCGCGCCGGCGAGCACGCCGCCGTCTTCGCGAAGCAGCACGGCGCGGTGACCGTCGACGCCCAGCAGGTCGAGGCGGCCATGAAGCGCTCGCTCGAGCCATTCGAACGCGGCAACGCGCCGGAGAATCCCTTCAAAGTTCAGCACGACCTGCAGGGGATGATGCAGGACCTCGTCGGCATCGTGCGCCTCGAGGACGAAATGCAGCGCGCCTTGACTGGCCTTGGTGCGCTGAAGAAACGCGCCGAGGATGTCGGCGTGACGGGCCATCGCGAGTTCAACACGGGCTGGCACGCGGCGCAGGACCTCGCGAATCTGCTGATGGTCTCGGAGGCGATCACGCGATCGGCGATCGAACGCAAGGAGAGCCGCGGCGGACACTTCCGCATCGACTATCCCGACAAGGATCCGGCCTATGCCACCTTCAACGTCATCGTGAAGCAGGACGCTGACGGCGTGATGCAGGTGTCCCACGCCCAGATTCCACCGATGCCCGACGAGTTGAAGCGGGTCATTGACGAGAACAAGTGAGCATGCCCAACGCTACATTTCGCATCTGGCGCGGTGACAAGACGCAGGGCGCGTTTCGCGACTACCCGACCGAGGTGAGCGAGGGCATGGTCGTCCTCGACGCCGTGCACAAGGTCCAGGCCGAGCAGGCCGGGGATCTGGCCGTTCGGTGGAACTGCAAGGCGGGGAAGTGCGGCTCGTGCTCGGCCGAGATCAACGGCATGCCGAAGCTGATGTGCATGACGCGCCTCGACACGCTCGACCTCGCGCAGCCGGTCACCGTCGAGCCGATGAAGGCCTTTCCCATCATCCGCGACCTCGTGACCGACGTGTCCTGGAACTACAGGGTCAAGAAGGCTATCAAGCCGTTCAAGCCGCGCAAACCGGACGCCGCGGACGGTACATGGCGGATGGGGCAGCGCGAGGTCGATCGCGTGCAGGAGTTCCGGAAGTGCATCGAGTGCTTCCTGTGCCAGGACGTCTGCCACATCCTGCGCGATCACCACCTGCATGACGGCTTCATCGGGCCGCGGTTCCTGCTCTATAGCGCCGCGCTCGAGATGCACCCGCTCGACACCGAGGACCGCCTTGCCGACCTCAAGGATCGCGACGGCGTCGGCTACTGCAACATCACCCGGTGCTGCACCAAGGTGTGCCCCGAACACATCACCATCACCGAGAACGCCATCATCCCGCTCAAGGAGCGAGTGGTCGACCGTTTCTACGATCCGCTGACGAAGCTGCTCCGCATGTTCAAGTGACGAATAACCTTCGGCGTCGCCAGTTCCTTGCGATCCTTGCGGTCCTGGCATGGCTCTTCGTTGACGGCCTGGCGGGCGCGCAGCCTGTCCCGCGTGATCCGCTCCAGGTCATGTCCTTCAATATTCGTTACGGTACCGCGAAGGACGGCGATAACCACTGGTCGGCGCGCCGCGAGATGCTGTTCGACACCATCCGCGAGCGCGATGCCGATCTCGTCGGGCTCCAGGAAGCGCTCGCGTTTCAGATCGATGAAATCCTGGCCGCGGTGCCTGGCTATGCGGTCGTCGGCGTCGGCCGCGACGATGGCGGCCGGGCCGGAGAGTTGTCGGCGATTCTCTTCAAGGTGGGGCGGTTTCGGGTCGCGGATGCCGGAACGTTCTGGTTCTCGGACACGCCCGAGGTCCCGGCGTCGAAATCCTGGGGCAACAACATCACCCGGATCTGTACGTGGGCGAGGTTCATCGACCGCGACGGCCGCGGCTTCTATCACTTCAACCTGCACCTCGACCACGAGTCGCAGCCGTCGCGAGAGCGCAGCACGGCTCTCCTGCGTCAGCGCATCGAGGCGCGGGCGTTTCCGGCCGACCCGGTCGTCGTCACCGGCGATTTCAACGTTGGCGAGGGTAACGCCGCCTTGACCGCGCTCGTGTCGAAAGGGAATTCGACCGCGCCATTCGTCGACACGTATCGCGTCCTGCACCCCGACGAAACGGTCGTCGGGACGTTCACCGGCTTCAAGATGGGGAACACGGAGGGCGACAAGATCGACTATGTACTGTGCAGCCAGGCGCGGAGGTGATGAGCGCAGAGATCATCCGCACGAGCCGGAACGATCGCTATCCCTCGGATCACTTTCCGGTCGCGGCGACCATCCGACTGCCGGCGAAGTAGGCCGCCAGCTCCGAGCCCAACCCCGACCCCCGAGCCCCGAGCGAAGACCTACTTCTTCACCACGTTGAACGATCGCTCGACCGTGTCGTTGACGTCCGTCGACACCGGGTGGTCGCGCCAGAGCCACCGCATCATGTCGGGCAGGACCGCGCCGCCGTGCTTCTGGCTGTGGCGGCCGATGCCCCACTGGAACGCGAGATCGTAGCCCTTCTCCGCAAGCGCGTCCTTCAAGCGTACGTTCTGCAGGAACCAGTCACGTAGCGGGTCGTACATGCCGCCGCGACCGACGCCGCGATTGTCGTTCCGGCCATCCTGCATGTAGATGCGGATGGGTTTCTTCTCGCTCTTGCGGACGATGTCGGCGTAGGCGTGGCCGCCGCGGATGTTGGTGAAGCTGCCGATGAGGCTGAGCACCTTGCGGAACTCGTTGGGGCGTTCCCAGGCGACGGTGAATGCAGCGATGGCGCCAGAGCTCGCGCCGCCGATACCGTGGCGCTCCGGATCTTTCGAGATGTTGTAGTCCTTGTAGAGCGCCGGCATCAGCTCGTCGACGATCACGCGCGCGTACTTGTCGTCGAGCGTGTTGTACTCGGTCGGCCGGTTGGTAGTCTTGTCGCCCCATTCCTGCGGGGTCGGCTCCGGCTGTTCCGGAGTGCGGCCGGGATTGATGAACACCGACAGCATGACCGGCAGCTCACGGCGATCGATCAGGTTGTCGAGGACGTTCGGAACGCGGAGGTCGCCCTCCATGTTCTTGAACGCCTGGCCATCGTTGAAGATCATCAGGCTCGCCGCCACGTCCTTGCTGTACTGCGCCGGCACGTAGACCCAGTAAGTGTGCTGCGTGCCGGGATAGGCCTGGCTGGGTAACGTGAACGGGCCCTTGACCTCGCCCTTCGCCACGCCTTCCCGCTCCAGCGAGTCCGGTCCGAGCTGGTAGTGCGCGTCAGGGTTCGGCGGCGGCGGACCCTGCGCGGGGGGCGCCGGTGGCTGCTGCGCAAGCACGGCGATCGTGGCGACGCTCACGGCGATCATGGAAATCGCGGGCACTGTCTGCTTCATATCTCGGTATCTCTGATCAAAGCGTTACGTCAGCCGGATATCGCCCTTGAAGACGAGGAAGACGAGGGCTATGTCGAGCACGGCGACGAACGGCGTGGATAGACCGGCGCCAAAGGATACATGCGGCAGGCCGAACATTCCAGCAAGCCAGAGGACGATGAAGACGCCCAGGCTTTTCGGCCCAAGGTCCTCCGACCATGCCCCGATGGTGAGCACTGTCCAGAAAGCGATATGCGCGATCCATCCCGCCACGGTAGCGGAACTCATAAGCGTATCAGTCTAAGCCGAGGTCGGCCGTTCATTGAGCGCGTGGTCTGGCGCTTCCCTTGCTGTAGTTTGCCCCAGGCAGGCGCGATCTGAATATGTCGCAGCCAAACGATGGAGGCCACTCGTGACCCGTAACGTATTGCTACGGTTGGAACTACTCGTGATGCTGGCGATGATGACCGCCGGATGTCAGGCCATCGAAGGGATCTTCAAGGCCGGCGTGTGGGTAGGCGTGCTCCTCGTCGTGGTCGTCGCCGGGATACTGTTCATGCTCTTCGGACGCTCGAGCTCCTGAATAGTTACTTGACGCTCACAGCCTTGAGAGAGTCCCGGCCATCGGGCAGCCGTGCGACCGTCCCCGTGATCTCGACGGGGACACCTCCAGCTGCAGAGCTCTCGAGCTGCGTGTAAACAGCCGGTGCGCTGCCCTCAGCCGCTATGACGACGGGCGCAGAAGTCCCGGGCACTTCGAACGTCAGTTTCCCGCCTGCGCTGCGCACTGAACCACTGACGGTGACCTTGGCCTCCCGTGGCTCGAAGCCGTTGCCTTTGACGATGCGGCGGAATTGATCGAGCGAGACCCGGTTCTCGGGTTTCAGCCTGATGTCCGCTTCGGCTCGTTCAAGTGACAGTTGCACGGACTCGACGCCGTCGACTTTCTGCACCGCGACCTTCACGCCGTGCGCGCAGATCGCGCAGTCCATCCCCAGAATCTTCAGCTCGATCGTCTTGTACTGCGCGTGCGCCGTTGCCGGCGAGATCATGAAGAGCGCTGCGAGCGGGATCAGAATCACGCGCATGGGTATCACCGGGAGCACTTCTACTTCCGCCAGAAAAAGTACGTGAAATTGACGCCGAAGCGAAACTTCTCTTCCGGCTGGAAATTGGTCTGCTGGTAAACGGGAAACTGGATGCCGGCTTCGAACCCGTACTGCTTGTAGAGAAGCAGCGCCGACGGCCCGACGACGATGGAATCGCCGCCGCTCGGGATGAGCTCGAATCCGTGATGCAAGCCTCGGGCAGTGTGCTCGCCCACAGCTTCGACAAAGAAGCGCAGGTCCGGCTTCGGGTAGTCGGCGCGCAGGAAAGGCGGGCGATAGCCGTAGACGGCGCTGTAGAAGAAGCTGTCGCCCATCTGGTCGCCCTGTTTCTCGGCAAAGTACTGATAGCCGCCGCTCGCCCAGAAGTAGTGCGATCGTGACGCATAGCCGCTCGCCACGGTCGCATGCACCGAAGGCGCTGCCAGCATGCCGTCCTTCCGGTACTCCTGCATCGGGACAGTGCCACCGACGAAGACCGTGGACTCGAGCCGCGCGCCGGCGCCGACAGCGCTGCGCTGGAATCGCCAGCCGACGATGCTTTCGAAGTCCTGGTTGGACGACATCATCGACATGAGGCGTCCGCGGGGCATGTAGATGCTGGCGTCGAGCGTGATCGGGAGCGATGCCGAGATCTGCAGATCTTCGGTGATGCCAACGCTGAGCATCGTCCGCAGCATCTGGTCGTCGTCCTGCTGACCCCGTCCGATGCGGCCCATCCACGCCTGATTGAGCTGCCACCCGCCCTTGCCGAGTGTCGGCGGCGCGCCGCCGAACACCGGCCCATGCCCGGAGGCCATCGCCGCCTGTGGTGCGGCGAGGAGCATGCCGGCCAGGAGAAGTCGCGCGTTCAGCATATGGGGGAGAGGATATTGTAAGTCGTCAGTCTTCAGTCGTCGGTCGGCAGTCTTCAGTCGGCAGTCTCAGTCGGCAGTCAGAGTCGTCAGTCAGAGTCGGCAGTCAGACGTTCTCAGGTAAGCTGGGTCAGACCCCGAGGCCTTCACGGCGGACCGAGCGGGTGCGATGACTGCCGGCCACCGCCGTAAATCGAAAACCACTTTCGGTCCGCGTGCTGCCTGTGGGGTCTGACCCCGATTTGCCCCGGTTTGCGCAGTTCTGGCCGGAGTCGTCTCCGAACAAAGCAAGAATGGCTCCCGATGGGGATATATTGGACGAAATGGGTGCCGCGACGGTCACGACTGACTTGCTCGAAGTGCTGCGCGAGCTGCTTGCCGACCGCGTGACCGCGGCGGCAGCGGTACGAGATCACCACAGCCACGGCGAGTCCTACCACCAGCCGTCGGCTCCTGACATCGTCGCCTACCCGCAGACTACGGACGAGATCAGCGCCATCGTGCGCGCCGCAGCCGAACGTGACGTACCCATCGTCCCCTTTGGCGCCGGCACGTCCCTCGAGGGACAGGTGCTCGCCCTTCGCGGCGGAGTCTGCATCGATCTGTCACGGATGAATCGCGTGCTCCGCGTGAGCGTCGACGATCTCGACGCGACAGTGCAGGCCGGCGTTACTCATCGGCAATTGAACAAGCACCTCGCCAACACGGGGCTGACCTTCTTCGTCGATCCTGGCGCAGACGCGACGCTTGGGGGCATGACAGCGACGGGCGCGTCAGGCACGACCGCCGTGCGCTACGGGACTATGCGCGAGAACGTCCGCGGGCTGACGGTCGTCCTCGCCGACGGGCGCGCAATCACGACCGGCGGCCGTGCGCGCAAGTCATCGGCAGGTTACGACCTGACGCGATTGTTCGTCGGCTCCGAAGGGACGCTCGGCGTCATCAGCGAGATCACAGTGCGGCTGCAACCGCTGCCCGAGGCTGTCGCCGCTGCGGTCTGCAGCTTTCCGACAATCGACGATGCCGTCAAGACGGTGATCGCGACGATTCAGCTGGGCGTTCCCGTTGCGCGGATCGAGCTGGCGGACGAAGTCCAGATGGATGCGATCAACCGCTTCTCGAAACTGGACTATCCGAAGCAGCCGACGCTCTTCTTCGAGTTCCACGGCCACAACGAAAGGGAAGTCGGCGACCATGCCGAGAGCGTGCAGGAACTGGCGGGCGACAACTCGGGGACCGGATTCGCGTGGGTGACCCGGACCGAAGACCGCGCCAGGCTGTGGCGGGCGCGGCACGATTGGTACTATGCCTCGCTGGCGCTCCGTCCCGGCGCCAAGGCCTGGACGACCGACGCGTGCGTCCCCATCTCGCGGCTCGCCGACTGCATCGTCGAATCCAAGCGTGACCTGGACGCGTCGCCGCTGACCGGCACGCTCGTCGGCCACGTCGGCGATGGCAACTTTCACATGCTCTATCTGGTCGATCCGGACCGCCCCGAGGAACTGGCCGAGGCGGCACGCCTGAACGAGCGGCTCGTCGAGAGGGCGATAGACATGGGCGGGACTTGCTCTGGAGAGCATGGCGTCGGCGTAGGCAAGATGCGCTACTTACGCCGCGAACATGGCGAAGGCGCCCTGGACGCCATGCGCGCGATCAAACTTGCTCTCGACCCTCGTAACCTTATGAATCCGGGCAAGATCCTCTCCGCCAGCCTGACGCAGGGCGCGAGCCGGCTTTGGCCGGTGTGCCAGCCTGCCTTCAACCGTTTGGCCTCTGTTTGTGTCAGATATATGGCAGGGCCGTGACATTACGGTAGCCGCGTAAAAACCGTGTAACCAGGCCCTGATTGCCACCGTATCCTACCAACGACATGGCACACATCCGGGACATACGGCCGTCGGCGCTGGAAATCAAGTTTCTGCTCGATCCGGCGACCGCAGCCGGCGTCGCGGGCTGGGCCCGTGCCAACCTCGCTCCAGACCCCAATGGCACCGGCTCCTGGGGCGATGAGTATCTGACGACCAGCCTCTATTTCGATAACGCCGCTTACGACGTCTTCAACCGGCGCGGCTCCTTCGGTCGCAGCAAGTACCGCATTCGGCGCTACGGGAACGAATCGAGCGCTTTCCTCGAGCGCAAGATGCGACAGCCCGCAGTACTGGCGAAACGCCGGACGCGCCTGTCCTGTGACGATCTCGATCACCTGTCGGTCGCGACCGTCGATCCGGCGTGGCCCGGCTACTGGTTTCATCGCCGCGTCGCGGCGAGGCAACTCCGTCCCGTTTGCCAGGTGTCCTATGCGCGCATGGCCCGCGGCGGCGCCAGCGACGGCCACCCCATCCGGCTGACGCTCGACCACGACCTGCGCGCGCAGCCCGCCGCGGGGCCCGAGTTCGAAAAGGGCGACGGGCTTGCGGCCGCCGCCGATCTGTACATCCTCGAATTGAAGTATCAGGGAACGTCACCGGCGCTCTTTCGTCGTCTCGCGGAGGAGTTCGCGCTGACGCCGCAGCCGGTTTCCAAATACAGGCTGGGTCTCGCGGCGCTGGGCAAGACGGCGTCGATTCTCAGCGCGCCAGGCGAGTCGATCCAGGCGTCGTATGCCTGAGTTCCTGCGGTCCGAGCTGCAGGCGGCAGGCGCGCCTCTGCAGGTATCGCGCGACTCATCGGGGCGGCGCTCCTCGGCGCCGTCGTCGGCTGGATTTATCAGCGCACGCGGCCGGCGAGCGAGACGTCATCGTCGCTCGCCATAACGCTGGTGCTGCTGTCGATCCTGATCGCGATGGTCACGCAGGTGATTGGCGACAACGTCGCGCGCGCGTTCAGCCTCGTCGGCGCGTTGTCGATTGTCAGGTTCAGGACCGTTGTCCGTGACACGGTCGACACCGCGTTCGTGATTTTTGCCGTCGCCGTCGGCATGGCCGTCGGCGCGAGTCATCCAGCGGTCGCACTGTCCGGCATAGCCATCGTGGGCATGGCGGCGTGGATCATGACGCGCGGGCAGACTGCCATCAACGGTCAGGCGCCTTACCGGCTCGAAGTTCGCGTCGGCCTCGGGCATGACGCCGACAGCATCCTCGCGCTTCCGTTGAAGGAACATGCCCGGGCACGGCAGCTGACGTCGATCGCCACGGCAAAACAGGGAATGGCGATCGAAGTGGTCTATCGCATCGAGCTCCAGAGCGACGCTTCTGCTGTCGATCTGGTCAAGGCGCTCAATCGCATTGAAGGCGTGCAGAACGTGGCGCTGGCGCGCATCACGTCCGACGAGTAATCAGCTTCGCTCAGCGAAAGTGGATATCACCGCAATGAACAAGCAGACGCGACAGGTTTCCTGGATCACCATCGCTCAGGCCACACTCCTGGGCATCGTCGCCGGCCTGGCCGGTTACGTCCTGCTCAGCGGCATCATCGAAGCGCCGGCCCGAGCGCAAGGCCCCGGCGGCGCAGGCTTCCAGGGCCCACCGCCATTTGGTCCCGGGGGGCCTGGCGGCCCGGCGGTTTCGGTGGTTTTGGCGGCGCCGAGCGCAAGGTCGTCGCCGAGTTCGACAAGAACGGCGACAAGCGGCTCGACAATACCGAGCGGAAGGCAGCCCGGGAAGCGATGGCGGCGGACACCGGCGCGCGAGGCTTCGGCCGCCGCGGTGGTCCTGGCGGCTTTGGCGGCCGCGGGGGCATCGTGACCGGGCACACCAGGGCCAAAGGTCGCGCCCGCGGACGTCAAGTCGTATCCGAACGCACCGCTCTATGACGTCTCGACGCTGCGCACGGTCTTCCTCGAGTTCGAGAACGCGGACTGGGAGGAGGAGCTGGCCGACTTCAACAACACCGACGTCGAAGTCCCGGCCACGCTGACCGTCGACGGCAAGAAGTACAAGAACGTCGGCGTCCACTTCCGCGGCATGTCGTCCTTACATGATGGTGCCGGAAGGCTCCAAGCGCTCGCTGAACCTGACGTTCGACTTCGCCGACGAGAAGCAGCACCTCCACGGCTACAAGACGCTCAACCTGCTGAACGCCAACGGCGACCCGACGTTCATGCGCACGGTGCTCTATTCCCACATCGCGCGGCACTACATCCCGGCGCCGAAGGCCAACTACGTGAACGTCGTCATCAACGGCGAGAGCTGGGGCGTCTACGTCAACGCGCAGCAGTTCAACAAGGACTTCACGCGCGACTACTTCAAGACCACGAAGGGCGCGCGCTGGAAGGTGCCCGGGCAGCCCCGGCGGCCGCGGCGGCCTGGAGTACCTCGGCGACGACGCGGCGGAGTACAAGCGCCGCTACGAGATCAAGTCGAAGGACGATGCCGAAGGCGTGGAAGGCCCTGATCCGCTGTGCAAGGTCTGAACGAGACGCCGGCGGACAAGCTGGAGGCGGCGCTGAAGCCGATCCTCGACATCGACGGCGCGCTGTGGTTCCTGGCGCTCGACGTGGCGCTCATCAACAGCGACGGCTACTGGACGCGCGCCAGCGACTACAGCATCTACCAGGACGCGAAGGGCAAGTTCCACATCATCCCGCACGACATGAACGAGGGACTCACCGATGAAAGCGGCCGCGGCTTTGGTCCGCCGCCAGGATTCGGTCCCGGTGGGCCGCCGATGGCCCGGAGGCGCCCCAGGCCCGGCGGGCCCGGTGGACGGCGTGGCGGCGGTGGTCGCGGGATGTTTGGCGGCGGCGGCGCCGATCTCGATCCGCTCGTCGGCCTCACCGACACGACCAAGCCGCTGCGGTCGAAGCTGCTCGCCGTCCCGGCGCTGCGCGAGCGCTACCTGTCTTACGTGCGCGAGATCGCTGACAAGCAGCTGGACTGGAAGACGCTCGGGCCGCGCGTTCAGCAGTACCAGGCGCTCATCGCGGCCGATGTGAAGGCCGATACGCGAAAGCTGTACAGCACTGAAGCCTTTACTGCCGGCGCCACTGGGGACACCGACAGCCTGAAGGTATTCGTGAGAAGAGGAGAGCGTTCCTGCTGAAGTAGCGTCGGACTACAGTCCGATGTTACGTCCGACTGTGCGTACGAACACTACCGATGCAGTTCTTCAGCTCGATCAGCATGTTGCGAAGCTGCGAGCTGAAGTTGCCGCCAAAGCCGCCGCCGAATCCTCCGCGTGGCGGCGTTCCGCCGCTGCGCGGACCAAAGCCGCCCCGCTCGCTGCGGATGAACGTGCTGGCCGCATCGAGCGGCAGTGTAGAGCGCTGGCGCAAAATTCGTCCTGACCGCCTTCCCTCGAGATACTGCTCGACGTTCGAGACGTAGAACGCGCCAACAGTCGCGCCGTGCGCCCTGACGTACTTACCCACCGCGCGAATCGCCTTTGGCCCGGCGAAGTTGCCGACAACGGGGACTATCAGGTTTCGGCTGTGCAGATCTTTGATGACCGCGAAGTTCTCTTCCGTGGCCAGAAAGCTGCGCGCCATCCCGGCGTCATCGGTGGCGACCATCAGTTCGGCGTAGGTGGGAAACGAGCCGGCGCTTCCTGGCGTGATCTCGTAGTGGATGTCGAGCCCGCGCGTGTAGAACGCGTCGCGCAGCGTCTTCGATGGCCTTGATGTCGTCTTCCGCGAGGCCGAGAATTGTTCTTACGGAGGAAGAAGCGCCGCATGTCAGCGGCGTTCTTCTTGTAGAGGTCGGCGCTGCGCAGCTTGGGATCGGCGTAGGCGGCGAAGATTTCGCGCGCCGTTGATTTTCGCCCCAGGCCGGCTGGCCGCTCGGAGCGAGAAGAGCCGTGACACGAAATCGGCGCGGTCGGTAGACAACTCGAAGAGCGCCTTGTACATGAGGTGCAGCTGCAGGTTGCCGCGCCGCACGTCGATGATGAAGGCCATCGCCGGCCTGGTGGCCGCGATGTAAGTGAAGTTCTGCTCCGGGCCGACGCCCATGTAGACGCGCCCCGGCTTGACGGTCCGCGTCAAGTCCGGGACCACGCGCTGCATGTAGAGCTCGTTCGATACGAGGTTATCCGAGCGGAAGACCCCGTCCTCTTCGGACAACTCGGTGGCGAGCTTGAAGAACTCCTGACCCGTGAGGCGCAGGGGAGCGAGGATGCGGGCGCCGTGGCGACGCGCTGCGCCGGCAGCATCACAGCCGCCGGCGCCAGCGTCAGTCCGAACGCGATCAGGAGCAGCGTGCGTCGTGTCATCAATGCTGCGGTGCTCCTGTGGCTTGCGAAGTTACTTGATCGGCGAGTAGTCGGTCGCCTTCAGGAAGACGGATTCAGGCGGTTTCGCGAGGATCGTGCCGCCGACCTCCGAGTCGGCGCGGACCTTCTTCCAATCGGGATCGGCGCTGAACTTCGCCCAGTTCGCCTTCGCCTCTTCGCGGCTCGGGTGCGCGAGGATGTAGACCAGCGTCGTCTGCGACGTCGGGCCATCGCTCGGGATCCAGTAGCCGATGCTCTTCATGTTGTACTTGTCGAAGAGCTTGATCGTGTGATCGCGGAAGCGCGTCTCGAGGGCCGGCAGTTTGCCTTCGTTTGTCGTGTAGGTGCGCATCTCGAAGACGCGGCCGGCTTGTGCGGCTTCAGCGATGGGTTCCGGGGTCAGCCGCCCGGCGACGTAGCCGGCGGCCACGAGTACCGCGGCGACGGAGATGCGAAAGAGCGCTCTTGTCATGACAGTTCTGCCTCCTGTACCGAAAGTCAGATGATGGCGAATACAGCCGCGCCAATTCTACATCGGTGCCAGACGGCGAGGCGGTTTGATACGCTTCGGGAGATGCGCTGGGCGATCATCTGGGCGGTACTCATCGGCCTCGTCCTCGTGCCCTTCTTTCTCTTCGAGACGCAGTTCAACGCTTTTGCCGAGCGCATGACGCGCAGCGACACGGCGGTGTGGCTCGCCGCGAGCTCGATCTTCGGTCTCCTCGCGCTCGATGTCCTCCTGCCTGTTCCCTCGAGCATCGTATCGACGGCTGCCGGCGTCCTGCTGGGCTTCTGGCGCGCCGCGCTCGTCATCTGGGCAGGCATGATGGTGGCGTGCCTGCTCGGCTACGCCATCGGATACCGCGCCTCGGGTCTGGCTCGGCGTTTCGTTGGTGAGCCGGGTCTGGCGCGAGCCGAACGCCTTCTGCAGCGCTACGGCGACTGGACCATCGTGATGTGCCGTCCGGTGCCGGTCCTCGCCGAGGCGAGCGTCATCTTTGCCGGCCTCGTCGGCGCCCCGTACGTGAGGTTTCTGCTCGTGACGGCGCTCTCGAATCTTGGCGTCGCCGTGGGTTACGCGGCGTTTGGCGCCTTTTCGATGAGCGTCGATTCGTTTCTCGTCGCGTTCCTCGGCGCGCTGCTGATCCCCGGAATCGTGATGGGGATTGCGAAGCTGACGTTCAGCGGGCGGTAACATATGCGGATGGATGTGGAACGTCCCCGGTGCGCCCGCGACCCGCTCGTGGATGCCATCGCCCTCTTCCTCGCCCGCGATCACGCCCAGGGGCTGGGTGAGATTCGCATCATGCTGGAGCAGGCGATCGACGAGGCTGGTCCCGGCGCCGTCGACAGGTTGGGAAGCCGGCTCGCCAGTGCCGGGGCGGACTGGGACTATACGCCGAGCGATCCCCTGGCACGCCGCATCCATCGCGTCCTTGCCTCACGCGTCCTGCAGCACGAGCCGGTGGTGACGGGTCTAAGGCACCTCGAAGCTGTCCGCGGGAAGCCGCTCGTGATTTTCGCCAACCACCTGTCGTTACTCCGACGCCAACGCCGTCGAGGTGCTGTTACAGAGGGCCGGCGCCAGCGAAGTCGCAGATCGCCTGACGGTCATTGCCGGCCCGAAGGTCTACTCGAACGTTCGCCGCCGCTTCTCGAGCCTGTGTTTCGGCACTATCAAAGTGCCGCAAAGTACGACGCGCGCGAGCGACGAAGCGGTGATGAGCGCGCGAGATGTCGCGACGGCTGCCAAGCGATCGATCCAGACGGCGCACGAGCGCGTGCGTCTTGGGGAGGCGCTGCTCGTCTTTCCGGAAGGCTCCCGCAGCAGGTCTGGACGAATGCAGCGCTTACTGCCCGGCGCCGCAAGGTATTTGGAACTACCGGATACGTGGGTGGTGCCCATGGCCCTCACCGGCACGGACCACCTCTTTCCGCTGAACGAGGACTCGCTGAATCCCGTGCGCCTGACGCTGCGCATCGGGACGCCACTCGCCGTCGCGGAGCTCGAACGTGCGGCTGGCGGCGATCGCCAGCGGTTGATGGATGCGGTTGGCTACGCGATTGCGCAACAGCTGGAGCCCGAGTACCGGGGGTTCTATCAGGATTGATGATGCTCTTCAGATGACGCCCGTACGCCATCCGACCGCGCGCGTCGCGCTGATCGTGGTGGTGTGCGCGTTGGCCCTGGCCTCGGCCACCCACGCGCAGCGCGGTTACGGGCAGCGCTCGTTCCGCGAAGGCAGCTTCCCGCCGCAATTCCCGCCCGACGACTTTGCCGATGAGGGCTTCACGATCTGCAAGTTGATGTACACGCAGGTTCGGCGCGAGGCGTGGGGCATCGGCTGGCTCACGGACTATCCCTATGCCGCCGTGAACCTGATGATTCGCGCGTCGGAGCTGACCAAGACCCGCGTCAGCTGGGACGCAAACCACAATCCATATCCGTGGGTCGTCAGGTTGACGGACCCGGCGCTATTCCAGTGCCCGATGATCGTGGCGTCGGACGTCGGCACCATGGGCATCACTGACGTCGAAGCCGCGCGGCTGCGCGAGTATCTCCTCAAAGGCGGATTCCTGTGGGTCGATGACTTCTGGGGCACCGAAGCGTGGGACCAGTGGGTCAGTCAGATTCGCAAAGCGTTGGACCCTGCCGAGTTCCCCATCGTCGATGTTCCGCCGACGCATCCGCTGTTCCGCACGTTTGCGCCAGTGGGGCAGGTGCCGCAGGTCACGAACATCCAGTTCTGGCGCGGATCAGGCGGCACCGAGACATCCGAGCGCGGCCTCGATAGCGCCGAGGTTCACACCCGCGCCATCAATGACGCGCACGGCCGGATGATGGTCCTGATGACCCACAACACCGACCTCGGCGATTCCTGGGAGCGCGAGGGTGAAGATCCCGCGTACTTCTATCAGTTCTCACCGCCTGGCTACGCGGTGGGGATCAACGTGCTCGTCTACGTCTTGACCCACTGACTGTCGTCACAGCCGAGAAACTCCTGGTCTCCTAGTCTTCGGGTCTCCTGTTAGAGATTCATGTCGCTGATGTCGCGCGCGCCAGCACGCGGCCGACGTCCAGCAACCGCTCGGTCTCCGCGTCCGTGAACGTCCGTTCGCCGCGATTCGCCACGCCAAGCGCCCCGATAGCGGCGTCGCCCCGCAGCATCGGTACGACGATCGAGCCCTGCAAGCCGGTGGCGCGCGCGCCGGGCCGGACGTCGCCACTCGCATCCGTCTGGATATTGCACGCGTTGACGGGCTGCCTGCGCTCGACGGCCAGACCAGCCATCCCCTTGCCGACGGGAACATCCTTGATGGTATCGAGCACCACCTGCGGAATCCCGGCGCTCGCTGCCCGCAGATGGAGCACGCCGTCGTCCCCGAGAAGGTGGATCGTCCCGCTGTCGGCGGCGAACTCGGTCAGGATTCGTGCGAGCGCGTCGTTCCACTCGATCCCGGCGCTGACCGAACGATCGATCTCCGCGAGGAAGTTGCTGTCAGGCTCCATCAGTCACTCCCAGATGCTGAAGTAACAAGCCGTAGACCGCCGTCGAGTCGATAGGTCCGGCCGGCACGAGATGCGTCTGCTTCGTCAGGAAAACGGGCCCCTCGTCCGGACCCGCGAGCCCCGGTCGCCCGTGCGATCCCTTGACCAGCGTGGCGTCGAGCGGGATTACGTCGAGCAGCATCCGGAAACCGAGGCTTCTCTTTGCGAGCTTCCAGCCAACCGTCAGGGTTGGATTGCGAATCGCTGGATCGAGCAGCAGCTCGACCGGATCGTAGCCGGGCTTGCGGTGGATGTCGACCGTACGCGCGTAGTCCGGCGCCCGCTCGTCGTCGAACCAGTAGTAGTACGTGAACCACGACCTGCGCGTCGGCTATCGCGACCAGATCGCCGGCGCGAGGGTGATCGATGTGCAGCGCCGCTTTGCCTTCGCCGCCGAGCACGCGCTCGACGCCCGGGGTGCCTTCGATCGCCTCGCGGACCTGAGACATCTTCGATCGATCGTTCACGTAGATGTGCGCGACCTGGTGATCCGCAACGGCGAACGCCGCGCTGGCGCCGGGATCGAGAACCTCCAGGCCCAGTTCCTCGCGGACGGCAATGAATCCATTCTTGCGCAGGACTCTGTTGAGGTGCACCGGCGTGGTGACGTCGCAGAGCCCATACTCCGACAGGACAACGACCTGAACGCCGCGCCCTTCAAAGAAGGCGATGAGCTCTCCGCACAACTCGTCGACCTGCAGGACATCGGCAGCGGCCGCCGCTGCACCAGGCCCGACTCGCTGGAGGTTGTAGTCCAGGTGCGGAAGATAGACCAGGGACAACGTCGGCGAGAACTTCTCTTCGACGTATTTGGCGGCCTCGGCAATCCACCTGGTCGATTCGATTGCGGCCTTTGGTCCCCAGAAGCTGAAGAGCGGGAACGTGCCGAGCTTTGCCTGCAACTCGTCGCGCAGGCTCCCGGGCGCAGTATAGACGTCAGGAATCTTCCGGCCGTCGGCGGGATACATCGGCCGCGGCGTGGCACTGAAGTCCGCGGTCGAATACATGTTGTACCACCAGAACAGGTTCGCGCACGTGAACGACGGATCGATCGATCTCGCGTGCTCCCAGATCTTTTGCGACTGCACGAGCCTGTTCGACTGCTTCCAGAACTTGATCTCCGCGTCGTCGTGCGCGTACCAGCCGTTGCCGACGATGCCGTGTTTTGCGGGATAGGCGCCAGTCAGGTAGTTGGATTGTGCGGTGCAGGTGACGGCGGGAAACGCGGGGTCTATCCTCGCCGTCGCCCCCGCGGCGGCCCAGCGCGCAAGATTCGGCGCTCCGGCTTTCAACATGCCGGGCGTCAGGCCAACGACGTTGAGGACGACGGTGCGCGTCATGCGTTCGGGGGGACTAGCCGCGCGCCGGGACGCGAGCGATGGCTTGCAGCACCCAATCGTATTCGCGGGCGATCGACTCGCCGAGATCGAGCTTGAGCCCGGCCGGCAGGACGTCCCAGGTGTAGGTTTCGATCTCGAGATGCGTGGTAAAGCGCTGCTGTTGCGCGAGGCCGATCACCTTCTCGACGTAATCCTGCGTCGAGCCAAAGGCGTCGTAGTCGCGCGCGAAGAGCGGTACGTGAAAGTGAATCCGCCAGTCGCGTCCGGCATGCTCTGAGCGGGCGTCCAGAGCAACGTCGAGATCCGGGAAATGCTGGATCGCGTCCGTGCCTTGCTCGACGACCTGATGCAGGTAGGTCGTATCGGCGAATGGCCGGAGGCGCGCGGCGATGTCCTTGCTGCTCTGCGCGTCGTCGGGAAAGTTGACCTGGAGCGCCGAGCTCAATTGCACGCGTCCGATACGGATACCGGCGCCCTGCAGCTCGCTCAACGCCGTGGCGGGATCCTGGTACTCGACGGCGAAGTGGCAGCAGTCGAAACAGAGCTGCACGTGTTGTTGCAGCTCGCGCTTAGCTTGACTGGTATCGACGCTGAGCGCCGCCGCCAGCATCCGGGCTCCCTTGTCGAACAGCCAGTCGCGAAAGAACGTCACCGTCTCCGCCGTGTTCTCGAGAACGCAATCCGGCTCCGGCTCGATATCGAGATGGATGATCTTGCCGTGCTCGCGCCGGACTTTTACGAGAGCCTCGACAACGCGCACGACGTTGCGCGTGACTGTTTCCCATGCCGCCGCGTCCGCGACATCCATCCACGCTTTGTAGGAGAGCGGCGCCGTCGAGACGCCGCCGTCGCATCCTCTTGGCACGAGCGCCTGGAGGATGCGAATCAAATCGAGGGTGTACTCGACCCGCGCATCGTCGCGCCAGTCCGGCGCGTAGACGCTCGCCTTGACCGGCGCGCCGTGGAAATGGCCGTAGGGGAAGCCATTGATCACGGCGACGTACAGACCGTTGTCATCCAGGAATTTCCGGAACTCCAGCAGTCGGTTGCCGTCCAGCAGCTCCCGCGCTTCGCGCGCAGAGAGTCGCAGACCAACACCGAACGGGGCGTCGGCAGAGAAGCGCTCTTTGAGCGGCGGCGCGTATCTGTCGAAGGTTGGCGAGCACGCCATCCCAGCCGTCGGCGGCGTGGATGTTCGTGCAGTAAGTCAGGTGGAAGGGGGGAATGAGCACTTTGTCAGGAGACCGGAGACAGGAGGAAGGAGGCAGAAGTGCCTCCTATCTCGTTCCAACTTCCTGCGGCTCGACCTCGGGCCGGATGCGGAATCGCTGCGACTGACTCAGGAACTGCACCGGGTTCTCGAATACCAGTCGATGAATGAGCGCCTCGGAATGCTTGCGCCGCCGCATCTCCATGATGAAGCGCGGCACCGCCATCGAATCGCTCGGACCCCAGTCGCAGGCGCCGGCGATGCAGATCCGATTCGGGGCCGAAGCGCTCGACGATGTCGGCGGCGCGCTGCGGCGAGACCTTGGTCTGCGGGTAGAGCGTGAGCCCTGCCCAGTAGCCGTGGTCGAGGATCATCCCGAGCGTGTGCTCTTCGGCGTGGTCGACGAGCACGCGTCCCGGCTCCAGCGTCGGGAAACTCTTCAGCACGTCAACCGAGATCCTGGTGCCCTTGAGCTTGTCCTCGAGATGCGGCGTATGAATCAGGATGAGCTGTTTGTGGGCGAGCGCGAGCTCGATCTGTTCCGTGTATGTATCGATCTCGTTGCGCGTGACGCGATTGAGGCCGATCTCGCCGATGCCAAGCACCGTCGGATGATCGAGAAACTTCGGTATCCGCTTGAGCACTTCCTTCGACAGCGGCCGATCGTCGGCTTCCTTCGGATTCATCGCCATCCACGCGTAGTGCTGGATGTGAAACTGCGCAGCGCGCTTCGGCTCGAAGTCGGTGAGCTGTCGGAAGTAGTCCTCGAACCCGTCGGCGTGGCTGCGATCCCACCCCGCCCAGAACGCCGGCTCGGTGACGGCGACGCAGCCCGACAGAGACATCTGCTGATAGTCATCCGTCGTCCGCGACACCATGTGCGCGTGATGATCGATGTACTTCATGACCGCTTCTCCTGGCTCCACCGGTCGTAGGCGCCGAGCGCGCTCTTGCGGTCGAGCGCATCGAGCGGAACCTCGCGCGGGTCGCTGAGCAGCTGCTGGATGAAGTCGACACGTCCGCTCTTGCGGTCGAGGCCAGCCAGCGCCTCGACGAACGCCTTCATGCGGAAGTCGCGCCCCGCGTAGGAAGGGTCGGCGCGATCGAGGCGATCGAGAAAAGCCGCTATCTCGAGCAGCTTCGTGCGGTTCTCGATGAAATACTCATCGACCACTTCCCTCGCGCTCAACGGGCTCGGGGACGATTGTGCGTTCATGGCGCTCCTCGCGCTGACGATGGGCGTGCTCGAAATCCCGCAGCACGCCAATGCTCCTGATCATAACGTCCCGGCGGATGTCGTGAACGTCGAACGGCGCGCCGATCGATCGCAGCATCAGGATCGTCAGCGAACCGCCGAGATGTTCCCTGAACTCGTCGAGGCCGCGCAGCACGCTGTCCGGGTGCGTCGAACCGTCCGCCAGGGCGTCGAGGTGGTTGCCGAGCTCCGGGATGTAGACCGAGAGTCCGAGCGCCGGCAGGATCGAGATGATGCGCCGCCAGTCGTCTTCGGGCAGAAATCCCGCCAGATACGAGTAGGTCGTGTCGAGCGCCATGCCGATCGCCACGGCTTCGCCGTGGCTGAGCCGATGCTCGGTGAGCTGCTCGAGCTTGTGGGCGGACCAGTGACCGAAATCGAGCGGCCGTGACGATCCGAGCTCGAAGGGGTCGCCGCCACTGGCGATGTGCGACAGATGCAGCACCGCGCAGCGCCGGATGACCTGCTCCATGGCGGGCAGATCGCGCGCCTTGATTGCCGCCGCGTGCTCTTCGAGAAAGTCGAAGAAGGCGCGATCCTTGATGAGCGCGGCTTTGATTGCTTCGGACACGCCCGCACGCCAGTGCCGGTCGGGCAGCGTGTGCAGGAACGTCGTGTCGTTGATCACGGCGAACGGCGGCGCGAATGTTCCCAGGTAGTTCTTCTTGCCGAACGCATTGACGCCGTTCTTGACGCCCATCGCCGAGTCGTCTTGCGCCAGGACCGTCGTCGGGACGCGAATCAACCGGATGCCGCGATGCGCGGTAGCTGCGGCATACCCCGCGGCATCGAGCACCGCGCCGCCGCCGATGGCGACGACATACGAATGTCGGCAGAGGCCCGCGTCGTTGATCGCGCGGTGAATGGCGTCGACGTGGCGCTGGTCGTTCTTGACGGTCTCGCCGCCTGGCACCACCACCACGGGACCGGCAATGCGCAGAACCGTGCGGTGCCGCTGACCGTACTCGGCAATATTTTCGAGCAGCGCCGGATGGTGATCGACCACGCCCTGGTCGACAACGACGACGAAATCCGATGGCGTCTGATCGGCAGAGCGCGCGACGACATCGCGCAGGAGGAGGTTCGAGGGCGTCAGTACGCCGGACGTGAAGTAGACCGGGTACTCGAAGTCGACGCGGACTTTCTGCCTGATGACATCCATGTTTACGTGACGGCGAACAGCCGTGCGAGCGACGTCGCCAGGAGTCCCGTCGCAAGTATCAGAACGCTGTAAAGTGCCCCGCCAAACGACGCGCCGATCACGGCGTCAAGCAGCACCAGCGACAGTACGCCAGTTCTGATTGCGTGCCGGATCGGTCCAGCGGCCGGATTCTGGTAAGCGCCCCAGAATGCAGGCAGCACTCGCCACGCCAGGGCCACAGTGAGGATTCCCCCCGCCAGGGACCGCATACCGACGGCTACTGCCGCCAGCCCCAGAAGGACCACTGTCAAGGATATCAGAGCGAATGCCGCGATCCCGCGTCGCCCTCCATGGACCTCACCGCGGCTGACGGCCGTCACTGCGGCGATATAGACGAGGGGCAGGAGCGCGAGCGGCCACGCGGTGAGGAGCGTCGCCGGGACCGCCGCGACACCAAGTAAGAGGTTGAGCCCTCGGCACATACCCATGTTTACCGGTCCGAGGAGGCCCTGCCGCTTGCCCCAGCTGTCGTAGAGCAGAATGCATCCGGCGGTGGCCAGCGCCACGAGTCCGGCGCCGTGCGATGCGGCAAAGCCAGCCGTTACGCCCGCAAGGAGCAACCCGCAACCGAGCGCTGACGCGGCCGCCACCGAGACGCGGCCGCTCGGGATCGGCCGCTCCGGCCGTTCGCGGCTGTCGATGTCGCGATCGAAGACATCGTTGAGGACAACGCCGCCGGCATAGAGGCAGGCGGTGGCACCGAGCAGCCAATAGAGCGCACGGCGGTCGCCCAGGCCTGCGACGGCATATCCCGCGAGCACGTCGGCGAGCGCCGTGACGACGTTCGCCGGCCTGAGGAGCTCGAGATATGGACGGTAGCCGCGCATGAACGAACCAAAATTCTCGGTCAGGCTGACCTCCGACGCAACCGTTGAGCCGGATTGCAGCCGCACACCTGTGCGTTCTGCAGCGCGAAACAGAGGTGGGTAAATGCCGAAGTTCGTTGACCTTGGCGCTACTGGAATGTTACAAGCGAGGCCTCTACGAGAGGTGTTATGAACCGTTCGCTCGGCTGGGTTTGCGTCGCGTCGTTGGTCTGGGGCGGAGTGATAGGGGCGGGTGCCCTTCCGCGGGCGCAACAGGGCAAGCTGACGCCGGAAGAGATTTTCGATTTTCAGAACAAGCAGGAGCAGGGCGGCGCGCCCGAGGCCGGTCGCGCGACGTTCGAAAAGGTCTGCGCCGCCTGCCATCGCTTCGGCGAGAGCATCGGCAAGGACGTCGGCCCGGACTTGTCGACGATCGCCAGCCGCTTCAAGAAGCGCGACGTGCTCGAGTCGATTCTCTGGCCGTCGAAGGTGATCTCGGATCAGGTACAAGTCCGAGATGTTCGAGATGAAGGACGGCAAGGTCGTTTCGGGTGTCATCGTTCGCGAGAACGCCGCCAACGTCTTCCTGCGAACGGCAGACAGTCCGGAGAAGCCGGTCGCCGTCCCGAAGGCGGAGATCGCAAATCGCGCGGAGTCGACAGTCTCGCTGATGCCCGCCGGTCTCATCGAAGGGATGACGCAGCAGGAGATTTCCAACCTTCTCGCGTTCGTCCTGGCACCACCGCCCGCGAAGTAATCGCGGGAGTCGTTGCAGTCACATCCGTGAGCGCGCTCGTGCGCAGGGAGTGCTGATGTCGAACATTCGCGAAGTCGCCAAGCGTGCCGGGGTTTCGACCGCTACCGTTTCGCGAGTGCTCAGCCGGCCGGACGTCGTATCACCAGACACGCGCGTCCGCGTGCTGAAAGCTGTCGAGCGCCTGGGCTACGCCCCCAATTCGGTGGCCAAGAACCTGCGGACGCTGAAGTCCTACAAGCTGCTCGTCACCGTTCCCGACATCTCCAACCCTTTCTTCTCCCTCATCTTGAAAGGCATCGAGGACGCAGCTCAGAAGAATGGCTACGCGGTGCTGGTGGGCGACACGCAGCACGACGAGATGCGCGAGGAGCGCTACGCGCAGATGCTCAAGCAGAAAGAGGCCGACGGCCTGATCTTTCTCGGGCATCGTCTTCCGCGCCTGGCGGCGAGCGTCGTTCACGACGCGGCGCCGCAGTGCGCGCCGATTGTCAACGGCTGCGAGTTCAGCGCCGAGCTCGGCGTTCCGAGCGTGCACATCGACAACGCGAAAGCTGCGGCCGAGGCCATGCAGCATCTCTTCGAGCTCGGTCACCAGTCCATCGGTATCGTCACCGGACCGCTGCTCAGCCCGCTCAGCCGCGATCGGCTCGCCGGCGCCCGCGCCGCCGCGCGCTGCCGTGGCTGTGAGCAGGACCTGATCGTCATGCAGGGCGATTTCTCGATCCGTTCCGGCGCCGAAGCCGCCGATGCCCTGTTGCAGCGCCCGGACCGCCCGACGGCAATCTTCTGCTTCAACGACGAGATGGCGATGGGCGTGATCGGCGCCGCCCGCCGGCGTGCCCTCCGGATCCCCGACGACCTCTCGGTCGTAGGGTTCGACGACATTCGGTTCGCAGAGTGCTTCGACCCGCCGCTCACGACGATCGCGCAGCCCATGCGCGCCATCGGCGAAGGAACCGTCCACCTGCTGCTCGAGATCCTGAACGGCAACCGGGTTACCCCGGTGTCGGTGACGTTGCCGCACACGCTGCAGGTGCGGGGCAGCACCGCAAGGGCAATGCCAGCAATGCTGAATGCTCGAATGCTGAATGGCAATGCTGAATGCTGAGTGCTGAATGCTGAAGTAAAGGCTGAAGTTCGAAGGTTGCTGGGCCCGTCTTGCAATCGATTACAAGCGGTTATAATCGCCGCTGGCATTTTTACTTCAGCATTCGACCTTTACTTCAGCATTCAACACTCAGCATTCAGCATTGTTATGAATAAGCTCGCGATTCTCGTGGCCGGCGGGCCCGCTCCCGGCATCAATTCGGTCATCGGCGCGGCGACGATTCGCGCCCGCCTCGAGGGCACCGATGTCGTCGGCATCCGCGATGGTTTCACCTGGATCATGGACGGTGACATCGACCATGTCGTCCCGCTGACCATCGACACCGTCAGCCGCATTCATTTCCGCGGCGGCTCGTTCCTGGGCATCGCCCGCGCCAATCCGACGAAGGATCCGGCTCTCCTCGACAAGACGATCGATTCGCTGACCCGTCTCGGCGTGTCGCAGCTCATCACGATCGGCGGCGACGACACGGCCTTTTCGGCGATGAAGCTGGAAGCGCGCGCCGCCGGCCGCATCCGCGTCGTCCACGTCCCGAAGACGATCGACAACGACCTCGACCTGCCGCCGCACGTCGACACCTTTGGCTTCCAGTCGGCGCGGCACTACGGCGTCGACATCCTCAAGAACCTGATGGTGGACGCCAAGACGACGTCGCGGTGGTACTTCGTCATCGCGATGGGCCGCAAGGCCGGCCACCTGGCTCTTGGCATCGGCAAGGCCGCCGGCGCGACAACGACGCTCATCACCGAGGAGTTCACGCCGCCGATCCGGATGAAGACCATCGTCGACTCGCTGGTGGGATCGATTCTCAAACGTCTCGCCGACGGCCGCCGCGACGGCGTCGCAGTCATCGCCGAGGGCGTGGCGCTCGACGTCGCGCCCGAGGACATGGAAAGCCTCGGCAGCGCCGAGCGCGACGCGCACGGCCACCTGCGCCTGGCCGAGGTCAACCTTGGCGAAGTCCTCAAGGCCCAGGTCACGCTGCGCCTGCAGCAGCTCGGCATCAAGACGACGATCGCCGAGAAGAACATCGGCTACGAGCTGCGCTGCGCCGATCCCATTCCCTTCGACATGGAATACACGCGCGACCTCGGCTACTGCGCCGCGAAGTTCCTCGTCTCAGGCGGCAACGCCGCGATGGTCTCCATGCAGGGCGGCCACTTCGTCCCGGTGCCGTTCGCGACGATGATCGACAGCGAAACGGGCCGGACGCGCGTGCGCCTCGTCGACATCGCGTCGACGCGCTACGCCATCGCACGCCGCTACATGATCCGGCTTCGCAAGGACGACTTCGAGGACACGCAGGAACTGGCCAGGCTGGCCAGGACCGTCAAGCTGACGCCAGAAGAGTTCCGCAAGGAGTTCGAGTACCTCGTGGCACACGAACCACCACCGCTGCTGGTCGACCAGCAGGGGGAAAAAGGCAATTAGGAATGCTGAGTGCTGAATGCTGAATGAGTGTTGAAATTCATTCAGCATTCAGCATTCGAAATTCAGCATTGTTACTGCGGCGCAGCCGCAACCAGAAAAGCCGCCAGGTTGCGCATCGACACGCGATCGATCGTGTCCGCGAGCGTGTCGGGCATGATCGACTCCTTCGCCTTCTTCTGTCCCTTGACCTGAGCTTTCGGCACGTCCGTCGTTGCGCCAGCCGGCGTGAGAAGGGTCAGCGTCCCGCCAGCGTCCTTCACGACCAGCCCGCTGATCGTTTTGCCATCGCTCAGGTCGAGCACTGTCGTCTCGTGATCCGCAGCGAGCTTGCGGTTCGGGAAGAACACCGCTTCGAGAAGCGCTGCCTTCGATGAGCGCAGCGGCGAAGCCGAGAGGTTCAGCGCGGCGACGCCATGGTCGCTGCCGACCGAGCCGAACTTGTGGCACGAGGCGCAGTTGGCCTCGAAGGTCTTCCGCCCGGCGTCGACGTCCAGCACCTGCTGTGGCTGGTAGACGGTCTCCTCGAACATTTCCTGACGGCTGAGGACGCGGCCTGCGGTCCGCGCCGCGAGGGGCGCTGCCGGTCCGCGCCGCGGCCACCGCCACCACCTCCGCCGCCACCGCGTCCGCCCCGGCCGGCGGCAGCGGCCGCCTGGCGCGCCTGGATCTGCACGAGCTCGTCAGGTGTCAGCGGCGAGAAGTCCGGCGCCTTCTCGTAGAGCAGCGTCTTCTCGGCGTCCGATGCGTAGAGATCGGAAAGCGAGTCGAAGAACTGACCGACGAAGTTGATGAACTGCGCGCCGCCGCGCCACTTCGCTGCGCGTCCCAGCACTTCGGCGAGCTCCGTCTTGTCGGCCGTCGTCCAGCCGGTCTTGATCATCCGGAGCGCGTAGAGATAGTGGAGCTGCAGCTCCTGGTTCGTGCTGGTCTTTGGAATCGCGGCGAGGATCTTCGAGATTGCGGCCGGTTGTCCGGCATACCCGAGCATCAAGGCGAGCTCGCGGTTGACGCGCTCGTCCTGCGACGGGAACTGCCCGATGATCGCGTCGTTCAACTGCTGCCGCTGCGCCGCTGGCAACCCGTCCTTCACCTCGGTCGTCGCGTACATGAACGTGCGATAGAGCCGCAGCTTGTTGTCGACGGAGAGGTTCGTCTGCTTGAGCATGCCGAGCGTCTTGTCGAGCACGGGCTGAACGCTCTCGCCATTCGCGGTCCTGACCCAGGCGAGCATGCCGTCGAGCGCGCCGAGCGGATTGGTTTCCGCCAGCACCTTGTCCTTCCACTCGGCGCGGTTGGTCTGCTCGAGCGCGATGCGGCCGGCCCAGCGGACGAAGCGATCCTGATCGTTGAGCAGCGCGTAGATGTCGGCGACGGGCGCGAGACTCGGCTTGTCCGGAGCCTGGCCCATCCGCACCAGCGCTTCCGCGGCGCGCCGTCGAACGGCTGGCTCCCGGTCCTTCAGCGCCGCGACAGCGACAGCCTTGCTGGCTTCGCCCTGCACTCCGGCGACGAACGTTGCGGCTGCCCGCACATCGGCGTTCGAGTCCTTCGCGAGCGCGCTGAGCAGGGCAACGCTCGGCGCCGCGCCGTGCCGCTGCATCTCGTAAACGGCGCGTGCGCGGTCGGCGGCCGCTGCTGACGTGCTGCGCGCGACCTTTTCGAGCTCGCTGCCGAAGCTGGCACCCATCGATGCCTTGGCCTTTTCGATGGCCGCCCAGCCCCAGCTCGAGAGCGGCTGCGGTTGGCGGACGACCGCGAGGATGCCCGCCATATCCGGCGCCGCCGGCGCCGCGCCGGTGTAGCGCAGGCGCCACAGGCCGCCAGTCGTATTTCGGCCGCCGGTCGTGAAGTACATCATGCCGTCCGGACCGACTTCGACGTCCGTGATGTTGAACGGCTCTCCGTGGACGAACTCGGCACGATCCGTCCGCGACGAATAGGTCGCGCCGGCCGGTGTCAGTGCCGTGTAGACGAGACGACCGCGTGACCAGTCGGCCTCGAAGAGGTTGTCGAAAAACTCTTTCGGATAGGCATAGCTCGTGTAGAACTCGACGCCAACCGGAGAACCGCGTCCCAGATCGCGCACCGGCGGCAGCGAGTCGATGTAGTACGGCGGGTACTTGCCCGAGCCGTTCTTGTAGCCGTAATTGCCGTTGAGGACCTCGTGCACGGTACGGACTTCGCGGTACCAGGGCAGGCCGATGTCCCACTCCATGTCGCTGTCGAAGAGGAACGCCTCGCCGGCGAGGTTGTAGCCGAAGTCGTAGGCGTTGCGATTGCCGCCCGAGAAGACGCGGAACTTCTTCGTCGCCGGATTCCAGTCGAAGATCGCGCTGTGCGCGCCCTCGCGCGCGCTCTGGCCGAAGTTCGCGAAGTACGGCAGGAACTGCGCGTCCTTGTCCTTGAGGACGAGCGACGTCAGATCGAGCGCGTTGTCGGCGATGGTCTCGTTGTTACCGACGATGACGGCCATGCCGCCGTCGGGCCGGCGCCGGATCGCGTGCGGTCCGTGCTCCTGGATCGATCCCGCCATGCCGAGCGTTTCGAAGGTATCGGCGACATCGTCCCCGTTGGTGTCCTCGAGCTTGAAGAAGCCGGCGCGGTTGTTGATGTTGGGTCCGCCGCGGCCGCCTCCCGGCGGCGGTGGCGGCGCTGCCGCGACCTGCTCGGGCGTTGGCACCATCGCGCATGCCGCGTAGAGCGTCTTGCCTTCAAACCACAGGCCCTGGCAATTGCGGACCTTGTCGCTGATGACTTTTTCGGATTCGTAGATGCCGTCTTTGTCGTTGTCGAGCAGCAATCGCGGAAAGTCGTTCTCTTTGGACACGACCAGCCGCCCGAGGCTGTCGAACGTGATGACCACGTAGCTGTCGCCCTTGTCGGGCGGGTTCATCCGCTCGATGGCAAATCCTGGCAGCGTGCTGAACTTCACGCCGGCAACGGTCTGGGTCACGAGGCTCGCCTGATTCGGCGCCTGTCCCAGCGGTAGTCCATTCAGCACGGCGATGCCGGCAGACACGAACACCGCACACACATATCGCGTTCTCATGACTTGGTAACCCTCCCGAGATCACGTGGTTCTAACAAGGCGCATGACGCGAGTCAAGGACCAGCTTCAGGCGTTGAGGGTTTCGCTCTGACAAATGCGCGACACGAAAGACGTTCAGTATTTAGGCTGCGGCCGGCCTTTGTCGCGCAGACCACGTTTCGCATCGCGAGCCACCGTTGACCGCGAGTAGCCAGCAGCGAACCGCGAGCAGCGGCCGAACGGCCGAGGTCTCTCCGCTTGCATCGGGCGCCGCCGCGAGGGCGCGGCCTATCTGCGTAAGCCGCGGTCTGCGATGGAGTGCCTGAGATGAGAACCCGGCGACTGCTAAGAGAGCGCTTGCTACCCATATTACTGGTCGCAGCCACGGCTGCATTGACCGCCCCGCAGATTCCGCTGCTTGCGGCCACGCTTCCGACGGGATTCAGCGAAACCCTGGTCGCGACCGGGCTGCAAAGCCCAACTGCGATGCAGTTCGCGCCCGATGGTCGGTTGTTCGTCGCTGAACAGGGGGGACGTCTGCGCGTGATCAAAAACGGCGCGCTCCTGTCGGCGCCATTTCTTACACTGACTGTCAGCTCTGTGGGTGAGCGCGGGCTGCTCGGCGTCGCGTTCGATCCGGACTTCACGACGAATCGCTTCGTCTACGTCTACTACACCGCTACGACCCCAGCCATTCACAACCGCATCAGCCGCTTCACCGCCAACGGCGACGTCGCCGTGGCCGGCAGCGAGGTCGTCCTCCTCGACCTCAACAACCTGAGTAGCGCCACCAATCACAACGGCGGTGCGCTCGCGTTCGGTCCCGACGGCAAGCTCTACGCCGCAGTGGGCGAAAACGCCAACGGCGCCAACGCGCAGTCGTTCGGCAACCTCCTCGGCAAGATGCTGCGCATCAACAAGGACGGCTCGATACCAACCGACAATCCCTTCTATGGCACGGCGTCAGGCCAGAACCGGCTGATCTACTCGCTCGGCTTGCGCAATCCCTTCACCTTCGCGTTCAACCCGGTGCTGTCGCAGATGTTCATCAACGACGTCGGGCAGAACACGTGGGAAGAGATCAACGACGGCCTGCCGGGCGCGAACTACGGCTGGCCCGACACCGAGGGCACGACCACCGACGCGCAGATTCGTCAGCCCGCGCTACAGCTACAACCACAGCACGAGCGGCGTCTGCGCGATCACCGGCGGCGCGTTCTATGCGCCCGCGACGCTGCAGTTTCCGACGGAGTATCAGAACGACTACTTCTTCGCCGACTATTGCGCCGGCTGGATTCGCAAGCTCGACCCCGCGGCCGGCAACAGCGTCGTCACATTCGCGACCGGCATCTCGTCGCCGGTCGACTTGAAGGTCGGAGACGACGGCGCCTTGTACTACCTCGCGCGCGGCGGTGGCGGAGCCGTGTACCGCATTTCGTATGCGGCGAGCACGCCGAGCATCACGACGCAGCCGACGAGCCGCACCGTCGCGCCTGGCGCGTCGGTCACGTTCAGCGTGCGGGCTTCAGGGCCGGCGCCGCTGCGCTATCAGTGGCAGCGCAATGGCACGAACATCGCCGGAGCCACGGCGCAGGACTACACCTTCGTTGCTGCCGCAGCGGACAACGGCGCCCGCTTCCGCGCCATCGTCAGCAACGACTCCGGCAGCGCCACGAGCAACGAAGCGACGCTGACCGTCACCTCGAACCAGGCGCCCTCCGGCACGATCACGCAGCCCGCGGCCGGAACGCTCTACAGCGGCGGAATGTCATCAGCTATGCCGGCACGGCAACTGATCCCGAGGACGGAACGCTGCCGGCGAGCGCCTTCACCTGGCAGGTCGACTTCCACCACGATACGCACTCGCACCCGTTCATCCCGGCGACGAGCGGCTCGCGCACCGGATCCTTCACGGTCCCGACGACCGGCCACACCGAGACCAACGTCTGGTATCGCATCTACCTCACCGTTCGCGACTCGGCGGGGCAGACCCAGACGACGTTTCGGGACGTGCTGCCGCGCAAGGTCAACCTGACGATCGCGACGGAGCCGGCCGGCCTCCAGCTGCGGCTCGATGCGCAGCCGATGGCCACCCCGCTGACCTTCGAGAGCGTCGTCGGGATCGTGCGCAACATCGAGGCGCCCGCGACGCAAGTGTCGGGCGGCACGACCTACGAGTTCGTGTCGTGGTCCGATGGCGGCGCTGCCGCGCACAACGTCACGACGCCGGCTGCGAACACCACGTACACAGCGACGTATCGCGCTGTCACTGGCGGCGGCGGCAACGGTCTCTCGGTGACCTACTACAACAACATGGACTTCACGGGCACGACCGTCACCGGCGTCGATCCGACGGTCGATTTCGCCTGGGGCGCGGGATCGCCAGCGGCGGCGATTGCGAACGACACGTTCAGCGCGCGGTGGACGGGACAGGTCCAGGCGCCCGTGACCGGCACCTACACGTTCTATACGCAGAGCGACGACGGCGTGCGGCTGTGGGTCAACAACCAGCAGCTCGTCAACAACTGGACCGATCACGGGTCGACCGAGAACAGCGGCACGATCGCGTTGACCGCGGGACAGCGCTACGACATCCGCATGGAGTTCTACGAGAACGGCGGCGACGCCGTCGCCCGCCTGTCGTGGAGCAGCGGCGCGTCGCTGCCCGAAGGCGGTCGTTCCCACAGCGAGGCTCTTCGCTGCGGCAGCGCCGGCCAGCGTCATACGCGTCAACTTCCAGCCGTCCGGTGCTCCAGTGCCGTCCGGGTATCTTGCTGACACCGGTCTCGTCTTCGCGGCTCGCGGCAACGGGCAAAGCTACGGTTGGAATGCCGACAACTCGGCGCAGACGCGCGATCGCAACGCCGCGAACTCGGCCGATCAGCGCTACGACACGCTCACCCACCTGCAGAAGCCGGCGGTCCCGGATGCGGTGTGGGAGATTGCCGTGCCCAACGGCACCTACGTCGTGCGCGTGGTCTCAGGTGATGCGAGCAACTTCGACAGCGTGTTCCGGATGTCGGTCGAGGGTGTGCTGACGGTCACTGGCACGCCGACGACGACGACGCGCTGGATCGAGGGGACGTCAACGGTCACCGTGACCGACGGCCGTCTCACCATCCGCAGCGGCGCGGGGGCGAGCAACAACAAGATCTGTTTTGTCGAGATAACGCAGCCGTAGCGTTCGGGCAGCGGCGTATTCATCGTGTCACGATGCGACGTCACCCGCGATCAACGCTGAAGAGGCGAAGAACGCGAGAGTTCCTGGGCTCGATTCCTCGCGGTCTTCGCGGCCGTGTCGTTGCTTCGCGGATAGTTCGTCGATATCGTCGGTGCGGAGTCCCGCTGAAGCCAAGACTACGTGCGTGCGATCGCGCTCGCTAGATCGTCGCGGTCCCTCGCCGTCAGTTCGAGATCGCCCGCGGCAATCCACCCATCGACCTGCTCCGGGCTGCGCGCGCCGACGATGGCTGCGGTGACGCCCGGGGTGGCGAGCGTCCAGGCGACGGCGATGGCGCCGACGGTGGTGCCGTGCCGCGCGGCGATCGGGCGCATGGCGTCGGCGAGCGCGAGGTTCTGCTGCAGGCGGGGCGGCTGGAACTCTGGCGACCGCGACCGCCAGTCGTCTTTGGCGAGCGCCGCGGCTCGCGCTTCGGTGAAGGCCCCGGTCAGCAGCCCCGACTGCATCGGGCTGTAGACGATGACGCCGGTGTCGTGCGCCACGCACCACGGAAGCTCGGCATCGATGATGTCGCGTCGAATGGCGGAGAACGGCGGCTGGAGCGTGTCCACGTGGCCGACGCGTTCGGCGATCTCCAGACGATCCACTTTGTGATTCGACAGGCCGACGGCTCGGACTTTTCCTTCCGCCTTCATCTCCAGCAGCGTCTGCCAATACACCTCGGTTGGCGTACCGTCCTCGGCAGGCCAGTGCATCTGGTAGAGATCGATCTGCTCGACGCCCAGCCTTTTCAGCGATTGCTCGACTTCGCGCCTGAGCGACTCGGGCCGGCCGATCCGCGCGGATTGCTTCATCGGATCGCTCTCGTCCCACACCAGCCCGCACTTGGTGAAGACGAAAGGCCGATCCGACTTGGAGTAGTCGCGCAGCAGCCGCCCGACGAGCTCCTCCGAGTGGCCCAGCCCGTAGACCGCCGCAGTGTCGATCCAGTTCACACCGCGCTCGACCGCGTGCCGCATCGCCGCGAGCGATTCGTCGTCGTCCTGCGCGCCCCACGCGAACGACCACCCGCCGCCGCCGATCGCCCACGCGCCGAAACCGACGCGAGTGATGTCCATTCCTGTCGTGCCGAGTTGCCGCTTTTTCATAGTGGATGGTGTTCGCGGCTCGCTGCTCGCTGTTGATTGTTCTGACTGACTGTCGACTGTGACTGCCGACTGCTGACTGCCGACTGCCGACTGCCGACTGAAGACTGTCCTATTCCGGCGTGATCTTCCCAGTGATTCGGCCGAGCAGCTTGACTGCGTAGACGCTCAATCGGCCGCGCGTCTGCTCCATGTCCGCGGGACCGTTGTTGAGGCCGAGCGGGCGCAGTTCGTCGACCGCGCTGTCGTCGCCGTCGAAGGGGTGCGTCGCAATCCAATAGAGGATCTTGATCAGGTCCTCCTTCGGGATGTCTTCCTGGATGCGGTCATAGACGACGAGCGGGATGAATCGCTCGAGCTCCTGCATCTGAAAGACATCCGGCACCGCGGCCACGTACAGGATAGTTGCGCACGCGCTGCACGGGATCGTCGACCTTTCCGGGCTTCCACGATGGCAGCGCCAGACGCATCTTGTCGAGCTGCGCGACTATCGTCTCGTCCGGCTCTTCGTCCAGAGGCGCTATCGGCGTGACGACGCCGGAGTCGGGCGGGAGGCGGCTGAAGATCAGATCGCGATCGATGTCCGCCATGGTCACGAGCCGCCACGAGTCGGGAGGGGTCGTGCCAGGTGTGGCTCCGGGCCCAGGCGGCGCGCGGGTTGGTGTCAGGCGCGGCTTTCTCCCTCGCGCTTGGCGGTGAACTTCGCTCCGCCGATGTCGCCGTTGGTGGCGGGGCTGCCGGAGTTGAATCTGGCGTCGCTTTCGGCGTGACCGCAGGCAGCGCAGACTCGCGCGGACTACTGGCAATCGGCCCGAGGCCTGGCGGCAGCGGCGCGGGGCCTGGCGACGGGAGCGGCAAAGGCTCCGGACTCGCCTGGGGTGTGGCCGCAGGCGCGGCTTGCGCCGTCGCGGGCGCGGACCGTGGCACTCGCGTTCGAGTTTCGGCGGCTGTCCCGACGGCCATCCACGCGGCGAGCGCGACGGCCACCCAGCCCTTGCCTGGCGTCGTGGCAAATCGCTGGTTCGCGTCCCAGCGGAACATCTTCGCGCCGGCGAGCGCGCCGGCAGCGCCGATCACGGTCAGAGCGAGGACGCCGAACCGAGCCGCGCCCAGCCCGTTGCCCGTGACGCACGCCTGGAGTGTTTCGACAGCGTAGCGGCCAGGAAAGAACGAGGAGAGACGCTGCGCCCAGTCCGGCAGCGTCGCGAGAGGGACGGCAACGCCGCCGATGATGAGCATCGGCAGGAAGATGCACTGCCCGAGCGCCTGCACCGCCGGCACGGTGTCCGCCATCATCGCGATCACCAGGCCGAGGCCGATGAACGCGAAGGCCACGAACGTGAAGGCAACGAAGAGCTCGAGCGGATGCCTCGGCAGCGGCATGCCGAGGCCCATGGCCAGGAGCAGCTGGACGAGGGCGGCGACAACGAGCAGGAGATAGCGGGCGGCGATGGTGCCGGAGACGAGCGTAGCGGTCGAGACCGGCGTCAGCCGATAGCGCCGCCACACCCCGCGCTCGCGTTCGCTCACCATCGTCGTCGGCAGCCCGAAGCACGCGCCGCCGAGCGCGGTGACTGTCAGCAGCTCGCCGACGTGGCGGACGAGCGGCACTTCTTCAAACCGGTAGAGCACCCAGAACGCCACCAGGAAGATCGTCGGAAACAGATAGCTGTAGATCAGCGCCATCTTGTTTCGCGCGTGCAGCCGCAGGCTGATGGAGATCTGGTGGAGAAGCGCGTCCATACGTTGGTTCGTGGGTCCCAGGTCCGGCTTCAGCCGGACTGATCGACACCCTCCGCCGTCAATTCCAGGAACACATCCTCGAGCGTCGACTTGCTGATATGCAGCTCGGTGACGTCGATGCCGCGCGCGTCGAGCGCAGTCAGCATCGCGGCGACAGTGGCGTTGACGGTCGGCGATCGAAACGTCGCCTTCGTCCCATCACATCGCAGGCCCTCGATCCCGGCGATCGTCTCGAGCCAGTCGCGCCGCAATTCGGACGCCGTCGTGAGCTCGACGGTTGGTGTCGCGGTCGATCCGGCGATGAGCTCGCGTGGCGTGCCCGTCGCTACGATCTTGCCACGATGGATGATGGCGATGCGATCGCACAACGCCTCTGCTTCGCTCAGGTAGTGCGTCGTCAACAGCACGGTCTGGCCGTCGCGCTTCATCTTCGCAATCTCGCCGTGCAGCTCGCGCCGCGAATGCGGATCGAGCCCGGCAGTTGGTTCGTCGAGGAAGATGAGCTCCGGCGAGTTGACGAACGCGAGCGCGAGGGCGAGACGCTGGCGCTGGCCGCCCGACAGCGTGTCGAATGCCGCGTCGGCCTTGTCGGTCAGCGAGAAGCGTTCGAGCAGGACGGCGGGATCGGTGCGACGCTGGTAAAAAGATCCGAAGAGCGCCAGAGACTCGCGCGGCGTGATCTTGTCCTGGAGCGTGGTCGTCTGCAGCGCCGCGCCGATTTTCTCTTTGACCTCGCGCGGCCGGCGCCTCGCGTCGATCCCGCAGACTTCGATCGTGCCGTTGTCGGGCTCGCGCAGCCCGATGATGCACTCGACAGTCGTCGTCTTGCCGGCGCCATTCGGTCCCAGGAGCCCGAAGATCTCGCCGTCGCCGATCTCGAAGCTCACGCCGCGCGCCGCTTCGACCCCGCCGTATGACTTCTTCAGATCCCGAACCGCGACCTTTGGCATCATGGCGATCAGCGCATGCTGAATGCTGAATGCTGATTGCTGAATGAATGCTGAGGACAATTTGGCAACTCAGACCTCAACTCATTCAGCATTCAGCATTCGAATTCAGCATTGCTAAATGAGTCCTCCGTCGCGCGCGAGCTTGAGCGCCTCGATCGCGGCGCCGCGCGACCCGGCGGTGTCGCCGTGCGGCATGATGTGAATGGGGATGTCGGCCTGTTCCTTGCGCTGCGCCGGCATGCCGTTGCGAATCTCGTCGAGGAACCAGCGTTGGAACTCGGGTCCCGTCTCGATCGCGCCGCCGCCGACGATGAGCGCATCGGGATCGAATGTGTTGATCATCTCGTCGAAGAAGAGCCCGAGCGCGTGCGCCTGCACGCGGAAGATGTCGCGGCACAGCGCGTCGCCGCGCTCCGCCATCCCGCGGACCCGCTTCGCTGCTGACGCGAGGTCGACCTTCGCCAGCTCGTGATCCGGATAGCGTCCGAGGAAGTAGGGCAGCAGTGACTTGCCGATCGCCGTCAGCGAGCACAGAGATTCGAGGTCGCCGATGCGACCGCAGTTGCACTCGGGCACGAGCCCCTCGATGAGCGCGATGCTCTGGTACGGGATCAGGACGTGCCCGAGCTCGCCGCCGAAGCCGCTCCGGCCTTTGACGACGTTGCCCTCGACGATGACGCCGCCGCCGAGACCGGTGCCGATGATTGCGGAGATGGAGGTGGCGGGTTTGCTCGCGCCGAAGATCGTGAAATGGCCCCACAGGGCCCCGGCGTTGCCGTCGTTCAGGTAGGTAGTGGGCTTGCCAAGTTTATGCGCCAGGGCCTCGCGGAGGTCGAAGCCGGCCCATGACGGGTGGACGAAGTTCGTCGAGCCGCGCGCGCTCAGGACCCCGGCGTTGCTGGCCGGGCCTGGCGTATCAAGGCCAATGAACACCACATCCTCGAGGCCGACGCCGGCTTTCGCGACGGCCATGCCAAGCCCGTCGGCGATCTGCTGCAGGCAGATCTCAGGCCCTTCCTTCGAGCGCGCCGGATGCTCGCACAGGCCATCGATCAGCCACCGCTCCTCGTTGTCGACGAAGGTGTAGTTGACCGCCGTTCCCCCGAGATCGATCCCTGCTACGACAGACATGATTGATCCGGATTCTACCCCGTTGCGATTGCCCGTGCCGAGCCGGAGATGGGGCAGTAAGATAGGGTTTTCCTGTCTGTTTCTGGAGGATCTGATAGTGACATCACCACCGTTCGCGCCGCCCGGAACTTGCACTCGCATTGTCGGTGATGGCGCTCGTGGCCGTCGCTTCGTCATCCACGTCCCTTGTCGCCGGCCAGTCGCCGGCATCAACGCCGGGAGCCAACGTGACATCGTTCTACGATTTCAAGACCAACACGCTCGAGGGGAAGCCCGCCGATCTGGGCATGTACAAGGGCAAGGTGAGCCTCGTCGTGAACGTGGCGAGCAAGTGCGGCTACACGCCGCAGTACGAGGGCCTCGAGAAGCTGCAGAAGGAAAAGGGCGGGAAGGACTTCAACGTGCTCGGCTTTCCGAGCAACGATTTCGGCGGCCAGGAGCCCGGAACGGCGGAAGAAATCGTGACGTTCTGCAAGCTCACCTACGGCGTGACGTTCCCGATGTTCGAGAAGGTCGTGACCAAGGCTGGCGCCGGCCAATCGCCGATCTATTCGTTCCTTGGCGCGTCCGGCAATCTTCCGGCGTGGAACTTCAGCAAGTACGTCGTCGGCAAGGACGGCAAGATCGTCGCGTTCTTCCCGAGCAAGGTGACGCCGGAGTCACCCGAGCTCCTGGCGGCTATCGACAAGGCCCTCGCAGCGAAGTAACGGCTCCTGATCGGCTCAGGCGCCGCAGGCGATACCAGTTCGCATTGCGAAATCAGGCAAGGTCCGCTCGGTACAAGGGTAACGGGCCCTGCGGCGCGAAAACACCCCATCTTTTGGACATTTCTGTGACAAGCCAGCGTTTCTCATCTCGAAAGGGACGAGGAACGCCAGACTGTCTTTGACACCCCTCCAGCACGGGCGTAGTGTTCCGCGCACGCTGACGCTCGTGCGCGCCAGCGGAGTTTTGTCATCTCACGCTGATCAAGAGGAGGGGAACGTGAGCCATCGTCTTTGGGGAGCGGCGCTTGCGCTGGCGATGATTGTCGCCGGCCCGGCCGCGCGCGCAGACGCGCAGGGCCTTACCGGCCAGATTTCCGGCGTCGTTACCGATTCCGGCGGCGGCGTCATGCCCGGCGCCACCGTCACGGTCAAGAACGTCGGCACCAACCTCACCCGCGAAGCCGTTACCGGCGCGGATGGCGTGTACACCATCACCAACCTCCTTGCCGGAACATTCGACCTGACGGTCACCGTCCAGGGATTCAAGCCCTACGAGCAGAAGGGCATCGTGCTGGGCGCCACCGAGCGTCTGGCGCTGCGCGCCATCGCGCTCGAGATCGGCGGCCTGTCGGAGGTCGTGTCCGTCGCGGCCGAGTCGGTCAAGGTCCAGACGACGAGCGGCGAGCGTTCGGCGACGATCACCGCCGGCCAGATCGAAGACATCGGCCTGCAGCGGCCGCGACTTCATGGGCAGCCTCAAGACGCTGCCCGGCGTCATCGACACTTCGGCGCGCGACGCACCGGGCTGGGGCTCGGTCGGCAGCATGTCGATCAACGGCCAGACCTCGTTCAACTTCTCCTACGACGGCGTCACCAACAAGGACACCGGCTCGAACTCGGGCAACTATGCCGCGCCGGCGCTCGACTCCATCGCCGAAGTGAAGGTGCAGGCGTCGAACTTCCAGGCCGAGTACGGCCGCAGCTCCGGCGCGACGATCACGGTCGTCACCAAGAGCGGCACGCGTGACTTTCACGGCACGGCCGCGTACTACAAGCGCAACGAGAAGTTCAACACCAACTCCTGGGATCGCCGCCGCCAGTGCGACGCCGGCCAGCTCGCGAGCTGCGACAAGGCGCCCTACCGGTTCGACAACACGGCGTGGACGATCGGCGGTCCGGTTCTGGTTCCCGGCACCGACTTCAACAAGAACCGCGACAAGCTGTTCTTCTTCTTCTCGCAGGACCTTCTGCCGCGCAACGATCCCGGCACGCTGCAGCTGAGCACGATGCCGACGGCGCTCGAGCGTTCCGGCGACTTCTCGCAGACGTTCGATAGCCAGGGCCGCCTGGTCTACATCAAGGATCCGCTGCTCGCGGCGCAGGGCCTGGCGTGCAGCGTCAACAGCCGGCGGCCCCGGCTGCTTCCCGGGCAACAGGATTCCGGCCAACCGCATCAGCCCGATCGGGCAGCAGATGCTCGGCCTCTTCCCGCTGCCGAACGCGACCGACCCGTCTGGCAGCCGCCAGTACAACTACACCTACCAGAACGAGCTCGAGAAGCCGCGCAACGATCAGGTGGCGCGCGTCGACTACAACATCACGCAGAACACGACGTTCTACACGCGCGTGCAGTTCGGCAACGAGGTCAACTCGCGCGGCGCGAACGCGTTCCTCGGCGCCGGCACCGGCAACGGCGGCAACGCCAGCTGGCCGCAGTTCAACACCTCGTACGAGGTCGGATCGGTCAGCCTGGTGAGCACGTTGCTGCACACCTTCAGCGGATCGATGGTGGGCGAGGTGACGGTCGGCCGCAACTGGGCGGAACAGCTCGTCAGCAACGTCGGCCAGGAAGCGCTCGATCAGAACGATCGCCGCGTCGTGCTCGGCGGCCTGTCGCAGTTCTTCCCGAGCGCCAACCCGCAGTTCCTGGTGCCGCAGATCAGCTACGGCGGAACCAACGCCCTGCCGAACACGCGCGGCGTCGGCGTTGCCGACCGCTATCCGTTCAACGCCAGCAACACCATCTGGAACTACTCGGCGAACCTGTCGAAGATTGCCGGCAAGCACAACCTGAAGACCGGGATCTTCTTCGAGCACACGGCGCGCCCGGCGCCGCGCGCCGCGGTCTTCAACGGCAACTTCAACTTCGACGGCAACGCCAGCAACCCGTTCGATACCAACCTCGGGTTCTCGAATGCGCTCCTCGGTTCGATCAACAGCTACACCGAATCGACGGCCAAGCCGTACGCCGAAGGGCGGTTCAATCAGGTCGAGATGTTCGTGCAGGACAACTGGCGCGTGAACTCGCGCCTGACGCTCGACTTCGGCGCGCGCTTCTACTACATCGGCCCGACCTACGTCGCGGGTCAGGACGTGCTCGTACTTCGACACGCCTGACGTGGGCGGCGAGCACGCGCGCCGCTGCTGTTCGAGCCGGTGTGCCCGAACAACGCCGCGACCTGCGCTGGCAACGTCCGGCAGTCGCGGAATCCGCTCACCGGGCAGATCCTCAACAACACCTACATCGACAAGCTGCGTGCCGAACTCCGGCGACTTCTACAACGGCATGATCGTCGCCGAGCAGACGGTATACGAGGGCAAGGGCCTGCTGCCGGCGCCGCGTGTCGGCTTTGCGTGGGACGTCTTCGGCGACGGCAAGACGGCGGTGCGCGGCGGATGGGGCATCTTCTACGACCGCTACCAGGACGACTTCATCCTGTCGCTCGTCGAGCAGCCGCCCCTCATGGATACGCGGACGACGAGCTTCACGACGATTCCGGACCTGCAGAACTCGCAGCTGATTCAGAGCCCGCGCGGCGTCATCGGGTTCGCCCCGTTCGAGGCGCCGACGGTCTACAACTGGAGCATCGGCGTGCAGCACGCGCTGCCGTGGAACCTGATCGCGGACGTCGCCTACGTCGGCAATGCCGGCCGCAACCAGCCGGTCACGAATCAGATCAACGACCTGCCCTACGGCACGCAGCTGCTGCCGCAGAACGCGGACCCGACCAACGGCGGACAGCCGGTCGCGGCCAACTACCTGCGCCCGTACCGCGGCTACGGCACGATCGGCGTGCGCGACTGGACCGGCTACAACGACTACCAGTCGATCCAGGTGGCGGTGAACCGCCGCTTCGCGCAGGGGTTTGCCTTTGGCGTGTCCTACACCGGCATGAACCGCAAGCTGCTCAGCCTCTACGATCCGTTCCTGTCCGAGGCCGACAACAAGGCGCGGAACTACAACTACTCGACCAACGCCGGCAACCGAGCCGTCCGCACAGCCTGGTCATCAACTACAACTGGGAGACTGCCGCTCGCGAGCAAGAAGTGGGACAACCTGTTCACCCGCATCGCGCTCGACGGCTGGCAGATCTCCGGCATCACGATCATGCAGAACCAGCCGCGCATGGGCTTCACCTACGCGTTCACCGGCGCGCCGACCAACGACCTGTCGGGCAACGGCTATACCCGCCGCGTGTCGCTGGCCTGCGACCCGAACCTGCCGCGCAGCGAGCGGACGTTCGACCGCCAGTTCCGCACCGAGTGCGTCCAGCCCGGCGGCGGACCGAGCGACCCGTACTACCTGGGGACCTCGACCAACGACGAGTACAACCCGCCGGGGTACATCAACCACGACATCACGTTCTTCAAGAACTTCGCGATCGGACAGCGTAACCTGCAGTTCCGCGCGGAGCTCTACAACGCCTTCAACACGACCCAGTACGAGGGCGTCGATACGGATGCCATGTTCAACTACGCGACCGGCCAGCAGACCGACACGAACTTCGGCCGAGTCACCGGCGTCCGTCCGAACTCGCAACCGCGTCATCCAGCTGGGGATCAGGTTCCGCTTCTAAGCCACGGACACCACGGATCACGGATCGTACCACGGATCGAACGGACAAGAGGGCGCCCTTCGGGGCGCCCTCTTGTGTACGGCGCATTCTCCCGTAGAGTCCGGCTTCAGACCTCGGATGAGGCTTCCAATGCGCGTCACACTGCTATCGCTCCTGATGCTCTTCGCAGTGCAGGGAAGCCGTCCACCTGACATCCCCTTCAGGATTCACGCAATCGACGGCGGCGCCAGCGAGACCGCTGCAGTGGCCGACGTCAACCGCGACGGCCGGCTCGACATCGTCTCGGGCGAGGACTGGTACGAGGCCCCCGCACTCGACCTCGCAAAGACATGGATACCGCACCGCTTCCGCGAGCTCGGATTCAGCAATCAATACATCGACAACTTCAGCGACCTCATAGTCGATGTCGACGGCGACGACTATCCCGATGTCGTCTCGGTCTCGTGGTTCGCGAAGCGCGTGGCGTGGTGGCGGAATCCGGGAAAGGCCGGCGGCAGATTGGAAGCTGGCGCCGATTCACGAAGGATTCAACGTCGAGTTCGCGATCCTCGCCGACATGGACAACGACGGCAAGGCCAACGAGATCGTCGCCCAGGAGAACGGCACCGGGCCAGGCCTGGTATGAAGTCGAAAAACAAGGCCTGGGTCGCGCACGTCGTCAGCGGCGCGACCTACGGCCACGGCATCGGCGCCGGCGACGTCAACGGCGACAAGCGCAACGACATCCTCACGCCGCGCGGCTGGCTCGAGGCGCCCGCCGACCCGCGAGCGGGCAACTGGACGTTCCATCCCGACTGGGAGTCGATCAACGTTCCCGCAACTCCAGCCGCCGGCGCCTCCAAAGCCCGACGCGCCGCGCGCGTCAGCGAGCTCGGGTTCATGCACGTGATGGACGTCAACGGCGACGGCCGCAACGACGTCGTCACCGCCAGCGGCCACGACTACGGCGTCTACTGGTTCGAACAGGGCGAGGGCGGCAAGTGGACGCGCCGCGTCATCGACAGCGCGTGGTCGCAGGGCCACGCTTCGACGCTGGTCGATCTCAACGGCGATGGACGGCTCGACCTCGTCACCGGCAAGCGCTTCATGGCGCACAACGGCAGCGACCCGGGCGAGAAGGAGCCGCTGGGCATTTACTGGTACGAGTTCCGAAAAGGCGCCAGGCGATATCGAGTGGATCCGCCACATCATCGACTACGGCGGCCGCATGGGCGGTGGCATGCAGATCCCCGTCGTCGACATCGATCGCGACGGCGACCCGGATCTGGTGTGCGCAGGAAAGAGCGGGCTGTTCGTCGTGGAGAATCTGACGAAGTCGGCGAAGCGCTGACTAGCTGTGACTGATCCTCGACGACGGCGCCGTCGATGCAGCGGCTCGGCCACGTCAGCCGCGCGGCTCCCGCCGACGGTCGCGTGGAAAAACGGCGGCTCCGGCCTGATGTTCTGCGACCGCGCAGCTCCGTGAGCTGCGCGCTGGCCCGCCTACGCTCGCCGTTTTACCCTCTTACGAGTGTCACGCGAGTCGGAGGTCGCCGCCCGGCTGACACGGCTGTCCGCCGCGGAGCGGCGCTGAGCCGACGGAATCACGAATCGGACTCGTTCATTCGGGACGGTTGACCCGCCGAGCGGGTGGCGCCCGGCGGCGGCCGCCCCGCCCGCCGCGCAGGCGCCTCTCACGTCGACTGCGCTTTTGGCGCCGAGGACGGGTGGGGCTGCCGGGCAACAGGACCGCGCGAGCAGCGTCAACTCTCTGTCCGGTGGGTCAGCGGCTCGACCTTCGCTCTGACGATCACATACGCCGGCAGACCGACCGCGTCGATGCGCTGCATCAGCTCCTTGGCCGGCGACTCTTCCGGATCCTCGGCCTGGAACTTGATCCGCGTGTATTGCTCGAGCGCCGCCTGCACTTCCGGATCCTTCAGCGTCGTCTCGTCCATCACGACGCAGTTCTTGCACCACGTCGCCCAGAAGTCGATGATCGCCGGCGTGTTCGTCTGGCGCGCCGCGACGAGCCCGTCGGCGAGCGAGGAGTGCCAGCCTTCCTTCAGCTTCTCCTGCACGCTCGCCTGCACCGCCGACGGATCGACCATGCGGTTCGCGAAGATGCCGTAGGCGATGTACGCGTAATAGACGGCGGTGGCGAGGATCAGCACGCCCATCGCCTGCTTCACGCGCACCATCCACATGCCAGGCTTGGGCAGCGACGCCAGGCCGGCGCCGGCAATTGGCCACGGCAGCCCCATGCCGAGGCCGAGGACGAACGGCAGCGCGAGCGCGATCGACGTGCCCGGCGGCGTGCAGGTCGCTCGCGAAGACCACGACTTGAATCACGACCGGCGCCACGCAGGCGCCAGCGAGCAGCGCGGCAACCGCGCCCATGGTGAACGCCAGCCACACCGTGCCGCGGCCGGTCTCGCCGAGCCGCATACCGCTGCGGAATCGCGTGAAGTCCACCATGATCACGTCGAACATCGCCAGGCCGAGCACGACGAACAGCGCGGCGATGCCGAGGTTGAACCACGGCGACGAATTGATCGTGCCGAACGTGCCGGCGGTGAGGATGACGATGACGCCGAGGACGCCGTAGACGAGCGCCATGGCGCCACCGTAGACGGCGCCGAGGAGGAAGCCGCGGCTGCGCTTCGATCGCTGCGCACCGGCGCCGATGATCGCCAGGTTGACGGGAATCATCGGCAGCACGCACGGCGTCAGGTTGAGCGCCAGGCCGCCGAGAAACACGAGCGCGAGGATGGCGAGCGGTCCCTTGCCTTCGAAGAGCCCGGTCTGCTTGACGCCGCGTTCGGCGTCGCCGATGAACTTCAGGAACGCGTCCTTGTCCACGTACCCGCCGGCCGTGCCGAGGACATCGAACTCGTCGAAGAGCTTGACGACATCGGCCGGCAGGTCGCTGTGGGCCGGCCTTCACGGCTGCGGCGGCAGGTGCGCTCGTCGAGGAAGGGTCGCAGGAGCTGGCGCTGGTGGCTCTGAGGGAGGCGCTGTTGCCGCGGTGGCAGGCGGCGCAACCGGCGCCGCCGCTCGTGGCGTAGCGCGCTTCGTCGGCGCCTCCGACGGTCAACGTCCAGGAGACGGGGATCGTCATCGGCCTGAAGCATGTCGTGTCGTCGCACGCCTGATAGCGCAGTCGTGCCGGGACCGTTACCTCTCCTGGCGCATGGTCCTTGGCGACAGCCAGCCGGACCTCAATCGAGAACGTCCCCTCGAAGACGGCGAGCGGCTGGTCAGTGCCCTTGAGCAGGAAGTCCTTCGCCGGGGGAAAGCTCAAGCCCTCGACCTTTACGCCCGGCGGCGCCTCGAGCATCAGCGTCAGCGGGATGAGCGACGGGTCGCGGGGCTTGTCCGACTGGATGTGAAACCCGGGCGAGACCTTCACCGCCAGACTGGCCGTGACCGTCGTCCCGGGCTGCACCGGGTCGGTAACGGCTGCCGCTGTCGCCGATGCGTATGCCGAGGCCGGGCTGCGCGCTCGCGGGCTGCGCGCTGCCGGCGGTAACGGCCAGAAGAAGAACGAGCGGTGTCGAGAATCCTGCGAAGCGTCATCATGTTGTACGGCGGCCTGACTCGAATCTATCCCTTTAGGACGCCTGTCGTCCAACGCCCGTCCCGGCGTCCGCAGAGCTCGTTCCAGCCTGCGAAACGGCCGGCTCTGACCGCGAAACGTCAATCCTGGACGGCCCTGATTTGGACCATAATGGCCGTCGCACTTACCTTCGAGCCAGCGCTGCCAGCGCCCGGGGGACGAGTTGGTCTCAGGCGACGGGCCATCAATCACAACGACCCCGACCGCTTCGGCGGCCGGGCGGAAAAGGACAACTATGAGCAATGCGACTCTAAGCGCCGAAGTCACCGCACCGAACGCCAAGCGCCTGCTGTGGGCCGGCTTCCTGGCCATCCTCGCCGCCGGGCATCGGCTTCGGCATCCGCGGCGGCATCCTGGCCAACTGGGCCGCTGAGTTCGGCTTCACCGGCGCGCAGCTCGGCGCCATCGGCGGCGCCGGTTTCACCGGCTTCTGCTTCGGCATCATCATCGGCGGCGTGATCGTGGACAAGATCGGCTACGGCAAGCTGGTCGTCGCGGCGTTCCTGTTCCATGTGCTGTCGGCCTTCGTCACGTTTGCCGCGACCAAGGGACAGGCGCAGGACACGGCCTACATGTTTCTGTACCGGGGCACGTTCATTTTCGCCCTGGCCAACGGCACGCTCGAAGCCGTGGCCAACCCGCTCGTCTCCACGCTCTTTCCGCACAACCGCACGCATTACCTGAACATCCTCCACGCGAGCTGGCCGGCCGGCCTCGTGCTCGGCGGCCTCGTCGGCTGGATTCTCGGCGAGGGCATGCAGGTGAGCTGGAAGATGCAGCTCGGCCTGTTCCTCGTGCCGACCGTCCTCTACGGCATCGCGTTCTTCGGCCAGAATTTCCCGAAATCCGAGGCGTCCGCCAAAGGGCCTCAGCGTCGGCGAGATGCTCAAGGAAGTGGGCATTCTCGGCGCGCTCGTGGCCTGCTTCCTCGTCGGCCTGTTCTTCAAGGATCAGCTCGGCGGCATCCTCGCGTTCTTCACCGGCAGCGCGTTCTTCGCTTCCGCGACCTGGGGCTACCTCGGCTGGGCGCGTCGCGTTCGTCCTGCTGCTGATCGTCGGCATCAAGACGAATTTCTCGCTCGGATCGCTGCTCCTGTTCGTGCTGTTCATGACGCACGCGCTCGTCGGCGCGGTCGAGCTCGGCACCGACGGCTGGATTCAAAACATCACCGGCAACATCCTGACGCCGGCGCAGGGCAAGATCCTCTTCGTCTTCACGTCGCTGCTCATGTTCTCGCTGCGCTTCTGCGCCCACTTCATCGAGAAGAACCTGAAGATCTCGCCGATCGGCCTGCTCTTCATCTGCTCGCGTGCTGGCCGTCATTGGTCTGCGCATGGTCAGCGGCATCGAGACCTTCGCCGGCGCGATGGTCGCGCTGGCCGTCTACGCGGTCGGCAAGACGTTCTTCTGGCCCACGATGCTGGCCGTGGTCGGCGATCGTTTCCCGCGCACCGGCGCGGTCGCGATGTCGATCATGGGCGGCATCGGCATGATGTCGGCCGGCCTCCTCGGCGGCCCCGGCCTCGGCTACGCCAAGGACCGCTTCACCGCCGAGCACCTCAGCGCGACCGCCCCGGCCGTCTACGAGCAATACAAGGCGCCGACGCCGAGCAAGTTCCTGTTCCTCGACGAAGTGCACGGACTCGACGGCACCAAGCTGTCGGAAGCGCAGACGGCCGCAAGCAAGACGCCAGAGCAGCAGATCGTGGCCGACGCCAGCATCATCGGCGACCGCGAGACGCTCAAGGCCGACTCGTACATCCCGCCGGCGATGGCCGTCGTCTACCTGCTGCTGTTCCTCTACTTCAAGACCATCGGCGGGTACAAGCCGGTGCACATCGACGCGGCGACAGCGCCGGCGGTTTTGACGGTTGTCAGGTCGGTAGCTCGGTAGGTCGGTTTTCGGTAGCTCGGTGTTCGGAGGTCGCGAGCGACCGAGCCTTAACCGAACAACCGAACCTGAACCCGACCTCCGAAAACCTAAAGCCTAAAACCTACTCGCTCAGAGCGTCTTCAAATAGATATTCCTCAACTCCATCTTCATCGGCGGTCCGGTGTGAATCTGGAAGCCTAGCAGTCCCTTGAGCGTGCGCCTCTTCGCATCGTCGTCCACGAGAACGCAGTCACGTGGCCGTTCAGGATGTTCATGATCATGTTCCCGCGCGCAATGACGTGGAACTGGTTCCAGTCCTTGTCCATTGATGATAGCCTTGAGCTCGTCGGCGGTGCGCTGAGCCGCCGATCGTCCCGAAACGCCGTCCGCGAGCCATGTCCACCGCCTGGCCACGCTGCATGAGAATGCCGCGGCCGCGCTCCTCGTAGATCATTCCCGTGAAACTGTTGCCGAAGTCGATGTCGGCCTGGTAGCCCTTGAGCACCCATTTGCACCGTTGGGCCTCAGTCGGCTTCGTCCCCTGGCATGCTGCGGAACTGGATGCCGCTGTTGCTCGCGCTCATGCGGAACTCGACCTTCAGCTCGAAATCCGCCGGGCTCCCCTCCGCGACAGATCACGAAGGTGTTTTCCTTGAGCAGGTTCTCGGCGGTTACGGTCCCGACCAGCATGCCTTCTTCGGCCTGCCAGTAGGTCGGGATCGCCGTCCCAACCCTTCATGGTGCCGTCAAAAATTGACTTGAACCCGGTGCGATCCTCGAAGCTTGACCGGCGCGCCCGCGTGGCCCCGCCGCCGCCGCGCGGCCCTCGCGCGACCTTGCCCACCCTGCGTCTGGCCGGCCGGCGGTTGCTGCTGCGCGACAGTTCGCGCGCCTGCGACAGAAGGGCGCCGCAAAGCATCGCCGTACATTGCACGAGACCAGCCGCAGATTTCTCGCTCGCTGAGGGTTTCAGTTCGCTCTGTCGCCTTTTGCCGCTTTTCCCTTTAAACCTTTTCCCATTGCCGCTCTTGCGCCGACTTGAGCACCGCATCGGTGACGTAATCGGTCGCCAGGCCGTCGCGGAACGTGGGGCCGACGGCTCTTGCCTTCGCCGAGCGCCTGCACGAAATCGGCGAACTGGTGGATGAACGTGTGCTCGTAGCCGATCTGCAGGCCCGGGCACCCACCAGTGCTTCATGTATGGCTGATCGCCGTCGGTGACGTGGACGCTGCGCCAGCCGCGCACCCGGCCTTCGTCGCGGTGATCGAAGTACTGGATGCGGTGCAGATCGTGCAGATCCCAGAACGCCGAGGCGTGCTCGCCATTGATCTCGAGCGTGTAGAGCGCCTTGTGCCCGCGCGCGTAGCGCGTGGCCTCGAACGTCGCGAGCGATCCGTTCTCGAACCGGCACAGGAACGCGCTCGCATCGTCGATGCCCGACCGGCTCGACCTTGCCGGTGAGCGTGTGCTTGCGCTCCTTGACGAACGTTTCGGTCATCGCGGTGACTTCGGTGATCGAGCCGTTCAGCCACAGCGCGGTGTCGATGCAGTGCGCGAGCAGATCGCCGGTGACGCCGCTGCCCGCGACCTTCGACGTCGAGCCGCCACAGCCCTTCGCCGCCCTGCGGCAGGTCCGCGGAGATCGTCCAGTCCTGCAGGAACTTCGCGCGGTAATGGAAGATCCGGCCGAACTTGCCCTCGTCGATCAGTTGCTTGATCAGCGTCGACGGCGGGCACGCGGCGGTAGTTGTACCAGACCGTGTTCGGCACGCCCGCCTTCTCGACGGCGTCGACCATTTGCTTCGGCCTCCGCGCCGTTCCGGCCGAGCGGCTTCTCGCACATCACCATCTTGCCGGCCTTCGCGGCGGCAATCGCGATTTCGTGGTGCGTGTCGTTCGGGCTGGCGATGTCGATGACGTCGATGTCCTTGCGGTCGACGAGCTTGCGCCAGTCGGTCTCGATCGACTCGTAGCCCCAGTTGTCGGCGAACGCCTTGACGCGATCCGCTTCCGCGCGCACGACCGCCTTCAGCACGGGCTTGATACGGCAGATCGAAAAAACGCGGCGCCTGCAGGAACGCGTTGGAATGCGTGCGGCCCATGAAGCCGTAGCCGACGAGTCCGATGTTGAGGTTTTTCATCGATGACCTGACAATCTCAGCATCATCACAATCCGCGATCGCCAATCGAAAAATCCGCAATCAACAATCCGCAGTCCGCAATCGATCAGTCCCACCGTGCGCGTCGCGGACCCCAGTCATCACGCCCAGGATGTCGTTCCAGGTTTTCTGCTCCATCATCGTCGCGTTCGGGAACATGCAGCCATCCCAGCAGATGTGCTGCACCGCGTGCGTAGGTTTACCGCTGTCATCTTTCAGCCAGAACCCGGCGTGCCGGACGATATCGAGCTTGCCGTTCGGGTCGTGGGGCAGGCAATGGCGGCCGGTCTTGTCGTGCGAGCCTGAGCCCTTCACCGTCGCGTCGTTCTGCGCGACGTGGAAATCGATCGTCCACGGACGCAGCGCGCGGTCATCGTCGGAGACCTTCGTCGAGCGCCTTCTGATCCGACCAATCGAAGTTCTCGGGCAGGA
>CAWHNN010000008.1:0-38199 GCA_963830815.1 uncultured Acidobacteriota bacterium | reverse complement strand
AGTCGACAGTCCGGAGTCGACGGTCCGGAGTCGTCAGTCCGGATCGTCAGTCCGGAGTCGTCAGTCCGCGGTCTTCGGTCGCCAGTCCGTCAGTCCTGACAATGGACGGCCGAGCTGGCCCAACTGGACTGGAATCGAGGCGTGCTCGACGACTGCCGACTGAAGACTGAAGACTGACGACTGATCAACCGACACTGACGATAGACGACTACTGTGTCCACCTCTCCCCCCACCAAGGCGAAGGCGACGGCGAAAGCGGCGCCAAAGAAGCGTCGCGTCAAGCTGCTCGGCAAGCGCTGGAAGCTGTATGCCCTGGTGGCGCTGGCCGGCCCTGTCCTCGTCATGTGCGGGGTCATGGGTTACTACTACGTCGTTTTCTCGCGGATGATCGACGCCCGCATCCATGGCGAGATTCAGCGCGTCGATCCGCGGGTCTTCGCGCGGCCGTTCGAAGTCAGGCGCGGGCAGGCGGTTTCCCCTCGCCAGTTGATCGACCGGCTGAACGAGCTGGGCTACGCCAACCGTCCGCAGTCGGACAAGCCCGGCGAATTCACCGTCGGTCGCGATGCCATCGTCCTCACGCCGCGTGATGGCGACCGCAAGGGCCAGACCATCCGGATCGTCTTCGGCTTGCGGTCGGCCAAGACCAAGGAAACGACGGCCATCGATCACCTGGAGATCGTTGGTGAGAAGGCGCGGCCCGAACAGCTGACGCTCGACCCGCCACTCGTCACGGCCCTGGTCTCGGCGGGACGGGAGAAGCGGCGCGACGTGCCGCTGCAACAAATCCCGCCGCAGATGATCCAGGCGGTGCTCGCGATCGAAGACCGGCGCTTCTACGATCACGTCGGCGTCGATCCCATCGGCATCGCCAGCGCCGTGTGGGACTACGCCACAGGCCGCAAGCCGTACCTCCGCGGCGGCAGCACGCTGACGCAGCAGCTCATCAAGAACACGTTCCTCACTCAGGAGCGCAGCCCGATTCGCAAGCTGCAGGATCAGTTCATGGCGCTCATCCTCGAGCGTCAGCTGAGCAAGGATCAGATTCTCGAGCTCTACCTGAACGACGTCTGGCTCGGGCAGCGCGGCTCGTTCGCGGTGCACGGTGTTGCCGAAGCGTCGCGACTGTTCTTCGCCAAGCACATCTCGAACATCTCGCTGAGCGAAGCCGCGCTCATTGCCGGCACGATTCAGTCCCCGCCGCGGCACTCGCCCTTCGTGCATCCCGAGCGCGCCAAAGAGCGGCGGAATGTCGTCCTCAAGGCGATGTCCGAAGCCGGGTTCGTCAGCGCCGAAGCCGCCGAACGAGCGTCGCAGGATCCCGTCCAGGTCGTGCAACGCGCGCTCGAAGCCGAGGCGCCGTACTTCGTCGACTACGTCAGCCAGGAACTGCAGGACAAGTACAGCGCGGTCGCCACGACGGCCGACGTCTACACGACACTCGATCTGCACCTGCAGCGCCTGGCGCAGGACGCGGTGCGCGACGGGCTGGTGCGTGTCGACGAGCTCCTCGCCAAGCGCAAGCGCGAGAAGGCGCAGGCGGCGCTCATCGCGCTCGACGCGCGCACCGGCGAAGTCCTCGCGATGGTCGGCGGACGCTCCTACAACCAGTCGCAGTTCAACCGCGCCATCAACGCACGCCGGCAGCCCGGCTCCGTCTTCAAACCGTTCGTCTACCTCGCGGCCTTCGAACACGCATTCAAGGAAGGACGCACGGACATCACGCCGGCAACGATCGTCATCGACGAACCGACGACGTTCATGTTCAACAACGAGCCGTGGGAGCCGAGGAATTACGAGGGCGAATATGACGGGCCGGTCACGCTGCGGCGGGCACTCGCCCATTCGCGCAACGTCGCAACGATCAAAGTCGCGGAAACGACCGGCTATGGCGAGATAGCTGCGTTGTGGCGGCAGGTTGACGCCGGCGCCTCGCCGCGTGCCTATGCCGCGATCTCGCTCGGCGTCTTCGAAGCCACGCCGCTCGAAATCGCGACCGCCTACACCATCTTTCCGAACCTCGGCACGATTCGCCCCCTGCGCGCGATCTCCCGCATCGTCAGCGGCGGCAAGGACGTCGCGATTCGTACGACGGCGCCGAAGACGATCACGCGCAAGGACACGACGTTTCTCGTGACCAACATGATGCGCAGCGTCCTGAACGAAGGAACGGCCTTCGGGGCCCGCGCCGCCGGCTTTACGCAGGATGCCGCCGGCAAGACAGGCACCACCAACGATCTGCGCGATGCGTGGTTCGCCGGGTTCACCCCGGAGCTCATCACCGTCGTCTGGGTCGGCCTCGACGACAACCAGCCGCTCGGGCTCAGCGGCGCGACCGCCGGCCCTGCCGATCTGGACGGCGTTCATGTCGCGCGCGCTGGCGGGTCTTGAAAGCCCGACATTCCAGACCCCCGAGGGCATCGTTTACGTCGACATCGACCGTGATACGGGAATGCTGGCGGGCCCAACGTGCCCTCGCGTCTTCTCCGAGGCCTTTATCCAGGGCACGGAACCGAAAGAGCCCTGCCACCTCCACGGGAACTAGAGCGACGGACTACACGGTCACGGTCACGAGTTCACGGATCACGGATTCCACGGCCGGTTGAACCCGAGCACGCCTGAACTGTACGCTGAGCCCTGACGCGCGGATTACGGCCTGCGGTATCATTGAGGACTCTTGTCTAAACTACTTTCGCTCACGTGTATCGCTCTCGTTGTAATGGCCGGGTCGGCGTGCAAGAAGGCGCCGGCGGGTCAGGCGAGTCCTGCGTCCGGTAGTGCTGCCGCTCCAGCTCCGGCCGCGAACCACGCCCGGACGCCCGCCACAGCCGCTCCAGGCTCGGCCGCCGCGCCAGCTACAACGGCCGCACGACGCCGCCGGCGCCGCCGAACCGCCCGCAGCGCCAGTGCCGGCGCAACTCCCGCAGGTCCTCGCGCACGTCAACAGCGAAAACGTCACACGCTCCGAGTTCGAGCGCCTGCTCGCGAACATCGAGCTCAATAACGGGCCGGTTCCTCCAGCGCGGCGCGACGAGCTTTACCGCAAGATCCTCGAAGAACTTGTCACCTACACGGTGCTGCGCCAGGAAGCGAAGGCGCGCAACTTCACCGCCACCGACGCCGAGATCGACGCGCAGATGCAGACGCTGAAGCAGCAGGCGGGGACGGAAGAGAACTTCAAGAAGGCGCTCGCCGCGCGCAAGATGACTCTCGATCGCTTGAAGTCCGACGCGCGCGTCGAGCTCGCGATCGCGAAGATGATGAACGCCCAGGTGGCCAGCGCCCCCGAGGCAACCGACGCCGAATGCCAGGATTTCTACAACAAGAATCCGGATCGCTTCAATCGGCCGGAATCGGTGCGCGCGAGTCACATCCTGCTGCTCGTTCCGGCGACAGCCGACGAGGCCGCGAAAAAGGACGCGCGGACAAAGCTCGAGGGCGTGCTCAAGCGCGCCAAAGGCGGCGAGGACTTCGCCACGCTGGCGCAACAGAATTCGCAGGACGGCAGCGCCGCAGCAAGGTGGTGATCTCGGCTACTTCCCGCGCGAGAAGATGGTCAAGGAATTCAGCGACGTCGCCTTCGCGCTCAAGGTCGGCGACATCAGCGACATCGTCACGACGCAGTTTGGCCTGCACGTCATCAAGGTCACGGATCGCAAGGCTGCCGGCACGGTGCCCCTCGCCGAAGTGAGCCCCAGGTCAAGCGTTACCTGACCGAGCAGAAGAAACAGCAACTGGCGCAGGCCTTCGTCGAGCAGGTGAAGCAGAAGGCCAAGATCGAGGTCCTCATCTGAACGAAGAGGTCCTGTCCGCGGCAGCTGACGCGCTCAAGCGCGGCGATGCAGTCGCGCTCGTGACCGTCGTACGGGCGCGCGGATCAACACCGCAGCGCGCGGGCGCGAAAATGCTGGTCTTTGCCGACGGGCGGACTGTCGGCACGATTGGCGGCGGGTGCTACGAGAACGAGGCCAGCCTCAAGGCGCGGGAAGTCATCCCGTCCGGCCAGCAGGCGCTCCTCCACTTCGAGCTCAACGACGACTTCGCGCAGGAAAACGGCTTGATCTGCGGAGGGCAGATGGACGTCCACGTCGATCCGCTCGAGCCCGCGCCCCGCCTCTACATCATCGGCGCCGGGCACGTTGGGTGGTACCTCGCACGCCTTGCCGGCGAGATGGACTATCGCGTGCACGTCATCGACGACCGCGAGAAGTTCGCGAGCCCTGACCGCTTCCCCGGCGCGGAACAGGTCGTCGTCGAACCGCTCGCCGACTGGCTGCATCGCGCCGACATCCCCGCATCGGCCTACGTCGTCATCGTTACCCGCGGGCACCAGGGCGACCTCGAAGCCATGCGGGCGCTGGCCGCCCGCGACCTGAAATACCTCGGACTGATCGGCAGCCGCGCCAAGGTGGCGCGCATTCGCGACCGCGCTCACGGAAGAAGGAATGCCGATCGAGTGCCTCGATCGCGTGCACTCCCCCATCGGCCTCGACATCGGCGCCGTGACGCCGGCAGAGATTGCCGTCAGCATCCTTGCGGAGCTCATCGCCGTCCGCCGCGGCGTGACGACGGCGCTTCGGACGCGACTCTCCAAAGCCTGATGTACATCCCACAGAGCGTTCGCCGCGCCTCCGCGGACAGCGGCCATGGAGACCCTCGCGCCATGACGACGGTGATTCGCAACGCGACGATCCTCACGTTGAACGACGCTCGCGAGATCGTTGATGGCGCGGTTACGGTCAGCGGCGGCCGCATCACCGCCGTCGGCAAGGAACCAGACCGCGGCGCGGATCGCGTGATCGACGCCCGCGGTGGGTATCTGCTGCCAGGTTTCGTCCAGACACACATCCATCTCTGCCAGACCATTTTCCGAAGCTACGCCGATGACATGCCGCTCCTCGAGTGGCTGCGGCGGCGAATCTGGCCGATGGAAGCCGCCCATACTCCGGCAACGCTGCGCGCGTCCGCCCGCCTCGCTGCAGCGGAGCTGCTGCTGTCCGGAACGACGACGGCCCTGACGATGGAGACGGTGCACGACACCGACGTCGTCTTCGAGACGCTCGCCGATGTCGGGCTTCGCGCGACGGTCGGCAAGTGCATGATGGATTCGGACAGCGAGGTCCCCGCTCGCTTACGCGAGCAGACGCTGCAATCCATCGATGAGAGCGTTGCCTTGCACAAGCGCTGGCACGGCGCGGCCGGCGGCCGGCTGCGCGCGGCGTTCGCACCGCGCTTCGCCGTCTCGTGCTCGCGCGAGCTCCTCGAAGCCGTCGGCTCTCTTTCGACCGCTGGCGGCATCCTCGTCCACACCCATGCGTCCGAGTCGCGCGATGAAGTCGAGGTCGTTCGGCAACTATCCGGCGGCCTGTCAAATCTCGAGTATCTGGCGGCAACCGGCCTCGCGACCGATCAGCTATGCGCAGCGCACTGCGTCTGGGTGGACCGATGCGGAGCAGGCGCTGCTGGCGGAGCGCGACGTCAAGGTCATGCACTGCCCTGGTTCGAACCTGAAGCTGGGATCCGGGATCGCGCCCGTCACGGACATGCGCCGCCGCGGCATCTGCGTATCGCTCGGCGCCGACGGCGCGGCCTGCAATAACAACCTGGACATGTTCAACGAGATGCGGCTGGCGGCGACACTTCAGGCAGCGCGGCATGCCCCCGGAGCGCTGACCGCCCCCGACACCCTCTGGATGGCGACTCGCGATGGTGCCCGAACGCTTGGGCTCGAGAGCAGAAATCGGGTCTATCGAGGTCGGCAAACGCGCGGACCTGATTCTGCTCGATCGCTCGGGTGTGCACCTGGCCCCTGACGCCGACCCGTGCTCGACCGTCGTCTATGCCGCCCGTGGCAGTGACGTGCGCATGACGATGGTGGACGGCGAGATCCTGGTCGACGAGTTTGCGCTGGCACGGCTCGATCCGCGCGGCAGTTGGCTGCCGAGGCGCGCGAAGCAGCCCGGACCTGCAAAGTCGGGCTGGTATCTGAGCCCGCACCCTGTAAAATCCGTGCACGAGAACCCTGCTATAATGATTTAGCAGTCGCCTCCGCCGAGTGCTAACAGTCTATGGTGCTCCATCCTGCACTGCCCGAACGGGATAGACGGATTCTTGGGGTCGTGGTGTCGGCCTACATTGAGCAAGGCGAGCCGGTCTCGTCGCTCTGGCTGGCCAAGGGCCGTCTCGGCGTGTCGTCCGCGACGCTGCGCAACGTCCTGGCACGGCTCGAGGAGCAGGGTTACGTCCGGCAACCGCATACCTCGGCGGGACGCGTGCCGACGGATCTCGGATATCGGAACTATGTCGATGGGGTCCTGGCCGAGCACCGGAGCACACGGACTGCGCCCAACGTCGAGGCTCGATTGCGCCAGGCGGGAACGGTCGACCATCTCCTCGCGCACGTGTCTCAGGAAGTCTCACGAGCGTCGCATCAGGTTGGGTTCGCGATCGCGCCGTCCGCCGATACCACCACGCTCGAGCATCTGAATTTCGTACCGCTCGACGGCGGCAAGATTCTCGTCGTCATGGTGGCAGCTGGCGATCACGTGTCGCACAAGGTCATCGAGCCGACTGAGCACTACGATCAGACCGAGCTCGTGCAGGCAGCGAATTTTCTCAACAGCGAGTTCAAGGGACGGACGTTGCTCGAGGTCCGCCAGCTGGTGCTCGAGCGGCTGCGCGAGGAACGGACGCTGTACGACGTGTTGATGTCGCGGGCTCTGCGGCTCGCCAGCGCAACGCTTGCGCACGTCGACTCGCAGCCGGCAGTGTTCGTGCAGGGAACCTCGATGATGCTCGAAGACATCAGCGTCGGGGATCCCGACGTGACGCTCGAGACCCTGCGGGCCCTGCTGCAGATGATTGAAGAGAAGGCTCGGCTGGTCCGCCTGCTGGACGATTACATCCACGCCGACGGCGTAACAGTCGTCATCGGTTCGGAGCATCCGTCGAACGATCTGCAACGGTTCAGCCTGGTGTTCTCGACCTACTCGGATGGGCGTGGCACCGGCGCCGTCGGCGTCATCGGTCCGACACGCATGCACTACTCACGCGCTATCAATGCGGTCGACAGCCTGTCGCGTGTCCTCGGCCGCGTCGTTGGCGCGAAGACCTAGTTATCATCGAGATCATGAACGAAAAGAACGAACAAGCCACGACCGATCCCGTGGACAACGGATCGGCCGTTGTCGATGCAGACGAACTGCAGCGGCAGCGTGACGATTTTTATGATCGGCTCCTTCGCAAGACGGCCGAGTTCGACAACTACCGCAAGCGCGTCGAGCGTGACCGGCAAAGCATGGCTGACGCGGTCACGACCGACGTGGTTCGCGATCTCCTCCCGCTCGTTGACGATCTCGAGCGCGCGCTCAAGGCCGACACCGGTGCTGACGGCGCGGAAGCCTATCGGCGCGGCGTCGAGCTCATCCATCGCCAGCTGCTCGAGATCCTGCGCAAGCGCGGCGTGACTGCCATCGAAGCACTCGGAACTGACTTCGACCCGCACGTCCATCAGGCTATCGCGTATGAGCCTGCTCCGGGCAAGCGCGACGGCGAGGTCATCGAAGAGTTCGGGCGCGGCTACATGCTGAACGACCGCATGATCCGCCCGGCAGTCGTCAAAGTCGCCAAAGGCGAATAGCCCCTTCAGAAAATACACGAGTTACCAGTGAGCCAAGGGACAAGGACCAGCGTGAGCAAGCGCGACTACTACGAGGTACTGGGCGTCGAGCGTGAAGCGACGGACCAGCAGATCAAGAGTGCGTATCGCAAGCTCGCGATGAAGCATCACCCGGATCGCAACCCCAACGATCGTGACGCCGAGGAGCGCTTCAAGGAAGCGGCCGAGGCGTACGCGGTGCTTGCGGATCGGGAAAAGCGCGGGATGTACGATCGCTTCGGTCACGCCGCCGTGAACGGCTCGCCGGGTGGCGCCGGTTTCGATCCCACGATTTTTGCCGACTTCTCGGACATCTTCTCGAATCTCGGGGACGCGTTCGGCTTTGGCGATCTGTTCGGCGGACGCCGCCGCCGCGGCGGGCCGCAACGCGGCTCGGATTTGCGCTACGACCTCGAGATCACTTTCGAAGAGTCAGCGAAGGGCGCAGAGACGACCATCCAGATCCCGCGTGAGGAGTCATGCGAGACCTGCAACGGATCGGGAGCGGCTGCCGGGCACGTCGCCTGAGACATGCAATCAGTGTCGTGGCGCCGGGCAGCTTCGCTACCAGCAGGGCTTTCTCACCGTCGCCCGCCCATGCCCGAATTGCCGCGGCACGGGTAAGACGATAGCGAAGCCGTGCCAGTCGTGCCGGGGCGCCGGGCGCATCAGCCAGGAGCGCAAGCTGACGGTCAAGATTCCCGCCGGCATCGCCACCGGCCAGCGCATGCGGCTCCAGAACGAGGGCGAGCACGGTAGCGCCGGTGGGCCTCCGGGCGATCTCTACGTCGTTGTCCACGTCCAGGACCATCATTTCTTCCAGCGCGAAGGCGACGATCTCTACTGCGAGCTGCCGATCGGTTATCCGGTCCTCGCGCTCGGAGGCGAGGTCAAGGTTCCGACGCTCAATGGTCGCGACGAACTGCACATCCCGGCGGGAACCCAGCCAGGCGCGCGATTCAAGCTGCGTGGCAAGGGCATGCCGAACGTGTCCGGCCGCGGACACGGCGACCTGCACGTCATCGCCGGCGTCGCCGTCCCCAAGAAGCTGTCGAAGGAACAGAAGCATCTGCTCGAAGAGCTGTCGAAGACGCTGCCTCAGCAGGAAGACGAATTCGATCGCAACGAGTCGGGCGAGAAGCCGTTCTTCGAGCGCGTGAAGGACATCTTTGGCTAGCTTTCCGGCGCTGGACCTCCGCTGGGGGTCCGGCACCGACTCCAGCGAGATCGTCGAGCTCCTGCACGCGCTGCTCGACGACTACCAGCCCCAAGCCATTCACGAATCTCCCAACCGCCGACGGCTTGGCGCGCTTTCTTCAAGACCACTGAACAGCGCGATGCGGCGCACGCCGCCGTTCGCGCCGAACTCTCGGCGCGGCTAGTCGAGCTCATCGCCGTTGACGTCGCAGATGAGGAGTGGGCCCGGCGAAGCCAGGCCGGCCTCACACCAATTCGCGTCGGACGGATCGTCGTCGCGCCACCGTGGCACGCCGACGAGTCGCTCGCCGGCAGCGGTCGACGAGCCGCACCCGAATCGCCCCTTCAGGTGATCATCGATCCCTCCACCGGCTTTGGCACCGGGCATCACGAGACCACACGGCTGTGCCTTGCGCTTCTACAGGATCGCGATCTTCACCGCCTCCGCGTCGTGGATGTCGGAACCGGATCCGGAGTGCTGGCGATCGCCGCGGCGCTCCTCGGCGCGGCATCGGTTACGGCGTTTGACGAAGACCCCGAAGCGCTGCGCAACGCATCAGAGAACGTCGAGCGCAACGGCGTGTCGCTCGTCGTCAACATCCAGGAAATTGAGCTCGCTTCGTACGCGGCGCCGCCGGCTGACCTGGTGCTCGCAAACCTGACCGGCGCAGTCATCGAGCGAAATGCCCAGAGCCTGATGCAACTCGTAGCGCCGGGCGGGACGCTGATCGTGAGCGGCTTCACGCACGCAGAGGTCGACGCGGTGTTTGCGGCGTTGGGCCGCGCGCCAGAGAAAGTGCTGACCGAAGGCGCGTGGGCAGCCGCCGCCTTCGCTCTCTAGTTGGCCACGGATCACACGGACAACACGGATTCGGTATACACCGCGACCGCCGCGCCCTGGGCGCGGAGAGAGGGAGGGCGGCGCGAGGATCAGCACGCTAGAGCCGATCAGGTAGCGTGTTGATCCTCGACCACCCTCCCTCTCCCAGCCTGGCTCCGCCAGGCTGCGGTCGCAGACCTTCTCGTTACTTGCACTCATCCGATCCGCGTGATCCGAATCATCAGCGAGATCCGCGTCTTACCAGTCTGCGAATAGATCTAGTCGTCGAACGTAAAGTTGACGAGCGATACGGCCACCAGCCCAACGGCATCGGCGCGGAACGTCATCCGTCCCAGGCTCGCAGCAACGCAGCCGGCTGACGACGCCAGCTGACGCTCCCCTGCCGACCAACCGCCTTCGGGACCGACGATGCATGCGACGCTCGGTGCGGCCGCGGCAGCGAGGACCGCGCGGAGCGAGGCGATGGGTTCCGCGTCTGCAGATGGCTCAGCCAGCAGCACGCGAAGGCCATCGAATGTCGCGTCCAACCAGTCGGTTAACAGCCGAGGCGCCTGGATGTCCGGCAATCGCGCGCGTCCGCACTGCTTCGCGGACGAGATCGCCACGCGCTGCCAGCGTTCGAGGGAGTGTGCGCGACCGAGCGCCGAGAGGCCAACCAGCGAGCGTTCCGTCACGACCGGCGCGATCACCTCGGCGCCGGCCATCGTGGCATCGCGAACGACGCCATCCATCTTGTCGCCCTTGAGGACCGCCTGGACGAGCACCGTCGGGATGCGTGGCGCGGCGATGGACTTCACCTCGGCGCCCAGCGCGATCGCCGCCGCCCGGCGATCGGCGCGCAGGACATGCGCCTCGGTACTCGTGGCCGTTGCCATCAAAGACGAGAAGCTCGTCGCCAGCTCACGAGTCGCATCACACGCGCGAGATGATGCGACTCCTCAGCCGAGAGGATCGTTTCCGCACACGACGGGTCGAGATCGGGCGCGTAGAAGCGCGGACGCGTCACGTTAGCGATTCTATCCGCCTTCAATCGCGCTATACTGCGTCATTCGCACTTTCTTCGTTCAGCATTAACTTCAGCATTCAGCATTCGAAATTCAGCATTGCTCTTCAGGGGTCAGACACTCGGCAAGTACAAGATCGCCGCGCCGCTCGGCAGCGGCGGCTTTGGTACCGTCTACCTCGCGCACGACACCTGGATCGACAAGAAGGTCGCCATCAAGGTTCCGCACCGCCAGGGCCTCGACTTCGGGGAGCTGCTGCGTGAACCGCGATTGCTCGCCAGCGTCAGCCATCCGAACATCGTCGCCATCACCACCGCCGAGAAGCAGGACAACGTCTTCTTCATCGTGATGGAGTACGTCCAGGGTGAAACGCTCGAGAACATCATCGCGCTCAAGGGCTCGCTCGATCTGAACCGCGCCCTCGACTTCACCTGTCAGATCTGCAATGCCGTCGACCATGCCCATCGCCAGGGCGTGATCCATCGCGACCTGCGCCCGGCGAACGTGCTCGTTACCGAGAACGACATGTTGAAGGTCGCAGACTTCGGGACGTCGCGCTTCCTCGAGATCGCGGCGCATGGAACGACCGTCATCGGCAGCCCGCCATACATGGCGCCGGAACAGTTCCATGGCAAGGCGGTCTTCGCTTCAGACATCTACTCGCTCGGCATCACGATGTATCAGATGCTGACCGGCATGCTCCCCTACGACACCCCAGCGCCCGCCGATCTCGGCAAGCTGATGTCGGGCGAGCTCGTCGTGCCGCCACGAGTGCAGAACCCGTCGATTCCCAAAGAGATCAACGACATCGTCATGCGCGCCCTGGCGCCAGACGTGACGGTTCGCTATCAGCGGGCCACCGATCTCCTCGAAGACGTACTCGCATACCGCACCCCACGCCCACGCAAGCCCGTGAGCGATGCCGCGCCGGCGTCGCCACGCGAGGCGTCCGCGTCACCGCGAACGGCGCCGCGCGAGGCCAGCCCGAAGTTCTGCTGGCAGTGCCGCAAGCCCCTTCATGCGCGTACCGATCGCTGCCCGTTCTGCGGAGAAACCCAATAAATACGGGCCAGTTCGCGATTGGACCGGCCGGGGCCAGCCTGACCGTATGTTAAAATCAGCTTTGGCTTCATACCTCACTTTGGGGGAGAACAAGGAGCAGCTGATGGCGTTTCCCGGCACCGGCAAGATCTGGATGAACGGATCCCTCGTCGATTGGTCAGACGCGAAGATCCACATTGCCTCGCATGTCATCCACTACGGCAGCGGCGTGTTCGAAGGCGCCCGCTGCTACGACACGCCGCGCGGATCGGCCTGCTTCCAGCTGGAGGCGCACATGCGCCGACTGTACGACTCGGCGAAGATCTACCGCATGGAGCCCCAGATCGATCGCGCCACGCTGACATCAGCTGTCCTCGATACGATCCGCGCCAACCAGTTCAAGGCCTGCTACATCCGGCCGATCGTCTATCGCGGCTACAACACGCTCGGTGTCGATCCCTCGGCGTGTCCGGTCGATGCCGCGATCCTCACCTGGGAATGGGGCGCCTATCTTGGCAAGGAAGCGCTCGAACGCGGCGCCGACGTCACCATCAGTTCGTGGACGCGTGCGGCAGCAAACACCTTCCCATCGCTCGCCAAGAGCTCGGCCAACTACGCCAACTCGCAGCTGATCAAGATGTCCGCGCTTGCCGACGGCTATAGCGAAGGCATCGCGCTCGACACCTCTGGCTACGTCAGCGAAGGCAGCGGGCAGAACGTGTTCGTCGTGCGCGACGGCATCCTCTACACGCCGCCGGTCTCGGCCGCGATTCTTCCGGGCATCACGCGCAACTCGGTGATTCAGATCGCCAGGGATCTCGGCTTCCAGGTGCGCGAGGACATGATGCCGCGCGAGATGCTCTATATCGCCGACGAGGTCTTCTTCGTGGGCACGGCGGTCGAGATCACGCCGATTCGTTCCGTCGACAAGATCGTCGTCGCCAACGGCCGGCGCGGCCCGATCACCGAAGCCATCCAGAACGCGTTCTTCGACATCATCAACGGCGTCAGGCCCGACACGCACGGATGGCTGACCTATCTCTCGCCCGGCGCTCCCCAGAAGGAACTGCAGTCGGCGCATGCATCTCAATGACCTCCTGAAGATAGCAGCCGCATCCGGCGCCTCCGACCTGCACCTCAAGGTCGGCAGCTACCCGATGATGCGGGTCAACGGAACTCTCGTCGTCGCTTCTGAAGAGAAGCGACTCGATCGCCACGACACGGAAGCGTTCGCGAGCGTGCTCTTCACGCCCGAGCACCAGGAAAAGTTCCGCCAGGCGCAGGAAGTCGACCTCGCCTACAGCGTTACCGGTCTCGGCCGCTTCCGCTGCAACGTCTACCAGCAGCGTGGCACGGTGGGCATGGTCCTGCGCGTCATCCCGACGCGCATCCGCACCATCGACGAGCTCGGACTGCCGCCCGTCCTCAAGAAGATTGCCGAGGAGGAGCGCGGGCTCGTCCTCGTCACCGGGACGACGGGCAGCGGCAAGAGTACGACGCTCGCGGCGATGATCGATCACGTCAACTCGACGCGCGCGGCCCACATCATGACGGTCGAGGACCCGATCGAGTACCTGCATCGGGACTACCAGTCGATCGTCAGCCAGCGCGAAGTCGCCGTGGATACCGCATCCTTCTCGCACGCGCTCCGTAGCGCCCTGCGTCAGGATCCCGACGTCATCCTCGTCGGTGAGATGCGCGACTTCGAGACCGTCGAAACCGCGCTCCTCGCCGCCGAAACCGGGCACCTCGTCTTCTCGACGCTGCACACGCTCGACGCCACGGAAACGATCACGCGCATCATCTCGGTCTTTCCGCCGCACCAGCAGCGCCAGATTCGCATCCAGCTGTCGACCGTGCTCAAAGCGGCGGTGTCGCAGCGCCTGATGCCGCGCGCCGACGGCCTCGGCCGCGTGCCTGCGGTCGAAGTCATGATCGCCACGCCCTTCATCCGCGACTGCATCGTCGACAAGGATCGAACGCCGCAGATCCATTCGGCGATCGCCGCCGGGACGTCACAGTACGGGATGCAGACCTTCGACCAGTCGATCTTCGGCCTCTATCAACAGGGATTCGTCACGCTGGAGGAAGCCATGCGGTGGGCGTCCAACATCGACGAGTTCAAGCTCAAGGTCCAGGGGATTTCGACCACCGGGGAGATGGCCCGGGACGAGATGGCCAGACAGGGCGGCGTCCAGCCCGACATCATCCGGTTTGGCGGCTGATCACCGTCCCTCCGCCTACGTCGACGCCCTCCACATGCTGTCGCGGCGGGCGCTGTCGGTCAGCGAAATCCGCGACCGCCTTCGCGATCGCGAGCATGGCGAGACCGACATCGAAGCCGCCGTCACGCGACTCCTCGAAACCGGCGGCCTCGACGACAAGAAGCTCGCCGCAGCCTACGCCCGCACCGCCGCGCGAGATCAAAGGCCGCGGACGGTTGCGCGTCATTCGCGAGCTGCAGGCCAGGGGCGTTGCCAAAGGTATCGCCGCCGAGGCAGTTGGCGAGGTCTTCGGAGACAAGGACGAGCGTTCGCTCGTGACCCGTGCCCTGCAAAAGAAGCTGCGGCACCGCGTCGGACGTCCCCTCGACGCCGCCGAAAAAGCGCGCCTCTATCAATACTTGATGCGCCAGGGATTTACGCCCGCCGTCATCGTGGATTCGCTGCGCAAGCTACGTGGCGCCGCAGGCAACCCCGACGACGAAGTAGAATAGAGAGATCAATACAGCCTTCCGGCGACAGCTGAAGGCCACCAGCTGAGAACTATCCATGCAATCGCGCGACATACGCAGCAGCTTCCTCGACTACTTCAAGCGCCAGGGCCACACCATCGTCTCCAGCTCGTCGCTCGTTCCGGGCGACGATCCGACGTTGCTCTTCACGAACGCCGGGATGAACCAGTTCAAGGACGCCTTCCTGGGGCGCGAGAAGCGCGGCTACACGCGGGCGACGACGTCGCAGAAGTGCATGCGCGTGAGCGGCAAGCACAACGACCTCGATAACGTCGGGCCGTCGCTGCGCCACCACACGTTCTTCGAGATGCTCGGCAACTTTTCCTTCGGCGACTACTTCAAGAAGGAAGCGATCCCGTTTGCCTGGGAGCTGCTGACCACGACGTGGAAGCTGGAACCGGACAGGCTGTTTCCGACGATCTTCCGCGGCGAAGGCACCATTCCCCGGGATGCCGATGCGCACGCGATCTGGACGAAGTTCGTGCCCGCGGAACGTATCACCGAGCTCGGCATGGCCGAGAACTTCTGGGCCATGGGGGAAACGGGCCCGTGTGGCCGCTGTTCCGAGATTCACTACTTTCGCGGCGAGCACGTGCCGTGCGAAGAGGAACGGCAGGGGCGCAAGTGCCTTGGCATCGACTGCAGCTGCGATCGCTTCGTCGAAGTCTGGAACAACGTGTTCATGGAGTTCGAACGGCAGGGCGACGGTGTGCTGACGCCGCTGCCAGCTCCATCGATCGACACCGGCATGGGTCTCGAGCGCGTCACGGCGGTGATCCAGGGCAAGCTCGCGAACTACGACACCGACCTCTTTACTCCGTTGCTGAGCGCAATCGGCGAGCGTGCAGGACGCGCGTACGGCGCAACACTCGACGAACCGGGCGATGTCTCGATGCGCGTAGTTGCGGACCATCTTCGGGCGATGACCTTCCTCATCGCGGATGGTGTCGTGCCATCGAACGAGTGGCGCGGCTATGTGCTGCGCAAGATCATGCGCCGAGCGATGCGGCATGGGAAGAAGCTCGGCTTCAACGAGCCGCTGCTGCATACGTTCGTTGACGTGCTGGTCGCGGAAATGGGCGAGGCCTATCCGGAGCTGCGTTCGGGCCGCGACAACATCGTGCGTGTCGTGAAGAGCGAAGAAGAGCGCTTCGACGCGGTGCTGACCGCTGGCCTGCCGAAGCTCGAAGAGGTTCTGGACCGCGCTTCATCCAGCAACAAGACGGTGTCTGGCGAAGATGCGTTTCGTCTCTACGATTCGCTTGGCGTGCCGCTCGACTTCATGGAGGATCTCGCCGGCCAGCGCGGCCTCGCGATCGATCGTCAGGACTTCGAACGGGCGATGGAAGGCCAGCGCGAGCGTGCGCGCGCCGGCAGCGCCTTCAAGGGCGGCGCCAAGGCGCTGACGCTGACGATGGATTCCGGGCTCGAGAGCGAACTGGAAGCGAGCGGCGACAAGTTCGAAGGGTACGAGTCGACGTCCGTTCGCGGCGCCACGGTTCTTGCGCTGTTCGACGAAAGCGGCGTGTCGGTTGACGCGCTCGCCGCGGAAGCAAAAGGCTACGTCGCGCTGAACCGGACGCCGTTTTATCTCGAGGCTGGCGGACAGGTCTCAGACTCCGGCCGTATCACGGGCGCTGATGGCTCACAGGCAGTGGTCGAACGCGTGACGCGTCCGCATCCTGGACGGCCCCGGCTGCACCTCGTCCGCGTCGAAAACGGAGCGTTCCGCCGCGGACAGATCGTCACCGCCGAGGTCGAGGATGAAACGCGCGACGCGACACGCCGCAATCACACCGCGACGCACCTGCTGCACGCGGCACTGCGCCAGGTCTTCGGCGCGCACGTGAAGCAGGCGGGATCGCTCGTCGCTCCGGATCGGCTGCGCTTCGACTTCGTGCACATCGCGCCTGTCTCTCGCGACGAAATCGATCGCATCGAGCGCATCGTCAACGATCAGATCGTCCGCAACACGCCGGTGCAGACCGAGGTCAAGTCGACGGAAGAGGCGATCGCGCACGGGGCGATGGCGCTCTTCGGCGAAAAATACGGGGACCGCGTCCGCGTTGTGTCCGTGCCTGGCTTCAGCATGGAGCTGTGCGGCGGAACGCATGTTCGCGCCACCGGCGACATCGGTGCGTTCGTCATCACCGAGGAGAGCGGCGTCGCGGCGGGCGTACGCCGCATCGAGGCGCTGACCGGATCGGGCGCCATCGCCTGGCTGCAGCAGCAGCGTCAGTCGCTCGGCAGCCTGCTCACCGCACTGCACACGACGCCGGCGCAAAGTGTCGAGGTCGTGCAGCGGCTGCAGGCCGACGCCAAGCGTCTTGCGCGCGAAGTCGAGCAGCTCAAGATGAAGGCGGCGCTCGGCGGTGGCCGCTCAGCAACGGCCGGCGGTACGGCGCCAGGAGATGACGGCGACGTGCAGCAGGTGGCGGGCGTCAAGCTCGTGGCGCGCCGCGTCGACGGCCTCGAGAAGGGCGCCCTGCGCGGGCTGTCGGACTCGCTCCGCGATCGCCTCGGCAGCGGCGTCGTCGTGCTCGCGTCCGACGTCGAGGGCAAGGTGGCGCTGGTCGTCTCTGTTTCGAAGGACCTGACGCCTCGCGTGCAGGCCGGACGCCTCGTGAAGGAGCTCGCGCCAATCGTCGGCGGAGGTGGCGGCGGCCGCCCTGACTTCGCCGAAGCCGGCGGCAAAGACGCGACGAAGATCGACGCGCTGCTCGCGGCCGCGCCGGCTGTTCTTCAGGCCGCCCTCGGCTGATCGGTCTCTAACCCCGGCCCATTCCCGCCGATACCACGCTTACAGAATCGTATGCGTGCGTTCCATTTCGAAACACTCGCTCTCGTCCTAACGGCTGTAACTTGTTGATTCCACGCGGGCACTTCGCTTGCCTAGCCTCCGCATGGATTAGTGCAAATTGTTGAGCCCCTGTAAGTTGATCGGTTCCACGACCTGGCGAACGCTGGGTGCGTTCGTCGTCGCCGTGACTGCGGTACCGGCCGCGGCGAATGCACAGATCTACATGTCCCGGGACGCCGCCGGGAACATCGTCCTGTCGGATCGTCAGATCAATCCCACGGCGACCCTCCGCACCTATGCGGTTCCGGGGACCACTTTCAGAGCTACCAAGGGCGTCGTCAGCGAACGTGCGGCGCGCTATGAGTCATTGATTGAAGAGAACGCCGCGGCGCACGGCGTAAACCCGCACCTCGTGCGGGCGGTCATTCAGCAGGAGTCGGCGTTCAATCCCAACGCGCGGTCGAACAAGGGTGCGATGGGCCTGATGCAGTTGATGCCGGCGACGGCCGCGGAGCTCGGCGTCACCGACCCCTACAACCCGTCGGAGAACATCCGCGGAGGTGTCGCGTATCTGAAGGGACTGCTCGTCAAGTTCCAGCAGAACGTGGAGCTGGCGCTTGCGGCGTATAACGCCGGGCCGACGGCGGTCACCAAATACGGCGCCGTGCCGCCATATCGCGAGACCAAGGACTACGTCTCGCGGATCACGAAGAACGTCGATCTCGCGCCCAAGCCGAAACGCATCTTCAAGACCATCGAGATCGTAGACGGCCGCGAAGTCCCCCGCTACTCTTCTGTCGAAACGCCCGGCGCGCAGCTCGTGGCCACGGCCAAGAAGTAGTTCTCGGCGCTACTCCCTCAGCTATCCAATCGCGGCACGACGAACGTCAGCATGCATCCTCTGGACGCGGGCTTGACGTCGACTCGCCCGCCGTGCGCCCGCGCCGTCTGAGCGAAGGCCGCGAGCAATACGCCGCCGGACGGTCCGGCGGTGTGCTCCCGCCAGTCAGCGTCGAAGAATCTGTTCACTGCTTCGCGACTGAGCTCGGGGTCGATCTCGTGCACTAGGCACTCGACAATCAACGCTGGACGGATGGTCGTGATGTGCGCCGTCACCGACAAAGTCGTACCGCCACGCGGCGCCAGCGCCAGCAGGGCCTGGACAGCGCCAGTCAGCGCTCCGCGACAGCGCGGCGCGTCGAGAAAGATCTCGCGATCGCTTTCCGGAAGGGACAGCTCCACGCGAACGCCACGCAGCCGCGCTTCCGTAGCGGTAGCCGACACAACGCTGCTGACGAGGGATTGATAGTCGACCGAGGCGCGGTGAATCGGCCCGGCTGAAAGAATCCCTGCGGCAGCGGCCGCGGACTTCGTTCGCGCCATCTCGACGGCCGCGAGATCGGTCAGTACTCCCCACCGCAGTCTGTCGTTACCGGCGGCATTCATCGCCGGCAGCAGCGCCGAGACGAACTCGAGTCCCAGTGCGGCTTCGCCGATTGTCTGCTCCGGTGCAGACGCGACCGAGACTTGAAGCGGCATCGAAGGTTCCTCCTCGACTGCTCTCTCGACCTGTGGATCGGGAACTACCGGGATCGCCAGGCGCTGCGCTGCCGCGGCGCGCATGTCGGCGAAGCGTGTCTCGTCGAGCTCGTGCACCAGGCATGGCACCGTCGCGAGGCCGGCGCGCTGCGCGGCGCGCAGCCGCCGCATGCCGGCGATGATGCTGTAGAAGGCGCCACGGCGTCCGACCAGCAGCGGCTCGATCACTCCAAGCCGGCGAATCGATCGTTCGAGCTCTTCGACATCGGCGCGGTCGTCGTTTGGCGCTTCGATCTCGGAGATTGGAATCTCACGCACCGTTCGCAGCGGCGCGTCGCCAAGCAATTCGTCGACGTAGTGCGGTGTGTGACGCATGCGAAAGCGCGACGGCAATCCCTCGCGCACGATCGGCGTCGGCTCGTCTTCTTCGTTCTCGTCTGGATCGAGCGAGTTCTCCTCGCCACCGTCGTCGCGTGACTCGTCGTGTTGAATACGTGCGCGTCGAGTGCTGTCCGTCGAGGGTGTGACCTCGCGCACTGGCCGAGCGAACACATTCTCCGACTCGAACTGCTTGATTTCCGCGGATGAGGATGAGGACTCTGACGCAACCGGATCAAAATTCACGAATCGTTTTCTCCCTGCTGAGGTAGCGATTGTACATGGTCTCGGTAGTTCGGTAGCTCGGTAGTTCGGTAGCTCGGTTGCTCGGTTGCTCGGGGCTCGGGGCTCGGGGCTCGGTGCTCGGTGCTCGGTTGCTCGGGACTCGGGCCGGCTTCGAGCTCCGGACGCCGAACCCCGAGAACTCCCGAACCCCGAACTACCGAACTACCGAACTACCGAACTACCGAACTACCGAGCTACCGAGCTACCGAGCTACCGAACGCCCGATCAAGTCTTCCTGGAAGTGGACACAACCTGTGACACCCCTGTGACCTCAGATTTCTGTGCAGAATCTGGTCGCCACGCGCGCCGGGTCCCGTGGTATCGTCTTGGGCCTGCGCCGGCGCTTCCTGCACCTGCGCCCAGTTTTCCTGGTGGAGTTCACGTGTCTCGCGTCACTGCTCCCATCGCGCTGCGGAACACCGCGAATGACCTCTCGACGGCGGCAACCCGCCTCGTCGACGTCAGCCGCGCGATGCGCAACGTCCGGGCACTCGCGACGCGCGCAGCAGCCGGCGACGCCAAAGTTTTCATCACCGGCGAGAGCGGAGTCGGCAAGGACGTCGTCGCGCAGTACATCCACGCTCACTCCTCGCGTGCGTCGCGGCCCTACATCGCGGTAAATTGCGCGGCGATCGCCGATTCGCTGCTCGAGACCGAGCTCTTCGGTCACGCTCGCGGCAGCTTCACGGGCGCCTATCGAGACCGTATGGGCCGGCTGGAAGCGGCGCACCGGGGCACCATCTTCCTTGACGAAATTGCCGAGATGACCCTGCAGATGCAGGCCCACTTGTTGCGATTTCTGGAGAGCGGCGAAATCCAGCCGGTCGGCAGTTCCGGCAGCCCAATCAAGCTGGATGTCCGGATCATCTCGGCCACCAATCGCGACCTCGAACAACTCGTCGCGACGGGTGCCTTCCGCAGCGACCTCCTCTACCGCATCAAGGTCCTGCACATTCACGTTCCGCCGCTCCGCGAGCGCAAGGAAGACCTCTCCCTGCTGATTGACGCCGCAGCGACGAGAACCGGCCGGCAGATTCGCTTCACCGAGGCGGCGCTGCAGGCGCTGTCACGATATCGCTGGCCGGGCAACGTACGCGAACTGCAGAACGTGATCGAGCAGGCCGCCTGGATGTCGGAATCGGGCGAAGTCGACACCGGCGACTTGCCGGAAACTGTCCGGCTCGCATCGACGGACACTCTGACGCCTCGCCGCGAACGTCGGCGGCGTCTGGCCGACGACCTCTACAGTACGCTCGTCGAAGGCCACTACACGTTCTGGGGACATATTCATCCGCTGCTGCTCAAGCGCGACATTACCCGGCACGACCTGCGACAGCTCGTCAGCCTCGGCCTGACCTCGACGCGCGGCAACTACCGCGGACTGCTGAAGTTGTTCGGCATGGACGAGGGCGACTACAAGCGCTTCATGAATTTCCTCGCCGCGCACGAATGCACGGTGGACTATCGCCAGTTCCGGGCGCCGCACCTCACGGCACGCCCGACGCAGCTCTCGATGCCGCTCGACCGGCGCATTACGCGCCAGTCCAAGGAATCCTGAGCGCGGACCGGACCAACGCCGCATCCTCGTGTGGCTGCTTCGTTTCTAACTCCTCTCATCAAGCACCCGGACGGCCAGTGGTTCCTGAGGAATGCCGCCAACAGCGCCCTCGTCGCCAGCGTCGTCGAACCAGCCTTCGAGCGCAAGGCGAGGAATCGCGGGCCTCCTCGGCCGCGACGGTCTTGCCGAAGGCCACGCCCTCATCCTCGCGCCGTGCAACAGCATCCACACGTTTTTCATGCGCTTTGCAATTGATGTCGCGTTCGTCGATCGCGACGGCCAGGTGCTTCGAACAAAAACGTCCGTCCGGCCGTGGCGGCTGGCGTTCACACTGCCGCGCGTTCGCCGTTGTCGAGCTCGCTGCGGGTGAGCTGATCCGCGCAAGGATCCAGCGCGGCGATCGACTGCTTCTCGCGCGCGATTAGTCACCCTCCCCGAAGAACTAGTTCTGGTCCCCACCAGAATCCGCACTCGGTCCTTCACCCTCATACGAAACGCAACTCCCCGGACTTCGCGGGCTTAGCACGGATCCGAGCCACCGGTAAGTCCGTTGCTGAGAACGCACACGATCACTTTCTGATTTGAGTTCTCACTTCATGCGTCGAACGCGTCGCGATCCGAGATTTCTGGTACCGCGTCCCTGGGAAGGCATGTTGCGCATCCCCGGCGATGTCGTCGTTGAACAGCACGACGCGGAGCAGAAGGAAATGTGGGTGGTCAGCTCCGAGCCGGCTCGGAGAGAAGAGCGCTTCACGCTCGAGCTGACACCGCCGGGACAGAGCCTGGCGGTTCGCGTCATCGAGAGCAGCCCCGTGATGATGGGCGGCAATGTCCGCCATCGGTTGCGGTTGGCGATTCTCGATTGATGCCCGATTGATGAATGTGGGATGGCAAGGGCGCATGTTGCGAGAAACGCGGAGCTGTGAATGAAACGGCCCCTGAACAGCGTGAAGTGCCAGATGGAGCTGGTGGGTGTTCTCACCAGGGAGATCCCCACGCGCCTCGTCGAGGTCAGCCGCTCCGGATGTCTGCTCGAGTGCGGACACCGTATCGAGGAAGGGACCGTTGGCGCCCTTCGTCTCGAGGTCGACGGGCAGACCTATCGCGAGGATGTCCGGGCGACGCGCTGCGTCACCGTCGCCGGTTCGGGATCGAGTTATCTCGTTGGTGTCGAGTTTCTGCAGACGGCCCGACCAGACGGGGCGTCGATTCGGCGGGCCATCTCCAGCATGTCGGGCTCGTTGAACGAGAGATTTCTGGGAAGTGCCGGTTTGTCGTGAACTTCTGTTTGAAGGAGCAACGTCATGTCAAGACTCATCGCGCGGCTGATTAAAGACACCGAGGGCCAGGACCTCATCGAATACGGACTTCTTGTCGGCATCATCACGATTGGCGCGATTGCGGCCATTCAGCTCATCGGCCCGGCGGTCGCCGGCTACTTCTCGGATCTCGCCGCGGCGATGCCCTAAGCGATCGACCTCCAGGGGACCAACAATGGCTGCACTACTGGCACGGTTAGTCAGTGGCGACGATGCGCAGGATCTGATCGAGTACGGGCTGCTGATCGGCATCATCACGGTGGCAAGCCTGCTCGCGCTCACGACCATCGGCGCAAACATCGTCGGGTACTTCACTGACCTTGCCGCGGCGATGCCATGAGTCGACACGGACTCAGGGCGCGCGCAGTCACATGGTGGTGCCGGCGCACTGCATCGCACCTCGGTCGCCTTGTCGGCCGCCTGTGTCGTGAAGACGACGGACAGGACCTGATCGAGTACGTGCTGCTGACCGGCATCATTGCCATTGCTGGGATTCTGATTTTCCCAGCAATGCAGGACGCGATGGTCAGCACGTATCAGGACTGGAACAGCAACGCCCAGGCGATTTGGGAACCTCCACCGCCGACAGGGACCCCCTAGGAAGGCAGTGGGATTTCGAAGAATGACTGTCTCGCAAACGATCTGCTTGTGCCTTGTCGCCATCGCGAGCGCGTACGACTTGCGCACGCGGCGCATTCCTCAGGTCCTGACGCTCGGTGGCGCCGCCGCCGGGTTGCTTTTCCATCTGGCGCTCGGAGGGTGGAATGCCGGCCTTGCCAGCGCGACCGGCTGGGCGATCGGCATCGCGATCTTCTTCCTGCCCTTTGCGCTCGGCGGACTCGGAGCCGGTGACGTGAAATTGCTCGGCGCGATCGGCGCCTGGCTCGGCCCGATGAACGCGGTGTGGGTCGGGCTCTACGCCGGGGCGGCGGGCGGCCTTTTAGCCATCTTCGTCGCGCTGACCAAGGGCTATCTCTTTCAGGCGGTCGGAAACGTGGGCGTGATGCTGGCGTACTGGCGGCTGAACGGCGTCAAGCCGCTGCCGGAGATCACGCTCGAGCACAGTCGAGGACCACGACTCGCATATGCCCTGCCGATCCTTGCGGGGACGATGGTCACGCTGTGGTTGAAGTAGAAAGCGCGGGAATGCGCCATGGCCCAGCATGACGAGCACGCAGCAGGCACTGGCAACTGTTGCGATCGGAGCGCGGCGCCGAGCTCGTCGAGTTCGCGTTCGTATTGCCGACGCTGCTGCTCTTGATCGTGGGGGTCGTCGATTTCGGATTGCTCTTTCAGAAATATGAGGTCGTGACCAACGCCGCCAGAGAAGGCGCGCGCGTCGCCATCCTCCCCGGATACAACAACGCCGACGTGCAGGCGCGGGTGAATCAGTACTTGACCGCCGGTGGTCTGACCGGAACCGCGACGGTGTCCGTCGCCGCGCCACAGGCACTTACGGTAGGCAGTCAGTGCATCACGGTGCGGCCCGTAACCGTCAGCTATCAGCATCAGTTTCTGTTCGTCGGGCCGATCTTGACCTTCGCAGGTCTCGGCTCGCTGGCGGACAAAACGCTCAACGCCACGTCGGCGATGCGCGACGAACTGGCCGCGGGGGCCTGCCCGTAGTGCCGGGTGCACGCGTCCCGATGAAGTGACAGTGAAGGAGATCAGATGAACCGCCGTTCCCGCCACCTCGTCGTGCTTGCCGTCGCAGTCGTGACCGCTGCCGTCGCCAGCTCTCTGGTCTATCGCGTGCGATCCGGCAAATACCGACGCGCGCGGCCGCTGCGCAACGGCACGTGGTCGTCGCCGCTCGATCGATGCCCATCGGCACGCCACTCACGGAGAACGACGTCAAGCTCGTCGCCTGGCCCGCGGCCAGCCCGGTACCCGGCGCCTTCGCCGATCTGAAGAGCGTCATCGAATCGTGGCCTCCTGACGGCCGTGCTCGAGAACGAGCCGATCACCGCCAACAAGGTCGCCTCCACCGACGGCGGGTCCGGACTCTCGCCGGCGATCCCGCGCGGGATGCGCGCCATGTCCGTCAAGGTCAACGACGTCATCGGCGTCGCCGGATTCGTCGTGCCCGGCAGCACGGTCGACGTCGTCGTCACCATCCGCCGGCCGAATGACACGATGACTCGGACCGCTGCCAGCAACGTGCAGGTGCTGACCGCCGGCACGCGCCAGGATCAGACGCGAACCGAAGCGGAAAAGGAAAAGGACAAGAAACCAGCCGCCAACTCGTCCACTGTCGTCACGCTGATGGTGTCGCCCGAGGACGCCGAGCGCATCGCGCTTGCGCAATCTGAAGGCGAGATCATGCTGATGCTTCGCAATCCACTCGATACCGATCCGACGGTGACCGCTGGCGTGAAGACGGGGTCGCTCCTCGGCGACGAGAAGCCGGTCGAGCCGCCCCCGGCGGCCCCTGCGCCCAGGCGCGTCGCAGTGAAGGCGCCGCCCGCGCGCGGTCGCCGCGCCTGTTGCGCCGCCCGAAGCTGCCACAGCAAACCAAGGTCGAAGCGATCAGGGGACTGAAGCGTACCGAAGAGGTGATTCGTTGAGACTGATGACGTCGACTGCGATCGCCATCAGCCTGCTACTGCCCGCTTCGGCACTGGCCGTACCGCGTCACGGCTCCGCCTGCGCAGACTCCGCCAGCGGCAGTGCCCGCCGCGCGTCCGCAAACGCCGGGACAACTGCCAGGCCAGGTCGAGCGAGTAGTTCTCACCGCGGGTCGCTCGACCGTCCTGCCGCACGGACTTCGATGATTGTACGTATCGCCGTCACGAATCCAGCGGTCGCAGACGCCGCCGTCGTTCAGAGTCGCGAAATTCTCGTCGACGGCAAAGCCGCCGGGCACGATCAGCCTGATCGTCTGGAGCGCCACCGACCGCAAGCACTACGACCTCGTCGTCGAGCCGGCGATCACGACACTGCAGCAGCAGCTGCGCACGCTCTTCCCCGGCGAAGACATCGCGGTCAGCGCGACCGACGAAGCGATCATCCTCTCCGGCGCAGTCTCGAGCAACGGCGTGTCGCTGCGCGCCGCGGAAATCGCGCAGGCCAGTTCGTCGAAGGTCAAAGTCATCAACATGCTGCAGCTCCCGAGCGGGCAGGAGAGCCAGCAGGTGATGCTGCAGGTGCGCTTCGCCGAGGTCAATCGCCGCGCGCTGACCGAGCTCGGAGCCAGCTTCGTCGTCAATCGACCCGACTATCTCGGGCGTTCGACGACGCAGCAGTTCGCCGCGCCGACCATCGACGATCAGACGGGCGACGACAGGCATGGTCTTCAGCGATTTTCTCAACCTGTTCTTCTTCAACCGCCAGGAAGGCTGGGGCGCGATCGTCAAGGCGCTGCAGTCGAAGGGCTTCTTCCAGAGCCTCGCCGAGCCGAACCTGATTGCCTACAACGGCGCAGGAAGCCAGCTTTCTCGCCGGCGGCGAAATTCCTGTGCCGATCGTCCAGGGCGCGGGCGCGAACAGCGCGGTGACCGTGATCTACAAAGAGTTCGGCATCAAGCTCGAAGTTCACGCCGACGATCGCCGGCGACATCATCCGGCTGAAGGTCGCGCCGGAAGTCAGCACGCTCGACTTCGCGCAACGGCATCACGCTGCAGGGATTCCGTGTTCCCGCGCTGTCGACGCGGAAGGCAGAGACCAACGTCGAGCTGCGCGACGGCCAGTCGTTCGCGATTGCCGGGCTCCTCGACAACCTGACGCAGGAAGACGCCGCCGCGATTCCGGTCCTGAGCAAGATCCCGATTCTCGGCAACCTGTTCAAGAGCAAGGCCGATCGCGCCGAGCGCACCGAGCTGATGGTGCTGATCACGCCGCGGCTGGTGCGCGCGCTCGAGCCCGATGAAGTGCCGCCGCTGCCGACGCTGCCGCGCCGCTTCCTGCCGGCGCCAGGAGCCGGCGGCGTCGAGAAGGGCGCGCCCGGTAATCCGGAGAAGACCGACAAGGGCTCGGGTCAGCCGCCAGGCGGAGCACAACATCGCGCTCGTGGACGCTCCGGCGGTGCGGAACGAGAAGCCGGACGCGAAGCCGACGCGGCCCGTGCCGCCGGGATCGCAGAACTGAGTAGGGCTATGAGCTTGAAGGAACGCACATTCGCGTCGGAACAGGGAGCCGTCTTCGTCCAAGTCGGCATCTCGCTCTTCGTCATGATGGCGTTCAACGTGTTCGTGCTCGACTACGGGGTGATGTGGGTCGGCCGGCGGCAGGCGCAGAACGCCGCCGATGCCGGCGCGCTCGCCGGTGCGACGGCGCGGCCTACGACGACTTCGACGACTCCGCCGGCGCCAACTGGTTCGCAGCGCAAGAGCGCGTAGCAGGTCGTCGCGCGAACCTCGTCTGGCAGCAGGCGCGGCACGCCGCAGGTCACGTTCGACTGTCCCGGCCGGCGTGACCGGCAAGTGCGTCCAGGTCAACGTCTATCGCAACGGCGAAAACGGCAGCATGCCGCTCCGACGCTGTTCGGTCCGATCCTCGGCATCACGCACCAGGGTGTCCGGGCGACCGCCACGGCGATCGTCGGCCAACGGCAATACGACGAACTGCCTGCAGTCCGATGGCGTTCCCGGACGAATGGCGCGAATTCAGCGCGGCCAGCTCGACCGAGTTCAACAGCTACGACGAGACGACTGGCCTGCCGCTGCACCTAACCCGCGACATCTACACCGCGCCGAGCGCAACGCAGGCCGGCGGCACGCCGACCTTCCCGGCCGACCTCGGCGAACGCATCATCTGGCAGCTGGACCGACCCACTCACAGCCCGATCACGCTGACGCCGATCGACTCGCGGCCTGCTCATGCTGGCGTTCGACGCTTGCCTGGCGGCGACCACGTCCAGCAGGACGGTCGACACCTGCAACGGCCAGCCGGTGGAGCTCGGCAGACGCTGCCGATCGATCTCGCCAGCGCCGATCACCGGCCACGGCGTTGCACGACGCTCAGTCTCGCGTCCAGATCCGGCGCGTCGCTGTGGAACGAGGGCGAACAGCCGGCATCGACGAGCAGTTGCGCGCCGGCATGCGCGCCGGTCAGCCCGCGGCCTGATGCCCAGTCGCGCTCTTCGATCCCGACCGATTTCAGCGCGGTCGAGCGACAGGCGACTGGACAGCGGCTGTCGGCTGCCCGACCAACGTCCGTGCATCACCGGTCACGAACATCGTCGGGTTTTTCATCGCACTGGACCCGGCCGGCCCGTACGGCCCGCACGGCATTTCTGCAAGTATCCGGGCATGACGTCCTCGACCGCGCCCAGCCTTGTCGACGACGCGCTCATGGCTCGTGTCGACCCCATTTGATTAGGTGACCGTGGCAACCACACTGACCGCAACGCTCGCCGGATCCCGGGACCGGCAGCTCGAAGAGCTGATGCAGACGTGCGGGCTGCGCGTCACCGTCAGCAAGGTCGAAGAGCTGGCGCACCCTCGCGCAGCCCGGCGCGCTGCAGCCCGCGCTCGTCATCCTGGACATGCGCGACCGGCCCGTCGCTGCCGCCGACCGTCGGCATGCTCCGCCGTCAGCATCCGACCACCGGCGTGGTGATCGTCGCGGCCGCGCTCGAACCGGCGCTGATGCTCGAGGCCATGCGCGCCGGCGTCACCGAGTTCCTCACCGCACCGGTCACGGCGCCGGAGCTCACGCCGCGGTCGCCGCGGGTGACGGCGGCGCAGTGCGCCGAGCACGAGCGGCGAAGTCTTCGCGTTCCTCGGCGCCAAGGGCGGCGTCGGCACGACGACTGTGGCCACCAACGTCGCGACGGCGCTGGCGCAGCTCGGCCAGCGGCTCGACGCTGCTCATCGACCTGCACCTCGCCTACGGCGACGCGGCGGTCTACCTCGGCACGGAACCGCGGTTCTCGGTCATCGACGCGCTCGAGAACGTGCACCGGCTGGACAAGGCGTTTCTCGGCGGGCTCGTCGGCCACGCGCGGGCCGGGCTGTCGCTGCTCGCGTCGTCCGATCGCGCGAGCGCGACGCCGGTTGATTCGACCAGCGTGCGAACGCTGATCGAATCCGCGGCGCGCCACTACCGCTATGTCGTGCTCGACGTGCCGCGGACCGACGTGATGATCGAGGCGCTCGAGCCGTCGTCGCGCATCGTGATCGTCGCCAACCAGGAGCTGGCGACCGTGCGGGCCGCGACGCGGCTGTCGGCGGCGCTGCGGCAGCGCTACGGCAAAGATCGCCTGCCGGTCGTCGTCAGCCGCTTCGACCTGCGAAGCGGAGATCGGGCAGGGCGACGTCGAGCGCGTGCTCGGCACGCCGGTCGCCCACACGTTTCCGAGCAACTACCGCATCGCGCTCGAGGCGCTGAATACCGGCCGGCCTGTCGTGCTCGACAACCACAACAAGCTCGCCGCTGCGTTGACCGGTTTCGCGCGCAGCCTGCCGGCGACGGTCGACGACCCGCGCCGAGCGAACGGCAGTCCGGGCCTCCTCGGCCGCCTGACGGGGCGACGACGAGACAAGCTGGTCGTGCAGGACCGAGGGTGAAGCACGAGATCGCTGCAAGGAAACGCGCTTGGAATGCGCAAGCAGGAGCAGTCGCGTATGAATTCCGTCGTTCCGATCAGCAACCCCGCGACCGACCCGCGGCAACGGAGTTATCAGGAGCTCAAGGCCAAGATCCACAACGACCTGCTGAACCGCCTGAACCTCGAGCGGCTGACGCAGATGGGGCAGAAGGAGGCCGAGCCGGAAATTCGCCGCATCATCCTCGAGATCATCGAGCGCAGCAACGAGACGACGCCGCTCAGCCTCACCGAGCGCGAGACGCTCGTCGTCGACGTGCTCAACGAGCTCTTCGGCCTGGGCCCGCTCGAAGCGCTGCTGCGCGATCCGAACATCTCGGACATCCTCGTCAACCGCTTCGATCAGGTCTACGTCGAGCGCGATGGCCGGCTCGAGCTGACCGACATCGTCTTCCGCGACGACCGGCACCTGATGCAGATCATCGAGCGCATCGTCAGCACCGTCGGCCGCCGCATCGACGAGTCGAGCCCGATGGTCGACGCGCAGGCTGCGGGACGGCTCGCGCGTCAACGCGATCATCCCGCCGCTCGCGATCGACGGGCCGTCGCTCTCGATCCGGCGTTTCCGCACCGGCCGCGTCGGCGCCGAAGACATGGTCGAGCGCGAAACGATGACCCAGCCGATGCTGGATTTCCTGCGCGCGGCGGTCGCCTGCCGCCTGAACATCATCGTGTCGGGCGGCACCGGCGCCGGCAAGACGACGCTGCTCAACGTGCTCTCGAGCTTCATCTCGAACCTCGAGCGCGTCGTGACGATCGAGGACGCCGCCGAATTGATGATGCGGCAGCGGCACGTCGTCCGGCTCGAAACGCGGCCGCCGAACATCGAGGGCAAGGGCGCCGTGCGCCAGCGCGACCTCGTGGTCAACGCCCTGCGTATGCGCCCCGACCGCATCATCGTCGGCGAGGTCCGCAGCGACGAAGCGCTCGACATGCTCCAGGCGATGAACACCGGTCACGACGGCGGCCTGACGACCATCCACGCCAACAGCCCGCGCGACGCGCTCTACCGCCTGGACACGATGGTGGCGATGGCCAACCTGAATCTGCCGGAGCGCGCGGTGCGCCAGCAGATCGCGTCGGCGGTCAACCTGGTCATCCAGGTGACGCGTCTGTCGGACGGCACGCGAAAAGTCACGGCCATCACCGAGGTCACCGGGATGGAGGGCGAGATGATCAGCACGCAGGACATCTTCGTCTTCGATCGCACCGGCTTGCGGCGCGACGGCAAGGTCTGCGGCCGATTCCGCGCGACCGGGATCCGGCCCCGCTGCACCGAGCGCCTGCTGTCGTTCGGCGTGCAGCTGCCGGTCGACATGTTCGAGCACGTGACGCTGGTGGCTTGAAGAGCCGCCTGAGCGATCGAGCGGGTCACATGGTCGTGCAGCAACCTTCGGTCTGTGCCTGGCGATTGTCCTGGGCGCGTACTGGGCGTTCGTCGTCGTTCCCGAGGACAGATCGGCGCGCAAGCTGCGCAAGCGTCTCAGCGCCGGAGCCGTGCCGGAGAGCGCTCGCGCCGGTGGTCTGACGCGACGCGCGGCACCCCTGAGCGCGCTCAAGGGTCTCGACGCGCTGCTCGGTCGGTCCGGGCGGCTCGTGGAGCCGCTGCGCCGGACAGTCGACGAATCGGGACTGTCGGTCACGATCGGCCTCGTCGTGCTGGCGAGCAGTCTTCGCGGCGTCGCTGGCCTTCGTGCTGGTCCGTCTCGATCACCGGGTTCAACTGGGTCGCGGCGGTGGTCGCGCTCGCCGCGGGCACGGTGCCCTACCTGCTCGTGCGTTACGCCGCGATGCGGCGCACGCGCCTGTTCGAAGATCAGTTTCCGCAGGCGATCGACCTCATCGCCAGCTCGCTGCGCGCCGGCCACGCGTTCACGCTCGGGCGTCTCGATGGTCAGCGACGAAGTCGCCGATCCGACTGGGCGCGGAGTTCCGGCTGCTCTACGACCAGCAGAACTTCGGCATGCCGCTGCCGGACGCCTTGAAGGCGTTCGCGCGCGCGTGCCGCTGCTCGACGCGCGCTTCTTCGTCACCGCAGTGCTGACGCAGCGCGAAGCTGGCGGCAACCTGGCGGAAGTGCTCGACAACCTCTCCGACCTGATCCGCGAGCGCTCGCGGGTCAAACGGCAGGTTCGCGTCACGAGCGCGCACGGACGCATCACCGGCTGGGTGCTGTCGATGATGCCTCCTGCGCTCTTCTGCATGCATGATGCTCGTCGCGCCTGAGCACATGAACACGTTCGTCAACGACCCGCTCGGCGTGCGGATGATCGTCGTCGCGCTGGTGCTGCAAGTGATCGGCACGCTGGCCATCCGCCGCATCGTCAACGTCGAGTTCTGAGCAGGGACGACCATGACTCTCGATCTCGCGCTCCCGCTCGCCGCCGTCTTCATCTCGGTCGCCTTGGCCGTCGGCTCACTGGCGTCGATGGCGCTGGCGCGGACGTCGCCGGTGCGGCGGCGCCTGCAGCCGACCGTTGGGCTACGGCAGCGCTTCGCTGGTCGGGCCTCGTTCGATCAGCTCTCGCTGTTTCTCCGGCCGGCCGCGACAAGCGCGCAAGCAACTGTCGAAGGCGCCGCAAGGGGCGTCGACCAGCGCGTCGCGGCTGCAGCGCCGGCATGGAGCTCGCCGGCTGGACGGATCCGGACGCCGCCGGCTATTACGCGCTGGCCGAGATGGTCCTCGCCGATCGTGTTCGGGCTGCTGCCGCTGGCGCTGATGGGCACGCAGCGGCTGGCTGCTGGCGCTCGTCGCCGCCGTGGTCGGCTATATCCTTCCAGACTTCATCCTGACGCGCGCGACGCGGCGCCATCAGAAGGCGATTCAGAACGGCCTGCCGGACGCGATCGATCTGATCGTCGTCTGCGTCGAGGCCGGATCGAGCCTCGACCAGGCGATCATGCGCGCGAGCGAAGAGCTCGAGCTCGCGCTGCCGGCGCTGGCGCGCGAGCTGCGAATGGTGACCAACGAGATCCGGGCCGGCAAACCGCGGCTCGAAGCCTTCCAGGGACTCGCCAAACGCACGCAGGTCGAGGACGTGCGCGCGCTCGTCACGATGCTGACCCAGACCGACCGCTTCGGCACGAGCATCGCGCAGGCGCTGCAGCACGCACGCCGCGACGTCGCGCACCAAGCGGCGGCAGCGGGCCGAAGAGCGCGCCGCCAAGGTCGGCGTCAAGCTCGTGTTTCCGCTCGCGCTGTGTCTGGTTCCCGCGCTTTACGTCGTCTGTCTCGGTCCAGTCGTCATCCGGATCCTGCGCGCGCTCACGTAAAGAGTCACGTCAGTCGGCAGGATCCTTTCCAAGGAGAAAGCACGGTGGACACCACAACAATCGTCCTGCTCGCGTGATTTTCGCGTCTGATCGTTGCGTACACGGTGCGGCGGCGCGCGCCGGCTCCGCAGCGAAGAATAAGCGCGGACGGTCAGCGCGATCGGACTGATGCTGCATCGGGGCGTGCCTTCGCTGTCGTCCTCGCCTTGACGTGCGCGGCCAGGCGTGCGCCGGCCGTGCGCGGCCGCGACTGCCCGTCCAGCCTGCGAATCGAACCCAGACGCTTGGCGCCACGATCGAATCGCAGGACCGACGCTCGCGGCCGCGCTGTTGCAGCTTGGCCGTGCTCCCGACGGCCGGACAGCACAGAGCCGTCGCCGACGAGTATCCGCCGCCTGGGGATTCTCGATACCGCGTTCGACCACTTGAGCGCCGCCACGCGGATCGACCCGCGGGACGCCGCGGCCTACGACGCACGGGCGCGCATCTGGCGGGACTGGGGGTTCCCGGAGCTCGGCATGGGCGACAGCGCGCGGGCCGTCTATCTACGCGCCTCGTTCCGCGGCCGCGCACAACACGCGCGGCACGCTCCTGGCGGCCGCCGGTCTCGACCGAAGCAGGCCAGCGCGAGTTCGAAACGGCGCTTGCGCTCGATCCCGGCGCGTCCTTCGCGCGCACGAACCTCTGTCGACTCGGTGAGGTGTTGACCGGTTACTTATGATCGTCGCACGTCCTGGCAGTTCGGCATCGCGCTCCTGTGTCCGGCGCGGTCATTGCTCGCGACAGGCGCATTGCTTCGACGGCGGCTCGCGCCCGCTGACATCACGGATCTGTCCGTCCGCATCACGTCACCTCTCGGACGCACCGGCGGCGTCGGCACCGTTCGGATCGTCGCGCAGATCCAGCAGCCCGCGGAGCCACGCTCGGCCCGGTGCGCTTCTACGTCGACGGCACGCTGTTCAAGACCGATGACGATGGGCCGCCGTATGCGGTGGAGTGGATGGACGAAAACCCGTTCGAGCGGCGCGAGCTGGCCGTCGAGGTCGAGGACAGCGACGGCCACAAGGGCCGCGACAAGGTCGTGCTCGAGGCATTCGAGATCACCGAAATCTCCGAGGTCGCGAGCGTCCTGCTCGAGGCCGGCGTCTACGACCGCAAAGGCCGCTTCGTCGAGCGGTCTGACGCTCGACCAATTTCGCCGTCCAGGAGGACGGCGTCGCGCAGGCGATCGATCTCGTCAGCCACGAGCGCGTCGCGGCGACGTTCGCGCTGCTCATCGACAGCAGCCAGAGCATGTCGCGCCGCTTCGATTTCGTGAAGGAAGCGGCCGGCCGCGCTGACCGCGTTTCTCCGGCCGCGCGACAGCGTGGTCGTCGCGCCGTTCGCCAAGCGGCTGCAGGCGCTGACCGGCCCCACCGGCGATCGCCGAACGATCATCGAGGCCATCCAGCACATCGAGCCGGCCGGCGGCACGGCCATCCTCGATTCGCTGATCGAGCTCAGCGGACGCCTGCCGCAGAGCCGAAGACCGCCGCTCGGTCATTCTGATCAGCGACGGATACGACGAGCACAGCCACGCGTCATTCGAGCAGGCCCTCGCCGCGGTGAAAAGTGCCGGGCTCACGATTTACGTCGTCGGCATCGGCGGCATTGCCGGCATCTCGCTCAAGGGCGAGCGCGAGCTGAAGCGGCTGGCCAACGAGACCGGCGGCCGCGTCTTCTTTCCGCCCCGGCCCGAAGAGCTCGCCGGCGTCTACGATCAGCTCGCGGCCGACGCGCAGAACCGCTACCTGGTCACCTACACGCCGACGAACATCGCGCGTGACGGCAGCTGGCGCGCCGTCGACCTGGCGACGCCATCGAGCAGCAATACTTCGTGCGGACGCGCGCCGGCTATCGAGCGCCCAAGCCGCCGCCGATCCGCCCGACGCTCGAGTTCACGGTCACCGATCTCACCGGACAATACGTCGAGATCGGCGCCGGATGATCTCGTCGTGTCCGAGGACGGCGTCGATCAGAAGGTCGACACGTTCCACGAAGCGACGCACCCCGGTCTCGATCGTCCTCGCGCTCGATGCCAGCGGCAGCATGCGGAAGACGGCCGACGCGTTCATGGCCGCGGCGCGGACGTTCGTGGAGGCGCTGCGCCCGGAGGACAAACTGTCGCTGCTGTTCTTCTCCGACGGCGTGCTCGTCGCGCACGATCTCGGCACCAACCGCCAGACCAGCCTCGAGGCCATCGACGGCTACAAGCCTGTCTGGCGGCACGGCGCTCTACGATGCGCTGGCGACGCGTTCGCGACGCTGAAGACCGTCGAGGGCCGTCGGGCGGTGGTCGTCATGACCGACGGCCGCGACGAGAACAACGCGGGCACCGCACCTGGCAGCCGCCAGACGCTGGCGGAAGTGCTCGAGATGGCCAGGGAAGTCGACGCCACCGTCCTGCCGATCGGGCTCGGCACCAATCTCGATCGCGCCGGCCTCGAGCGGCTCGCAGACATCTCGGGAGGGCTTGCGCACTTTCCGTCCGACGCGTCAGAGCTGCACGCGCAGTTCGCGAGGACGATCGAGAACCTGCGGCGCCGCTACGTGCTCGGCTACACCTCGACGCACATCGCGCGGGACGGGTCGTGGCGGAACGTAGAGATCAAGTCCCGGTCTGCGAACCATGTGATTCGCAGCCGGAGCGGATACTTCGCCCGGAAAAGTAAGGCTGGGACTTCGCTACGCCGGCGGTCAACCCGCTGGCGAGGAATCGACGGCAACGACGGTATCGTCACTATGTCCGAGGAATCGCCGAAAATCGTCAACATGGACACGCCGGAATTGGCGGCGTTTTTTTCGGAATCGGAGTTTCCCTCCGAATCCGAGCTCGCCTCGATGCCGGCTCCTCCGAGTCACGCCCGGATATCGGCTGCCAACGCGCACAGCCGTGAAGAGCCGAACGGTCTCTCGAGCAGTGCTGCGGAAGCTGGACCTCCCGCGCCGCAGGATCAGCCGGGGGGACGGCGCATGAGCGATCGGCAGCACCCGCGTCAGGCGAGCATCGCCTGACGAGCAGCCGGCCGGTTAGAGACCAGCACGTTGGCCCGGCGACGGTCACCGAGTTCCCGATTCGGCCTCAGAGCCAGCCGGCCGTTGCGCTGTCCTCACTCGGCCGGCCCCGTCACGCTTGTCGACCTCATCGAGCGCAGCGGCGGTCTCGAGTGGCGCGAAGCCGTGGCTGTGATCCAGCAGATCTGCCTCTATCTGAAAGCACAATTCGCCGAACTCGCCGATCCTGCTCGACCCGCGCACCATTCAAATCAGCGACAAGGGTGAAGTCCAACTGCTGTCGGGGCAGACCAGCAGCGATCCGCTGGTCATTCAGGTCGGCCGCCTGCTGCGGTCGATGCTCGATGGGGAAGGAAGCGCCGCCCGAACTGCGCCTGCTGCTCTCGCAAGCGACGTTCGAGCTGCCGATTTTCGAATCGATCGAGGACGTCGATCGGGCCCTGGCGCAGATCAACAAGCTGGATGAACCTGGTCCGGCGGGCCTGGCGTTGCTGCGAGCCATCGCGGCACCGCCAAAGCCGCCGAGCTCGGATGCGGACGTCAATCCGCGGCCTCCATCGGTACGCTCGATCCTGCCGGCGCGCAGTGCCGCTGGCCGCAAGAAGCGACCACGGCGCTCTGGTGCCATCTTCGCCGAGCACGCAACCCATGTCGGCGCTATCTTCGCGGCCATCGCTGCGATCGCGCTCCTGCTCTGGACGCGTCCACTGGTTCTCTTTCCAGGGAGCCAGAGACCGTCGAAGCCGCCAGCCCGTCGCTCCAATTGATGTGCCCGTGGAACCGACGAGTGGTTCAACGGCGGAGCGAAGTGGCTCCTCCCGTCTCGACGAGTCCCGCCGCGCCGATGACGCGTCCCGTTCCGTCGGTGCGCCCGATCGACGGTCACGCGCATCTGATGAGCCTCGTGGTGTCGTTGTCGTAACGCCGCTCGAGAGCCGTATCGGTCCGATCGAACCACCGCGGCCATTCCGCGCGCGAGAAAAGCCCACGGCGACGCTGGAAGTGATGCCAAGGATCGAGCCTGCACCATCCAAGCTCAAAGAGCTCGACCGACAGGCGGCCGCCCTCCGCGATCAGGGCCGCGTCAGCGCTGCTTCGATGGCCTTCGATGGCCTCGTGATGTCCAATCCCTCTATGAGCCGAGAAGCAGCGACCTGACTCCCGAGGGACTCGAGCGCCTTTCGGTCGAGCCAACGAATGCGCTGCCGTTCATCGCGCAACGCCAATATGTCAGACTCGATGACTGCCCTGGCAGCGGGTGACGGCGAACGTGCGCTGTCGCTCGCCCGCGTCGGCCTCGCCATCGTCGACCGCCGGATCGCCGACGTGCCGTCGCAGCTCCGCGAGCAGCTCGTCGATCTGATCGAGCGAGCGACGGCCGCCGTCGCCGTTCAGGACCAGATCGTCTACAACGAGGTCGGACACCGATGTAATTCCGCCGCAGCCGCTGACGCGGCAGATGCCACAGACGGGCCCGATCGGCGTCCCGCCGAATCGCGTCGGGACTCTCGAGATGATCATCGGACGCGATGGAACGGTCGAGAACGTACGTTTGCACACGCCCCTCAATCGCCATCACGAGCGGATGATCGTCAGCCCGGCGAAGGCGTGGCGCTATCGTCCAGCGACCAGAAACGGGCGTCCCGTGCGCTACCGGATCCTCGTGAAGGTGAATCTGCCAGAATCGGGGACGGACTGAGCGGCAAGGCTGGGCGCCGTGAAGGAACAAGCCACTACCGACCCAGCTTCCATTCGGCTCGACCTCTGGTTGGACATCGCCTGCCTGTTCAAGACCAGGTCCGAAGCGCAGAAGGCCTGCAAGAACGGCAAGATCGACGTCAACGGTCAGACCGCCAAGCCTCACCGCGAGATTAGAGTCGGCGACGAGATCCTCGTCAGCCGGCCGCTCGGTCGGCGTCAACGAATCGTCGTCCGGGGTCTTGCCGGGAAGCACTGCCCAAGAGCGAGGCCCGCGAGCTTTACGAAGATTTGACTCCGCCGCCATCGCCGGAGGAAATCGAGGCGCGGAAGATGGCGAAACTCACCGGCCCCTTCGTCCTCCGCAGGGACGCTGGCGCTCCAGACAAGCGAGAGCGGCGCGCCCTTCGACGGCTGAAAGAAAATATCTGACGCCCGTAGCCAATTTGGTGGGCGCTTCCTGCACACGAAGTGTTCCAAAACAGGAATGGTGTTCCAAAACGGCTCAACGCCAGTATTGGCACTTTTACCAATGAATTCACCGTGGCGAGGTGTGGCCGCAATTTACTTGTAACGTTTCGGCACATATTTGCGCACTTCGAGCGACATTCGGGCGAGCTCAATATAGCTAAGCCTTTTGTATTCAACTCCTTAGTCGATGTGGTTCAGATTGCCTCATGAGTCTCCAGAAGAACACGGCAGTTCGAATTTCAACTGCAGAGCGTTTCTGCAGGGTGAAGTCGGACACATGAGGTCGATGACAATGGCGGCGCTGGAAGTATCAAGTTGAAGCGTTACGAAGACGAGCTAATGCGGCTGCGCATTGAAAATGAACAGCTGCGACAGTCGTGCTCAGGCGTTTGGCGAGCTTGCGGAGCGCTTGAGCGTGGCGTTGCACACAGCCACGCGCGTCAACAGGCGGGCGATGGCAGCAGATTCGGGTCGCCGCCGATCCGTTCTTGAATCTTAGAAAGGTCCGGAAGCTCTAGCCCGCAGCTTTCCTGCGGAATTCATGGACGTCGGCCGCTCGGATGGCCCCGATTCGACCGTCGGCATCCTCTGAAAACCGGGCCTTGAGCGCTCGGCGAAGCATGACCTCGGCTTCGAACATCTTCTGCTGGAGCCCTTGCGCTACGGTGTGCCGGTGCGGTGAGTCGGCTACGGCCAGGCGCAGGGGGCTCCCGGCGCTCTCGAGTCCGTAGTGAAACTCTTTGCGGACCCAACCTTCGACATCGCTGCCCAGCAATACGATGAGTCAAGGCGACCAACAGTA
>CAWHNN010000007.1:0-78186 GCA_963830815.1 uncultured Acidobacteriota bacterium | reverse complement strand
GGACGAGTTCGAGTTGATGAAGTCGCACACGACGGTGGGCGACTCGCTCTGCGGTAACCTCCGGTCGCTCGAAGCGGTGCGGCCGATCATCCGTCATCATCACGAACGCTATGACGGCTCCGGTTACCCGGATGGCCTCGTCGGCGATGCGATCCCGCTTGTCGCGCAGATCATGGGAGTCGTCGACGTCTACGACGCCGTCACCACCCGGCGCCCGTATCAGGGACCGCACTCCGCACAGGAATCGATCGCCATCCTTCGCGATCAGGTCGCCCGCGGCTGGCGGCGTGCCGATCTCGTGGAGGCGTTTGCCGGCCTCATCGACAGCGGGCGGCTGAAAACGTTCCAAGGCTGATGCTGGCGGCGGCCGTCCGCGGGTGTGTGGCAGCGGCGGCTCTTGCCGCGGCCGTCGGCGTGTGGATGCCCGCGATGCTTCCTTCAGGTTCGCGACTTCAGCTGCGATTGACGTCGAGTGTGTCGTCGGCCAACGCGCGCGTTGGTGACGCCGTTGGCGCCGTCGTGACCGTCGACGTGCCGCTTGCAGGTGGAGTGCTCCCGCGCGGGACAGTCGTGCGCGGCGCCGTCCGGCACGTCGCCGCCTTCTCCTGGGCGGCGCCGCAGGCGCTCCTGTGGATCGAGTTCCAGGAACTTCTGGCGCCGGGCGGTCGTACGATTCCTATTGCGACGCGGCTCGTAGCCGTCGACAACGCGCGAGACACGATCGATGCGACGGGAAAGATCCTCGGCATCGCGCCGCCGCGCGAGGCCCCGACGAGCGCTGAGGATTCAGTGTCGCTCGCCGCCGTCGCTCCGGAGCTCTACGACCTCGAACGCGTGGCCTTCCGCATTCGCGAGCTCGAACGGCCGGAGATCTCTTATTCCGCTGGCACCGACATCACCGTCGAGACGGTGACGGCCACGCCCGACGTTCCGGTTGGAGACGCACGGGTAGAGCCGAGTCCCGACAAGTCCTTGCTCGCGCTGGCGGTGGCGCAACCCACCAGGACCGCGGCCGGGCGCCCGCCACGGCCTGCAGACGTCGTCAATTTCGCCTTCAACGGCGGCGACGAGGAATTGTCCGCGAGCGTTCGAAGCCGCGGGATGGACGTCGGCTGTCGCGCTCAGCTTGCGCGCCGATGCTCGCACCGTGCTTGCCGTTGCCGAGGACCGGGGCTACACCCTTGGGCCGGTGTCGCTCGAGACGATCGGCGGCCGCCCGCCCGATCGTGTCTTCCAGAAGCAGACGAACACCTTCGATCGACGGCACCACGTACGTATCTGGCGGCTGGCCGAGGCGCATCAAGGCGTCCCGGTATGGATCGCGAGCGCGACGCACGACATCGGCGTCAAGTTCGTGCGCCAGGAACGGACGTTCACCCATCGCGTCGAAACCGACATCGATATCGAGCGGCAGAAGATCGTGGACGACTTGCGATTCGCGGGCGCGATCGCACGCTATACCCTCGCGGAACGCCGCGACGTTCCTGCGCGCGTCATGAACGCGACGGAGGACCCGATGACGACCGACGGCCGGATCGCCGTCATTGTCTTGCAGGGGGTGAAGTAGTGACTGAGTCGTTCAGGGTTCAGGGATTCAGCGTTCAGGGTTCGCGGTGCAGGGTGTCACGTTGAACCCCGAACCTTGAACCGTGAACGCTGAACTGTGAACGACGCCCGTTAGGAACGCCTGAGAGTCACGAACACGTCGCCGCCCCTGCGCGCGACGAGCAGCAGCGCCGGGCGATCCACCGACTGGCTCACCGCTGCCTTGAGATCGGCGGCGGAAGTCACCGCCTTGCCATTCACCTGGACGATCACGTCTCCAGGCTGCAGTCCGGCAGCGGCTGCCGCGCCGTCTGGATCGAGCTCGCGAATGACCAGCCCTTCGCGCTTGCCAGTGAGCTGGAGCTCGCGCGCGACCTCAGGCGTCAGCGGCTGGACTGCCATCCCGAGACCTTCGCCCTCGCCGTTCTCCGCACCGGCGGCGCGCGCCGACTTGTCCGGCCTGGGCGTCGAGCGTGGCATGCAGCGTCTGCGTTTTGCCGTCGCGCAGGACCTCGACCGCGACCTTCGATCCGGGCTTCGTCGCCGCGATACGGTTGCGCAGCGCGTTGTTGTCGGCGAGCTTCTCGCCATCAACGGCGATGATGACGTCACCCTGCCGCAGTCCGGCGCGCGCCGCGGCGCTGTCCGGCTCGACGTTGCTGACGAGCGCGCCATTCGCGTCCGGCAGCTTCATGCTCGCCGCGAGATCCGCCGTCAGATTCTGGATCGTCACGCCAAGCTTGCTGCGGCTGACCTTGCCGTTCGCCTTGAGCTGATCCATCACCTGGCGCGCCATGTTCGACGGGATGGCGAAGCCGAGGCCGATGTTGCCGCCGGTCGGCGTCAGGATCTGCGAGTTGATGCCGACGAGCTCGCCGTTCAGGTTCACGAGCGCGCCGCCCGAGTTGCCCTGGTTGATGGCGGCGTCGGTCTGGAGGAAGTCCTCGTAGCTGCCGTCGCCGACGCCGGTCGCTCGTCCCTTCGCGCTGATGATGCCCATCGTCACGGTCTGGCCGACGCCGAGCGGGTTGCCGACCGCCAGCACGACGTCGCCGACGTTGACCTTGTTCGAGTCGCCGATGGGGAGGGTGTGCAGGTTCTGCGCGTCAACCTTCAACACCGCAAGGTCGCTCGCCGGGTCGGTGCCGACGACTTTGGCGTCGAACGTGCGCTTGTCCGTGAGCTCGACGCGGACGCGATCCGCGCCTTCGATCACGTGGTTGTTGGTCAGGATGTAGCCATCGGGCGTGGTGATGACGCCCGAGCCGAGCCCGGCTTGCCGCGGCGTGCGCTGCTGCGGTGCCTGGAAGCGGCGTCCGAAGAACTCGCGGAACATCGGATCGTCGGGCAGGCCCGGCATCTGCGTCGGGACGATTTGCGCCTTCTTCTCGACGCGAACGGTGACGACCGCCGGAGCGACGTTCTGCACGACGCTGGCGTACGAAGACGCCGGGTCGAGGATCGATTGGCGCCGCGGTTGGCGAGGTCGACGCGCGTCGCGGCGGCGACGAGGGCCCTGCTGCGACTGAGTCTGTCCGACGCTATATCCGGTAACTGCGACGAGTGCGATCAGCAGCCGCGCCTGTGCCTGCACGGGTCAGCAGACGGCCTGGGGAAAGGTTCTTCATGGTGTCTGAGCTCCTTCTCTGTTCATTCACCGAGCCGCCTCTGCTGTGTGCCACGAGGTTCGGTCACACATTAAGACGATCCGGACGATTGCCGGGCCGTTACCGGAGCATTACAACGGTGTAATGGAGCCTTCGGCGTTCAAGGTTCAGGAGCTTCAGCGGAGGCGGAGCAGGCGAATCGTGAACGTCGACCCGACGCCGGGCTGCGTCGTGACGTCGACCGTGCCGCCGTGGGCCAGGACGATCGCCTTGACCAGGCTGAGGCCGAGGCCGAGGCCGCGTTCGGCTCGGCTCTGGTCGCCGCGGTACAGGCGCTCCCAGATGCGGGAAAGATCGTGCGGCGAGATGCCCGCGCCGGTATCGGCGACATCGAGCACCACCGTGGTGTCCTCGGCTCTGCCGCGAATCGAAATCTCTCCGCCCGCGCGGCGTGTACTTGATGGCGTTGTCGAGAAGGTTGGCGAGCACCTGGCGCAGGCGATCGCGGTCCGCCGGTGACGCGCAGATCGGGTTCGATTTCGGTCCGCACCTTCAGCTCTTTGTCTTCCGCCACGTCCTCGTAGACGCTCACGACTTCGCCGACGAGTGTCGGCAGGTCCACTTCCGCGAGCACGAGCCGCATGGTTCCGGTTTCGGCTTCCGAGATGTCCATCAGGGTGTCGAGCATCGCGAGGATGCGTTCCGATTCCTCGAGCGATGTCGACAGCGCCTCGCGCTGCGCGTTCGCGTCCCCGCTCGCCAGCGCGCGTTCCGCGACGCCGCGCAGGCGCGTCATCGGCGTCCGCAGATCGTGAGCGACGTTGTCGAGGGCGCTGCCCATGCCGGCGATGAGCGTGCTGATGCGATCGAGCATCTGGTTGAAGAGGACGCTCAGCTGATCCATGGCGTCGCGATCGTCGCCCACCGGCACCCGCGTTTCCGTATTGCCGGTCGCGGTGATGCCGTCACGGCGGCGATGAGGCGATGAATCGGCTCGCAGCATGCGCCGCGTCACGAGGATGCCGCCGGCGAGCCCGACCAGCACGATTGCGATGGAAACCAGCGCGACGATGTAGCGGAAGCCGGAGAGGAGCTCCTCGCGGCTCTCCGTGCTCTTGCCTACCTGCAGCAGCGTGCCGTCGAGGAGCCGCGCCGACGCGACTTCAAGCCGCGCGTTGCGCGACCCTGACGGCGCCTGCTCCCAGGGCCCGCTCCGCCCCGCGAGGCTGCCGATGTCGAAGTCGCTCCACTCCGGCGGCATGCGTCACGAAGAGCGTCTCGGTTCCGGCGCGGACGACGCGCACGAAGAGGCGCTCGTGGCGGCCCGAGCGCTGCTCGATGTCGACGGCGCGCGCGAGCGCCGGCAGCCCGCCCTCGGCGTAGCGCTCGAGTATTCACGCAGTGTCGACTGAACGATCTGGCGATCGCGCTCGGCGAGTGACGAGGCGAGCAGCGTGTAGGTCAGCAGGACGATCGCCAGCGAGCTGGCGACAAACACCGCCGCGTACCAGAACGCGAGACGCAGGCCGAATCGGCCGGACGGCGGGACGGTGACGATGGGATCAGTCACTGTTATTTAGACGCGGGGCTCGGTAGCTCGGTAGTTCGGTAGTTCGGTAGTTCGGTAGTTCGGTAGTTCGGTAGTTCGGTAGTTCGGTAACGGTAGTTCGGTAGTTCGAGTCTAGTTCGGAGCATCGAGCTCCGAGCAACCGAGCAACCGAGCAACCGAGCAACCGAGCAACCGAATCTCACCCGTCCGTCCTGAGCACATACCCGACGCCGCGCACGGTATGCAGCAGCTTCGGCTCGAAGTCCTTATCGACCTTTTCGCGCAGCCGCGACACCAGCACGTCGACGACGTTGGTGCCGGGATTGAAGTTGTAGCCCCACACCTGCGAGAGGATCATCGTCTTCGAGATGACACGGCCGGGATTGCGCATCAGGTACTCGAGCAGGGTGAACTCGCGCGGCCGGAGATCGAGCGTGCGGCCGGCGCGCTCGGTGCGGCGCGTCAGCAAATCGATCGAGAGATCGCCGACGGTGAGGCGCGTCGGCTCGGTCGACCCCGTGGCGCGCCGGATGAGCGCCTGGACGCGCGCGAGGAGCTCTGCGAACGCGAACGGTTTGGTCAGATAATCGTCGCCGCCCGCCTGCAGGCCGCGCACGCGGTCGTCGACTGTGCGCTTCGCGCTGAGGATGAGCACCGGCGTTCGTACGCCGCGCGCTCGCAGGCGATCGATGAGCGTCAGGCCGTCGAGTGCCGGCAGCATGACGTCGACAATCGCGGCGTCGTATGAATGGCTCGACGCCATGTCGAATCCGCGATTGCCGTCCGCGGCGACATCGACGACGAAGCCGGACTCGGCCAGGCCCTTCTGCACGAAATCGGCAATCGTCGCGTCGTCTTCGACGAGGAGGACCCGCATCGCCGGTTCATCGCTTGGCGGCGAGTCGCCAGAACTGCGCGTCGCTGAGCACCGTCACCTTGTGGCCCTTTTCGCGCAGGCGCTTGATCTCCATCAGCTTGAGGCCGGCGTCGCGGCCCGCCGCCTGGAGCACGTTGGGCTTGCCGCGGACGATGACTGTCGTTTTTGCCGACGGCCCGCTGTGGACGAGGGCGCCGGCGCGCCGTGCGGCGCGAATGGCCTCGCGCCGAGGCTTGCTCAAGGTGCCGGTGAACGTGATGTGCGCGCCTTTCAGCGTCCGCAGCACGCCGGTCGTGAGGGCCGGCGGCGGGTTGCGCAGCGCATCGATCAGCTCGGTGGCGCTCTCGTAGCGCTTGCGGCGCTCGCCGAGGCAGCGATGCACGATTTCCTTGAGGTGATCGCTGCACGGCAGGCGCCGCACATCCGGCGTCCGGATGCGCGTTCCGGCGTCGCCCTTGATCAGCATGCCGATCAGCTGGCCGACCTGGTACACGTCGTCTCGCGCCTGCCACTTGGGCGCGGCGCCGGCGAGGATGTCGCTCGGCGCGGTGAGCGCGTTCATCGTCCGCGCGGTGATGCCACGGCGATCGCTTTGCTGCTGGACGATGCCGAAGTCGCCGAGCTTGAGCTGGGCCGCATCGCAAACGAAGACGTTGAGCGGCGTGAGATCGCGATGCAGCAACTGGCCGCGGTGCAGCTTGCCGAGCACTTCGAGGATGCCCGCGATCTCGCGCCGGGTCGTGCGTTCGGGCCAGCCGCCGGATCCGCGACGCGAGATGCGCGCTCAGGTCGCCGTGGCGTGCGTATTCGATGGCGAGACAATAGAGGACGCCGCCCCCGCGATGGAGCAGCGGAAAAGCGTCGAACACTCGGATGGCGCGCGGGTGGCCGTCGAGCAACTGCCCGAAGTAGGCCTCACGCAGCCAGCCGTCGATACGGGTGCTGACCTTGATACACAGCACTTCCGGAACGTCGCGCGATCGTCCGAGGCGGTTGGCGAGGTACACTTGACCGAACCCGCCTTCGCCGAGCAGCCGGTCGATCGCGTACCGGAAGGCCGTCTCGGGACTTTCGATGATTTGGCCGGAGCGCAGCAGCTGGGTCGTCCGCGTGGCGGACGCGCGGTCCGATGTCGCGGTGTGCGTCGTCGACCGGCTGTCGGCGGTATTGAACGCGGGCGCAGCCGGAGGCAAAGTGCGGGAGCGGGACATCATCGTAACGGTCGGCTTCCCAGCATAACTGACGGATGGCGGACCGCACCATGGGTCCGTAATTCGTCCTCGGGTATGCTTGCTGGCCGTCATTTTGCGGCAGCCGCGCGAGCGGGCAGGGATGAGTTCCCGCCGAATTGGCGTGATGGCCGGACAGCGTATCTGCGGCATGGTCACCGATCGGACATCACCAATTATCAATGCGACTGAACATGGTGTTGATCGGTCCGCCTGGTTCCGGCAAGGGCACGCAAGCCGTGCGGCTTGCCGGGCGATACGGCGTACCGCATATCTCGACCGGCGACATCCTGCGCGCCGCAGTGCGCGCCGCGACGCCACTCGGACAGCAGGTCTCGGCAACGCTCGCAAGCGGAGGCCTCGTCGGCGACGACCTCATTACCGATCTGGTCCGCGAGCGGCTCGCGCGCAAGGACATCGCCCGCGGATTCGTGCTCGACGGGTTTCCGCGGACGGTCGCGCAGGCCCATGCGCTCGACGAGCTGTTTGCCCCGGCCGATCGCGCGCCGGACGAACCCGTCCCGCATGCGCCGCTCATCGTGGTGCTGGTCGCGGTCGCCGATCAGGCGATCGTCGGGCGCCTCAGCCGGCGCCGTATCTGCGCGTCCTGTGCGATTACACAATCGGTATCCGACGACAGCGAGGTGAATGCCCACCCCTGTCCGTACTGCGGTGGCAGCCTCGTCCGGCGCGAGGATGACGAGCCCGAAACGGTTCGCCGCCGGTTGGCAACCTACGCCGCCTTTGCCGAGCCCGTCACCGGCCTTTACCGGAGCCGGCTGAGGTTTGCGACCGTGGACGGTCTGCGCCATCCGGATGCCGTTACCGCAGCGCTTTGCGCCAAGATTGAATTCCTGAGGGACCTGGATTCCGGCCAGAACGCCCCATAATCGGCCATTTTCGCGATCTACGCCGCCCCGATCCGGGGTCTGGACAGGCGGGGGGGCCGTGCTATACTCCGTGCCGTCAGGTGGACGACAGCCATCCTGCTTGAGCCAACGTCAAGCACCGAACCGAGCCCCTTCCGACTCGCTTCCTCTGCAGAACGTGATCGCCTGAGCACAGAGCCGACTCCATCACCCGATCGTTTCGGGATCATCCACACGTGACGTGCCTCGCGAGCGAGGCAGAAGTGAGCATTCAGACATGGCTCGAAAACTCTACGTCGGCAACCTGCCCTACGACACCGGCGAGCAGGATCTCGAGTCGCTCTTCGCGGCTGCCGGCACGGTCGAATCGGTCAGTGTCATGCGCGACATGGCGACCGGCCGGGCGCGAGGGTTTGCTTTCGTTCAGATGGCATCCGATGAGGATGCCCAGAATGCCATCAACCAGTTTCACAACTACTCACTTGGTGGGCGCAATCTGACGGTGAACGAAGCACGGCCGAAGCCCCAGTCATCTGGCGGTTACGGCGGCGGCGGTGGCGGTGGGGGTAGGGGAGGCCGGCGCGAACCGCGCTGGTAGGTCGGGTTCGGCACTCGCCGAACTGGCCGGTCGAACGACAGAGCAGAAATGCTCGCTTCAGGAGTGTTGCAGATGGCATCAACGAAGGGCACGATCAAGCGTCTGGTGAGCGACAAAGGCTTCGGCTTCGTCGCAGCGCAGGACGGTACGGAATACTTCTTTCATCAGTCGGCCTGCGTAGGCGTGCGCTTCGATGAGCTGAGAGAAGGACAGTCCGTCTCGTTCGAAAAGGGTCAGGGTCCGAAGGGACCGCGAGCGGAGCGCGTTCAGCTCGACTAGAAGAAGCTAATGCTGAATGTTGAATGCTGAATGCTGAAGGTTTCTTCAGCATTCACTTCGACATTCAGCACTCGACATTCAGCATTGCCGTGGACTTCCTGAAGGATCGCGGACTGCCCTGGGAATACGACCCGGGGCCCCCAGCGAATCGCCAGTGGGCGCGTCTGTTTGCCGAGACGCCCAATTATCGCGGTCTCGGCCGCGCGCTGGGCGGCGGCGAAGAGTTCCGCTGGCACTTCGGCCCGATGTTCTATCGCGGCCGGCTCACAGACAATACGGCGCGCGTGCTCGTCATCGGGCAGGAAGGCGCGCAGGACGAGTCTCTCGGGCATCGTTCGTTCGTCGGTGGCACCGGCGCGCGAATGCAGCACTTCCTCCGCCACATCGGCATCACGCAGTCGTATCTCTTCCTCAACACGTTCGTCTATCCCATCTTCGGTCAGTACACCGGCGCGGAGCTTCTCTGGCTGGCGCAGAACACCAAGTCGCCAATCGTCAAGCATCGCCATGCGTTGTGGAATTACGTCCGCGAGCGCCACGACCTCCGGCTGATCGTCGCCGTTGGAAAGGCGGCGAAAGAGAGTGTCCACACGCTGGATAAAGTCGCGCGGCGGCGCGTGCCCGTCCGGCGCTCACGACGTGAGCCAGTGCGATGCCAGCGTCATCGGCCCGCACACCCGCATCGTTGGTGTCGTGCATCCCGGTGCTGGAGGGCAGGGCGCGTCCACGAGCGCGATCATCGCCGACTTCAAGAAGGCGCTGGCGAAGATCGACGGCTGGGTGGCCGACGATGCGTCGTGGCTGCCCGTTGATGCCGGCGGCACGCGCGCCGCAGCGGCAACGTTTCGCTACCGAAGCGCGCCGATCCCTTTCCGCGATTTGCCCTACGGCGTCGCGTGGCGCATCGGACAGGGCGGGACGTCGAGCAATCGCAAGGACGCGCAGCGCTCCATCCAGGTGTTTTCCGAGGATGGCAGCTACGGCGGATCTTCCAGCTACAACGCGAGCGCCGGCGGCAGCAACGAAGGCTACGCGCAGGAAGCCGGCGATCTGGCCTACGAGCCGCCGAAGCATTCGTTCGGGGAGTTCGACGCCGGGCCCGAGCCGCCGCTGGCGCGGCTGATGATGGGCGGCGAGCCCGGCCTGGCGTGGCCCGACTTCACGGCGCTCGGGGCGACGGCGCACCCGTCGTTTGGCTACGGTCCGATCTATCGCGGCCGCCCGTCCCAGGCGCGGATCCTCGTCCTCGCCGATCAGGAGTCGCACGACGACCTGTTCATGTTTCGCGCGCTGACCGGAGATGCGGGCCAGCGCCTGCAGCAGTTCCTGCACGCCATGGGCATCACCGCGAGCTACGCCGTCCTGCGAGTGCTGCCGATCGACACGCTCGGCCTGGCGCCGGCCAAGGTCGAAGCGATCGTCGATCACGCGCAGGTCCGTCAGCTCTACCGCGCCATCGTGGAACGGATCGTCACCGCCAGCAGTACGGCGTTTGCGCTCGTCATTGGTCCGTATGCGCGACGCCTGAGTGAGCATGTGATGCCCGCCGGACTTGCCACGGTCGAGATGAAGCCGTGGAAGGAGTCTGGCGCGCTCGCCAACTGGAAGCAGGCGCTGCAGCAGATCAAGACGAAGACCTACACGAAGGACACTCGCGTCGCCGAGTTTTTCGTGGAACGGCGAGCGCGGCCAGATCCCGCGCGCGGATCTGCCGTTCGGCACGCTGCGGTGGCAGGCAACGTCGGGCGACCGCGGCCTGCGCGCCTCGTCGATGAACTACTACAAGGTCACGATGCCGACGTGGGCGTTCCAGCTCGCGCCGGCGCCGCTGTCCGACGACGAGCGGACGGCGATTGAAGACGCCCCGCACCACTGATTCGCTCATCCAAGCCACGGATTACACGGACAACACGGTAGGGACAGATCGAGCCTGCCGTCGCTCCTACGGATCTCTGTGCGTTCACAAGCTCACGTCACGGTTCAACACGAAGTGACGAAGTTTACGAAGACGACACGAAGAGAACTGGCGGCATCCGACGGTCGCTGCTGCTGGCACCGCGCGGAGCGCGGTGGGATGTGAGGCCAGCAGCGGACATCGCGAGCACAGCGCCGAATCCTGAAGTGCTCGCGATGTCCGCTGCTGGCCTCACATCCCTACGCCCGCCGTCGGCGGGCGTGCCAGCAGCCGCCTGTCAGTAACTAGCCAATTTCGCGCTCCTTCGTGCTCCGCGCGTCTTCTATGTTCCACTCGAGAGGAGGGTCGCAGCGAGCTGCACCTCTTCGTCGGAAGCAAGTATCGCGAGGAGTCGGCTGTGTGGTGTGACTGCTGGGCAATGATCGCGGATCAGCACGACCTCTTCGGGCTGCTCCGCGGATCTCCGCCGCTGATTCGCATGCCTACGCCCGCCGTCGGCGGGCGTGCCAGCAGCCCCCTGTCAGTCATAGCGAATTCGGCTCTGCGTTCTTGCGGGCTCTGTGGTGATTCTCCTTTTGTAGATCTTCTCGACCTCCTTGCGCGTAAACCCTGTCAAAAGCACTGCCGCGACGAACGACCACGACCGACCAAACCGAGCACAGTCCGATCCGCGAGATCCGTGGACACCGAAAGACGCATCCGCGAGATCCGCGACTGGTCAAGGCCCCGTTCAATCAGACGGCACTCCGTGGGGCGTGCTATCCTCCCGGCGCAGAAATCCGTGTTCCAGAAAGGCGAACCTCATGGCGTTGTTCGAGCGGCGCGGCGCTATCGGCGTCGTCGCTTTACTTTTCGCAGTCGTCGGAATGTCCGCGGCGCTGCGGCTCTCGGCGCAGCAACCGCCCGCGCAGCAACCGCCGGCGCCGCCGCCGGTTGAGCGTACGCCTGGCGCGCCCGAGGGCGAAGTCATCAAGGCCGAGTTCGATCGCAGCCAGGTCTATCCGGGAACCTGGCGCGAGTACTGGGTCTACGTCCCGAAGCAGCTCGATCGCACGAAGCCGGCGCCGGTCATGGTCTTCCAGGACGGCATCCAGTACAGCGCGCCGATCGTGCTCGACAACCTGATTCACGCGAAGACGATTCCGCCGATGGTCGGGGTATTCGTGATGCACGGGCGCGTCCGCGCGCCGAACGCCGAGGCGCTCGATCGCATGAATCGCAGCTATGAGTACGACTCGGTGAGCGGCGAATACGCCCGCTTCCTGCTCGACGAGCTGCTGCCGCACGTCGCCAAGGACTCATGCCCTCAACCTGTCGAACGACCCGAACGATCGCGGCATCGCTGGCAACAGCAGCGGCGCGATTGCGGCGTTCGCCGCGGCGTGGCAGCGTCCGGACGCCTTCCGGCGCGTCTTCAGCGCGATCGGGACGTATGTCGGACTGCGCGGCGGCAACGAGTTCCCCGTGCTGATCCGCAAGACCGAGCCGAAACCGATTCGCATCTTCCTCCAGGACGGCCGCAACGATCTGAACAACTACACCGGCAGCTGGTTCGTCGCCAATCAGGACATGCTGTCGGCGCTGGAATACGCCGGTTATGACGTGAAGTACCGAATGGGGCGACGGCGAGCACAACTCGCGGCACGCCACCCAGATCTTTCCCCAGGTCATGACCTGGTTGTGGCGCGACTGGCCGGCGCCGCTCAAGGCAAATCCGGAAGGGAAGTCGAAACAGGACGTCTTTCAAGTGCTCGAAGGTGGTGAGGAATGGGAGATGGTGGGCGACGGCTACCGCGCCACCGACGGTCCCGCGGTCAACGCCAGGGGGGAGATGTTCTTCACCGATCCGCCGAACAATCGCATCCACAAGGTCGGCCTCGATGGACGGTGACGGTGTTTGCCGAGAACACGAACGGCGCCAACGGCATGATGTTCGGCCCGGATGGCCGGCTCTACACGGGCGCCACGCGCTCGAAGCAGATGGTTGCGTACGATGCGGCCGGAAAGCCGGAGGTGCTCGCCGAGAACGTGGCGGTCAACGATCTCGCGATCAACGTCAAGGGCGATCTCTATTTCAGTGACACGGCGGCGAAGAAGATCTGGCTGCTGCCCAAGGGCGGCTCGCCGCGAGTGGTGGATGAGGGCATCGACTCGCCGAACGGCGTGCTCTTTTCGCCGGATCAGACGCTGCTCTATGTCTCGGACTACGTCGGCCAGCTGTCGTGGGTCTTCCAGGTGCAGGCCGATGGCTCGCTGGCGCACAAGCAGCGCTACTTCTACGTGCACATGCCGGATGCTGCGACTCGCAGCTCGTCAGATGGCATGGCCGTCGATACCGACGGCCGCGTCTACATCGCCACGGCGCTTGGCGTGCAGGTGTTCGATCAAATCGGCAAGTGCCACGCCATCATTCCAGCGCCGCAGCGGATGGCGCTGTCGAACGTCGAGTTTGGTGGTCCCGACATGGACGAGATGTTCGTGACCAACGGCGACAAGGTCTACAAGCGCAAGACCAAGGTCAAGGGCGTGGTGTCGTGGCGTCCACCGATCAAGCCGGCGCCGCCGCGATTGTGAGTCAGGCGTCGCGCGCGTCTCTTCGTCCCTGAATCGTGCCGGCTTTCCCGATTTTGCACCGCGGCGCGCGGATTGTTGCGTAGTGCGCAACAAAACATTAGTTTGTATCGCAAACTATTGCCAGCTTTCGACCGCATATGATATATGGCGTTCGCAATCCCTTTCGGAGCATAGTCTTACTACGCGGATCAGCTCGGGCTGATACTCACGGTTCTCTCGGTCTCGGTAGGTGGAGGAGGAGGACAGATGATCAGGTACGTAGGTTCGGCGGTGGCCAGGGCTCTTTGCCTCGCGGTTCTGAGCCTCGGGCTTGCGACCTCGGCGGTCGCCCAATCGGTCAGCGGCACAATCCTCGGCACAGTCACTGATTCCACTGGCGCGGTGGTCGCTGGTGCGAAGGTCACGATCATCAACGAAGGCACAGGCCTCACACGGACCGTGGTCGCGGACGTCAACGGCGAGTACACGGCGCCGGCGCTCCCCACCGGCCACTACACGATCACGTCGGAAATGACGGGCTTCAAGACCGTCGCGCTTTCGAATGTCGAGGTCGGCGTCGACCAGCGCGTGCGCATCAACATCAAGCATGAGGTCGGCGCCATGACCGAGTCGGTCAGCGTCACCGCCGATACACCTCTGCTGCAGACGTCCTCGTCAGAGCTGGGCACGACGGTCGGCAGCGCGCAGATTGAAGCGCTGCCGCTCAACGGCCGCAACTTCGTGAGTCTGACCCGATCGATCCCCGGCGTCCTGCGCGGCATTCCTGGCGCCAACATCGACGGCGCGGGCAGCCTCGCGTGGCGCGCGTCGGCGTCGTTCTCGGCCAACGGCCAGCGGCCGCGCGACAACAACTACATGCTCGACGGCGTCGACAACAACGAGACGTGGCTGCAGACGGTCGTCGTCTTCCCGAGCGTGGACGCGCTCGACGAGTTCAAGCTGCAGACGTCCACCTACTCGGCCGAATTCGGCCGGTCGCTTGGCGGCGTCGTGAACCTGCAGATCAAGTCCGGGACCAACAGCCTGCGTGGCAGCGGCTTCGAGTTCCACCGCAACGACGCGTTCGATGCCAACAACTTCTTCAACAACCGCGCCGGACGCGACAAGCCCGAGTTCAAGCAGAACCAGTTCGGCGGCACCATCGGTGGCCCGGTGTTCAAGGACAAGACGTTCTTCTTCACGGACTACCAGGGCCATCGCGAGTCGCTCGGCCAGACGTTCCTCTCGACGGTACCGTCGATGGCCATGCGCGGGGGGGACTTCTCGGAGCTCTCTCGCGTCATCTACGATCCGACGAACGGCCTGCCGTTCCAGGGCAACGTCATTCCGAGCGGCCGCATCGACACGGTCGCGCGCAACATCCTGACGCAGCTCTATCCCGAGCCGAATACGGCGGGGACGCGTCAGGCGAACGGCCAGACGATCAACAACTACCTGATCAATCCGATCAAGGAGCGGCAGGACAACCAGTTCGACGTCAAAGTCGATCACACGCTGTCGACGAACAACCGGTTCTTCACCCGCTACAGCTTCCAGAAGACGCATCGCCTGCAGCCGGCGTCGCTGCCGCACGGCGACGCCGGCGCGACCTTCGGTGCCGGTGAGGGCGACATCAAGGCCCAGAGCCTGGCGTTCAACGATACCCATACGCTCAGCATGAACTGGCTGAACGAGTTCCGGTTCGGCTGGTCGTCGATCAAGTTCAACATGACGCCGATCGACTACCTGACCAATCCCGCGGCTGCGGTGGGCCTCCCCGGCATCAATCTGAACGACGCGACGTCGGCTATGACGCAGTTGACGTTCCAGAACATCCGCAACCTGGGCGCCAACAGCAACCAGCCGCTCATCACCAACCAGAACGACTTCCAGATCTTCGACAACGTGACCTGGGTCAAGGGCAAGCACACCGTCAAGACCGGCGGCAGCCTTACCCTTCGGTCGCGAGAGATCCTCAACGCCGATACCATCGTGGGCGTCTTCAACTTCAACAACAACATGACGTCGAACTGCGCCGGCCAGACAGCCGCCGGGTGCGCGGTGAACAGCGCTACTGGTTTCGACGTCGCGAGCTTCATGCTCGGCTTCGTCAATTCCAAGAACCGCACGCTCTTCGACGCCAACACCTACACCGAGAAGCGGCCGGAGTACACCCTGTACGTGCAGGACGACTACCGCCTCAGCAACCGCCTGACGATGAACCTCGGGTTGCGGTGGGACGTGTATCCGCCCTGGACCGAGATCGACGACCGGCAGTCGAACTTCGACGAGGCAACGGGCAAGTTCGTGGTCGCGTCGGACGGCGCGGTCGTCAACGGCATCGAAGTGGGACGCTACCTCCAGACCTACTCGAAGCGCGACCTCGGGCCGCGGTTCGGCTTTGCGTACGACCTGGGCGGCGACGGCAAGACCATGATTCGCGGCGGATTCGGTGTGTTCTGGAACTTCACGCCCGGCGGCACGTCGTCCTCCAAGGCGCAGAACCCGCCGTTCCTGCAGTCCACGACGATCACGCCGTCGCCGACGGCGTACGGCACGAACGTGCTGCTCAAGGACGGTCTGCCGCCGCCTCCCGGCGTCGACCCGAATCGGCCGGCGGCAGGCACGACGCGCTCGATTTTCGACGTCAACTTCCGCGACGCCTATGCGCGGCAGTGGAACATCAACGTGCAGCGCTCGTTCTTCACGAACTACATGCTGGAAGTGGCCTACGTCGGATCGCAGGGCCGGCAGATGCTGCTCAAGGGCGACCCTAACCAGGCGCGGCCGGTCGTCGGAATCACCGATGCGAACGTCAACCGGCCCTATGCGGCGGTCTCGCCGGCGCTGCGCTCGGTCGGCCAGGTGAAGAGCACGGGCACGCTCGACTACAACGCGTTGCTCGTGAAGTTCCAGCGCCGGTTCGCCAACAACTTCTCGATGCTGAACTCGTACACCTACGGCAAGGCCATCGACCTCAACTCGGACAACGATGGCGCGGTGACGCTGACCAACGTCTACGATCCGCAGTACAACCGCGGGCCGGCCGACTACGACATCACGCACACCTTTGCCTCGAGCGTGATCTACGAGGTTCCGTGGGCGACCACGAAGCTCTACGGTGGTTGGCAAGTGGCTGGCATCCTCACGGCGCGAGGCGGCCTGCCGCTCACGGTCACGTCGACGCAGGGCGTGCAGTCCACCGGGACGGGCAACCGCCCGAACCGGATCTGCGACGGCAGGCTCGACAACCCGACGATCGACCGGTGGTTCGACACGTCCTGCTTCGTCCAGACGACCGAGATTACCGGGACATATGGCGATTCCGGGCGCGGCGTCATCCGGGGCCCGGGGGCGTTCAACATCGACGCGTCGCTCATCAAGAACACGCGGTTCGGCCGCTATACGACCGAGTTCCGCATCGAGGCGTTCAACATCCTGAACCACCCGCAGTTCGGCAACCCCAACACGACCGTCGGCAACGCTGCCTACGGGACGATCTCGGCGATGCTGTCGAGCCCGTCCTGCTCGCTCTGCGGCACGGTCGAGCGGCAGGTGCAGTTGGGCGTGAAAGTCCGCTTCTAGGCCACGGATTTCACGGAACACACGGAACGGTTCATTCGTCTCTCCACCGGCGCGGGTCATTCGTGGCCCGCGCCGTTTTTCGTTTTTTGACGCGGATCGACGCGGATTAAGACCGATCACGCGGATCGCGAACGTTACGTACTCGTGCAGCGGGCACCGCGCGGAGCGCGGTGGGATGAGGTGAGGGCGGCATCGGCAAGCACCACTGGGTCGAACCGGTGCTTTGCCGGTGCCGCCCTCACTCATCCCGACGCCGGCTTCCAGCCGGCGTGCCCGCTGCCAGGCCAGTCCGATCCGTGAGATCCGTGAAATCCGTGGCCCACAGACCCCGTGCTATCCTCCCCGGCGCCAATCATTCACATCTGGGTCGACCTGTTCGAGGTGCGCCATGACTGACATCGATCGCCGTGCGTTCCTGGCCGGGCTGTCCGTCGCTTCCGGACTCACCATCGTTCCCCGCCGCGTTCTCGGAGGCCCTGGTTACATCGCGCCGAGTGACATGGTGGTGCTGGCGCAGGTCGGTTGCGGCACCCAGGCGCAGCGGCAGATCAACACCGGCGTCGCCAAACGCAACGACGTTCAGTTCGTGGCCGTCGTCGATCCCAATCGCGACAGCCAGAACTACGTCGACTGGAGCGAGTGGGGCAACCGCAATCAGATCCGCCGTTTCCTCGAGGAGCCGCAGTGGGGCGCGAGCGACAAGGGCATCCGCGGCGGCAGGGAAGTCGCCAGAGAGATCATGGAGACCTACTACCGCAAGCAGAACCGGCCCGGCGGCATCCGCGCCTACGAGGACTATCGCGAGATGCTCGAGAAGGAACGCGATATCCAGGGCGTCGTCAACATCACGCCCGACCACCAGCACGGCAGCATCAACATCGCCGCGCTGCGCAAGGGCAAGGCCGCGATCTCGCACAAGCCGGTGGCGAGCGTCCTCTACGAGGTGCGGCGAACGTTGCAGGCGGCACGCGACAGCAGCGCCGTGTCGCATCTCCTCGCCTACAGCAACAATCCCGATCGGCACACGCTGGCGGCGTGGATCAACGCCGGAGTCGTCGGCGCTGTGCGCGAAGTGCACAACTGGACGAACCGGCCGTTCTGGCCGCAGGGCATGCAGGCGTATCATCCGGCGGGAACGCCCGTACCCGATGGCTTCAACTGGGCGCTGTGGCAGGGGCCGGAGCCCGAGCGCCCCTATCATCCGAGCTACACCTTCGCCGTGTATCGCGGCTGGTACGCCTATGGAACCGGTTGCCTCGGCGACATGGGGCACTACAGCCTGTGGCAGCCGTACCGCATCCTCAACCTCGGAATACCGGAGTGGGTCGAAGGCCGTCCGAACAACGACGCGTGGGTCAACGAGAGGAACGTCAGCACCGGCGGCCGCGTCTCCACGATTGGCCTGCCGCGCGCGAGCGTCGTCAGGTGGCGACATCCCGCGACTGCCGCACGACCGGCCGTGGACACGTTCTGGTACGACGGCGGCATGAAGCCGCAGACGCCGGACGAGCTCTACGCCGACAGCGAAGACCTGGCGGACGAGGGCATGCTGATCGTTGGCGACAAGGGAAAGATCCTGTGCGACTTCCGCGGTAACGCGCCGCGCCTGATTCCGCGCAGCCGCCAGCAGTCCTTCTCCGGATCGATTGCCGTTCCGGAATTCGACAGCACCAATCCCGAAGACGAGTGGGTCAACGCCATCAAGTCGGCGAAGAAGTCGCGCGGCAGCTTCGAAGAGGTCGCCGCGCTCGCTGAAGCGGTCACCCTCGCCAACATCGCGCTCCGTGTGCCGTACAAACGTTTGCTGTGGGACTCCGCGCGCATGGAATTCACCAACTCACCCGAGGCGAACAAGTACGTGCGGCGCGAGGAGTACCGGACCGGCTGGGACACGCTCATCGGATAGCGATTGTGCTGCCCTCGAAAGGGCACACCTGTGGCGCAGCGCTCTTTGCGTATTAAAGCAGAGCTTGTCCTTGCTCCCGCTGTGTAACCGGTTGAACCTGCCTGTTTTCTGTCGTCTGCCCACTCCTCCGAATGGCAAGAGGCATGCGCCTTGCGGAGGACGCACGCAGGAGGCGAGACGACCATGAGAACCGCCATAGCGGGAACGTTGGTCCTTTCGACTGCGATGCTTTTTCCAGGCGCAGTCGTCGAGACAGGCGCTCATGCACGCAGTGCCGGCACAGGCACATGCATCGAGCGCGCACCGGTGGTGCGCCACATCACTATTCCAGCCGGCACGGTGCTGCGGTTGCGCGTCAACCGCGGCTTCGGGTCGGATATTTCACGAGTCGAAGATCGCGTGCCTGCGACGCTGTCGCGTGCCGTCGTCATCGGTGGCCAGACAGTGTTGCCGGCGGGCAGCACGGCTACGGGCTACGTGTCGGAGGCAACGCGGCCCGGCAAGGTGAAGGGCCGCGGCAGGGTTGCGGTTCGCTTCAATCGCATCGCCCCGGCTTCCGAGAGCGATAGCTACCGCATGGACACGCGGTCGTGGGTCGCTGTTGCGCCGGCGAGCAAGAAGAAGGACGCGCTGACCATCGCGCTGCCGGCGGCAGGCGGAGCCGCCATCGGGGCCCTGGTTGACGGCAAGAAGGGCGCCGGAATCGGGTCGCTCATCGGCGGCGGCGCCGGTACGGCAGCAGTGCTGTCGACGCGCGGCAAGGACGTGCGCGTCGGTAACGGCGCGGTGCTATCGGTGCGCCTGGCGTCACCCCTGACTGTCGCCGTGCGGCAGTAGGGAACGCGTTAGACTGAGCGCTCTTCATTGGGGGGAGCGTTCATGACGGAATCGGCGGCACGCGAAAGCGGGACCTGACCATCGTGGTCCTGCCTGGTGATGGCATCGGCCGTGAAGTGATGCGGCCGTGCGTCAGGCTCCTCGAGTCGGTGGCGGCGGGTTGCACCGACCTGACGCTGCGCTTCGAGGCGCACGAAGCGGGCGCGGAGCTCTTCCTCCAGACCGGGGTCGCCCTGCCGGAGGAAGTGCTTCGCGCCGCCGCGTCCGCGGATGCGATCCTCCTGGGTGCCATGGGGCATCCCGACGTTCGCTATCCCAACGGCACCGAGGTCGTCCCCCAGATCGATCTTCGCGATCATTTTCAGCTCTACGCCGGCTTGCGTCCGATCCGCGCGCTGGCCGGCGTCCAGACGCCTCTCGCGAGCCCGCGGGCGCAGGCGATCGACTTCGTGATCGTTCGCGAATCGACCGAGGGTCTATTCGCGGCGCGCACCGAGAGCCGGCGCGATGGCGATGCCGTGCTCGACACGATGCGCGTTTCGAGGAGCGGCTGCGACCGGCTCTTCGATGCCGCGTTCGCGCTTGCCGAGCGGCGCCGCGTCCCCGGCCGCCGCCCGCGCGTTACCTGCGTCGACAAAGCCAACGTGCTGCCGTCGATGGCCTTCTTCCGCCGTCTCTTCCTGGAACGGGCGGCCGCCAGTCCTGACGTCGACGTCGACTGCCTGTATGTCGACGCCGCGGCATTCCGCCTCGTGCGCTCGCCCTGGGAGTTCGACGTCATCGTCACCGAGAACATGTTCGGGGACATCCTGTCGGATCTCGGAGCCGGCCTCGTCGGCGGCATGGGCTTCGCGCCGTCAGCCGACATCGGTGCCGGCCACGCGGTCTTCCAGCCGTGCCACGGCACTGCGCCGGACATCGCCGGCCGCGGGCTGGCGAATCCGACGGCGATGTTCCTGTCGGGCGCGATGATGCTCGACTGGCTCGGCGATCGGCATTCGTCGCCGTCCTGCCGGCAAGCCGCGGCGCGGCTGTCGGGAGCGATCGAACGCGCGTTCGCCGACGGCACGCTCGTGCCGGTCGAACACGGCGGCTCGTCCGGGACGATGGAGATTGCGGAGAGGGTGATGGGGTGCTTGTAGCGTCCGGGTTAGCCGGACCTCGCTTGTTTCACAGGAGACGAGGAGACCAGGAGCCTAGGAGCGTTTCGCTCCTGATCTCCTATCCTCCTGTTTACTCTCTACCTGACGAACTTGAAGCTCACCGGCGCCCCGACTTCGATCTTCGACCCGGTGGGTGTCAGCCGCCCGGACTGCTGATCGATCCGGAAGACGACCACCGAATCAGAACGCTGATTGCCGGCGACCAGGTACGCGCCTGAAGGATCGATGCCGAACCCGCGCGGAGTCGATCCCTGCGTCGGCACTGTTTCGACGAACGTCAAGCCGTCCAGTCTTCTGTTCGATGGTGAAGACGCAGATGCTGTCGTGGCCGCGATTCGATCCGTAGAGAAACTTTCCCGACGGGTGCACGAGCACTTCCGCGGTGCTGTAGTTGGGCGCCGCCTTCACATCCGCGGGCAGCGTCGAGATCGTCTGCAGCGGAGTCAGCCCGCCGCGAGCAGAATCGCGCGCAAACACCGTGACGCTGTTCTGCAGCTCGTTGATGACGTAAGCGAAGCCGCCCTGCGGATGGATCGACAGGTGACGCGGACCGGCGCCGGGCTGCGCCGCCGCGAATGGCGGATCGTTGGCGGTCAGCGCGCCGGTAGCGGCATCGAGCCGATAGATCATGACCTTGTCGAGGCCGAGATCCGCCACGTAGGCGATGCGATCGCTGCTGTCGACGTTGACCGAATGCGCGTGCGGCTCTTTCTGGCGATCGGGGTTGACGCTCGATCCCTTGTGCTGGATGAAGGCCGTCGCCGGCTTGAGTGAGCCGTCCGCGCCGATCGGCAGCACCGCGACGCTCCCGCCGCCATAGTTGGCGACGAGGACGTTTTTCCCGCCATGGTCGACCGTGAGGTGCGCCGGCCCGCCGCCAACGGAAGGCTGACGGTTCAAAGCCGACAGTGTGCCGGCGGTGCGGTTGATCGTGAACGCGCTCACCGAGCCGCTGGGCTTGCCTTCGAACGTACCGATTTCGTTGACGGCGTAGAGGAAGTCCCGCGTCGGATGGATGGCGATGAAACTCGGATTTGCGCTTTCGACGGCGAGCACCGGCGCTGACAGCGTCCCCGACTTCAGATCGAGCCGGGAAGAATAGATGCCCTTGCTCTTGGCGCCGGTGTAGGTGCCGATGTAGAGCAGCACGGACTCCGCAGCCCCCCCACCTTGCGCCCCTTGAGCAATGACGCCAATGCCGATCCATGCGCTGGCCGCCAGCATCGCAAGAAGCGCCCCGCCCGACTGTGACTGCCGACTGTGGACTGCCGACTGACGACTCCCGACTGATGACTGCCGACTGCAGACCGTCGACTGTCATACTTCCGTCAAGTGCTCGATGCGGCCCGTGCTGTCGCCAATCTTCTCAGCTTCCACGCCCATGCGATCGAGCATCGTCAGGAACATGTTCGTCATCGGCGTATCCTTCGGATAGACGATGTGCTGGCCCGTTTTGAAGCCGCCGCCCTGGCCGACGATCATCAGCGGCAGATCCTCGTGCGTGTGGCGATTGCCGTCGCTCAGGCCGCTGCCGTAGAGGATCATCGAGTGGTCGAGCAGTGATCCGTCGCCATCGGGCGTGTCCTTCATCTTCTGGATGAACCCGGCGAACAGCTCCATGTGCATGGTGTTCACCTGGGTGACCTTCTCGATCCACTCCTTGTTGTTGCGGTGGTGGGTGAGCGGATGATGCGGGTCCGGGACGTTGATCTCCGGATAGGTCCGCATGCTGCCCTCGCGGCCCATCATCATCGTGATGATGCGGGTCGAATCGGTCTGGAACGCGAGCAGCTGGAGGTCGAACATCAGGTTGACGTAATCGGCATAGAGGACGGGGATGCCCGTCGGCTTGTCGATGTTCGGCACGAGGCCGGTCATGTCGCTTTCGGCGCGCTCGATGCGCTGCTCGATCTCGCGGATCGACGACAGGTACTCGTCGAGCTTTCGCTTGTCGGCGGGCCCGAGGTTCGAGGAGAGCTCCGCGGTGCGATCGCCGACCAGGTCGAGGATGCTGCGGCGATAACGCAGCCGCCGCGCTCGCACTTCCGGCGCCAGGCTGGTGTCGATGTCGCCGAAGAGGCGTTCGAATACCAGCCGCGGATTGGTTTCCGGCGGCATCGGCGTCGCCGGGCCGCGCCACGCCAGGCTGTTCGTGTAGGCGCAGGAATAGCCCGAGTCGCAGTTGCCAATCGTGCGCGAGTCGTCGCAGCCAATCTCCAGCGAGCCGAAGCGTGTCGCCGAACCAATCTGTTGCGCCGCGATCTGATCGACGGAGATGCCGCTCTGGATGTCGGCACCGGCTGTCTTCCGCGGGTGCACGCCGGTCAGGTAGGCCGCGCCGGCGCGCGCGTGATCGCCGGGACCATCGCCGAGCGCGTTGCCCTGGCGTTGCGCCAGCCCCGACAGCACCAGCGTGTCGGAGCGGAACTTCTCCATCGGCTTCATGATGCGCGAGTATTCGAACGCCTTGCCGGCGGCCGACGGCGTCCAGTCGTTCATCACGATGCCGTTCGGCACATACGTGAAGGCGACGCGCACCGGCGCCTTGGCGGCGCGGCCGGCAGCAGCCAGCGCCGGCGTCATCGCGTCGAGCATCGGCAGCGCGACGGCGGCGCCCATACCCTTCAGAAACGTGCGGCGTGGCAGATGTTTGCCCGTGAGAAACATGCGCGGCGCTCCTATTTGCTGGGGCTTCGACCCTCACTCGAGGGCTTCGGCCTGGTCTGACCGGCGGCCTTTTCGGAGCGGGGCTCCGATGCGGACGCGGCGTTTCCCGACTCGGTGACACTGGGCTTCGTCGTCGTGCCCGGACCATCCGTCGCCGAGCGGCGCGACTGGAAGGGCAGGCTGTTGACGATTTCGAGCACGAGGCCAGAGAACTTGTAGTTGTAGCTCGGGAGCCGGCTGGCGATGAGCTTCACGGTTCGCGAGTCGTAGCGCTCGAGGCCGCGGCCGAGCGCGTAGGTCAGCAGCTTCGACGTGATGGCCCGCGAGAAGGCGTCGCGGTCGGCCGACAGGATATCGCGCAGCTCGTTCGGGCCCGTGAACTTGCGTCCGTCAGGCAGTTGTCCCGACGCGTCGATCGGGAACTTGCCTTCCGTCTCGCGCCATGCGCCAACGGCGTCGAAGTTCTCGAGGCCGAAGCCGAGCGGATCCATGCGGCGATGGCACGACGCGCAGATGGCGTTCTTGCGGTGTTCCTCGAGCTGCTCGCGCATCGACGTCGCCGTTCCGATCTTCGATTCGTCGAGATTCGGCACATCGGCCGGCGGCTCCGGCGGCGGGGCATTCAAGAGGTTGTCGAGGACCCACTTGCCACGCAGCACCGGCGACGTGCGCGTCGCGTACGAGGAGACCGAGAGGATGCTGCCCTGCGTCAGCACGCCGCCGCGCGGCGTGGCGCTCAGATCGACCTGCCGGAACTCAGGCCCCGATGACGTTCGGCACGCCATAGTGGCGGGCGAGACGTTCGTTCAGGAACGAGTAGCGGCCGTTGATGAAATCAAGGACGCTGCGATCCTCCCGGACGATCGTCTCGAAGAAGAGCTCCGTCTCGCGGCGCATCGACAGCCGCAGGTAGTCTTCGAACTCCGGGAACTTGTCGCGATCCCGCGTCAACGATTCGAGCGCGCGGAACTGCAGCCACTGGCCGCCGAAGTTCTCGGCGAGTGCCTGCGCCTTCGGATCCCGCAGCATCCGCCGCACCTGGAAGGCGAGGATCTTCGGATCGCGCAGCGTGCCCGTATCGGCCGCACGCCGAAGTTCGGCGTCGGGCATGCTCGACCACAGGAAGTACGACAGCCGTGTCGCCAGCTCGTGCGGTGAAATCTTGTAGAAGCTCGTCGCAGTTGAAGCGGGAGCCGTGGCAGGCCGCTCGCGCTCGATGCGGAAGAGGAAGTCCGGCGACACGAGGAGCGCCTGGATGCCAACCGCGAGGCCCTCGTCGAACGAGTTCTCCTGTTTCTGCGCCGTCTGCGTCAGTTCGACATACTTCTGGACCTCGCGCGTCGTGACCGGACGCCGGAACGCGCGTCGCGCCAGGTTGGTCATGATGCGCGGCGTGCACGTCGGCAGATGCTTGCCGTCGCGATGACCGCAGATGTAGATCTTCTCGATGCTCGCCTTCGACGGGCCCTTCTCGTACGAGTACGGTCCGCCCACTTCGACGGCGTTGACGCGCACGCCATTCAGCGGAATCTTCGCGAGCTCGGCCGTCGCATCGTCGAAGCGCTTGCGGAACTGTTCGAGCCGCTCTGGCGTTGCGTTGGCCGGCGGCTTGAACTCCCGCGGCGGATCCGGCCGCGTCGACGGGTTGGGCCCGGCGAAGCGTACAGGGCAGGCCCTCGTAGATCCGCGGGATGGCGACCGAGATCCAGTGGTCGCCGGCGGTGAGCCGGAGCTTCATCTGCACGGACTGGCCGCCGAAGTCCTGCCGGTCGTCCGAGAATGACGCCGCGCCCTCCTGGTCGTGCGTCGCCGTCTGCACCTGCTTCTGATCCACCCAGAGCGCGATCGTGACCGGCTGCGAGGCCTTGGGCCGGAGGCCGCCGAGCACGACCTTCACGACGTACTCGCCCTCGACAGGGATGCGGTGCATCGAGTGGAAGGCGTTCGGCATGCTGAGGCCCGTGACGTCGTAGGCCGCGGGCACCGTCACCGTTTCGACGACCTTGCGGCCCTCGGAGCGCAAGCGGGCCAGCGTTGGCGGCATGTCGGGAGGGCCAAAGAGCGCAGCCCGGGCAACGCGATCCGCCGCCGTCACGTACTTTTCCATCAACACCGGCGACAGCGACAGCACGTCAGCAATGTTGTCGAACCCGTAGCCGGCGTCGTCCTGCGGGAAGTCGTCTGCCGGACGCGAGTCGACGCCCAGCAGCTCCTTGATCGTGTTGTTGTACTCGTTGCGATTGAGCCGGCGCGCGGTGACGCGGCCCGGATCCGGCGGTGTCGTCGCGTCGATGTGCTCGAGCTCTTTCGTGAGCCAGCTGACGACCGCCGCCCGCGCTTCTTCGCTGGGCTGCTCCTCTTCGAGCGGCGGCATCTCGCCGCGGCGCAGCCTGCCGATCACTTCTTCCCATTCGTCGCGCTCGGCGACGAGCGAGGTGAGGGACTCGAACGACTGGAGGTTGAGCGAGTTCTCCTGCTTCTTGTTGCCATGGCACGTGAAGCAGTTCTCTGCGAGGAACGGCCGGACGAGCGTGTCGAAGCCGGCGCTGGAGTGCGCAGGCTTCGTCGCCTTCGCCGCCCGCGGCTTCGATGGCGCTGCCGCCTGGCCGCGCGCAGACTCCGGCGCCTTCTGGGCCGAGCCCACGACAACGAGCGAGCAGCACACGAGAGGAATAACGAGGAGCGACCGCACCCACCCCCCAAGCACGGTGGCGCCTACCGGCCGCACCGCGGATCTAAACCATTAAACTGCTTACAATTATGAGGAATCGGCTGCTGCGAGATCAAGCGGATTCGGCCGGCTCCTGGCGGCCGGATCGGAGCCCGGTGGTATAGTCCGGCGGTCGAAGACTGTCGAGGTTCCCGGTCGTCGTCTTGGGAGGACGTCATGCGCGCGCTGCCGGTCCTGTTTTCCGTTGGGCTGCTGGGCTTTGCCCAGCCGAGCCCCCCAGCAGAGCCCGTCACCAGGACCGTCTACGTTACCGTTACCGATGACGACTGGCAGCCCGGTTACCGACCTCACTTCGGATGATTTTTCCGTCAAGGAAGGCGGCAAGGAGCGCGAGATCGTCCGGGCCGTCCAGGCCACGACCCCGATCCGGCTGACCTTGATGGTCGAGGAGCGGCTCCTCGGCGACGGCGGCATCCGGCAGGGCCTCTTCGACTTCATGAAGCGGATGCAGCCGTTTTCCGAGACCGCGCTCGTTGCCATCGGGCTGCGGAACTCGACCATCGTTCCCTACACCAAGGACCTCGGCTTGATGGTCAAGGCGATCAACGGCCTGAGCCTCAACCCGCCACCCCATTCGAACCTGACCGAGGGCATCCTCGACATCGGCAAGATCATCGAGAAGCAGCATCCTGAGCGGCCTGTCGTCGTCGTCGTCGCCGTATCGGGCGGCCAGTCGGGTGGCGCGTCGTCGAACGAGGTGCTCAATCAGCTCCGCCAGAGCGGCGCGATGATGTCGGCGGTGACGATCGCCACCAATTCTGCCAACAGCCCCGTCGGTTCGCTGGCGGACGAGAGCAATCGCGAGCAGGTGATTGGCGACGGCGCCAAACAGTCTGGCGGCCGCCGTGTCGAAGTCGCCGCGACGATAAGCGTGTCGAAGGGGCTGCAGCAGCTCGCCGGTGATCTCGAGCGCGCAGTACATGCTGCAGTACGTCCTCCCCGAAGGTGTCAAGCTCGATCGCCGGCTGAACGTCAGCATCAAGCGCCGCGGCGTGTCGTTGCGTGCGCCATCACTCATCCCGGATCGCTGAGGTCTCAATGGTCTCGTATCTGAAAACGCGCCTCGGCGCGATGATGTTCCTGCAGTACGTCATCTGGGGCGCCTGGTACGTCACCCTCAACACGTATCTGACGAGCACTCTCAAGTTCTCCGGGACTGAAGCCGGCGCTGTCTTCGGCACCACGGCGCTGGCATCGCTCGTCGCCCCGTTCCTCGTCGGACTCGTTGCCGATCGGTGGTTTGCGACCGAGCGCGTCCTCGCCGCGCTCTACGCGCTCTGCGGCGTGTTCCTGCTGCTCGCCACGCAGGTCACGACCTTCGTTCCCGTCTATATCGTCCTTCTCCTCGTCTGCCTGTGTTACTTCCCGACGATCTCGCTGACCAATTCGATCACGATGCAGCAGGTGGCTGACCCCGGGCGCGACTTCCCGGTGATCAGGATGATCGGGACGATTGGCTGGATCTTCATCAACCTGATCGTCGGCTTCATGGCCATCGAGGCCACCGCGACGCCCTTCATCCTCGGTGCCGGCGCATGCCTGGCAATGTGCGTCTACAGTCTCGTGGCGCTCCCGCACACGCCACCGCGCGGCTCGGGCGGCCGGACGACGCTGCGCGGCGTGCTCGGGCTCGACGCGCTCGCGATGCTCAAGGACCCGGCGTATCTCGTCTTCGTAATCGCGTCGATCCTCGCCTGCATTCCCCTGACGTTCTACTACTCGTTCACCAATACCTATCTCAACGAAGTCGGCGTCACCAACGCCGCCGGCAAGATGACGCTCGGGCAGTTCTCAGAGATCGGAATGATGCTGGCGATGCCGCTGGTGTTCCGCGTCGCGTCGGTGCGGAATATCCTGCTCGTGGGACTTCTCTCGTGGGCGCTGCGATACGTGCTGCTTGCCTATGGCGATCCGGGGCCGGGCATCTGGATGTTCTACCTGGCGATCATCATGCACGGCGTCTGTTTCGATTTCTTCTTCGTGACCGGCCAGCTCTACACGGATCAGCAGGCGCCGGCGCACCTGCGCAGCACCGCTCAGGGTTTCATCACCGCGATGACCTACGGCGTCGGGATGCTGATTGGTTCGTTTCTCTCCGGCTACGTCCTCGACTACTTTTCGAGGACGTCGGCGACCGGCGTCATTACCCGCGACTGGAGCGCGTTCTGGCTGACGTCGGCGAGCATGTCATTCGCGATCCTGCTGCTGGTCTTCTTCTTCTTCCGCACCGGTGCCCGCATCCGGGCCAAGGAAGCCGTGTAGTCGGCCAGCGCCGCGCGTTCATTCCGCGTGCGCGTGCTTGATGATGAAATAGACCTCTTCGCGCAGCGCTTCCTTCTTCCACCCGCGGCGGCGGAGGATGCCCTTGCCGTTCTCGATCATGTCGGGGTGGCCGCAGAGATAGGCGGTCGTGGTCTCGTTGTCGAGCGACCACAGGTCGGTGTACTTGCGGATGATGTCGTCCACCCGGCCAGTTTCGCCAGCCCACGAGGGGTCGTCCCATGGCCGGCTGATGGTCGGGACGTAGGTGAGCCACGGCAGCTCGCCCGCCAGCTGCTCGAGCTCGTCGCGGTAGCCCAGCTCGCGCGAGTGGCTGGCGCCCTGAATCATGAACAGCTTGTGCTCGCCGGCGAACTTGCCCTCGACCCAGTCCTTGCGCAGCGTCCGCACGTAGCTGACGAACGGCGCCACGCCGGTGACGGTGCTGAGCAGGAGATGGTTGGTGTGACCGGTCGTGGTGTCGAGCGTGAACCGGCCTTTCGCGACCTTGCGCGCCTTGATTGTGTCTCCCGGCCCCAGGCGATAGAGGAGCGGCGTCAGCGCGCCCTGCGGCACGAGCTCGAAGAAGAACTCGATCTCGGCTTCGTATGGCGAGGACGCGATGGAATAGGCGCGCTCGATGAGCCCGCTGCCGTTGTCGACGCCGAGGGTCGCGTACTGGCCGGGCGCGAAGTGAAAATCGTAGGCCGGGACGACCCGGATCATCCACAGGTCGTCGGCAAAATCCACCCGGCTCGTGATGCGAACGTCGAAGAACTTGTCCGGCGCAGTCGTCATCAACACACCTCGTGAGACCCAACCGCGAAACCGTGAACTGTAGCGAGTGACGCCTAGCGTGGCACACCTCTGCGGCCTTGACAACGGAACTCGTCGCGCCGCAAGAGAATGCGGCGTGTTAACGTGGTCGCGCCCGTGGCCCAGACTGCAACCCTCTATTCCTTCGACATCGAGCTCGCCAACGTCGACCGCGGCGTCTACGCGACGCTGGCATTCCGCATCGCGCAGCATCCGTCGGAGGCCGCCGACAGCCTCGTGGCGCGCGTGCTGGCGTATTGCTGCGAGTACACCGACGGCATTCAGTTCTCGCCAGGCGGGCTGTCGGATCCTGATGAACCGCCGCTCTCGGTCCGCGATGCCACCGGGCGTCTCCTCGTATGGATCGACATCGGCGTCCCCGATGCGGCGCGCCTGCACAAGGCGAGCAAAGCGGCGCCGCGCGTGGCGATTTACACGCACAAGGATCCGCAGCGGCTCGTTCGCGAGCTCGAGAACGAACGCATTCACCGCAAAGAGTTGCTGGAGATCTACGCCATCGATCGCGAGCTCCTCACGGCATGGACCCAGCATCTCGATCGGCGGATGAAGCTCGACTTGTCGATCTCGGATGGACAACTCCTGGTCGTGCTTCCCGATACGACGTTGACCGGAAGCGTCGAGCGGCTCACGCTGCCAGCGTGAGCGACCGCCGGTCCCTGCGCCATTTGACGCTCGGGCGGGAGACAGTTACATTGCGCCATCATGAAAGCTCTGATTGTCCTGGTGGCGGTCGTTGCAACCGCGGGCTTCCAGCAACAGACGCAACGCCGTACGTGCCCAAACAGAGCGATCGGCCCGAAGCCGTCGCTGGCGACGAGCCGGGTTTCAAGCCGATCTTCGACGGCAAGACGCTGGCTGGCTGGGATGGGGACCCGACCTACTGGCGCGTCGAGGACGGGGCCTGGTCGGAGAGATCACCCCGGCCACGGTCATCAAGAGCAATACCTTCATCATCTGGAACGGCGGCAAGCCGAAGGACTTCGAGCTGAAGCTCGACTACCGCATCACGCCCGAGGGCAACAGCGGCATCAACTATCGCAGCGTTGTCGTGCCAGACACTGTGACGCCAGGGAACAAGTTCGCGATGCGTGGCTACCAGTGCGATCTCGACGGTCGCAAGCGCTATCCGGGAAATAACTACGAAGAGAAGGGCCGGCTCTTCCTCGGCGTGCGCGGACAGATGGCGCGCGTCGTCGGCGGCCGTCCCCCGGTTCTGGTGTCGACGATCGGCGACTCCGACGAGCTCGCCAAGGCCGTTACCGACGACTGGAACTCGGTGCACGTCATCGCTCGCGGCAATGTCCTGACGCACATCATCAACGGCCGGCTCATGACCGTCGTCATCGACGACGACGCTCCGAACCGTCCCGTCGACGGGTTGATAGGCGTGCAGGTGCACGTTGGCCCGCCCATGAAGGTCGAATATCGTCAGTTGCGGCTGAAGGGCTGGTAAGTGATGAAGCAGCGCCTCGCGGCGGTTGGCATTGCCCTCGCCGTCTGCGCTGGCTACTACCTGGGCAGTATTCTAGGCCTTCTCCTGCGCGTCCCGCCTGCGACGCCTTCCATCATCTGGCCACCGAACGCGATCCTCACTGCGGCGCTCCTGCTGGTGCCGCCACGGCGCTGGTGGCTGGTGCTGCTGCCAGTATTGCCAGTACACATCGCCGTCCAGCTCCCGACTGGCTGGCCCCTCAGCCTTGTCCTGGCGCTCTTCGCGACCAACTGTGCTGAAGCGATTGTCACCGCCGGCGTCGTGTGGCTGCTGAGCGACGCGCCTGACACGCTTCGACACGCCGCGCCGGCTCTCGAACTTCTTCTTTGCGGTCGTCCTGGGGACGAGCGTGTCCGGGTTTCTCGATGCTGCTGCTGTCGCCTGGTTCCTTGGCGAGCAGTATTGGTCGGTGTGGGGCCAGCGCTTCTCGAGCAATATCCTCGCCCACATGACGATCGACACCGCGATTGTCGGCGTTGTCGCCGGCCTGCCGCGCTGGTCGCGGACCTGGTCCTTGCGGCGCGTGCTCGAGGCGGCGACGGTTGGCGCTGGCGTGCTGCTGATGGGATCGACGGATTTCGGAGGCATGCTCTCGCAGTTGCCGCCGCTCCGCGCTGTTTCGAGTCAGGCACCGCTGGCGCTGCAGCTGCCGTTTCTGCTCTGGGCGGCGATCCGCTTTGGCATTCCCGGCGCCGGTATCACCCTGCTCTCGGCAACGATCCTCGCCGTGTGGTCGGTCGTGCACGGCCAGGGGCCCTTTGCCGACATGTCACCGACGACGACGGTTCCGGCGCTGACGCTGTCGCTCATCATCGTATCGGCGAGCGTGCTGTTTCTGTCGGCGCTCGTCGCCGAACGCCGTCAGACGCAGCGCGCCCTTGCCGAGCGCCTGGTGTTCGAGGAGTTGCTGACGCGTCTTTCCGGTGCATTCGTCAAAGTCCCGAGCGACCGCATGGACGCAGGGCTTCGACGAATGGCTCGGACATATCGGCGCGTTCGTCGACATCAAGTGCCTCCGTTTGTATGCGCCGACCGATGACGGGCAGTCGCTGCGGGCGAAGCACGAATGGACCCATCCCGCGTTCGAGCGGCAGGAGGCGCCGGAGGTCGTGCGTGATTTCCCCTGGTCACTGAGCCTGCTGCAGAAATCGCAATCGGTCATCGTGTCGTCGTCACGCGATCTCCCACCCGAGGCCGGCGTCGACCTGCAGTCGATGGAGCGCTTTGGTTACAAGGCGATGCTCGTGCTGCCGATCGTCTCGGGTCAGCGCGCGCTCGGTGCGCTGGCGTTCGGCGCCGCAGAGGAGCGGCCATGGCCGAACGAGATTGTGACGCAGCTGCGCCTTGTCGCCGAGGTTCTCGCCAATGCCCTGGCCCGCAAGCAGACCGAGGATGCCCTGCGCGCCAGCGAAACGATGAAGTCGTCGATTCTGCACTCGCTGCGCAGCGGAGTGGCGGTCGTCGATCGTGAGGGCACGGTGCTGGCGCTCAACGAGAACTGGACGCGGTTGGCAAATGAAAGCGGCGAGGCGTCGGTGGAAGTGGGGACAGGCTGTTCGGCGACCGACCTGGAGCTGGAGGAGCCCCCTCCACTGCCATCAGGAGATGGGCCACGCCATTCGCTCGGTGATCCAGGGCCGGCGCGACAGCTTCGGCTACGAGTACGTGACGCGATCCGGCAAGACGCCGCGCTGGTGGGCGGTTGTCGTCGATCCGCTCGATCGGCCCGATGGTGGAGCGGTCGTGACCCGTGCCGACGTCACCGATCTTCGCCGCGCCGAGCTCGACGTGCAGCGGGTGCGACAGGAGCTGGCGCACGTCGGCCGGGTGTCCACCGTCGGCGAGCTGACGGCGTCGCTCGCGCACGAGCTCTTTCAGCCGCTGACTGCCATCATGACCAACGCGCAGGCGGCCCGGCGCATGCTCAGCGCGTCAACTCCCGATGTCTCTGAGGTAGACGCGATCCTCTCCGATATCGTCAACGACGACCGCCGCGCGCGCGACGTCATCGAGCGCTTGCGCGATCTCCTGCGCAAGGGGCAGCTGGAGATGGCCAGCCTGGACCTGGCATCGGTCATTCGCGATGTCGCCGACCTCCTGCGCGGCGATGCGCTCGTCAAGCAGGTGACGGTGACGCTCGACCTCGAGCCCGATCCCGTGATCGTCCTCGGTGACCGGGTGCAACTCCAGCAGGTCGTCCTCAATCTCCTGCACAACGCCATCGACGCCATGGTCGACCGACGTCCGCGCGCAACCGCCGTCGCCATCCACTGCCGGCGGCGAATGGCGAGAGTGCCGTGGTGACGGTCAGCGACACCGGTCCGGGAATCGTCGCCGGCGCCGAAGAGACCGTGTTCGAACCCTTCTACACGACGAAGAAAGACGGCATGGGCATGGGCCTCTCCATCGTCCGGACCATCGTCGAATCCCACGGCGGCGCGATTACCGCCGGCAATCGCGACGGCGGCGGGGCGGTGTTCGAGTTCACGCTGCCTCTCCTCGCCGAAGACGCCCGGACCGCGGCGCGCGCCGCGGGTTGATACGCTCATCATTTTTCCGAATAAACAGCAGCCGTCGAACCCGGGTATATTCCGGCGCGAGCCTCGAGTGGCTCGTGATTCCGTTCGGGGGGAGACGTGCGCACACTGACTGCAACATCCTGGGCCGCCGCCATCGCGCTCGGCATCGTCGTCGGCTACGGAACATCGAGGCGCGCGCGGCGCAGGACAAGCCGGTGGCGCCGAATCAGGCGGCACGGCCGCAGCGCACCGAGGCAGAAGCACGGGCGCTGGCCGAGAAGCATCGCCAGGAACGGGCGCAGCAGCGGAAGCAGACCGGTAAACCGGTGGAGCTCATCTCCGACTACGTCCAGGCCCAGATGCAACCGGTGCCGGCGTCGCTCGGCGTCGACCCGTTCTACAAGAAGTACGTCGACGCGCAGGGCATTCCGGTGATCTCGTCCGACAAGGTGCCCGACGCGGCGCTGCTCGTCGCCCGCGACATCATCAACAGCATGCTGGCGATGCGTCCCGATTTGCGCAAGGCGATGATCGCGCGCAAGTGGCGGACCGGTGTCATCGCGGAAGTCGAGATGACGATGGACATTCCCGAGTACTCGCGAATGAAGCGCCCCGGGGCGTCGCGAGACGAGCCAGTCGAGCAGGCCGATCGTGATTACCACGCCAACCGTTCGCGCGGCCTGGGCGGCAACCCGACGACGGGAGCAGAGGAGAACCTGCTCGGCTATCCGAACACGCGCTACTGGGGCGAGCACATCTTCGTCCACGAGTTCGCGCACGCGATCATGGGCGGCGGCATCCGGGACGTCGACCCGAAGATGCACGACGAGATTCGCGCTTCGTATGATGCGGCGATGGCGGCGGGTAAGTACGTGTACACCGATGGGCGCAAGCACTACGCCACCACCAACGCGAACGAGTACTGGGCCGAGGGCGTGCAGTGGTGGTTCTTCTCGAACTACGGCGAGTGCTTCGCTGGCAACGTCAAGGTCGAGACGCCGGAGGAGTTTGCCGCCTACGATCCGACGTTGAACGAGCTCATCAGCCGTGTGTTCAATACGCACCACATTCCGATGGATGTGTTCTACGCCAAGCGCATCCGCCCTGTGACCTGCCCCTAGTCCGCCGGGCCACGCGAGGCAGGCCGTGAATCGTGAACTGTCCGCCGCGCGTGTCCACTCTAGATGAAGAGCTAACAGCCCGGCCGAAAAATGCTCGGAATTAGCGCGGTTTCCACTGGCACAGGAGTTGATCTGTAACCAGATGGAGACTGACCATGGGGCGCAAACAACTGGTTTCTAGTGTGGTTTTACTTGGCGTTCTCGCGACGACGTCGGCATTTGCCGCCGACGGTCAGCGGCGCCGGGCCGATGACCGCGAGGGCAGCAATGACGGGCGTGAGCGGCAGGAACAGGGGCAGGCTGTCGGTCGCGCGGTTCCGCGATCGCAGGCCGCTCCGCCGCCGCGCGTGCAGGATCAGCGTCAGCAGTATCGCGCCAGCGGCCAGGAGCGTGGCGGGTGGAGCAACAACGGCCATTACGACAATCACGGTTACAACGGCCGTTACAATATCCGGCCGTCGTATCCTCCTATGCCTATCCCCGTCGTATCCGGCGTATGGAGCATATGGCTATCGCGGCTACGGCCCGCAGGCCGTCATCGTGCCGCGGTACATCACGCCGCGAATCGTGACGGTCGTTCCGTATCGTCCGTACGCCTATCGTCCGCGGCTCGGCATGGGCGTCTACTACGGGACGAACGGTTATCCGTACGGCTACACGCCCCGCGGCTACTACGATCCGCAGCCGGGATATTCGTATGGCGGCCTGCGTATCACCGGCGCGCCGCAAATCGCGCAGGTCTTCGCTGACGGCTACTACGTCGGGATCGTGAATGACTTCGACGGAATGTTCCAGCACCTGAATCTCGGGGCTGGTCCGCACCAGATCGAAATCAGGGACCCGAACCTGCCGCCGGTAGCGTTCGACGTCATGATTCAGCCGGGTCAGACGATGACATATCGCGCTGACATCTACTAAGGGGTTCTGGGACCTCTCTTCGGAGATCTCGGCTCCCCGTCGGGGCACGGTTCACAAATGTTGAACGTGCCCCGATTTCTTTGTACGCGTGAATCGCCCGAACCCTCGAACTACCGAACTACCGAACTACCGAGCTACCGAGCTACCGAGCTACCGACTACCGAGCTACCCCTTATACCCAAGAATCATCCGCGGCAGCACCAGTGTCAGCGCCGGAAACGCGGCCAACAGGCGAGCCCGATGAGCAGCGCCATGAGATACGGCAGGTAGCCCCTGCTCACATCATCGATGTCCACGCGGGCGATGCCGGCGGCGATGGTCAGGCCGACGCCGACCGGCGGCAGGAAAAACGCGATGCCCATGGCGGCGATGATGACGATGCCGTAGTGCACTGGATCGATCCCGAGCGTGCGTGCGATCGGGAAGAGGATCGGGCCGAAGATGAGGAGCGCAGGCAGGCCCTCGAGAAGCGCGCCGATGACGACGAAGAGGACGACGGTCAACGCCAGAAAACCGACCTTGCCGGCGCCGACGCTGGCGATCCACTCGCCGAGCGCCTGCGGCACCCATTCGCGCACGAGGATCCACGCGAACGCCGACGCTGCGGCGAGTACCCAGAGCGTTGTCGCTGTCACCACTCCGCTCTGCGCGAGCTGACTGACTAGCTGCGGCCGGCGCACGCCGCCGAGCGCGATCCCGGCGACGAGCGCGTAGACGACAGCGATGAGCGCCGCTTCGGTGACGGTCGTGGCGCCCGAGAAAATTCCGCCGAAGAGGACGATCGGCAGGCCCATGGGCACGATCGCGCGCCGCGCGGCGCGGCCGAGTTTGCCGTGCGAGGCATCGGTCGTCACCGGCCAGTTCTGCCGCCGTGCGCGCACGGCGATCAGCACCAGCAATGCAGCCGCAAGGATGAACGCGGGGATGAACCCGGCAAGAAACAGCGTCACGATCGACAGGTTCACCAGCGATCCCAGCACGACCATCGTCAAGCAGGGCGGCACGAGGATGCCCATCGCCGACGCGGCGCTGACGATGCAGACCGATTCAGGGCCTGAGTAGCCGGCCTTGCGCATGGCTGGCACGAGCAGCGAGCTGATGGCGGAAACGTCTGCAGCCGTCGAGCCCGAAATTCCGGAAAACATGATCTCAGCCACGACGACGACCATCGCCAGCCCGCCGCGCACTTTACCGACGATGGCCATCGCCAGATCGACGATGCGCTCGGAGATACCGCCGGACTCCATGAGGGCGCCGGCGAGGATGAAGAGCGGGATCGCGAGCAGCACGAACGAATCGACGCCGCCGAGAATCTTGATGGGGAGGATGATCAGCCCGACGCCGCCGATGCCAATGAGGTAGGTGAGCGACGTCAACGCGAGGGTAAACGCCAACGGGAGCCCGAGAGCCCCGGTGACGAGAAATCCTGTGACGAGCACGGCGAGTGGCGGCGCTCCCGCGAGAAGTGGAATCAGCACGGAGACGATCGCCACGCCGGCCGTACCGAGCGACCACGCGACCGACTCTCGATCGCGCCAGACAGCCGCGCCGTCGTTATAGAGCTGCTGCACGACGATCGCCGACATCAGGAGAAGGGAATCGGCAGGATGCCAGAGATCCACGCGCCGGAAATACCGCTGGCTGGCAGCACTTCGCCAGCGCTCGAGATCGTGAGGTGATAGGCGGGGATGATCAAGCTGACGAAGAACGCGAGGAGCACGAGCCGCAGCCCACGATCCACGGCCCGCCTCTGCGGCTCCGCGAGCAGGCGCACGGCTGCGGTGACGCGCGGATGCTGGGCGTGGCGCAAGGCCGCGATGCCGCCGACGCACATCAGCCACGCGAGCAGCAGGCGCGCGATCTCCTCCGTCCACGGAATCGGACTGTGCAGGATATGGCGGCCGACGACCTGCAGGCCCACCACTGCCGCCTGAGCGACGACGAGCGCCGCGATCGACCATTGCAGCAGGCGGTCGCTCGGTGATGAGAGGTCTGTGTGTTCGACGGGGCCGCTCACTCGAGAATCGCCCCGAGCCACGACGAGATACCGAGGGCGCGCGCCTCCGAGTTCCAGAGCCGTTCGGCCGGCGACCGCAGCGCGCTGCCGTCGATCTCACGAATCTTCATGCCGTTCTTCGCGAGCTGCGCCGTGGCGGCGGTATCTTCCTGAGGTCCCATCGCGCGCTGCCGCACGGCGGCTTCAAGCGCTGCCGACTTCGAGCGCCGCCCGCAGATCGGCCGGCAGACGCTGGAGCGTCACCGTCGATGCCCAGAGGCCGAGCACGCCGGCGATGTGCTTCGTGCGCGCCATGAAGCCGGCGATCTCGTAGAAGCGCTGCTGCAGCGTCGTGCTCGCGTCGTGTTCGTAGCCATCGATGACGCCGGTCTGCAGCGACGTGTAGACCTCGCCGAAGGCCATCGGCGTCGGGCTGGCGCCCATCAGTTCGACGGCCTTCACATAGATGGGTGATTGAATCGTCCTGATCTTCAGCCCGGCCAGCTGGCTCGTCTCGCTGACGTCCCGCGAGCGGGTGATGACCTGCCGGAACCCGAACGAATCTCCCCAGGCAAACGGCCGCATCCTCACGGAGCGCTCGAGGTAGTCGGCCGCCTCGCGGCCGATCGGCCCATCGACTATGCGGTGGACGTGTGCCCAGTCGCGCCACATGAATGGAAAGTCAAAGACCTGAAGCTTTGGCGCCACGCTTCCCCAGATCGCCGTTCCCGACACCATGAAGTCGACGAGGCCTTCCTGGACCTGCTGCACGACTTCGCGCTCCTGCCCGAGCGTGCCGCTGGGAAACACGCGGATCGTTACCGCGCCGCCCGTGCGCTCCTCTGCGAGCTGCCGGAACGTATCGCCAAACACGTGCAGCGCCGTCGCGCCGGAAGCCATCGAATGCGACAGCCGAAGGATCAACGGCCCGCGCCCGGCGCGCGAGCGGCATGCCGCGGCGACTGTGGTCGCGCCAAGGGCGGTCAGAAATGAGCGGCGGGACGGCTTCGCGTTCAAGGTTTAGACACATCCTATCCTCTGTGGGCCGCGACGGGCACGGCTAACCGGAACCTGAACCCTCGAACCCTGAACCCGAACCTTGAACGCTGAACCCTGAACCCTGAACGACTACTATTCTCCCTATGAAACAACTTCTCGATCTCACTGGCAGGACTGCGCTCGTCACCGGCGCATCATCAGGAATCGGAGCGGCGACGGCCGCGACGCTGGCCGAGCTCGGCGCGCGCGTCGCCCTCAGCTATCACCACAATCAGCGCGGCGCCGAAGACACGCGCGACAGGATTCTCGCCGCCGGCGGCAAGGCGGTGGCCATAGCCGCCGACGTGCGGCGCCGGACGACATCAAGGCGCTCGTCGCACGCACCGTCAGCGAGCTTGGCCCCGTCGACATCCTCGTCAACAACGCCGGCTCGCTCGTCGCCCGCTACGGCATCCTCGAGATCACGTCTGAGGCTCTGCAGGACGTCGTCACGCTCAATTTCAACAGCGCTGTATTGGCGTCACAGGCCGTCACGGCGTCGATGATCGAGCGCCGCCGCGGAGTCGATCATCAACGTCGTGTCGATCGCCGGACACACGGGCGGCGGCCCGGTGCGTCGATCTACGCCTCGTCGAAGGCTGCGCTCACCTCGTTCACGAAAGCGCTTGCCAAAGAACTGGCGCAGAAGAATATCCGCGTCAACGCCGTGTCCCGGGTGTCATCGACACACCTTTCCACGAGGTGTTCTCCACGCCGGAGATGATCCAGAACTTCGTCAAGATGATCCCGCTCGGCCGCGTCGGCACGGCACAGGAGTGCGCGAATGTCATCGCCTTCCTTGCGTCCGATGCCGCGAGCTACGTGATTGGCGAGACGATTGAGATCAATGGAGGGCAGTTGATGAGGTGAAGCTGGGAGCTAGGAGCTGGGAGTTAGGAGTTAGGAGTTAGCTCTTTGACCGAGCCCCGAGCCCACGAGCCGGCGAGCCCCGAGCGACCCGAGCCCCGAGCCGCCGAGCCCCGAGCTACCGAGCCACCGAGCCCCGACTACCGAACCTACGCCATCATCTTCGCGACGGCATTGCCGTGGACGTCGGTCAGCCGGAAATCGCGGCCCTGGAATCGATAGGTCAGCTTCTCGTGATCGATGCCCAGCAGCTGCAGCATCGTCGCGTGCAGGTCGTGGACGTCGACCGGATCCTCGACGACGTTGTAGCCGAGGTCGTCGGTCTGGCCGATGGTGACGCCGGGACGCATGCCGCCGCCGGCGAGCCACATCGTGAACGCGCGCGGGTGATGATCGCGGCCGAGGAATTTCGAGCCGTTGCGCGCTTCGTTCATCGGCGTCCGCCCGAACTCGCCGCCCCAGACGACCAGCGTATCGTCGAGCAGACCGCGCTGCTTGAGATCGGTCAGCAGGCCGTAGACCGGACGATCGGTCTGCCGGCAGAGATGCGGCAGCTTCTCGACGATGTCCTCGCCGAACGATGCGCCGTGCGTGTCCCAGCCGCGATGGTACAGCTGCACGAAGCGCACGCCGCGCTCGACGAGACGCCGCGCCAGCAGGCAGTTGTTGGCGAACGACGCCTTTCCCGGCTCCGTGCCATAGAGCTCGTGGATTGACGGCGGCTCCTTTGACAGATCGGTGAGCTCCGGCACGCTCGTCTGCATGCGATACGCGAGCTCGTAGGCGGCGATGCGCGTCTGAATCTCGGGGTCGTGCACGTCGAGGCTGTTGATGCGATTGAGATCGTTGATTGCGGCAATCGAGCGGTCGCGCACCTCGGCGTCGACGCCCGCCGGATTGGAAACGAAGAGCACCGGCTCGCCGTTCGAGCGGAACTCGACGCCCTGGTGGACGGTCGGAAGAAAGCCGCTGCCCCAGCAGGACTTGCCGCCGTCGGGATTGTTCTCACCCGAGAGCAGCACGACAAACGCCGGAAGATCGCTGTTTTCGCTTCCCAGCCCGTAACTCAACCACGATCCAAGGCTCGGTCTACCGATCACCTGATGCCCGGTGTTCATGAAGATCTGCGCCGGCGCGTGGTTGAACTGCGTCGTCCGCATCGACCGGATGATCGTGATGTCGTCGGCGACCTTGGCCAGGTTGGGAGAAGCTCCGAGATCTGCGCGCCTGATTGCCCGTGCGCGGAGAACTTGAACGGCGACGCCAGCAGCTTCGGTTTGCCCTTGATGAAGGCGAAGCGCTCGCCCTTGACGAACTCGTCGGGGATGTCCTGCCCGTCGTGCTTCGAGAGCGTGGGTTTGGGATCGAAGAGATCGATCTGCGACGGCGCGCCGGCCATGAAGAGATAGATGACGCGTTTTGCCTTCGGCGCAAACCGCCGCGCTGCGGCCAGCGGATTGTCCGCCGCCGCCTGCTGCGCTTCGCCAGCAGACCGTCGTTCATGAGTGACGCCAGCGCCACGCCACCGATGCCGAATGCCGTTTGCTCGAAGAAATGGCGGCGGGTGATGCCGCGCAACGATCGAGGTGCGTGCTCTGTCACTGCTTGGTCACCGCTTCATCGAGGTTGAGGAGAGCGTTGGCGACGATGGTCCACGCCGCCAGGTCGGCGTTGCCGGCGCTGACTTCTGCCGCCGGAATCTGCAGCACCTCGGCAGCGTCCGCCGCCGATTGTTGATAGTGCTGACGCTCGCCGTCGTAGAGAGCGACAAGCCGCACCGTCTCGTCGCTCCTGGCTTCGCGGGACAGCACCAGCTTGATCGCAAAGTTGACGCGGTCGCGCGGCGCAGGCGCCGGGCGCCTCGAGCAGCACTCGCTTCGCGAGGGCGCGCGCGGCGGAAAAAGACGCCGGATCGTTGAGGAGCGTCAGGGCCTGGAGCGGCGTGTTCGTCCGCACGCGCCGCACCTGACAGAACTCGCGGCTCGTCGCATCGAACGTCATGAAGCTCGGATACGGCGATGTCCGCCGCCAGAACGTGTAGAGGCTGCGGCGATAGCGATCTTCACCCTCGCTCGTGGCCCACTTGTCCGAGTTGTAGGGCATGTTCCAGATGCCCGGCGGCTGCTCCGGGTACACGCTCGGCCCGTACATCTTGCGGCTGAGCAGGCCGCTCGCGGCCAGCGACACGTCGCGGACCATCTCCGCCTCCATGCGGACGCGCGGTCCTCGCGCGAGCAGGCGGTTGTAAGGATCGCGCTCGCCAAGCGAAACCGGCACCGCGGACGACTGCCGATAGGTGGCGGATCGGACGATCGTGCGCAGCAGGGTCTTCTGGCTCCACTTGCTGGCGATGAAGTCCGTTGCCAACCAATCGAGCAGCGCGGGGTGGCTCGGCAGCGAGCCTTGCGCGCCGAAATCCTCGCTCGTCTCGACGATGCCGCGGCCGAACAGCTGCTCCCAGAAGCGGTTGACGGCGACGCGTGCGACGAGCGGGTTGTTCTCGTCGACGAGCCATCGCGCGAGGCCGAGCCTGTTGATCGGCAGGCTCTCGCGCATCGGGTGCAGTGCGGTGGGAGTTCGCGCGAACTGACGTTCGCCACGGGCGGTGAAACTGCCGCGCTCGCGCAGTTCATAGGACGGCCGCTCGAAGGAGGCGCGTTCCTTCATGATGAGCGTCGACGGAATTTGCAGATCCGCGAGCGTCTTGCGCGCGCTGGCGAGCGCATCACGCGTCTTCTCGAGGAGCGGAGTCGTCGACCGGAAGAATGTCGCCAGTTCTTCTGCCGCGGCCTTGCTACGCTGGTCGGCTGGCTGCATCAACGTGGCGCGCAAGCGGGGAGGAATCTCGCTGCCGACGAGCGGATCGGCCGCGGTCGTCGCTGCCAGGCGGAAGCGGCCGATGCCCTGACCGATAGTCCCGTCGAGTTGATCGATGGTCAGCGTGATCCGGGTGCCGCCGGCGTAGCCGAACGGCGCCGAAGCGGCGAGCACAGCCTGTCGCGGCAGTCGTTGCTCGGAATCCCGCATGGCGTTGATGGCCCACGATCCGCCTTTGCGGCTCGCCGTCCCGCGATCCGACCGCAGGAGGTCGCCAGCCTCGAACGGATACGCTGAGTCATCGACCTTGATGGCTCTGATGGGGACAGCGACGACTTGCCCTGCGTCCGCGCCATTGGCAGCCGCCGGCGCCGCTTCGACATGCAACCCCGTGACACGAAAGTGCCCATACGCATCGCGGCCTGGACCACCGCGCGGCAGCGCCGGGTCTGGTAGCGCCTCGAGCTTCAGGCCCGTGATGTTCTGGAGGGTCGTGTCGAGCGTCACGACGTATGACGTCAGCTTCGCGTTCGGCCCTGACGCCAGCAGCGAGCCATCCGGCCGCGTGGTCAGCGTCACGTCGTTGGTGGCGCGACTGCTCATTGGCGTCAACGGCACCCAGGACGCCTCCGCCTGACGCAAGTCGTGCTCCCACGGCACCTGCGCCTCTCGCAGCGCGGTTGTCGGCGTCTTCAACTCCAGTTCGAGGCGATCGATCTCCGACTGAACGCGCTTCCGTTCCTGCTCCTGCTCGGGCGTTGCGAGATCGAGCCTGGCCTCGAAGTAGCGGGTGCCGTCACCGAACGTGCGACTCTCGTAGTCCGTGTTGGCGAAGAACGCGAGCAGCCGGAAGTAGTCCTTCTGGCTGAACGGATCGTACTTGTGGTTGTGGCACTGGGCGCACGCCAGCGTCGATCCGAGCCAGACCGTCGCGGTCGTGTTGACGCGATCGACGAGGACCTCGTACATCGACTCCTCGGGATCGACGCCGCCCTCCTCGTTGGTCATCGCATTGCGGTGGAAGCCGGTGGCGATCTTCTGCTCGATGCGTCGCGTTCGGCAGCATGTCGCCGGCGATCTGTTCGATCGTGAACTGATCGAACGGCATGTCGCGGTTGAGCGCGTCGATCACCCAGTCGCGATACTTCCAGATGCTGCGGCGATTGTCCTTTTCGTGGCCGTTGGTGTCGGCGTAGCGCGCAAGGTCGAGCCACGGGCGCGCCCAGCGCTCGCCGTAGTGCCGGCGACGCCAGCAGCCGATCGACCACTCGCTCGTAGGCGTCGGGCCTGGTGTCGGCGATGAAGGCGTCGAGCTCGGCGACGGTCGGCGGCAGCCCGGTGAGGTCGAGGGTGACGCGGCGCAGCAGTGTCGCTTTTGGCGCTTCAGGCGAGGGCGCGAGTTTTTCCTGCTCGAGCCTGGCAAGCACGAATCGATCGATGTCGTTCCGCGGCCAGCTGACATTGGCGGTCGTCGGCGGCGCAGGACGCACGGGCTTGATGTACGACCAGTGTTCCGGATCGGCGGCTTTGGCAGGGGCGGCGGCCATCGCCGTGCGCTCGCTCTCGGTCGTCGCCCCGGGCATAGCGCGCCCGAGTCGACCCACGCCCGCAGGCGCGCGATGAGCGCGTCAGGCAGCGGATCCCGTCGAGCGGCATCTGATCCTCGCCGTCAAGGCCCAGAACGCGCCGGATGAGGAGGCTCTGTTCGCTCTTGCCCGGGTCGATCGGCGCCCCGGAGAGGCCACCTTTCAGGATTGTGTCCGGGGAGTGCAGCCGCAACCGCGCCCGCGCCTTGGTGGGCCCGTGGCACTCGGTGCAGTACCGCTTGAAGATGGGCTCGATGTCGCGGACGAAGTCGATTTGAGGCTGTGCACGCTCGCCAGGCGCGTCGCCAGCGGAGTCATGTCGGCCGGCAGCCAACGTTACAGCTGCGACGAACATGATCGTCGCGAGCGTGATGCTGGCCCAACGGATCGCCAGGCGGGAATGCATTCGGCTCATAGCCTTCTTGGCCGAAATGTTACACCCTCCCTGCGCTGGCGCCGACTGCTGAGTCCCCAAACCGCGAGCTACCAATCAGCGAGCCGCGAGCCGCGGATCCTGAGCCGCGGCCCCCGAACCGAGCTACGAATGACGCATAATTTGAAGGTGGCTGACTCTTCTCCGTTCACTGTCGGAATCATCCAGGATCACGCGACGGCAGATGCCGCAGCGAACGTCGCCCGAGCCGAGCGGCTCGTGCGCGATGCCGCGGCCCGCGGCGCGCAGATTATCTGCCTCAAGGAGCTCTTCAACGCTCCCTACTTCTGCAAGGCGCAGCTGAGCGAGCGCTTCGACCTCTCTGAGCCGATACCGGGTCCGACGACGGACCGCATGCAGGCCCTCGCAAAAGAGCTGCAGGTCGTCCTCATCGTTCCGCTCTTCGAACGCCAGGCGCCGGGCGTCTATCGCAACTCGGCCTCGGTCATCGATGCCGACGGCAGCCTCCTCGGCGTGTATCGCAAGATGCACATCCCTGACGACCCGCTGTTCTACGAAAAGTACTACTTCGCCCCGGGCGAGGCGCCGGGCTTCAGGGTGTGGAAGACGCGCTACGCGACGATCGGCGTCCTCATCTGCTGGGATCAGTGGTACCCGGAGGCGGCGCGCATCACGAGCCTGCTCGGCGCCCAGGTCCTGTTCTATCCGACGGCCATTGGCTGGCATCCGGCCGAGAAAGAAGAGTGGGGCGCGGCACAGGTGGACGCCTGGCGCACTGCGCAGCGGGCGCACGCGATTGCCAACGGCGTCTTCGTCGCGGCCCCCAATCGCATCGGGCACGAGGAAGAACCGGGCACCAAGGGCATCACGTTCTTCGGCCGCTCGTTCATCGCCGATCCGTTCGGCCGCTATCTCGCCGACGCCGGCGAAACTGAAGAGATCCTGATCGCCAGATGTGACCCGGCGCTCATCGAAGATACGCGCCGCAACTGGCCGTTCCTGCGCGATCGCCGCGTCGACGCCTACGGTCCGATTCTCAACAGGTACATCGGTTCGTGATGCCGACTGCAGGGCCGTTGCGCATGCCGGCCGAGTGGGAGCCGCATCGCGCGACGTGGATCAGCTGGCCGCATCACGAGCCCGACTGGCCAGGAAAACTTGGCCCTATTCCGTGGGTCTACGCCGAAATCGCCCGGACACTGGCCAATCACGAGACGGTCGAGATCCTGTGCCACAACTCCGACGTGCGTGAGGCCGCGCAAGCGGCGCTCGAATCACACGGCGTCCGGCCCGATCGCGTCCGTCTCCACATCGTCCCAACCGATCGCGTATGGCTGCGCGACTCGGCGCCGACGGGAGTCCACGACGCAGCTGGCGACGTCGTATTGCTGTCCTGGGGCTTCAACGCCTGGGCGAAGTACGACAACTGGCGCCTCGACGCGAAGGTCGCCGGGCCGATCGCGTTGGGATCGGGAAGTCGGCTCGAGCAACCGCGCCGCGCCGACAACGGCCAGCCCATCGTCCTCGAGGGCGGCGGTATCGACGTGAACGGCCAGGGCCTGCTCCTCGTTACCGAGGAATGGCTCCTCAGCGACGTCCAGGTCCGCAATCCAGGGCTGACGCGCGCCGACTACGAAGCTATCTTTCAGAAGTGGCTCGGCGTCAGGCGTACGCTGTGGCTTGGCGAAGGCTGCGTCGGCGACGACACGCACGGGCATATCGACGACATCGCGAGGTTCGTCAGCGCCGACACGATCGTCCTCGCCGTCGAGGCGGACCCGAGCGACGACAATCACGAACGCTCGATCGACAACCTGCGACGCCTGGAGCTCGCGTCCAAAGATCCTGGCGTGGGTCCTCTTCGCGTCGTCCAGCTGCCGTTTCCGCGCCCGGTGACGATGAATGGCGAGCGGCTGCCGGCCAGCTACGCGAATTTCTACATCGGCAACGGCGTCGTGATCGTGCCGACGTTCAACGACGTCAACGATCGCATCGCGCTCGGCACCCTCGCGGAGCTCTTTCCCGCGCATGAGGTCATTGGTATCCACGCGCTGGACCTGGTGTGGGGACTGGGTACCCTGCACTGCCTGACGCAGCAGGAACCGGCGCCGCGGCGGCCTAATGACCTGCCGCTGCCGGAGAACGTCGTGACGAGAACGGCGGACGGACTGACCGTCAATGTTCGCGTGATTCCGCGCGCGGGGAAGTCGGGCCTGGCCGGAACTCGCGGCGACGCCTTGCTCGTTCGTTACATTCGCCACCCGTCGACGGCGCCGCCAACGAGGAGTTGTTCGCCGTTCTCGCCGCGGCTCTCGACGTCCCGAAGCGCCAGCTACTATCATCGCCGGCGCGCGCTCCCGTCAAAACGCGTCCGCGTCGTCCGGTAAGCGCCGCCGTCCATCCGCAGTGTCCGCCGCATCTCGGCCCGCAGTATAGTGAACAGAATCTGCGAATTTGTTTCTTTTGAAAAGGACTCCCTATGCGTCTCGTCAGCAGTTCCGCGATCGCCGTTACTCTCGCCGCCGTGGCCATGTTCATCCCTCCCGTGATCGGCGCGCAGGGGCAGGAGACCGCCCGCGCTGTTGCCGGCGGCGGTATCTCGGTTCCAGGCTGGTCCGGGAAGATCGATGCCAACGAAGAGAAACAGGGCCAGGTGCTCAACAACGCGAAGCTCTCGGGTGATGGCGGAAACCTGTCTGTCACCACCGGTCCGGCCGTGGTCTACTGGAATTCCGCCAACAAGGCCAGCGGCGACTACTCCGTCAAGGCGACGTTCCGCGAAGCGAAGTACATGAACCTCAACGATCACCCGCACCCCTACGGCATCATGATCGCCGGCAACGACATGGGCACGCCGGAACAGAGCTATCTCTATTGCGCCGCCTACGGCAACGGCAACTTCATCGTCCGTGGCTTCGGTCCAGCGCCGTTCCAGATGAACGGGCGTCGCGGCGAAGGCAACGCCGCGGTGAACAAAGCCGCCGGACCCGGCGAGCCGGTGCAGCAGGAAATTGCGGTGTCAGTAAAGGGTGACCGCGTCGAATGCTCGGTCAACGGCACCGTCGTTGCCGGCTACAGCAAGGCCGACCTCGTCGGCGCCGGCAAGCTGAAGTCCACCGATGGAAACTACGGCATCCGCTTCGCGCACAACACCGAAGCGACCGTGACCGGCCTGACGCTGACGAAGTAGATCCCGCGATTACATGTAGTGTCCGGTTTCAGCCGGACACTACATCTAGCCCCCCGCCAGGTACGTTCCGTACCTGGACCAGCACCAGCCAGCCGGCGAAGAATCCGTAGAAGAGCGTCGCGAAACCGAGCATTGCGAGGCGGAATCCACGCACGCGCAATGCCGGCGGCAGCCCGCGCCGGTTCAGCTGTATCAGCAGAATCGAGTAGATGAACATCACGACGCCATTGCTGCAGGCGGCAATCGTCAGGAGCAGCAGCGGCTGATTGAAGCCGGAGAGCAGGATGATCGAGCCGGCGGCAATCGTCGTCCAGGCGACGATGAAATAAATCTTGCTCTCGGTCCAGCGCTGGCTCTGTTGCAGATACACCGTCTTGAGCACGTCGGCGACGATGCGTGAGATGTAGTCGATGGTGCCGAGCGCCACGAGGATCATGGACAGCGCGCCGAACACCCAGAAGAACGTGCCGAACCACGGCGCGACGATCGTCTTCAGCACCTCGCCCTCGGCCTTGATGAACGCGAGGTTGGCCTGTCCGGAGGAGATGTTCTGCCCGAAGACCGTCGAGTAGGCGAGCGTCGAGAAGATCGTGATCGAGAAGACGCAGATGAACCAGAAAGAGACCAGCTGCTCTTTGTTCGCAACCGACCACCAGCCGTAGAAGCGCCGGATGTTTGCCTCGTCCTGCCGCGCCATCGTTCCCGTTGCCGGCGCGGCGGCTTCTTCACCGGTGATCGGCGACACGATGCGCGGGATGTAGATGCCCATCCCGAACCCCTTGTCGCGAATCCAGTTGCTCTGCGCGAGGTTATTGACGCCGCCGGCGCCGGCGAATACGAGGCCGCTCAGGATGAGTGAGATCGGGATGACATTGGAGTCCGGCAGCTGTCCGAAATGCGTGATCGCCTGCGGCAACGCCGCCCACGCCGACGCGCTGATCGCCGCGACGATGGCGACGGCGAGAAAGACGAGCGTCAGCCCGACCTTGAAGAACTGCGCGCGTTCGAGCGTCTGGTAGACGACCGGCGACGTCGTCAGCGCGATACCGGACGCGACGAGAATTCCGATCGTGATGAGCGGCACGTTACCGCCGCCCATCAAAAATGTGAGTATGGTGACTCCGCTCGTTCCCCACCCTGGCCACATGTTGGGCACGATGGTGAAGAGACAGAAGAGGACGCCCCACGGCTTCCAGAAACGGACGAAACCCGAGACCGCCGTCTCGCCGGTGGCGAGGGTGTAGCGCTCGATCTCCATGTTGAGGAAGTACTGAACCGTGACGCTCAGGACCGCGGCCCAGAGAAATCCAGGCCGACGGTCGCCGTCATGAACGGCCAGATGATGTATTCGCCGGATCCGACGCCGAGCCCCGCGAGGATGACGCTGGGCCCGAGCACTTTGCGAAGCGGAAGCGGCTCCGGCATGTCGCGGTAGGGCATGGGCGGCAGGTTGCCGTTGCCAGTCGGATCGAAACTGTCCTGAGACGCAGCTTTACCAGCACTTGTGGGTTGGGTGATCACGGGTGGATACTAATCCACGGGCCGCGCGAAAGACACGCGAAACAGAGACCTGATGACCGTTACCATGGCATTCGAACTCGCGCGCCAGCTGGATGAGCAGGGCTACGTCCTCCTCGAGAATGCGATGGGCGGTCCGCTCCTTGCCGAGCTGCGCTCCAGGATTCACGCGATACTCGACGAAGAGGGCGAGCGCGCCGGCCACGAGTTCAAAACAGAGGAGCACGCGCACCGACTCGCCAATCTGGTCGACAAGGGCGAGGTGTTTCGCCGGGCGATTCTCCTCTCCGACATGCTGGCGTACGTGCGCCAGGTGCTCGGCGCGGACATGAAGTTGAGCAGTCTGAATGCGCGCTCCGCTGATCCGATGAGCGAGGCCGGGCAGCCTTTGCACGTCGACATGGGCGGCGTACCAGACGAGCGCGGCTACTGGGTCTGCAATACCGTGTGGATGCTGGACGACTTCACGCCCGCCAACGGCGCGACACGCGTGATCCCCGGCTCGCATAAGTGGGGCACGCGGCCGCAGGACGTCCTCGCCGATCCGCTGGCGACGCACCCCGACGAGGTGCTCCTCCTCGGCACAGCGCGGGAGCATTGCCGTGATGAACTCACACCTGTGGCACGGCGGCACGGCTAATCGCACGACGTCGCCGCGCCTGGCGATGCACGCGTTCTATTGCCGGCGCGATAAGCCGCAGCAGCAATACCAGAAAGCCCTTCTGCGCCCCGAGACACAAGCGAACCTCACCCCCGACGAGCGGCGGATCCTGGCGCTCGACGATGCGCTGAACGACGAGCTGAGCGCGAACGTGACCGTGCGCAGCGGTTTCATGAAGTAGATCGATTCACCATGCCATCACAGCGACAGAGCCGCCGCACGTTCCTGCGGCGCACCGCCGGAGTCGTGTCGAGCGCCGCCATCGTTGCGCCGCGTTCGCTCCTTGGACAGGCGCCGGCGATTGTCACCTCCGACAGCGGGAGGCCCTCGTCGGCCTTTGGCGTCACCTCAGGCGACGTCGACGTCGATCGCGCCATTGTCTGGAGCCGGACTGACCGCTCCGCACGCCTCATCGTCGAGTACGCCACGACCGAGTCCTTCAAAGACGTCCGCCGTTTGGTCGGACCGGCCGCGCTCGAGGTGACGGACTACACGGCCCGCGTCGATCTGACCGGCCTGCCGGCGGGCCAGCGCATCTTCTACCGCGCCAGCTTTCAGAGCCTGAGCGATCTAAAAGTCTCCAGTGAGCCGATGGTCGGCACGTTCACCACGCCTCAGGCGGGCGGACCGTTGCGCGATGTCACTGTGGCGTGGACGGCAGACACGGTCGGGCAGGGGTGGGGGATCGACACCGCGACGGGGGGCATGCGCCTGTACGAGACAATGCGCGGCGCCGGCGCCGATGTGTTCGTGCACACCGGCGACACGATCTATGCGGACGGGCCGCTGCAGGCAGAGGTAAAGCTCGACGACGGGCGCATCTGGCGGAACCTCGTGACGCCGGAAAAGAGTAAGGTCGCCGAAACCCTCAACGAATTTCGCGGCAACCACCGCTACAACCTGCTCGACGAGAATGTCCGCCGCTTCAATGCCTCGCTGTCGCAGTTCACGATTTGGGACGACCACGAAGTCCTCAACAACTGGTATCCAACGGAGATTCTCCCCGTCGACGGGCCGTACAAGGAGCGTAGCGTCGCCCTGCTGGCGGCGCGGGCGAAGCGGGCGTTCATGGAGTACACGCCGAACCGGCCCGATGCCTCGGATCCGGAGCGTGTCTACCGCGCGTGCCGCTTCGGTCCGCTGGTCGAGATTTTTGGTTTCGACATGCGCACGTACCGCGGCCCGAACACCACGAATCGAGAGTCGCCGCTGACCGCGGAGTCCGCGATCCTCGGTACGGCGCAAGTCGAGTGGTTGAAGGGGCGGCTCAAGACGTCAACCGCGACCTGGAAGGTCATTGCGAGCGACATGCCGCTCGGGCTGGTGGTGGTTGACGGCGCGAATTTCGAGGCCGTGGCGAACGGCGAAGGCGGCGCGCCGCTCGGCCGCGAGATCGAGATCGCCGGGCTGCTGTCGTTCATCCGCCGCGAGCGCATCCGCAACGTCGTTGTCATCACCGGCGACGTCCACTACTGCGCTGCGCATCACTACCATCCGACGCGCGCCGCGTTCACCGATTTCAACCCGTTCTGGGAGTTCATCGCCGGCCCGGCCCACGCCGGAACGTTCAGCCCGCCGAAGCTGGATGGCACGTTCGGCCCGGAAGTGAAGTTCGTCGGGGTTCCGGAAGGCATGAAGCCCAACCGGCCCCCGAGCGAAGGCCTTCAGTTCTTTGGGACGCTGACCGCGAACGGCCGGACGAAGGCGCTGACGGTGAAGCTGCGGAATCTGGCGGGTGACACGCTGTATACGCAGGAGCTCGCGCCGGAGCGGTAGGCGTCGTTCTAGCTTCCACCCACTTTGCGGGGCGTACGCGCGCGCGGGATGTAGCCGCGATTGGTCGTCGCTCGCCACGGCTGATTGGTCTCCGCCTTGGGCGGCCGCTTCGGCTTGGCGCTCGTGTCCTCGGCCGCCGCATCTGGCGTCTCGGCTTTGGCCGAAGCCTCGGCCCTTGCGGCACTTGCCGCCTTCTCGTCCTTGTCGAGACAGCACTGCTTGTACTTTTTTCCCGATCCACAGTGGCAGGGTTCGTTGCGCCCCGGCCGTTCAATGCTCTTGGCGATCATGGTTGGGAGTGTACCCGTACAGGCTCCGGATGACTTCGAGACTTGTGAGGGTGCGGAGGTTTCGGAGGAAACGGGTTTACAACGGAGGAACGGAGCAACGGAGTTGCGAGCGAGAGAGCACAAGGGACGGTCTGGCTCCCAAAGCCCGCGAAGATCTGAAGAGCGCGAAGCGTAGTCACGCTCATGTGCGGTCACGATGAGCACGACACGACGATCCCGATGATCGTGGCCAGATAGGAGCGCTGTAGCGCCTGCTGGCACCGCGCTATGCGCGGTGAGGTGAGTCGAGCCGCGTGAAGTCGAAAGCACCGCTGCGGCGTGGGGGTGCTCTCGACTTCTCGCGACTCGACTCACCTCTACGCCGGCCAGTGGCCGGCGTGCCAGCAGGCCTCAGCGTGACAGCCTTCGTGCGTCTTCGAGAACTTCGTGCTTCTATGAAGCGGCTGACTCCTGTCAAGCTTGTGGGTCGAACACGCGTCCTCTTTCTTGCTCTCGTTGCCGTCCCCCCGGACCGCCTGCAGCCACCCGTGTCGCCAAGCGGCGAGCTCCGTCACCCTTCTATGCGTGCTCTGCGTGGCGGCTGGGCCGCCGGCACATGATAAGAAGCGTGGCGTGAGGCACCATCTTCGTGACGACCGTCGAGCGGCCAAGGAACGAATCGTGCTCATCACGCCATCTGGTGGCTGCGCCTCTGCGCGCGGGCCCTCCGCCGCCACGACGCCGGGCCCCGCCTGATACTCCGTCTCATCGCGCCAGAGGGCGAAGAGAATGCGGGCCAGCCGGCGCGCTAACGCGACGACCGCGATACGCGTGCCTCGCCGCGCGGCGAGGCGTTCCACCCAGGCGTGCAGCGCGGCGCGGCTCTGGCGTTGGCGCCAGACGACCCACGCCGCCTGGACCAGTAACGCCCGCACCGGTCCCGGCCCGGCTTTCGTGATCGCGCCTTTCCGCTGCCGCGTGCCGGAACTGTCTTCGCGCGGGACGAGGCCCAGAAAGGCCGTCGCCGCGCTCGCATCGCGAAAGCGTTCCCACGTGTCCAGCGCGGCGCGGAACGTCACCGCCGTAATGGGGCCGATGCCTGGGACGGTCAAGAGCCGGCGCACCACCGGATCGGCGCTGGCGCGCGCCCCCACGTCGGCCGTCGCGGCCGCAATCACCGGCGCCAGGCTGGCCAACACCGCGCGGAGCGGCGCCAGGCCGACCCGCAGCGCGTCGGGCAGGGCCAGCGCATCGAGGCGCGGCACCACCGTCTCGGCTAATCCCGGCCCCAACCGGATCCCCTCCTGCCGGAGTTGCGCCCGCAGCTGATTGATCGTCTGCGTCCGCATGCGCACCAGTTGCTCCCGGATTCGGACCACCCGCCGGGCCTCGCGCTGCGCCGCCGACACGCGGTGCGCCGCGCGGTAATCCCCAGGCGACACGCCTCGGCCAGGGCGGCCACATCCCGTTTGTCCGTTTTGATCCGCCGCGCACGGTGCCCATACATCAGCGCGTAATTCGGATCCGCCACGATCACCGCGTGCCCGCAGGCCTCCAGCGTCTGCGCCACCCACTCGCTCTCGGTGCCACTCTCCACCAGCACGCGCAGCGGCGCCCGCCCGCGCGAATACCTGCGTCAGCGTCGCGCGCGTCGTCGCCACGGTCCGGTCCACGACGCACCTCCCCGTCCGCCGTCCACGATCCGAATCACGCTGGTCTTCAAATGAAGATCGATGGCACCATATTCCATGGCTGGCTGCTCCTTTGCGCCTTGAGCGCGTTATCCACTGTGGAGCTCACGCTACCACTCGAGGACAGCCAGCCGCTTCATCTCATCTTCGTGTTGAATCTTCGTGTCGATCAACCCCAGCCCGTTGCCAACACCTCGACTCCGTTGCTCCGTTTCTCCGTTGTGATCCCGTTATCTCTCTTGCAGCTCGGTAGACTCAATCACGGCGCAGCGCAATCAGCGGATCCAGCCTCGTCGCTCGCCGCACCGGCATCGCGCAGGCGAGCACGGCCACGGCGATGAGGATTCCCGCAATCGTGAGGACCGATCGAGGATCCGATGCAGTGATTGTCGGGTTGCCGCTCGAGAACATGGCATCCCAGACCCTGGTCAACACGAGTCCCGTTGCGACGCCGGCGGAGAGCTGAAACACGATCCGGCGTCCGACGAAGCGGACGACCTGCCACCTGCTGGCGCCAAGTGCCATGCGCACGCCTATCTCCTGCGCTCGCTGGCTGACGGCGTAGGAAGTGACCGCATAGAGTCCGAATGCCGCGAGGATACGGCGATGAACGCCAGCACATCGGCCAGGTTGCGCGATACGCGGCCGACCCAATCGGCATCGACGAGCGCTTGTTTCATCGTGCGGACGCGATTGAGTGGCAGGTTGCGATCGAGCGCGAACAGCTCGTGCCGGAGTCGATCGGTCAGCGTCGAGCGGTCGATGTTGCTGCGCACTAGTAGCGCCGCCTTAGCCGGAGCCGTGGGCAGCAGCGGCAGATAGACGACCGGCTCGGGGTCACGCGCCAGCCGCTGGCGTATCGACGGCGCCACGCCGGCGATCGTCAGCCATTCGAGCGGCGCGCTGCCGTTCGTCGCCGCGATCGAGATCTTCTCGCCGATGGGATCGCGGTCGGCCATGAACCGCTCGACGAATCGTTCGTTGACGATGGCAACCGGGCGGCCGTTGGATCCGTCCTCCTCGGAAAACTCGCGCCCCCGGACCAGCGGCAGGCCAAGCGTCGCGAAATAGTCCGGCGCGATGGCGACGGTGAGCGTCGTTGGCTCCTCGCCTTTGTCGGGCAGCGGCCGACCGATGAGCGTCAACTTGCGCGACTCGCCGCCATTCAGGGGCAGCGCCGCGGCCAGCGACACTGCCTCGACACCCTGGAGTAAGTCGATGCGCTGACGCAGCGTGGAGAGGAAGGCCGTTCTCTGCGCCGGGCTGGCGTAGTCCGCGCGCGGGAGGTCCACCTCCGCGGTGAGCACTGGTGCAGATGGCAGAGCGACGTCGGATGGCAGAGAGCGGTACGCGATGCGCAGGTTCACGGCAAAGTGCGCGAGCAGAACGACGGCAAGTCCAAATTCTGCCGCGAGAAAGACCGTCGTCCAGCGGCTCGCCTTGCGATTGATTGCGGTTCGGCCGCCGTCCTTCAGCTCGACGTTGAGATCGGGCTTCGAGCATTGCAGCGCCGGCAGAAGAGCGAACACGAGCACGGTGGCGCTGGATACGATGACGAGCGCGGCGAGCACTCGCTCGTCGATCGAGTATTCCATCCAGTAGGGCAGCGCGTTTGCGGGAATCCCGGCTCGGACTCCACGCACGCCGATGGCAGCCAGCCCAAGGCCGACGGCCGCGCTCAGCGCCGCAATGGCGGCACCCTCCATGCAGAGTTGACGGACGATTCGCCCCCGGCTCGCGCCGAGAGCTCGGCGTAGAGCGATCTCTCGCATCCGTGTCAGGCCGCGAGAGAGCATCAGATTTGCCGCGTTGGCGCTCGAGATGACCACAACCAGCATTCCGACAGCCATGAAGGCGAGCCAGGCCGGATTCCTGACGTTGGTCACGAATTCTTCATTGATCGGCATGACCAGTGAGCGGACCCGCTTATTCGTATCCGGGTGCTCGACAGCGAGCCTGGTGCTGATCGTTTCGATCTCCGCGCGTGCCTGTCTGATATCGCGGCCCTGCGCGAGCCTTCCGATGACAACCAGCGATCGCGCCTGCCGTTGCGGTTGTTTCGACATGGGATGTTGCGCGAGCGGGAGCCAGAGGTCCCCGGTGCTCGGAAAGCCGATCCGTTGCGGCATCACGCCGACGATGACCGATGGTGTTCCGTTGACCGTGACCGCGCGGCCGAGGATGGAGGTGTCGGACGCGTAGCGGGTCTTCCACAGCGCCTCACCAACCACGACGACCGCCGGCGCGCCGGGCTCGTAGTCCAGCTCCGTGAACGCCCGGCCCAGAGCCGCCTGCGCGCCGACAATCTGAAAGGCTGCGCTCGAAACGAACGTCGACGGGACTCGTTCTGGCAGGCTGCCATCACCGGACACGACGACCGCCTCCATCGTGAACGCGGCGAGTGACTCGAAGTTCGTGGCACCGGCGCGCCAGTCGTTGAAGTCAGGAAGCGACACGCTGATATCTGGCCTGCGCTCGTCCGCCGTCGTGAGGTAGAGCACGTTCCTGGCGTCACGGATAGGCAGTCCGCGAATGGCGTGGGCGTTGACGATCGTGAAGAGCATGCTGTTCACGCCGATGCCGAGGCCGAGGACGGCCACGGCCGCCAGCGTGAACGATGGATCACGCCACAACAGGCGCACCGCGAAACGCGCGTCCTGACGGATGGCGTCCAATGCCGGCACTCCCCGCTGATCGCGATACTCGTTTTTGATCGATTCGACCCGGCCGAACTCGCATCGCGCCGCCAGGCGCGCCTCTTCCGGTGTCGCGCCCTTTGCGACGAGCTCGGTTTCGAGAAGATGAAGGTGAGATTCGATCTCTTCATCGAGCCGGCCGTCGCGGCGGCGGCGGAAGACAACATCGAGCAGTCGCGAAATCCAGATGCGCACATCCGTCATGACTCACCCCCGAGGAGACGGCTGACGATGGAGACCGTGCGGGCCCAGACCGCGGTTTCGGACGCAAGCTGGCGCCGGCCGGCGGCGGTGATGGAGTAAAAGCGGGCGCGGCGGTTGTTGTCGCTCGTGCCCCAGGCGCTCTTGATCCAGCGCTTCTGCTCGAGCCGAAGGAGTGCGGGATAGATGGTGCCCTGATTGAGGGCCAGTGCTCCTTCGGCCGCCTGCTCGATACGGCGGGCGATGCCGAAGCCGTGGAGCGGGCCCATGATGTCCAGCGTTTTCAGCACCATCAAGTCAAGGGTGCCGTAGGGGACGGGGGCGTCGGGAGCCACGAGTAGCCTCCTGTTGAAGGACAACATGAGTCTCGCATACTGTCGTTCAGGGTTCAAGGTTCCGCCTGAACCCTGAACGACGATGTTCTAGAATCCCCCAATGCACCGCCGTGACTTCCTTGCCACGCTGGCCACCGCGGCTGTTGTCCCGGTGGCTCGCCAGCCACCAGGTGCGGTCCCGATCATCGACGCGCACATCCATCTCTTCGACCCCAATCGTCCCCAGGGTGCGCCGTATACCGGCCCTAAGACTGCTGGACCGCCGGTCGCGGCGCTGCCGGTGCGCTACCGCACGCTCGCGGCGCCGCTCGGCGCCGTCGGCGCGATCAAGATCGAGGCGAGCCCGTGGATCGAGGACAACCTCTGGGTGCTCGAAGTGGCCGAACGCGATCCGATGATCGTGGCCGTCGTCGGCAACCTGGAGCCTGAGAAGCCGGAGTTCGCCGAGTATCTCGACCGTTACCGCAAGAACCGGCTGTTTCGCGGCATCCGCTGCGGCAACCTCTGGGGTCGCGACTTCACCGCACAAGTGGAATCGCCGGCGTTCATCGATGGCCTGCGGCGCCTGGCTGACGCCGACCTCGTGATGGACACAGCCAATCCGCGGTTGTCGCTGCTGCAAGGGGTCGTCCGCGCTACAGACAAGGTCCCGACATTGCGAGTGGTGCTCGATCACTTGCCGGCGCTTGGTCCGTTCGTCTCGAATCCCGATCGCGCCGCGATCGACTCTGCCTTGAAGGAGCTCGCCGCGCGGCCGCAGGTCTTCGTCAAGCTGTCGCAGATCGTGCACAATGTCGCAGGCAGAGTCGCGATCGACGTCGAGGCGTATCGCGCCGATCTCGACCACCTGCGCAGTATGTTCGGAGAGGATCGCGTCATCTTCGGAAGCGACTGGCCGAACAGCGATGGCGCCGCACCCGTCGATCGGATCTTTGCGGTCGCGACGGGCTACTTCGCCGACGCTTCCGCGTCCGGTGGCCGAAAAGTACTTCTGGAAGAATTCGATCGCCGCTTACAAGTGGACGCCCCGCGACTCGTCGCAGCCGCGCATGTGATCCTCACAGAGACGACTGACAGGAGCAGGAACGTGATGCGAATGTTCGGAGCAGTGGCAGTCATGATCGCGATGGTGGCGGCCGTCACGCCGGCGGCGCAGAACAAGCCTGCTGCCGCGCAGAAGCCCACGTCGCTCTTCGACGGCAAGACGCTCAACGGCTGGGAAGGCGACCTCAAGGTCTTCCGCGTCGAGGACGGCGCGATCGTCGCCGGCACGCTGGACGACAAGATCCCGCGCAACGAGTTTCTGTGCACGACCGGCACGTACGGCGATTTCGAGCTGAGGCTGAAGTTCAAGCTGCTCGGCGGCGACAACGCCAATGCCGGCGTCCAGTTCAGGACGAAGCGCATTCCCAACAACCACGAGGTCAGCGGCTACCAGGCAGACATGGGAGTTGGCTGGTGGGGCGCGCTCTACGACGAGTCGCGCCGCAACAAGGTGCTCATCGGACCCGACCAGGCGAAGATGAAGGATGTCGTCAAGGCCAACGACTGGAACGATTATGTGATTCGTGCCGAGGGCAAGCACATCCAGCTGTGGATCAATGGATTCCAGACCGTCGACTACACGGAGACGGATCCTTCCGTCGAGACCTCCGGCGTGATCGCAGTGCAGATTCACGCTGGACCGCCGAGTCAGGCTCTGTACAAGGACATCACCCTGCTCGACCTGAGCAAGTGATGAGCCTGGCGCGCCTCGCGCCAGCCTGCTGCGTGCGGCTGTTGCCGCTGGCCTGGCGGCCGGGCTCGCAACCGTCAGCGCATTCCAGGGTGGCCAGTTTCCTCCGCTCGGCACCGGCATTTCAGACGACGAGAAAGCCGCGCTCAGTCGCTTGTCGATCGGGTTGTCCAGCAAGGTCAGCGCACTCAAGCGCCGTCACACGTCCGGACCGTGGCCGATCGGATTGCTGACATCGAGATCTATCTCGATGCCGTGCGCCGACCGTTGAAATACGACGAGCGTCTCTACTCCTCCGAAGGACAGCACGCCGATGGCGACGGCGCAGCGGACACTGGCAACCGGGCAGCGAGCGCGCCGGACAATTGATGACCGGCCAGTCGCCGTGGATGACGGTGAGCGGCGTACGCGGGTTCTATTCGCGGCTCGACGGCTCGGCGCAGCCCTACATCCTGACGATGCCGGAGGGCTACGATGCGTCAGCGATCCGGAACTACCGGCTCGACATCTTCATGCACGGCCGCGACGATACCGTCCTCGAGCAGCAGTTCTTTGACGAAGTCGACGACGGGCTACACGTCGAAGCCATTTGTGCCGGCGGCGATCGCTTCATGCTGCAGCCCTACGGCCGCTACACGAATGCGAGCCGTATCGCCGGAGAAATCGACGGCCTCGAAGCGATCGAGGCGGTCGCCAGGACCTATCCCATCGATCGCGACCGCATCGTCATGGCCGGGTTCTCGATGGGCGGCGCGTCGGCGTGGTCCTATACGGTCCACTACGCCGATCGCTGGGTGGCGGCGGCGCCGGGGGCCGGGTTTTCGGAAACGCGCGATTTCCTGCGCAACGAGCTGGCGCGCCAGCCGCAGAACGCCGTACAGCAGACGCTGTGGCACTTGTACGACGCGACCGACTACGCAGTGAACGCGTTCAACCTCCCGGTTGTCGCCTATTCGGGCGCCAACGACGGGCAGAAGCAGGCCGCCGATGCCATGGCCGCCGCGATGGCGGCCGAAGGCCTCACGCTCGAGCACGTCATCGGGCCGAATACCGGGCACTCGTATGAGGCCGGCGCGCGTCAGCAGATCCAGGATCGGCTCGACCAGTTCGCGAGCCGCGGCCGCAATCCGGTGCCAAAGGAAGTTCGATTCACGACCTGGACGTTGCGCTACAGCAAGATGTTCTGGATTGCGATCGAAGGCGATCGAGCAGCACTGGCAGCGCGCCCGGGTTCAAGCGGCGATCGAAGGCGACGGCATTCGCGCGACGACGGCGGGCGTCACCGCGATGCGCGTCGTGTTCGACCAAGGTCTGGCGCCGTTCGTTGCCGGCGCGCGGCCGCGGCTGCAGATCGATGGCGCAGAGCTCGACGCTGCCGGCCGTTCACGCGCGACCGTCGCTCGACGCCGGGCTCGTCAAAGTGAACGGCTCCTGGAAAGTGGAGGCTCGCTGCCAGCGGGACTACGGAAGACGCCAGGGTCTGCAGGGTCCCATAGACGACGCGTTCATGGATTCGTTCGTGTTCGTCCGGCCGAGGCGGCAAGCCGCTGTCGGATGCGCTCGGCGCGTGGGCACAGCAGCAGGCTGACTACGCGATCAGCGAGTGGACGCATTTCTTCCGCGGCGAGCCGCGCGTCAAGAAGGACGCGGACGTCACTGACGCCGATATTGCGGCGCAGCAACCTGGTGTTGTTTGGGGATCCGTCGAGCAATGCCGTCTACAAGCGGATTGCGGCGCGGCTGCCCATTCAGTGGCGTGCGGACGGCGTCCACGTCGGCAGGAAAAGTTCTCCGCCGATCACGCGCCCGTCTTTGTTTTTCCCAACCCCCTCAACCCGCGCCGCTATGTCGTCATCAACAGCGGCTTCACGTTCCACGATCAGGCGAACAACGCCATGCAGACGCCCAAGCTGCCGGACTGGGCCATCGTCGACATCACCAAGCCTGGCAACAACTATCGTTATCTTCCGCTGTTCGTGGCCGCGCAAGGCTTCTTCGACGAATCGTGGAAGTTGCACGGGGCCGCTCGCCCGACCGACAGCAAGTGATCAATCACTGGCCATTCCTCTGCGCCGGCCTGGGCATCGCGGCGTTGTCGTCCACGGCGGCCCCGCCCGCGCCCCAGCTGCAGCATTACGAAGGCGTCAGGATGTCGATGGCGTGCGCCTACGCGATCGAGGCGTATGCAGGTGCCCGGCGTCGATCTTCGCGTCGTCGTTGAAGAAGCGTTCGATGAAGTCGATCGAATCGATCGATTGATGAGCCACTACAAGGCTGACAGTCCGCTGTCACGCCTCAACCGCGATGGGGCCCGGCATGCGGTCGCCGTCGACAAAGAGCTCTTCGATTTCATCGAGCGGTCGCTGCGTTACAGCGACGAATCCGATGGCGCTTTCGACATCACCGTCGGGCCTCTGATGAAGGCCTGGGGATTCTTCCGCGGCGAGTATCGCGTGCCCGATGCCCGGGAACTGGCCGGCGTCCGGCGACGTGTAGGTGCGGGTCACGTCATCCTCAATCGCGAGACGCGCACAATCGCCTTCGATATCGATGGTGTCGAGCTCGATCTTGGGGGTATCGCCAAAGGCTACGCGGTCGATCGAGTAGTCGAGTTGCTGCGCGCCCGTCACGTCACGGCGGCGCTCGTCAGTGCCGGCGGCAGCAGCGTCTACGGGCTCGGCTCGCCCCAGGTCGCGATGCCTGGGAAGTCAAGATTCAGGATCCGGTCGACGCGAGCAAGGTGGCACTGTCCGTCGCACTCAAGGACGCGTCCCTGTCCGTTGCAGGAAGCGCCGAGAAGTCCTTTACCGCGAACGGTGTGACCTACACGCACATCATGGATCCACGAACAGGAGAGCCGGTGCAGGGGATGCTGAGCGTTGCCGTCGTCACGCCGAGCGCGACCGCCGGCGACGCACTCGACGATGCGTTCTTCGTGCTGGGAACCGGCTGCATCGGCAAAGTACTTACGTCGTCTGCGTAACGTCGACGTCTGGTTCTTTCTGCCAGCCGCCAATCGGCCGTGGCGCGTCATTCACAAGCAGGCGGGGATCGGATGATGCTCGGGAGATTGATCGTTGCGACGGCCGCGCTCCTGTGTGCGCTCGCGCCAGTTCCTGAAAGCCAGGACGTGACACCGGCACAGGAGGCCACGCCGTTTGCGCCGCGCCGCTACGTTGCCTATCGCACGGCGGCGCCGATCGTGATCGATGGCAAGCTCGCTGAGCCGGCGTGGGCGGCCGCGCCGTGGACCGACGCGTTCGTCGACATCGAAGGCGACAGCCGGCCGCGGCCGCCGCTTGCAGACCAGGGCCAAGATGCTCTGGGACGACGAGTAACTTCTACGTCGCCGCCGAGATGGAGGAGCCGGATCTGTGGGCAACGTTGAAGCAGCGCGATGCGGTCATCTTTCACGACAACGACTTCGAGGTCTTCATCGATCCCGATGGCGACACGCACGCGTACTACGAGCTCGAGGTCAACGTCGCTCGGCACTCCCTGGGACTTGATGCTCCTCAAGCCGTATCGCGACGGCGGCCGCGCCATCGACGCGTGGGACATCGCCGGCCTCCAGGTTGGCATCGACGCTCGTGGCACGGTCAATCGCCCGGGCGATCAGAGACGACGGCTGGACGGTCGAGCTCGCGATGCCGTGGGAGGTCCTGCGCGAGGCGGCGACGGCAGGGAAGCCGCCGCAGCCCGGCGAGCAATGGCGCGTGAACTTTTCGCGAGTGGAGTGGCAGCTGGATTCGTCGACGGCGGCTACGCCAAAGTGTTGAAGCCAGGAAGCAACGATCCGCTGCCCGAGAGCAACTGGGTGTGGAGCCCGCAAGGCGCCATCAACATGCACATGCCAGAGCGCTGGGGCTATGTGCAGTTCTCGTCTCAGCCGGCTGGTCGAGCCGACGGAAGAGTTCGTCGAGGATCCCAACGAGCGGGTCAAGTGGGCGCTGCGCCGGCTGTACTATCGTCAGCGCGCCTTCCGCACGAAGACCGGTGCGCTACGCCGAGGACTGGCGGAGCTCGATACGAGCGGCATTCGTGTCGACGGTCTCCAGTTTCGGCCCGAGATGAAGGCGACCGACTCGCTCTACGAGATCGTCGCGCCAGGATTTCGACGGCGCCGCTCCATATCGATCAGGACGGTCGCGTCTGGGTGAACGAAGAACGGACCAGGTGAAAAATGAGGAGTACGCGATGAATCGCCGCGATTCCTTCACATACGCTTGCAACTGGAGCCGTCACCGCCTTGAGCGCATCATCCGTACCGGCGTCGCTTCACGCCGCCGTCAGCTGGCCGATCGGCTGCTTCAATCGGCCGTGGACGAACTGGACCTTCGACGACGCCCTGAAGCAGATCAAGGCGGCAGGCTACAGCACAACGGGTCTGCTGACCCGGACCAAGACCGAGCCTTTCATCGGCGCGGACGCGACGCCGGAGTACCTTGCGAGCCTCAAACAGCGCATCGCGGCGAGCGGCCTCGCGGCAAACATGGGCGCCCTGCGTTCACGCCACGACATCGCGCTCGAAGAATCGATCAAAGAGACGCGCAAGCAGATCGACAACGCGACGAGCTTGGGATTGACGTATCTCCTAGCTTCGGCGTGGATAAGCCGGAAGAGTACGAGCACTACTACAATGTCATGAGCGACACGGCTGCCTACGCGAAGGAGCGCAAGATGAAGCTCGTCATGAAGCCGCATGGCGGGAGCAGCGGCGCCGCCGACGAGATCGTTGCCGCCATGAAGACCGTGCAGCACGCCAACTTCAAGATCTGGTACGACGCCGGCAACATCATCTACTACACGGGCAAGGATCCGATCGAGGAGCTGAAGCCGATCGCCAAGCACGTGACCGGCTTCTGCGCCAAGGATTGCGCCGCCGTAAGAGCGACGTGATGATCCAGTTCGGCACAGGCAAGGTGGATTTCGGCGGCGTGTTCAAGGTCCTCAAAGGCGCCGGCTTCGACGGACCGCTCATGGTCGAGTGCTGCAAAATCGGCGCGACCGCCGGAAGAGACGATGGCCAACGCGCGGGCGAATCGGGAGTTCCTCGAGAAGGTTCTGGCGAAGGTCAGAGTTAGAGAGGAGATGAGGCCCCTCCTAGTCTTCTGATCTCCTGACCTCCTGTTCAGCCTACCGAAGATCGATCACCGCGTACGTGTCCAGTCGCGGGATCGAGAACTCGGTGAAGCCACCGGCTGACGCGTAGTCCTCCAGCTTCGAGCGTCCGGCCCCGTCGACTGGGAATCTCACCCGTCGCGTAGGCTGCCGCGCACGCGAATCCTCAGCCCTTCGATTGCACGCCCACCGTAGTTCAGCACGTGCAGCCGCGCCCGCCGCGCCGCCGCGTCAGGCGGCAGATCACGACCTCGCTCCCGAACACGCGCAGCGTCCGCTGGTCGTCGGTGAGCTGGCGCCGAATCTTCAGGGCGAACGTGCTCGGGTTGGCGGCATCCGCCTGTGGATATTCCGGCGTGCCGATGGCGATATTGATGCGGTAATCGGGTGACGGAGCACGAACCGCCCGGAACGGAAGATTCCGCCTCGTCAGCAGGTTCATCACTTCGCCGGTGACCGCCGATCCGTCGTCGACGACCGCCGACATCGGCGAGCGGCTTCACCCGGAGCCTCAGGAAGGCTCTCGAGAAAAGTGAGCAACCCGCCGACCGCGGCCAGATCTGCAGCATCGATCTTCAGGACGACGTCGCCGCCGTAGGCGAATGCCTCCGCCGCGGCGAGGACGCCCTTGCCGGCGGGCACGTCGTATTTGAATTTCGCCGCCGGCGTCCGGACGACGCGCCAGCCGTTGGCGACGACCCACGGGCTGCGTGTCGGAGACGCGACACCGGCGCGGGCGGTGACGCCAGGAACCGGCAGCGCTTCACGCGCGTCGAACTCGGCCTGCGTCACTGGCGTGGCCGTGAAGCCTGCGCTTCGCCAGGCGTCGACGAGGTCCGGCGCGACACAGACGCGCTTGATACCAGCAGACTCCAGCGTCGGACGCGTATCGACACCCTGCGTCCAGTAGACACAAGGCAATGTTGCGAGCGCCGCTGCGACGAGCAGCGTCATATGACGACGTCCTGGACCCTGATCTTGCTCCGGTCGTAGACGCCGAGGCCCAGCGTCGACGGCGTACTCGATGTGTCCGGGCTCGCGGATGATGATGTTGACGTTGGGATCGGCGTCTCGCGCGCGTGTGTCGTCGATTCGCAGCGAAGCCGGTGACCGATCCCACACCGAGATCGCCCCTTCGCGCCTTGCGCTTGTCGTCGATGATGTCGAGAAGCAGGCGATCCATCGCGACGGGATCGGTTCCGAACATGATCTGCCTCGGGTAGAACACGTAGCGGGTGGTTCGGGCAAAGGGACCGCCGTGCCAGACCGCGCGCAGTCCGTCCATGATCTGCAGCACCGTGCGCGAGCGCAGCGGCTCGACGCTCGCCAGCGTGCCGACCATCGAGTAGGTGTGCGACTTGCCCGATTGGTGCGTGCGCGCGACGTTCGAGAAGCTGCCGTAGGCGATGTTCTTGAGGCAGCCGGTAACGCCGGTGGCGCCGTGATCCTTCATGTTGGGGATGTTGATGATCTTCGTCAGCTTGCTCGTGACGAGCCGCATGAGGTTCGATCGCGTGTCTTCCTCGCCGAAGAGATCCGCCTCGACATAGGTCGCCGGGTCGTAGCCGGCGTTGTCGGTGTAGCGATTGGCGTGCTCTGCCGCGGCGATCTGCAGGCCTTCGGGAGCCGTGCCGCGTAGTTCACTTCGTCGAGCTGACTCTGAAAACGCTCATAGACGAAGATTTGCGACAGCGGGACGCCGATGCCCGTCAACTGCCGGACGGTCTCGCCGACAATCTCGTACGAGGAGACGCAGTATGGATAGCCCGCCGCAGTTCACTTTGATGCCGACGACGTCGGACGGGTCGAAGAACCGGCGCCACGCGTCCGCCGAGCTCTTCGCGCCGGTCAACGCCTGCATGCCCGCCGCCATCATCTCGCGCACGGCCGCATCGTCGGCGGCGCCAGTCGCGATGTCGACGCTCTTGTCCGACTTTACGGCGATGACGCGGCCAGGAAACGGCCCAGGCATGCCGGGGACCTTCGCTGCCGCATAACTCGACACGACTTTCAGACGCGGAATATCCGGGCGGCCGGAAGGCTGGCTGGGGGCCGATGTCGGGGACTGACCGTAGGCCGCTGCCGCCGCAGCTCGTGCCGACGCAAGGGCGGTCAGTAACCGGACGAACGTTCTGCGATGCATCGCGCCGTTACCTCCAGAGTCCAGCAACGCCACATCCTACCGCGAAGCCGGCGTACCGCCTTGACTTCGCGCGAGGCCTGCGCCAATGTGTTGCACCTTATCGCTGCCGGGGCACGATCCTTCTGAAGCCGGACTGCTCTCTATGACTACGTTCAGCCGTCGCGAACTCATACGTCGGGGCACTGCGCTGGGCACGCTGCTTGCCGTGCCAGCCCAGCCGACGCCACAGCACAGACAACATCGGCGACCGCAAAGGCCGGAGCGGGACTTCGGTCCGGGCCAGACGTCTACCAGTCCATCGGCGTCAAGCCGCTCATCAACGCCCGCGGCACGTTCACGATCATCAGCGGTTCGACCATGCTGCCGGAGGTGCGAGAGGCGATGGACGCGGCGGCACGCCGTTACGTGCATCTCGACGAGCTCGCCGAGGCCGTCGGCGCCCGCCTCGCGACGCTCACTGGCGCCGAGTGGGGGCTCGTCACGAATGGTTGTTCCGCCGGCTTGACGCTCGCCACCGCGGCCTGTGTCGCCGGAGGAAATCCCGATCTTCATGTCCGGCTGCCCGACCTGACCGGCTTCGCCGAGGGACGAGGCGATCATCCCCACCCATTCGCGTAACGTCTACGACGCGGCGATTCGCGCGGTCGGCCTGCGGGTGGTGGAGGTCTCGACGCCGGAGGAGCTCGAGGCGGCGCTCGGACCTCGAACCGCGCTCATCTACATCATGGCCGGGCCGCGCGTCGACGACGAGCTCCTTGAGTCTCAAGGCGATGGCCCCCATCGCCGCGAAACGCGGCGTGCCGATCCTCGTCGATGCGGCGGCGGAGATCCTGACGATCCCGAACGTACATCTGCGAATGGCGCGACGCTCGTCGCCTACAGCGGCGGCAAATGCCTGCGTGGTCCCCAGACAGGAGGCTTGCTGCTCGGACGCAAGGATCTCGTTCGCGCGGCGTGGGTGCACAGCGCGCCGCATCACGGGTTCACGCGCTCGCTGAAAGTCGGCAAGGAAGACGCCATCGGCATGTTGATGGCGGTCGAGATGTGGGTCAAGCGCGACCACGACCGTGAGTGGAAGCAGTGGACGGCATGGCTCGATCACATCTCGAGCCGCGTGTCGTCCATCGCCGGCGTCGAGACCACCATCGTGCAGCCTGACGGCCTGTCGAACCGGACGCCGTTCATGCGCATCCTGTGGGACAGGCAAAAGCTGAACCTCGGTAGCGATGTCGTCGTGAAGGCGCTCTTCAACGGCGAACCCGCGGATCACCCTCAGTCCCGCCGGCCCAACGGGCGTTTCGGTAACGCCCTACATGATGGACGCCGGTGACGAGCGGATCGTCGCCGATCGCTTGCATGCCGTACTTTCGAAGCCCTCGGCTCAGACCGCGCACTGCCGCTCCCGCGACGCCCAGCGGCGATTTGACCGGGCAGTGGAACGTCCGCATTCAGTTTGCGGCCGCGGCGTCGACCCACACGCTGCACCTGACGCAGCGCGGCAACGAGCTTGGCGGGCTGCACCAGGGCGACTTCATGACGCGGGAGATCTCCGGAACCATCGACGGCGACGCCGTACGAATCCGCAGCGCTTATGGCGAGCAGCACGGCGACTCCGTCAACCTGACATTCACCGGCAAGGTCAGCGGTGACGAGATGTCGGGCGCGCTCGACATGGGCGAGTATCTCGGCGCCTCGTGGAGCGCGACGCGCCGCGCGGCGCGGAGGGGATGATGCGAATGTCACGCGTCGGTGCCGCCGGCGTGATCCTCGCGGCGACGGCGGGCCTGTGCGGCACGCTCGCGACGTCGCAGGGTCCGGCTCCGCCCGCGCAGGCCCAGCCCAAGTACGACCTGCTGCTGCGCGGCGGCCACGTCATAGATGCGCGCAACGCGATCAGCGCCGTGCGCGACGTAGCGATTGCCGGCGGCAAGGTCGCGGCGGTGGCCGCTAAGCTCAACCCTGCCGATGCGCTGAAGACCATCGACGTCTCAGGCCTGCACGTCGTCCCCGGCCTGATCGATCTCCATGCACACGTCTACGCTGGCACCGGTGAGCCGCGATCGTACGCCGGCGACAACAGTGTCTATCCCGATGGGTTCACGTTTCGCGCCGGGGTGACGACTGTCGCCGACGCCGGCGGATCTGGCTGGCGCAACTTCGACGACTTCAAGTCGCGTATCGTCGATCGCTCGAAGACGCGGGTTCTGGCATTTCTCAATATCGTCGGCAACGGGATGCGCGGCGGCAAGTTCGAGCAGGACCTCGCCGACATGGAGGCTAAGCCGACGGCCGACGTGGCGCTCCGTCATCCCGGGCTCATCGTCGGCATCAAGACGGCGCATTATGCAGGCCCGGAGTGGGCGCCGGTCGAGCGTGCAGTCGAGGCCGGGACGCTGGCGAATGTTCCAGTGATGGTGGACTTCGGCGCAGACAAGCCCGAGCGTCCGCTGGCCGAGCTCGTGACGAAGAAGTTGCGGCCGGGTGACATCTACACGCACGTCTACTCCGGGTTGCGTGGCGAGCAGGACTCGTCAGGGCACGTGAATCCGGCGCTCTTCGAAGGCCGGAAGCGCGGCGTCATATTCGATGTCGGTCATGGCGGCGGCAGCTTCCTCTGGCGCATCGCGGTTCCGGCGCTCAAGGAAGGCTTCCTGCCGGACTCGATTTCGACCGACTTGCACATCGGCAGCATGAACTCCGGAATGAAGGACATGCTCAACGTGATGGGGAAGTTCCTGGCGATGGGTGTGCCGCTCGACGACGTGATTGCCAAGTCGACGTGGAACCCGGCGCGGGAGCTGCGGCAGGAAGGGCTCGGCCATCTGTCGGTCGGAGCGACTGCGGACATCGCTGTGCTGCGCGTCGAGCGCGGCAAGTTTGGCTTCGTCGACATGTACGGCGCGCGTATGGACGCGAATCAGCGACTGGTGTGCGAGCTGACGCTGCGCGACGGCAAAGTGGTGTACGACCTGAACGGTGTGTCGCGGCCGGATTGGCGAACGCTGCCCGCCCGACTACCGTCAGACCGGAGATGCGCGATGGGACGGGATTACCCCGGCTCCTGTTCGGAGGTAGATGACGATGGCGAGAGTGAATCCGAAGGCGAGTAGAAGGGCGTTCTTGAAGAAGGGGCCGGCGATTGCGGCGGCGGCTGCGGTCGCGGCGCCGTCAGCTGCGCTGGCGCAGGGCACTGCGGCCGAAAAGCCGACCAAGAAGGTGCATTACGCGAGCGGGAAGAAACCCGAGAAGACCCCGCTCTTCAACAGCGTCGTCTCGTACGGAAACATGGTGTTCATCTCCGGCATCGGCGCTCACTTCGAAGGCGATATCAAGGCGCACACCAAGCACGTGCTCGACGAGATGCAGAAGAATCTCGAACGTGTGGGATCGTCGATGGAGAAGGTGCTGAAGGTCAACGTCTACCTCAACGACCTGAAGGACTACGACGGGATGAACGAGATGTTCCGCGGGCGCTTCGGCCCGGAGCCTGGCGTGCGGACGACGATCGCCGCCGCCGGTGGCATTCCCGGCAACTCGCTCGTCGAGATCGACTGTATCGCGTTCATCTAATGCTGAATGCTGAGTGCTGAGTGCTGAATCGAATTCAGCGCTCAGAAATCAGCATTGTTCCGCGCGGTGAATTGCTGCGACGCGAGCGAAAAGAGGCAATACGCAGTGAACCAGTAGAAGCCCGGGCCGAAGTGAGCGGTGAAGACGACGAGCGCCGGCGCTGCTGACGGGCCCGGGACGGTCGTGCTCGCCTTGGCGGCGAGATAGGCGATGAAGAGCGCGACGACGAAGACGTCGGCCATCGACCATTTGGCGATCATCTCGACAAAGTGCAGCGTCCGCGCGCGGCGGGCGGCGTCCTTGACGAACATCGCCCACGCCACGAGCGCCGCCTTGCCCAGCGGAACGATGACGCTGAACAGCAGGATGAGCGTAGCCGGCAGCGGGCTTCCAACCTCGTAGAGTCTTTGCACCGAGCTGATGATGCTCCGCGTCTGCTCGTAGACTTCGACGTTGTCCACGCCCTTCTGCAGTGCCGCCGTGATCTGCGGCGTCAGCTTGTCGAGGATGATCTTGCGGAGATCGCTGGCCGGTGCCCTCGAGAAAGCTGACGATCGTCGGATTCAACATCTGCTTGAGCGTGTTGATCGTGTCATCGCTCAGCCCTTTTTCCAGCATCGTCGGGGCGACGTGCGCGACGCCCTCGCGGGTCAGCACGCCCTTGATCGAGAGGACCGGCAGGAAGAGTCCCGGGATGAGCATCAGGACCGAGATCGCCAGCATGGCCAGCACGAGCGTCCGCTTGAGTGAAGCGTCCATAAAGTATCCGTCCGACATCATGCCTCAAATCGTGCGCGATCCCACGACTGGAGACGTGCGTAGCGATCGATCGTCGATAGGTTTAACAGGAGGTCATGAGATCAGAAGATCATAAGGGTCTGGTTTCTCCTGAGCTCCTGGTCTCCTCTAAGTCGTACGAACCTCGGGGGAACGGCCGCATCGCACACGGAGCAGAGGTTCTGCGATAGCGTATTGCACATGTCGCTGAAGCCGAACCGGGTACCAGATCGCGCTCGTCCTTGCCGCCGCCGCGGCCACTTACGTGTTTGCCCAGCAGGGCCAGCCGCCCTCCCGGCCGGCGGATGTGCCGACGGTCCCGCCGCGCGGGCCGGTCACAGTCAGCGCCGACGCCGTAAAGGAGATTCTGGCGGGCATCAAGGCCCCGGCTGGTTTCGACGTCAAGGTGTTCGCCGCGCCGCCCAATCGTCAACTATCCGGCGTGCATCACGGCGACGCTCACCGGCGAGCTCTTCGTCTGCGTCGATCGCAACAGCTCGCTGCAGGCGGATCCCGGCATGGGCAGCGTCCTGCGGCTCGTGGATCGCGACAACGACGGCCAGGCCGACGAGTACACCGTGTTCGCGACGATGGACAGCCCGCGCGGGGCGGTGTTTGACGGCGACACGCTCTATGTCACGCATCCCCCGAATCTGACTGCCTACCGCGACACCGACAACGACGGCATTGCCGACGAGTCGCGTGTGCTCGTGCGCGGGCTTGGCTTCGGCCTCGATTTCCGCGGCGCCGATCACACGGTCAATGGCGTCGAGATGGGCGGCGACGGCTGGCTCTATATCGCCGTCGGTGACTACGGGCTGGTAAAGGCCGTCGGCACCGACGGCAGGGAAGTGCAGATGCGCGGCGGCGGCAACGTCCGCGTCCGGCGTGATGGCAGCGGCCTCGAGGTCTATGCCCGGGGCACGCGCAACGACTACGACCTGGCGATTGACCCGTTCATGAACCTGTTCGCGCGCGGTAATACGAACGACGGCGGCGGCTGGGACATCAGGCTGAATCACTTCATCGCCGGCGGGCAGTACGGCTATCCGTCGCTCTTCAAGAACTTCGGCGATGAGGTCATCGCCCCGCTCGCCGACTACGGCGGCGGATCGGGTACCGGCATGCTCTACGTTCAGGATCCAGGGTTGCCGGCGCCTTTCGGCGAGGCGCTCTACTCGGTCGACTGGGGCACGAACTTCATCTACCGGCATCCGCTGCAAGCGAACGGCGCGACGTTCAAGGCCGGTCAGGAAGTGTTCGTCGGCCTGCCGCGCCCGACCGACATCGCCATCGACGGCGGATCCCGCCTCTACGTCGCGAGCTGGAAGGGCGGGCAGTACCGCTACGGCGGCGAGCAGATCGGTTACCTCGCGCGGCTGACGCCGACGGGCGCCGCGGCCCCGCAGATCCCCGACATCAAGGGCGCGACCGATGCCCGGCTCGTTGATCTGATCGCCTCAGCCAATCAGGTTCACCGCCGGTTCGCGCAGCACGAGATGGTGCGCCGCGGGCCGACGCCAGAGCGCATTGCGCTGCTCGAGAAGCGCATCGCGGCATCGGGCGCCGCTGCCGGGGCGCGTGTCGGCGATTTTTGCATTGAAGGAGCTGGCCGGCGCCGGTTCGCACGCGACGCTCGTGCAGACAGCTGCCGATCCCGCGCTTCGCGAGTTCGCGTTGCGTGCGCTGGCCGATCGTCAGGATCAGCTGACAGGCGTGCCCTCGTCTTTGTTCATCAAGGCGTTGACCGACAGCAATCCTCGCGTGCAGCTCCAGGCGATAACCGGGCTGAAGCGGCTTGGCGCCGTCGAAGCGGCGGCGGCGATCCTGCCGCTGACCGCGAGCACCGATCCGGTGGTGCCGTTTGTCGCGGTCGATGCGCTGGCATCTCTCGGCGAGACGAAAGCGCTGCTCGATGCCGTCAAAGCGCCGTCGACTTCGCCGGCGGTGACGAAGGGGGCGCTGCGTGCGCTGCAGCAGATTCACACGCCGGTGGCGGTGAGTGGTCTCATCGAGGCGCTGCAGACGGCCAAGACCGCCGATGTTCGTGGCGGTATCCGTCAGGCGCTGGCGCGGCTCTACTATCGTGATGGCGCCTGGCGTGGCCTGCTGAGCGAATGGTGGGGCACGCGGCCAGATACGACCGGGCCTTACTACGATCCCGTGGCGTGGAGCGAGAGCCCGCGCATCCTCTCAGTGCTGCGCGGAGCGATGGCCGCGCCGTCCACGTCGCTGACCGAAGCCGAGCGCACCCGCCTGATGCTCGATCTCGAGCGCAATCGGCTGCTGCCGTCCGGCGGTGGCGCGCTGATTGCCGCGCTGAGCGCCGCCAAGGATCCCGCCCTCGCGCAAGTGTCTGATGGGCTGCTGGGCAGCTCCAGGCTCGAAGTCGACGCTGCCCGGGCGGCATCTCTCGGCCGCCTCGCGCAGCAGCCAGGCTACCGCGCCGCCGTCGTGAAGATGCTGGCGGCGTCGACCGTGACCCCCGACGCCGGGAACGTGCTGCGGCAGGCAGCGATCGATCCGACCACGGATCCTGCGACGCGGGCGACAGCGCTTACGGCGCTTGCGACCGCGACCGGCAATGGTTCGCTCGATCGCGCCATCGACGGCTTTGCCAGCCTCAACGTGGCGGCGCCGGGACTCGCGCCCGAGCTCGATCGCGCGTGGCGGCAGTACGTCGGCTCGCCAGCGCTCGTGCCGCACATCGATCGCTTCCGCCAGCTGACGCAGGCGCCCGAAGCGCCGAGGCAGATCCTCGGCTACGCGGTGCTCGTGCAACTCGCCGCCGATCCAGTTGCAGCCGCCGGCCGTGGCGGTCGCGGCGGCCGTGGCGGTCAGGCCGCCATCGAAACGGCGCGCGCGACGGCGCGAAAAGAAATCGAGGCGGCATGGCAGGGTCCGAACGTGCCGAGCCTGCTGCGAGCGATCGGCGCAACCGAAGCCGTGGGCTACACGGATCGCGTTCAGACGTTGACCAAGTCGACGGATACCAACGTCCGTGACGCGGCTGCGTTCGCCGCGTCGCACTCGAGAGCGGCCGCCGCCACTGACACGTCAGCGCTCGTCTCGACGATCGCCTTCGAGGAACTGCCGGCACGCGTCGGCGCCGTCACCGGCGACGCGCAACTTGGGCGAACGCTTTTCACCCGCCAGGGTTGCGTCGCCTGTCACACCGCATCGCCGGAGGAAACCGAGAAGGGGCCGTACCTCGGCGGCATTGCGACGCGATACAGCCGCGCCGAGCTGATCGAGTCGATCATGCGTCCCGCGGCAAAGATCGCGCAGGGTTTTGCCACGAATTTCTTCGACACGACCGACGGCAAGCACGTCGAGGGATTCGTCGTGCGCGAAGGCGGCACCGAGGTCGTGATTCGCGATCTCGCCGGCGTCGAGACGACGGTGCGCAAGGATCAGATCAAGTCGCGCGGCGTGCGCGAGGGTTCGATCATGCCTCCGGGCCTCGCCGATACGATGACCGTCCACGAGCTGGCGTCGCTGCTGGCGTATCCTGGGATCGACGCCGGGGAAGTAGGCACGCGACAGCGGCAGCGCGTCGTGGACAACATCACCCATGCCTTTGTCGGCGCGGCGATGGCGGAGTGCGCAGTGCCGCGCGCTTCGTCGCCGCGTACGCGTGCGGTCTTCATCTGCGCCGGCGTTATTGCGGCCAACGCGCCTGACGTAGACCTCCTCTATACGGGCATCACCGAGACGCCTCTCGGATATCTTCTTCACCACCGCGGTCACAGTCACACTGCTGCCGGGCCTTGTCGCTCTCGCGGTGGTGATCTGGCCTGCCCTGCGGCTCTTTCCGAAGGTAAAAGCCGGAGTTAGCGGACTCGAGTGGCGGTGGATCCTGCTGATTGCGGCGGCGCTCCTCGGCCACGTGCTGATGGACGCTGGCAACAGCTACGGAACGCATCTCTTCTATCCGTTCTCCGCTCGATGGGTTTATGGCGACGCGGTCTTCGTGCTGGAGCCGTGGCTGTGGGCGATTCTCGGCGTCGGACTCGCGATGAACGCCGGCCGAATGTGGCGCGCGCTCGTCGCACTCCTGACGCTGCTGCCGATCGCTGCGGTCGTGTATGTGGGGTTGGCGACACTTGGCGTGGTGCTGGCAATCCTCGCCATCGTAAGCGCTGCCGCATTCGCGACGCGCGCCTGGCATCGTCAGAGGCGGGCGGCGATGACACTGGCCGCGACGCTTACGGTGTTTGTCTCCATGTTCGGCGTTTCGAGCGTTGCGAAGGGCGAGGCGCGACGTGCCGTTCAGGGTGTGGACGGCGAGGTTGTCGATATCGTGTCGGACGCAAATCCCGGAGTGCCGTGGTGCTGGAGCGTAATGGTGCTGCAAAGGGCTGGCGACCGGCCCGCGGACGCTCTAGTCGCCAGACGCGCCACGCTTTCACTCCTCCCCGGTGTGTGGCCCGCTGCGTCTTGCGCGTCGGCGCGCCTGAGCGCGCAATGGACGGACGCCGGAGCCGCGCCATCCTCCACGATCGTGTGGCATCGGCGCTGGCGCATCGACGTCGACGAGCTCGAGGGCTCTCTACGTGGGTAATTGTCGCGTGCGTGCGTGGCTGCAGTTCGGTCGTGTGCCGCACGTGGCTAACGGAACCATCGCGGATTTGCGCTTCGAGCATCCTATCGGCCAGAACTTCACGCCGATGGCCGTCGACACGGGGTCTGTCGCCTGTCCTTCGTATGTGACCGGTTGGGAGCTGCCTCGACGGGACGTGCTCGTTCGGTCTCGGTAGCTCGGTAGCTCGGTAGTTCGGTAGTTCGGTAGCTTCGGTAGTTCGGTAGTTCGGTGTTCGGGACTCGGAGCTCGAACCCCGAACCCCGAACCACCGAACTACCGAACTTCCGAACTACCGAACAACCGAACTCCTAGCTGTTGTCCCCGTCCAGCAGGCGGCCGAGTGCCGCCGAGGACGGATCCTTCCTCCCGTCCACCCTTGCCCAGCCCCGGCGCCGCGGCGATGATGCGGCCCGCCAGACGGCTGAGCGGCAGCGACTGCAGCCAGACGCGGCCGGGCCCCCGCAACGTAGCAAAGAACAGTCCCTCGCCGCCGAAGAGCGCCGACTTGATCTTGCCGACGTACCTGGATGTCGTAGCCGACGCTCGGCTGGAAGCCGACGATGCAGCCGGTGTCGACGCGGATGACCTCGCCGGGTGCGAGCGTTCGCTCGTGCAGCGTGCCGCCGGCATGGACGAACGCCCAGCCATCGCCCTGCAGCCGCTGCATGATGAAGCCCTCGCCGCCGAACAGCCCGACGCCGAACTTCTTCTGGAAGGCGATGCCGATCGACACGCCCTTGGCGGCCGCGAGGAACGAGTCCTTCTGCGCGATGAGCTCGCCGCCGATCTCGGCGAGGTGAATCGCGATGATCTTGCCCGGGTAGGGCGCGCCGAACGCGATGCGCTTCTTCTGCGCCGACCGATTCTGGAAGACGGTCATGAACAGCGACTCGCCGGTCAGCAGTCGCTTGCCGGCGCCCATCAGCGCGCCCATGAAGCCGCTCGCCTGCTGCTTCGATCCGTCGCCGAAGATGGTTTCCATCTCGACGCCGTCTTCCATGTACATCATGCCGCCGGCTTCGGCGACGGTCGCTTCGTTCGGGTCCAGCTCGACCTCGACGAACTGCATGTCGTCGCCAAAAATCTTGTACTCAATCTCGTGCATGTCGGGCATCAGGTGATCCTTTCAGGCGTGATTCTACCTTTCGCGCGGCCGGGTTGCCTCGCGGCGCCGAGATCGCTATCCTCACGCCGGCTCTCGATCATGTAATACGGAGTTCGGGCCCAGGAGGACTATGGCTGCCATGACCCGGAGAGAATTCGTCAAGAAGTCGGGCACTGACCTTGCTCTTGCCGGAATGCTGGCTGCAGGCGCAACCAGGCTGGCGGCAGCGCCCCTCGGGCTGCCGATCGGCAGCCAGACCTATCCGCATCGCCTGATGATCCGCGACGGAAACTTCGCCGGCCTGCTGAAAGCGCTCTCGGATCTCGGCGTCGGCGAGATCGAGCTGTGTTCGGCGATCGGATATGCCGAGTTCAAGCCGCTCGCTGACGGTAAAGAGGTCAGGAAGATCATCTCCGACCACGGGATGCGATGTGTCAGCGGCCACTTCAGCATGCGCGAGCTGCGCGAGGGCCAGGATGCCAGCATCGCGTGGGCAAAGGACGTCGGCATCACTCAGATGATTACGGCGACGCTCGGCGGCGGCAATACGCCGACGATGCCCACCTCGATTGATGACGTCAAGAAAGCGGCTGACGAGTACAACAAGATTGCTGACGTTGCGGCACGCGCCGGGATACAGCAGGGCCTCCACAACGAAGGCTTCGAGATGTCCGAAGTCGACGGCAAGAGGACCTACGACCTCCTCCTCGAGCTGCTCGATCCCAAATTGGTGAAGTTCCAGTTCCAGATGTCGACGATCGGCCGCGGCTTCGTCGCTGCCGACTACTTCACCAGGTACCCGGGCCGCTTCTTCTCGATGCACCTGCAGGATGTCGATCTGAACGCGACACCGCCGCCACCACCGCCGGGAACGCCGGCGCGGGGCGCCGGCAGCGGCCGCGGTGTGCAGACGTCGGTTGGAAAGGGCAGTATCGACTGGGTCAAGACATTCGAGGCCGCGAAAGTGGGCGGGGTCAAAAACTACTTCGTCGAGCAGAACATGGACTTGACGAAGGAGAGCGTGGCGTTCCTCAAGACGCTCAAGGTTGCTGCACGGCGGTGCCAGCGCGACGTAGGCGCCCCGGATCGGCTCGGTCGATGCGGGCACGCTCCGCGACGCATGCGTGTGCGTCGTCGCGCGGGCGGCAGCGCAATAGACGATGAACTGCCGGCCGCCGACTTCATACACCGATGGGATGCCCTCGATGCCGGCGCCAAGCTCGGTCCGCCAGATCTCCTTGCCGGTGTCGGCGTCGAGCGCGCGCACGAAGCGGTCGCGAGTCCCGGTGAAGATCAGTCCGCCGGCAGTAACGACGGGACCGACCTTGGGGAAGTGGCCGCCGGTGTCGCTCCGCGCTTTTGCGGCGAGCTCCGGTACTTCGCCAAGCGGCATCTGCCACTTGATCTGTCCCACGTTCAGGTCGTACAGCGTCATCGTCGTCCATGGCGGCGAGATCGCCGAGAGCCCGCTGTTGGTGATCATGAAGCCGAACTCGCTGCGATAGCGCAGCGTGCGCGGATCTGCGCCGGCCGCCGCCGGCTCGCGCAGCGACAGCTTGAGCATCGCCGGGAAGTCCTTCGACACGACGTAGATCCAGCCGCGGCCGGGATCGATCGCGGCGCCGCTGAAGTTCGAGCCGCCGTTGTTCCCGGGCATCTGGATGGTGTTGCGGACACCGGGCGGCGTGAACATGCCCTTCGTTTCTCGCGCTGCGAATGTCCTCGAGCCATTGCGCGCGCTCGGCGGGATCGTCGATGTACGGATTGAGATCCTTCTCCGTGAACGACTGTCGCGCGAACGGCGGCGGCTGCGGTCGGGAAGGGCTGTGTCGGCCACGTCTCCTCACCCGGCATGTCGGACTTCGGCACCGGCCGTTCCTCAATCGGCCACAGAGGCTCGCCCGTTACACGATCGAACACGTAGAGAAACCCTGTCTTGCCAGGCTGCGCGACAACGTCGACCGTCCTGCCCGGATCGCGGGGTGACGTATCGTCAGGAGCTTGGGGCCTGTCGGGTTGTCGTAGTCCCAGATGTCGTGGTGCACCATCTGGAAATGCCACAGACGTTTGCCGGTGCGCGCGTCGAGCGCGAGCAGACAGTCGCCGAAGAGGTTTGCGCCGGCGCGATTGGCGCCATAGAAGTTGTACTTGGGACTGCCGGTCGGGATATAGACGATGCCGCGTGCTTCGTCGATCGAGAGTTCCGACCACGCGTTGGCGCCGCCGACGGTCTTCCATGCATCTGCTGGCCACGTGTCGTAACCGAACTCGCCGGGCCGCGGCACGGTGTGAAACGTCCACACGAGAGCGCCTGACCGCACGTCGTATGCCCGGATATCGCCGGGCGCCGAGTCGTACTCCTGGTTGGTTGCAGAGCCAAGGATGATGAGGTTCTCGAACACGCGACCCGGTGTGCCCGACTGGACCAGGAGCTTTGCCGGATCGCGATCGAGGCCCGCGCGCAAGTCGACGCCACCGTCAGCGCCAAACGTCCGAATCAACGTCCCGGTTCTTGCGTCGAGCGCCTTCAATCTCTGTTCGTGCGCGAAGAAGAGGCGGCGGTCCGACCGATCCGCATTCTCCCAATAGTTGATGCCGCGGTTGGAGATGCGGCCCGGTCCCGCCGTATAAGTCCACCGCTCCTTGCCCGTCGCCGCGTCCAAAGCGACGATCGAGTTCTCGCGGGCGAGCACGTACATCGTGTCGTCGACGACGACCGGATTGAAGAGATAGTTGCCCGCGTCGCCCGTGGGATAGGTCCATGCGACCTGCAGGGTGCTGACGTTCGAGCGATTGATCTGCGCGAGCGCGGAGTACTGCGCGCCATCGGCTCCGCCGCCGTAATCGCGCCATGTGGTCCGCGTAGCTGCCGGGTCGGCTGCCGCTTTGGAAGATGGCGCCTGCGCCGGCGCCCGTAACGTCGCCAGAAGTAACATGGCAGTTCCCGCGACCGCTGCCCGGGTGGAAAAGGTCATCGCCTCACGCCTTCCTGTCCACGACGTATACCTTCTAGGATTCATGAAAGTATCGCTCTTATCCCGCTATTCCGGGCGTTTCCT
>CAWHNN010000006.1:0-123780 GCA_963830815.1 uncultured Acidobacteriota bacterium | reverse complement strand
TTTCGCCTGGTCACGAACGGACTTCAACTCCACCAACGTCGCCGGTTCGGTGGCGATGACTCGCCGTTCTTCACAAGGCAACGTCGCCCAGCCGGGCGATGACCTGATGCAAGTGACGATTGATCTACATGACGGCGAATTCGCCTGTTTGACCCCGGTAGTCGAGGGTGAATTGTCGGTCCAAGTTGCTCAACGTCCACGTACATGCGCAAGGCCCGGATGACTCCCGGGCCTTTCAGTTTGCGCACGCGCCAGAGACTGACGCTCGTCCGTGCGTCCGGTCAGTGACTCGCACGGGCTCGAACCGCCGATTCGACGTAGCACGCAGTTGTGACCCCCAGCTCCAGCTGCCTCGCGAGCCGCCCGACCGGCCCGGCGTGTACCTCATGAAGGACGCGCGGGGGGATGTCGTGTACGACCGCACGCGATGGCGCAGGCTCTGCGCCTTGCCGACATACACGACATCCCCCCGCGCGTCCTTCATGAGGTACACGCCGGGCCGGTCGGGCAGCTTGGCGAGGGCGGAACTGGAGCTCGGGGGTCACGACTCGATCCTACGTCGAATCGGCGCCTCTAGCGAGCCCGTCAGTCACTGACCGGACATCGCGGACGAGCGTCAGTCTCCCGCGCGCCGCACCAGAAGGCCCGGAAGTCATCCCGGGCCTTCGGCATGTACGTGGACGTTCGGCGACTACGGACCGACGATTCGCCCCTCGACTACCGGGTCGACCGGCGAATTCGCCGTGATGTAGTCGATCGTCACTTGCATCAGGTCATCGCCCGGCTGGGCGACGTTCGTGCCTTGCTGGAAGAACGGCGGGTAGCCATCGCCACCCGAACCGGCGACGTACATGAAGTCGTTCGTGACCAGGCGAATCATCGGCGTGCAGCGCGACATCGGCTGGGGCACCGTGCTCGACGTGACCTATGCCGGATTCCAGATGCGCAACGGCGAGATGTCCTCGAGCCTCAACACCGTGCCCGACACGGCGCGCTACGTCGACGTCAACCCGCAGAACGCCAACCCGCAGAACCCGACGACTGCAAAGCCGAACGAGTTCCTTCGGCCCTACTTCGGGTACCAGAACATCACGATGCGGGAACACTTCGGGCGCGCGACGTACAACTCCGTCCAGGTCCAGCTCAATCGCCGCTACATCAACGGCCTGCAGTTCGCAGTGGCCTACACCTACGGCAAGACCAAGGGCGATGGCACCGGCGGCGACCCTCCGCGTACAACACGGTCAGGCCGGGGGACGGGTGGAACTACGGAGCCATCTCCTCGACACAGGAGCAGGCGCTCGTCGTCAACTACACCTGGGACGTGCCAAACGGCAGCAGGATGTGGGACCACGCCATCACGCGGGGGCTCCTCGACGGCTGGCAGCTCTCGGGCGACAGCGCGTGGGTCAGCGGCGACTGGTCCGGCGCCACGACCTCGACCACTGACAACTTCGACTTCACCGGCGGCGACGGCGGAACGAGGCCGAGAATCAGCGGCGACACACAGTGCTCCGGCGGCGACAGCTGCGATCCGACGCCCGGCGGTACGGGCAGCTACTTCAACGTCAGCGCCTTCAGCCGGCTGACCGGCCGCGGCGACATCGGCAACGCGCCGGTGACGTTCTACAAGCTGCCGCGGATCGTGCTGTCGAACATGTCCATCTTCAAGAACTTCCAGCTCGGTGGCGGCCGACGGATCCAGTTCCGCTGGGAGGCCTACAATGTCTTCAACCAGGTGAACTGGTCGACGCTCAACACGAACGCCCAGTTCAATCCGGCGGGAGAGCAAGTGAACGCGAGCTTCGGCCAGGCCACGGCCTCCCGCAGCGCGCGCGTGATGCAGGGGGCGATCAGGTTCTCTTTCTGAGCCACGGTCTTGAAGGGGCCGCGGACAACACGGTCCATCAGGCCACGGAAACGGACTAGTCAGAGCTGGCGGTCAGCCCTGCAGTGTCGTCGTGTTTTCCGTGTCTCTGTGTTATCCGTGGCTATATTGAGCTGTGTTGTCCGTGGCTCTAGTAGACCGTCAACGTCGGGGGCAAATTTCAAGTGATGAAGGCAGTGATTCTAGGCGCGGCAGTGGTCGCGATTTCCGTGGTCGCGGGCGGCGCTCAACAACCGGCCAATCCGAACCTTGTGGTGTATCAGGGCGACAAAGGGCCTGGCGCCGGCAAGCACATCGTCTGGCTGGCGGGCGACCACGAGTACCGTGGCGAAGAGTCACTGCCGGCCCTGGCGCGGATCATGGCGAAGCATTATGGCTTCAAGTGCAGCGTCTTCATCACGACCGATCCCAAGACGGGCTTCATCGAGCCCGGCAGCTCGAACATCTCGGGTCTCGAAGCGCTCGAGACCGCCGATCTGATGGTGGTCTTCCTTCGCTTCCAGGACTTCCCCGACGGCCAGATGCAGCACATCGTCGACTATCTCGACCGCGGTGGTCCGGTGGTCGGCTATCGCACGGCGACGCACGCCTTTCAAATCAAGCGGCCGGACGCGAAATTCCTGAAATACACGTGGAACAACGCGGATGCGAGCTACACCGGCGGCTTCGGACGCCAGATTCTCGGCGAAACATGGGTCTCGCACTACGGCCGCAATCACCAGCAGAGCTCGCGCCTGCTTCTCCAGGAGAACGAAGCCGGCCATCCGATTCTGCGCGGCGTGAAAGACGTCTGGGTGCAGTCGGGCGGCTACACCGCCGATCCCATCGCCGGCAGTCACGTCCTTGCGATGGGCCACATCCTCAACGGCATGACACCCGACTCCCCGGCCGCCGCCGACAAGAAGGACATGCCTGTTGCCTGGTATCGGACGTATCAGAGCGCGTCTGGCAAAGCGGGACGTGTCTTTACGACGACGCACGGCGCCTCGGAAGATTTGTTGAACGACGGTTTCCGGCGGATGGCCGTCAACGCGACGTTGTGGGCGGCTGGGCTCGAGGCGAGCATCCGCCCGGACTCCACGACCTCGTTCGTCGGCCCATTCAAGCCGTCGACTTTTGCTTTCGGCGGGTTCGTGAAGGGCGTCAAGCCTGGCAGATCTTGCGGGTTGGGATTCGCCGATCCTGCCGGAAACCAAGTAACGACTCGGCACGCCCACGACGGCTGTCCTCGCTATAAGCTGAAGGCTGTTCGGGCGGTCCGACACGGAGATTCGAAAACATGATCAAGAAGCGCGCGGGTCTGGCGGGGCTGGCAGTTGGCGTAGTGGCGTTGGCCCTGTGGGCCCTGCCGGACGGCACAACCTCGAGCATTGTGCAGGCGAGGCAGCAACCGTTCGCGCTCCAGCCGAACGACCACATCTGCATCATCGGCAACACCCTTGCTGAACGGCTGCAGTACGACGGCTGGCTGGAGACGATGCTCCAGGCGCGGTTCCCGAAGCACCAGCTGGTCGTCCGCAACCTGGGCTTCAGCGGTGACGAGATCAACACGCGCCTGCGCTCGAAGAACTTCGGCACCCCGGACGAGTGGCTGAGCGGGCTCGGGCAGCCGATCGGCGGCTACGAGGACAACCGCTTTGCGGGTACGGAGACGAAGGCGGACGTGGTCTTCGCCTTCTTCGGCTACAACGAGTCCTTTGCCGGCCAGGCCGGCCTCGATGCCTTCAAGAAAGACCTGAGCAACTGGATTGCTCACACGCTGGCGCAGAAGTACAACGGCCGCAGTGCCCCGCGCGTCGTGCTGTTCTCGCCGATCGCGCACGAGGATCTGCAGAACCCGGATCTCCCGGACGGCAAGGAGAACAATCAGCGCCTGGCGATGTACACAAAGGCCATGGGCGAGGTCGCCAGCGCCGCAAACGTGACGTTCGTCGATCTCTTCACGCCATCGCTGAAGGCCTATGCCGACAGCAAGGCGCCGCTGACGATCCAGGGTATCCACCTCAATGCCGAGGGCAATCGCCAGGTCGCGCAGATCGCGGATCGGACGCTCTTCGGCGGCGCGCAGAAGTACACCGACCAGCTGCTGGCGACGCTCCGGCAAGCCGTCGTCGACAAGGACAAGTACTGGTTCCAGCGCTATCGCACGACCGACGGCTACGCCACGTATGGCGACCGCGCCTTCCTGTCGTTCGTGCGCGGCAATCCGCGCAACGTCAACGCCGACCAGATGGCCAAGGTGGCGAAGGAAGACGTGCTGCCGACCAACTACGAGACCCTGCAGCGCGAGGTCAGCATCCTCGACGTCATGACGCGCAACCGCGATCGCCGCATCTGGGCTCTCGCCGGCGGCAGCGATCTGAAGGTCGACGACAGCAACACGCCCGCGCTTCGTCGACGCGCAGACCAACGAACCCGGCGAGGGGCCGGGTGGCAAGCACGTGTTCCTGAGCGGCACCGAGGCCATCGCCAAGATGACGCCAGGCAAGGGCCTCAAGGTTGACTTGTTTGCCTCGGAAACTGAATTCCCGGAGCTCGTCAACCCGGTGCAGATGGCGTTCGATACGCGGGGCCGGCTGTGGGTCGCAGCGTGGAAGAGCTACCCGCACTGGCAGCCGAAGACGCCGATGGACGACAAGCTCCTCATCCTCGAAGACACCAACGGTGACGGCAAGGCCGACAAGTGCACGGTGTTCGCGGGCGATCTTCATAACCCGACAGGTTTTGAGTTCTGGAACGGCGGCGTGCTCGTCGGTCAGCAGCCGAACCTCGTGTTCCTGAAGGACACCAACGGCGACGACAAGTACGACACGAAGGAAATCCTGCTGCACGGTTTCGATTCCGCGGACACGCACCACGCGATAAACAGCTTCACGTTCGACGGCGGCGGCGCACTCTATTTCCAGGAGGGCGTCTTCCACCGCACGTCGGTCGAATCGCCCTGGGGCGCCGTGACGAGGCAGGCTGACGGCGGCGTCTATCGATTCGAGCCGCGGACGTGGAAGTTCGAGACGTATATCCCGTTCAACTTCCCCAACCCCCACGGGCACGTCTTCGACCAGTGGAGCCGCGACATCGTGTTCGATGCGACCGGCGGCCAGCCGTACTACGGACCGTCGTTCTCGACCAAGAAGTACTACCCGGCAATGGAAACCAAGGCCGCTCCGAAGCCCGGCGACGTTCGCACCCGTCCGGTCGGCGGCGTGGAGATCATCTCGAGCCGGCACTTCCCTGACTCGATGCAGGGAAACATGGTCGTGCTCAACACCATTGGATTCCAGGGTCTGCTCAACTACTCGCTGACGGAAGACGGGGCGGGACTCAAATCGACGGAAGTCGAATCGATCGTCAACTCAACCGACAAGAATTTCCGTCCTGTTGATGCCGAGATCGGCCCGGACGGCGCCCTCTACTTCGTCGACTGGCACAACCCGATCATCGGCCACATGCAGCACAACCTCCGAGACGTCTCCCGCGACAAGGATCACGGCCGTGTCTATCGCGTGACCTACCCGGAACGGCCCGCTGCTCAAGCCCGTCGCCATTGCCGGCCAGCCGATTCCGCAGTTGCTCGATGCGCTCAAGGTTCCCGAGAACCGCGTCCGCTATCGCGCCAAAATCGAGCTGAGCGGCAGGAACACCAAAGACGTACTCGCGGCGCTCCAGACATGGATCGAGCGCCTCGATCCCAAGGATCCGTCGTACGAGCATCAGATGATGGAGGCCCTGTGGGTCAACCAGTGGCACAACAACGTCGATCAGAAGCTGCTGGCGCGTATGCTCCGCTCGAAAGAACCGTGGGCCCGCGCCGCCGCGACGCGCGTCCTCTGCTACTGGCGCGACCGCGTGCCGAACGCGCTGGCGCTGCTGAAGACGCAGGCAACGGATGAGCATCCCGCGGTGCGTCTCGAAGCCGTGCGCGCGGCGAGCTTCTTCCAGAGCAACGAAGCCGCCGAGGTAGCGCTGGCCTCGCTCGCTCAGCCGCAGGATCGCTTCCTGAAGTACACCCTCGACCAGACGATGAACACCCTCAAGCCCTTCGTCCGGTAAGATCGAACGATGTCCGCTCGCCGTTCCCCCAGCGCGCTCGCCGCTTTGACCATCGCGGCGAGCCTCCTGGCGGCGCCGTGCGCCTTGCTGGCCCAGGACGCGCCGAAGATCCTGCTCGACCAGCCGCTGCGTGCCGTCGAGTATCAGCTCGGAAGGCTCACGAACGAAGAGCTCGTCCTCGTCGAGCGTAAAGACAGCGACGTCAAGTATCGCCCCGTGTATGTCGCGATCCTTACGCGAAAGGGCGTGCCGCAGCAGTCCCGCGACGAAGCCGTCACCGCCCTCGTCACGATGGACAAGACGTCACGTTCGCGTGTCCTCCTCGACGCTCTTGCCAAGGTGCCTGCCGACGACTCTGTCACGATAGAAAAGTTGATCGCAATGCTCGTGAGCCAGCCGGCGGACTCCTTGCGCAAGGAGCGCGCGAGTTTCGTCGAAGCGCTCGACGCGCCTTCTGGCACTCCTATCACACGCCGCGGCGCTTACGCCGCGATCCTGGTAGCCGACGGCAAGCCGGAGGATGCGTGGCAGCTGGCCCAGAAGCACCAGGGACAGATTGTCGATTTCCTGGGGGCCGTGCGCTACCTGCCGCCCAGCCCCAAGCTTGGGGATGCGCTCTTTCCGCTCGTCTCTGAAACGCTGAAGACATCGCCTGACGCCGCTACACGGGCCGCTGCGGTGGAGGCCCTGGGCTGGACGAGACTTGATGCCGCGACGTTCGAACTCCTCGCGCGGGAGGTCAAGCCCGACGCCGATGCCGGTGTCCGCGCCGCGGCGATCGCTTCGCTCGAGCGCATTCCTGACAGCGCGTGGCCGCCGGCGGGCATCGAGCCGCTGGCGAGAGCGCTGGTGGCTGTCGCTGCCGCGACCCCGCCGGAAAGTCGCACCGAACCGTGGGCCCTCGATACCATCCAGTTCGGCGAGCGTCTCGCCGACAAGCTGCCGGACGAATCCAAGCGCAGCGTACGTCGCGAGCTTCGCGCCCTCGGTGTTCAGGTCGTTCGCATCGGCACGATTCCAGAAAAGCTGACCTACGATCTCCGCTGGTTCGCGGTCGAAGCCGGCAAACCGGTTCAGGTCGTGCTGTTCAACCGCGACGCGATGCCGCACAACCTCATCGTCGGGGCGCCGGGATCGCTGGAGGCTATTGGAACGGCGGGCAGCCGCGATGCCCATGCCGACCGATCCCGAGGCCAAGGCATTCGTTCCCGACAGCCCGGATGTCCTCTTCTCCACCAAACTCGTGAAGGAGGGCGAAACCGAACGACTCGGTTTCACCGCGCCGAAGAAGCCGGGCGAATACATCTTCGTCTGCACGTTTCCCGGACACTGGGTCCGCATGTACGGCGTCATGCTCGTCGTCGACAATCTCGAAGCGTGGGACGCCAAACCGACCACGCCGACGGATCCCATGACCAAGCAGCCGTTCACGTCGAAACAACCCTAGAGGCAATGCTGAATTTCGAGTGCTGAATGCTGAATGAAGGGTGAAGGTCGAAGGGCGAAATGAAGGTTGAAGGGTGAATGAAGGCTGACGCTCCTCATCTGCTATCCTGCATCGCATGACGCAAGGCCTCTTCGAGGGCAACGTCGACCTGCACACGGCTCTGATCGCAATCGTCCCCACCGTCATCATCTCGCTGGTCGTGGCGTTCGCAGTCGGGCGCCTGGCGCGGCGGTTGCTGGTTTCGATTCTCGGCGAACAGCTGTCGGTCACGAGCCCGCTCGTCCGCGGACCGCTGCGTTTATTCAGACTGGCGGCGTTCCTCCTCTGCTCGGCGGTGCTGATCTTTCCCGCGTTCGAGCTTGCCGGCGTGCGATCCCGCACCGGCGTGCAAATGCGAACGATTGGCGAATGGGCCCTGGAGCACGGGGTCAAGATCTCGCTGATCGTCGCTCTTCGCCTATGGCCTGATCCGCACGACGACACTGCTCGTTCGCCGATTCGAGCACGAGGTCAGCAAGGGAACGAGCCTCGACGCGCTGGAGCGGGCCAAGCGGGCGCGCACCCTCGGCTCACTCGTCAGCAATGTCTCCCGCATCACCATCAGCGGCGTCGCCATCCTGATGGTGCTGAACGAGTTCGAGCATCAACATCGCCCCGGTCCTCACCGGTGCCGGAATCGCCGGCCTGGCGGTGGGCTTTGGCGCTCAAACGCTGGTGCGAGACATCATCAGCGGTTTCTTCATGATCCTCGAGGACCAGGTGCGCGTGGGTGACTCCGCCGCGATCAACGGCATCGGAGGACTGGTCGAACAGATCAACCTGCGGACGATCGTGCTGCGCGACGAAGAGGGAACGCTGCACGTCTTCCCGAATGGCTCGATCAACACGCTCGCCAACAAGAGCAAGGACTTCTCGTTCTATGTGATCACGCTCGCGATCCCGTATCACGAGAACGTGGAACGCGTGACGAAGCTGCTGCGTGAAGTCGGCGCCGGGCTGCAGCGCGACCCGTACTTCGGCACCTTCATCCTCGAGCCGGTCGAAATCATGGGCATCGATGCCTTCGCGGATTGGTCGATGCAGCTGAAGCTGCGGATCAAGACCGTGCCGCAGAAGCAGTACGAGGTCGGGCGCGAGTTGCGGAAGCGAATCAGGGCAGACGTTCGACGCCAATAACGTGGCAGTACCCTTCCCCGAACGCATCGTCGCCGTGCGTGAAGGCGCGGACCCGCGGCCCGAGCACATGAGTCAGTAGCCGCTGGCGCCGCCGGGCGACGGCTTCTGCCCGCGTGACTCCTGCACGATCTTCACGCCGGCGCTGGCGCCGATGCGTGACGCACCGGCAGCCACCATCGCCTTCAGCCCCTCGAGATCGCGGACGCCGCCGGCGGCCTTGACGCCCATCTCCGCGCCGACGACGCGGCGCATCAGGGCGACGTCTGCGACGGTCGCGCCACCGGGGCCGAATCCCGTCGAGGTCTTCACGAAGTCGGCTCCCGCTGCCTTGGTCAGCGTCGACGCGGTGATCTTTTCCTCATCGGTCAAGAGCGCCGCTTCGATGATGACCTTGCTCGTGACGCCGCACTGGCGGCAGGGCTCGACAACGGCCTCGATATCGCGCTCGACGGTGCGCAGGTCGCCAGACTTGAGCGCGCCCACGTTGATCACCATGTCGATCTCGGCGGCACCGTCGAAGATGGCGCGGCGGGTCTCGAAGTTCTTCACGTCAGGAGTGGTGGCGCCCAGCGGGAACCCGACCACCGAACAGACGCCAACACCGGTGCCGCGCAGCCGTGCGGCGGCTGTCGCGACCCACACCGGATTGACGCAGACCGTCGCGAACTGAAACTCTGCTGCCTCGCGGCAGAGCTTCTCGATCTCGGCGCGCGTCGCGTCGGCTTTGAGGAGCGTGTGGTCGATCATCCCCGACACGCCGCCAGGGCGCGCCGCCCGTGGCGTGGAGGCCGAGCCGCGACGCTCCGGCCTCGAGTACGCCCCTCAGCTGCGTCGGGCAGCAGTCGGATTGCACCGCGTGGCAGCTGCAGCGCGCGGGAACGCCGAGGCCCTGGGCCGCGAGCAATTCCTCGGTGATGATCTCGACGAGTCGTTGCAGATCCTGTGGATTCACGGACGTTCTTCCAGCCGCCGAATTTTCAAGAGCCGCCTGATGTATCGCGCCTCACGCATCGGCGTGCTCAACCAGATGTCAACGATTCGCTGCGCCGCATCCGTTGATGGCACCAGCGCGGCGCCAAGCGTCAGGACGTTGGCTCCGTTGTGCTCGCGCGAATAGCGGGCCGTTGTTTCGTCCATGCACATCGCGGCGCGGATGCCCTTGATCTTGTTGGCCGCGATCGCGGACCCAATCCCGGCCCCATCGATGACGATACCCGCGTCGGACTCCTTGCGGACAACCGCCCGCCCGACCGCTGCCGCAATGTCCGGATAGTCGACCGGATCGGGGCCATCGGTGCCGACGTCCGTGACCGCCAGCCCTCGCCCACGGAGGTGCTGGACCAGCGCCTTCTTCAGTGCGACGCCGCTGTGGTCGCTGCCGATAGCAACTCGTCGGACGTCAGCCACCGGCGCCAGGTCGGACGGCAGGTTCGGATCCAGGGCTCCAACGGCGACGACAGTCACGCGGCGCGCCCTGAGCGTGTCCTGCGCCAGCGGCGTGATGATCCCCCCGGCCGCCAATTCGACGCTCGACCCCACGTCGAGCACCCGCGCGTCGGTCTCGGTGATGATCTCGAACCGCTTCATTCCGCGTCCAGCACCGCGATGTGCGCGAGATTCCGATACTTCTCGGCGTAGTCGAGGCCGTAGCCGACGACGAACTTGTCCTCGATCGTAAAACCGATGTATTCCACCGTCACCGCCACCTTACGCCGCGACGGCTTGCTCAGCAAGCAGGCCGTCTTGAGCGATTTTGGCGCGCGCGCGCGCAGGATGTCCTGCAGGTACGTCAGCGTCAGCCCGGTGTCGACGATGTCCTCGACGATGATGACGTGACGGCCTTCGAGGCTGGCGTCGAGGTCCTTCACCAGCCGGACCTCGCCAGACGACTTGGTGCTCTTGGCGTAACTCGACACGGCGATGAAGTCGAGCGTGACCCGCGGGCTCATGGCGCGCACGAGGTCGGCCATGAACATGAATCCGCCCTTGAGCACGCCGACCAGATGGATGCCCTCGCTGGCCGGATAGTCGCGCTCGATCTCGGCGCCCAGTTCGACGATGCGCGACTGTATCTGTTCGGTTGACAGGAGTGTTTGCATCTTCTTTATTGCTCGGGCCGCAGGCGCTGCTGAGCCTACGACAGTCACCTATTCACCAATGGCTTCAGCCCGACCGCTGCTCTTACTTTTTCCGCCCACTGGTTGGCCTCGGACAACACGTCGCGCTCGTTGAGCGTCAGCATCTTGCGATCCTGCATCAGGATCTTGCCATTCACGACAACCGTCTGCACATCGTCGCCCCTCGTCACGTACACCAGGTGGGACAGCGGATCGTACATCGGCGTCTGGCGCGCCGAGGTCATCGACACGACCAGCAGATCGCCTCGCTTGCCCGTCTCGAGCGACCCGATCTCTCGATCCAACCCGAGGACACGGGCGCCATCGATCGTTGCCATCCGCAACGCCGTCGTTGCCGGCATGGCGCTCGGATTGTTGCTGGTGAGCTTGTGCAGGAACGCGGCCTGGCGCATTGCCTCGAACATGTCGAGGTCGTTGTTGCTCGCCGCGCCATCGGTCCCAAGGCCGACGACGACGCCGGCTTTCTGCATCGCCGGCACCGGCGAGGTGCCGCTCGCGAGCTTCATGTTGCTTTCAGGGTTGTGCGACAAGCCAACGTGGCGTTTGGACAGGATTTGGATGTCAGCTGGCGTGACATGGACCCCGTGCGCCGCAATCGTTCGCGCGCCCCAGAAACCGATGGATTCCAGGAACTGCGTCGGGGTGCTCCTGTACTTGTCGTGCGCGACTTTGACCTCGTCGCGGGTTTCGGCAAGGTGAATCACTACCGGAGCCTGTTCCCGCGTCGCGACGGCGCGGATCTCTTTCAGCGTCGCTGCGTCGAGCGTGTACATCGAGTGCGGCGCTATCGCCGGAACGATAAGCTCGTCCTTCGACCAGTCTTTGATGAAGCGTGTCGCGCGCGCGATGCCCTCGGCCGGCGTCTTGGCGTCAGGGACCGGGAACTGGATGATCGTCTGTCCCAGGACGCCGCGAATCCCGGCTTCCTTGGTCGCCTTGGCGATCTCTTCCTCGAAGTAGTACATGTCGGCATAGGCCGTCGTCCCCGACTGAATCATCTCGAGGGCGGCCAGGCGCGTGCCGGCACGGACGAACTCCGGGCTGACGGTCTTTGCTTCTGCGGGGAAGATGTACTTCTGGAGCCAGTCCATGAGCGCGAGGTCGTCCGCCAACCCGCGGTAGAGCACCATCGGCGCATGGGTGTGCGTATTGATGAGCCCGGGCATGACGACCTTGCCCGTCGCGTCGATGGTCTGGCGAGAGGTGAACTGTTGCGCGATGGCCGACGGCGTGTCGACGGCGACAATATCCCTTCCGTCGATCGCGACTGCCCCGGGCGCCAGCACACGGCCACCCACATCCATCGTGACGACGATGCCCCCCGTCACGATGAGCGAGACCGACCGCTGCCCCGCTCCCTGGGCGCAGACGACTCCCGTCAACAGGACCAAAAGCGCACACACGGGTCGCAACATTAGGGAGATTGTATATGTTAGTCGTCAGTCTTCAGTCGGCAGTCGTCAGTCGTTAGTCAGTCAGTCATTCAGTCGGCAGTCGGCAGTCACCAGTCGGAGTCACCAGTCGGAGTCGGCAGTCGGAGTCGGCAGTCGGAGTCGGCAGTCGGAGTCGGCAGTCTCGACGTGATCGCGGCACGCTGTCTAGCGGCTCGCGGCTGGCTTTTGCCCGGTCGCACCTCGGGACCCGTCCGTAGGGGTTAGCAACCGCGAGCCGCCAGCGGCGAACCGCCGGACGCTCACGTCAAGACTAGCGACTGACGCCTCATGACTAGACTGACTGAGACTGCCGACTCCGACTGGTGACTAATGACTGACGACTGTCGACTGACGACTGAAGACTGAACTAATATCTCCCCGTGCCCGTGCACCTTGTCAGTCACCCGCTCGTTCACGACGCCCTTGCGACGCTTGCGCGATTCGTCGACGCCGCCGGAGCTTTTTCGACGTATGGCGGTCCGCATCAGCCTCTTGCTGGCGGCTGAAGCCACTCAGGACATCCCGAGCCGTGGCGTGACTATAGGGACTCCGCTGGGGCCCGCAGACGGACAGCGGGTCAAGGACGGCGTCGTCGTGGTCCCGGTATTGAGAGCCGGACTCGGCATGCTCGATGCCGTGCTGGAGCTCATCCCGACTGCCCGTGTCGGTCACATCGGCCTGCAGCGCGACGAGATGACGGCAGTGGCGTCACAGGTACTATTCGAAGCTGCCACCGGACCTGAGCGGCGCGTTCATCCTGATGATCGATCCCATGCTCGCGACCGGCGGCAGCGCTGTCGCGGCACTCGATCTCATACGTCGCGCCGGTGGCCGCAACGTGCGCATGATCTGCATCGTGGCCGCGCCCGAAGGCGTGGCGCTCGTCGAATCGCATCATCCTGACGTGCACATCTACACACCTGTCATCGACCAGGGGCTCAACGCGCACAAGTTCATCGTGCCTGGCCTCGGTGACTTCGGCGACCGGCTCTACGGGACGTAACGCAACGCGTGGCTGGGGAGGGCGCCGCATGAAACCTCGACCAACGGAACTCGACACCGCGGCTGGAGCCGCGCTCAGCAAGGGCCGCGACGCCGCCGGCACTGGCGAAGAATGGCGCACGGCGCTGACGTGCATCGAGCCGAACAAGATCCTCGTGCGCGGGTACCCGCTCGACGAGGTCATGGGACGGCTGACATTCGGCGAAGCGATCTACCTGCTCCTCGTCGGCGAGATCCCGTCACCGTCGATGGGCCGGCTGATGGAAGCGCTGCTCGTGTCGTTCATCGATCACGGCGCGACGCCGCCGTCGACTCTGGCGGCTCGCAACACCGCCACCACCGGAGCGCCGCTGCGCGCGTGCGTGGCGGCGGGCGTCCTGGGATTTGGCCGCTACCACGGCGGCGACATCGAGAGCTGCATGCAGTTTCTCGACAGCGGCCTTGCGCTGATGCGCGAAGGCAGCTCGCTGCGCCAGGCTGCCGAGACCATCGTCCAGAGGTACGTCGACGCGCACGAAGTGCCACCGGGTTTTGGCCATCGCTTCCACACGCGCGATCCGCGCGCGGCACGGCTGTTTCAGATGGCGCTCGAGCTCGAGGTCGAAGCCGAGCACATTCAGATGATCCGGGCCGTCGAACTGGCGCTGCACAACCACCCGGACGAGCACGGACGGACGCCACCGGTGAACATCGATGGCGCCATCGCCGCAGTCTGCGGCGACCTGGGGATCCCGCCGACGATCGCCGACGCGCTGTTCATCATCTCGCGCGTACCCGGCATCGCCGCGCACGCCGACGAAGAACGCCAGCGCCAGCAGCCGATGCGCCAGATCGATCCGAAGGACCATCGCTACGACGGGCCGTCGGCACGACGGCTACCTGAGCGGCGAAAATGAGTTAAACTTAGGGTTCTTCAGAGGTTGGGCGCTTGGCTCAGCGGTAGAGCACCGCCTTCACACGGCGGGGGTCAGTGGTTCGAATCCACTAGCGCCCACCAACCTTCGCTCCTCCATCGACACTCTGTCGGAGCTACGGCTGGCAGGCCAACCTTCGCTCCTCCATCGACATCGTCGGAGCTCCGGCTACATAGGCCAACCTTCGCTCATCCATGGACACCTGTCGGAGCTCCGGCTAGCAGGCCAACCTTCGCAGCTCCTCCATCGACACGCCGTCGGAGCTCGGCTGGCCACAAAAACTACGCGCAGACGTGGTCGCTATTCCGGCTCGCAGGGATACTGGCGGATGGTACGCACGCATTCGGTGAGTGCGGTCAGGAGGGAGTCCCCCCAGCCAAAGGGACGGAACGCCGCGGTACTCTGGTTGACCTGCCTGTCTGCTTGCGCGTAGAAGCGCATCTGCGCCGCGTTCCTGGACGCAAACTCTTTCACGGTGATCACGAACTCGATCTCGCCTTCGGGCTGGCGCTTCTTGAAGGAGAAGTAATAAAGCTGTCCCAGCTCCTCAGCGGGGTCTCTCTGAGCGTACACCCAATCTGCCACGGGCACCTCATTTGCCGATAAGTTGGGCCAAGTCCAGGCGCGGGCGCATTGCGCCGGCACCCGAACGAGTCGACTGAGTTCGCATTCTAACTTGACGCGGAGCTACGACATCCCCTCTTCCTCTGAAGAGGGATAGTGTCAGCAATCTGAACTCGTAATCTCCTGACCTCCTGACCTCCTGAGAAAGTTCACTCCCCCAGCGTATACTCTCGAAAAACGGCGCGACCAGCAGATGAACGATCCCTCACGCCGGCGATTCATTGAGATGACCGGGGCCGCGGCCGCAGCGTTCGGCGTGCCGATGCCCCATTCGGGCGCGCCGGAACTGGAACCGGCCCCCTCTACAACCGTGCATCTTACCGGCGACGGGCTGAACCTCGATCCGTCAGAGGCGGCGGCGGAGATCGTCCGGCTCTGCGCCGCCGAGAAGCCAGTCGCGGACCAGTACGGCCTGACCGGGTGCGTCGAAGACGTCGAGAAATACTTCGCCGCGCTCCTCGGCAAGGAACGCGCACTCTTCATGCCCACGGGGACCCTCGCGAACCACCTCGCGATCCGCGCGCTGGCGCGAGATCGCCGCAGGGTCGTCGTTCAGGAGATGAGCCACATCTACAACGACACCGGAGACGCGAGCCAGATCCTGAGCGGGCTGACGCTGATGCCGCTGGCACCCGACAAGGGCACCTTCACCTGGGCCGAGGTCGAACATGTGATCGCGCGGACGACTTCAGGGCGCGTGCCGGATCCGCTTGGAGCGATCGTCGTCGAGTCGCCGGTACGACGTCTGTCGGGTGAACTTTTTGAGCGCGCCGAGATGATGCGCGTCTGCGCCGAAGCCAGGCGGCTCGGCATTGGCCTGCACCTCGACGGCGCGCGGCTGTTCATCGCCTCCGCTTATACCGGCATCCCGCCGGCTGACTATGCGGCCCCCTTCGACACGGTCTACGTCTCGCTGTGGAAATACTTCAACTCGCTGAACGGCGCGATCCTCGCCGGGCCGTCCGCGCTCCTCGACGGAATGTTCAACGTCAGGCGCATGTTCGGCGGCGCCCTGTGGAACGCCTGGCCATTCGCCCTGCTCGCGCGGCACTACGCTGAGGGATTCGTCGATCGGCTGAAGGCAGCAATCGCAGTGTCCGAGGATTTCATCCGCGCTGTCGGATCGAGCAATGCGCAGATCGAGCGCGTCCCGAACGGGACGAACATCTTCAGGCTCATCGTCGCAGAGGCAAGGTCAGAGGCCGCTCGCGAACGCCTGCGAGCTCAGGGCGTGCTGCTGCCGAACGCCGGCAAACGCGCGGAGAAAGCGGCATTCACCCTCCAGGTCAACGAAACCTGGAACCGCACGACCGGCGCCAGGCTCGCCGACCTGATCAATCGGGCTCTCGTTCCTTGACCCTCGACGCGCCTGGCCAATCCGACGGCAGCCAGGCTGCCGCACGTCCCCGCGTATACTCAAAACAGCGCGATGGCCATGCGGCGACAACCTAATCTTCCAATCTGACTCGTACAAGTGGACGCATCCGGGCATGATGCCGGCGGACGTCCGCCGCGAGTACTACTATCTCGAATCACGCAGCGGCGACGGGCATCCGAAGACGCTGTGGTTCGGCCTGCAGTACCTGCCTCAAGCGCTACCTCGAAGGCGTACGCGTCACCGACGCCGACATCGCTGAAGCGCAAACCGTCGACGGCTGGCACTTTGCCCAGCCGCAACTGAATGTCGACGGCTGGCGGCGGATCGTCCGCACCCACGGCGGCCGCATCCCGGTTCTGATTCGTGCCGCGCCCGAAGGCCTCGTGATCGATCGCAGCAATGCGCTGATGACGATCGAGTCGACGGATCCCGAGCTGCCGTGGATCGCCGGATTCATCGAATCCCTGCTGCTCAAGGTCTGGTACCCGACGTCGGTGGCGACACGATCCTGGTACGCCCGGCTCATGCTCGAACGAGCGGTGCTCGAGACGAGCGACGGCGACGCGCGCTTCATGCTCCACGACTTCGGCTACCGCGGCGCCACGTCGGAGGAAGCGGCGGCCATCGGCGGCGCCGCCCATCTCCTCAATTTTTCCGGCACGGACACGCTTCCGGCGATGCGCCTGCTGCAGGAGTACTACGGGGCGACGACGGGAATGGCCTACAGCGTGGCGGCGTCGCAGCACTCGGTCATGACGTCTGGTGGCGCGCAGGCCGAGCACGAGATCGCGCGTCGACATCATCTCCGTCTCATCCCAACCAGATCGTCTCGCTCGTTGCCGACTCCTACGACTACTACGCGTTCGTCGATGCCATGATTGCCGCCCACGATCTGGTCACGGAGCAACGGTGTCAGGCTCGTCATCCGGCCGGACTCCATCACGCCGCAGCATCGCGATCCCGAGTCGGTCGTCGTCTGGACCTTGAACCGGCTTCACGAAAAGCTTGGCTCGACGACCAACGGCAAAGGATTTCGCGTCGTGCCGTACGGCGTCCTGTGGGGCGACGGTATCGATGCCGCCGGCATCGCGCGCATCGTCGCGGCGGCGACGAGCGCCGGATATGCCGTCAGCAACCTGGTCTTCGGGATGGGCGGCGGGCTGCTGCAGAAGGACATCACGCGCGACACGTATCGCTTCGCGATCAAGTGTTCGGCTCGCGACGTCGGGCACGGCTGGGAGGACGTTCAGAAACGGCCGCTCGACGAGTCCAAGCGATCGAAGGCGGGCCGCTTCTCGCTCGTGCGGCTCTCCGACGGACGCTACGCGACCGAACGCTGGGGAAGCGCGAACGATCTCCTGGAGCCGGTGTTCGAGAACGGCGTCATCCTGAAGGAGGACACCTTCGACACGATTCGCACTCGGGCAGAGACGGCACGGGCCGCCGAGCTCGAAGCGGCAACTGCTTGATCTAGTTGCAGCCGACCGGCGACGGCGAGACCGACATCAGGGCGAACTGCTGCTGGCGCTGCCAGCTCGCCGCGCGCAGTCGCTGGAATCGTCTCGGAGATACGCTGCAGGATAGGCCGCAGGAATCGCCCGTACCGCCTGACAGCTGCCTTGTCGCCGGCCTCGAGCGCCGCGCGCACTTCGCGATAACTGACGGAGTGATGAGCTCGATGCGGCCGACAAATACGCGCGCGACAGCCGCCGGCGCCGGCGTGACTTCGAGCGGCAGGATATCGTCGACATCGCGGCGATCGACGATGTAGAAGAGCCGCTGCCCTTCCTCGAACCAGGAGTCGCGCCAGGTCTCGACCATCGCCGACGGCTTCTTTGGCGAAGAGGCCGCGTTGCAACGAGCGTCGCCACAAGCGACTTGCGAACGGCATCGATGCTCGCCGCGCTCGACGGCAACGCGAGCGTGACCGACGGCTGCCTTCGACTGCAGCGCCCTGAACCTGATCGTCCCGCCCTTGTTCTCGAAGAGCATGATGTCGCCCAGCGGCCTGCGCGTTCGACGAAGTCGCCGTCACCTGCCCATTGCCAGAGAGTCTGGCCGACAGCGGAACCGTGAAATTGCCAACGCCGCGATAGAACAAGAACTTCTCGCGCTGATCCGGCCACTTCGACCGGCGACGCGTCGGTCTTACGCGCCGCATAGTAGTGATTGGACTTCTCGCCGACCGGATACGTTTCGTCAGCGCGCGGAATCACGCTTGACGCCGTTCCACGCAATCGTCCCCTCGAGCCCCGGCAGCTTCAAGCTCGATGGCAGGATTTCCTTCGGGAACACGTTGGCTCGCGGATACCACTCGGTAACCGCGCCGCGGCGGAACTTCACGCGAACGTCGACCGTTCGCTTCTCGGCCGAGTAGAAGTAGAGCACCGGCGTTTCCATGCGCACGGTCGCGGGCAGCCAGCCCTTGATGTTCATGTTCACCCGTTCGACGAAGCACGGCAGCTCCTGCGGGCCGAGTTGCGGCACCCACTCGACGGCAGAACCATCGTCGGCGGCGACAGAGGTGAAGGTGCCCCACTCGTGAACGACCAGCCCTGCGGGATCGGTAGCGGTTGGAACGTCCGCGCCGCGCGGCGCTTCGGCAGAGACGAAAAGGCTGGCGACCAGGAGGATGGCGACCGAGAAAAAACGGTGCTGCATCGGGCCCTCCGGAGAGACGGATTTGTCCCGATCTTAGCGCAACGGCTGGACGCCGCCGCTACTGTTTCACCTGCGCGGTCAGCAGCGCCAGAAGCCTGGCATAGCGGTCGTCCGCATCGGCGAATGCCTTGCCGTAGGCATCCTCTGTCATCTTGGCCTTCCGCCACTCGCCGTCGAACGTCAGCGCCTGCGTGCCGGCCTCCCACGAGTCGGCGGGGGCTCCCCCATCTGGCTTCGAAGCCAGGCCGTCGCAGTTCTGGTCGATGACGAACACCTTGCTGCCAGCGACCGACGCCGAGCTCAAGTCGATGTAGACGTCGCGATAATCCTTCGCCTTGATCTTCGCCGTCAGGAGCGGCGGCGCTGCATATTTTGCCGACACGACCAATAGCTGGGATCCCTGGATATAGAGAGCGGCCACGAAGACGCCGGGATCCGACGGATCCGCTGCCGCGATGGCGTCCAGCTTTGCGGCGTCGAGAGCATCGGTCAGCTGCTTGGCTGACGATGCCGATTTGGCTGATTGGAAGGCAGAGGCGCTGTGAACCGAAAGAGCCAGAACGGCCGCAAGGACACACGGACGCGCGATGATGAGCATGGCTACCTCAGCTGATGGGTGCTACTTTCTACCACCCATCCCGGCTGAGGTCAATCAGGCCTTAGACCGAGTTCGTCGCAGCAGCGAGTCGCAGGGCCTGCCCTACGCGAGCCTCAAAGAGGCCAGAGGGCCTGCCCTGAGCGAGCCTCAAAGAGGCGAGTCGAAGGGGCTAACCAATGAACAGGGGATCCTCGTCGTCGGCGGCGCGGCCGTGGCGCGGCCGGTCGTGCATGCCGCGCAAGGCGGCAAGGCCGGCCTTGAGCGCGGCGACAATCGCCAGACCTTCGCGGGCGGGGGTGATGATGGCTTGCTGGACGACGCCAGCCGTCTGATCGACACGGGCCACGAGATCGGTCATCAGCCGGTCGATCTTCTCGGCCTGGACCGTAGCGATCGTTGCCGTCCGCGACGCTTCGTCGGCGATTGCGGCGGCCTTGATGATGAGCGGACGGACATCGCGCTGGACGTCGGCGAGCGTCTGCTGCGTCTGACGCGCCACGCGCAGAATCGCGATGATGGCCCCGACCTGGATCAGGGCCATCAGCAGCGTCGCCACCGCGATCACGCCGAGGAACGTCTCGCTCAGATTCACAGACTCTCCCCGGTCGGACCCGTCGGGCCGGTGCGCGCCTGATTGTAGGCGTCGCGACCGCGATCGATCGCGGTGGACAGCGTGTCGCGCTGGCGGTTGAGGAACTCCCGACCCTGACGAGCGGCATCGGTGGCCTTCTCGCGGCCTTCCTTGGCCTTTTCGGTCAGGATCTTGCGCGTTTCCTCGCCGGATGCCGGCGCCAGCAACAGCGCCACGGCCGCCCCTGTTACCGCTCCGAGCAGAAACGCTACAACGACCGTTCCCGCCGCTCCCCCGTCATCTCTGGCCATGTGCTTCGGTCTCCTGAAGGCGTCAGTCCTAGAAAATGCTCACCCGGATGTTCAGGTACTTCTTGGGGTCGGCCTTGATCGCCTCGATCAAAGCCCGCGCCTCTTTGGCGGCGCCGTTAATGTTCTCATACAACTGTTTGTCACGCACCAACAGCTGGAGCGAGCCATCCGACTTCTGAATGTCACCAACGACGCGAATCCATCTTGGCGGCGATGGCGTTGAACCGATCGTAGAGCTCCTTCTCGGTCAGGAGCTTGCCCATCGTGTTGTCGCCGCGCTTGAGTTGCCCGGTGATGGATTCGAGGTTCGCCGACGTGCTGGTCAGGGACTTCGCGAAGGCATCGTCCTTGAGGAAGCGTCCCAGGCTGCCCTCTCCGGCGTTGATACGCTGCGTCATCACCTGCAGGTCGGCGAGCGACGAGTTCAGGCGCTCGTAGGCCGCCGGATCCTTGAGCAGGCGGCCAAGCGTGCCGCGGCCGTCGCGGAGGTTCGACGTGACGCCCTGCGCCGCGTTCATGAACTGCGTCACCTCCTTGTACAGCTCGTCGTCTGTAAACAGCTTGCCGATCGTGCCCTTGCCCTTGCGGATGTCCTCGAGCGTCGCGGTGACCTGCTCGAGCGTCGCACGGGCGCCGTCGGCAACATCCGACAGCTGCCCGGGAGTGCGGCCGGCCGGGATGTAGTCGCCGTCTTTCAGTGGCGTCCCGGTCGTCGCCGGGCTGACGTCGATAATCGGCTCGCCGAGGAGGCTGAGCGACCCGATAGACGCGCGCGAATTGCTCGTGATGCGCTGCTCGTTCCCCTTCTTGACCTCCAGGATGACCTCGACCTCGGCGCCGGCGAACTGGACCTCGGTGACCTTCCCGACCTCGACGCCGGCGACGCGGACGACAGCGCCGCTCTTGAGCCCCTTGACGTCGGGAAACTTCGTCTTGAGCTGGTAGCGCTGCCAGGAGAATCCGGCGGCGCCACCGACGGCAACGATGATCATCGCCGCCAGGATCATGGCGACGACGGCGACGATGCCGATCTTCAGTTCGGACCAGGCAAGAGATCGTGTTCGCGGCATAGTTCAGTTCCGATTACGACAAAAATGCGTGCACGTATTCATCCTTCGCGGCAACCTCTCGGAGCTCGGCGGCTGTGCCTTCGAAGGTGATGCGGCCGTCGCGCAGCATGATGAACTCGGCTTCGTCGGCCTTGTGGCCTTCGGCCCTCTCAAAGGCCACGTCGCGGCCTTTGCGTACGGCGATGTGTTCCGCGACGAAGAACGCATCGCGTAGCTGATGGGTGACGAGAATCGAGCTCACCCCCTCGAGATCCCGCAGCTTGATGATCTCCTCGTCCACGGTCAGCGCCGTGATCGGATCGAGCCCGGTCGTCGGTTCGTCGTAGAGGAGGATACGCGGCTTGGCGGCCATCGCGCGGGCAATGGCGACGCGCCGCCGTTGACCACCGGACAGCTCCGATGGCATCCGGTCGATGAAGTCGCCGAGGCCGATGAAGCCCAGCACCTCCTCGATGCGCGTATTCGCCTTGTCCATCGGCCAGTAGAGCTCTTCGAACAGCTTGTAGCCGACGTTCTCGCGCACGGTGAGGGAGTCGAAGAGCGCGCCCTCCTGGAAGACCATCCCGAGATCGGCGCGCACGTTGAGCAAATCGTCTTCGTGCATCCCGTCGATCTCCTCGCCGTTGACGAAGATGCGGCCCTCGTCCGGCTTGAGCAGTCCGAGGATGAGTCGGAGGATCGTCGACTTTCCGGCGCCGCTCGCCCCGAGGAAGATCTTCGTGTGCCCGGTCTGGAGCGTGAAGCTGACGTCGCGCAGGATGACCTTATCGTCGAACGCCAGATGCACGCCGTCGAAGACGATGATGGGCCCACCGGGCCCAAGGGCCTCGTCGAGCAGCGCCGGACGTCCCGCCTGTTCTGTCGCCATCAGGTACATCAGCACGATGAGCAGTTGCGTGACCAGGTAGTCTACCGCGATGACGGCGACCGAACTGGCGACCACGGCGTTGGTCGTCGCCCGTCCGACGCCCTGGGTGCCGCCGCGCGTGCGCAACCCGACGTGGCAGCCAATGCTGACGATCGCGAAGCCGAGAAAGAACGGCTTGATGAGCCCCATCCACACGTCCTGAATGAACAGGCCCATGACGACGGCGTTCCAGTAGACCGACGACGCGACGCGCAGGAGCGTGACGGTGACGATCCAGCCGCCGACCATGCCGATGGCACTGGCGATGACGGTCAGGATCGGCACCATGACGATGCCGGCGAGAATACGCGGCACGACGAGCTTACGAATCGGATCGGTGCCGAGCGCGCGCAAGGCCGCAATCTGATCGGTCACCATCATCGAGCCCAGCTCGGCGGCAATGCCCGAGCCGACCCGCCCGGCAACCATCAGGCCCGTCAACACGGGCCCGAGCTCCTTGATGATCGAAGCACTGACCAGCCGGCCGACCATGGAGCGGGCGCCGAACTGGTCGAGGGTGAAGCCCGACTGGAGGGCGAGCACCATGCCGGTGAACATGCCCGTCAGCAGCACGACGGTCAGCGAGCCGACGCCAATCGCATCGAACTGCTCGACGACGTCACGAAAATAGAAAGGACGGGTGACGAGGGCGCGGAGGAACTTCCCCACCATGAGGACGTACTCCTGGACCTCCAGGAGCGCCGATTTCAGCCATTCTTCGAAACGTGACGCCACGTCAGCGCTGGCTCCCGACCAGACCAAGATCGCGGCCGCGCAACTGCTTGATCCGATCGCGGAGTGATGCTGCCTTCTCGAACTCCAGGTTTGCTGCCGCCGCTTTCATCTGGGTCCTCAAATCTGCTACATGTGCGTCGAGCTCGGCCTGGGTACGGAAGCTGTCGCGTTCGTCCGCGGCGACGGTCACGTAGTCTCTTTCATAGACGCTGCTCATGACCTCATCGATGCTTTTGACGATCGACGCCGGCGTGATGCCGTGCTCCACGTTGTAGGCCTCTTGGATCGCGCGCCGGCGATTGGTCTCGCTAATGGCCAGCTTCATCGACGCCGTCATGACGTCGGCGTACATGATCGCCAGGCCGTTGACGTTGCGCGCGGCGCGGCCAACCGTCTGGATCAACGAGCCGCCCGAACGCAGGAATCCCTCCTTGTCGGCATCGAGAATCGCCACCAGCGACACTTCCGGCAGGTCCAACCCCTCGCGCAGCAAATTGATCCCGACCAGCACGTCGAACTCGCCGCGGCGCAAATCACGCAGGATCTGGATGCGTTCCAGCGTCTCGATGTCCGAGTGCAGGTAGCGGACCTTGACCCCGAGCTCCTGATAGTACTGCGTGAGGTCCTCGGACATGCGCTTGGTCAGCGTCGTGACCAGCACCCGCTCCTTCTTTGCCGCGCGATCGCGAATCTCCGTCAGAAGGTCGTCAACCTGGCCGCGGACAGGCCGCACCTCGATGATCGGATCGACCAGCCCCGTCGGCCGGATGATCTGTTCAACGACGACGCCGCCGGAATTGTTCAACTCGTAGGGTCCCGGCGTCGCCGAGACGAACATCAGCTGTCCGGTCCGCTTCTCCCATTCGTCGAAGTTCAGCGGCCGGTTGTCGAGCGCCGACGGCAGGCGAAACCCGTAGGCGACGAGCACTTCCTTGCGCGACCGGTCGCCGTGATACATGCCGCGAATCTGCGGCACGGTCTGATGGCTCTCGTCGACGATGACGAGGGCATCCTCCGGCAGATAGTCGAGCAGCGTCGGCGGCGGATCCCCGGGAGCGCGACCGGTGAGATGCCGCGCGTAGTTCTCGATGCCGTGGCAATACCCGATCTCCTTGATCATCTCGAGATCGAACATCGTCCGCTGGTGCAGCCGGTGGGCTTCGAGCACCTTGCCTTCGGATTCGAGCTGGGTGCGATACCAGGTGAGCTCCGCCTTGATCGTCTCGACCGCCTGCTTCGTGCGATCGCGCGACGTGACGAAATGCGTCTTCGGGTAGACGGCGACCTTGTCGTGCTTGCGGATGGTCTTCCCGGTCAGCGGATCGAACGAGATCAGCTCGTCGACTTCGTCGCCGAAGAGCTCGATGCGCAGCGCGATGTCCTCGTACGACGGGTAGATCTCGACGATGTCGCCGCGGACGCGGAAGACGCCGCGATTGAACTCGTAGTCGTTGCGCTCGTACTGGACCTCGACGAGCTTGCGCAGGATCTGGTCGCGGTCGATGCGCTGCCCGCGCTCGAGCGGCAGCATCATCCCGTAGTAAGCCTCGGGCGAGCCGAGGCCGTAGATGCAGGAGACGCTGGCGACGATGATGACGTCGCGACGCTCGAACAGCGACCGCGTCGCCGAGAGCCGCATGCGGTCGATCTCGTCGTTGATCGTCGCTTCTTTCTCGATGTACGAGTCGGTCGTCGGGACGTAGGCTTCCGGCTGGTAGTAGTCGTAATAGCTGACGAAGTACTCGACCGAGTTCTCAGGGAAGAACCGCCGGAACTCCTGGTACAGCTGCGCGGCGAGGGTCTTGTTGTGCGCCATCACCAGCGTCGGGCGGTTCACGCGGGCGATGCACTGCGCCATGGTGAACGTCTTGCCCGACCCGGTGACGCCGAGCAGGACCTGCGCCTTGTCGCCGCGATTCAGCCCCTCGACGAGCTCGTCGATTGCGCGGCCCTGATCGCCGCGAATCTCGAAATCGGTGACCAGGTTGAATCTGTCGTACTTGGAGGCCATGTCGTGGGCAGGTACAGACGCGCGCCCCGAACGAGGGGCTAAACCTCAGATCGTACCATAGGTTGTGAAAAAGACTGAGAAACGGGCTCGGGGCTCAGTGGGGGCTGCCCGGCTGGTAAGGGGCGAAATAGCCGGTCCGCGTGCGTAGCTTGGCGCCCTTCAAGTCCGGACGCTTCAGCTTGATCTCGACCTTGCGCCACGCCCCGTCCTTGCGGACGTCGCTCGAGATATAACCAAGACTGTAACGGGCCGCTATCTCCCGCTGAATCTTCTCGTAGAGCTTGTCGAGCTCCTTGACGCTCGCCGGAAAGAACGCCTGCCCGCCGGTAATCGCAGCCATGCGCTGCAGCTGGTTCTGGGACTGAATGCGGCTGCTTCCCTGATTCTCCAGGTAACCGATCGCGTACAGCGTCACGTCCGACGACTTCAGGAGGTCGAGCAGGTCGGAGAACGTCAACTCGCTGCGGGTGTCCCCCCCGTCGGTGTAGAGGAGCATGATCTTCTGGCCGTCGAGGGGGCCGACGCCATTCAGATAGACGCCGACGGCGTCGAAGAGCGCCGTCCAGCCATCGGGCTTGCGCCGGCGGATACGCTCGATCAGCCGCTCCATTTCGTCGGCACCGTAGCGCGCGACGCGAATTTCGGTGTCGAAATCGACGAGGGTGAAGTCCATCGCCGTGTTGTTGGCGTTCAGGAACTTGATGACGGCGGTGCGGACGTCCTGGATGTCGCGCTCCATGCTGCCGCTCGTATCGAGCGTCAGGCCAAGATGGAGCGGCGAGACCTCGCCCAGGTTGTCGCCGTCTTCCGGGTCGCCCTGGGTGAAATAGGTGATCGCCTGCGGCTTGCCCTCTTCGACGATCTCGAAGTCCTCGGGCTTCAACCCGGTGATGGGCGTGCCCTGTTTGTCCGTGAGGACCACGGAAAACTGCACCAGGTCGACGCTGGCCTTGAACCGCTGCTGCGCGGCGGCCGATTGCAGCATCGCGAGCGCGCACGCCGCAGACAAGCCCAGCGCGGCCCTCGTGCGCCACGCCATCGCTCGTGCTGCGCCGGTTGCTACCCGCGGTCTCCCCCATGCGCTGGTCCCTGAGCGCTCATTATGGCCATTTTGCGCAATTTGGCAACGGCGAATATGCCGGATCCCGCCGCGGGCCCGATGGCCGTAACGGCCGCACGCGCTCCAGTGGGCGTATAATCACGTTTCCGGCATGAAGAGCCTGCGGTTGATGGAAGCGGGGAGGCTCGGCTGACGTGCGCGTCTTCGCCATCTGTCAGGACGAGTTAGTCATTCGCTCCCTGGACGACGTATTGCTACCGGCTTTCGAGGTCGATTTCCTCGTCGAAAGCCGTCCCCTCGCGCGTCGTCTCCACGATGCGGGGATACAGGTCAGCGCCGGCGACCCGCGGCGCATCGATACCTACCTCAAGGCCGACATCACCCCCAGCACCTGCTTCATCGTCGAAGACAACGCCCGCCGCAGCACCAAGAAGGTCATCTCCGCCATTCGCGACGCCGGCGGCACGCTCATCTACGTGCTGCACACGGGCCGCGGACGGCCAAGACACCCGAGCACTCGAGCTCGGCGGAGCCGGACGTTACGCACATCAGCCTTGGGGAGCTCATCAGCCCGACGCTCGTCACCGAGCTGAGCCGGTCGATGACGCGCGCCCGCGTGCAGCAGTATCAGCGCTACTTCGCCGACGCGGACAAGGTGCTGATCATGCTGCACAACGATCCCGACCCGGACGCGCTCGCGAGCGGCCTCGCTCTTCGCAACCTGTTGCGGCGGACGAAGACGACGGCGATCATCGGCGCCATCCAGGGCGTGACGCGGCCGGAGAACCTGCGCATGGCCAACATGCTCGATATCCATGTCGAGCAGATCACGCCGGCCTCGTTCCAGGAGTTCGAGCGCATCGCCACCGTCGACGTTCAGCCGCACTACTTCGGCGGCATGCTCGATCGCGCCGACCTCGTGATCGACCACCACCCGGAGCAGCCAGGCTACAGCGCCGTCTTCAAGGACATCCGCGCCGACTACGGCTCGACCTGCACGATCCTGACCGAGCACCTCCGCGCGGTGGACGTCAACATCTCCGAGCGCACGGCGACGGCGATGCTCTACGCCATCAAGTCCGACACGCTGTTCTTCGCGCGCCATACCAACCGCGTCGATCTCGAGGCGTTCACGTTCCTCTATCCCCTCGCCGACGCCGCGCTGATCCGCAAGATGGAAGGCGCGGAAATCACGCTCGAGCGGCTCAGCTACGTGACGCGCGCGAGCCAGAGCGGGGTGATGCGCGATCAGGTCTTCAGCGCGTTCGTCGGCGACGCCCCGCGCGAAGACTTCATCCCCTACACGGCGGACTTCTTCCTGCAGCTCGAAGACGTCAAGTGGACGATCATCGCGGGCATCGTCAACGGCACGCTCATCGTCAGCGTCCGCAACCTCGGCTATTCGCGCAACGCCGGCGAGTTCGTCAAGCGCTGGTTCGGTGACGTCGGCAACGCCGGCGGCCACCGCGCCATGGCCAAGGCGGTCGTGCCCTGGGAGCGCTTCCGCGGCCAAATTCGGGGACCTGACAGGAACCGCGCTGTCAGCGCGAAAATCGCGGAGATGGCCGAGCAGTTCCTGCGCGAACCGGCCGCGGACAAGAAGAAGGAACCCGTCGGCAAGGCGTAGAGGTTCAGGATCGGATACAGGAGTTCAAGAGGTCAGGAGACCAAGAGTCTCATGGTCCTGATCCCCTGATTCCGATCTACCGAACCTCCCGAACGCTGATCCCGAGCTCCCGCGAGCCGCCGAGTACCGAGCGAAGCCCGAACTCCGCTGACCGAACTGACCGCCCGACTACCCTACTCAGCCCGCAGCGCTTTCACCGGATCGATGCGCGTCGCCCGGCGCGCCGGAAACCACGCCGCGATGACGCTCACGACCCAGCGTCAGGATGGCCGTGCCGACGAACGTCATCGGATCGGTTGGAGCTCAGCCCGCCACCAGAAACATCGACAGCGGCTGTCGTGACGAACCATGCGACGCCGAGGCCGATGCGCGCAGCCGACGCAGGCGACCACGATGGCGTCGCGCAGTGACCAGACGCATGCACCGCGGCCGCGTCGCGCCGAGCGCCATCGCGCATGCCGATCTCCGCCGTCCGGCGGCTGACCGAGTAAGACGACGACGGCGAATAGTCCGACCATCGCCAGCGCCAGTCCGAGCGCGCCCAGGGCGCCGAGCAACGCCGCGCCGACGCGGCTGGGCATGAACGCAAACGCCAGCGTGCGTCCTCATCGGCTGAACTTCGACCGACGCGGACGGGTCCAGCTGCCTGCAGCACTGCGCGCCACTTCGCGCGGCTGCGGCACCGGCGCCCGGCGAGCGTCCGCACGAAGACGTGCGCGAAGCGCTGCTGGTTGACGCGCTGGGCGTACGCCTCGTAGATCGCCGGCTTGTCGATCCTCGCCCAGCGAACGATACTTGCTGTTGCGGACGACGGCCGACGATCTCCGCCAGGATAGCCCGGCCTCGGTCGGGCCCGGCAGGCGAACGCTGCGCGCCGAGGGGTTCGGCGCCCGGAAGTAACGACGCGCGAACTCCTCGTTGACGCGACCACGACCGGCCCGCCGCGGCGATCTTCGGCGCGGAACTCGCGACCCTTCACGATTCCGATGCCCATGACCTTGAAGTATGCCGGGCCGACGAAGTTGTCCTGATACTGCGCCTGGAATCCCCGAGCCTTGCCCTTGACCGTCAGCTCGGCCCCGCTGGTCATGCCGCTGCGGAGCGTGAGGGGCGCGCCGAGCGCGTAGCTCGCCGATCTCGACGCCGGGCAGGCCACGCAGCCGCTCCACGGCGCGCGTCAAGCCATGCCGTCCCGTGACTGGCGTGAACTGCCCTCGACGAAGCCGACGAGCGCCACGAGCGTGCGCGAGATGTCGAATCCCGGGTCGAGAGTCGTTCGGCGCGCGACAGATTGCGGACGAACAGCAGTGCCGTGACGAGCAGCACTAGCGCAACCGCCATCTGGCCGACGACGAGCACGTTGCGAAGCGACCAGCGACGCCGGCCGGCGACGCGAGCGCGTCCTGGCGCTTGAGCGCCGGCATCTGCGATCGCCGCGCCGCCTGCAGCGCCGGCGCCAGCGAACACAAGAGCGTTGTCACCAGCGTCAGGAGCCGCGCTGTACAACGAGCAGCGCGGCCGTCGAGATCGCGCGTGCATTTCGAGAGGAACCGGCAGCGGCAGCGGCAGGCTGGCGAATGCCCGGTCAGGCACCCTCATCAGCACCAACCCACGAGCGTGCCGAGGCACGGCAATCCAGAGCCCTTCGATCAGAGCAGCTGCTGAACGAGCCGCCGCCGGCTGGCGCCGAGCGCCACGCGGACCGCCATTTCCCGGCTGCGCGCCGTGGCCCGCGCCGAGCAACAGCCCGGCGACGTTGGCGCACGCGATCGCCAGGATGAGTGCCGACGGCGATGAGCAGCACGGCAAAGAACGCGCCGACGGTCGCCAGACTGCCGAATTGCTCCGTCGAGCCGACGGGCGCGAACGGCCGATATCGCCGAATCGTCGCTGCCCCGCTTCGGCGACACGGCCTTGCCCGCCGCCGCCACCGCGGCTCGGCCGTCCGCCAGTGCTCTGGCCGTCATGCAGGCGGCCGACGAGTTGAACGTGGCGACCGTTGCCAGTCGCTGTCGAAGTCGGGCATCAGCGTGCGGCCGAGCGGGAAGGTAACCTCAGGCGCAAGACCGAACCCTGCAATCGAACGGCGAACTCGCCGGCGAGACGCCGGTCACGGTGTAGGGCCGGCCATTGAAGATCAGCGTGCTGCCGATGACCTTCGGATCTGCCACCCAGGCGCTTCTGCCAGAACCCATGGCTGATGACGACCACCGCCGGATCGAGCTCCGCCTGCGCTTCGGCGGCCGTGAACCCGCGCCCGATCGCGATCGGCACGCCAATCGACGTCGAAGAAGTTGCCCGCCACGACGATCGGCACCAGATTCAGGGTCTGGTCCGGCCCGCGCCAGTTGACGGTGTCTCGATGTTGAATCCCGTCAGGCCGGCGAGCGCGCCGCTCTCGTCGAGGGCGCGCCACTGCCGGTGGGAGACGTGGCTGCCGCCGCCCATCCGGATGTGCACCAGGCGGTCGGGGCGGGTCGCTGACGGCATGGCAAACATCAGCTCGCTGGCGAGACTGAAGATCGTCGTGTTGGCGCCAATCGCCACGCCAATCGAAAGCACCGCCGCCGCGAGCAGCATCGGCTGCCGGACGAGCGAGCGCAGTGTGTAGCGAAGGTCCTGCGACAATGTGCTCGACGAATGCGACCCGCCGCGTGTCGCGGCACTGCTCCTCGATGACGACTGTCGGGCCGAAGGCGCGCAGCGCCGCGGTGCGCGCCGCGTCCGGCGATCATCCCCGGCGGCGATGTTCTCGTCAATCTGCTCCTGCAGGTGCAGCTCGATCTCGCCCTTGAGCGATGCATCGACGCTGCCGCCGGCGAAACAGGGACCGCGAGCCGAAGTCGAGACTTTGTCGAGCATGCGCTGCATGAGAGTGCTCCCGTTGAGAGCTGAGTCTACTTCGCCTCGCGGACGACGAGGCCAATCGCCGTCGACAGCCGATCCCAGCTCTCGAGCTCCCGCGCGAGCTGTTTTCGCCCGCCGCGTCAGCGCGTAGAACTTCGCCTCCCGGCCGGTGTCCGTCAGGCCGGCCTGCGCCTTGAGCCATCCCTGCTGCTCGAGGCGATGGAGCGCCGGATAGAGCGAGCCCTGCGTGATCTGCAGGACTTCGCCGCTGATCTGCTGAATGCGTTTCGCAATCGCCCAGCCATGCTTGGGCTCGAGGGCGACGGTCTTGAGGATCAGCAGATCCAGGGTGCCTTGAATCAGGTCGGACGGCTTGCTCATCGATGCGCTCTTGAGTTCCGTCGCTATACACCTAAGTCGTCGACAATGATACCTAAGTTATCGACAACCTACGAGGGCGGGGGTCGGAGTTCGGAGTTTCCGCTGTCGCGGCGCTTCGGCGGCTCGGGAGCCTGGGAGGGCGGGTCGGAGCTCGGGTTCGCTGCTGGCGCGGCTCGCTGCTCGCTGATTCATCGAGCAGCGAGCCACGAGCAGTAGCGAGCCGCGGAACTACGACGAGGCCTGCGCGATGTCGGCGAGGAGATCGTCGGGATCTTCGAGGCCGATCGAGAGGCGCGCCATGCTGGCGGTCACGCCGGCGCGTTCGAGCTCCTCGGCGCTAGTGGCCCCACTGCGAGGTGAGGACGGGCAGGCTGCAGAGGCTCTCCACGCCGCCCAGGCTGGCCGCGCGCTTGACGATCTTCAGGCGGTCGAAAAACCTGGCGGCACGCTCGTAGCCGCCGCCGAGATCGAGACACAGCATGCCGCCGAACTCTTCATCTGCCGCTTGGCGATGGCGTGATCGGGATGCGACTCGAGTCCGGGATAGTAGACGCGCTCGACCTTGCCGCTGCGTTCGAGCTCGGTCGCCAGCCACATCGCGCTCGCGCTCTGGCGCGCGACTCGCACTTCGAGTGTCTTCAGCCCGCGGCCGAGCGCGTAGGCCGGGTACGGATCGAGGACCGCGCCGACCAGTTTCCGCGCGCGTTACACCTTGTCCACGAGCGCTGCCGGGCCGGCGATGACGCCGGCCGTCACGTCGCTGTGGCCGTTCAGGTATTTGGTCGCGCTGTGCATGACGAGATCGACGCCGAGCGCGAGCGGCTGCTGATTCACCGGGCTTGCGAACGTGTTGTCGACGACCGACAGCACGCCGCGCGCGCGACACGCCCGCGCCACCGCCGCGATGTCGACGCAGCGCAACGTCGGGTTGATCGGCGACTCGAACCACACCAGCTTCGTCGCCGGCGACAGGAGCCCTTCAGGCTGACGGAACTCTTCGAGCGACGCGAACCGCGGGCGGATCCCGAACTTGACGAGGAGGTCCGCGAGCAGGTGCAGCGTCCCGCCGTAGATGGCCCCGCTGCAGACGACCTCGTCGCCCGCCTGCAGAAGCCCCAGCAGCGCAGTGGTCGTCGCTGCCTGACCGCTCGAAAACACGAGCGCCTGTTCCGCGCCTTCGACTGTCGCGATGCGCTCCTCGACCGCCAGCACGGTTGGGTTCGCATAGCGCGAGTAGAGGAATTTCGTCGAGCGTCCTTCGTTGTAGTCCTTGACCTGCTGCGCGCTCTCGAACACGAACGTCGTCGTCTCGCAAATCGGCGTCGTGAGAGGCGCCGCCTCACCGGTGGCGCCGTCGGGAACGTAGATGAGTTGTGTCGCTGGTTTCATATCGGAAGCCGACTGTACTGTTGCTGGAGAACCGGGCGCTGCGCCAATTCAGCGTTGGACTGCTTCGAGCAGGTCGCCGCTGGCGGCCACGACCGGCTCGATGAACTGCCGGTAGGCATCTTCGTAGCCGCGATCGAGGAGCTCGGCGAGCGTGTGGACGCGATCGGATCGCTCGTCGTAGACGCCGTCGAAGTCGAGTGGGCCAAGCGGATTGTGGGCGGGGCGAATGACGAACATGCCGAGGAACCGGCCTTGCCAGTGCTCGATGGCATCGCGTACGCCGGCAGACTCGAACGCGGCGAGCGAATCGGCGGCGTGGCCGCGCAGATCGCCACGCTCGGCGCTGAGCTCGTGCGGACGTCCCTGGGGCTGATGCGCGGTAACGAGGATGACCTGCTCGGCGCCCGCGGCCGCGACTTCCTCGAGCAGCCGGCTCAAACTGCCCGGCCGGTCGCAGACACGATGCGTCTCGCCGCGCCATGGGCCTTCGGGCGCAAACCTCACGAGGTGCGGCTCGGTCCCAACCGGCATCGACAACGCTGCGGCCAGCGCATCGACGGCATGATCGCGGGCGGTGCCGGCGAGGTCGAATGCTTCCGCGGTTCGTGCGGCGGAGTCGCCGCTCGGCCGCGTGAAAAAACGCGCGCGGTGTGTCGGCGAGAGGAGCGCGAACACGAGATCCCGCCGCGTGTCCATGTCGTGCACGGCGACCAGCACTTCGCGGAATCCTGGCTGCCCCAGGTTCTCGGATACGAGCTCGACATAGCGCCGTCCGAGCTCAACCGCCGGCGGTGACGCCAACGGCGCGGCGCCGCGAATCAGGTTCCAGAGCTCGGCGCAGCAGTTCTCGAGGAGCGTCGTCGAGGACAGGGGCCCACCGATGACGCGGCCGGCGAGACCGTGGCCGGACCGCCGCTTCGCGCGGCTCGAGAAGGCCGATGCCACGACGCTCGCGGCCGCCGACGCGACGGCAATCAGAAGGGCGAGGACAGCAAGGCGCGGCACGTAGGTTGGCACCGCACCCGGCGCGAAGAGCGTCTCGATCCACCGGCTGTACGCGGCATTCGCGGACACGCCCGCTGACTCGAGGCCGACAAATGTCAGGAGCATGCCCACGAGGGCAATGACCATCGCAATGAAAAGGAGTGCGATCGGCAGCGCGAGGACGGCACCGGCAGCCGCGAGAGCCCAGCCGGCTATGCGGAGTGGGCCGCGCCACGGATAGTAGCGGCGGGCCACCGCGCGCCGCCACACGCCGTTGTCGTCCCAGAGGCGGGAGCCGCCGTCCATCGCGCTGAACATGGCGCCGATGACGCCGGCGCCGCGACCGGCCACGAGATCGATCTTGATTCCCGCCTCGTGCAGCGCCCGCAGCACGCCAGCCTGATACGCGCCGGCAGTCCCCGATCCCGACAGCACGAGCGCTGTTCTCAGGCGCGTCGAGTATTGCCGTTCGGAAGAATCAGGAGGTTTTTTTTTTTTTTTTTTTTTTTTTTTTTTTTTCGCGCACACTACTACTCTGCTTCAACTCTCGTCGTGGATGGTGTGGAGCTTGACGACTTCGAAACGTTTGCTGCCACTTGGCGTGGTGACCGTTACCTCGTCACCCTCCTCCTTCGAGAGGAGCGCCCGGCCGATGGGCGACGCCGTCGAGATGAGGCCCTGGTCGACGTCCGCGTCTTCGGGCATCACGAGCGAATAGACGACCGTATGACCGGCGGCATCCTTGAGGTGGACGGTCGAGCCGAAGCCGACTTTGTCGTGCGGCAGCTTGTCGAGGTTCATCAGCGAGATGTCGCTGACACGCTTCTGCAGCAGGCTGATCCGGGCTTCGACGAGGCGCTGACGCTCCTTGGCCGCGTGATATTCCGCGTTCTCGCGCAGGTCGCCTAGCTCGCGGGCACGCTGGATTTCTTTCGGCAGCTCCGCCTTGAGCTCGCGGTCCAGGCGCATGATCTCGTCCTGGAACTTCTTGAGGAGTTGCTCCTTCATCTCGACTGAGATGGTAGCACGGCCACGTCGCCGCGACGCCTATAATGGGCCGACGTGCGCCGCATCTCCAGCCGCAGCAATCCGCTCGTCGCACGCTTCCGCGAGGCCGCGCGCAGCCGCGACGCGAGCGGTATCCTGCTCCTCGACGGCGAGCATCTGATCGAGGAAGCGCTCTCCAGCAGCGTCGCCCTCGACGTGGTGGCGCTGGCAGATGGAATCGTGGACGCGAACCCGCGACTCGTCGATCGACTGGAACGCACCGGCGTCGACGTCGTCGGCGTCACCTCACAGGTGATGGCGGCGATGAGCCCGGTCAAACAGCCAACGGGCCTCGTGGCGCTGGCTCGCGCGACGGCCGCTTCTCTTGATGAGGTGATGGCCGGCGCGCCGCAGCTCATCGTGATCCTGCAGGGCGTCCAGGACGCAGGAAATGTCGGCGCCATCGTCCGGGCAGCGGATGGTTGCGGCGCAACCGGCCTCGTCGCCGCGGAGGGAACAGCCGATCCGTTTGGCTGGAAGGCCCTGCGCGGCGCCATGGGCAGCACGTTTCGCGTTCCGATCGCGACCCGGCAGGCGACGGCGCGACCCTGGCGCGGCTTCGCGAGCACGGCGTCTCGATCGTCGCGACGGTTCCGCGCGACGGCACGCCGCTGCCCGGCTTCTCGTTCACGGCCCGGTCGCCATCGTGCTCGGCGGTGAGGGTCCAGGACTTCTTCCCGACGCTGTTGCGCAAGCCGACCAGCGTCTCTCGATTCCCATGCGGCAGCCGGTCGAATCGTTCAACGTCGCGATCACGGCAGCCCTCATCCTTTACGAAGCGGCAAAGCAACGACATGGACAGGTCGCTCTTCTCTGAGCCGGAGCACGAGGCGAACGAGCCTTCGACACGCGGTCGCGCCGCTCGCCGAGCGCATGCGGCCGCAGACCCTGGATGAGTTCATCGGGCAGGAAGAGCTCCTCGGGCCAGGGCGGCCGCTGCGACGCGCCATCGAAGGCGACCGCCTGCAATCAATCATCCTGTGGGGACCGCCGGGCACGGGAAAGACAACGCTGGCCCGCGTCATCGCGCGGGTGACGCGCGCGCGCTTTGTCGCCTTCAGCGCCGTGCTCTCGGGCATCAAAGAAATCCGCACCGTGATGGCGGAAGCCGAAGAGGATCGCCGGCGTCATGGCCGGCGCACCATCCTCTTCATCGACGAGATCCACCGCTTCAACAAGTCGCAGCAGGATGCCTTCCTGCCGCGTGTCGAAGCCGGCGACATCGTGCTCATCGGCGCGACGACGGAGAACCCGTCGTTCGAGGTGAACTCGGCGCTGCTGTCGCGGTCGAAGGTTTACGTCCTCAAGCCGCTGAAGCCGGAAGCCCTGCGCCGGATCATCGCGCGCGCCGTCGACGATCCGGTTCGCGGTCTCGGGCGCGATCACGTGTCGATCGACGAGGACGCTGTCGCAGCGATCGCGAAATATGCCAACGGCGATGCGCGGATCGCCCTCAACCTGCTGGACATGGCCGCCGCCAGCGGCGACCTGACGCAGCGACGCCGACACCGCCAATCATCTCCACGCATCACCGCGGCGATCATCGCCGACCTCGCGCAGAATCGCGCCCTGCTCTACGACAAGACGGGCGAGGAGCACTACAACCTGATCTCGGCGCTGCACAAGTCGATGCGCAACAGCGACGCCGACGCCTCGGTGTACTGGCTCGCGCGGATGCTCGAAGCCGGGGAAGATCCGCTCTACGTCGCCCGGCGGCTCGTGCGCTTCGCGTCAGAGGATGTCGGCAACGCCGATCCGCAAGCGCTCACCGTGACCGTCGCCGCCAAGGACGCGGTTCATTTCATGGGCATGCCCGAAGGCAACACGGCGCTCGCGCAAGCGGCGATCTACCTCGCGAACGCACCGAAGAGTAATGCCGTGTATGTTGCGTATCAGGAAGCGGCGGAGGCCGCGGCCAAGGAAGTCGCAGAGCCGGTTCCGCTGCATCTGCGGAATGCGCCAACGGGACTCATGAAGCAGCTGGACTACGGGAAGGGCTATCGCTACGCCCACGACGAGCCGGAAGGCGTCGCGAGCGGCATGGATTGCCTGCCGCCCGCGCACAAGAATCGAAAGTTCTACCGGCCGACCGATCGTGGACGCGAGGCCGAGTTGAAGCGCGCTAGTTCAGGTGCGAGACCTTCCGGAACATCTCCGGGCGCAAAGGAAGAATGAACGAGAAGCGATAGTCGCCCTGCATCCGGCCGATGGGGATGCCGACGAGCTCGCCATCACGATTGAGGACGCCGCCGCCGGAGACGCCAGGGTGGCCATCTGTCAGGCACGTCACCAGCTTGTTGGGAATGCGCTGGCCAACATAGCCGGTCGACAGGATGATGCCCTTCGAGTAGTCGTTGCCGAGGCGGAAGATGGGATCCGCGAACTCGAACCCGTAGGAGAGGTTCAGGTTCAACGCCGGCATCTCGACCTTCTCTTTGACCTTCAGGATGGCCCAGTCGCCCGGGTCGACTTCGACACGCGCATCGCCGGAATCGACGATGCGAGCGTTCAACGGCTGGCCTTTGTACATCAACTTGACGGACGTGATCTTGCGGGGGTCCGCCGAGCCTTCCTGGTTGAGCGCCACGACACCGTGCTTGACGGTAATGAAGTAGCCCTCGCCGAGATACCCGGCCGTACCGTAGCTGCTCGAGCCGTGGTCGTCGTAAGAATAGAGCTCGACGAAGCTTTCGCTGCGGTTGCGCAGCAGGTTGAGCGGCAGCAGGCCCATCTCGTCCTGCAGTTGACGCTTGATGTCGGCGACCATCGAGGCGCGGGAGGCGTCATCCGTTGACACGGGAGGAGGCGTGATGCGCCCGGCGGTGCCGGTGACTTCGAGTGACCGCCGCTTCAGCTGGGCAATTTCAGAACGCATGAGGGCCAACTGGCCGTCACTGTCAGCTGTCTGACGCGCGCCGAGATAATTACCCAGTCCGAAGAACAGAAGGGCGAATGCAGTAGCGAGAACAGCTGGTACGGTGCGACGACTAGACATGGCCACTCCAAGTTCGGCAGCTAAACCGCCCCGCGCCCGCGCCGGGCTTACAGCTTTGCGCACCCCGCCTTGCGGCTCAGGGTTGCCTTTTCGCTTGGAAATTTACAGGGACCCGAAAGCTTGCTGGGATGTATATGACTCTAAGACCTGATCACATTACTGTCAAGCGTAAATCTTACGCACTAAACGCTTTATGGCTGAGTTCAGTCTGCATACGGTTGCGAACGGCTGCCCGCATCTGCCGCGTTCGTTACGAGTCGGCATCCCACGGCCGGCAGCGCGCCGATCAGGGAAGTGGAGGCGTCTCGCCGTCGACCTTCGCATCCCCGTTGGCGCTGCGCACCGCCGGCGAGAGCCCGAGCTGCTGCATCACCGCCGGAACGTTGAGGCCAAAAGCTTCGAGCTGCTGCAGTAGTCCGAAGACCACCGCCGGACTGGTCCGCGCGATCTTTCCGAGCGCCGCGCTCCCGCCGTCGGCGCCGCCGTTGCCCTGGTCGATGACGACCATCTTGTCGATGTTCCCGAGCGGCGCGGCGACGGCGCCGAAAATCCCTGCCGACGCCTCGATGATCGCCGGCATCTTCTCGAGTACCGTCTGCAGCCGGGCGGAGTCGTTGAACTGCTTCCACGCCTCCGCCTTGCGCAGGATCGCCGCCGCTTCGGCGACACCCTGCGCTTCGATCGCCTTGGCCTGCGCGAGGCCGATGGCTTCGATCTTGGCGGCCTCGGCGCGGCCCTCGGCTTCGACCGCCGCCGCGCGGCCGGCGCCTTCCTTCCGCAGCTTCTCCTGCTCCGCCTCGGCCAGCGCAATCAAGGCCGAGCGCCGGCCTTCCGCTTCGAGGATGGCGGCCTGCTTGGCCGCCTCCGCTCGCACGACCGCCGCCAGGCGATCGGCTTCCGCCGGCTTGATGACGGTCGCCTCGAGCTCCTTCTGCCTGCGGAGGACCTCCTGCTCCTGGACGAGAATCAGCTCCTGGGTCCGCATGCGCTCGACGCGCACTTCCTCGGCGACGACGGCCTGGCGCGCGCTGGCTTCCGAGAGCGGACCGGCCTGCGCCGCCCTGGCCTTCTGCGTTTCGATCTCGGCCTGATACTGCGCCTGCCGAATCATGAAGTCGCGCGAGGCCTGCGCGATCTCGGCGTCGGCCTTGAACTTCGCCTGTTCGCCTTCCTGCAGCGCCAGAGACGACTTGATCTTGGCGTCGCGGTGCGCCTCGGCTTCGCCGATCGTCGCGTCGCGCTTGACTTCCGCTGTCCGGCGCTTGCCGAGCGCGTTGAGGTACTCCTCTTCGTCCGAGATTTCCTGGATCGTGAGCACGTCGACGCCGAGCCCCATCTTCTCGAGGTCCATCGCCGCTTCGCTCGTGAGCTTCTGCGCGAAGCTCTGACGGTCGCTGTTCACTTCCTCGACGGTCAGCGTGCCGAGGATGGATCGCAGGTGGCCTTCGAGCGTCTGGAAGACGACCTTCTGAATCTGATCGTGCGTCATGCCGAGGAACCGCTCGGCCGCCGCCTGCAGCGACGTGTCGTCGCCGCGAATCTTCACGTTCGCCACGGCCTTGACCGAGACCGGCACGCCCTTCAACGTATACGCCCGCTTGATCTCGAGCGGGATCGTCATCACGTTGAGGTGCAGGTACTCGACCTTCTCGAGCAGCGGAATGCGGAGGGCGGCGCCGCCTCGCACCATCCGGTAGCCGACGACGCGGCCGTCAGGCAGCTTGCGCCTGCGGCCGCTCAGCACCGCGACCGCGTTCGGCGACACCTTGAGATAGTTGCGGCTGATGAGCCACATCGCCGCGAAGAAACCGAGCAGAACCGCGGCGATGAGCGCGGGCAGCCACAGGTCACCAGCTGGGAATGGCATATGGGCCTCGATTCAGCGTCGTCTGACGACGACGGTTTCTCCGACAACTTCTTCGATGACGACGGGCGTATTCTCGGCAATCGGCGTCGTGTCGGTGCTGCGCGCGATCTTGTCGACCAGTTCCTCGCCAATCTTGCAGCGCACCTGGCCGACTCCGCCGACGGGAAGCGCAATGACGACGCGGCCGACCTGACCGACGAGATCCTGTGCGCGGCTGTCGGAGCTCGCCTGCTGACCGTAGAGGAAGCGGGCGAAGTAGTAAATCGGCGTTGCCAGGACCACGCCACTCAGGGCGCCGATGAGCTGACGCCGGCAGCGTGCCGAAGCCGTAGTGCGTGGCGATCGCGCCGAACCCGCCGAAGGCCGTAATGAAGACGCTGATCACGCGCGTGCTGAAGAACCCGGGGCCGCCGTGATCGAGGTCGTGGTCGAGGGCGCCGTCGAAATGCTCCAGCATCCCGCCGAAGAACAGCGAGATCATCAGGAACAGGAAGCCGACGGCGGCAATCGCCAGAAAGACCGTAAAGGCGTTCAGCTGTGCGATGGAATCCATGAAGGTGAGTGTGCTCACTCTAGGTAAGCCGTCCCCCGAAGTCAAATGACGTCAAATGACTCGGCGACGCCTCCGCACGGACCGGCGCAGATTGCGCAATTCCTGCCCGTTGCGGGGCGCGCAGAAAACGCATCCCGCACACTGCCGCGCACTGCTGTTCGGCTGCTTCACTCAGTAAATACGAGGGTCGAGGGCGGTTCGATCCATGGCAGGCCGCCTGCATCTATCGACGCACGGGAGCCAGAATGCGTATCAAAGTGCACGCCGGAACGCCGGTCGGCAGCGACAGCAATCTATGCCACACGTGCCGGCACTCGACCGTCGTACGCGGCCGTTCGCTCGACGAGGAGATCGTGCAGTGCCAGGCGCTGTCGATGCGGGCCGTGCGCGTGACGTTCAAAGTCACGTCGTGCTCGGCCTACAGCGACGCCCGGCAACCGAGCTACCTGCAGATGGTCGAGGACGCCTGGATCCTGCAGCCCGGCTCGAAGCGCCGCGCCGCCGGATTCGTGCGCAGCGCCGACCTGACGCCGGAAGACCTGTCGGAGATCATGGTGGAGGTGCACAAGACTGTGACTTAGTTCGGGGCTCGGGGCTCGGGGCTCGGGCTCGGGGCTCGGTGCTCGGTAGCTCGGTAGCTCGGTTGCTCGGTTGCTCGGTTGAAGGCGGACGCTTGTGAACGCCCCACCGCTCGACTACCGAACCACCGAACTACCGAACTACCGAACTACCGAACTACCGAACTACCGAACTACCGAACTACCGAGTACCGAACTGCTATCCAGTAAGCGCCTTATCGATCGGAAACGCCTGACCGGACCAGGCGCGTACGGATGTCCACGGCTCGGCGGGCGCCGACCAGAACGGATCGCTCGCCGGCAGGCCGAGCGGCAAGAGACCAACGGCGCACAGATAGAGGCTGCCGGTTGAAATGTAGGTCTCCCCCACTCCTGGCTGATGGCCGGCGAATCCGATCTGCAGCCAGCCGTTGCTGTCGAAGGTTCCCGGCATCTCGATCGAGCGCTTGATGATCGCGGAGAGCGCGCCACGCACCTGCGGTGCGGTGATCTCCTCCGGCAGCGACTTGCGCAGCGCCATCTGCGCCAGCAGCTGGAAGGCGCCGAATCGATAGGCGATCGAGCGGCCGATCGGCGGGAAGCTGCCGTCCGGCGCGATCAGGCGCTCGAGGATCGCGGCGTAGCGCCGTGCTCGCGGCTCGACCCGCGTCGCCAGGTCCTTCCACGCCGGCAGCTCGTCGCGGCAGACGTCGAGCACGTCGAGCAGCATCGGCTGGATGACGAAGCTGTTGTAGTAGTCCCAGTGGAACGTCGGACCGTCGCCGTAGACGCCGTCGCCCTTGTACCACTGCTCGTGCTGGCGCAGCGCGTAGTCGACGCGCATGCGATCCCACGTCGCGCCGAGCCGCGCCAACGCCGCTTCGACAGTCGCGGAAAACAGCAGCCAGTTGTTGAAGCCGGGCGTGGTTCCGCGCGTCGATTCCAGCGCCGCGACAAGATTCTTCCTCGTGGTCGGGTCGAGCGACTCGCGCAGCGCGCGCGGCGCGCGCAAAACTCCCTGCGCGAGGAATGCCGCGTCCACGAGCGGCTGGCCGCGGCCGGTGAAATTCAGAAAGTCGGGCGAGGCCGGATCGACGGCCCTGGCGATGGCCCGTCGCGCGAGGTCGCCGTATTGCGCCCGCAGCTTGCCTTCCGGCGTGTCGTCAGCTGGCAGCTCGAGCCACGGCGCGATGCCGGCGATGAGCCGCCCGAGCGCCTCGAGGTGGCTGAAGGGGGCGCGATTGGCGCCGCGCCGCCTGCTCGACCGGCATCCGCGCCTTGAGCGTGCCGGCGACGAGATTCTTGAGCACCGGATCGGCGAGCCGCGTGATCACCGCGACCCAGTACGCGACCGATCGCGACTGCGCCGGCTGCCTGCGCCTGGCCCGTCGCCGATGCGACACCGACCAGCGGGCCACGCCGACGGTCCCCGCCGCCGCCAGAAACTCGCGTCGATTCATGGCGGGAACTATCTCACAACATTCGGGGTCGGTCGGTAGTTCGGTAGCTCGGTAGCTCGGTTGACGCAGTCGGTAGCTCGGTTGCTCGGTTGCTCGGCCGTTCGTGCTCGAGCCGTCCGGCCGCTAGCGGACCGTCGCCGAACGACCGAGCTACCGAGCGCCGAACGTGCCGACGACCGAACGACTCGAGCTACCGAACCACCGAGCTACCGACTCAAATTCTTTGAAAGTTCCTTTCGATCTCCCGCCGCGACATCCGCAGCACCACCGGCCGGCCGTGCGGGCACACCGACGAGTACGCCGTTCGCCGCAGTTCCTCCAGGATGAACCGCATCTTCTCCATCGTCAGCGGATAGTTCGCCTTCACCGCGGCGTGGCAGGCCATGGTCGCGGCAATCCTGCGCAGCGCATCCTGAACCGTCGAGCCCTTGTCGAGGCCCTCGAGATCCTCGCCCAGCGCCCGTACCGCCGCCTCGCACTCTGCCGGATCGAGGATCGCCGGCACGGCCGACAGGCGCAGGCTGTCGCCGCCGAACTCCTCGACCTCCAGGCCGAATCGGTCCAGCGTTTCCGTGTGCTGGGCGAGCGCGTGCCGCTGCGCCGCCGACATCTCGATCAGCATCGGCGTCAGCAGCCGCTGGCTCTCGAGCCGGCCCTTGGTCAGCGACTCCATCACGCGCTCGAACAGGACGCGCTCGTGCGCGACGTGCTGATCGATGATCGCCACGCCCTCGTCGTCGATGGCGATGATGAACGTGTCGCGAAACTGGCCGAGCGGGATCATCGGCCGAATGTCGATGCCCGCCTGCGGCACCGCCGCCGCTTCGACTGACGGCGGAGCGCTCGCTCCACGCGGCATTGCTGTATGCCGATGGCGGCACGCTCGACGCGCCCGGTGTCCCAACGGCTGGCTACCGACGCGCCCGCGAGGACCCCGGGGATGCTCATCGGCCTGCGGCTCACCCGGCCGCGGCGCAAATGGCGTGAACTGCAGTTCCGGCGCCGGCCCCTGGCCGAGCGTCTCGCCCAGGGCGCGCCGCAGCACTTCGTGGACCAGCGACTGCTCGAGAAAGCGCACTTCCGCCTTCGTCGGATGAACGTTCACGTCGACGCGGTCGGGAGCAATCTCGAGGAAGAGATGCACTTCCGGGCTGCGCTCCTTGATTGTCGCGACGCTGTACGCCTCGGTGATCGCGTGCGCGATCGTCCGGTCCTTGACGATGCGGCGATTGACGAAGACGTTCTGCTGGCCTCGCACCGGCCCCTGATCGCCGAGCGCGGCGACATAGCCGTGGATCTTCAACCCGCCGGCTTCCTTGCGCACCTCGATGAGATCGCCGCGTTCGCCAAACAACTGGAAGAAGCGCTCGCGCAAACCCGCGGCCGGCGGACAGTCGAGCAGGCGTCGGATGCCGCTCGTCAGCGAGAAGCCCACCTCGGGATAGCCGAGCGCCATCTGGGTGACGAGACGCGAGATCTGCGTCGATTCGGCGGTGTCCGACTTCAGGAACTTGCGACGCGCCGGCAGGTTGTAGAAGAGATCGTCGACCTCGATGCTCGTGCCCTCCGGCGCGCCGACCTCGCGCTCCGAAGCGACAGTGCCGCCGTTGACGCGAATCTCGGTCCCGGACGCGCCCCCGCGCGCGCGTGTGCGCATGGTGAAGTGCGACACCGACGCGATGCTGGGCAGGGCCTCGCCCCGGAACCCGAGCGAGCGGATGGCGGCGAGATCGTCCGAGCTGGCGATCTTGCTCGTCGCATGCCGCTCGATCGCGAGCCGCGCGTCCTCCGGCTCCATCCCCTCGCCGTCGTCCTCGACGCGCATCGACTTCTTGCCGCCGAGCTCGATCGTCGACCGCAATGCGCGTCGCCCCGGCGTCGAGCGCGTTCTCGACCAGTTCCTTGACGACCGACGCCGGACGCTCGACGACCTCGCCGGCGGCGATCTGATTGGCGAGGTGCAGGCGGGACGGCGGATGGAGCATGATCGTCGCTAGTGGCGCGTCGAGCCAGTCCAATCGCCGCCGTCTGAAGAACGTCACAGCATCGTCGAACGGATCACGCGTCCGGCCATGATCGCCAAGATCCACCAGAACGCGACCGTCTCGCCGCCGGGCAGATGCGGCAGCGGCACGTTCATGCCGTACATGCCGGTGAGCACGGTCATCGGCATGAAGATCGTCGAGATGATCGTCAGCACCTTCATCACGCCGTTCAGCTGATTGGAGACGTTCGACAGGTGCGCGTCGAGCAGGCTCGAGATGCGGTCCTGGAAGTAGACGGCCTCGTCCGACGAGCCGCACGAGGTGATCGTGGACGTCGCGGAAACGATACGACAAGCCTTCGGAAATCTGCGAAAACTCGCGGCGCGCGAGCCGCGCCACGGCGTCGCGCTGCGGCATGATCACGCGGCGCAGCGACGACGACGTCACGCTTGAAATCGAGGATGCGCTTGACCAGCGTCGACTTCGGCCGCGAGAACACTTCCTTCTCGAGCGCGTCGAGCCGGTCCGCCCAGCTTGTCGACCTCGGGCCGGTAGTTGTCGACCATGGCGTCGACGATGCGATAGAGGAGCACCGCCGGGCCTTCGCCGAGGACGCGCTCGTTGCGGCTGCAGATATCTCGCCGATGTGGCCGATCGAGCGCGAGGTGCCGTTGTGAAACGTCACGAGGTACTGCGCGCCGAGAAAGAAATCGACTTCCTGCGTCCGGAACTCGTGCTCCTTGGCCTTGAAGTCGATGCCGTGCAGGATCAGGTAGAGGTAGTCGCCGTAGGATTCGACTTTCGGATGGTGTATCTCGGCGATGGCGTCTTCGATCGCGAGCTCGTGGAAGTGAAAGACGTCGGTGAGCAGCCGCGCTTCGTCCGGTGTGGGCGCGCTCAGAGTCGACCCACACCCAGACGCCGCTGTCCGGTCGCAGCCAGGCCGGGTCCACCCGGTCGACGATCGTCGGTGGACCCGTCCTCGTGCTTGTAGATCGTGATCAATGCTCGCGGGACCCCGTGGCGCTGACGTCAATCGTCGACCTTGACTGCAGCGCCGCCTGCGCCGCCGCCAGTCGCGCCACCGGCACGCGATAGGGCGAGCAGCTGACGTAGTCGAGGCCGACCTTCTCGAAGAACTGGATCGAGGCCGGATCGCCGCCATGCTCGCCGCAGATCCCGAGCTTCAGATTGGCACGCGTGGCGCGGCCCTTCTTGACGGCGATCTCGACGAGCTGGCCGACGCCGGTCGCGTCAATCGTCGCGAACGGGTTCTTCTTGACGATCTCGAGCTCCTGATACTGCGGCAGGAACGAGCCCGAGTCGTCGCGCGACATGCCGAGGCCGGTCTGCGTCAGGTCGTTGGTGCCGAAGCTGAAGAACTCCGCCGACTGCGCGATCTCGTCGGCGGTGAGCGCGCCGCGCGGAATTTCGATCATCGTGCCGACCATGTAGTTCAGCTTGACCTTCTTCTCGGCCTGAACCTCGCGCGCCGCCTGGTGCACGACCTCGATCTGCAGATCGAGCTCCTTCTTGAAGCCGACGAGCGGGATCATGATCTCGGGCCGGACCTTGATGCCTTCCTTCTGCACCTCCGCGGCAGCCTCGAACACCGCGCGCGCCTGCATCGCCGAGATCTCCGGGATAGCCGATGCCGAGCCGGCAGCCGCGGAAGCCGAGCATCGGATTGAACTCGTGCAGCTGCTCGACGCGCTGGTGGATGCGCGCCGCCGGCACGCCGATCTTCTTCGCCAGCTCCGCCTGCTGTTCCTTGGTGTGCGGCAGGAACTCGTGCAGCGGCGGGTCGAGGAAGCGAATCGTCGCCGGGTAGCCCTTCAGCGCACGGAAGATGCCGGCGAAGTCCTCACGCTGATACGGCAGCAGCTTGGCGAGCGCCGCCTTCCGCGCTTCTTCACCGTCTCGGCGAGGATCATCTCGCGCATCGCGTCGATGCGATCGCCTTCGAAGAACATGTGCTCGGTGCGGGTCAGGCCGATGCCGACGGCGCCAAACGCGACGGCGTTGGCCGTCTGCTCCGGCGTATCGGCGTTGGTGCGGACGCTCATGCGCGACGCGTCGGAGCACCACTTCATCAGCTGCTGGAAGTGCTTGAACTTCTCGGTCTGCTTCGCCGCCTCGTCGCCATTGATCAGGCCGGCGACAATCTCCGAGGGCGCGGTCTTGACCTGGCCGGCGTAGACCTGGCCGACGGTGCCGTCGATCGACATCCAGTCGCCTTCCTTGTAGGTCTTGCCGTCGACCGTGACCGTCCGCGCCTGGTAGTCGACTTCGACCGCCGCGGCGCCGCACACGCAGACCTTGCCCATCTGCCGGGCAACGAGCGCCGCGTGTGACGACACGCCGCCGCGCGCCGTCAGGATGCCTTCCGCCGCGATCATGCCGCGCAGATCTTCCGGCGACGTTTCGACCCGGACGAGCAGCACCTTCTCGCCCTTGTCGGCGGCCACCACCGCGCGGTCCGCGTTGAGGTAGATCTGCCCGGACGCCGCGCCCGGCCCCGCCGGCAGGCCCGTCGCGATCGCCTTGACCTTCGCCACTTCGCTGCGCGTCGAACACCGGCGCGAGCAGCTGCTCGAGCTGGTCGGCCGGGTTGCGCATCACCGCCGTCTTCCAGTCGATCAGCTTCTCCTTGAACATGTCGACCGAGAACTTCAGCGCCGCCATCGCGGTCCGCTTGCCGTTGCGCGTCTGCAGCATGTAGACGACGCCTTCCTCGATCGTGAACTCGAAGTCCTGCACGTCCTTGAAATGCTTCTCGAGCGTCTGGCGGATGCGCTCGAGCTCGGCGTAGGCCTTCGGCATCTCCTTCTTCAGCTCGGCGACCGGCTCCGGCGTGCGCACGCCGGCGACGACGTCCTCGCCCTGCGCATTGATCAGGAACTCGCCGTAGAACTCCTTCACGCCATTGGCGGGGTTGCGCGTGAACGCGACGCCCGAACCGGACGTGTCGCCGGTGTTCCCGTAGACCATCGCCTGCACGTTGACGGCAGTGCCCCACTCGGTCGGAATGTTGTACTTGCGGCGGTAGACGATCGCGCGGTCGTTCATCCACGAGCCGAAGACGGCGCCGATGGCGCCCGTCAGCTGATCCCAGGGCGACGCCGGGAAGTTCTTGCCGACGCGCTCCTTGACGAGCGCCTTGAAGCGGCTCACGAGTTCCTTGAGGTCCTCGACCGAGAGCTTCGTGTCCTCGATGTCCTGGTGATAGCGCTCGTGCTTCAGCTTCTCGATGACCACCTCGAACGGCTCGTGATCCTCATCGGGGCGCTTCTGCACGCCGAGGACGACGTCGCCGTACATCTGGACGAAGCGGCGATAGCAGTCCCACGCGAAGCGGGCATTACCGGTCTTGGTGGCGAGCGCCTCGACGGTCTGGTCGTTGAGGCCGAGGTTGAGGATCGTGTCCATCATCCCGGGCATCGAGTCGCGGGCGCCGGAGCGGACCGACACCAGCAGCGGGTCCTTCAAATCGCCAAACTTCTTGCCCGTCTGCTGCTCGAGGGCAGCGATGCCGGCCTCCATCTGGCCCCTGAGCTGCGATGGATACGTCCGCTTGTTGGCGTAGTAGTAGGTGCAGACCTCGGTCGTGACCGTGAAGCCGGGAGGCACTGGCAGGCCGATGCGGCACATCTCGCCGAGGTTCGCGCCCTTGCCGCCGAGCAGCGCCTTCATCGAGCCGTTGCCGTCCGTCTTGCGGCCGAACAGGTAGACGTACTTGCCCGCCTTCGCGGACGCCGTCTTCGCTGCCGTCCGCTTCGGCGAGGCCTTCGGCCCGCCCTTCCGACTTCGACTTTCACCACCGACTTCTTCCGTGCCTGCTTCTTTGCCATGTCGACTGTCCTACTCCGTTTGTGGAACGATTTCCGAAATGTCTGCGAGCTCGAGAATGAGGTTGCGGAGGTCTGCCATCAGCGTCAGGCGCGCGGTTTTCACCCGCTCGTCCTCGGCCATGACGAACACATCCTTGAAGAACCGATCGACGACGGACCGGAGCCCGGCGAGATCCGTGAATGCCTGCCGATAGTCCGCCGCGGCAGTTGCCTGCGCGATTCGCGGCCGGCGCGAATCGAGCTCTGCGAGCAAAGCGAGCTCCGCGGGCTCGGTCAGCGCGGAACGATCGAGAGCGGCGTGGGCCTTCAGCTCGCGGGCGATGTTCTTGACCCGCTTGAAGAGGACGGCCAGCGCCTGGAAGTCTTCCGAGCCCCGCATCCGCTGCAGCGCATTGGCAAGGCGCAGCGCTCGCAACGGACTGACGTCCTTGCCGCCAGAAACAGCGCCGCGGACCACTTCCCCCGCGAAGCCGCGCTGCTGCAACGCGAACTCGACCCTCTCGCGCGCGAACGCGACGATGGCGTCATTGTTCGTGGCCCCGCCGCCGCCACCAAAGTTCTCGTTCGCCGCGGCCACGAGATTTTCGACGCCGAGCTCGCGATTCACGCCCACCAGCTCGGGAAGATCCATCAGGATGCGCACGATCCCGTGCATCTGCCGGCGCAGGCCGAACGGATCGCGCGAGCCAGTCGACTTCTCGCCGGCATTCGTGAGACCCACGACGGTATCGAGCTTGTCGGCGAGCGATACGGCGGCCCACGTCGCTGCTGCCGCTCCAAGTTGCGCGGCTGAGGGCGGGGCATCCGCCTCGACGCCGATCGGAAGGTACTGATGGTAGATCGCCTTCCACACCTGCTCCGGCTGACCTTCTTCGCGCGCGTAGATTCCGCCCATGGTCCCCTGCAGCTCGGGGAACTCGAAGACCATGTCGCTTGTCAGGTCGGCCTTCGCGAGACGCGCGGCCTTTGCCGCGTCGGCGGCGACGTCCGGACGCCCGAACGCTTCGGTCGCAATCCACGCGGCCAGCTTCTCGATGCGCTCCGACTTGTCGCGATAGCTGCCGAGCTTCTTGTGAAAGAGCACGGTGTGCAGGCGGTCGAGGCGCGACTCGAGCGTTTGCCGGCGATCCGCTTCCCAGAAGAACTTCGCGTCGCGAAGCCGCGCCGCCACGACACGCTCGGCGTTCTTAGCGATGATCCGCTCGTCGGCGGGTTGCGTGTTGACGACGGCGAGAAACGCTTCCTTGATGGCGCCCGATTCCGTCAATACCGGAAACCAGTGCTGGTGGTGCACGAGCGTCGTCGACAGCACTTCCTCAGGCAGGACGAGGAACGCGGCATCGAAGAAGCCGGCGATGACGGCCGGGAACTCGACGAGGTCGGCGACCTCTTCGACGAGCGCGGCGTGGTCCTTGACGTGCACGCGGCCGCCAAGGCGGCGGGCGTGCATCTCCAGATCGCGGGCGATGCGATCGCGCCGCTCGGCGTGATCGAGGACCACGAAATGCTCGGAAAGCCTGCGCCTGGTATTCGTCGAAGCTGCGGACCTTGATCGAGCGGCCGGCGCGGCCGCTGGTCGCGAGGAAGCGGTGCCCGTAGGTCAGCGCGCCGGACTCGACGTCCTGCACTTGCGACGAACTGGCGATCGCCGAACGGCCGATGGTGAACGGCACGACGCGGCCGCCGTAGAGAAACAGCAGCCACCTGATCGGGCGTCCGAACAGCAGCTCGCCACGGCCATCCTCGAGCCGCGCGTCCCAGTGCATCTGCTTCGGGAACGGCAGGTCGCGGAGGATTGCCGCGAGAACGTCGGGCAGCGTGTCGACCGCGCTGCGGCCGCGTTCGCGCCTCTGGAACGCCAGATACTCGCCCTTCGGCGTCCGCTCGCGGGTCAGCTGCTCGAAGGCCACGCCCTGCTTGCGCGCGAACCCGAGCGCCGCGGGGCTTGGCTGGCCGTCCTTGCCGAACGCGGCCGACACCGGCGGGCCGGTGATCGTCTCGTCGAGGTCATCCTGGCGCTCGGCGATGCGCGCAACGCGCGCGGTCAGGCGCCGCGGCGTGCTGAAGGTCTCGACAGGAACGCCGGCGCTGATACGGAACTCCGTCAGCCGCGCGTCGAGGCGTTCCGACAATTGACGCGTCAACTTCGGCAGCCACGCCGCCGGCAGCTCTTCGACGCCGATTTCGATGATGAGCTCTCTATCCATTATTACGTGGCGCTCTGCCCCGTCACCCCGGCCTCGGTCGCTTGCAGGGCCCGACGACACGCGCCCGCGCCGCTCCATCGCGGGCCGGCCATGCGCGGTCTTGGCGACGCATGCACTGGCGTCTTCGCGATCATCGCGCATCGCCTCGTCGTGAGCCGTGGCCGTTCCCTCGCGTCCTTCTCCCCCACCCACGCCTTCGCAATCGCCACGGCCAGCTGCCGCACGCGCAGGATGTAGGCCATGCGCTCGGTGACGCCGATGCCGCCGCTCGCGTCGAGGAGGTTGAACATGTGCGAGCACTTCAGGCAGTAGTCGTGCGCCGGCAGCACCAGGTTCGAGCGTAAGAGCGTCTGCGAGAGCAAGTAGTACTGGTCGAACAGGGTGCGATGCAGCGCGTGCAGCTCGGCCTTCGGCATGTCGATCTGGCCGAAGGCGTATTTCGACTGCTCGACTTCGTCTCTGTGGCGCACCTCGCGATAGGTGACGCCGGGCGCCCAGACGACGTCGTAGACGTTGTCGACTTCCTGCAGCATCATGCAGATGCGCTCGATGCCGTAGGTGAGCTCCACCGAGATCGGCGACAGGTCGATGCCGCCCGCCTGCTGGAAGTAGGTGAACTGCGAAATCTCCTGGCCGTCGTAGAGCACCTGCCAGCCGATGCCCCAGGCGCCGAGCGTCGGCGACTCCCAGTTGTCCTCCTCGAAGCGGACGTCGTGCGCCCGCAGGTCGATGCCGCAGGCCTCGAGGCTCTGGAGATACAACGCCTGCACCTCGTCGGGCGCCGGCTTCAGGATGACCTGGAACTGCTGGTGCTTGAAGAGACGGTTGGGGTTCTCGCCGAAGCGCCCGTCGGCCGGCCGCCGCGACGGCTGCACGTACGCGACATTCCACGGCGTCGGCCCGAGCACACGCAGGAAGGTCTCGGGTGACATCGTGCCCGCGCCCATTTCGATGTCGAGGGGTTGCTGCAGGAGACAGCCGCGCGACGCCCAGAACTCGGACAGCTTGAAGACGACTTGTTGCAGTGTGACCATGCGAATCGACTAGCGGGCGTGACGCATCTCGCGCAGAACCCGAGCGGATTTCAGCTCCTTCTCCAGGTGCAGACTGATCAGTCGCCGATGCGCTGTCTCCAGCTCACGCGACGCCACTACCGACAACAGCAACGGCTCGAGCTTCTCCGGCGCCACCGACCCGGCGGCCGCGAGAAACTGCATCGCCATGGCCGACAGTTCGGTCCCGCCACCCGAGGGCGCACACCGGCGGCAGACGAACAGGTGCTCCCGCGGTGGCATCACCGCACCCGGCAGAAGCGTCCCGGCGCAACCGACGCACGCCAGCGCCGGATACACGCCTTGCAGGCGCAGCAACCAGTACTCGAAGTACCGCGCCAGCTTCTCGATCGGAGCGCCAGCGGCAATCGCGTCCACCATCGACGCGCCCAGCCGGAACAGCCGCTCGTCGGCGTGCGCCTCCTGGGCCCACTCGTCGATGAGCTCGGCAAAATACCCGACGTGCCCGAGCGCATCCCCGGTGCGCGCCGACAACGGCGACCGCTGCGGCTCGACGTAATTGAGCTGCACCAGCTCGCGCTGCTCGCGCTCGAAATACGCCACTTCGCCGCGCGTCAACGGCTCGAGTGCCCCCATGTAGCGCGACTTCGGACGCCGCGCCCCCTTGGCGACACCCCGCTTCTTGCCCCGATCGCGCGTCAGGAATACCACAATCCGATCGGCTTCGCCCAGCTTGTACGTGCGCAGGATCAGAGCGTCGGATTTATAGACCATGCTGACAATGCTGATTGCTGAATGTCGAATGCTGAATTAATTCAGCATTCAGCATTCAAAATTCAGCATTTCTTATTCTACCCTGCTACCCGCAAGTACTTGATAAACAACGCACCAAGCCCCAGGAACGAAAAAAAGCCGAAGACGTCGGTCAGCGTCGTGATGAAAACCGACGACGCCAGTGCCGGGTCGACCTTCAGCGCCCGCAAGGACAGCGGAATCAGCGTGCCGGCAATCGCGGCCACGAACATGTTGATGATCATGGCCATCGCCAGGATGACGCCCATCCACGGTGTCCCCTGCATCAGCCACACGACGCCGCCGCCAACCAGGCCGCAGGCGATGCCGTTGCCGACTCCGACGAGGGCCTCCTTGATCAGCGCCTTGCGGCTGTTGCTCCACGTCAGCTCGCCGAGCGCGATGCCACGGACGATGACGGCGAGCGTCTGCGTCGCCGCGTTGCCCCCCATGCCGGCCACGACCGGCATGAAGACCGCCAGCGACGTCACGAGGCTGATCGTTCCCTCGAACAACTTGACGACGGAGGCCGCAATGAACGCCGTCGCCAGGTTGACGATGAGCCACGGCAGCCGCTTGCGCAGCGATTCGTATGGGCGTCGTGAACACGCGATCGTCGGTCGCGAGGCCGGCAAGCCGGTAGACATCCTCTGTCGCTTCGTCCTTGATGACGTCGATGACGTCGTCGACGGTAATCACGCCGACGAGCTTGTTCTCTTCGTCGACGACCGGGATGGCCAGCAGGTTGTAGGACGCGACCTGGCTCGCGACCTCTTCCTGATCCATGTCGACGCGCACGCTGATCAGATCGGTCGTCATGATCCGCTTGAGCGGCGTGTCGGTCGGAACGAGCAGCAACCGGCGCAGCGAGACGACACCGACGAGATGGCGACGGCCGTCGATGACGTAGAGATAGAACACCATCTCGACGTCGCGCGATCCCTGGAGGGCCGCAATCGCTTCCGATGCCGTCATGTCTTCCGAAAGCGCGAAGACTTTCGGGTTCATGATGCGGCCGGCGGTCTTCTCGGGATACTCGAGCAGGTCGCCGACGTCGGCGCTCGCCGGCTTCTTCTGCATCAACTCGAGGACGGCGGCCGCCAGTTCCTCGGGCAGGTGATCGATGATCGCTGCGACGTCGTCGGACGGCAGCTCCTGGGTGAGCTTGACGATCTCTTCCGCGGAACGCCCGGCAAGGAGCGAGGCGCCCGCTTCCGGACCAAGTTCGGTCAGCGCCTCCATCGCCAGCCGGCTGTTGCGTTCTACCAGCAGCGAAAAGGCCGAAAGCCGGTCCTTGTCCGGCAAGTCCGCGAAAAGCTGCGCGAGATCAGCCGGGTATTGCTTCTGCAGCAGATTGACAAGGTTCGACGTCGCCCCCATGCGCTGGAGACGCTTGACAGAGTCGAGAACGACGTCGAGCTTCCGTTGGGCCATGAGAACTGCCCAATGTAGCACGAAACACAGGGGTTATGGGGATTTCGAAAGGCAGGAGGAGTGCGATGACGCGCGTTTGGAACGACCGGCCGCGACGGGGAGAAGTCCGCCGCGGCCGATGGCGTTCACTCGGTGCAGCGGTCTAATCTCAATCTTAGGGCTGCACCGGAGGCTGGCGGCGGATGCCCGATTCCTGGATCTTGTAGTCGCCAGGAACCTCGAAGAGCGAGCGCGCCGGTTCGGTCTGCACGACGTTCGAAAGCCGATAGCTCGTCTCACCCATGCGTGGATCGCTGTGCTTCGTCATGATCAGGACCTGCAAATCTGACGAAAACCACTGCTCCGACACGATCACGATCGGCTGCTCGTTGCCGATGGAGCCCGCCGGAATCGTCGTCGTCGTCCGCGTCCCGGTGGCGATCACGCCTTCAATCGTCTGCTGACCGAGATCCTCCTTGTTCGTCACTCCACTTGGGGCGAACGTGAAGACGCCTCCTTCGCCGGCGACGGCAACGGCGCCGGCCGCAGGATAGCCGACCGTGCCTGCGTGGGCTCCTGGAGAGCCGCTCGCGGCCAGCGTTTCAGCTTCGCGCTTGCGCTTGGCGTCGGCACTCGGTTCAGAGCCGCTCACGCTCGACCCCGCCTCGCGGGTCCGCACCGTGTAGACCGACCCGGCTGCCGTCGTCGCCGTTGCGATGCTCGGCATCCTGAGCATCACGTTCGTTCTGCTGGCCGTGCGATCCGTTGGATTGAGAATGAACGTCGTCCCCGCAACGGGGTCGCTGATGCTGACGCTCTGCGGCTGGCCGGCCGGCGAGAGCTGCTCGCGGCGCGTACGGCCTTCGCTATCACGATAGATGCGGGTCGTCGTCTTTCGTGAGATGCGATTGCCGTCGCTGAGGACCTGAAGAGACTCGGTGATCGCCTCGGCCGAGTACGGCGCGCCAGGCGTGACGCGCGATTCGACGGCGACCTTGGCGCGTTCGATCACCTGCTCTTCGATAGCCTGTTTTAGAAGGACCGTCTGCGGCGCCGGCGTCCGTTCCAGCATGACGCCTTGCGCGGCGGCCGGCGTCGCGATTGCCAGCGCGACGATTGTCAATTGAGCATTGCGATTCATTGTCCGACCTCTGTTCTATGGGGTCCGGCTACAGCCGGACGCTACGAGCGCGTGGCGTCCGCCTTCAGGCGGACCATCCGCCGCTATGGTTGACTCGCGACAACCAGGCGAATCGCCCGCGGCTGGCCGTCCTGGCCAACCAGCAGATCCGCCTCCACTGCCGCACCTTTCGCATCGGGCGCGATCTCGATCCCGTATGCCGGAAGTGAGGTCAGCGGAATCTGCATGCGAAAGATCTCTCCGCTTTCGAACTCCGGCAAACCAACGGCGCTCGGCAGCGTCACGAAAGCCGCCGGACGAACGGGATCGGACGGTCGCGGTCTCGACGCCGATCGGGTCGCGGCCGGCTTGCGCTCAACTCTCGCTGCGGATTTGCAGCCGCCGCCACGGGCGGAGCTTGCACCGGCTGCTGTGTCTCGCGGGCCCCAACGATCGGAGCAGGTTTCGCAGATTCAGGAACGCGCTGCACGCTGCGCAACAGACCAGGACACGGCAACACCGCCGGCGACGACCACAAGCGCCGCCGCAACCCAAAGTGCCGACGACAAGGCGCTCCTCCGTTGCCGCTCCGCGCCGTGGCGCCGGGCGAACGCTTCCATCAGCCGCCGCTCCATCGCGTCTGGCGCGCCTCCTGGCGACGCCGCCGCGAGCGCGCGCAGTCCGCTACTCAATTGCCGTTCGCGATCCATCAGCAATCTGCACGACGCGCAGTGCTCGACGTGGCACTCGACCGCCGCCCGTGTTCCCGCACCGATCTCGGTGCCGCGCGCGACGTCGACGATGGCCTCATGAAGCGATTGGCAGCTCATGCGAGATTCCTTGCGCTTCTCAGCGAACGGCCGATCCTGGCCGCATCGTTCGGGATCGTGCGGCTTGGCACGGCACGGCGCGACGCGACATCCCCTGTCGACACGGCCTTCTCCTCTTCCCGGGCTGTCAGCTTCACGGCGAGCAGTGCCCGGCCACGGTGCAATCGCGATCGAATGGTGCCCACCGCGCAACCAACCGCGGCGGCGGCATCCGCGTAGCTCATCTCCTGAAATCGCACAGCACGACGGCCTCGCGATAGCGGACCGGCAGCGTGAGCACCGCCTGGCGCAGCGCCTCGACGCTCTCGGCCCGCGTCAGATCACCGAGCGTGTCGGTTCGGCCGCCAGCGCCGGAGCGAATGCTTCGATCTCCGCGCCTGCCTCGTCGTCAATCAGGGGCTGGAGCAGGCGATCGCGTTCGGCGCGGCGGCGAACGTGGTTGCGCGCGATGCCACAAAGCCAGGCGGACACAGCAGCCCGGGCCGGATCGTAGCGCGCGGCTTCGCTCATGACGGTCAGAAACACGTCCTGGGTCACGTCCTCAGCGATTGATGGCGACGCCGTCATATGGAGGACGAACCGATAGACGACGCCCTGGCGACGCCGGAACAGTTGCGCAAAGGCATCCGCATCGCCGGCCGCTACGCGGCTCATCAGCTCACCGTCCTGGGCGTCGTCGGTTGCCATGCGCGAAGGCATCATCACACTGGGACTGGCGTCGATAACCTTCCGACGTCCACGGTGTGTATTCAGTTGGCGGGAGGGAAAAGTTCCAGAAATCTCAACGGCGGCGGCGCGGCTTGGACTTCGGCACGCCCAGCTGGTCGAGCGCACGCTCGTCGTTGCGCCAGTCGGGATTGACCTTCACCCGCAAATCGAGGAACACCTTGGTCTCGAAGAAGGCTTCGAGGTCGCGGCGCGCGTCCGTGCCAATGCGCTTGATCATCTCGCCGCCGCGGCCGATGACGATTGGTTTCTGCGAGTCGTGCTCGACCGAGATCGTGCAATAGATCCGCAACATGTGCTCGCGCTCGGACTCGTCGAACTGGTCGACCGAGACGGCCGTCGAGAACGGCAGCTCCGCGCGCGTGTTCGCCAGGACCTTCTCGCGCACCATCTCGGCGGCCATGACGCGCTCGGGCTGATCGGTGAGGTAGTCGTCTGGAAAGATCGGCTCGCCTTCGGGCAGGTGCTCGAGCAGGACGCGCTCGAGATCGTCGACGCCGTCCCCGCTTGCCGCCGACACCGGCACGATGGCCTTGAAGTCGTGCCACGCGCCGGCGCGAGCCATGAGCGGCAGCAGGCCGGCCTTGGCCACGAGATCGATCTTGTTGAGGACGAGAACGACGGGACGGGCGATGCCCTTGAGCAGGTTCGAGACGTATTCGTCGCCGCGTCCCGGCCGCGTCGATGCGTCGAACACCAGCGCCACGACATCGACTTCGCGCAGCGTCTCCACCGCAGCGTCGACCATTCGCACGTTCAGCCGATGGAGCGGACGGTGGATGCCAGGAGTATCGACGAAGACGATCTGTCCTTCGTCGCGATGCTTCACCGCCAGGATCCTGGTCCTCGTCGTCTGCGGCTTGTCGGAGACGATGGCGACCTTGGCCCCGACCATGCGGTTGAGAAGCGTCGACTTGCCGGCATTCGGCCGGCCGATGAGGGACACCGACCCGGCGTGCGCCACTAGCGGCGCTCCACAGGGGTTTCCTGCGCGCGACGGACGCGAACCTTGTGTATGCGGCGGCGCTCGGCTTCCAGCACTTCGACTTGCAGCCCGTCGAGCTCGAACGTCTCGCCGACGGCAGGCACCCGGCCGACACGCGTCAATACGTAGCCGCCGACGGTTTCGAAGCCCTCGGGCTCGATGGCGACGTCGAGGCGATCGCGTACGGCATCGATGCTCGCCTTGGCGCTGAACACCCAGATGCCGTTGCCTTCCTCGACGACAGACTCGGTCTCGACGTCGTACTCGTCGCGGATCTCGCCGACGATCTCCTCGATCAGATCCTCGAGGCTGACAAGGCCTGCGGTGCCGCCGTACTCGTCGACGACGATGGCCAGCTGTACCTGCAGTCGTTGAAACTCCTTCAGGAGTTCCGGCACGCGCTTGGTCTCCGGCACGAAGGTCGCCGGCCGCACCAGGCGGGCAATCGACTCGTCGTTGGTATCGGATTCGCCGAGCAGCACCAGGTCCTTGACGAAGACAATGCCCTGAATGTTGTCGATGTTCTCTTTGAACACCGGGATGCGCGAGTACCTCCTGCTCGCGGAAGAGCGCGCGCAGTTTGCCGATGGTCGCCTCGGCCGGAATCGCGACGATGTCGGGCCGTGGCGTCATGACTTCGCGAACGAGCGTACCGCCGAAGTCGACGATCGATTGCAGGAGCGCGCGTTCTTCGCGCTCGATCAGATTTGGCTCGTCACTGTCCTCGACGCCATTTGCCGCTTCCCCGTCGCGCTCGTCCGCGATGCTGCCATTTGCCGGGACTTCGCGCTCACGCCGGCTGTCGACAATCAGGCGCACCAGCGTTCCGGTGAGCGGGTGGAAGAAGCGGGCGGCGAAATCGAACGGCGGCAGCAGGATCTCGAGCGCCTTCTGCGGGTTCTTGCGGACGATGAGGAGCGGCAGCACGTGCTCGAAGAGCAGCATGAACACGGCGACGCACAGCAGCAGCATCCCGATCGACGAGAAGCCTTCCGATCCCGTGAGCACGGCGAGGACGACCGTCGCCAGCGAAAAAATCAACCCGAGCATCAGGCGTGCCGGGACAAAGAGCTGAATCGGATCGTCGAGATAGAAGCCGATGCGATCGTCGCCGCCGCCGCGCTCGACCATCAGGCGCAGCGACAGCCGCATCAGCGCGGTGAACGCGGTCTCGATCGTCCCGACATAGATTGCGGCGAGCGCCAGCAGCAACAGGAGGGCGATCATCGGCTGGCCCGCTCCGTTTGTCGGCGTGGAGACGTTCGCTCGATGAGGCCGCTCGTCAGCCCGCCCTTCTTGCGGAGCGACATCTCGAGGCGTCCCATCCGGCCGTCATCGGCGGCGTGGTGGTGATCGTAGCCGAGGAGGTGCAGGAGCCCGTGCAAGGCCAGCACGCGCAGCTCGGATTGATAGGAGTGCCCCGATTCGCCGGCCTGGCGGCGCGCAACGCCGGTCGCGATGACGATGTCGCCGAGGATCGCGGCTCGCGATTCGCGGCTCGCGGCTCGTGGTTCCGCGCCCGCGCCAAACGACAGGACGTCCGTCACCTTGTCCTTGCGGCGGTACGTACGGTTGAGCGTTCGCATGCGCGCATCGCTCACGAGCGCGATGCTGACTTCACCCTTCGCACGCGCCGGTGCGACCGCCGCAAGCCAGCGTGCCAGGCCGCCGTCGCGAACCGCCCGGCCCGCGCCGTCACTGACAGACACGAGCAGGCGTTTACTGTCGGGATCCACCGTACGACTCGTAGGCCTTGACGATCTGCTGCACGAGCTGATGGCGCACGACGTCTTTGTCGTCGAAGTTGATGAACGAGATGCCGTCGATGCCGCCGACGACCTTCATCGCCTCGATCAGGCCCGACGTCCTTCCCGACGGCAGGTCGATCTGGGTGATGTCGCCGGTGACGACTGCCTTCGAACCGAAGCCAAGGCGCGTGAGGAACATCTTCATCTGCTCGGAGGTCGTGTTCTGCGCTTCGTCGAGAATGACGAACGCGTCGTTCAGCGTCCGCCCGCGCATGAAGGCAATCGGCGCAACCTCGATGGTGCCGCGCTCCAGCAGCCGTTCGACGCGCTCGAGCTCGAGCATGTCGTGCAGCGCGTCGTAGAGCGGACGCAAGTAGGGGTTGACCTTCTCCTGCAGATCGCCGGGCAGGAAGCCGAGCTTCTCGCCGGCCTCGACCGCGGGCCGCGCCAGGACGATGCGGCTCACGCGCTTCGACAGCAGATAGTTGACGGCCTGCGCCATGGCCAGATAGGTCTTGCCGGTTCCGGCCGGACCGATGCCAAAGACCACGTCGTGCTGATCGATGGCATCGAGGTACTTGCGCTGGTTGACGCTCTTGGCGACGACCTGGCGCTTGCCGGTGGCGCGCGGCGCGCCGCGGAGGAAGTAGTCGGCGAGCTCGACCTTGTCGTCCTGGGCCACGAGCTGCGCCGCCGTGCGAACATCGCCTTTCGCCAGCTTGTAGCCGCCGCGGACCAGTCCCGCCACCTGATCGAGCACGCGCTCGGCGCGCGCGACGTCAGCGGCATCACCCTCGACAATCACCTCGTGCCCGCTTGTCCGCGTGCGGACGTTGAACAGCGTCTCGAGATGTTTCAGGTTCTCGTCGTAGCTGCCGAACACCGACTCAATCCCCTCGTCCGGGATCGTGATTTTGCGCGTGACGGTGGTCGAAGGTATGGCGGTAACTCCTTTATTTCGTTGCAATTATGTTACGCGACGCGTATCGATCTTAGCACGGTCGGCGGAAAACGGTGGCTGGCCGCGTCCGGGAGCGTGCCAGCCATTATCTGCCGAATCTCAGGCATTGGGTTTGAGGTGGAGCTCGCGCAGCTGCCGAGGGCTGACCGTGGACGGCGCGTCGGCCATGAGATCCACGGCCTGCGCCGTCTTCGGGAACGCGATGACTTCCCGAATCGAGTTCTCGCCGCACAGGATCGCAACCGCGCGATCGAGGCCGATGGCGATGCCGCCGTGCGGGGGTGTTCCGTACTCGAGCGCCTCGAGGAAAAAGCCGAATCGCATCTTCGCCTCTTCGTCGGAGATCTGCAGCAGCTTGAAGATCAGCCGCTGCAGCGCCTGATCGTGGATTCTGATGCTGCCGCCGGCGATCTCGCTGCCATTCAGCACGAGGTCGTAGGCGCGGGCCCGCGCCCGGCCCTGATCGGTCTCGAGCAATCCGGCGTCGCTCTCGAGCGGTGAGGTGAACGGGTGGTGCATGAACTCGAAGCGCTTCTCGTCCTCCACCCAGTCGAACATCGGGAAGTCCACGACCCAGAGGAACGCGAACTTCGACGGATCGAGCAGGTTCTCACGCCGGGCCAGTATCAGCCGCAACTGCCCGAGCAGCTTCGACGTCGGCTCGTGCTTGCCCGCGGCCATCAGCAGCAAATCGCCTGGACCAGCCTTCGACAGTTCCAGCGCGCGACGAAGAGCCGTCTCGCCAGCGGCTTTGAGCGCCGAGCTCTGGACGGTTCCTTCTGGCGCGCGCGCCCACAGCAGGCCAGCCGGCGCCCAGCTGCTTCGCCTGCTCGACGAGCTCGTCGAGCTCGCGCCGCGAGTAGCGCGCCGCTCCGGGAACGACAAAGCCGCGAACCTCGCCCCCCGATTCGATCGCCGAGCGGAAGACGCCGAAGTCGGACTCGCGAAACGCATCCGAGAAGATCGCTGATTTCCATGCCGCAGCGAAGGTCCGGCTTGTCGGACCCGTACTTCGCGATTGCCTCGGCGTACGGCATGCGCAGAAACGGCCGCGGCGCCTTCTGCCCGATGAGCGCCATCAGGCGCTCCATCAGCGGCTCGATCGTCGAGAACACGATGTCCTCGTTGGCAAAGGAAATCTCGAGGTCGACCTGGGTGAACTCGGGCTGACGGTCGGCGCGCAGGTCCTCGTCACGGAAGCACTTGACGATCTGGAAATAGCGGTCGAGCCCGGAAATCATCAGGATCTGTTTGAAGATCTGCGGTGATTGCGGGAGCGCGTAAAACTCGCCCGGATGGACGCGGCTCGGCACCAGGTAGTCGCGCGCCCCTTCCGGCGTCGACTTGGCCAGCATGGGCGTCTCGATCTCGAGGAAGCCCTGCTCGTCGAAGTACTTCCGCACCTCCATCGTGACGCGATGGCGCAGGATCATGTTCTGCTGCATCCGCGAGCGCCGCAGATCGAGGTAGCGGTACTTCAGCCGCGTGTCTTCCGACACCGGCGACTCGTCCGCGATCGAGAAAGGCGGCGTTTTGGCGTCGTTCAACTGACGGATCTCGGACGCGCACACTTCAATCTCGCCGGTGCTCACCTTCGGATTGATCGTCTCAGCCGAACGCGCCTCGACACGGCCGAGCACGGCGATGACGTACTCCGCGCGCAGCCGCTCAGCCGCCGCCACCAGCGTTGGGTTGTCGCGAACGACGACTTGCGTGATTCCGTGGCGATCGCGGATGTCGATGAAGACGAGCGAGCCCAGATCCCTGACGCGATGGACCCAGCCAAGAAGGACGACGTCTTTGCCGACATCAGCGGCGGTCAATGCGCCGCAAGTATGCGTTCGTGCGAGTGTTCCGAGCGGTTGGTTCATATGAGACGGTTCTGAATTCGTAGTTCGCTGCTTGCTGTTGGCTGCTAGCTGTTCGCCGTTGAGAGTGCCTGCTGGATTTGCGCCGCGAGCCACGCCGGCGCTTCGGCGCGCGCGATCGACGTCTGCTCGCCGCTCTCCATGTTCTTCACCGTGACCTGTCCGGCGGCGCGTTCGTCACCGCCGACAACGGTCACGAACTTCAGGCCGCGCGCCGATGCGTACTTGAACTGCTTGCCAAGCTTGTCGGCCTCCGGGTAGACCTCGACGCGCATCTCGCGCCGCACGCAGATCGGCGGCGAGCCGCAGATTGTCGGCGATGCCTTCGACATCGAACTGCGTCACCAGGACGTCTGCGGCCGAGGCGGTCACGCTCGCCGGGAACATGCCGCGCTCGGACATCACCACGAGGATGCGCTCGAGCCCGAGCGAGAAGCCGCACGCCGGCAAATCTTCGCCCGAGAACATGCCCACGAGCCCGTCGTAGCGGCCGCCGCCGCCAAGGCTTCCCGCCAGATCGGGCACGGCAATCTCCATGATCGCGCCGGTGTAGTACGACAAGCCGCGCGCCAGGCTCGGATCGACGAGCACGTGCGCCCGGGCGCTGGTCGCGCCGCTCAGGCTCGACGATCTCTCGCAGGTTCGCCACTGCCGCCTCGCCGTCCGCGTGCCCGGCCACATAAGACTCGACGCGTGTCAGGCACGCGAGGTTCGCCGCGCCGCGATCGGTCGCCGCTTCATCACCCTCGGCGGCGTAGGCCGCCAGCAGCCGCTCCGCCGACGCGGCCTCGACGCCGCGCGCCGTCAATTCCGCCGCCACACCGTCGCGCCCGATCTTGTCGAGTTTGTCGACCGCGACCAGGGCCTGGTCGTGCAGGCTCGCAGGGACACCGAAGCTGTCCAGCATCCCGCGCAGCAGGCCGCGATGATTGAGACGGATCACGAAGTCGGTGAACCCGAGCCGCTGCAACACGTCGCTGACCGCGGCGCAGACCTCGACCTCGACAACCGGCGAGCGCGACCCGATGGCGTCGACGTCGCACTGATAGAACTCACGAAACCGGCCGCGCGCCGGCCGATCCGCCCGCCACACCGGCTGAATCTGGTAGCGCTTGAAGAACCGCGGCAGCTTGCCGCGATGCTCGGCGACGACGCGCGCCAGCGGCACCGTCAGGTCGTAGCGCAGCGCCAGGTCCGTTTCCCCCGATGCCTCGTGCTCACCACGGCGCAGGACCTTGAAAATCAGCTTCGCGCCCTCGTCGCCGTACTTCCCCGTGAGCGTCTCGATGTTCTCCAGCGCCGGCGTTTCGAGGGGCTCGAAGCCATAGCGCCGATAGACGTCCCGGACCACGCCAATCACGTAGTCCCGGCGCCGTACATCGTCGGGCAGAAAATCACGCATGCCGCGCGCGGGGCGCGTCTGGTCTGACATAGGAACTTCGGGACGTTCGAACCGGATACAGGAGGCCGAATCGCCGTACTGGTATCAGGACATTATAACGGGGAGTCGGTTCAGAACCCTGAACCTTGAACCCTGAACGACCGCGGCTCCCTACCTCACCGTCGGATACGCAATCCCCAGCTGCTCGAGATACGTCTTGTAGCGGGACGGGTCGTAGTAATACTTCTTCAGCTCCGGGCGGAAGCGGTCCATTACGGCCTTGTTCATCTCGATCGCCGGCGTGTCCTCGGTCCGGATGAGCGGCTCGTATTTGATGTCCTTGGTCTGGACGTTGCGGAAGTACTCCCACGCCTGGTCGACGAGCGCCGGCTTCATCACGAGATCGAGGAGCGTCATCGCCTGGACCTTGGCGCCAGCGGTCACGCCCTTGTGGGCAATCGGCGTCGCCATCGAGATCGCATTCGCCCAGTTGTGCCCAGGCAAGCCCGGAATATTCGACGGGATAGCGCAGGGTGACGGTCGGCACGTTCCACGAGATGTCGCCGATGTCGTCGGAGCCGCCGCCGCGGTTTTCGCGAACCGGCCCCTGCAGCTCGGCCCCGACCTTCATCGACAGCCCCTGCACGTTGCTCCCGAGCTCTTTCTGCAGCGCCTTGGCCAGCGTCTGGTCGGCTTCGCTCCACTGCGGCATGCCGACTTTCTGGATGTTCGCCCACGTCGTTTCCGCCACGACCTTGTTGAAGTGCTGCGGCCAGGCGCTGCCGAGGACGCGCATCGGCTGCAACTCTGTGCTCGTCATCATCGCCGCGCCCTTGGCGATCGATTCGCCGATGCCCCAGAGCTCCTTGATCTTCGGATACGTCGTCTGGCGGAAGTAGTACCAGACCGAGGCGTTCCGCGGCACGACATTCGGCTGATCGCCACCATTGGTGACGACGTAGTGCGAGCGCTGCTCGAGCGGCAGGTGCTCACGACGGTAGTTCCAGCCCACATTCATCAGCTCGACGGCGTCAAGAGCGCTGCGGCCGCGCCACGGCGCGCCGGCGGAATGCGCCGTCTCGCCCTTGAAGGTGAACTCGACGGACACGAGCCCCGTACCTTCGCGATCGCCCCACGACACACCGAGGTCGTTGCCGACGTGCGTGAAGAGCGCAACGTCAACATCCTTGAAGAAGCCGGCGCGCACGAAGTACGCCTTGGTCCCGACGAGCTCCTCGGCGGTACCCGGCCAGATGCGGATGGTTCCGGGAAGCTTCTCGCGCTCCATGATCTTCTTCACCGCGATGGCGGCCGTGATGTTCACCGCCTGCCCGGAATTGTGGCCCTCGCCATGCCCCGGGGCGCCTTCGATCATCGGCGCGTGGTAGGCGACGCCAGGTTTCTGTGACGCCTGCGGGATGCCGTCGATGTCGGAACCGAGCGCGATGATCGGCTTGCCCGATCCCCATGTCGCCATGAACGCGGTCGGGATGCCGGCGATCCCCTCCTGCACGCTGAAACCGTTCTTCTTGAGGATATCGATGAGGTATCGATTCGTCTCGATCTCCTGAAAGCCGAGCTCAGCAAAACTGAAGATGGAGTCGACCATCTGCTGGCTGAAGGCGCTCATCGACTCGACGTCCTTGACGGCGTCGGACTTCAAACGCTCGACGCGCGGGTCGTCCTTCGCCACGGCGCTGGCCGCGGCGGCTGGCGTCGGCGCGACGGTCGGCGCCACTCGCCGTTGCGCAAACGGCGTCGCCGTCAGCGCCAGAACCACGGCGAAAGAAGAAATCACTCGGAATCGATACATGCACGACGCTCCTGATGCGGGGTGAAGGCGCCGAGAATAACAGATTTTCGGCGAGAGCCTGGTCGCCGGCCCGCGACGGACTGCTACGTTCCTACCGGTAGGATTTTGGTAAGACCGCATTCTACCGCTCGCAGATTGCATTGACGGCACGACGCGGTGGTGTTCTTAATACCCGCGCCGCGAGCCGACGATCGCGGCAAAAGGGATCAACTGCGAGTCCGACGCGCCGCGTTGGCGAAACGCCCGCGCCGATCACACGGTCCCAAGAGGAGGCAGGCGACAGCACTGCAACAGTGAAAGGACGGGCGTCATGAAGACACCGAAAACGATGGCTCTAGCGGTTCTGCGGCGATGCTGATGGCAGGCGTCGCCGGCCACGCGCAACAGCCACAGACGGAGCCCGGATCATTGCGGAATTGAGGCGCTCCTCGACCGCCTCCGAGCCATTCTGGCGTTGCCCGAGATCTCCGTCCCGGCGGACGGTGACGCCCAGGCCATCATCGAATCCGCACCCGTCGGGGCGACGGTGCGACTGTCAGGCGGCACGCGGCTCCGGCGGCTGTCCATCCGGCGTTCTGTCACCATCATCGGCGACGGCGCTGAAGATCCGGGCAGAGGCCGGAGGAACGTGCGTCGTCGACGTGCACCCCGGCACGACCGACGTGCTCATCTCAGGGCTCCGTGTCACCGCCGCTCCAGGCGTCTCGATCAACGACCTCGTGTGCCTGGGGCACGGCGACGACACACAGACGGCGCTCGACCAACAGCCGCGGCGTATCACTTTCACCGGCAATACCGTCCTCGGCAACGGCCTCACGAAGCGCGGCATCGCCATCCATGGCGTCGATATCACGGTACTGGACAACCGTGGTGCTGAACATCGCCCGCGTCGGGCAGGACTCCAGTGCCATCGGCGGCTGGAACGGCGAGGGCCGGTGGACGATTGAGAACAACGAGCTCGAGGGCGCGAGTGAGAATATCCTGATTGGCGGCGCTGACCCCACGCATCGTCGGCCTGGTGCCGACCGACATCACGATCCGCGGCAATCATCTCTTCAAGCGTCTGGCGTGGCGCGGCGCGGGCGTCGGGGTGAAGAACCTCCTCGAGCTCAAAACCGGGCGCCGGGTGCGCATCGAAAACAACCTGCTCGAATTCAATTGGGTCGACGGCCAGACCGGCTGGGGCATCGTCCTGACGCCCTCGCAGTACGGCACCAACCCTCAGAACTCACTCGAAGACATCGACATCATCAATAACGTGCTGCGCGAGACGGGCAGTGGCATCAACCTCCTCGGCTCAGGACAGAACAGCGTGACCGGCATCACGAAGCGCGTCCACGTGTCGGGCAACTACATCTCTACGAACCGCGCCGCTTACGGCGGGCACGGCTGGATCCTGCAGGTCGGCCGCTCACCCGAAGACGTCGAGCTGACCCAGAACACGTTCGAAATGCCAGGCTCGGGCCAGCTCGTGGTCGTTACCGACGGCGTCGTCGACGGCCTGACGATCACGCGCAATGCCGTGCGGCCGATCGGCAAGTACGGCATCATCGGCCGCGCCAACGACAGCAATCAGAATCGCGGCAATGGATTCTCGATCTACGCGCCGGGCGGTACCGTGACGGGCAATCTGTTTGCCGACGCCCACGCGATATTCAAGTCGAACTTCCCCGGCAACACGTATGTGACGACGCCGCTCGATGCCAACGGCGTACCGATTGGCGACGCGTTCGACATCGCTGCCGATGGATGGGTCGACGGCGGAGGTCGGCCGGCTGCGGCAATAAACCGCGCTCGCCGGCTCACGAACATGCGCCGTGAGGCGCGAAATCGCGTCGCGGAGGCGGGAAGATTCGACACTGTCCGCCAAGTGCCTGGCTTTCAGAGATAATGAAGCCAGGCCATGGCGATTCTCGACCGCTTCGACCGTCCGCTGAAGAGCCTGCGCGTATCGGTCACCGATCGCTGCAATCTCCGCTGCCAGGTACTGCATGCCGGAGACCGACTACGCCTGGCTGCCGAAAGACACGCTGCTCTCCTTCGAGGAGATCGCTCACCCTCGCCGATGCCTTCTGCGATCTCGGCGTCGATCGCGTGCGCCTGACCGGCGGCGAGCCGCTCCTGCGCCGCGACCTCACCTACGCTCGTTGGCATGCTGGCGGCGCGGCCGGCGATTCGCGATCTCGCGCTCACGACAAACGGCATCCTGCTCGCGCCGCAGGCGGCGGCACTGCGCGCCGCGGGCCTGCATCGCATCACCGTCAGCCTCGATACGCTGCGAGCGCGATCGCTTTCGCGCCCTGACGCGGTTCGACAGCCTGAGCGCGGTCCTCGATGGCATCGCCGCAGCCGCGGCAGCTGACTTCGACGCACTCAAGATCGACACGGTCGTGATCCGCGGCGTCAACGACGACGAGCTCGTCGACCTCATCGAGTACGGCCGGACGATAGCCGCCGAAGTGCGCTTCATCGAGTACATGGATGTCGGCGGCGCTACGCGCTGGACATCGGAGGCCGTGGTGTCCCGACGCGACATCCTTGCCGCGCTCGAACGCCACTACGGCGCGGTGACCGCAGTCGATGAGGAATCTCAGCGCCCGCAGACCGCTTTCTGCTTCCCGACGGCACGGTCTTCGGCATCATTTCGTCGACGACTTCGCCTTTTTGCGACACCTGCGACCGCAGCCGCCTCACCGCGGATGGCGTCTGGCTGATGTGCCTCTACGCGAGCGCCGGAATGGACCTGCGGCGGCCGCTGCGCGCTGGCGCGACGACGAGGAAATCCGCAGCTTATTGCCGCCGTCTGGACGTCGCGATCCGATCGCGGCGCGGAAGAACGCCTTGGCGTCGCCGCGCGCCGACCGCTCATCCCGGTTAGCGTGCTGCGCGCGACGCGCACCTCGAGATGCATACGAGGGGGGGATGAGCTCAGTCGACGAGTCGGCAGTCGGCAGTCGTGCAGTTCCAGTCGTCCAAACCGACACGTCGAGAAGGCACGTCACGCGACTTTGACTGACGACTCAGGACTGACGACTGCCGACTGAAGACTGACGACTGTCTCATCTTTCCAATCTGAACGCGAGATAGATCAGCGTTCCCGATCGCTCGACATGAAGAACGGCGGCGCTGCCTGGCTTGAGTTGGGCAGCGGCGGGTTGAGGTCCGCCACGCTCTCGACGGCTTTTCCGTTCAGCGAATAGATCACGTCGCCCGCCTGCAAGCGCCCCTGCTGCGAATAGGGCGTCAACGACGAGACTTTGGCAACGACCACGCCCTTCTTCGCCCGCAGGTTCGGCAGGAGTTCGCGCGATCTGCGGCGTCAGGTCCAGGCCAAGGAAGCCCGAGCGCGCGCACGGGACTCTGGAGAGCAATGAGATCGCTGAGACGGCCGATGTCGCTGTCGCGCTCGCCGACGGGAACTCGCAGGCTCAGCTTCCGTTCGCCGCGCAGGACGTCCAGCGTCACCATGTCGCTGATGCCGCGGGCGTAGAGATTGATGCGCAACTGCCGCGCGTTCTCCATCCGCTTGCCGTCGAGCGCCAGCACGAGGTCGCCCGGCTGCAGTCCGGCACGTCCGGCCGGCCCGCCGGGCACGACGTCGGATACAACGACGCCGGCGTCGGACGGTCAGGCCGAGCGCTTCGGCCATCAGCGGCGTGATCGTCTGCGCATGGATCCCAATCTCGCCGCGACGCACGCGGCCGGTCTTGCGAATCTGCATGAAGACATTGCGCACGATGTTGCTCGGCGCGGCGAAGCCGATCCCCTCGTTGCCGCCGGACTGCGAGTAGATGAGCGTGCTGATGCCGACCAGGCGGCCTTCGGTATCGACGACTGCCCCGCCGCTGTTGCCCGGATTGATGGGCGCATCGGTCTGGATGTAGATCATCGGATCGTCAGGCGTCAGCTGCCGCGCCACCGCGCTGACCACGCCCAGCGTCACCGAGGACTCGAGACCCAGCGGGCTGCCGAACGCCAGCACGATCTGCCCGGGACGCAGCCCTTCGGAATCGCCGAACGGCAGCACCGGCAGCCCTTTCATGTCGACCTTCAGGACGGCGACGTCGGTTTCGCTGATCGACGGCGACGATCTGGGCGCCGACGACGCGGCCGCGCCGCCGCAGGATCGACCGCCCGACGCGCCGCCGGTCGCGGCCAGCGACAGTTCCACTTCAACCCGGGTCGCGCGTTCGACGACGTGGGCGTTGGTCACGATGTAGCCGTCGGCGTCGAGGATGACGCCCGAGCCGCTGCTGCGCTCGAGCACGGGCTCGCTCGCCGCCTGATCGTCTTCGTCCGGCTCCCGTAGCCGGTGACGAAGATCTGGACGACGCTCGGGCTCACCCGCTCGGCGAGATCCTGGAGCGACTGCGACAGCTCCGTCAGGCCGCGCGACGGCAGACTGACGCGCCTGCGCGGTCTGCGCCGCGGATGGCGCCGGGAGTAGCAAAAGCGCTGTCGCCGCGACGACGAGAGTCGAATGCATCATGAGATTGTAGGACTGCTGGGGAGTGAACGGAGGGGCGGAGAAAACGGGATCACAACGGAGGAACGGCAGGGTGATCCCGTTTCCTCGATCACCGTCCGGCTCGGAGCGTCACGATGCGCCCTCGAGCAGGTACGCGCCCCGCGACGGCTGGCACACGAAGGCCGCGGTCTGCCGGCCCATCCGTTGCTCGTAACCGGCCTCGACCGACGACATCACGCGTTCGACCGAGCCGGCTTCGACCAGGGCGATGACGCAGCCGCCGAAGCCGGCGCCGGTCAGGCGGGCGCCGGTGCAGCCCGGCTGTTCGATCGCCAGGTCGACCAGCGCGTCGAGCTCCGGCGTCGACACCTCGTACAGATCGCGCAGGCTGGCGTGCGAGTGCATCATCAGCCGGCCGGCGCGGGCGAGATCGCCGGCCGCGAAGGCGTCCGCCATCGCCGCCGGCCGCTGGTTCTCGGCGATGACGTGCGACGCGCGGCGCAGATCGACCGGCGATCCAGCGACGCCGCCATCTCCGCCAGCATCGCGTCGTCAGCGTCACGCAGCGCCCGCACCCAGGAGTGCGCGCGTTCTGCAGCGCGGCGACGACGCGCTCGCACGATGCGCGGCGCTCGTTGTAGGCGCTCGTCGTCAGCTCGCGCCGGACGCCGCTGTCGAAGACGACGATGCGCGCCGGATTCCGGAATCGGCACGTCGCGGATGCTCGAGCGAGCGGCAATCGATCAGCAGCGCCGCGGCCCTCGCGCGCCGCCGCGACCGACATCTGATCCATGATGCCGCACGCGACGCCGGCGAACTCGTGCTCGGCCTGCTGGCCGAGCTGGCCGCCGCCAGCGGTTCCCACGGCAGGTCCGACGCCGCCGCCAGCGCGCGCGCCACCGCAATTTCGAGCGCCGCGGACGAGGACAGGCCGACGCCAGACCGGCACGTCGCTGACAATGGCCATGTCGGCGCCGCGAAGCGCGATGCCCGGCGCCCAGCATCGCCCACGCGACGCCGGCGACATATCCGAACCAGCCGCCGCGGCCGCTGCGCCGTCCTCGGCCCGCCGTCCGCTGCTCCAGCGCGTCGAGGGAGATGCTCGCGCGTCTCGCCGAACTCCGCGCGTGCAGCCCGCAGCAGGCGGTCCGGGCGCGGCGCGAACGCGACGACGACGTAGCGATCGATCGCCATCGGCAGCACGAAGCCGTCGTTGTAGTCGGTGTGCTCGCCGATCAGGTTGACGCGGCCCGGCGCCGACGGCGAACGCGCGCTGGCTGGCGCGACCGAAGGCCTGCCGAACTGCTGGCGCGCCGCGTTGCACGAGTGTGAAGGCGGACCAAAGCCAAGACTACGAGGCTCGGGGCTCACGGCTCGGGGCTCCACCAAAAGCAAAACGGGGAAAGCCCGATAGCCTTCCCCGTCTTGAGCTACGCAATGCGCCGCGAGCCATGAGCCCTGAGCCGCCTAGCCGCGAGCGCGCGCTACTGCTGCGGCTTGTGCAGAACCTCCTGCACCGGTTCCTTCTTCTTCCCGCCCAGGCCCTTGATCTGGATGACCGGTTCCGCCGGCGCCTCCTTCAGGACGTGCTGGCGGTAGAGCGCGGCCATGCGCTCGTTCTCGGAGTCGGCCTTCTTGCTGTCGGCGCGGGCGCGCAGCTTCTCTTCACGCGCCGTCTTGGCGATGCCCTTCTCGTCGAGGTCGGTCTGCTTGCCCGCGGCCACCGCGACCGGATCGAGCACGAGGTTGTGCGCCGTCGTCGGCAGATCGACGTGCTTGCCGCCGGCGACGATGTCGTGGCGGCCGTGCTCCTCGTACCACTTGGTCAGCGTCGCGGTCATGTGCATCTTCTCGATGATGTTCCGCCAGCCGATGCCGGTGTTGTAGGCGCAGAACGAGATCTCCCCTTCCTGCGTCGCGTACGGGATGATGCAGCGCTCCGTGCGCCGGAAGTCGTAGTTGAAGAGATCCTGGAACCACATGCCGGCGATGAACAGGAAGTTCCAGCGGTCGGCGCGGCGCTTGTCGATGTCCGGCCGTGCGGTCGCCGGTGACCTTGCCGTAGTTCCTGCCGGTGGCGCCGAACGTCTTGTCGAACTTCTTCATCAGGTCCACGAGCTTGAAGTGCGTCGGGGCCTTGAAGGGGTCGTAGTTCTTCATCAGCGCGAGCGCCATGCCGGTGACCGAGAGGAACCGGCCGCGCGCCGCGTCGTTGACGCGGCGGAGGTCGTTCGCCAGCGCGGCCGCGTCGAGGAACGCCGTCACCGGCACGGCCTCCTTCGTTTCCTTGTCGATCATCACGGCCATGCCGATGCCGCAGTTGGGATGGCAGCCGCAGGTCAGGTTGCCCCACTCCGCGGTCGGTCCGTGCACCAGGTCGGCCCAGTCGGTGAACGTGCTCATGAACGAGATCGGGAACCAGTCGCGCACCGGCTCGCCGATGCCGGTCTGATTCTTCACGTCGTGCGCGAGGTGCGACAGCGTGTAGCGCTGCGCCGCCCGCCGCTCGTCGGTGACGAGCTCGTCGCGGCCGGTGAACGACACCGGCTGGAACGACAGGAAGTTGATCTTCTTCGGGTTGTCGAGCGCGAACTGGACGATGCGGCCGACCTGCTCGTTGTTGACGCCGTTGACGATCGTCGTCACCGGCACGATGTCGACGCCGGCGGCGTGCAGGTTCTCGATCGCGCGCAGCTTGACGTCGAACAGGTTGCCGACGAGACGATGCGAGTTGGCGGCGTTGCCGATGCCGTCGAACTGCAGATAGGCGTAGCGCAACCCGGCCTCGGCCGCCGCCTTGGCGAACTCGGGGCTCTTGGCGAACTCGATGCCGTTGGTCGCGGCCTGGACGCTGTTGTAGCCGACCTTCTTCGAGTAGCGCACCGCGTCGAGGAAGTACGGCGACATCGTCGGCTCGCCGCCGGAGAACTGCACCGACATCTGCCGCTCGCGGCTTGATCGAGATGGCGTTGTCGAGCAGCGTCTTGATGTCTTCCCACGACAGCTCGTGGACGAACCCGACCTGGTTGGCGTCCATGAAGCACGGGTCGCACATCATGTTGCAGCGGTTGGTCAGGTCGATCGTCAGGACCGAGCCGCGGCCGTACTTGATGGTGCTGCTGCCGTGGTTGTGCAGCTTCTCGTCGTTGTGGGCGCGGATGTCGCTGCCCGGAAAGACGTCCTCGAGGTGCTTGAAGAACGCCGGGTCGTTCGACATGACGTCCTCGAAGTGGCCGTGCAGCGGGCAGTCCTTCACCATCAGGATCTTGCCGTCGCGCTCGATGATCGTCGCCTTGATCTCGCCGATCTTCTCGTTGAGCAGGATCTTGTAGTCGCGCTTGCCGTCGAGGATCTCCTGACGCGCTTCGCGGACGCACACCGGGCAGAGCGAGTCGGTCTCGCGCGGCCAGCCGAGTGGCGGCTTGACCTTCTGGTGCGACTTCTGCAGCGGCAGGTCCGACCACTTCGGCGTGAACGTGTTGCCAGGCTTGAGGTTGTTGAGCGCGTCAAACGCGACCCACGCGCCCTTGGCGACGTACGTCAGGCCCTTCTCCACGTACTTGATAGGCTTGTGCATGTGGGCATGCTAACGGTTTTGGTGAGGCAGGGCAGCCAATTTCAGGTCAACGGGCAGTCTCAGGGGGTCAATGGGCAGGCAAAGCGCCGAATGGCCCTCCGGCAGAGCCGCCTGGCGGACCGGGAACTTTCAGGAAGTGGAAACCCCAGCCTCGGCCCGGCGCGGCCGGGCCGTCGGCCGGAGCCGCCACAGCAGCCGGAACGCCAGCAGCACACGCCAGGATGACGGCGTAGTAGACCGGCTCGCCGATCACCACCTTGACCTTCCACAGGAAGTGGAGGCAGGCGGCAATGGCGCTGAAGTACACGAGCCGGTGCAGCAGCTGCCACTTCTGCCCCAGCCGGCGGATCCATCCCTTCGTCGACGTGATCGCGAGCGGCACCATCAGCATGAACGCCATCATGCCCATCGTGATGTACGGCCGCTTGACGATGTCGGGAAGGATGAACTCGAAGGCCAGCCCCTGATCGAGAACGACGTAAGTCAGGAGGTGCAGCGTCGCGTAGAAGAACGCGAACAGCCCGAGCATGCGCCGGTACTGGATGACCCGGTTCCAGCCGGTCAGCCGCCGCAGCGGCGTGATCGCCAGCGAGACGAGCAGAAACCGCAGCGCCCAGATGCCCGTGTCAGCGTGATGTCTTCGATCGGGTTGACGCTGAGCCGACCGGTCAGCGCGCGGAAAGCGAGCCACAGAAAGGGTGCGAGCGCCGCGACGAAAACGAGAGGCTTGGAGAACTTGGAAAGCATTGGTCGCTGCTGGCTGCTGGCTGCTGGCTGCTGAATGGCGCAACCGCCAACAGCGAGCCGCCAGCCGCGATTCTCTTAGTAGTACTTCTTCAAATCCATCCCTGCGTACATCGACGCCACCTGGTCGCCGTAGCCATTGAACATCAGCGTCGGCGCGCCGTGCCGAACTCGCCGATGCGCCGCTCGCGCGCCTGCGTCCAGCGCGGATGATCCACTTGCGGGTTGACGTTCGAGTAGAACCCGTATTCGCTCGGGATTCGCGTCGCTCCACGCCGTGGCCGGCATCTTGTCGACGAAGCGGATGCGGACGACCGACTTGATGCTCTTGAAGCCGTACTTCCACGGCACGACCAGCCGGATCGGCGCGCCGTTCTGATTCATCAGCGTCTTGCCGTACAGCCCGACCGCCATGATCGTCAGCGGATGCATCGCCTCGTCCATGCGCAGGCCTTCGGTGTACGGCCAGCGCAGGCTCGCTTCGTTCTGCCCCGGCATCTCGGAGGGACGCAGCAGCGTCGTGAACTCGACGAACGTCGCCTTTGGCGTCGGCTCGGCGCGCTTGAGGATGCTGCTGAGCGGAATGCCGACCCAGGGGATCACCATCGACCATGCTTCGACGCAGCGCAGGCGGTAGATGCGCTCCTCGAGCTCGAACGGCTTGATGAGATCCTCGAGGAGATATTCGGCGGGCTTCGCGCACAGGCCGTCGATCTTGACCTTCCACGGGCTCGTCTTCATCCGTCCGGCGTAGCGCTGCCGGGTCGTCCTTGCCCATGCCGAACTCGTAGAAGTTGTTGTAGCTGGTGATCTCCTCGAACGTGTTCCACTTCTCGTCGGTCGTGACGACCTTCGGCTTGAATCCGGCGAGTGCTGTCTGCGGAACGCCAGCGTCGCCAGAAACGGCGAGCATCCATGCCGCACCCGACGAGCCAGGGCGCCGCGGCTGCAGCCACGGCGGCGCCGCCGGCGAGGCGCATGAAGTCACGGCGTCGCAGGTAGATCCGCTCGTCGGTGATCTCGGACGATCGAATATCGGATGGGCGCCTGATCAGCATGGTCTATCCCTTCGAAGCCGTGTCGTTCACTACTCGTGCCCATAGTATTGCTGGCGCGCTCATTGACGTAAACACCTCAGCCTGCCCGGGGCTTCCCGGCACGCTGAATTACAATCCGGGTATGACTGCGGTCCGGTCGCTGCGGCACCGACCCGATTGCCGAAGCTCCTCTCACTGGCGGTGCATGAGCTCCGCTCGCCATTGAGCCCTCGTCGCCGGCTACATCCGCATGGTGCTGACGGATCGCGCCGGTCCGCCGTCCGACATGCAGCGCCGCCTGCTCGAGGAAGCCGAGAATCCTGCGGGCGGCTCTCGGCTCTGCTCGGGAAGTCAGCGAGCTGTCGCACCTCGAATCAGGCAAAGCGACGTTCAACCGCAGCGACCTCGATTCTGCAGACCGTCGCTCGCCGATGCGGTCGCCGCCCTGCCGGATCTGCCCGACCGGAGCTCGCCATCGACGTCAGTGTCGACGGACAGCGTCCGCGTTCACGGCGACGCCGTGCGTTGCGCGCCGCGTTCGTCTCGCTCCTGCACGCGCTGCGACGCGAGCTCGTCACTGAGCGACCGTCTGCTCGTAGGGTCGCGGACGCGCGCCGGCGCACGATCATCCATCCGAATCACGCTCGGCGAGCCGTCGCGGATTGAGAGATTGCGCGGCTCGACGCCGCGCTCGCTCGTGACGTTCGACGAGTGGCGCGGCGGCAACGGACTGAGCCTGCCGAATCGCCCGCCGCATCATCGAGGCGCACGGCGGACGCGATCCTGAGCCCTGCCGAAGACGGCAAGGCCAGCGCCGTCATTCTCTACCTGCAGTCCGGACCTGAGCTCATCGTCGCTGTCTCAAGTCACATCAATACACTTGTGATTTGAATCAATACACAATTGAGTCATGCGATACCAACTTCCTCGCAGGCTCGCATTGGTCGCAACTCGATGGAATGTGCCCATTTCTGCGCGAAATGACGAGCTCGCCAGGATGAGGTACGAGTCTTGATAGCGGCCGGTGCATGCCATTGACGATTTCCGACGATCGACCGTCCAGCGGACTGACCGAGCTCGCGTGACAACGCTGCCGAACGCCAGGTGAAGCAGTACATCGCCATCGTGGACGATGACTCCGCCTTTGCGTCGTATCTGAGGACTTTCCTCTCGCTGCGCGGCTACGAGGCGCGCTGCTACACGCGCGGCGACGAACTGCTCGCCGCGATGAAGCAGAGCCGACACGCCCGACGCGGTCCTGCTCGACGTGATGATGCCGGGCCTCGACGGCATGGCCACGCTCCGCGCGCTCAAGGCGACGCGGCCGGAGGCGCAGGTCATCATGCTGTCCGGCCGCAACCAGGCGTCGACGATCGTCGAAGCGGTGCAGGCCGGCGCCACCGACTACGTCGTCAAGCCGGACGATCCGGAGGGCCTCGGCGAGATCGCGCTCGACGTCGCGATCAAGAACGCGATCGAGAAGAACCGGCTGGTGTCGGAACTGAGCGAGCTGCGGCAGCAGCTCACCGACGACGAGGATCAGGCGGTCTGGGGCAACGAGCGACAGCATGCGGCGCATCTCGACGGTCATCGAGCAGGTCGGCGACAGCGACGTCGCGGTGCTGATCCGCGGCGAGAGCGGCGTCGGCAAGGAGCTCGTCTCGCGCGCCATCCACCAGCACTCGACGCGCCGCAACCGCCCGTTCGTCAAGGTGAACTGCGCCGCGCTGCCCGCCGATCTGCTCGAGAGCGAGCTCTTCGGCCACGAGAAGGGCGCGTTCACCGGCGCCGCGGCCGCGCGCATCGGCAAGTTCGAGCAGGCGGACGGCGGCACGCTGATGCTCGACGAGATCGGCGAGATCAAGCCGGCGCTGCAGGCCAAGCTGCTGCACGTGCTGCAGGACGCCGAGTTCACCAAGCTTGGCAGCAACAAGCGCGTGCAGGTGGACGTCCGCGTCGTCGCCGCGACGAACCGCGACCTCGAGAAGATGCTGGTCAGCGGCGACTTCCGCGAGGACCTCTACTACCGCCTGCGCGTCATCGAGCTGACGGTGCCGCCTCTGCGCGAGCGCCGCGACGAGATTCCGACGCTGGTCGAGTCGTTCATCGCGCGCTACTCGCGCAAGTACAAGCGGCCGCCGCCGCGGTTGAGCCCGCGGCTGCGCGCAGCTGTTTCAGACCGTACGACTGGCCGGGCAACATCCGCGAGCTCGAGAACATGATCAAGCGCCTCGTCATTCTCCAGGACGAGCAGCTCGTGTTCTCCGAGATCGAGCGCAACATGCGCGCGTGCGACGGCGCGCGGCAAGCGCGGTTGTCGAGACGCCGGCAGCGCCGGCACCGGCGGCGGTCGCGCCCGCCGGCAGCCGAGCAGCTCGAGAACGAGGGCGCGGGGCCCGATAGCGTACCCGATGGCGACGGCCGACGAAGCGCGAAGCCGGTGGCAGCCGACGAGGCGTCGCAGCTCGCTCGCAGCGGTGGCGCAGGGCCGCGGCGATGAAGGCCGAGCGCGCGCTCATCGAAAAAACGCTGACACAGGTGCACTGGAATCGCCGCAAGGCGTCGCAGATCCTCGGCGTCAGCTACAAGACGCTGCTGAACAAAATCAAGGAGTGCGGGATCAGCCGGGGCTGACACCGTGTGGTCTTTTCACCTTCCCGTCGGCTATTCTGGAGGACAGCGCTGAGGCTGAAGTCCTCGGCGCGTGTCCTCACAGGAGCCCAACTCGCAATGTCATCACTTGCTTCCGATCTGCTGAACAAAATCAAAACCCGCCGCGCACGGACCGGCGTCGTTGGACTGGGCTATGTCGGACTGCCCCTCGCCGTCGAGCTGGCCAAGGCCGGGTTCCACGCGACGGGCATCGATCTCGACGGCCGCAAAATCCAGGCCATCGCCGAAGGCCGGTCCTACATTCCTGACGTCTCGACCGCCGACGTCAAGGCGCTGACCGGCAGCGGCAAGCTCGATGCGACGACGGACTTTTCCGTCGTCAAGGAGCTGGACACCATCAACATCTGCGTGCCGACGCCCCTCCGCAAGACGAAGGACCCGGACATGTCCTACATCGTCTCGGCGGTCGAGTCGATTGCCGAGCACCTGCATCCAGGGCTGCTCGTCTGCCTGGAGTCGACCACCTACCCTGGCACGACCGACGAAGTGGTGCAGCCGCTGCTCGAGGCGACGGGCCTGAAGGCCGGACGCGATTTCTTTCTCGCGTTCTCTCCCGAGCGCGTCGACCCGGGCAACCCGACGTTCCAGACGCACAACGTGCCGAAGGTCGTCGGCGGCCTGACGCCTGCCTGCGTCGAGCTCGCGAGCGCCCTCTACGGTTCGGCGATCGAGACCATCGTTCCGGTCAGCTCGACGCGCGTCGCCGAGATGGTCAAGCTGCTCGAGAACACGTTCCGCGCCGTCAACATCGGCCTCGTCAACGAGCTGGCGCTGATGTGCGACCGGATGGACATCGACGTGTGGGAAGTCGTCGACGCGGCCAAGACCAAGCCGTTCGGCTTCATGGCCTTCTATCCCGGGCCCGGGCCTCGGCGGACATTGCATCCCGATTGACCCGTTTTATCTGTCGTGGAAGGCCAAGCAGAGCGGCTTCGATCCCCGATTCATCGAGCTCGCCGGCCACATCAACGGCGGCATGCCGCATTACGTCGTCGACAAGATTGCCGAGGCGCTCAACACCAAGCGCAAGGCGATCAACGGGTCGAAGATCCTGATCGCCGGCGTGGCCTACAAGCGCGACATCGACGACATGCGCGAGTCGCCGGCGCTCGATGTCATGGGACTGCTCCACGCCCGCGGCGCCGACGTTTCCTATGTCGATCCGCATGTGCCTGAAGTGCACGGGCGCGAGTGGTCGGGCCGCTTCGACATCAAGGCGCGTCGACGCCGGGCCGCGGTCGACTTCGGCAAGTACGACTGCATCGTCGTCGTCACCGATCACAAGTCGTTCGACTACGAAGCGATGGTAGCCGAGGCCGATTTGATCGTCGACACGCGCAACGCGATCAAGAGGCCGTCGCAGAAGGTGTTCCGCCTGGGAGCACCGCGCCCTGAAGGCGAGAGCGGTGGCGGTAGCGTCGCGCTGACGCTACGGCGCGGCGATACCGAGGAACCGGGCCGACTCGGTCCAGATCAGGTCGAGGCTGCTCAGCAGCTGATGATCGTCGTCGAGAAGGTGGAGCTCGACGTTCGAGCGCGCAGTCGCCCAGCGCTCCACCGTCGCCGGATCGACTGCGGTATCCCGCGTGCCCTGAAAAATCAGGACCGGCTGCTCGACGCCGGCGTTGAACGCGTCGTAGCTTCGTCGCGTCCGAATACAGCTCGTAGCGCACGGGCACGAGCCGGCCGTAACCGTAGTGGAAGATCTGGAGCGTGTCGGTGCGGCGCCACTCGTCCAGCCCGCGATCGCCGAGATCGCGCATCCGGTTGCCGCCGAAGTCGAGCGCCGGCGCCAGCAGGATCATGCGATCGACCCGGTCAGGCTCCCGCGCCGCGGCATTGACCGCGACGAATGCGCCGAGACTCGAACCGATCAGGGCGACTGGTCCGGCGCGTCATGTCGATTTCAGCCCGGACCTGCGCGAGCATTCTGCGTGACCGTCAGCGTGGAGAAGTCCGGCTCGTTGAAATCCGGAGTCACGAGCTCGACGCCGTGCGCGCGCAGCTTCGTCGCGGAAGAACCGCGCCTTCGACGACTGCGCTGACGAGGCGAAGCCGTGCAGGTAGAGGACGCGCATCAGAGCGTGACCTTGCAGTCGGGACGGCATCGGCACTTGATCGACGCCGCTCCCTCCGTCCAGTAGTCGTAGGTCAGCTCTTCGCCGCGGCGGATGTTGCGCGCGGCGCGAATCCAGATCGTCTGGCCGATGACCTGCGCGTAGCAGTTGGGCCGGCACGAATGATTGATGTAGCGTGCGACGTTGCCGCCCACCGCCGCATCACGCGCGTACAGGCGATTCAGCTTGAAGCACCAGATGTGGCCCTGCTTGAGGTAGCGGACCTCGCGTTTCAAGCTCTCGCGGTTCGTGATCTTCTCGCCCGCGTAGTCGACGATGCGCGTGTTCTTGTTGATCGGCTGAGTGGCGAAGACGCCCCACCCCTGGATTCTCGACCGGCGCTTCTCAATCATCCCGACGCTCATTACAACACAGACAAGCAATGCTTCATGCTGGGTGCTGACTTCAGCATGAACTTCGCGTATTCATTTCAGCATTCAACTTCAGCATTCAGCAACTTCAGCATTCAGCATTTCTTGGTATAGTTTGCAGATGGAAGGTATTTTCACTGCGTGGGGACGCATCCTCGCCGGCTACAAGCCCTCACTCTCCATCGAGATTACGCGCGAGTGCCCCCTGCGCTGCCCGGGATGCTACGCCTACGGTGACGAGCATCTGGGTGGCGGCGTCACGCTGCGCCAGGTGAGCGACTACAAGGGCGACGAGCTGGTCCAGAAGTTCTTCGAGCTCGTCGACGAGCACAAGCCGCTGCATCTTTCGATCGTCGGTGGCGAGCCGCTGGTGCGCTTCCGCGAGTTGAACACGATTCTTCCGCGCCTCGCCGAGCGCGGCATCTACTCGCAGCTCGTCACGAGCGCCGTTCGGCCGATTCCCATCGAGTGGGCAGGATTGCGCCGGCTTCAGCTCGTCGTGTCGATCGACGGACTGCAGCCCGAGCACGACGTCCGCCGCACGCCTGCAACCTACGATCGCATCCTCAAGCACATCGAAGGGCACCAGATCACCGTGCACTGCACCGTGACGCGGCAGCAGGTGCGCCGCGACGGCTACCTGGAAGAGTTCATTCGCTTCTGGTCGGAGAACAAGAACGTACGCTCGATCTGGGTCAGCCTCTATACGCCGCAGATTGGCGAAGTGTCCGAGGAGCAGCTGCGCCCGGAGGACCGCGCGCGCGTGGTTGGCGATCTCATGCACCTGCGGGGAGTCTTCCCGAAGCTGCAGATGCCCGAGGGCATGATCAAGGTCTACGAGGATCCGCCCGAGAATCCTCGCGACTGCGTATTCGCGCTGACCACGACGTGCGTGTCGGCGGACTTCAAGCGGCCGATCTCGCCGTGCCAGTTCGGCGGCAACCCGGACTGCTCGCAGTGCGGATGTATCGCATCTGCCGGCCTCGGCGCCATCGCCCGGCATCGCCTGCCGGGCGGCCTGCGCGTCGGCGCCATCTTCGAAAATTCGCTGCGCGTGGGCCGGAAGGTTCGCGAGCTGCGGGGTCGCGCGTCGTAGTCCGCTACCGATGGCCACACCAGTATCCTTCGACATCACGTCCGGCGTCGATCTCCAGGAGGTCGACAACGCCGTCAATCAGGCCCGCAAAGAGGTCGCGCAACGCTACGACTTCAAGGGCTCGCGGGCCGCGATCGAGCTCAACCGCACCGACAACACGCTGGTGCTGACCGCCGACGACGACTTCAAGATGACCGCGCTCTGGGAAATTCTCCAGAGCCGCATGGTGCGGCGTGGCGTGCCGACCAAGAACCTCACGCCGGGCGACATCGAGCGCGCCGCCAACGACACGGTCCGCCGCGTCATTACGCTGCAACAGGGAATCCCGGCGGATGCCGCGCGCGAGATCGTGAAGTTCCTCAAGGATCGAAAGCTCAAGAAGGTGCAGGCGGCGATCCAGGCCGATCAGGTTCGCGTCTCGTCGTCCTCGAAGGACGACTTGCAGGAAGCCATTCGCGTCCTGCGCGAGCACGACTTCGGCGTCGCGCTCCAGTTCGGCAACTATCGCGGCTGACAGCCGGAGGACCTCATGCTCGGAATCCTGCCCCATCTGAGCACTTCCCGCCTGCTGCCGCTCGCGACAGCGGCGTTGTCGGCGTTCATGACCGTCGTGCCGGCGGCGCCGGCCAGATCCGACGACGCCCCGCAGGCCACCCCGCAGCGGGTCAATCCGAACGCCAAGGCCATCGCGGAGTTCCAGGAGGAGATCAACGAATACGTCGAGCTCCATCGTACTCTCGAGAAGACCCTCACCCCGGTGCCCAGAGACGCGACGCCCGAGATGATCGACAAGTACCAGCGCGATCTCGGCCGCCTCATTCAGCAAGCGCGGAAGAACCAGCGCGCTGGTGACATCTTCGAGAGTGATGTTCGGCCGGTGCTGCGCAAGCTCCTCGCGGGACTGTTCAACGGCCCGGACGGCAAAAAGCTGCGAATGGCCGTGGCGGAAGAGAACCCGGGCGAATCGGTGAAGCTCGTCGTCAACGGCCGCTACCCCGACACCATCCCGCTATCCAGCGTCCCGCCGCAGGTCCTGCGGGCGCTGCCGCAGCTGCCCGAAGAACTCGAGTACCGCTTCATCCAGTCGACGCTCATCCTCCTCGACGTGCACGCGCACATCATCGTCGACTACATGACAGGCGCGGTGCCGAAGTAGACCTGTTCACCATGAGGACTTCGCGCGCTCTTCCGGCCGCACTGCTCGCCATCTCTCTGCTCTGCCTCGCCGCGGCTCTGCCCGGGGCGTCCCGGATCGAAGCCCAGGCGCCGCAGCCGGCGATCCCGCTGCCCAATCGTGAAGGCTCGTTCAAGTTCGCGGTGCTCGGCGATTTTGGTACCGGCGATCGGGTCCAGTATCAGCTCGGCGAGCAGATGGCCAAGGTGCAGGAGCGATTTCCCTTCGAGCTCGTGATCACCGTAGGCGACAACATCTACGGCGGTGAGCGGCCGCAGGACATGAAGAAGAAGTTCGAGGAGCCGTACAAGGCCCTCCTCTCGAAGGGCATCAAGTTCTACGCCTCGCTCGGCAACCACGACGACCGCGGCCAGGCGCGCTACGCCCTCTTCAACATGGACGGCAAGACCTATTACACGTTCAAGGCGCCAAGGGCCAGCGTGCGCTTTTTCGCGCTCGAAACCGACTACCTGACGCCGGCACAGACCGCATGGTTCCAGAAGGAGCTGGCGAGCGCGGGAGAAGACTGGAAGATTCCCTACTTCCATCACCCGCTGTACTCGTCAGGCGGCCGCCACGGTTCGCATTCGGATTTGGCAACGGTCCTCGAGCCGCTCTTCCTCAGCGGCGGCGTCAGCGTTGTCTTTGCCGGCCACGATCACTTCTACGAGCGGATCAAGCCTCAGAAGGGCATCACCCACTTCGTGACCGGGTCTGGCGGCAAGCTGCGGCGGGGAGACATCGACAAGAGCACCGGGCTGACGGCCGTCGGCTTCGATACCGATCTGGCCTTTCTCGTCGCCGAAATCGACGGCGATCAGCTCTTCTTCAACGCGATTTCCCGGACCGGTGCGGTCATCGACTCCGGCGTCATCGAGCGGCGGAAACAGGAATAGGCTCTTCCGACTTTCTTCGCCTCGCGCGGCGCGCTGTCGGTCCAGTCCTGCTCGAACACCGCCATCATCTTCTTCGCCGCCTTGCTGTCGTGCATGATGACGCCGACTTCGCGGCGGCCATCGAGCTCGAGCTTGCGCAAGCTCTGGCTCCCGATGAAGAAGGTCGTTCCGTCGCGGATGATGGCGCGGACGTGCAGGCGCAGACCAGCCAGCGGCCGGGTGGCGACGCCGTCCAGTCCCTTGTCGATTTTGCCGATGACACGGATCTCGACGCCGGCCTTGCGCCGCTCGGCTAGAGCGCGCAAGCGCCATACGGTCGGAGATCTTGATGTTGTAGATGAGCAGCTGCTTGCGCGCCCCGGAGATGAAATCCGTGAGCGTCTTGCGCGCGCATCTCGGGGCTGACGACGAAGCGATCGTGCCCGGGCGTATACGGCTGCCGCGTCGAGTCGGCCGTGAAGAGCGTGCACGCCTCCTTCACCAGGCGCTTGTCGGCGGTGACGACGCCGAAGCTTCGGCTCTTCTCGATGTCGAGCCTGGTGTAGTTGAAGCCGAGGACGTAGAGCGTGTCGTCGATCACCATCATCTTGCTGTGATAGCGCGTCAGATCGTCGGCGGTGCGCGCGACGATGACGCCGGCCGCGAGAAGGCGCATCTCGAGCTTGCGCAGGTTCTTCTCGCCGCCGCGATTGGTATGGGCGATCAAGGCACGCACGGTTACGCCGCGCGACACCGCCGCCTCGAGCGCCTTCTCCAGCTCCGGCCGATCGAAGCGGAAGATGACGATGTCGATAGATCGCTTGGCCCGCTTGACCGCCTGCAGCAGCGGCGTCACGCCGTCGTCTGGTTGGATGATGAGCTTCACGTTGCTATTTTGCCTTGTTCTTTTTTTCTGACCAGTCGACCGCCGCCTTGCCCTCGGGATCGAGTCGAAGGATGGCATCGGTGACCATGTCGCGCTCGACGTCGAGCGGCAATGTGACCTCGTAGGCGAGCTCGGTTTCCGCCGACGCGCGCAGCTGGTACTCGAGCTTGAAGCGGTTGAAGATCCGCTCCACGCTGTCGCGCAGGTCGTCCGTCTTCTCGCCGTCCTTGATCGTCAGGTCGAACTTCTTCACGCCCTTTTCGAACGACTCGATGATCCCGAGCGCCAGCATGAGAAAGGCCGTCGAGAAGGTCGCCAGCGCATAGAGCCCGACGCCCGAGGCGAGCCCGACGGCAAGCGCGCCCAGCATCACGACCGCGTCCTTGGGATCGTCGATCTTGGAGCGATAACGGATCAGGTTCGCGGCGCCGACGATGCCGAAGGCGCGCGCCAGGCTGGCGCCGACAACGAGCATGATGATGGCGCCGACCACCGAGAGGATGATCTGTGTCTGCACCACTGCCGGCATGCGCGGCGGCGTGCCCTTGAGCTTCGGGCGCAGAGCGAGCGCGGCGCCGAGCAGGGCTGCCAGCGGCAACCGGACGAGCGCGTCGCGAATTTCGTGCATCGGAACCGCCGCGAGATCTGGCAAGGTATCCATTCGCTATCCTTTGAGGGCAAGACCTTCGGCGATCTTCTGCTTCAGGCGGCGAATGAAACGGGCGGTATCTTCCGGCGGGTAGCCGCCGGCGCGAAACGCGTCGCGCCACTGCGCATCGCTCAGGCGCTGCAGCCTGGCGCAGATCCACCTGACATCGGCCGGCGTGATGTCGTTGAAGAGCGCATCGTGACGGCCACGCCAGTCGAAGGTGACGTGGCCGTTGACGACGCCGGTGATGAACGGCGTCTTTTCGAAGACGTCGACGTCGCCGCGCGGCGCGTCGAGAACGCCGGTGCGGCCGAAAGTCTGGCCGAGATCGCGCGCGACGTACCACGTGCCCGCCCCTTCAGACGGCCGGCGCAGCTTGTATTTGGCGTTCTGCTCGTCCTTGAGATCGGAGTTTCCGAGCATCGCCTGCAGGACGAGCAACCCGCGCAGCTGCGGCGTACCGACAAACGGGTTCTGGTAGTACGACCAGATGCCGGTGTCTTCGATGCCGCCATTGAGCGCCGGATCCTTTTCCCGGAACCGCGCCGGCAATTGCGGGTTCGGCTGCGTCGCTTTGTCAGCCTGCCACCGCTGCACGTAGTAGACAGGAGGCTGGTGATATCCGACGCCCCAGAGAATTCTCGACGCCACGACTTCTGTTGGCGCCTCCGGCGGAAACTTGACGCTCCACTCGCGCTTGCCCGGTCCCGTGACCGTATAGCCGCGGCTGAATCCGCCCTGCTTGATCTCGATGACGGTATACGTGGCCACCGGATCGGGGGCGAGGCCTTTGCCACCCACTCCCCAGAAGAGATCGCGAGCTGCCGCCGGCTCACTCCACAGCTCCGCGAGCTGGGTCCGCGTCGGCGGTCCAGGCAATGTCGACTTCACTGGCGGATGGCAGCCGGCCACTGCGAGAAGGCAGGTGACCAATGCCCCCAGGGCGGGCGTTTTCAAATTTTGCATGGGAAGCCGCTTGCCCACTGGCAACGGCTGAGCCTCCAAATGGGCGCCTGACGAACCGTTCAGGCGCGTTGGGGGAAGGAAGTGCAATCGTCAGGCCAGAGCTCGACCAAATGCGGGTGGACCGCCACAGCTGAGCTTAGCGATAGTCGTGCGATTGCGGCGTTGGGGCATCCGTCGACAGTGCCTGGAATCGCTCGGCCTTGATCGACGTCACGCCGTCCTGGATCTGAAGAGTGCCTTCGACAAGCAGATAAGAGGCGGCGATGACGGTCGCGCGATCGTCGCTGAATAAGATCGGGCCGGACGATGATGTTGGCGATCCCGGTTTCATCCTCGAGCGTCAGGAACACGAAGCCCTTCGCGGTGCCGGGACGCTGACGTGTGATGACGGCCCCGGCGACACGCACCCGGCGTCCCGAGCGGCCGCCGGCCAGATCGCTCGCGCGCAGCACGCCGCGCAGTGCGAGCTCGCCGCGGCAGAGCGCCATCGGGTGGGCGCCGATGGTCAGGCTCGTGCCGGCATAATCCGCGCGCACGCGCTCGACTGGCGTCATCGGCCGCAGCGGCGACGACGCTGGCTCCTCATCGACACCCTCGAGACGCTCGAACATCTCGCCTGGCGCGCGAATCGCCCGCTCGATCTGCCATAACGCGCTCCGGCGATCGTGCCCGAGCGCATTCAATGCGCCGATCTCGGCGAGCGTCGTCAGTTCGTCGCGCCGTACGCCGGTACGAGCGACGAGATCGTCAACAGACGAATAGCGCTGCCCGCCGCGGTGGCGGCACCTGCGAAACGGGCGCGGCTCGCTGCTGGTCCCACTCGTGCGCGCAGATGTTGCAGAAGAGCGTCGCATTCGGCGTGTCCTCGATCATCGAGCGATCGTCACAGCCGCATTTGGGACAGCGCAGCAAGGGCGGATCGTGCTTCTGCCCGACCGTCGCGCGCCGGCCTTCGGCAATCGCCCGCCCTGCTTCCGCCCGCAATCCGTTCACATACATCAGGCCGAGCCGGACCCGGCCGTCAGGCTCGACGCGGCACTCGAGGTCCGACACCTGCACGTCGATGGGCGAGAAACGCACGCCGCGCCGCTGCGCGTCCTTGACGAGCGTTGCCGGATGATAGAACCCCATCGGCTGGTTGTTGAGGAGCGCCGTATAAAACGCCGCCGGGTAGTGCGCCTTGAGGTAGGCGCTGGCATACACGAGCAGCGCAAAGCTCGCGGCATGCGACTCGGGAAAACCGTACAGCGCGAACGAGGTGATCGATCTGATGATCTCTTCGGCGGCGGCATCGACGATGCCCTGCCGCGCCATGCCCTCCCGCAGGCGGACTTCGAGCTGCTTCATGCGCTTCTCGGATCGCTTGAAGCCCATGGCTCGTCGCAATTCCTCGGCCTCGCCGCCCGAAAAGCCCGCGGCCACCATCGCCATGCGCAAGAGCTGCTCCTGAAAGAGCGGCACGCCCAGCGTGCGCTTGAGGATCGGCTCGAGCGAGGGATGCGGATAGACGACTTTCTCCAGGTTCTGCCGCCGCTTCAAATACGGATGCACCATGTTGCCGACGATCGGCCCGGGGCGGATGATGGCCACTTCGACAACGATGTCGTAGAACTTCGCCGGGCGCAGCCGCGGCAGCGTCGCCATCTGCGCCCGCGATTCCACCTGGAAGACACCAATCGTGTCGGCTTCCCGAAGCATCCGGTAAACGTCCGGATCATCGGCAGGAAGATGCGCGAGGTCGACGATCGGGGCTCGGGGCTCGGGGTCGGGGCTGGGGTTCGAGGTTCGGAGTTCGGGAGAGGCTCTGGCTTCTCCGAGCCCCGAGCCCCGAGCCCCGAGTCCCTAACCGCGAGCCCCGAGTCCCGGCCATTGACCAGCGTCAACGCATCCTGGAGCACCGCCATCATCCCGAGGCCGAGCAGATCGACTTTGACGAGCCGCATGTCGGCGCAATCATCCTTGTCCCACTGCACGACGACGCGGTCGGGCATGCTGGCGTTTTCGAGTGGCACGACCGTATCGAGGCGGCCCTGGCAGATGACCATGCCGCCGGAGTGCTGGCCGAGATGCCGCGGCAGATCCTGGATGCGCAGCCACAACTCGACGAACCGCCTGGTGCCTGGATGGCTGCCGTCGATGCCGGCATCGCGCAGGTTGCGGTCGATGGTTTCCTGCGGATCGACCCACTCGAAGCGATTCATCACCTTCGTCAGCCGATCGATCTCGTCGGCGTCGAGCGACAGCGTCTTCCCCACTTCACGCGCGGCGCTGCGGCCGCGGTAGGTGATGACGTTGGCGGTCATCGCCGCGCCATGCTTGCCGTACTTCTGATAGACGTGCTGGATGACGCGCTCGCGCCGATCGCCGCTCGGCAGATCGAGATCGATGTCCGGCCATTCGCCGCGCTCTTCCGAGAGAAAGCGCTCGAACAGCAGATCCATCCCGACCGGATCCACCGCCGTGATGCCGAGGCTGTAGCACACGGCGCTGTTGGCGGCCGAGCCGCGGCCCTGCACCAGGATGTCCTCCTGGCGGCAGAAATTGACGATGTCCCAGACGATGAGGAAATAGCCGGCGAGATCGAGCTTCTCGATCAGGTTCAGCTCGCGCGAGATTTGCGCGCGTGCGCGATCGTGATACGGCCGATAGCGTTCGCTCGCCCCGGCCTGTGTCATCTTGCGCAGGAACGACGCCATCGTTTCACCCGGCGGCACCGGATACTCGGGAAAGCGGTAGCCGAGATCCGTCATCGAGTATTCGAGGCGATCGGCGAGCTCGCGCGTGCCGGCAATGGCGTCCGGCAGATCGACGAACAACCGCGCCATGGCCTCGGGCGACTTCAGATATCGTTCCGCATTCCAGCTCAAACGCCGGCCCGCATGCTCGAGCGTCGTCTTGTGACGGATGCAGGTGAGGACGTCGTACAACGGCCGATCGGGAACATCGGCGAAACGCACGCCGTTGCTGGCGATGATCGGCAGGCTGAACGCGGACGCGAGATCGCGAAGCGTGTGATTGTCCGCCTCCTCATCGCGCAGCAGGTGCCGCTGCAGCTCGATGCAGACATTTTTCGCTCCGAAGATCCCGACGAGACGATCGACGAGGCCGCCCATGCCGTAGCGCGATCCGTTGACGACGGCGCGGCCAGCCAGCGCAACGAGGCCGCCAACGGCGCCATCGAGCTCGTCGAGATAGAGCACGCCCTCGCCTTTTGGCGCCGACAACTTCATGCGCGTCACGAGGCGGCAGAGGTTTTGATAGCCCTGACGCGACGAGACGAGCACAGGCAGCCTGAGCACGAATGGGTCCGGCGTCAGCGGCCGCGGGGCAGCGGCCTGGCGCCGCGAGTCAGGCGCCGGCGCTCGACCGAGCGCGATGGTGAGCTCGGCGCCGACGATCGCCTTCAGTCCGGCGCGCGTCGCCGCCTGATGGAATCGGGGAATCCCGTACACGCCGTCGCGATCGAGCAGCGCCACCGCGGGATAGCCCAGCGCGGCGGCACGGTCGATGAGCGCCTCGGGCAGCGATGCGCCATCGAGAAAAGAAAATGCGGAGGCGGCGTGCAGTTCTATATAGGCCACGGATTCACAAGCCACGGAGAACACAGATTACCGATACCGGATGCCGAGTCCCCGAATCCCGAGGCCCGGCTAGTCAATTACCCCTCCAGGAACCAGTGGTCGCTGTCGCGTGCCTGGAACAACCGGCAGACCGAGCCGTCGCTCAGCGCCACGTCCCACTCGTCGCGATTCCATTGCCGTGACGGATCGTTCCACCAGGCGCCTGACGAGCGCCACGGCCCCGCGCATTGCTCGACCGTGCCGCCCGGCATCCCACGGCGATCGATGAACACGTAACGCGGACGGCCGCGTTCGACCGTGACGCGAATGGCAATCGGCGGCCGAAATCGGCGCAGCGCGGCGCCGTCGGTCACTGGCGCGAGAGGCTGACCGGGAAGAGCGGGTTGTGCGGCGCGACGTTCGTCCGGCGCAAAGCGGCGCAGTTCGAACGCATCCGGACCGTGCGAATCGAGAAGCACAGGTTGCCCGCACCGTGACTGGCCGACGAGGGCGTCGAGCCGGGCCGTGAGCGTCGCGAGTGTTTCTGCCGACGGCCGCGCGCGTTCGAGCAATGAATACTGGATGACGCGCCCCGGCGCCGGATCGACTTCGACCGTGACGATATCAATGGCGGCATGCGGCGGATGCGATTCGAGATCGAGCACCAGCAGCGTCCGCAGCACCTTCGCGTCGCGCATGGCGGCCGGCAGTTGCAGCACGCGCGTATGCATGGAGCGATCGACGAGCCGCAGTTCGAGATGGATGGCGGCAGCGCCGCGATCGGCGCGCTCGAGCGACGCCGACAGCGGTTCGAGGAGGCGTGCCAGTACGAATGCCAGCGGCTCGAGGCCGTCGATCGGCCACTCGAGCTCGACGCGCTCGAAGAAACGCGGCACATCAGGATCGGGAACGAGCGGGCTCGCGTCCACTCCGCGCGCCATCCCCTGCAGCGCGTTCCCCACCTGTCCGAGACGTGACGCCAGCGCGCCCGCCGGCAGTGCGGCAAACTCACCGATGGTCGTGAGCCCCCAGCGCTCTGCGACCTCGAACGCCTTCTCTGCTGATTCCCAGAATGTCGCCGCGCGTGTCACCGCGGCGCCACGGCGAAGCGTTCCACCATGTATCTCCGCCACGACATGCCGCAACGTTTCCAGCCGCAGAGGCGCCAGCGCCGCCGGTACGTCTTCGGTGGCGACTGCCACTCCCGGGCGCGCGACGACAACAGCATCGCGGCGATCTGCGTGGGGGCGACGCCGATCGCATGCTCGGGACTATTCTTGGATGCCGATGCGACGTCTTCGATGCCAGGCGCATCGCCCGATCCAGTTCTTCGGCGATGATTGGCGGCTCGCCGAGCAGGCGGCCCAACCGCCGACATCGAGCACGACCGAGTCGTCGCCGTAGCGCTGCAACCGTGGCGAGAAATCTTTCGCCACGGCAACAGCCGCAGCCGGAAGGCGCGGAGAACGCAGGCACGCGAAGAGCGGCGACACGCGACGCTATCTCCCGATGACGCGTGGCTGGATATCGATGCCGCGCAGGAGGCGCTCGCGATCCGAGCTGCCGCGCCAGCGCGCGTGCGTGGCGCCGGCCACCACCTGCAGTTTCGTGGCGGTTCGCCGCGGCGAGCGCAGCGCTATCTCCTGCATCGCGATCGTCGCGCCGCCGGAGCTGCGCGCCACATGCTCGCCAGCCATCAGCAACGCCACCGTGTCGCTGCCTTCGATGACGCGCGCCAGGCGAAACCATGTCGTGAACGGCAGCGCCCGCACGGTTCGCGGCGCCACATCGGCCAGATCGAGCACGACCAGACCGAACCCGCCGGCTTGCAGGACGAGGTTCATCGCCTTCAACGCGCGCGACGCATCGCCGGCTCGCGAATCCACAGCAGGTTCGACAGATCGAGCCCTAATGCGGCGGCGGCTCCGGATCGAAGCGATCGCAGGTGTCGACGAGCGCGACGAGCTCACCACGCGAGACGGCCGCCGCCAGCGCTCGACAGACAACCGTCGACCGGCCCGACGATCGGCCGCCGATGATTTCCGAGAGATGCCCGCGTCGGAGACCGCCGGCGAGCCCGGCATCGATCGAGGGCACGCCAGTGCTGGCGAGATCCTCGACAGATACCGCGCCGGGCATGCTCCAGCGCAGCGGCGCTTCGCTCGTCAACGTGACGTCGAGCTTGCGTGCTTTGAGCAGCGATTCGATGTGCGAGCGAGCGCTCAGCATGACCAGAATGACCACGAGGCCGGCGTCGCGACCTTCGCGCCGCCGACCTCTGGAATGTATTTTCGCTTTTTCTTCGCTATAGTCAAGCCTCCGCGTAAGTCTCAGACAGGCAAGCTGTTAAGATTGATGGGTTCGACACGTGTCTACGACGCCTCAGGCAATCGACCACATTACGGTCTCCCACCCTCCAGCGCGCATTCGCGGCCTTCACCTACCGCGACTTCCGGGTGCTGTGGTTTGGCGCATTCTCTTCGACCGTCGGCACGTGGATGCAGAAGGTCGCGCAGAGCTGGCTCGTCTTCGACCTCACCAATTCCTCCTTCTATCTCGGGCTCGATGACTTCCTCGGGCAGCTGCCGATCCTGCTCTTCACGCTCGTCGGCGGCGTGATTGCCGATCGTCACGATCGCAAGCGGCTGCTCCTCGGGTCGCAGTTCGTGCAGATGGCGACGGCCTTCGCCCTTGCCGCCCTCGTCTTTCAGGGACGCGTGCACATCGGGCACATCCTCGCGCTGTCGTTCACGACAGGACTGGCGCAAGCCTTCGGCGGGCCCGCGTATCAGGCGATGATTCCGTCGCTCATCCACAAGAAGGATCTGCCGAACGCGATCGCGCTCAACTCGATCCAGTTCAATCTCGCGCGCGTCTTCGGACCGCTCCTTGCCGGAGTCACGATGGCGGCGCTCGGCGCGGCGGGCTGCTTCACGCTGAACGGCGTGTCGTTCCTGATCGTGATCGTGGCGCTGATGTCGCTGTCGCTGAAGCACATCCCACCGGCTGATCGCAAACCGATGGTCACCGAGCTCAAGGGCGGCTTCGAGTACGCGCGCAGCGAGCCGGCTATCGTCGCCCTGACGATCCTGGCCTCGATCACGACCTTTCTCGGGCTGCCGCTGCTGACGTTCCTGCCGGTGTTCGCGCGCGAGATCTTTCACGGAGACGTCGGGCGCTTCAGCTGGATGATGGCGTTCTCGGGGATGGGCGCCGTCACCGGCGCGCTGGTCATCGCGTGGCTGGGCCGCTTCAAGCACATGGGCCTGGCGCTGCTCATGATTCAGCTGGTCTGCGGCGCGCTGATCACGGCCTTCGCGTTCTCGCGGATCTACTGGCTCAGCTGCCTGCTGCTCTTCTGCAACGGCGCCGGCCTGCTCATGATCTTTTCGATGACGTCATCGCTCGTGCAGCTGATCGTCCCCGATCACCTGCGCGGGCGCGTCGTCAGCATCTACATGGTGGCGTTCCGCGGCGGGATGCCCCTTGGCAGCCTGGTCAGCGGCTTCGCCGCCAGCTTCTTCCCCATCCCCGTCGTCCTCGGCATCAACGGGCTGCTCGTATCAGTGGTGGCGACGTATTACCTCGTGAGGAGTCACGGGGTCAGGGAGCTGTAACGACGCCCGTAGCGCGCAACTTTAGTTGCGCGTTACCTAACCACGAACCACGTGACGCGCAACTGAAGTTGCGCGCTACGGGTGAGGCGTCACTACGCCCAGAGCATCCAATATCCCCCCGAGCGCGATCGAGGCGACGCCATCACCATCGCAGCACCCTGACCAAGCCTTGCCGCGACAGCGGCAGACATCAGGCGGGCGAAGGCGACGCCGAAGAGCGACATCGACAGCAGGATGCCGACGGCGAAGACCGCGATCAGCATCAGCAGCGTGGAGAGCGGTGACGATGACAGGCCTTCGCCGAACGGGGCGAGCATCGTCAGCGCGCGCAGGCTGCTGACGGCGAAGGCGGCGCCGAGGATCGTCGGCAGGTGCGAGTGCGCCGACGGCAGCGGATGGCGCGACTTGTCGCCGACGTGCAGGTGCCAGTGCGCCACGGCATCCTGCGCATGCGTGTGCGAGTGGCCGTAGACCTTCCCTGACAGCGCGCCCCACAGGCCAATCGCTCCGAGGACGATCAACAACACGCCGCCGAGCATCTCCCCGCCGCGTTCGACGACGAGCGGGAGCGACCAGCCGAGGGCGACGAGTGCCCCGGCGCCAATCGCCAGCAGCAGCGCGTGACCGATGGCGAAGCGTACGGCCACGCCGAGCGCGCGAGCGCGTTGGATCGCGGGTGTGTCGCCGGCGACGCCGACCGACAACGCCGCAATAGCCATCAGGTGATCGGCACCAAGACCATGGAGAAAGCCCAGAGCGAGGGCTGAGGAGATGAGGAACACTGCGGCATTCTAGCATTTCGCCGCGCTTCAACAGTTCCACTGGCACGCTCGACGACAACAATGCGAAGACCTGAAGACCGCGAGGAACGCGAAGCATATTAATCCACATGTCTATCGTTTTGGGACGTTCGATCGAGCCGGTTGCGACTGTCGATAGAGCCGCTGGCGCTCTTCGAGCTCCGGAACGTAGTCGCGCTCACCAGCGGCGCGTGCGCGCGCGATCGCCAGGGCGACTGAGTGGACCGCGCGCTGCCACTGCCCCATCTCGGCCTGCGCAGCGGCGAGCGTATCGAGCGAAGTCGCATCGAGCTCACGGGTCAGAGCCGTGGCGCGCAGGCCCAGCTCCAGAGCCCTGGCGCCATTACGGATCGAATCTTCAGCGTCGGTCGCAAGAATCCAACCGATGCGGTTCATCACCATCACGTCGTCGGGCGTAGCGCCAACGCACGCTCGTACGCCGCGAGCGCCGGCCGCATCTGCCCCTGTGACGCATAGGCCTCGCCAAGGCTTTGATGCGCGCCGGCAAAGTCTGGCGCTATCGTCAGCGCGGTCTTCAGATGCTCGAGTCCTTCTGCAAATCGCTGTTGCGCGCAGAGAGCCGCTCCCAGCGCCGCGTGCGCTTCGGCATAGTCCGGACGCAAGCGAATCGCTTCGCGCAACTGCTGTTCGGCCTCGCCAATACGCCCGTTCGCGAGAAGGATCGTCGCGTAGTTGTGGCGCGCGCGGGCATTCTCCGGGCGCTTGTTCACCGTGTCCCGCCACAGCCCCTCGGCGCTGTGATAGTCGCGGTTCCTGCCTGACGTCACCGTGCCAAACGCAACCGCGATGAGGACAACGGCCACCAATCCAACGGTCGGTGACACGCGCCGATTCTGCAGGTAGGTAAACGCGCCGATGACGAAGTACAGCGATAGCCATCGCCAGAGGCAAGTACATGCGATGCTCCGCCGCCACTTCCGTGACGACAGGCAGCACGCTCGACGTTGGCGCGAGCAGCAGGAAGAATGCGGCGATGGCAAAACCCAGTGGGCGCCGGCGATAGAGAGCCACGGCTCCAACGAACAACAGCACGGCCGATGAGCAAAGAAGGCAGCAGGCTCGCCAGCAGAGTCGATGGCCGCCAGTCGTAGTCGAAGACGAGCGGCGACGGCCACATGACTAGACGGAGGTAGTGAGTGATGACACCCGACTGCGTCATCAGGTAGCGCCACCACGGCCATTCAGCAAAGCCGAAGCCGGCGGCATCCGGCCGGTGCGCACCGGCAACCAGCACCGCAAGAAGAATCCATGTCGCCGCGAGTCCGGCATAGAGCAGTCGGCGACGATGCAGGATCTCGCGCCAGGGCTGGACGGCGGAAAACACCGCATCCCAGATCACGACGAGCAATGGCGCCACCACCATCGACTCCTTGCTCGCCATTCCGGCAGCACAGGCAGAAACCGCCGCAGCGATCCACCAACGGCTGCCACTCCACGCCCGGATGCTGCAATACAGCGTCAGGAGGACACAGAGCGCCATCAACGACTCGACGCGCTGAACGAGGTAGGTCACCGCCGAAGTCGTCAGCGGGTGCACTGCCCACAGCACGGCGCACGAAAGCGCGAGCACGGAGGCTCGCTCACGCACGCCGCGTCCAGGCGGAAACGTTTGCAATGTGCGCCGGACGACGCCGAAAAGCGCGAGCGCCGCACCAAGATGGATGAACAGATTCGCAGCGTGGTATCCCCACACGTTGTGGAGGAACCGTTCGACCTGGACTGTCGAAGCGGACGGCGGCAAGCTGAATACGTCCCGCGATTCGTCAGTCGCAAGAGCGTAGTTGACGGCAAATGTCAGCGCCGCCGCAGGCCGGCCCGACAACGTCGTCCCCGCAGGTGCGGTCATCGCCGCCGCCGGTGGCCACAGCGCTCGGATATGCGGATTCTCGACAATCGCCGGCTCGTCATCGAAGACGAACACGCCAGCAAAGCTCGTCGCGTAGGCGAAGGCGGTCGCAGCCAGGAGTATCGCGACGGCGAACGCCGTCCACGAGGCGTCACTCGAGGATGCCGACGTCGTCCGGGGTCGTGAGCGTGGGGATCGTCTGGACACAAAAAAAGGGCGGGCCCTTGCGAGCCCGCCCATCGTACCTTGATCGCGACTAGAAGCTGAACCGCGCCTGGACGCGAATCGTGCGCGCGCCGAGGTACTGATCAGCCTGGTTGAAGCGCGCGTCCGGCCGGAGGTTCGTGGCCGCCGCGAGCTGCTGCACGTCGAAGCCCTGGAAGAACTGCGTGTCGGTGATGCCGGAAATGGCGTCACGATAGCGCGTCGTGAAGACGCGCGTCACCGTGTCCTGATCGAACAGGTTGAACACGGTCACGCCGAGGTTGAACCTCAGCCCCTTCATGCGGATGTCCTGCTGCGCGAAGAGATCCGTGAAGCTGTAGACCGGCGTGCGCCCCATATTGCCGCGCGCGTCGTCGAATACCGGCACGCTCTTGTAGGTGATCGTGCTCTGCTGCAACGTGCCGCTCGCCGCCAGTGATGTTGGCACCGATGCCGGTGCCCCACGGCAGGTCGTAGGTCGTCTGCACCTTGAAGTAGTGCGGCCGGTCGGTCTGCAGCTCGCCCTCGATCGGGTTGCCGTGCGCGTCGAACGACATGTAGAGGCCGTCGAAGAAGCGCGCGACGCTCGGTGAGTTGCGGTTGTTCTCGTCCGAGCTCGTCAGGCCGGAGTAGTTGCCGACGAGGTGGCTGTAGGTGTAGCTGGTGTTCATCGACCAGTTGTTCGACAGGCGCTTGCGCAGACGGAACTCGAGGCCGTCGTATACGCGCTGCGCTCTCGGCTGCGCCGGGCAGGCGGGGCACTGCGCGGCCAGCGTGTATTCGGCGATGCCATATCCGGGATTGGCGATCATGAAGACTTCGCCGACGCCGGCGACCTGGATGCCGACGTCCTCGATCGTCCGGTCGAGCCACTTGTGCGCGTAGCGGACACCAACCGAAATCGAGCGCGTCAGCTCATGGTCGACGCCGAGCGTGAACTCCTGCGTCCGGATCGGCTTGAGGTTCGGATCGATCAGGTTGTTGTTCGCATCGTTCGAGACGTGCCGACGATCGGCCAGCTCGATGAACCTGCCGGCGCAGCCTGAGCCTTGCGGGCCTTCACAGTTGATGGACGGCCACTCGTACGAATCGAGCGTGTAGTGATAGTCGATCCAGTGATCGGCACCCCACGCGCCTCGCGGCATCTCGAGCTTCGAGATGTCGTAGAAGAGGCCCCAGCTGCCGTAGGCCTTCCACTGACCGTCGCCCTTGATGTCGTACGCAAAGCCGACGCGCGGCGCGATCTTGTCGCCGATGCCGAACTCGAGGCTGGGATTCTCGGGCCGATAGGACGGAATCGTCTCTGCGTCACTGCGCAGGCCAAGATTCAGCGTCAGCCGGTTGCTGATGCGTCCACGCGTCCTGGAGGAAGAAACCCACGTTGTTCGAGTGAATCTTGCCCTCGGTGTACGTCCGCGAGACGGTGTAGTAACCGTAGGTTCCGCGGACCTGCCGTGGCGGATCGTCCAGGGTCGTTCGTGACGCATTCCAGTTGATCGCAACGGTCGGCGCCTGCGCACCAATGAGGACGTCGTTGCTGAGACGCTCCCACTGCACGCCGGCCTTGAGCGTGTGCTGGCCCTTGAAGCTCGCGTAGTAGGTGCCGTCGACGTTGACGCCGATGCGGCCGAACTTGTCGCGAACGTTGCGCGTGCTCGCCGGCTTGTCAGCGTAGCCGTTGAGCTGCTGCAGCGAGGCGGGAATCTCGGGGAACGGGCAACCACTGCTGCCGGCTGCGCCCGTGCACGTGTTCGAATTGCTGAAGGTGTGCCGCAGCTCGTCGAAGAACTGCGTGTCGGTCACCTGGAAGTTGTCGTAGGCAAAATAGCCGACGTTCGTGTTGACGAAGAACTTCGGCGTCACTACCCACGCGACCTCGCCAACATAAGCGTCAGTGTAGCCATTGGTATGAAGCGGATTCGGAAAGAGCGTCGGGTTGGCCGTGCTCGTACCGTTGGCTTCCTTGGCCGGCAGCGTCGAGCCGCCGTAGCTGGCGCAGGTTGCTGCCGGAGAACTTCGCGCGGGTGTTGGTCGTCAGCTGCGACGACACCGTGTAGTTGACGCTGTGGTCCTCGCTGTCGTTGTTGAACGTCGTGCCTGGCCAGTCGGGTTGTTCGCCGTGAAGTCGACCGTGCGGTCGGACTTGACCAGCTGCGGACCATAACCGAAGTAGAACCAGGCCTTGTCGCGGAGGATCGGCCCGCCGAGGTCGAGAATCGGGTCGACATTGTACGAAGGATCGCGCGGCGTCGTGGTGTATTCGGCGATGGTCTGATTGGCGGGATTCAAACGAATCGCTGGACGCACGGCGCCAGCCCAGTCGTCGTTCCCGTAGTAGATGCCGGCGCCGCCATGGTAGACGTTGCCGCCGGACTTCGTGACCGCGCTGACGACACCGCCCGTCGTGGCGCGATACTCGGCGTTGTAGCCGCTCGACTTCACCTGGACTTCCTGAAGGAAGTCGACCAGCACGGGCTTGGCGGAGACGCCGGTGCGCAGGTTCGTCGTGTCCATGCCGTCGATGATGTAGCGGTTCTCGGCGCCGGTCGCGCCGTCGATCGAGAGACCCGCCTTCGCTTCCTGGTTGGTGCCAGGAGCCGAGGTCAGGACGCTCGTGAAGTTGCGGCCGCGCGGGATGCGCTCGATGAGCTCCGACTGGATGCTGAGACCGGCCGAATTCTGCTTGACGTCGATGATCGGCGATTCCGCCGTCACCTGGACGTTCTCGGCGACGCCGCCGACCGTCATGGCGACATCGACTTTCAGGATTTGTCCCAGCTGCAGCTGGATGTTCGCGACTTTATGAGTCTGGAACCCGGAAAGAACGGCAGTCACTTCATAAATGCCGGGAGCCAGCGCGGGGAACCGATAGATTCCCTGTGCGTCGGTCGTCGCGGTCGCCGCGCCAACCAAGGCGGCGCTGCGCGCTTCAACGGTCACGCCGGGCAGTACCGCGCCGGACGTATCCTTGACGATACCCTCGATAGAACCTCGCGTTTCCTGTGCCACCGCGCTCGACGCGAATGACAACAGTACCGAGCGCGAGCAGGCCAAACAGGCCAGCACTTCGCTTCATTGATCCTCCCCAGTGGTCAACGTGCAGAATTGCCTGAAACCAGGCAAATGGAAGCGGGAATTCTATCGTCCGGCACGAGCTGTGGTCAATCAACGTTTTCGCGTGACAGGAAGGTGCAAAACAGGTGGCAGTCAGACAATTTTGCAGGCTCGAAATGACAACGGCCGGCAGGGACGAAATCCCTGCCGGCCGTGATGAGTCGCGAGCTGCGAAGAGGCGCTATCGCGCCGCGTGATCTGGTCCCACAGCGTCGCGCCGCCGCCGCCGATGACCGCACCGATGAGCGCGCCCTTCTTCCCGCCAACCGCCGCGCCGATACCGGCGCCGGCGCCCGCGGACGAACCGATGATGATCGCGCTCTTCTTCACCGTGCGCTTCGGCTTGATCGGCTCGCTATAGACGACCTGCCGCGCCGGCACCGTGCGCGCGACGGTCGCGGGCTGCGACACGGGTATCACGCGCGCGTCCGGCAGATCGTCAGCAGGAACGTAGCGCACCGGCGTCACCGCCGGTAGCCGCCTGCCGATACGTCACGGGAACCGGCGCGGCGTAGCCGGCTGTCGGCAGCGCCGTCGTCGCGGCGAGCGCCGCGCCGTCGGTGATGCATTCGACCTGCGAGACGGCGGCGCCATTCACCATCACCGGGCGCACCAGCGTTCGCTGTTGCGGCTCGCAGCTCACGACAATCGGCGATCCTGCCGGCGTCGTCGTGGCCTGCGCCGCCGAGTTCGCCGCCACCGGTTGCGCGTTCGTGCGCGCCGCGAGGCCATCGCTGCATCCCGCCGTGACGAGCAGCGCTCCGGCGGCGAGCGCGCCGAGCCATGGCGTCGTGTTGCGTGCGTGCATCCGAGATTGAATGGTCGTCATGTCGCTCTCCCTCCGGCATGACCTTCCGCCGGTTGCGCCGTACCTCTCCAAACGCGGTGCCACGCGAAATACGGGCTAAATGCTCATTTATTGAGGTTCGTGCAGCCGAGGTCGCCGCCGACTGTCCTCTAACGCGTGCACTGCGTCCGGATGCGCAGGACAGTCACACGGGTATACTCAGCAGCGGTCGCGCACAGGGCGACGCACCGCTTCTCGGACATGTCCCACATTCTTGTCGTCGAAGACGACGTCGATATCGCGGCGCTGCTCGCGCACTATCTCGAGAAGGCCGGCCATCGCGTCGAGCGCATCACCTCGGGCACCGAGGTGCTGCCGAAGCTTCGCAAGGGCGGGGCGGACCTCGTGATCCTGGACCTCATGCTTCCGGGCATGGACGGCCTGATCGTCTGTCAGGCGATGCGCGCCGATCCGGCGATCGCGTCCATTCCGATCATCATGCTCACCGCGCGCGGCGAGGAATCCGATCGGATCTCGGGCCTCGAGCTCGGCGCCGATGACTACGTCACCAAGCCGTTCAGCCCCAAGGAAGTCGTCGCGCGCGTCACTGCGCTCCTCAGACGCGCCGGCCGCACCGCGACGGGCGGGCCGCAGCACTACGGCCGCATCACCATCGACGCGGATCGGCACACCGTGGCGCTCGATGGCGAGGACGTGAAGCTCACGGCCAAGGAATTCCTGCTGCTCCAGTACCTCGTCCAGCACAAGGGACGCGTGCTCTCGCGCGATCTCCTGCTGAGCGACGTCTGGGGTTACAACTACACCGGCGGGACGCGAACGGTCGACGTCCACATCCGCCGCCTGCGCGAGAAGCTGCCGCCGCTCTCGGAGAGCATCGAGACCATCAAGCAGTTCGGGTACAAGCTCGTCGAGCGGCCGTGACATTCCGCACTCGCCTCTTCCTTACTTCTCTCGTCACCGCGGCAGTCACGCTCGTTGTCGCCACGGTGCTCGTGTCGTGGTCGGTCCGTGCGCGCAACCGACGAGCGCATCGAGCGCTCGCTCGTCAGCCAGACACGGCTCGCCGCCGAAACCCTCTCGCACCGGCAGGCGGCCGCCGAGGCCGAGCTCGACTCGGAGGCCGACACGCTTGCCGGGCTCGTCGGGGCTCGGGTCACGCTCGTCGCCCCCGACGGCGTCGTCATTGGCGACTCGGATCTCGACGGCGAGGCGCTGTCGTCGGTCGAAAACCACGGCACGCGGCCGGAGATCGAGAGCGCGCGGCGCAGCGGCATCGGTATCGCGCGGCGCTACAGCACGACGGTGCGCGCCGAGATGCTCTATGTGGCGGTTCCGGTCACGAATCCGTCGCTGCCGGCACTCGGCTTCGTCCGGCTCGCGCTGCCGCTGACCGAGGTCGCCCAGCAACTGGCCGCCGTCCGCCGGAGTGCGCTCGTCGCCTTCGGCATCGGCCTCGCCATCGCGATGGCGCTCGCGTGGGGCTCGTCGATGCTGCTCAGCCGGCGCGTGCGCGCCATCGCCGCGGTCGCGGAGCGCTACTCGCGCGGCGACTGGTCACGCCCGGCTCGCGACTACGGCAGCGACGAGATCGGCACCGTGGCGCGAGTACTCGACGAATCGGCGCGCGAGATGGGCCGGCGCGCGGGCGATCTCGCGTCCGATCGCGCGCGGATGGAAGCCATCCTGGCTGGCATGATCGAAGGCGTCCTCGTCGTCAACGATCACGGCCGCGTGCAGCTCGTCAACGGCGCCGCGCGCGCGATGCTCCACCTGCAGGACGATCCGGAGGGCCGGCACTATGTCGAGATCGTCCGCCAGCCCGACATCGCCGCCCAGATCGAAGCCGCACTGCGCGGTACCGTGACCGAGGGCCTGGAGCTGACGCTGCCGCACGAGCCGGAGATCGTGATCATCTCTCGCAGCGCTCCCGTCACGGCGGTCGGCGCCAAGGGCGCCGTCCTCGTCATGCACGACATCACCGACCTGCGGCGAGCCGATCGCATACGGCGCGATTTCGTCGCCAACGTCTCGCACGAATTGCGCACGCCGCTGACGGCCGTGCGTGGTTACGTCGAGGCGCTGCTCGATCAGGGCGATGAGGGCGCAGAACCGTCACAGGTCCGGCGCTTTCTCGAGATCATCGGCCGCCACACGCTGCGCATGGAACGCCTCGTGCGCGATCTGCTGCGGCTGGCGCGGCTCGACGCCGGGCAGGAGCCGCTCGAGCACGTGCCGTGCCTCGTGCAGGTGCTGTTCGACGGCGTCGAGACCGAGCTCGAGACCGCCATCGAGGCCCGGCAGCAGACCGTCGTGCGGCAAATCGCCGCTGACGCGACGTCCGTCACTGGCGATCCCGGCAAGCTCCACGATGCGCTGCGCAACCTGCTGGAGAACGCCACCAACTACGCGCCAGAGGAAAGCACAATCGTGATGGGCTCGCAGCGCGTCGGCTCGCGCATTCGCCTGACCGTCAGCGACGAGGGCCCGGGCATACCCGAGGCCGACCTGCCGCGCATCTTCGAACGCTTCTATCGCGTCGACAAGTCCCGCACGCGCGCCAGCCGCGATCCCGGCGGTACCGGCCTCGGCCTCGCCATCGTCAAGCACCTCGTCGAGCTGCACGGGGGAAAGGCGTCGGTGTCGAATCGACCTGAGGGTGGCGCGACGTTCATCATCGAGTTGCCGGGGCGGAACTGACGCTGTCGTTCAGGGTTCGGCGTTCAAGGTTCAGCGTTCCGGTTCAGGGTTCGAGTTCGATTCGGGTTCGCGGTCGCGTGACGGCGAACCTTGAACGTGGCACCTTGAACCGTGAACGTTGAACCGCTGAACCTTGAACGCTGAACGAGCAACCGGTCACGGAGCAATCGTCGTCGCCGTAATCCAGTACGTGACCGCCGCGATGATCGCGGACGCGGGGATCGTCAGGACCCAGGCCCAGACGATGCGGCCGGCGATGCCCCAGCGCACGGCCGAGAGGCGCCGGATGGAGCCGACGCCGATGATGGCGCCGGTGATCGTGTGCGTCGTGCTCACCGGGACACCGAGGTAGGTCGCCGTGAAAAGCGAAATCGCGCCCGCGGTCTCGGCAGCAAAACCGCCCACGGGCTGCAGCTTGGTGATCTTCGAGCCCATCGTGTGGATGATGCGCCAGCCGCCGGACAACGTGCCGAGTGCAATCGCGGCATGCGCCGCGAGGACGACCCAGAGCGGAATCGGCAAATGGCCATCCTCGAGGCCGAGATAGCCGCCGGCGACGAGCGCGCCGGCAATGATGCCCATCGTCTTCTGCGCGTCGTTGCCGCCGTGGCCGAGGCTGTAGGCGGCAGCCGAGAGCAGCTGCAGGCGGCGGAACCAGTGATCGACGCGGCCTGGTGACGCGCGGCGGAAGATCCACAGGATCGCCACCATCAGGCAAAAGCCGAGCGCCAGGCCGATGAGCGGCGCAAGGACGATAAAGATGAGCGTCTTGGTCCAGCCGGACAGGATGATCGCGCCCCAGCCTGCCTTCGTGATGGCCGCGCCGGCATAGCCGCCGATCAGGGCGTGCGACGAGCTCGTGGGCAGGCCGTAGTACCAGGTGATCAAGTCCCAGATGATCGCCCCCATCAGGCCGGCAAAGATCACGCTGAAGCTGACGATCGAGATATCGACGAGGCCGGCGCCGACGGTCTTCGCGACGGCGGTGCCAAACGTGAACGCCGCAACGAAATTGAAGACCGCCGCCCAGACGACCGCCTTGCCCGGCGTCAGCACCCGCGTCGACACCACGGTCGCAATCGAGTTGGCGGCGTCGTGAAAGCCGTTGATGAAATCGAAAATCAGCGCGACGAGGATGAGCGCGGCGACCGGAAGAAGGTTGGAATCCATCCGCAGGATCAGGCGTGCTTGACGACGACGCCTTCGAGCACGTTGGCAACATCCTCGCAGCGGTCGGTCGCAGCTTCGAGGAAGTCGAGGATCTCCTTCCACTTGATGATCGCGATCGGGTTCTGCTCCTCTTCGAACAGGCGGCGGAGCGCGTTCTGATGCGCGCGGTCCGCCTCATTCTCCAGGCGATTGATTTCGACCGCCGGCGCCGCCACCCCATGCCGCCGTTCGAGCGCCTTCATGGCAATCACCACCTGCTCACAGGAGATCGCCACGAGCTTCGCCAGCTCGCGGGCATCGGGCCGTACGACTTCGATCTGGTACAGGCGGACGACTGACGCCGACGCGTCGATCGCGTCCATCACGTCGTCGAGGATACGAGCGAGCGTGTGAATGTCTTCGCGATCGAGCGGCGTCACGAACGTGCGATGCAGACGCTGGATGATTTCGTGCGTGATGAAGTCGCACTTGTGCTCGACTTCCTTGATCTCATCGGCCTTGTCCCAGATTGGCCGCTCGGGCGCGAGCATTTCTTCGAGGAGCGCTGCCCCTTTCTGAATCTGCTCGGCGAGCGCCACGAAATCGTCGAAGAAGCGTTCCTCGCGCGGGATGAGCCTGAATGCCACGAAATCCTCTCTTGCCGACGCGGATCGGGTTCGGCCAGCCGCAGAATCTTAGCAGATCTACATCATATTTAACCGTTTTGACACTTTGTCGTTACATCGATTCGGTCATCTGCCTCGGCTTTTGTCAGCACTTCCGATAGCCGCGCTGGCGAATTTAACGCCGGTGAAACGCTGGCGTTGCAGATGGATCACAGCCGCTCACTACTGTGTGAGACGCGCGGAGGCGGACGTCCTTTTCTCCGCGCGAGCACACTCAGCAGAGGAGCACATGACCTTGCAGCGCAGAATCGTTCGTCTCGTCCTGTACTATCGCGTTGGCGCTGGCTGCGGCCGCGCCAGTCGCGGCCCAGCAGATGGAATCGCGAATCGTCGGCAAGATCACCGACGCCAGCGGAGCCGTCCTGCCCGGCGTCACCGTGACCATCACCGCGACCCAGACGGGTGCTGTGCGCACGGTGGTCACCGACAACGACGGGCGCTACACCGTGACGAACCTGGCGCCCGGACACTACGAGATTCGCGGCGAGCTCAACGGCTTTGCGCCCAACAAGGGCGAAGTGAGCATTGGCGCTGGCGACTCGCGGCCGGTCGATCTGCTCGCTTGCGGTGGCTAACGTCACCGAGGCGGTGAACGTCATGGCCGACGTCACCGTGCTCGACACGACGTCGGCAAAAATCGGCGTGAACGTGTCGCCGGAAGAACTGAAGAACCTGCCGGTCAACGGCCGCAACTTCGCCAACCTCATGACGCTGGCCACCGGGCGCGACGACCGACGGCAACGGCGGCTGGGCGAGCGTGCGCTTCAACGGCAAATCGAACCAGCAGAACTATCTGAACTACGACGGCGTCGACGGCACCTACGTGTGGGACGCCAGCCCCGGCTATCTCAACGCCACCGGCTCACAGTTCCGCCTGCAGACGTCGATGGAGTCCATCGCCGAGTTCCGCGTCAACTCCGGCCTCGCGCCGGCGGAAAGCGGCCTCGGCGCCGGCGGCAACATCACGGTCATCAGCAAGAGCGGCAGCAACCGCTTCACCGGATCGCTCTTCAACTACTTCCGCAACGACGCGCTCGACTCCGCGAGCAAATACGACGACATCAGAAGCAGCAGCTCGAGTTCAACCAGTTCGGCGGCTCGCTCGGCGGGCCCGATCGCGTCGAACAAGACGTTCTTCTTCGCCAGCTACGAGGGCCTCAAGCAGACGACCGGCCTGAGCTTCACCGAAGCGGTGCCGAGCGACGAGGCGATTCGCCGGATCCAGGCCGGCGAACCCGTCGGCAGCGGCGCCGGTCAGAGCGCGGCGCGCACCCAGGCCGTGGCGCCGCTGCTGGCCGGATTTCCCGCGCGGGACGGTCGCCACTGCGAACCCGCTGCTGGCGCTGGCGACGCTCGAGACCGAGGCCGAGCAGAGGGAGCACACCGTATCGCAGCCCGTGTCGATCACCGGTTCACCAACAACCAGTCGCTCTACGCCCGCGTGCTCTACAGCGATGGCGAAGTCGACACGCCGGATCGCACGGTCACGCCGCGCCGCGTCCTCGCCACGCAGCAGCCGCTGAACGTCGTCCTCAACCATCAGTCGCTCTTCGGGACCAGCGTGATCAACGAGCTGCGCGTCGGCTTCAACCGGCCGCAGCTACGACGCGCTCGCCTTCGGACCTGCGGGCTACGACCCGACGCAGGTGTCGCTCTCGGGCACGGTCACCTCGCAGTCGATCGACGCGCGCGGCACGACCGGCGTCGCGCGCAGCGGACTGCTGGTTCGCGCCACGAGCAACGCCTCGACCAACGGCCAGGCCTACAATCCGCGATCGATTTCGCTGAGCGACGCGGTCACGGTCGACGCGCGGCGCGCACACCTTCAAGTTCGGCGGCGAGTACCGCAACATCGCGTCGCAGTTCCGGTTCCTCGGCAGCAACGAAATCACCTACGCCGGCATCAACGAGTTCATCGACAACCGTCCGACGCAGGTCGCGGTCTCGCTCGATTCGCCGCTCTTCACGCCGGAGCAGTTCTACGCCGATCGGCTTCGCGCAGGACACCTGGCGCGTCGACCAGCCGGCTGACGCTCGAGCTCGGCCTCCGCTACGACTTCTACTCCGTCGTCAAGGAGAAGGACGGCCAGGCGAAGCCGTTCTTCATCGAAGAGAACGACTTCGGCACCGATCCCAACAACTTCTACAACCCGACAAGAACAACTTCGCGCCGCGCCTGTCGGCGGTCTATCAGCTCACCGAGCAAGACCGTGCTGCGCGCCGGCTACGGCCACTTCTACGGCCCGGGCCAGTTCGAAGACCGCATCCAGCCGATCGAGAACTTCATCGAGCGCCGCCGCGTGCAGTCGACCGACGTGCCCGAGCAACGGCCTCGCCTATCCCGTCGATCCGGCCGTCTACCGCAACCTGCTCTCCGTCCGCGGCTACACGCACGATCGGCCGGACGAGTACAACGTCCAGTACGGCGCCAGCGTCTCGCAGGAGCTGCCGGGCGCGGTCAACCTGACCGTCGGCTACACCGGCAGCCGGGGCAAGGACATGTTCCTGCGCGGCGTCGCCAACACCTTCGACAACGTCACGCGCGTGCGGCCAGAACCATCCGTGGGACAGGTCGACTACAAGACCTCGGGCTGTGTCGACGGCCTCGTGATCAACGGCAACCCGATCAGCGGCTGCGGCAAGGCGAGCTACGACGCCCTGCAGATCAGCGCCGACGCGGCCGGTTCCGCTCCGGACTCAGCGGCGGACTCCAATATCAGTACTCGCGAACGAGGGCACGACGCAGGGGTCGAACGAAGCGGCGACCGCGTCGAACACGTTCGATTTCAACACCGAGTTCGGCACGAACCCGACCGACATCCCGCACACGTTCAACGGCTCGCTGATCTACATGCTCCCGTTCCAGGGCGCCTTGGCCGGCGGCTGGCGAGTCGGCGGCATCCTCAACGCGCGCAGCGGCGTGCCGATCAACGTCACCATCAATCGCCCGGACACGGTCACCGTCGGCGGCGTGACCGTCACCAACGTTCCCGGCGGCAACACGCGCGGCACGCAGCGGCCCGATCTGGTGCCGGGCGTCGACCCGTATCTCAAGGACGGCGTGCGCTGGCTGAATCCCGGCCGCCTTCGCCGCGCCGCTGCCCGGCACGTTCGGCAACCTGCCGCGCAACTACCTGCGCGGCCCGAACTTCTGGCAGGTCGATCTGATACCGAGCAAGGACTTCCGCTTCAGCGACAGACGCAGGGCTCCAGTTCCGGGTCGAGTTCTTCAACATCACGAACCACCTGAACTACGAGAACCCGGCGGCGTCTCTGCCGGCGGGCACCATCGGGCAGCCGTTCACGGATGCGGTCGCGGGAACCTTCGGCTACATGCTCGGCCCGCTCAATCGCACCGTCGGCCTCGGCACCGCGCGGCAGACGCAGATTGTCGAGTCGGTATCTTGTTCTAAGCGGAAGTCCGGGAGCTCGGTAGTCCGGGAGATCCGAAGCCCGAGCTCCGGACTTCCATCGGACTGCCGAGCTTCCAGCTCCCGGATCCTACCGGAATTTACCCGCCTGTAACAACCGTGTGACCACACCGAAACCTGCGTTCATGGCTAAGCTGCACGATGCGTCTGCAGACGTCTCTGTCGGTCCGCTCCCTCCGGTGTCGTCGTCGGATTCTTCGGTTGCTTCCCAGAGTCTCCACTGCGCAGGTCAACCAGCAGTCGAATACGTCTTCATCGACAGCAGCCACTGGAGCAGCGATGTCCAGGCACATCGGCAGATGCCTGGGCGCTGGCTTGTTGGTCCTCGTGACGGCAGCCATGGCGTCGGCCCAGGGCATGTACTACCAGGAGGTTGAGAAGGACGGGAACATCTACGTCTTCAATCTGGCTTCGGAGTACGACGCGCTGGTCCAGCCGGCGGGCAATTTCAAGGGCGACGCTCGGCTCAAATATGGACCAAAGGGCGAGACCGTGTACTTCGACAGCCCCGCCGCCATCATGCTCTACAACTTCAAGCACGGCCTCCCGGCCGAGAACCTGACGCCGGCACCGCCACCACCGCCACCGCCCCCGCGCGTGGCGGATCAGCGGGTACATGTTCGGCGACTACTACTACTTCGGGACGACCACGATCCCAAGTTCGACGAGCAGAACGGGTTCTGGTTCCGGCGTATCTACCTGACCTACGATCACAACCTGAGCCCGAAGTTCGCGACGCGCTTGCGGTTCGAGGTCAACAGCACGGGCAACCTGACCAGCGCGGCGCTTACGCCCTACGTCAAGGATGCCTACCTGCGATGGACGTATCACGGCACGCATCAGGCGTGGTTCGGCATCTTCCCGACGCCAACCTTCGAGTTCCTCGAGGGCTTCTGGGGCTTGCGGCACATCGAAAAGACGCCGGCCGACCTCTATCGCACCGACTCGTCACGCGACTTCGGCTTCGGCCTGCAGGGTTCGTTCAACCAGTCGCAAAGTCTTCGCTACTCCTATCAGTTCGGAAACGAGTCGAGCACGAACGCGGAAATCGACAAGAACAAAGCCAACCGAATCTCGGTTGTGTACGCGAAGCCGACCGGGTTCGCTGTCGAGGGTTTCTACGGACACTTCGCCCGCGACGGGGATACCGATCGGTCGATCTATCAGATCTTCGCCGGCTATCGCCAACCGAGGTTCCGCGGCGCGTTCCAGGTACTACCGGAACACCCGGAACGTGGCGACTGGCGACGACCTCGAGCTCGATCTCTATTCGGGCTTCGGCGTCTTCGATATCGTGAGGCAAAAGTGGTCGGTCTTTGCGCGCGTCGACAGGTTCGACGATCCGAATCCGGACGGCGCCGGGATCGCCTACCTGCCGATCGATCCCCGCGCGAAGTACACGTTCTTCCTGACCGGCGTCGAGTTCTATCTGCTGCCGTCAGTCAGATTCAGCCCCAACGTCGAAACGGTCTCGTACGGGAAACTCCCCGACGGCATCGTCGATCAAGACCGATGTCGTCTGGCGCGCCACGATGTACTGGACCTGGTAGGCCCGCGAATGTCTCGCGTTGCGGACTGATGACGCACGGCACGAGCTGGTGAATTTCCAATCACGGATTGAAGCAGAGAGGACGATATGACAATCAGAATGCGAACGATGGCGGCGGTCGCCGTCGCCGCGGGCGCCGGTGCCGCGCTCACGGCGCAGACGGTTCAAATCAACGGCGCCGGGGCCACCTTCCCCTACCCGATCTATTCGAAGTGGTTCAGCGAGTACAACAAGCTGCAACCCGAAGGTGCAGATCAACTACCAGTCGCTCGGATCCGGCGGCGGACATCCGCCAGTTGACCGAGCCGCACGGTGTTCTTCGGAGCCACCGACGGACCGATGACCGCCAGCACAGCTGGCGGCCGCGCCCGGGAAGATCCTGCACTTCCCCACCGTGCTCGGCGCCGTCGTCCCGGTCTACAACATCCCCGGCGTCAGCAGGAACTGAAGTTCACGGGTCACGCTGCTCGCCGACATCACGCTCGGCAAGATCACGAAGTGGAACGATCCGGCGATCGCCAAGCTGAACCCCGGCGTCACGCTGCCGGCCGCTGGACATCGTCGTGGCTCACCGCTCGGACGGCTCCGGCACGACCTACATCTGGGTCGACTACCTGTCGAAGGTCTCGCCGGAGTTCCAGAAGACAGTCGGCGTCGCAACCTCGGTCAAATGGCCGGTCGGCATCGGCGGCAAGGGCAATGAAGGCGTAGCGGGCCTGGTCAGCCAGACGCCGGGCGCGCTCGGCTACGTCGAGCTGATCTACGCGCTGCAGAACAAGCATCTCTTACGGATCGGTCCAGAACTGCTCCGGGAGCTTTCGTGCGCGCAACGATCGACGCGGTGACCGCCGCGGCCGCCGCAGCGCGACGATGCCCGCAGGACTTCCGCGTGTCGATCACCAATCGCTTCGGGAAAGGACGCCTACCCGATCGCCTCGTTCACCTGGCTGCTGCTTTACGAGAATCCGCAGGACAAGGCGCAGGCGAAGGTCATGGTGGATTTCATCAAGTGGGCGCTGACCGACGGACAGAAGTTCGCGAAGGAGCTCGGCTATGCGCCGCTGCCAAAGGCCGTCGTCGACATGGAACTGAAGGCGCTGGAGAAGATCAAGCTCTAGCATCATGGCGAGACGCCTTTTCGGTGCCCGTTCCGACGAACTCGTATTCCGCGTCGGAACGGGTGTCTTCGCCGTCGTGCTCATCGCCATCGTCGCTGCGATTGGCGTCGAGCTCTACCGCCAGTCAGTCCTGTCGATCCACGAATTCGGCTGGCGATTCTGGCAGACCGACACCTGGGATCCGGTAGCGGGTGACTTCGGCGCGCGTCCGTTCATTTGGGGCACACTCTACTCGTCGGTCCTGGCGCTCCTCATCTCGACGCCGATCGCGCTCGGCATTGCCGTCTTCATCTCCGAGCTCGCGCCGAGTCGGCTGCAGCGGCCGCTGGTCTTCTTGACGGAACTGCTGGCGGCGATTCCATCGATCGTCTACGGGCTGTGGGGCGTGTTCGTGCTGGTCCCGCTCGTCCGCCAGCTCCAGGTGGCGACGCCGGAGTGGATGCGCAGTATTCCCCTCTTCACCGGGCCGCCGCTCGGCGTCGGCATGCTGTCGGCGGCGCTGATCCTGGCAATCATGATCATCCCCTTCAGCTCGTCGGTCGCGCGCGAAGTGCTGCGCGCGGTTCCGCAAGCGCAGCGCGAAGGAGCCTACGCCCTTGGCGCCACCCGTTGGGAAGCGATCCGGATGGCCCTCTTCTACGCTCGTACCGGCATCATCGGCGCCGTCATGCTCGGGTTCGGCCGGGCGCTCGGCGAAACCATGGCGGTGACGATGGTCATCGGCAACAATCCCCAGATTACGTGGTCGCTCTACGCGCCGCAGTACACCATGGCGGCAGTGCTCGCCAACGAATTCACGGAAGCGGCGGACGACCTGTACCTCCACGCACTCATCGAAATCGGCCTCGTGCTCTTCATCATCACGCTCATCATCAACGCGATCTCGCGGCTGTTCATCTGGTCGATGGCGCGTCAGCGCAAGCCGCGACTCGTCCCGCAGCGCCGGCAGTTGCGAAGGCGACGGCGTGACCATGCGCAATCGCTTTCGCAGGGCGTTGTCTCACGTCATCGTCGGCCTGTGCGCGCTGGCCGTTCTCGTGGCGCTGGTGCCCCTGGCCTTCGTGCTGTTCTACGTCGTCACGCAGGGCGTCACGTCGCTCAGCCTGTCGTTCTTCACCGAGATGCCCAAGCCCGTCGGCGAGACAGGTGGCGGCATGGCCAACGCCATCGTCGGCTCGATGATAGTGGTCGCCATCGGAGCGCTCTTCGCCATTCCGATAGGGATCATCAGCGGGATTTACGCCTCCGAGTACGCCGGCTCGCGGATGGCGTCAACGGTGCGATTCGCTGCCGACACGCTCAACGGTGTGCCGTCGATCGTCATCGGCGTGTTCGTCTACGGCATCGCCGTCCTGCCGTTCCGGCAGTTCTCGGCGATCGCCGGCGGCGTCGCCCTCGGCATCATGATGATTCCGCTCATCATGCGTACGACCGAGGAGCTCCTGCTCCTCGTTCCGGGCAGCCTCAAAGAAGGCGCCCTCGCGCTCGGCGCGACACGCGCGCGCGCGGTGTTCACGGTCGTGCTGCCGGCGGCGCTGCCAGGCATCATGACCGGCATCCTGTTGGCGCTGGCGCGTATCGCCGGCGAAACAGCACCGCTGCTCTTCACGGCGTTCAACAATCGATTCTTCTCCACCGACGTGGGCCAACCGATCGCGACGCTGACGGTACAGGTCTTCACCTACGCGATCTCGCCGTACAAAGACTGGCACCGGCAGGCATGGGCAGGTGCGCTGGTCCTCGTCGGCATCGTCGTCGCGTGCTCGCTGCTCGCGCGCGTCGCCACGGCGCGCATGGAGCGGCTGCAGCGCGGAAGCTGAGCCGTGGGCGGCCGCGACACATGGCGGCGCGCCCGACGATACGTTCGTAACCCACACTTAACCGCCGCGTCACGGCGCGGACACGTTCGAGATCTATTCTCCGCTGGGGGTTCAAGCAATGGAGCCGGCAATCAATGACAGAGACAAGGCGCGCGTTCAACCAGCGGGACCAGCGCCCGGCGGCAGTATGAGCCGCGCGCCACGCGTGCTGGTCGTCGAAGACGAACAGGACATCGCCGGGCTGATCAAGCACGCGCTCGAGCGATCGGGAGATGGCCGCGTCGAGATCGTCAGCAGCGGCGACGCAGCGCTTCGTGCTGTGACCGAACAGACTCCGGATCTGGTGATCCTCGATCTCAACCTTCCGGTGTTGAGTGGCACAGAAGTGTGCCGCATCCTCAGAGGACGACCGGCGACAGCCAACGTCCCGATCATCATGCTGACGGCGCGCACGGGCGAAGCCGATCGCGTCACCGGTCTCGATCTCGGCGCCGATGACTACGTCACCAAGCCGTTCAGCCTGCGCGAGCTCGCGGCGCGGGTGCGCGCGGTTCTACGCCGCCGCCAGCAAGGCGCGGCACTTGGCGCCAACGTCTATGTCGGCGCGCACCTGACCGCGGACTTCGATGCGGTGGCGATCGCGGTTGACGGCATGTCGATCCGCCTGACGCGCCGTGAGTTCGAGTTGCTGAAGTTCCTCGTAGAGAACCGCAACCGGGTGTTGTCGCGCGATCGGTTGCTCGAGCGGGTATGGGGCTACGATCGCTTCATCGAGACGCGATCGGTCGACGTACACGTCGGCCGCCTGCGGGCGAAGCTCGGCGCCGCCGGCCAGCAGATCGAGACGGTCGTTGGGCTGGGTTACCGGTTCGTCGAATAGACGTCGGCCATTGCAAGGCGAGCGCACCACAGGCGCGCCCGCTGTAGCTCAGCGGGGTCTCAGGACCCCGTGAACGGGCGGTGATAGAGGATCGACGGGGCGAAGCCCCGGATCAAAAGGCTAGTTTGGTTGCGTCTCGAGCCAGCCGTCTTCTTCCAGCTCGGAGACCTGGCGTGAAAGCAGGAGAGCGGCGCGCTCGACCCGGTGCCAATCCGTGTAACAGACGCGTCGCACGACTTCACTGTCCTGCTCGACACGGACTTCCCATCCGTCGCTTCCGGCGGAGGAAATCGTAAATCGCTTGGTGTGACCTGCCTGCCTCAATTCCTTCGCGAACATCTGCCTCTCCCACCTCAACCGCTTGCTGAGCGCTTCGTTACTCGACGTCTCTTTTGTACCCCACTTAGACGTTGAAGGGTCTGTAAATTCCACGTAAACAGATTTTGGGCGTTTGCACTCCCAAGCCAGTCAACAACTTACAGTAACTCATCCTTATGAAGACCCACCAACTGTTCCAAACACGCTCACGACGTAGTCCTCAACGTGCGGTGGCGCGCTATTAGGCCAACGACGAGATGTCGCCCCTCAATCAAGCCACTCTGGACCAATGGTAGGCTCGCAGCGGAGTCAAGGAAGATGACCAACGGCGCCTCCCGACAGGCAGTCCACGAGCTTCAGGACGAAGTCGTCCGGCTGCTCGAACGCCACCGCGTGCTCACATCGCTCGCCAGCCGCCAGCAGACGCGACGACATGACCTGCTCGAGCAGATGCAGCACCGGCAGAACCTCGTCGAGCTGCAGCGGCACCTCCGCCTCCAGCACCCGGCTGACGTCGCGATGATCCTCGACTCCCTGCCGGCCGAGGATCGGCTCCTCGTCTTTCGCCAGCTCGAGGACGAGCAGGCCGGCGCCACGCTCGTCGAGACGAGCGATACCGTGCGCCAGTCTCTGATCTCCGAGCTCGACCGCCCTGAGCTTCTGCGCACCCTGCTCACGCTCGATGCCGACGACCTGGCTTTCCTCTCTGGCGACGTGCCGGACGATGTATTCGAAGAAGTGTCGGAGTCGCTGGCGGCGCAGGACCGATCGTGGTTGAAGGATGCACGCTTCCACGATGAAGACACGGTCGGCCGATTGATGACGCCGGACGTCGTGAGCGTTCGTGACACGCAGACGGTGGCGCAGGTCCTCGAGGATCTGCGCGGCGCATGCAGAAATCCCCGATCAAACCGATCGGTTGTTCGTGGTGGATGCGCGCCAGATCGTGCGCGGTTCGATACCATTTCACGCGCTCGTGCGAGCCGATCCGGCGGCGCTGACGCGTGAGGTGATGCTCGTCGACGTCGACGTGTTCGAGCCAACGGCGCAGGCGGCACAGGCGGCGAAGGCGTTCGAAAAGTACGACCTGGTGTCGGCGCCCGTCGTCGACGAACGCGGCAAGCTGATCGGCCGCGTCACGATCGATCGCGTGATGGACTACGTTCGCGAGTCGTCCGAACAAGTGGCGCTGAACCGCGCCGGCCTCCGCGGGGCGGAAGATCTGTTCGCCAGCGTTCGGCAGTCCGTGCACAACCGCTGGCCGTGGCTGGGCCTGAATCTGATCACGGCATTCCTCGCGTCGCGCGTCATCTCGCAGTTCGAGGCCACGATCTCGAGCGTCGTCGCGCTCGCGGCGCTGATGCCCATCGTCGCCAGCATCGGCGGCAACACCGGCAATCAGACCGTCGCGCTTGTCATTCGCGGCCTCGCGCTCGGCCAGCTCCGCGATCAGCATGCCCAGCTCGTGCGCAAGGAACTGACCGTCAGCCTCGTCAACGGCCTGATGTGGGGCGGGATCACGGGCCTCGGCGCGCTCGTGCTCTACCACGACCTGGCGCTTGGAGCGGTGATGATGACCGCCGTACTGCTCAACCTCATCGTCGCGGCTGGCACCGGCATCGCGGTGCCGCTCCTCCTGCATCGCGCCCGTCGCGACCCGGCGCAGGGCGCGAGCGTCGTCCTGACATTCGTCACCGACAGCATGGGGTTCTTCCTGTTTCTCGGCCTCGCCTCGCTGCTGCTGCGGTAGCGCGTCGCACACTTGTTACGCGCGCTTCATAGCGCCATCGCCCGGCCGCAGTAGCATCGCTTCGTGCACGACCAGGGAGTCGAGCCCGACGAGGTGTTGTCATGGCTGAATTGCGTTCCTCCGCGACCGACCGTCAGATTGTTGCCCGCGACATCGGAACCTTGTGGACACTCAACCGCGGCGAATCATCCGCGCGATGCGTCCTGCTGGCGATGCCGGTCGGGCTCGAGCTGCGGGTGCTGATGGATGGTTCGATCCTGCGGGCGGAGCGCTGCAGCCGGCACGACGAGGCCTTCGAGCTCGCCGAGCGGTGGCGCAATCGCATGATGGACCGCGGCTGGACGCGGCATCGTCGTCTAGTGGCTAGCGGCGCGCCGCGCGCACGGCGAATCTGCGATAACGTGTGGCGCATGCGTCATCCACTCCTGACTCGTGTGTTCGCGCTGTCGATCCTGGCAGTGGCGTGGATTTCTCCGCTCATTGCAGCCAGCAGCGGCGCAGACCGGGCGCCAGGCGGTGATTCTCGATCACTCTCGACGGCGCCCGGACAGAGAGATCTTCGGCGGCCTCGATGCCGAAGTGTTCAAGTCGTCGCTCGGCGAGAAGCAAGTCCTCGAAGAACAGCCTGCCTACAAACGCTTCTGGGCCGCCACGCCGAACGAGCGGCGCGAGAAGCTCATGCCGTTTCTCTGGGGCACGCTGCTCAAGGAGCACGGCTCGATTGCCGGAAACCGCGCGACCAACAGCCGTCGCGACTCTCACGAACACGCACCGGTTCTCCTATCCGGGCTACTCGGAGATTCTCCTCGGCGAGGCACATGACGACACCGTCAAGAGCAACGACCCGCTGCGCAATCCATACGTCACCGTCCTCGAAGAACTGAAGGCGCGACTGTCGCTGAGCAAGACCGACGTCGCCGTCTTTGCCTCGTGGAACGTCTTCGACGCGATCGTCGAGCACACGGACGGGGCGCTCACGGTCAATAGCGGCTATGAGTCGTTCGACTCTCCCGACCCGCACGTCGCGGCGCTCAGCCGGCTCCAGTTCGAAACGCCGACGCCCTGGGATTCGGTCAGGCACGACGCCTATACGTTTCGCTTTGCCATGGATCACCTCCGCCGCTCCCGTCCGCGAGTCGTTTATCTCGCGCTTGGCGAGACAGACGACTGGGCACACGGCGGCCGCTACGACCGCGTCCTCGAAACCTACGCGCGGAGCGATCAATATCTGCGGGAGCTGTGGACCTGGCTCCAGGCGGATCCGGAGTACGCGGCAAGACGCACATCCTCATCACCACAGACCACGGACGCGGCCACACGATCAAGGACTGGCGCAATCACGGCGCCACGGTCGAGGGCGCGCAGCACGTGTGGATGGCGTTCGTGTCGCCGGCGATGACGAGGCGCGGCGAGTGGCGCGTACGCGCCGGAGATCCACACCAATCAGGCGGCGGCGACGCTGGCGGGATGGATGGGGCGTCGACTGGAACGCGCTGCGGCCGTGCGGCTGGCGCCGCGGATTCGCGGCAACTGACCGCCCCGGCTCAGGACGCATTCCATGCGCCGTTGCGGAACAGCGTCAACGCGACGTCGACGTTGCTGCGCAGCGCCTGCTCTGATGGCCGGCCAGTTCTTCTCGCACCGCAGCAGCGTCTTCCACGAATAGAGATGCTTCGGCTTGTGGAAGTCGCTGTTGGCGACGTAGGGATAGTGCTTGAGGCTGGTGACCGAGAACAGGTCGTCGCGGTTGGCCGCCTCCCAGACGTCGACCAGATCCGACGAGCTCGTCGCGGTGATCCCAGAGATAGCAGGTGCTGATCTCGATGCGCCGCGTCGTCCGATGGTGCGGGTGGCAGGCGATGCTGAGCGCCGCCCTGCCGGCGGATCTCGCGCAGGATCGTCGACCGCCGCTGGTCGGCGCTGATGTAGCGCTTGATGTCGAGCGCGATGATGTGCGAGTTCTGCTTGCCGCGGAGGCGGTTCTGCGTGACCTCGGCGCCCGCGATGACAGCATCCCGTAGCGGCAGCGCGCGCGCTCCGCCTCGGCGCGGATGTCGGCGAGGTAGGCGTCGAACGCTCCTCGCGCACCCCGAAGTTGCGCCGGCCGAGCGTGGCGAGGCGGCCGAGCGCGCCAGCAGGTCCTTCTTCATCAGGATGTGATCGGTGATGGCGATGACGTCGAACTTGCCCGTCTCGCCGTAGAGGTCGACGACCTCGCGCAGCGTCAGCCGGCCGTCGCTCCAGCGCGTGTGGACGTGGAAGTCGCAGAGCAGGAAGGGTTCGTAGCCGGGCATCAGATCCTCACGTCGACGTGCGACGTGTCCTTCGGCCGGTGGTGGAGCAGCTTCCGACGTGAAGTTGCGGACGTACAGCCGGAACACCGCGCCCTTGCCCATCGCGACGTAGCGGCGCGCCGAGGTGTAGAGATAGCAGTCGTAGTTCGAGCGAGACCTTGCCGACCGCGAACAGCCGCCGGCCGAGGTTGGTGTCTTCGCCGTGGAACTCGATCGACGTGTCGAAGCCGCCGATGCGCTTCGAGCGCGGCGCGGCGGACGGCGAAGTTGCCGCCGTAGAAGATCGTGCCGATCCGCAGCAGGTGCTTGACCAGGACCTGCGTCGCCGGCGCGAGCGTGTAGTCGTAGGCGCGGATGAGCGCGCGCCCCCACCAGTCCCAGTCGTAGAAGCGGTACGGGCCCGGACAGCGCCGACGAGGTCCGGGTCGCGCTCGAAATGCCGCTCGATGCGCTCGAGCCACGTCAGCGGCGCGCGGCAGTCGGCGTCGAGGTAGACGAGCAGATGTCCCTCGCGCTTCCGCCGCGCCGGTCTCGCGCGCCACCACCAGGCCTTTGCGCGGCTCGTCGACCACGCGGACGTCGCGGAATCTGCGCGCGCCACGGCGCCCGTCTGCATCGGTGCTGGCGTTGTTGATGACCAGCGATCTCGTCGGGCGGGCGCGTCTGCGCCAGCAGGGAATGCAGGCACGCCGCGAGGTGCCGCTCCTCGTTGTGGGCGCAGACGATGACGCGAGATGCCGAGCGTCATCGCTGCACACCCAGCGTGCGCCGTCAGGCGCCGTACGCGGCTCGGCAATCGTCGGATGAGCGATATCGAGCAGCTCGGCGCGGGTGCGACCAGCGTCCCGATACAAGCGCATACACGCCGCCGAGCGACGACGCCCATGTTCGCGACTGTGCGAAGCCGCGGCGCTGCTGTCGCCTATCCGTCGCCGGCGCGTGCTACGATCCACCAAGCAGCTCCGCCTGCGTGCACGCCGCAGTCCCATGACGTCTTCCGGCGTGCGTCAGAAGAGCCACGTGCACGCCAGGCGCGGATGTGATCCCGGGCGTCGCCAGCTGGCGGCATAGAACCGGCAAGCCCAGATGCCTGGGCTTGCAGAAGCATCTGCGCGTTGCCGGCGTAGAGAACCCAGGCGCCAGCAGCAGATCGGCCAGACGCCATCACCGTCGCCATGTCTCGCGCCGAGAGCTCAGCCGGCGAACACCGTGTCCGGACAGCGCTCGCGCAGACGCCGTCAGCCACGGCCCCTCGCCTGACCACGACAAACCGATGCGCCACGCCGTCGACGGTGCAGAAGAGACCCGAGTGGCTCGATCATCTCGATGCCGCTGCCGGGTTCCGGCCGGCCCGACGACAGAGGATTGCAGGCCGGCGCTCTGAAACATGCCACTCGTCGCGAAGCCGACACGAACGCCGCGCCGGAGAGAACGGCATCGATCGTCGACGCCCGCCGGCCAGGTCATCAGGCGATCGGACGCCCAGTCGAGGTCCCGCAACCGTCGTGCGACTTCAACGGACGGCACCAGGATGCGCTCGCAGGTTCGGAACAGCCACTTGCGATACCAGCGAATCGCGCGCGAGCGGCCGCTTCCTCGACCGTCCCGTACTCAGCCGGCGCGTCGGCGGCCGTGCAGGCTGCCGACGAGCGGCAGGCCCTGACGAGCCGCGAGCACGCGCGCGCAGAAGCCGGCGGGTCCTGCGGTCGTGATGTGGACCGCGTCGATCTCATCAGCCTTCAGCCGTCGATGCAGTTCGACGAGCCGCGGCAGATGCGCGGCACGCGAATCTCCGAACGCGAGAGGCATCGCCGGCGACCACAGCGCGAGGTAGTCAGCCTCGTCGACCTCGAGGTCAGAGAGCGTGTAGACCCGCGGACGGACGTCGGCGGGTGCGTGCCGCAGCAGCGCGTCGAGTGCGGTCGTGACATCGCTTGCACGATCGAAGTCGGCGTCCGTGAAGACAGCTATCCGCATCCGAGCGACCTCCTGATGTCGAAACACAGGAACGCGCAGGCTCTGGGAAGACCGCGCGCGAAGGTCGCCTGCTGGGGAGGGCGACAAGGCGGGATGGCAAAGAGATACCGGCAACGTCGCCCGGTGGGCGGCGAGGGCTTACGGCGACCTGCAGCGTGAGACTATGCGCCCACGGTCAGGCGTCCCCTCAGGACCGACCACCGGCCGACGGCCGGTATCTCTACGTTCCCATGCACCTGTAACGTTCCGGCGACGGCATGCGTGTCCCTCGTGCAAGATAAGATGATGTCGTCATGAATGACGTGCTGACCCTGATTCTCGGCGGCGGCCGCGGCACGCGGCTCTTCCCGCTCACCCACATGCGCTCCAAGCCGGCGGTGCCGCTCGGCGGCAAGTACCGGCTGATCGACATCCCGATCAGCAACTGCCTGCACGCCGGGCTCAAGCGCATCTTCGTGCTGACACAGTTCAACTCCGCGTCGCTCAACCGCCACGTCGCGCAGACCTACCGGCTCGACATGTTCTCGGAGGGCTTCGTCGAAGTGCTCGCCGCCGAACAGACGCCCGGACAGCTCCGACTGGTTTCAGGGCACGGCAGACGCCGTCCGCCAGGCGGCGCGGCACTTCAACGGCTTCGACGCCGACTACTTCCTGATCCTCGCCGGCGACCATCTCTACCGCATGGACTTCTTCGAGCTGATCGAGTCGCACATCGAGGGCCGCGCCGACATCACGATCGCGGCGCAGCCGGTCTCGGCCGTCGACGCGACGCAGATGGGCATCCTCAAGTTCGACGACCTCGGGCAGATCTCCGGCTTCGAGGAGAAGCCGACGCGCGAGCGGCTCGCCGCGATCGGCGGCAGCATCCCGAAAGGCTCGATCGTCGGCGGCGACGACGCCCGACAAGCCGTTTGTCGCGTCGATGGGCATTTACGTGTTCAATCGCGAGGTGCTGCTCGAGATCCTCGAGCAGCCGGGCATCGACTTCGGCAAGGAGATCATCCCGAAGGCGATCTCGACGCACACGCGTGAGCCCGTACATCTTCCGCGGCTACTGGGCCGACGTCGGGACCATCGACGCGTTCTACGACGCGAACATCCAGCTGACGCGGCGCGGCGCGCCGTTCAACTTCTTTCATCCGCGCTGGCCGATCTACACGCATCCGCGCTTCCTGCCGGCGACGCGGGTCTTCGACTGCCAGCATCGACTCGTCGATCGTCGCCGAGGGCTGCTATCTCGATCACTGCGACGACTCGAGAGCTCGGTGGTCGGCATCCGCACGCACGATCAGCCCGCGGCGCAAGATCACCCGCTCGGTGCTGCTCGGCGCCGACTTCTACGAAGAGGACACCGTCGGCAAACTCGATCCCGCTCGGCATCGGCCGCGACGTCGTCCTCGATCGCGTGATCGTCGACAAGAACGCGCGCATCGGCGACGGCGTCCGGCTCGTCAACGAGAGCGGACGTGCAGGAGGCCGACGGCGACGGCTACTACATCCGCAACGGCATCATCATCGTGCCGAAGGGCGCGCGCGTCGCCGCGGGCGTCACCGTATAGCGACGCAAGCCCAGCCTTTGTGAACCGGACGCCCGTCCGGTAGCGCCAGCACGGCGACGAACCGCCACGTCGCCCTTCGCTGCTATCCCCGGCCGCGTCGCACCCCTCCATACCAGGGCTGAGAGTCATCTCCCGTAGCCGGCAAGGTCGCACGGCTGTCATACAGCCTTTCTATACTCGGCCTACTCCAAGGATTCGAGACTCGCGTGAGGCTCCTCCATGACTGAAGCAACACTCATCATCAACAAACCGGCCGGTCTGCACGCTGGCGCGCCGGTGCGGCCGTCGCTCGACAGCGGATTCAACGCCCGATCGGCGCTGGTATTTTTCAGCATCCTCGGCCTGCGCACTCTTCTTCATCGCCTACAGCCTCTACGCGGACGTCACCGCGAGCGGCATGCGCGCCGACCTCACGGGCTGCCGTTCCTGCTGCTCGGCGTCGCGCTGTTCATCGCGCTCGGCTTCGAGTTCGTCAACGGCTTTCACGACACGGCCAACGCCGTCGCGACCGTCATCTACACCCACTCGATGCCGGCCACGTCGGCTGTGGTGTGGTCGGGGTTCTTCAATTTCCTCGGCGTCCTCGCCTCCAGCGGCGCCGTCGCCTACGGCATCATTGCGCTGCTGCCGGTCGAGCTGATCCTGCAGGTCGGATCGAGCGCCGGCTTTGCGATGGTGTTCGCGCTGCTGATCGGCGCGATCATCTGGAATCTCGGCACGTGGTATCTCGGCCTGCCGGCGTCGAGCTCGCACACGCTGATCGGCTCGATCATCGGCGTCGGCCTCGCCAACCAGTTGATGGCGCGGCGAGCGGCGCGAGCGGCGTCGACTGGGCGCAGGCGTCGAAGGTCGGCTACTCGCTGCTGCTGTCGCCGCTCATCGGCTTCACGGCGTCGGCCTGCTGCTGCTCGTCCTCAAGCTGGTCGCCAGGAACCCCGAACTCTACAGCGAGCCGAAAGGCACGGCGCCGCCGCCCTGGTGGATCCGCGGCATCCTGATCCTGACCTGCACCGGCGTCAGCTTCGCGCACGGCTCGAACGACGGCCAGAAGGGCATGGGCCTGATCATGCTGATTCTGATCGGCGTCGTCCCGACCGCCTACGCGCTCAACCGCGCGATGCCGGACAGCGACATGCAGCCGTTCCTCGCGACATCCACGTACGTCGCGCAGACGCTGGCCCGCTACAGCGACGGCGCGCGCCCCGGCCGAGCCCGCGCGGCGTCATCAACGATTACCTGCGCACGCCACCAGTCGATCCCGGCCGTGCTGCCGGCGCTCGCGCGGCTGTCGCGCGAGCATTCGCACGCAGGTCGAGCAGTACGGGTCGCTGCGCCGGCTGCCCGGCGAAGGCGGTGCAGAACGTCCGCAACGACATGTATCTGGCATCCGAGACGATCCGTCGGCTCGGGACGGAGCCGCCGTTGACGTTCGCGAAGGCCGACGCCGATCTGCTCAAGGTGTATCGCGCCGAGCTCGACGGCGCGACGCGCTTCATCCCGGTCTGGGTGAAGGTTGCGGTCGCGATCGCGCTGGGCCTTGGCACGATGGTCGGCTGGAAGCGCATCGTGATCACGGTCGGCGAGAAAATCGGCAAGAGCCATCTGACCTACGCGCAGGGCGCGTCGGCCGAGCTCGTGGCCGCGACCACGATCGCGGCGGCCGACGTCTTCGGGCTGCCGGTCTCCACCACGCAGGTCTGTCGTCGGGCGTCGCCGGGACGATGGCCGCCAGCGGCTCGGGACTGCAGTGGTCCACTGTGCGCAACATGCTGATGGCCTGGGTGCTCACGCTGCCGGCGGCGATCCTCTTGTCGGGCACCCTCTATTGGTTATTCGCCAAGGTGTTCTGACGGCCGGCCGACGGCCTACTGTCAACCCTTCGAGGTCCTGTCATGATTGGTCGGCTTGGTCTCGTGAAGTCTGCCCTGCTCTTCTTGTCCGCGACGGTATCTGTCGCCAGCGTCGCCGGCTGCGGCCATGCGCCGGAGACCGCACGCGACGCGACGGCAGCTACCAGCGGCGCGAGTCAGCCGGCGGCGACCGACGCGGCACTCAGCGGAAGCGTGACAGTCGACGGATCGAGCACCGTCCTGCCGGTCTCACGGGCGATGGCAGATGCTTTCAAATCCGCCCATCCGGCAGTCAACATCTCGGTGCAGGAGTCCGGCACTGGCGGCGGCTTCAAGATGTTCTGCGCCGGCGAAGTCGACATCACCGGCGCGTCTCGACCGATCAATGCTGCCGAAGTCGGTCAGTGCGCGGGCGCGGGCATCGAGTACATGGAGCTGCCGATTGCGTTCGACAGTCTCTCGGTGGTCGCCAACCACGACAACACCTTCGTCGACTGCCTGACTGTCCGTGAGCTCAGGCGCATCTGGGAGCCCGGCGCCGAAGGCAAGGTGACGCGATGGAATCAGGTGCGTTCGAGTTTTCCCGATCGTCCGATCACGCTCTATGGGCCAGGGACAGAATCGGGCACGTTCGATTACTTCACGTTGGCGATCGTCGGCAGGGAGAGCAGCAGCCGGGCTGACTATACGAAGAGCGACGACGACACCGTGCTCATCAACGGCATCGCCGGCGACGGCAACGCGCTTGGCTATTTCGGGTATGCCTACTACGCCGCCAACCGGGACAAGCTCAAGCTGGTCTCTGTCGACGGCGGCAAGGGCTGCGTCGTGCCGAGAGCCGATACGCTTGCCGACAATCGCTATCAGCCGCTGTCGCGGCCGATCTTCATCTACGTCAGCAAGTCGGCAGTGGCGCGGCGCGAGGCCAAAGCGTTTGCCTCCTTCTATGTCGATCCTGACAACGCCGGCCTTGTGGAAAAAACCGGCTACGTGCCGCTGCCAATCTCGGCGTCGCTCAGCGCCGGCCGCCGCCTCGAATCAAATCTCGCGGGATCGATCTTCGGCGGCAGAGGGTCGGTGCTCGGCGTCACTGCCGATACCTTCCAGGACGACGACAAGATTAAAAGCGCGCTGGTGCGGTAGCCGGGCCGAAGACCCTGGCGGCTACGTCGGGAAAGTCGGTGAAGATGCCGTCGACGCCGAGGTCGCGGAACTGCTCGAACTCGGCCTCGGCGCGTCCCTTATAGCCTGCCGGCAGGAACTCTTTCTCGATGCGCAGCGTCCACGCGTGGACGATGAGCTTTGCGGCATGCGCGCGCGCGATGATGTCGGTCGGGGGCGCGAGCGAACCGTCCGCGTTGACCGGGACGACGAGCCGCTTCTCGGGTCCGAGCCCGGCGGCGTACTCGGCAATCTGCCGGATGCCGTCTCCCTGCACCATCGCCGCGCCGCTCACCAGCTGCACCAGACGAACCTGGGTTTTCTTGCGCAGCTCGCGCAAGTTGCCCTGCTCGAACGACTGGATGAAGACCGGCGCCTCGCGCGTGTTCCAGCCATGCTTCTCGAGCGAGGCCAGTAGGGGCTCTTCGAGCGGCAGCTGGATGCTGCGGAAATAGGTCGGATGCTTCGTCTCAGGGTAGATGCCGATGGTCCGTCCGCTGGACTTGGCGAGCGACTGGGCGAGCGCGACGATTCTTCCAGAGTCGGAATCTATCGCAATTCGTC
>CAWHNN010000005.1:0-76451 GCA_963830815.1 uncultured Acidobacteriota bacterium | reverse complement strand
GTCGGGCCAACGACCCTGCTCGCGACTGTTTCGCAGGTCGATCCGATCCGCGCCTATTTTTCCCTCAGCGAGCAGGAGTACCTCGCGCATCGCCAAGCAGATCAACGCGGCGAACCGCTCGAAGGATCTCTGGCAGACCGGCGGCGGGCTGAAGCTCACCCTCGCGGACGGTACCGTCTACCCCGCTCCCGGCCAGTTTCTCGCCGCCGATCGGCAAATCGATCCGACCACGGGCACGATGCGCATCAGCGCGATCTTTCCCAATCCGCAGCAGCTGCTGCGGCCCGGCCAGTACGGCCGCGTCACGGCGGAAACCCAAACGGTCGAGGGCGCGCTGCTCGTGCCGCAGCGTGCATCACCGATCTCCAGGGCGGCTCGCAGCTCCGCATCGTCGGCCCGGACGAAGTGGTGCATGTGAAGACGGTGAAGACCGGGGCGACGCTCGGAACGCGCATCCTCGTGCTCAGCGGCCTGGCGGCGGGCGATCGCGTGATCGTCGACTCGGGCGCGCCTGCGGAAGGCACCAAGGTCACCACCAAGCCATACGCGCCTGACGCCGCCGGCCGGGGAGGCCACTGACATGGCCGCATTCTTCATCCGGCGTCCTATCGTCGCGATCGTCATCGCGATCGTCACCGTTCTCGGCGGCCTGGTGTCACTTCGCGCGCTCCCGGTGGCGCAGTTCCCGAACATCGTGCCGCCACAGATCATCGTGACGGCGACCTATAACGGCGCCGACGCGCAGACCATCGAGCAATCCGTCGCGACGCCGCTCGAACAGCAGGTCAACGGCGTCGACGACATGCTCTACATGCAGTCGACCAACGGCAACGACGGGTCGATGCAGCTGACAGTGACGTTCGACATCAGCACCAACCCCAACATCGATCAGGTCAACGTCCAGAACCGGATCGCGCAGGCACAGCCGAACCTGCCGACCGACGTCACGCAGTACGGTTTGACACTGCGCAAGTCGACGGGCCTGCCGATGATGGTCGTCTCGCTCCTGTCGCCGACGAACAGCTACGACGCGCTCTTCCTCGCGAACTACGCGAACATCAACATCATCGACGCGCTCTACCGCGTGCCGGGCGTTGGCGAAGTCCGTGTCTTCGGCTCCGGCGACTACGCGCTGCGCATCTGGCTGCAGGCCGATCGGCTCGCGGCGATGGGCATCACCGTTCCCGAGATCGCGCGCGCCGTCTCGCAACAGAGCACGGTGAACCCGTCCGGGCAGATCGGCGCCAGGCCTTCGCCTTCGAACCAGGACATGACCTACACGGTCCGCGTCGCCGGGGCGGCTGACCACACCCGAACAGTTCTCGCAGATCATCCTGCGCTCGAATCCCGATGGCTCCGTCGTCCACCTGTCGGATGTCGCGCGCGTCGAGCTCGGCGCGCTCAATTACCAGCAGGTCGGCCGCGTCAACGGCCAGCCCGGGGTTGGCGTCGCAGTCTTCCAGGCGCCGGGATCCAATGCGCTGCAAGTCGCCGCCGGCGTGCGCGAGGTCATGAGCCAGATGCGCGGCCGCCTGCCGTCGGGCGTCGACTTCATCTACACCCTCGACACGACGCTGCCGGTCTCCGCCGGCATCAGCGAGATCCTCAAGACGCTGACCGAAGCGATGGTGCTCGTGATCATCGTCGTCTTCCTGTTCCTGCAGAACTGGCGCGCCACGCTCATCCCGATGCTGGCGGTGCCCGTGTCGCTCATCGGCACCTTCGCCGTCTTCCCGCTCCTCGGCTTCTCGGTGAACACGCTCTCGCTCTTCGGACTGGTCCTCGCCATCGGCCTCGTCGTCGACGACGCGATCGTCGTCGTCGAGGCGGTCGAGCATCACATCGAAGAAGGCATGAGCCCGAGGGACGCGACGCTGCAGGCGATGAAGGAAGTGTCCGGCCCTGTCGTCGGCATCGCGCTGATCCTCGCGGCCGTTTTCATCCCCGTCGGATTGATGAGCGGGATCCAGGGACGCCTGAACCAGCAGTTTGCGATCACGATTGCCGTGTCGGTCGTCATCTCCGCCTTCAACGCGCTGACGCTCTCGCCGGCGCTGTCGGCAATGCTGCTGCGGCCGCGCAAGCACAGCCGCGGCTGGCTGGCGCGCTTCTTCGCCTGGGTGAACCGCTGGCTCGAGCGGACGACCAACGGCTACGTCAGCCTGAGTCACGGCCTCATCCGCAAGCCGCTCATCGGTATCGCGACGCTGCTGCTCTTCACCGTCGCCGCGGGGTGGCTCGGCAACCGCCTGCCAGCAGCTTCCTGCCGGAAGAGGACTACGGCTACTTCCTGATGAACATCCAGCTGCCGCCCGCAGCATCGCTCGACCGCACCGATGCCGTCGCGCGCAAGGTGGACGACATCCTCAAACACACCGAGGGCGTCGTCAACTTCAACACGATCGTCGGTTTCAGCCTGATCACGCGCGTCACGGCGAGCAACAACGCCTTCTACTTCGTGCAGCTCAAGCCGTGGGACACGCGTGAGAGTCCAGCGCTGCAAGCGCGCGCCATAGTCGATCGCCTCAATGGGGAACTGCGAAAGCAGCCCCTGAGGCTGCGGTCGTTCGCGATCATGCCGCCGTCGATTCCCGGCCTCGGCTCGCAGGGCGGCTTTTCGATGTGGCTGCAGGATCGCGGCGGCAACCCGATCGACGTCGTCGATGCGCAGTTGCAGAAGTTCCTCGCGGCAGCGCGCAAGCGGCCCGAGCTCCTCGGCGTGACGACTCCGTTCACGGCGAACGTGCCCCAGGTATTCGTCAACGTCGACCGCGAGAAGGCGCTGCGGCAGGGCGTCGCTCTCGGCGACGTCTACCAGACGATGCAGACGTATCTCGGCGGCCTGTACGTGAATCAGTTCAACCGCTTCGGCCGGCAGTGGCGCGTCTTCCTCCAGGCCGAGGGCGAGGACCGCATGACGACGGAGCAGGTCAAGAGCTTCTACGTCCGCAACGCGGCCGGCGAGATGGTGCCGCTGTCGGCGCTGCAGTCGACGCAGCGCGTCTTCGGTCCGCAGTTCACGAACCGTTTCAATGTCTACCGCGCGGTACAGATCACGGGGTCGTCGGCGCCGGGATACAGCTCCGGCCAGGCGATCGCCGCCCTCCAGGACGTTGCCCGCGAGACGCTCGGTCCGACGTTCAGCTACGACTGGGCCGACCTCTCGTATCAGGAGCTCAAGGCATCCGGCACGAGCGGCATCACTTACGGCCTGTCGCTCGTCTTCGTCTTCCTGATTCTGGCGGCCCTCTACGAGAGCTGGTCGCTGCCGTTCTCGGTACTGCTGACGGTGCCGGTAGCGGTCTTCGGCGCATTCCTTGGCCTGCTGCTGCGCAAGTTCGACCTCGACGTCTACGGGCAGATCGGCATCGTCATGCTCATCGGCCTGTCGGCCAAGAACGCGATCCTGATCGTCGAGTTCGCAAAGTTGCGCCTCGAGTCGGGCCAGCCGCTTGTCGAAGCAGCGCTCGAGGGCGCACGGTTGCGGCTGCGTCCGATCCTCATGACATCGTTCGCTTTCATCCTCGGATGCGTGCCCCTGTGGACGGCGACGGGATCGGGCGCCGCGGCACGCCGCATCCTGGGAACGGTCGTCATCACCGGCATGCTGACGGCAACGCTCATCGCCGTCTTCCTCATTCCAATGCTGTTCGTGCTCTTTGAAAGGCTGGCTCTCAAGGCCAGCGGCCGCAGCACGAAACAGGTGCCGGCCCCTGCGGAGAGTGCGTCATGAGAACGCCGTCATTTTCGTTTCGCGCGCTCGTGGTGCTGGCGGCAATCGCCGCGGCCCCGGCCTGCGTCACCGGGCCGAACTACAAGCGGCCGCCGGTCGTCACGCCGGGTGAATTCCGCGGCGGTGCAGCCGCTCCTGACGCCGTGTCCATCGGCGACCAGGCATGGACGACCGTATTCGACGATGAGGTCCTGCGGCAGTTGATCGATACGGCGCTCAAGCAGAACTACGACCTGCGGATTGCCGCGTCGCGCATCGAGCAGGCATCGGCGCAGTACGGAATTGCTCGCGCCGACAGATATCCGACGGTGACCGGCCAGGCGAACGTGCAGGGCACGCAAGGGTCGATCATCGACGGCGAGCGGCTGCCGCTCGCGGGCCTGATGCAGCTGGGCGGCGCCCTCTCGTGGGAGCTCGACTTCTGGGGCAAGTTCCGCCGCGCCAGCGAGGCCGCGCGCGCAGAGATCGCCGCCAGCGAGTGGGGACGGCGCGCCATCACCACGACACTCGTCAGCCAGGTTGGAACCCTCTACTACGATCTTCGCGCCCTCGACCTCGAGCTCGAGATTGCGCAGCGGACGCTGGCGTCGCGCGAAGAGTCGCTGCGGCTGACCGAGATTCGGGAGCGCGGCGGCGCCGCGCCGCTCGTGGACGTGCGGCAGGCGGAACAACTCGTCTACTCGGCACGCGGCTCCATCGTCGATACGCAACGGCGAATCGAGCAATCGGAGAACGGGTTGAGCGTGCTGCTCGGACGGAGTCCTGGACCGATTCGCGCGCGGCAAACCGCTCATCGAGCAGGCAGTGCCGCCGACGGTGCCGGAGGGCCTGCCGTCGACGATCCTGGAGCGGCGGCCCGACATTCAGGCGGCCGAACAGTCGATGGTCGCGGCCAATGCCCGGATCGGCGTCGCCAAGGCGGCGTACTTCCCGCAAATTTCGCTGACCGGATCCGGTGGCGTCGCCAGCACTGCGCTGTCGGATCTCTTCACCGCCGGCGCCTGGTCGCTCGGCGCCAACCTCGTTCAGCCGATCTTCAACGCCGGCCGAAATCGCTCGCAGGTGGCGCTCGCCGAGGCGCGGCGCGACGAGAGCGAGCTGGTGTACCAGCAGACGATCCAGCAGGCATTTCGCGAGGTCGCCGATGCGCTCGTCGGCTATCGCCGCCTGCGCGAGTTCCGCGAGGCGCAACAGCAGGTCGTCATCGCGGCGCAGGATTCGCGCCGGCTGGCTGACTTGCGTTATCGCGGCGGCGCGACCAGCTATCTCGAAGTCATCGACAGCGACACACGGCTCTTCATCGCGGAGCTGGCCCTCGCCGAGGCGCAGCTGGCTGAGCGCGCGGCGTACGTCGAGATCTATCGCGCGCTCGGCGGCGGCTGGAAATCCTGAGCAACGGAGACCTGATGTCGCACCGCAACGTAGAGATATTGATCGGGCGCCTGCTTGACGGATGAAGATCTGCGCCGCCGCTTCGCGCGCGAGCCAGCGGCGACGCTCACCGAGTTTTCCGGGCAGGGATGGGAACTGAGTCGTGGAGAAATGGAGGCGCTGCTGTCGCGCGACGCCTCCATGTGGGTTGAGATGGCGCGGCGCATCCCGTCGACCCTGCAGCGCTGCAGCCTGAAGACGGAATAGATCGCCTGGACGCCTAGAATCGCTTGTCGTCCGCCGATGGACCGTAGAGCGCGGGAACCTTGGCGCCCATCAATCTGAGGTAGACCGTCATCTGACCGCGATGATGGGCCCAGTGATTGATGGCGTCGCGAATCATCTCGTGGCGCGGCGCCTGCTGCACGACGTTCCCGCCCGCCAGCAGCCGCCAGTTGGTTCCGAGAAACTCGTCGTTGGTCTCCTTCAAAGCGGCCCGCGCCGCCGCCGCCGCCTCATCCAGTGCCTTGATGTATTCGGCACTCGTGTTCTTCTTTCCGCGCTCCTGCTTGGGACCATCCTTCGGGGCGATGTCGAGCTCGTCCTGCTTGAGCATCATCGTGATCCACGACGGTATCGTCGCAACCATGTCGGTGAGGTAACCAAAGATCATCGACTTGTCGTGCGGTTTCCAGTCGTGCTTACCCTCCGGAACCTGCTCGAGCGCCCGGCGGCTGCGCTCGACTTCACGGTCAAGCTCCGCGAGGTATAACTCCGTCAGTTTCATTAGTGCACCTCCACTTCAACTGATGCACGGGATGTGCCGCCCACTGGAAGTCGCTAAGGCGGACACGGTACCGAGGCTTCAACCCGAAGCGCACGATGGCACGATTTCACGATAACCGCATCTGCGAACGCCCGCGAAGAGTCGACGAAATGCTCCGGCCGGCGGTTTACCGCCGATAGGCGTTACCCGGATGGGTAACAATAGGGCATGAGCTTCGGACATCTGACGTTGCCGACGCAGAAGGTCGAGCAGACCGCCAGGTTCCTCGAGGAAAGCCTCGGGTATCCGCGAGACGCGGTACCAGGCAACGTGCCTGATGAAACCGTGTGGCTCAATATCGGACGTGGCCAGCAGATCCACGTCTTCTATGTAGAGGGATTCGAAGTCTCGCCGTTCGAGCGTGAGTTCGGGCGCCACATCGCCCTGTTCCACCCTCTCGCCGACTTCGCGGCGCTGAAGGCGCGCCTCGTCGAGCGCGGCGCCGAGCTGGTCGAGCCGCTCCGCGCAACGCCCTTCGAGCGCTTTTTCTTCAGGGAGCCGACGAACGGCTACTTTTTCGAGGTCATCGACGACGCGCGCACGCACGCGTTCGACAGGCGCTGAGCGCCGCGACGGCTCTCACATGCCTTTCGCGAGCCACTTCGACCAGTAGAAGGTCATCGGCACCTTGCCGGTGTTGGTGATGCCGTGCTCGACATTCCCGGCACAATACATCATCGCTCCGGGGCCGACCTGCGTCGTCTTGCCGGCGCACACAATCTCGCCCGTCCCCGAGGCCACGATCATGAACTCTTCCTCCGGGTGCGTATGCGGCGGATGCGGAGTCGATCCGGGATCGAGGACGCACATGCCGGCGCACAAGCCGTTCAACTGATCGGTCGGACCGTTGTAGTGCGTGAAAACGAGGCAGCCATCCACTGGCGGCGCGGTGGCGATCGATTCGATAGCGATGACGCCGTCCGGCAGCTTGGGACCGGCAGAAGACGCGCTGACGACGTTGGGATTTGATTCAGCCATAGATCGTGATCCTTCCAGCATCAGGCGCCCCGCGTCAAGCGCTCGCGCCGGGCCAGCATCAGTCGACGCGAATGACGACCTTGCCGAAGTGGGAGCCGCTCGCCAGGTGTTCGTAGGCAGCGCGGGCGTCGCCGAACGCGAACGTGCTGTCGACGATGGGCTCGAGCCAGGACGCCTCGATGCCACGGACGAGATCCTCGAACATCGCGACAGACCCGACATAGATGCCGTGGACGCGGACGTTCTTCTGAAAGATGGCATAGGTGTCGATGGCTGCCTGGGTACCGGCGAGGACGCCGATCAGGCTCATCGTGCCGCCAAAACGCAGCGCCTTGACGCTCTCATTGAATGTCCCGGCGCCGCCGACCTCCACGACGACGTCGACGCCGCGATCGCCGGTGATGGCGCGGACGGCATCGCCCCATTGCGGCTGTTCCTTGTAGTCGATCGTCGCCTTGGCGCCGAGCTGCTCGAGACGCGAGCGTTTGGCAGCAGAGCTCGACATCGCGATCACGTCGGCGCCGGTGACCCGCGCCAGCAGCAGCGCGAACATCGACACGCCGCCGCTGCCCTGCACGAGGACGGTATCGCCCGGGTGCAGTGTCGTCGCCACGAAGAGCGCGTGCCAGGCGGTCACGCCCGCGCATGGCAAGGTCGCCCCTTGCTCGAAGGACAGGTGCGACGGGATCCTGACCCAGGAGCGCTCATCGAGGAGCACCTGCTCGGCGAGCACACCGTCAATTGATCCGCCGAGGGCGTTGGCGTGATGTTCTTTCTTGAGGCCGCCATCGATCCAGGTCGGAAAGAACGCCGCTGCGACGCGATCGCCCGACCTTGACTCTCGTCACGCGGTCGCCGACGGCGATCACCTCTCCTGCGCCGTCCGACACCGGCACGATCTGCTTGTTGCGCTTGACCGCGGCGCGCGCCACGGCGATGTCGCGATAGTTGAGCGACACGGCGCGGATGCGGACCAGCACGTCGTGCGGACCGCCGATCGACGGCGCCGGCCGCTCGACAATACGCAGCGACGTCGAGGCCCTCGAAGGGGTGAAGTTCGTAGGCTTTCATGACGGATGGTTACTTCGGCGCCGGGCCGTACCAGACACCGTCCGGTGATTTCTCGACCTTGACGCGGCGCGTCAGCTTTCTCGTTTCCAAATCGACGATGCCCATCGTCTCGTCCTTGGCGAGCGTGACGAACGCCGTCTTGCCGTCAGGAGAGATGTTGACGCCGCGTGGCGAGCCGAGACCGTCGAGCGTCCAGGCGATCTTGCGCGCCGCCACTCGGCGACGTGAATCATGTCGCCTTCAGGATCGCAGACGATCGCGGTCTTGCCGTCCGCTGACATCGCCAGCCGATACGGCAGCTTGAAACCCTTCAAGGTCTCGACGATCTTTCCGGTCTTGGTGTCGATGATGCTCACCGTGCCGTCGGTGTTGCTGCCGGCCCAGACCGCGCTGCCATCTGGAGTGACCGCGATTCCCTCTACACGCGGCGCGACCGGAATGACGCGGACCAGTTCCTTCTTGACGAGGTCGAGCTCCGAGACGCGCCGGCGCCGATGTCGGAAGTGAACGCGCGCTTGCCGTCGGCCGTGATCGCGACCATGTGCGAGCCGGCAGCGCCGGTCGGGATGGCGCCCTCTACCGTTCCTGCGGCGATGTTGACGAGCACCACGTTCTGCGTGGCCTCCGACGTGACGGCGACACGGGTTTCGTCGCCGGGAAGAACATCGCGCCATGCGGCCGCGTGTATTGACCGAGCGAGATCGTCTTCGTGACGGCGCCTTTCGCGACATCGAGCACCGCCAGCTGATTGCCGGGCGCGCCGGAAATCCCGTAGATGGTCACGACCGCCACGCGTCCGCTCGGCGCGATGACCGCCTCGTGCGGCCCCTGGCCGACCGCGATGATCCTGGCCGTATCCGTCGACAGGTCGATGAGCGACGCGCTGGCGGACTGCTGGTTCGCAACGAGCACGTTCCCGGTGCGCGGATCGGCTGGAGAGTACGCGACACCGCCGCTCGCGAGAGCGAGGAGTGAGGTGGCAGCGGCAAGGAGTCTCAGAGTCATCGGGGTATTCTCGCATTGCGCGACAGTTCGATGTCGTGGCTCCCGAACAGTTCGTCACTGTCAGTCGAGACTTCGCGAAGCAGCTAGACTTGCGTGTCACGGCGCGCGCCGGAGGCGACGCGGTCGGCTCGAACCTCCCGTTTCGCGACGTGGAAAAACGGCCCCTCCGCGGCCTGTGCTCACGATGGCGGCGGCGGCTTGGGCGATCACCGCGCCGGCGAACAATCAGTTGGATAACGAGGCGACGTCCGACCGTCAGGGACGAAACGGCGCCGCCGCCGGATTGGACCCGCTCGGAGCCGTTTTAGGTCTGCGTGATCACGTCGCTCAAAGTCGGCCCGACCCGACCAGCGGCTCCGGCGGGAGTCGGTGAGCGCATGATCGGCTCCCTACGCCGATGTCGCAGCGAGGCTGGCTGGCCAGTTCCGTGGAGCGAGCCGACGCGCCGCAGCCGCCGGAACGCGCACTGCGGAGCGCATTAGCCGCGCGAGCGGTCGTCTTGTCACACGCCTCGCGAGGCGGCGATGGTTCGCAGCGCGACCCGGCGCGACCAGCCGGCCGCGCGCCATCGAGCGCGCCGTCAGCGGGCCTGCAGGTTCTCGTCAGGCCTCGCGGATGCGCGGCTTGCCGTTCAACGCCGTGACCAGAGCCGACCGCAGATCCCTGGCGTTGCGGACGTCGAAGCCCAGGTCGCGGAGGCGGCCATCCTCGAGGGCATAGACGAGGCCGTGGATGGTCAGCTCCTGGCCGCGAGCCCACGCGTCCTGGACGACTGTGGACTTGCAGATGTGCGCCGCCTGCTCGATCGCGTTCAGCTCGCAGAGGCGGTTGAGGCGGGCTTCGAGATCGCCGGCGTTGTCGACTTGCATCTGGTACTTCAGGTGCACGTCCTGCACGTGGCGAAGCCAGTTGTCGATGAGGCCGAGCTTGGCGCCGTCGAGCGCCGCGCGCACGCCGCCGCAGCCGTAGTGGCCGCAGACGATGACGTGCTGCACGCCGAGGACATCCACCGCGTACTGGAGCACCGACAAGCAATTCAGGTCGGTCGGCACGACAACGTTGGCGACGTTGCGGTGGACGAACATCTCGCCGGGCATGAGGCCGACGATCTCGTTGGCCGGAACGCGGCTGTCCGAGCATCCGACCCACAGGTAGCGAGGCGCCTGCTGCGAGCGCAGCCGCTCGAAGAAGTCGGGATGCTCGGCGATGCATCGTGCCGCCCAGCGGCGATTGTTGTCGAAAAGCTCGCCCAGTTCTGACAACTACGGGATCCTCTGCTTCGCGACGAAGGCGTCGATCGCTTCGTAGCGCGGCCGGAGCGTGTCCGGTGCGGCGTGGATGGTCGCGTCGAGATGGAGGACGCTCCGCGTCGCAGCCTCGTAGCGAGGCCACACGGGCAGGCCGCCGCCATTCGGATCGCCAGTGCGCGCGAAGTTGGACCAGTAGGTGACCATCTCGTTCGACAGCTTGCGATCGCTCGGCTCCCAGGTGACGCCGGCAATCGTAGTCCAGCGTCCCGAACACGTATTCGATCTCGCCGGCGTGCCTCGCGCCGATGTCTTTCGACGTTGCGGCGACGCCGTTGATCTTTGCGTCAGGCGCTACAGGAATCTTTCGATCGAACGAATAGCGATAGACCGGCGCGCCTCCTGTTTGCGTCTGCATCTCGATCCACTTCCAGGTTGAGTGACCGATGAACGTGTCGCTCGCCAGCGCCGCCGCCGACTCGAGTGCTTCGGCATCGGTCGCTGCCGGGTACGCCTTGATGATGGCGTCGGCCTGATCGCCGAACCGCTTGTTGGCGTCGGCGATGAAGCTCGCCGACGTCGGCTTCTGCTTCGCAAGGACGACGCCGGCGCGCACTTCGTCGGCGTTCCAGCCGGCGAGCAGCGGCACGTGCGCCTGCTTTCCGGCGGCGAACGTCTTGTAGACGTCTTCGCGCAGGACGTAGCCGTCGATGTTCGGGCTGAACCACGGCTGCGTTTTCGTCGCGGCCGCGAGCACGTCTTCCGCCGACTTGCCGCGCAGCGCCGCCAGCGACGTGGCGCCCATCGCCGCGGCGAATTTCTCGCCCTGCTGTTCGGTGACCGCGAGCGGCTGGAGAGCCAGCGTGCCGCCGCCGGCCGTGAAGTACGCGCCGCTTTCGCCGATGGCGCGATGGAAGAGTCCGGCCGCCGCCGGCGAGGCCATCAGCGCGCTGACGGCAAACGATCCCGCGGACTCGCCGAAGATCGTCACGTTGCCGGGATCGCCGCCGAACGCCGCGATATTGTCCTTCACCCACTGCAGCGCCGCGATCTGATCGAGGAGGGCGTAGTTGCCAGACGCGTTGCGGCCCGATTCCTTCGTCAGCTCCGGATGCGCGAGGAAGCCGAAGACACCGAGACGATAGTTGAAGGTGACGACGACCACGCCCTTGTTGGCGAGGGCATCGCCGTTGTGTCTCGGCTCGGGACCGGCGCCGGCCTGGAAGCCGCCGCCGTGAATCCATACCATCACCGGCAGTCGGCTGCCCGTCGCGGGCGCGTAGACGTTCAGGTTGAGACAGTCCTCGCTCGCCGGCTGCGAAAACTTGATGTCGCCAAAGAGAGGCGCCTGCACGCAGTGCGGGCCGATTGCCGTGGCCTCTCGCACGCCCTGCCAGGCCGCCGCCGGCCGCGGCGCCTTCCACCTGAACTCGCCGACAGGGAGCCGCCGCGTACGGGATCCCGAGAAACACTCGCACTTTGCCGTCGGCAGTTGTCTTCCCCTGCACGAGCCCGGCCGTGGTCTTCACCTGCGCCACGGCGGAGCCGCCAGCGGCAATGCTCGTCAGCAGCGCGATCGTCGCCGTGCGCATCGATCTCGTTGTCATCACATCCTCAACAGCTTCGGCCCATACACTGACTTGGGTCAGTGATCATATAGCAGAGCAGGCAGTCGTGACTCGGGATGGACCGAGATTCACGGCTCGGCTCCGTGCCTTCGCGAAAGCCGCAGGACCACCAACCACGGGCAGCGTCAGCGTCGACTTGTCGATGTCGATCGTCAGCTCGGTGCCGGGCTTCGGCCACACCGTGAAGTCGCGGTCGCTCGAAAAGATCATCAGGCCGATGCGCTTGCCCGCCGGAATGATCTGGTCGTCGGGCTGCAGATCGAACGTGACGTCATAGAACTTCCCCGGCTCGAGCGGCTCCCCGGCCTTCTTCGAGTGGTAGTCCCCGCCGCGCTCGAGCTCGTCGTGGTTCTGCGGATCCGCCCAGCCGCGCGTGATGAGGTTGGCGGGGCCGATCGGTCCGTCCGTCCACGGCAGCACGACCAGCCAGACCGACAGATTCGCCGCCGGCTTGCTCGACGCCAGGCGCATCGTGACTGCGCGCCGTGCCCGAGAGATGCACCGGCGCGGTGAGCTCCCGCGTCGCATAGAGCAGCCGATTGTCGAGACGTCTCGGCCTTCGCCAGCGCCGGCCCGGCCATCTCCACGTTGTCGACGAGCTTCTCGGTGCCTGCTTCGCTGGCGCTGTCGTGGTCAATGCCGCCGACGCGGCCGCCGCCTGCCGTCGGATGCACGTCGACGGCCGAGCGGCGGGATTGGGATAGTCCGCGTACGGCACCGGCGGCGGAATCGCCCCGCGGCCGCGGCCTCGTCCGGCAGCCGGAGGCGCCCCTGCGGCGGCGGTGGCAGCGCCTCGGATTGGTCTCGCGCACGATCCACGCCTTCGGCTCGCGCTCGACCCCGTTCTCGACGCCGTACAGGTAGCGCGTGAACCACTTGTTCATCATCTCGAGCGGCGGCGAGCCGCCGTGGCCGCCCTGGTGGTAGTAGGCCATCAGCGGCACGCGCCCCTTGAGCGCCTCGTAGATGCGAACGCTGTGCTCGGGCACGACGTTCCAGTCGTTGAAGGCGTGCGCCATCAGAACCGCGGCCTTGATGTTCTTGACCTTCGGCAGCAGATCGCGCGTCGCCCAGAAATCGTTGTAGTCGCCGTGCGCGCGATCGCGGCCGCGCGCGAACTCGCCGTCGCGGTAGTGCGGTTGCAGTAGTCGCGTCGCGCGGGTTCGCCGCTGTTGATGAAGTCGTAGAGGAAGTCGATGTCCTCGCCGAGCCAGCCGCCCGGGTGACGGACCAGACCGTTGCTGCGGTAGTAGTGGTAGTACGACGTGTTGGGCGCGACCGGGATGATCGCTTCGAGTCCCTTGACGCCGGTGACGGCCGCGGCCAGCGGGATCGTGCCGTTGTACGACGTCCGGTCATCCCGACCTTGCCGGTCGACCAGGAGTCGCCGCAACCTCTTCGGTTCCGTCGATCGTCTTGAACCCTTGGCCCGGCCGTTCAGCCAGTCGATGACGCCTTCGGCGCGAGCTGCTCCGGATCGGAGCCGACCGTGACACATCCTTGCGACAGCCCGGTGCCGGGCGCGTCCGAGTGCACGACCGCGAAGCCGCGCGGCACCCACGTCGCGACGAGCGAGCTCGAGATGTTCTCGCGCGCTGGCTTGAAGGCGATTGGCGGCTGCGACGTCCGCGGCGGCGGCGCCTCACCGACTTCCTGTTTCACGTCCCAGAGAAACTGCCGATTGCCAGACGTTCCCGCGAAGTACGGCGACGATTCGTAGAGGACCGGAACTTTGAGCCCTTCCGTCTCGGTCTGTTTCGGCCGGGTGACGTCGACGAACATGCGATCGTGCCTGCCGTCGCCGTCGGAGTCGAACTCGGTCTCGACCCACAGCGTCTGGCGGATCCATACCGCTGATCCTCGAACGCCGGCACGATCTGCGCCTGGCCATCGACGAACACCGGCTTGGCCGCGGACGTCGCAGGCGCGCTCTGCTGCGCCACGAGCTCCGGGCTCGTGAACACGGCGATAGAAAGGATCACAAGCGCACCGATGCGCCAGACACGTGAACGCGCTCCGATTGTCATGAACTCTTCGCTCCTGGGGATGATGAAGCCGCTTGCGCGGATCGTAGCTGCTTTGAGTGCTTATGGGCTGCAAAGAATTTCTGTCGTGCGCCGTCAATCAGATCGTCCTGCGCTTCCGGTGATGCCGCAGCGAGGCTGGGTCCCGGTCCGCCGATGTCAGATGGCGGCGCACGGCGAACACCGGCGATCAGCCCGGTCGGCTCGTGCTGCGCTCCGCGGCGTCGGAGCCGAATCGCCACCCGCCGGAGCGGCCTGGTCGGGTCGGGCCGACTTTGAGCGACGTGATCGGCGTAGTTCCTAAAACGGCTCCGCAGCGGGTCCGATCGGCGGCGGCGCGCTGTTTCGTCCCTGGCGGTGGAGTGACCTCGTTATCCAACTGATTGTTCACTGGCGCGGTGATCGCCCGAGCCGCCGACGCCATCGTGAGCACAGGCCGCGGAGGAGTCGTTTTTCCACGTCGCGAAACGGAGGTCCGAACCGACCAGGCCGCTTCGGCGCTTGTGGAGCAGCGCGCGGCGAGCGGATTCGGACCAGGACAGCCAGCCTCGCTGCGGCATCCTTCGCGGCGAGGTTACAAAGCCCGACATCTGGGGCTGTCGATCTCTGTCGAGTTCGCAGCCAGGTCCTCCTGAACAATCGCCCGTGTGCTAAATTGGCCTCGAACCGCCCGATTTCAATGACCACGCCGCTCGAGCACCGCCGCGCATTCCTCCAGCTCCTGCTGGCAGCCTGCGTCATCCCCGCTCGCGGACTCGGCACAGCAGGCCACATCGCAGGCAAGAGCGTCGCGCCGAATGTGAGCCTCGATGCCGCGACCTCGAGCTATCACGTCCATCCAGGCGGCCGCATTCAGGACGCACTCGAGGCTGCGGCGAAAGATAGCGCCAACAAGAAAGTGGTCGTCCACGCCGGCACGTATCGTCCGTCGACGCCTGGCCAGGCCATGATCTGGTTCAACGCGCGGCACGATGGCATCACGCTCGAGGCCGCGGGAGACGTCATCCTCACCGCCGCCAACCCCGAGGCCGCCGACGTCGCGCGCCGAGCTTCCCCGCCGTCGTCAATCACGTCGTCTATTTCGGCGACGGCATCTCGCGCAAAGACCGTGCTGCGCGGCTTCAAGATCACCGGGGCGAAGAACTTCACGACCGGCTCCGGCGACAAGTCGCCGATCGAGTCCGACGACCTGCGCAAGACGCCGTTCTTCTACACGGACGGCGGCGGCATCAAGATTTACGCGCGGTCCTATCCGACGATCGAGTCGGTCGAGGTCTACGAGAACTATTCGAGCCCCTGCGGCGGCGGCGTCTCGGTCGAGCACCTGCAGCAGATGCAGGACTCGCCGGTCTTCCGCAACTGCATCTTCCGCGACAACGGCGCCCAGGCCACGGGCTCCGCGTTCGACATCCTGCACAACAGCTCCGCGGTCCTCGAGAACTGCCTCTTCGTCGGCAACGTCTCCAACATGGGCGTCGACGTCGTTGGACTCCTCGGCGGCGCGAGTATCTCGCAGAGCACGGCTCCGGCGCCCTCACCGTATTCGACGGCTCGCGCGCCGTCGTCAGCAGGTGCACCTTCACGGGCAACTGGTCCGGCGTCGACGACGATGGCAAGGGCAGCAGCTACGTCGACTCGATTTTCTGGAAGAACACGCTGAAGGGTGGAATCTCGCAGGGATCGCGCTACGAGCTCGACATCACCGACGGCTCCGGCGTGCGCGGCTCATTCATTCACGGAGATGTGGCCGATCTGCGCGGCGCGATCGATCGCAAGGCCAATACATTCGATCCGCCGGACCCGCGCTTCGACGGCCAGTACGTTCCGCAGGCGCCGCAGTACGCCAACGTCGGCTACCGCCCCGTGAAAGCCGGCGCCGCTCCCGGGTCGCTGCCGCGCTGACCTACGGCTCTCGAACGTCGACCACCGAGTCGATCTTGATCGGAGCCTGCACGACCTGCTTCTTGCCGGACGGCCACGCCACCTCGATGCGATCGACGGCGTCGCTCGCGCCAAGCCCGAAGTAGAGCGGCGACAGGCTGTGCGACAGATAGCCGGAATTGCCGTCCATCACCTTCGTATAAGTTGACGCCCCGGCCGTCACCTTGACGACCGCGCCGAGACCATTGCGGTTCGACGTCGTCCCGGTCAGCCTGACCGCGACGTATCGCACGCGCGTCTTCTCGCTGAGGTTGCTCAGCAGCACCATCGGCGCAGCGTTGAACTCGTTCGTGACGATGTCGAGGTCGCCGTCGCCGTCGACGTCGAAGATGGCCGCCGACCGTGACCCGCGCGCGCCCCAGATCGCGAGGCGGCCGGTCGCACCCTCGGCGTCGCGATGTCCCTTGTCCTTGCCGGTGGCATCGAGCTCGAAGAACGGCGTGACGAGGCCGCCCTGGCGCGGCTCGACGCCGAGCGCGAACTCGGCATCGACGAACTTCTGGCCGCGGTCGTTGAGCTTCACCGAGTTGATCATGTAGCGCTCCGGATAGTTCATGCCGGCGGCGATGAACGCATCGTCGAAGCCGTCAGCGTTGAGATCGCCGACGCTCGGTCCCCACGGGCAGTAATTCTCGACGCCAATCGCGTCGGAGACTTCGGTGTATTTTCCCGGCCCGTCCTTGCGGAAGAAGCTGTTGCCCCAGATGCTCGTCTTGCCGCTGCCGCGGAAGTCCTCGGGCCACTTCATGTCCGACTTGAGGTGGTCGCGCTCGGGACCGGTCGGGTCGCTCATGTCGGAGTGCATGTCGGTGATGAAGAGATCGAGGCGTCCGTCGTTGTTGTAGTCGAACACCTTGATGCCCATCGCGCCCCATGACGTGCGCGGAAAGATCTGACGGCTCTTCTTGACGAAGCGCTTGCCGCCCTCGTTCTCGTAGTACTGGTCGTCGCCCTCCATGTTGGTCAGGTAGAGATCGAGCCAGCCGTCGTCGTTGACGTCGATCATCGACGCGTCGCCGGTCCACGACGTGTCCATGATGCCCATGCGCTGCGAGACGTCCACGAATCGATTCTTGCCCTCGTTGTGGAAGAGGATGCTGCGCTCGGCGCGCTCCGGCTTCAGATGCCCGGTGAAGGCGTCTTCGTAGGCGACGTAGTACTTGTAGCCGTCGCCGGCGGTCACTTCCGTCGTGTATTTGCCGACGTTCACGAGGAAGAGATCGAGGCGGCCGTCCTTGTCGTAGTCGAAGAACACCGCTCCTGACGAATGCCCCGTGTAGTTCAGTCCCGACGCGGCGGACACGTCCTTGAACTGCCCCTTGCCCATCGTTCTCGAACAGCATGTTGCCGCCGCGCACGGTGGTGACGTAGAGATCGGCGTCGCCGTCGTTGTCGATGTCGGCGAAAGACGCCGTCACGCTGACCTTGCCGTTCACCGCAACGCCCGCCGCAGCCGTGACGTCCTGGAACTTGCCGCCGCCGAGATTCCTGACGAGCTGATTGCCGCCGACCTGGCTCAGAAAGTAGATGTCGGTCAGGCCGTCACCGTCGACGTCTGCGATCGCGAGTCCATTGCCGTGGTCGTAATGCGCCGCTTTGTATGTCTTGCCGGCGTCGTCCACGATGCGGTGCTTGAAGGTGATGCCGCTCTCCTTCACCCGATCGCTGAACTGGAAATCGTGAAAAGCGGAGACGCCGGCGATGGCCTTGATCTGCGCTGCCTTGAGCGCCTGGAGCCACGAGTCGTCACGCAGATCGTCGGGGACGTAGCGAATCGTCGCCGTCGACGCTTGCGGCGCAGCAGCGCCAGCTGGATGTTCGGCTCGAGGGCCAAACGCCATGACGGCCGCAACGGCCGCGCCAGAGAGGAGGACCGATAAACCCGTGAGGACTGACAATCGCGGCATGGAAATAATGTAACCGTTTACGGCACAGGTTTGGTGGGCGTTTCACCCGTGCTAGCCTCGATGGCCCTCTCGTTGCACCTCTTGGACCACGAGACGAGATACGAGACAAAAGAGGAACCGAAGGAGGCATCAATGAGTCGCAGATTTCTCGGATGTGGATTCGCATCGCGTAGCGGTAAGCTCCACGGCCTGGCACAGACCCCGACGACTCAGCCGCCGCCGTCACAACAGCAGTCGCCGACGACCCGCCCCGCCGAGCCCGGCAAGACTCACGCAAGCGATGGGCGCCGACCGTCACGGTCGAGGGCTGCGTCGTAAGGGAAGTGGACGCGCCCGGCCGCACGCCGCCGCCGGAGATGCAGTCGCGAGCCAATACCGATGACGACTACATCCTGACCGAGACAAAGGTGGTCAAGGGCTCAGCACCGGACGGCAGCGATGAATCCTCCAGCTCGGACTCGCCGACTGGCACCGCGGGCGTGGCCGGGTCGGCGCTGATGTATGAGATTGACGAGCTCGACAAGGGCCAGCTCAAGAAGCACATCGGCAAGCGCGTGCAGATCGAAGGCGTTTGGAGCACCCCGAGCGCGCCGGAAATCCCGTCAGCTACGCCAACGATCTGGTCGAGCTGAAGGGCGACGTCGATCCGCGCCGTCGAGGGCACCTGCGCCGCGAAAAAGTAGCGCCGCGCCAGGGGGAACGCCGACTGGCTGGACACCCCTAACTTCTGGACCTACAATCTTTACGCTGACTCTGTGGCTGGCCTCTTCCCTCGAAGGAAGGTGCCAGCCACGTTCTTTCAGAGCTGCCGGCGTCTGCAACCCTGGAGAGCCATGAAACGCCTCGGGCTGTGCGTTGCCCTTGTGGCCGTCATCGTGTGCGTCGTGTCGGCTCAGGCGCCGACGCACAGGCGTGCGTCTGCCGCGACGTCCTTCCCTCCTGCCGCCTTCCAGAAATACTGCTTCGACTGCCATAGCTCGAAGAAGCATGAAGCGGGCTTGAGCATCGAGAAGCTCGTCACCCAGTTTTCGATTCGGCGCCCACTCCGAACAGTGGGAAAAGATCGCCGAGATGCTCGAGACGGACCAGATGCCACCGCTCGAAGCGGAAGAGCAGCCGACCGACACCGAGCGCGCCACGACGGCGGCGTGGATCCGGTCTTCAATCAAGGCTTACGAGACCGAGCATGCCGGCGATCCCGGACGCGTGACTGTCCGCCGCCTGACGAGCGCGGAGTACGCATACGCCATTCGCGACTTGACCGGCATCGACATCCCCGTCGGCATCGATTCGTCGAGCGACTCGGTTGGCGGCGAGGGTTTCGCCAACTTCGGCGACGTGCAGTTCGTGCAGGACTCGAGCATCGAGCGCTACCTCGAAGCCGCGAAGGTCGTGGCCGATCACGCGATCGTCGGCGCCGGACCGCTCGCCTTCTATACCGACGCCGGCAAGACCGGTCTCGAGCTCTCCGCGCTCGATCGCATCAACTCTCTCTACGCAGCGAAGGGCTTCCGCGTCGTCTCTGGCGAAGGCGGGCGGCCGTTCGGGCTCGAGCGCTACGGCAAGGCGTTCTATGTTGCCTGGTACTACAAGCACCGGGCGGCGCTCGGCGATCCCCGCGCGACGATTCGCGGCCTCGCGGCCAAGGAAGGCATCACGGGCCGGTTCGCGGATCACATCTGGGCCGTCGTCAACAAAGTGAACACGGGCTACCCGACGCGGGAGACGGTCGATAGCTGGACGAAGCTGCCGGCGCCAACGTCCGACATCGCCGGATCGATGGTCAAGGCTCGCGCCGCATGCGACGAAATCCAGAAGACGCTGACAACCTGGCCCAGCTGGTTCTTCGCGCGCGGCGATCTCGCCGCCGGCGGCGCTGGTGACGAAAGTCCGCTGGCCTTCGACGACACGACGCTCAAGGCTGAACCAACGCGGCACTTCATCTACGCGATCGGTACGCGCAATGGACGGGGGCGCGGCGCTCCTTCCGCGGCGGGACCGCAAAAGATCTACATCTCTTTTACCAACGTCGTTCCCGGAAACGGCGCCACGCCCGTCGTCATCTTGCGCAACGCGCGGATCGTGACTCGCGGCGCCAGTGCAGGCCGAGGCACGGACCCCACCGCCGCTGCCGCGGCGCCACAACCAGCGGCCGGCGCACGCGGAGCCGGACCGGTGTTGTCAACACAACCGCTTCGCGCGCTCGTCACTCCGGACGTCGCAAAGACTTTGGGCTTTGGCACGAGTCCCGACGGCAGCACGGTCGGCGACGACGACTTTGCGATCGCCGGACCGACATCGTTCACAATCGAGGTCCCGCCGGGCGGCAACATCCTCGAGTTCCAGGCCAACGCAGAGCTCGGAAAAGATCGCAACGCCGTCGTCCGCGTGATGCTTTCCGATCGGCCGGAAGGCTCGGCTCGCGATGCGCTCCAGCGCGTGCTCTTCGCCGACGGCCAGAGCGCGGGCTACCGGACGTTCCGCGCCAACATGGCCGAGTACGTGGCCTCGCTGCCGCCGAACTCGCACGGCGAGGCGAATCCCGCCGACAAGGATCCGGTGCCGGCGCCCTTCGACAACACCTACAACAGCCCGGAGCACGACGCCTTCGTGCTCAAGGTCAAGTATCAGCGCAGCGACAAGTTCTTCACGGAGAACATGGTCGACGGCGCCGACCGTACGCACCTCAACGAGGCCTGGAACGATCTCTTCGGATCGTGGCCCTATCACGACGCGTACCTCGGCATGCTCATCGATCACTATGGGCTGACGCTCGCGAGCCGCAAGGTTCAGGATCTCACCGCCGACAAGATCGCGGCGCAGCCGGCCGCGGCGCAACCGTACCTGACGGCGCTGCGCGCGCACTACGACGAAGTGATGAAGGCGCAGGCGCTGGCGCAGCCGGGCCACGTCACCGATGCCGTTGCGTTCGCGAGCCGCGCCTGGCGACGTCCACTGACCGCCGCGGAGAAGGCCAGTCTCCGCGCCTTCTATCAAAAATCACGCACGGACACCGGGCTCGACCACGACGACGCGATTCGGGCGGTGGTGGCGCGAATACTCGTCTCGCCGGCCTTTCTCTACAGGGTTGAAACGCAGACGCGTGCGGCGGAGCGGTCACTGAACGGGTGGGAGATGGCCAGCCGCCTCAGTTTCTTCCTGTGGTCGTCTATCCCCGACGAGGAGCTTCGGCGTGCCGCGGCTGCCGGCGAGTTGAGCAATCCCAAGCTGCTCGCCAGCCAGGTCAAACGGATGACCGCCGATCCCAAGGCGCGCCGGCTTGCCACCGAGTTCTTCGGGCAGTGGCTCGGCTTCTATCACTTCGATCAGTATCGCGGCGTCGACACGGGACGCTTCCCGGAGTTCACCGATGAGGTGAAGACCGCGATGTACGACGAAGCCATCTCCACCTTCGAGTACATCGTCAGGCAGGAACGGCCGGTGAAGGAGATCCTCTTTGCCGACTACACGTTCCTCAACAAGCCGCTCGCGAAGTTCTACGGCGTGGCGAAAGATGTGCCGTCGGCCGAGGCGGTCATGAAAGTCGACGGCGCCAATGCCTTCGAACGCGGCGGCGCGCTGCGCCTGGGCTCGGTGTTGACGACAACCTCGGCGCCGCTGCGCACGAGCCCGGTCAAGCGCGGCGACTGGGTGCTCCGTCGCGTGCTCGGCACACCGACGCCGCCACCGCCCGCGGACGCCGGCACGCTGCCGGGCGACGACAAGTCATTCAACGGTCAGACGCTGCGGCAACGTTTGACCGAGCACAAGCGCAACGCCACGTGCGCCAATTGCCACCTGAAAATCGATCCGCTCGGATTCCCGCTCGAGAGATTCGATGCGGTCGGCCGGGTGCGCGACAAGTATCCCGACGGCCAGGCGATCGACGTCACCGGCGAGTTCGCCGACAAGACGACGATTAGCGGCAGCGATGGCCTCTTGAAATACCTGCAAGGCAAGGACAAGCAGGTGATGACGACGCTGTCGAAGAAGATGCTCGGCTACGCGCTCGGCCGGACGGTGCTGGCATCGGATCGCCCGCTCCTCGCGGACATGGTCGCGGCCGGGCCCAGCACGACGTTCTCGGATCTCGCGATCAAGGTCGTCACGAGCCGCCAGTTCCGCTACCGCGCAGACGATGACGAGTCACCCGCGGACGTCAAGACGGTGCAGGCAAGTCCCTCTCAGCCAACTACAGGTGTGCGATGAGCTTCGATCAGATCACGCGTCAGGCGTCGCGGCGGCATTTCCTCCGCGGCATGGGTGTCGCCCTCGCGCTGCCGTGGCTGGAATCGCTGCCGCTGGTTGGGCAGACGGTTGCCGCGGCCAAGTCTGCGACGCCGCCCTTGCGTCTGGGCATCGTGTTCTTCTCGAACGGCGTCGAGCCCATTCACTGGTGGGCCAAGGGCGCCGGCGCCGACATGCAGATCGGTCCGGGCCTGACGGCGATGATGCCGCATCGCGAAGACATGGTCTTCATCCAGGGCCTGTATAACGCGACGGCGCAGGCATCGACGAGCCCGCACCTCGGGCGCATGAATCTGCTGTCGGGGGTGCCGGTCAGCCTCGATCCCAAGGAAATCCGCGTCGGGACGTCGATGGATCAGATCATCGCGTCACAGATTGGCCAGCACACCTCGATTCCCAGCCTCGTCCTCGGCATCGAGCCGAACGAGCTGCGCCTCGAAGACGGCCTGTCGATGATCTACGGCTCGAGCGTGTCGTGGGTGTCGCCAACCAAGCCGGCGACGAAGGAGATTTACCCCTCGCGCGCGTTCGATCGTCTCATCGGCGACGGCTCGGGCCGCCGCCTCGATCGCAGCATCCTCGACGAGGTGCGCCAGGATTCGCAGAACCTGCGGCCGAAAATCAGCCAGGGCGACAACGTCAAGCTGAGTGAGTACTTCGAATCGATCCGCGACATCGAGAAGCGCATCGAGCGGGCGTCGAAGGAAGAGCGCATCGAGGGCTGGCGGCCGACGCTCGAGCAGCCGGACATGCCGCGGCCGGCGAACGAGCTGCCGCAGGACGTGCCCAATCACATGAAGCTGATGCTCGATCTGATCGTGCTCGCCTTCCAGATGGACAAGACGCGCGTCGCCACGTTGATGCTCAACAACGACCTGTCGCAGATGAACTTCAAGTTCCTCGAAGGCGTCCAGGGCGCGCTGCACCTCGACCTCACCCACAACGGCCGCGCCGCCGACAAGGAGGCGATGTACCTGAAGACCAACCAGTACCACATCGCGCAGTTCGCCTACCTGACGCAGCGGATGAAGGAGATCAAGGAAGGCGACGGCTCGCTCCTCGACAACTCGATCCTGATGCTCGCGTCGAGCCTCTTCGACGGCGACGCGCACGGCGCCGGTCAGCTGCCGATCCTCATCACCGGCAAGGGCGGCGGCACCATCAAGGGCGGCCGCATCCTCGACTATCTCGACAAGCCCGACGACCAGCGCAAGGCGTGCAGCCTGCACCTCACGTTGATGGACCGCATGGGCGTCAAGCTGGATCGGTTCGGGGACGCCACGACTCGCCTGGAAGAACTGTAGTCGCCGCTCGGCGGTACAAAGAGCGTCACCTCAGAGACCGCAGAGATCGCAGAGTCCGGACGGGACTGTGTCCTGCGGCAACCGTGGACGACCGGCAGCCTCCGCGTGCTCTGCGCCCTTCAAATAACTCCAGACCCGACACGGCTAACGCCATGAGATCGCGAAGCCGCGAGGATCGCGAAGTTTCTTGATTGTCGCCGTGCCTGCGGCTTTCACGATGCTCACGACGACACGATGGGCACGATGAAGCACGGTTCACAACTCGCGACACCGCCACGATCTGCAGCCGCTGGCACCGCGCATCGCGCGAGGATGAGCAACGGAGGAGCGAGAGCACTGCCCCATTCGCCAGCAGTGCTCTCGCTTCCCCCTCCGTTGCTCATCCCGACGCCGGCCTATGGCCGGCGTGCCAGCGTCTATCCATGTTGTTGGTATGAAGACGCGAAACTTCGCGTTCTTCGCCCCCTCGCGGTCTTCGCGACTGGCTTCCGTGATTGGCAGCTGGCGTAAATCTCGCACCACCGAATTTCCACAACCCTCTGCGTCCTCTGCGAGCCCTGCGGTTGACTAAACCTGCCTCGACCTGTCCGTTACCCGTAATGTGCGCGTGCATTGTCTCAGCGTCGCTGCTGCGCTCTTCGCAGCGTCGGCAGTCTTCCTGCTGCGCAAGCCGCGCGGCCAGCAGGCGGCAGCGGCGCACTGACAATGCTGAAGTCTGAATGCTGAATTAAGGGCGAATGGGGCACAATCAGCATTCATTCAGCATTCAACATTCAGCACTCAGCATTGCCAAAATGTTCGTCATAGAGCTCATCTACAAGGTGGATCTGAAGAAGATCGACGCGCACATGGCGGAGCACATGCGCTTTCTCAAGAAGCACTACGCGGCGGGAACGTTCCTGGTGTCAGGGCGGAAGATACCGCGGGATGGCGGGATCATCATTGCCAGAGGGAAGAGCCGCGAGGAGATTGAGGCCATCGTCCGCGAGGACCCGTTCTGCGCGCGCGGGCTCGCCGACTTCCGAATCATCGAGTTCCGCGCCAGCCAGTAACAACAGTGCTGAATTGCGAATGCTGAGTGCTGAATGAATTCAGCATTTACTTCAGCATTCAACATTCAGCATTCAGCATTGTCAAGGCGTTAGCACGCGAATGACGCCGTCGCGCTTGTTCATCACGAAGACCTGGCCCTGGCCTTCGCCAAACCGCAGGTCGGCGCGTGCGGCCGGCTCCTTGCCCTGCTGTTTGTTCTTCTCTTGAATCAGCTGCAGGAGCGTCTTGCGGGTGCCGTTGTCGTTGAAGAGGATCTGGCGCACGGCTGCCTGGCCGCCGTTCGGCAGTTTGTCGGCATCGACATAGAAAATCTGGCCGCTCGGGTTGTCGCCGAAGATCATCAAATGCTCGAGCGCGGGAATCGCGGTCTGGCGATAGATGATGACGCCGGTGATTGCCGCGCGCTGGAAGAGCGGATCGCGGTGGTCGAACTCGACGACCGGCCACGTCATCCCGGCCTCGTCACGCTGGCGCGATGAATCCACCTGTCCCTGCGCCTTGACGTAGGGGAAACTCGCCTCCCACTTGTTCCATCCGAGGTTCGCGCCCGCCGTCACGGGGCTGATCTCCTCGACCGCGTTCTGACCGATGTCGGCGAGATAGAGCGTTCCGGTCTTCGAGTCCCACGAGAACCGCTGCGGGTTGCGCACGCCGACGGCGTAGATCTCCTTCACCGTCTCTGGCTTTGCGCCTTTTACGAAGGGGTTGCTGTCCGGGATCCGTACTTGCCGTTTGCGCTGTTCTTTCCCAGCGGATCGATGCGCAGGATCTTGCCGAAGGCCGAGCTCATGTTCTGCGCGAGGTCCATCGGGTCGCCGCCGTTGCCGCCATCGGCGAAGCCAAGATACAGAAGACCGAATTCCGGCGTCCCCTCCTTGGCCAGCGGGTTGAAGCCGATCTGGCCGCCATTGTGGTTGCCGAACGGATGCGCGGCGCGAAAGAGCTCTCGCGGCGGGCCGCCATCGTAGGCCGCCGCCGACGGTGTCTTTGCCGTCCACTCCAGCAGTACCGTGTCGTGCGAGCGTTTGCCAGGCGTCGTGAAGTCGGGCGCCGGCGTGACATTCGACGTGTCGACGTAGGTGTAGAACTTGCCGTAGCCGGGCGTACCCTCGCGGCTGAACTGCGGGTGAAACGCAAAGCTCTGCACGCCGCGCTCCGCGCCCTGCGACTGAACGCTGACGCCCCACTGCGTCGCATTGAGGTCGACGTACTGCGTCACCGTCTTGCCGTCGTAGCTGATGCTGTAGAGGCCCCCCGTCATGACGCTGACGAACAGGCGCTTCGTGCCCGGCTCGTCGACGAAGTGCATCAGCCGCGCCGCCTCGCCGTTGATGTCGGGAATCGTCGCGAACTCGCGGTAGTTCACGGCAATCACGCCGTCTGTGGTGTTGATCGGCGTGGTGTAGGGATCGAGCGTCACCTGCTGCGCGGCCGCGCACGTCGCGACCAGGGTGGCAACAGGGAGCATGAGCATCGGGCGGAACGCTGACATCGATGACAACCTCATGTAGTAGTGCGGATGTGAAACCACGGACAGATCATCATCATATGCCACGGATCGCGCGGGCAACAGCCGGGCCACGGATCACACGGACAACACCGGCCACGGATTACACGGACAACACGGATACGGGAGGCGATGGAGGAGGCGGGGTGGGAGAGTCGCTGGCCAACGCAGATCTGTTTTGATCTGCGTTGGCTCAAGAACACCGACGACTGTCGACTGCCGACTGCCGACTGCCGACTGCCGACTGTCCTATTCCCCGATCGCCTGAATATTCAGGCTGATCTTCACTTCGTCACCGACGAGGAAGCCACCGGTCTCGAGCGCGGCGTTCCACATCAGGCCGTACTCCTTGCGATTGATCGTCGTCTCGGCTTCGAAGCCAATCCTCGCCTGGCCCCACGGATCCTTGGCATCGCCGAGATAGCTGACGGGCAGCGTGATCTCCTTGGCGACGCCGCGAATCGTCAGCGTGCCGCGGACGTCGAACTCGTTGCCGCCGCGTGCCGTCACGCCCGAGCTGACGAACGTGAGCGTCGGATGTTTCTCGACGAAGAAGAAATCCTCCGAGCGCAGGTGCTTGTCGCGGTCGCCGGTGTTGGTATCGATGCTGGCTGCGTCGATCGTGAACGCCACCGACGATTTCTCGGGCTGCTCGGCATTGAACTCGATCTTTCCCGAGAAGTCCGAGAAGCGTCCGCGGACCTTGGTCACGAGGTGACGAACCTGGAACGTCACTTCAGAGTGGGCCTTGTCGATCGCATACGTGCGTGTGGTTGCCGGAGCGGTTGCAGTCATTGTTCACCTTGGGGATTGCTCGCTATGTCGTGGGGACCGCGGATCGCATCGAGCAATCGAATGAACGCGAGCCGGTCCGGTTGTGTCAGTGTCTCGAGGCTGCTCTCACCCGCCGCCAGAACGGGCGCGTCGAGTGCCGCCAGAAGGGCCTCGCCCTCGGGCGTGATCCAGCAGAGATGCTGCCGGCGATCTTTCGGGCACCGTTGCCGGCGCACGAGCTGCTTGGCCTCGAGTCGATCGAGCAAGCGCGTGATGCCCGGGGTCTGCTCCACCATACGGGCGCCGACCTCCAGCGTCGGGACGCCGTCGCTGCCGCCGCCGCGGAGGATGCGGAGGACGTTGTACTGCTGGATGGTCACGCCGCTAGGCTCGACCACGGCGGCGATCTGCCGCCGCACGACGTCTGCCGTCCGCATCAACGCCAGGACCGCTTCGTGGGCAGTGCTGCTGAAGGGCTTCTCCTGCTCTCAGCTCGCGTTGCAGCTTGCTCATATCGATACATTACATGTTAATAGTTGATATGTCAAGTATTGACTAGTAGCTAATTTCCGTGCGGCATTTCTGATGACCAGCAGGGCGGGGACACTCAAGCGGGACAGTCACGATTGAATGTCCCGCTTGAGTGTCCCCGGCCTACAACCGCAGCATCGGCAGCGGGGAGAGCGGGTGCGTCCGCAGGCGCTCGAAGAACAACTCGACCAGGCGGCGGTGGAAGCCCGCGCTCGGCCAGGCCGCGAACACTTCGTTGATGACGACCCGCGACAGCCCGAACGTCCGCAACCCGCGCGTGACATCTATCCAGTCAGCGCGGCGGAACCGCTCGACGATACCCGGATCGCCGGCGCCCCCGACCTTGTGGTGATTCAGAATCGCGTCCGTGATTTCCGCCGTCCACGATTGACGGCCTGACCCCGACAGATACGCCTGCGCCAGCCGCACCGACGGCGCCAGATAGTCGAACGTCCCGTCGGTCCAGATTCCCAGGTCGTGAAACACGCCCGCGATCGCGATCTTGTCTACCGCGTCTTCATCCGGCGCCCCCGAGCGCCAGGGACAGATTGACGACGCGGTAGACATGATTGCGATACGCCGGCCGCATCGCGACCGAGCGGTCCGGCATGCTCGCGCAGGACGTCTTCTACGATCGCGATGTCGCGCAGCACGCTACGACTTGAAGAACGCCAGCAGGTCGGCGTTGATCACGTCCTTGTTGACAGTGCACATGCCGTGCGGGAACCCCGGGTAGACCTTGAGCTGCGCGCCCTTCACCAGCTTCGACGACAACATCGCCGAGGCGCCGATCGGCACGATCTGATCGTCGTCTCCGTGCAGGATCAGCGTCGGCACGTCGAAGCGCTTCAGGTCCTCGGTGAAATCCGTCTCCGAGAACGCCTTGATGCAGTCGAACGCCCCCTTGACGCTGCCCTGCATGCCCTGCATCCAGAACGAGTCGCGGACGCCTTCCGAGATCTTGGCCCCGGCGCGATTGAAGCCGTAGAACGGCATCGTCAGATCCTTGAAGAACTGCGAGCGATCGGCGAGGACGCCGGCACGGATGCCGTCGAACACGTCTATCGGCAGTCCGCCGGGATTGGCCGCGGTCTTGAGCATGATCGGCGGCACGGCGCTGATGAGCACGGCCTTGGCGACGCGCGACGTGCCGTGACGGCCGATGTAGCGCGCCACTTCCCCGCCGCCGGTCGAATGGCCGACATGGATGGCGTCATGCAGGTCGAGGGCCTCGACGAGCGTGGCGAGATCGTCGGCATACGTGTCCATCTCGTTGCCGTCCCACGGTTGACTCGAACGCCCGTGGCCGCGCCTGTCGTGCGCAACGCAGCGATAGCCGCGCGACGCGAGGAACAACATCTGATCGTCCCACGCGTCCGCCGTCAGCGGCCAGCCATGGCTGAACACGACCGGCTGTCCCTTGCCCCAATCCTTGTAGTAGATCTGCGTCCCGTCCTTGACTTCCACGAACGGACCCTTCGCGATCGCCGAACCTGCTGCTGCTGTGCTCATTGCTGTCCTCGCTTACCCGAAAAGATTGTTGAACCTGTAGACAGTGACGATAGTGCCAACCCGGTGCCAGCCGCATCACCCCGCTGGAGAGTCGGCAACTACCAAGATCAGGGTATGGCGAGCTCGAGAGGTAGGTGAAAATGGGTCAGCCGCGGGCGGCGGGCCGAACGACCGCGAGGAAGACTGAGGAAGAGCAAACGGGATCAGGACAAGGACCAGACGCGGGCTGAGGAGCGATTGGCGCACGTCGGCAGCGTCTCGACCTCGCCTGGCACATCTCGATTCTAGGCGAACGGATTCTCGTCGGCCGTAGGACCGTAAATCGATGGAATTGGGACGTCGAGCTCGCGCAGGTAGACGCTGAGCTGGCCACGGTGGTGATACCAGTGGTTCAGCATGATCGAGCGGACGAAGCCGATACGCGGTATCGCGAAGATCTCGCGATCGCCGTTCATGATCCGCCACGTCTCGAGCAGCGCCGTATCGTCCATCTCTCCGAGAATCTTTTTGGCCTTGGCGATGCTCTCGTCAAGCGCCGGCAGGAGCTCCGATGCCGCGCGCGGACTCGGATCGATGAACTGGGGCGCCTGCACCGGCGACGGCTGCGACACGAACTCCGCGACGCCGCCTGGCACCGTCGCCACGTGCAGCGCCAGCTCGCCCAACGTTCTTGACTTCGCATGCGGCCGCCACGTCAACCGGTCATCGGGAACACGCTCGAGCAACCGACGCGTCGTCTGCGCCTCCTGTTCGAGCTCCTGCAACATGCCATCGGCTAGTGACATCTCTACCTCGCCTTCTTCATTTGCTTTCTCAATTGGAACCGTTCAGGACGCGTGCAGCCGCTGCCGGATGCGATCGAGCATCTGCGGAAAGCCCTGCGTCAGCGCCTCGCGATAGCCGTCCGGAAACAACCCGAGAGCGGTGTGCCGCAGCGTGATGAGCGTGCCACCGTCGACATCCTTGAGCCGATACTGCACGTTCGACGATGCCGCGAACGACATCATGAGCGGACCGCTGATCTCGAGCAGTGTCGGCCTCTTGATCGCCTGAACGTGACCCCAGAGATGACCGTTGTTGTCGCCGAGGTCGCGATACCAGCGGCCGCCGGGCCACGCTTCGAGCGTCATCGGCATAGGCGCGCCCTCGTGGCCCTGATTGAGAGGACCCATGTCGTCGAGCAACGCGGCAAAGGTCGCCGTCAGCGACGAGCGCACGTGGATTTCCTGGGTGATATCGATGACCATCTGTTCCAGCTGAGGAACGCTTGCAGCAATCGTTGCGGGCATGCTTGTGTCTCCTTCGTGGCTTGTTGAAATCGAGGACGTCAGTTCCGCTCCGCGCGTTCCTTGATGCGCGACAGCTGATTGCGCCAGTGCTGCTCGAACCGGCTCGTCCATTCGTGCAGCGGACGGATGGCCTGAAGGTTCGTGCGGTAGAGCATCTGCTTGCCGTCTCGCCTGACCTCAACCAGACCGACGTCCCGAAGGACCTTGAGGTGCTTGGACACGGACGGCTGAGCCAGCGACAACGCCACCGCGATATCCCCGACGGCGCGCTCCTTCGGCATCAGGTAGTCGAGGATGTCGCGGCGCCGTGGTTCGGCAATGGCGTTGAACGGATCCGACGTCGTCGCGGCACGAGCCATATCGCGATCATATTCCCATACTGGAATATGTCAAGCAGCGTTCGGCAGGGAGCCTTGTGAATCGTGTGGTTTTTACGGGGCGAGCCTACGACGAGGCTCACCAATTCTCAGAGCGTGTCGTCGATCTCGGCCGCAATGCAGGCAGGCGGCGCGAGATGTCTGCGACGCGTCAGTCCGCGCGGCCTGAGCGGTTACTTCCGGGCGCCGGCCGAATCGGAAAGTCCGCCGCGGCTTTGTGCCCGCCGCGACGAGCCATGCGCAGCGGTGTCCTCACCTCTTCGCGGCCATTCGTCATGACCGTGACACGAGCATTGACGTCGGCGCCGCGCGACGCGAGCAACTTCGCGGCCGCGAGTTGCCCCGCAGCGCTCGCTTGAATCAGCGCATTCTCGTCGCCGGGAACAACGAGATCGATGGTGGCGCCGCGATCCAGGGAGATCAGGAGAATAGAGGTAGGAGGCGGAGAAATTCTTTCTCCCTGCCTCCTGCCTCCTGTATTCTGGCGCTACACCGCCGGTGAGATCGACGTCATCCGGAAGTCTTCGATCTTCATCGGCGGCACGAGAGCCGTGCCTGGATTGTCGTAGGCTTCGCCGACGTGCATCGGCACGGGCTTGCCGAGCGCCGAGATGTTGTTGAAGCCCCGCGCCGGACCGTCGTTCCAGCGGAAGTTCTGCACCGGACCGGCGATTTCGCCGTTCTCGATCAGGAACAGCCCATCACGCGTCATGCCGGTGTTGAGCAGCGTCATTGCATCGACGACGCGGATATACCAGAAGAAAGAAACGAGCAGGCCGCGGCGCGTCGACTTGATCATCTGTTCGAGCGTCTGGTCGCCGCCTTCCATCACCAGGCTCATGTTCGGCGTCGCGAGCGTGGCCGCCTTTCCCTGCTTGTTGGCCCAGAAACGGTCGTAGGCCAGGTTCTTCACCACACCCTTTTCAATCCACGTCACCGGCTTCGCCGCAAGGCCGTCCGGACCGATCGGCGTCTGCCGGAGGACGCTGTTGCCGATGTCGCTGCGGATGGTGACGTTGTCGCCAAAGACCTTCTGTCCCAGCTTCGTCGAGCCGAGCTCGGCGCCGCTCATGAAGCTGCGGCCCTCTTCTGCCTGGCGCGCGGCGAGCGATCCCAGCATCAGCGACAAAAAGCGTGCGGCAGGACGTGGCTCGAGAATGACGGTATAGTGTGCCCGGCTCGATGGCGCGGGGCTTACGCGAGGCGAGCGCCTTGCCGGCGGCAACCTCGCTGATGGCGACGGCGTCGATCTGCGTGACGTCCTTCAACCCGGTCGTCCCCGCCCATCCCGATCCCGTGCCATCCGGAGTCCGGCACGTGAGGATCATGCTTGCCTCGGCATAGCGGTGATAGGCAAACAAGCCCTCGGAATTGGCGCGCGCGTCCGTCCAGTGCATCTTCGGGATGTAGCCGGATCCGACGACGCCCTTCTTCTCGCAGACGTCGACGCTCTGCTTGACCAGCTTCGCGCGCTCGGCAGCGCCGAAGTTCACCGCGGCCGGCAGCGCCGCGTCGACTTCGACATAGTCCTGCGGCGGCTTGAGGAGCGGCATCAGCTCAGGATTGTCCGGCCGCTGCTTCGCCAGCGTCTGGGCCTCGGCGATCGCCCGCTTGAGCGAATCGTCATCGAACTGGTGCACCGTAGTCGACGCCGACTTCTGACCGTAACGAACCGTGATCGTGACTTCCTGATCGTGCTCGATCAGGTTGGCGGTGATAGTCGAGTTGGCATAGCGCGTCGCCGAACGCTCGCCGCCGGAGAAATCGATCTCGACGGCGTCGGCCTTCGCCATGTTCAGGACCTTGTCGGTGATTGCCTTGACTGCTTCCCGTGAGTAACTCATGAGCTCTCGATCATCTTCTTTCAGTGCTCGTGGGGCCCCACCCCCACTCGCGGCTCTCGCGCAGCGACGTCGCGCCGCGCTCGGGCCGCAGGCGCTCTACGCGTAGGCCGCGCCGACCATGATCCGGCGGATGAGGCACGGCGACGATCCGTGCGACGGATGATTGGACTGGACCGGCTGCCCCTTGGCGTCGCCCGTCATGCCGACGTGCTGCCAGGCCGACGGCGGACCAACGGCATCGAGATTCGCCCAGAAGTCGGTCGTGATGGCGTTGTAGGTGAAGTCGGTCACCATCCGCGTTTTCTTGCCGTTCTTGATCTCCCAGAAAGCGTCGCCGCCGAACTGGCCGTTGTAGCGCTGCTGATCGATGCTGAAGCTGCCCATGCCGTCGACCAGGACGCCGTCCTTGACGTCGGCGATCATGGCATCGAGATCGGGCGAGCCCGCCGGCCCGGCTTCCATCTGGATGTTCGGCATGCGCAGGAACGGATAGTTGCGCCAGTGGTTGGCAAAGGTGCAGCCGCGGCTGAAGTTCTCGTTGAGCAGGTGCGCCGTCTCGCGATTGGTCTGCAGGCCGACGAGGATGCCGTCCTTGACGATCTGCCACTTCTGCGACTTCACGCCGTCGTCGTCGAACCCAACCGTTGCCATGGCGCCGGGGAACGTGCGGTCGGCGGTGATGTTGAACTTCGGCGAGCCGTACTTCAGCTTGCCGAGGTCCGCGATCTTGATGAAGCTCGTGCCGGCGTAATTCGCTTCGTAGCCGGCGATGCGATCGAGCTCGGTCGGATGCGCGACGATCTCGTGAATCGTCAGCGCCAGGTGCGACGGCAGCAGGATCAGGTCCTTGAGGCCCTGGCCGACGGGCTTGGCCTTCGAGTGCTCGATGGCTTCGGCGGCAATGCGCTCGGCATTGCCCGGGAGGTCGCACTTGATGAGGAACTCGTAGCCGCCGCCGAGAGCCTGATCGTAGTTGCGCGTCTTCACCTGCGAGCCCGTGCGCGCGGTTGCTGACGCGCTGCAGTTGCAGAACCGGAACAGCTGCTCGATGTACGAGCCCTCGCTCGTCGCCAGATACTTCCACTCGTACTCGAAGCCGGCGGTCGCCGTTGCGAAGAGGATGCCGGGGGCCTTCTGGATGGCGCTGGTGACGCTGCGCAGAAGCTCGACCTTCTCCTCGAGCGGGACCGTCCACGGGTCCTTCTCGAACGGCATCTGCCAGTACTCGTCGTACTTCTCGACGGGCGCGAGCCGCACGTCGGTCTTTTTCGCAACCGCGCTGGCGCGCGCGATATCGGTCGCGATGCCCGTCACGCGCTTGATTTCGTCGGGCGTGACGACAGGACTGCTGGAGAAACCCCAGACGCCGTTGTGGATGACGCGGACGCCGAAGCCGTAGGTCTCGGTCGTGCCGCCGCCACCGCGGCCACCGAAGCCGTCGCCGCCGAAGCGGCCGCCGCCAGCGAAGATCTGACCGTTGCGCAGCGTCAGCGACTGCGCGCGATTACGCGTGAAGCGGATGTCGGCGTAGGAACAGCCGAGGCGCTTGGCCTCCGCCAGCGCGACATTCGACCACTCGCGATAGCGCGGATCCCGCACCGGCGGCGCGGGCTCCTGATCGGTGTTTATCGGCCGCGCGTAAGCCCATGCCGGCACACCAGCGGCGACGGCGCCGGCGGTGAGGGCCTTGAGAAAATCTCTCCTGTCGTGACCGTTCACTGGGAAACCTCCGAGGATGGCTCGCGTCTATGCTGGAAATTATAGTCGCTGCAGCCCGTCACTCGGTTCGTCCCATTGCCCAGCTCGGCCCGTCGAGGACTTCGTCGTGCTGCACCCGCGGCGCGTGACGTAGCACGCCGGAGCGAGCTGGTCGGACCGGGGCTCCCGCTTCGCGACGTGGAAAAACGGCCTCTCCGCGGTCTGTGCTTACGATGGCGTCGGCGGCTCGGGTGATCAAGCGCCAGTGAACAATCAGTTGGACAACGAGGAAACCTGACCGCAAGGGACGAAACAGCGCCGCCGCCGATCGGAGCCGCTACGAGGTCGTTTTAGTGGCTCCGGCGATCACGTCGCTCAGAGGTCGCCCCGGCCCGGCCAGCCCGCTCCGACGGGCGTCGTGGCGCCGCGAGTCCATCTGATCGATTGTCACCTCGCCCGCCGATGGCGCAGCGAGGCTGGGTGGCCAGGTCCGTGGAGCGAGCCGACGCGCCGCGCAGCCGGACCCCGCGATCCGTGAGCGATTGCCGCACAGCTGTGCAGGCTTCCGACCCTTCGAGAGCCTCCAGGGTCGCCCTGATAGCCTGCCGAAGGGCGAGGGCGCCTGATCATGGCTCTACAAGCTAGCTACTAGACGCCGCGGGAGCGACAGTGTACGAGCGCAGGTCGCGTTCCCGGCGAGCGGATTCGGACCTGGACAGCCAGCCTCGTTGCGGCATCTTCGCGGCGAGGACGGTTTTCGGTGAAGGTCAATGCGCACTTCACGCGCCAGACATCCGTCGTTCGTCGGCAGGCGCCCGCGTCCGAGGAGATGCCTATCCGCGATGCGGCTGCGCGAGATGATGCATTTCGCCGAGCTCCGGTTCCGTCCCCGTGAGCCAGCCCTTCACCATCTCGTAAAGCAGCACCGGACGCGGCTTGTTGATTTCGAGGAAGACAGCGGCGTGAACCGTGACGCCGATGAGAACCATGCGCGGATCGTCGGCCGTGCCGTGGCGAGCATCGCCTTCCTCGGCAAACCACACCTTCCAGTCCGGCGCGTAGAGCTCGCGAATCTTCCCGCGGTCCCGTGAGATCGTGGCGATGCCCGATACCGACACCCACTCGCGGTTGCTGTCCTTGTAATACGACAGGTTGACGTGCGAATCGTGCGCCAGGTCGGCAAGTTTGGCACTGCCTTCCCTGTGACGAACCACAGATCGGCGCCGTCTGCGCGCTTCTGGTTCGCCATCGCCCGCGACTGCAGGTGCCCGTCGGCCCGCCTCGTCGTCATCATCGCTGTCTCGATGTTCTCGACCATGTCGTAAAACGTCTGCAATTCGGATTTCATATCGCTCAACCTCTTTTGCTGTTGTCGCTACCGGCTTGCGCTTTGAACCTTCACGAGCTTCGGCTTCGCAATGCCCGGGCGCGTGATCCGCTGCGTGCCGGTCGGGCGCTTGCCCTCGACGTGTGGCGGAATCTGCACGGCCTTGCCCGTGTCCGCTGACTCGTACAGCGCCTGAACGATGCGGACGTCCTGCAGGCCTTCCGCGCCGGAGGGCTCGGGCTCGCGATTCCTGAGGATGCAATCGGAGAAATGAAGGAGCTCAGGCGCGAACTGGTCGCGTTTGCCGATGCGCTTCTTCTGCGTCCGCTCGCCGATGGTGAGCTCATAGGCCAGCCCCTCGGCGTACTCGTACGCCGGGTTGACGTGCAGCTGGCCTTTCGTCCCGACGATGCGGTACTCCGCGACGTCGGCCGCGTTGAAGCTGGTGACAAATGCCGCGACCCGTTCGCCGTCGAAGCGCAACAGGGCGCCCGTGGACTCGTCAATCTCGGAGAGCCGCGCGACGCCGCTGTTCACCGACAGCGCCATCACTTCTTTCGGCTCGCCGCGGAAGAGATAGCGTGCGGCGTTGATGCAGTAGACACCAATGTCGTACAGCGAGCCGCCGCCGTATTCGCGTTGCGTACGGATATCGCCGGCCCGCACGCTCATGGCGAACGACGAGTTGAAAAACTTCGGCTCGCCAATCCTGCCCTTGCGGACGAGGTCGATCGCCCGCAGGTTGATCTCCTCGAAGTGCAATCGATAGGCAATCATGAGCTTGACGCCGTTGTCCTCGCAGGCGGCGATCATGCGCTCACATTCCTCGACGGTGACGGCCATGGGTTTCTCGCACAGCACGTGCACCCCGGCGTGGGCAGCGCGGATCGTGTACTCGGCATGCATCGAGTTCGGTAGCGCGATGTAGACCGCGTCGACGCCCTCGAGACACTCGTCGAACTGATCGTAGGAGTAGGCGCCGTCGAGCTTGTAGCGCCGTGCAATCTCGCGACGCTTGGTGTTGTCGTCGCTGACGACGGCAGTCAGGCGGGAATTGCGACGCGCGTGCGCGAACGCCGGCAAGACCGCTACCTGCGCGATGTGGCCGAGCCCGACAACGGCATACCTGATGCGCCTTCCGCGAGTCGACTTACGTTTTGCCATGCGGACAATGTGTGCAAATCGGAGTCCGAGCGGATTTCTCCTTGCATGTATGAGGAAGGCGCTCGCCCGGTTCACGAAGACGATGCGACGCTGAGCAACAGGCGTCACAAGGAGGGTAAGACGCTGCCGTTCAAGAGTCAGGCGCAGAGGCGCAAGTTCGCCCGGCTCCTCGTCGAGGGAAAGATCTCCAACGAGACCTTCGAGGAATGGAATCGCGAAACCGGCCGCAAGGAGTTGCCTGAGCGAGTTGGCGACAAGCGCGGCGCCAGTGGCAGGCGCGCCACTGCCAGGAAAGCATCACGACCGCAAAAAAAGAGGAAAGCCGCGCGAAAGAGAAAGAACTGACGAGGTTGGCTCGTCAGTCAGCGGTGGACATGCGCACAGGCGACGACGCGGGCATCGAGAACGAGAACCGGGTCTGCCGACCAGTCGACTGCACCTCGAGCTGGCCCTGATGCGCCTTCGCGGTTTCGGAGGCGATATACAGTCCGAGTCCGAGCCCGTCGTGAGTGGATTGACTGGAGCGCGCGAACGGCTGGAAGAGACGCGCGCGGGTCTCGGCCGTCAGCGGCTCACCCGGATTGGTCACCTCGAGCACGAATTGTCCATCCTTCACGGCGGCCTTCACCTCGACCGGGCCGTCGGCGTCGCCATGCGTCAGCGCATTCACCAGGAGATTGGCGAGGAGTTGGCCGATGCGGCCGCGATCACAGAGGAGCGGATCGGGCACGTCGATGTCCGCCTGAATCGTGCGTTCCGGATGCACCGTCCTGGCCTCGTTGACGACATCGTGCAGCACAGCTTCGAGGTCGCTGACCACACGTGGATCCATCGGCAGTCCGGGACCGAGCCGCGCGCGCGCGAAATCAAGGATGTCGTCGATCAATGCCGACATCCTGGCAGCGCTACGGTCGATGACGCTGGCAACGGCGGCGGCATCGTGGCTCAGGCCCCTCGCCTCGAGCAGTTTGACGCCCGTGCGGACGGCGGCCAGCGGGTTGCGAAGATCGTGTCCGAGGACGGCGATGAACTGCTCGCGGAGATCGGCATCCTGCCGCTCGTCGAGTAGCGCGGTTTCGCTGACGCTCAGCCGCTCTTGCGCGTCGAGATGCATGGCAATCAGGTCCGCGTACAGCTTGAACATCGTGACGGTGTCGCCGGCCCTCAGGCGCGCCGGACGCGGGTCGATCGCGCACAACGTCCCGAAAAAGCGCCCGTCAGGGAGGCGGATCGGAACCGAAATGTAGCTCTGAAAGCCGTACATCAGCGGCGTCGGATGCTCGCGGAACTCGCCGTCTTCAGCAACATGGTCGATCACGACCAGCTTGCCGCTCTGCCGAATCTCGTTACAGATCGTCGTCTCGAGGCGCAACTCGCCGCCCGGCTGAGGCCGAAGGAAATTTCGTCGCGCACCGCACACGCGATCCAGCGATCTTCTGTTACGCGGGCAACGGCTGAGAATCCCATCCCGGTCGTGCGGCACACGACCTCGAGAATGGTGGGAACGACGTTGATTCGCGCGATCGCAGAGACACCGTCGTCGAACTGTCCGGGCAATCAGTGTCCTTCCTTGGCGTGGGGCAGGCACGCCGTGCGGCTCGAACTTTAGGGGTAAGTCCGATGATAGACAACGGTAGCGCATGAATCCGGATAGCCGAGCCACGATACGGGTATTCCCTAGGTGATCCGTCGATGACCGGTGCCGGTCACAGCCAGCGGCGCACGCGCCGCATGTAGGCCTCGTACTCGCCGGGAAACCGGCGCAGGAGGTAGCGCTCTTCTCGGGCGATGACGAGCCGCTGCACGAGGAACAACGCTGGCGGAAGGAGAAGTATCGGCCACCAGGTGTCGAGGATGAGGCCGAGCGCGACAGTAACGGCTGCCATGCCTACATACATCGGATTGCGCGTGAAGTGATACGGCCCGGCTATGACGAGTGTCGAAGCGGGCCTGACTGGAAGGATGCTGGTGCGCGAGCGCCAGAAAACGCCGATGCCGCCGAACATCAACCCGAACCCCGCGAGGGCGAGCACGGCGCCGATGCTGGTTGCCAGCGCCGGCCGCCCGACCGGGAGGGGCCACCAACGGTTGAGGACGAGCCCGCCAGCGACTGCCGCGGCGTATAGAAACGGAGGCGGGAAGCGAACGCCTGGACTGTCGAGAGCGCCACTCATATCCAGCGATTATGGCCCGCGCTGAGCAGAGACGCGAGATACGACCTAGAGGTGGCGCAACACGCTAGACGGGTCGACCCTGCTCGCCCGCCGCGCCGGCAGCCAGCTGGCAAATGTCGCGACCGCAACCAGAACGATCGGCACCGCAACCATCACAGGCAGATCGCGCGCTCCGCCGCGCACGAGGTGCAAATCGACGACGACGGCGATGGCGAGCGCGCCGCCGGCGCCAAGTATCACGACGAAGAGATTCTCTGCCACTATCTGCGCGACAACCTGCGTCGCGCGTGCACCGAGCGCCAGCCGCAGGCCGATCTCCGGCGTCCGCTGCGCGACCGTGTAGTCGACGACGGCGTAGATGCCGATCGCGGCGAGGATGAGGAGCAGCGGTCCGAGCACCAGGAACATGCGCGCCGGGACGCGGCGCATCACGAGGTTCTTCTCGATGTGTTCCTGCAGCGTCCGCACGTCGTAGACGGGCAGCGAGATATCGAGATCGGCGATGACACGGCGGATGGCGCCCACCGTCGTCGCCTCGGCGCCGGGCCGGGTGCGGACGTGGATCTGGGCCATGCTCGACGGCCGATCGCGGTACGAGTAGTAGACGATCGGCGTCGGCGGCTCGCCGAACGCGTCGTACAGGGATGTCCGGACAACGCCAACTATCGTGTACGTCGTCGTGCGCGTCAGCAGGCGGCGGCCGAGCGGCTCGGCCCCATCGAGATAGCGGCGGACGAAGGCGTCGTTCACGATCACCTGCGGCGGCGCCGCCGTGTCGTCCATCGCAGCGAAGTCCCGACCCGCCAGCAGTGGAATCCCCATCGTCTCGAAGTAGCCCGGCGTGACGATGTTCGATAGCGCCTGATCGGGATCGGCACTCTCACGCGCACGGCCTTCGAGCGTGAACGAGCGCACTGGCAGGCCATGGATATCGAGAGGGATGGCGGACGCCAGCGCCGCGGACTCCACGCCGGCGACGTTGCGCAGCCCGGCGAGGACCCGCGACGCGAACTGCCGGTTCGCGTCGCTGTTCGTGCCGCGGCCGGTGAGATCGTAGGCCGCCAGCATGACGCCGTCGGCGCGGAAACCAGGATCGACATCACGGCGCTCCTGGAACCGCTGCAGGAAGAGGCCGGCGATGAGCAGGACCAGGAGCGCAAGCGCCACTTGAAGCGCCATCAGGGTCTGCCGAACGGAGCTGCGCGCGGAGCGGCGGCTGCCGGCGCGAAGCGCCTGCTGCGGCTCGAGCCGCGCCATGTACCATGCCGGCACGCCCGCGGCCAGCAGCGTCGAGACCAGACCGAGTCCTATGGCAAAGGCCAGCCCGACGCCGTCGATTTCCGTTTGAAAGCGAATCGGGAACGCGCCGGAAATCTCTCCTGCCCTCAGCGCCTGCGTGCCCCACACTGCCAATGCCGCGCCGATAGCTGTCCCCGTCAGGGACAGGAGCAATGCTTCGAGCAGCACGAGGCCGGCGACGCGATGGCGCGCCGCGCCAAGCGCGAGGCGGACGCCGAACTCCCGCTGCCGCACGCTCGCCCGCGCGAGCAGCAGGTTGGCGGTGTTTCCGCAGACAGCGACGAACACCAGGAGCATCAGCGATTGCAGCAGCACGAGCGCCGTTCCGATCATGCGCTGCGGACCGCGCGGCGGATTCGTGAACGGCATGATCTCCGCGCGCAGCGATTGATTGGTGCCGGGATAGGCGATCGCGAGATCGTGCATCGCGGCATCGAGCTCGCCCTGAGCCGCGGCGGCAACCGCGCCCGGCCGCAACCGGCCCATCACCGTGTAGCCGCGCACCGAGCGATCGTCGAGCTCGCGCGAGCCTTTGATCAAGGTGCTGGCCATCGTTGCCGGCACCCACATGTCGAAGGCGAGGCCGAGGACAGTGCCCTGGAATCGCCTGGGTGTGACGCCAACGACGACCAGCGTCTCGCCGTTGATCTTCAAGGGCTGGCCAATTGCCGAGGGCGCGCCACCGAATCGCGATTGCCAGTAGTCATACGAGATGACGACAACCGGCTCGCCGCCCGGCGTTGCGGCTTCCTCCGGCGTCAGGAAACGGCCGGCCGCGGCGCGCAGGCCAAGATCCTCGAAGTAGTTTCCCGACACGAAGAGCCCTGTCGCGCGCTCGACTTGCGACGCGTCGCCGATCGTCAGCGGCGCCATGCGGGAGGCGAACAGGGACTCGAACGATCCGAGGCGGGGGCGCAGATCGCGGTACTCGAGCCAGGAGGCTCCGACATAGGAGCCCGTGTCGGTTCGCGGCTCGATCGTTTGCAGCGCATAGGCCGCCGTCACGCCGGGCAGCGGCTTCCAGCGGACCATCTGCAGCCACGAGAACACGACCGTATTCGCGCCAATGCCAATGGCGAGCGATACGACGATGACAGCCGAAACAACGGGCATGGCGCGCAAAGCGCGCCACGCGTGCAGGAGGTCGTTGCTCATCGAGCGTTCGGCACTTCAGCGATGCCCATGAATCGCCTCCGCCAGCGATCCCATCATCGGCGCGGCGAAGATGTGAAGAGCCACGAGCGTGGCCAGGACGATGGCAACGGCGATCATGGTTGATTTCAACGCTTTCGACATTCGGTGCGCTCCTCGGTGAAAGAGTCGTCAGCCTACAGCCGGTCAACTGAACGACGCCTGAACCATCCGTTCAGGTGGCGTTCAGGCAGGAATGAGTTATAACGGCTGCGATCCCATGAAGCTGCTCCTGGTCGAAGACGAACAGCGTCTCGCGGAACGTCTCGCGGCGACGTTCGGCGAAGCCGGCTACGCCGTCGATGTCGCCGGCGACGGCGAGCTGGCAGACTTCCTCGCCCACACCGAACGCTACGACATCGTCGTGCTCGATCTCGGGCTGCCCAAGATCGATGGGCTGACGCTCCTGCGCCGTTGGCGCAGCGCCGGCAACCGTACGCCGGTGCTCGTGCTCACGGCGCGCGGCAGCTGGCACGAGAAGGTCCAGGGCATCGACGGCGGCGCCGATGACTATGTGTCAAAGCCGTTCCAGATGGAAGAAGGTACTGGCGCGGGTTCGGGGCCTGATTCGAAGATCCACCGGACAGCTCGAGCCCGAGTTCAAGTGCGGCAGCGTCGTGCTGGACACGCGCCTGGCGCGAGTGACGCGCGATGGCACTCCGGTCAAGCTGACCAGCCACGAGTTTCGCGTCCTTTCCTACCTTATGCACCACCGCGACCGCGTCGTATCGCAGGCGGAGCTCACCGAGCACATCTACGCGCAGGCGTTCGACCGCGAGTCCAACACCGTCGAAGTGTTCGTCGCCCGTTTGCGCCGCAAGCTCGGCGCGGCCTTCATCGAGACCGTTCGCGGCCTGGGTTACCGCGTGAACGGATCCGGCGGATGAACGCCACGCTTTCGCTGCGGGCGCGGTTGCTGCTCGGAACGGCGCTCTGGACCTTAGGTCTCTTCGGGCTGGCAAGCGTCCTCTTCACGCAGGCGATGCGGTGGCATCCGCATATGCCGGCCGTCTTTCATGCCCTGCTCTCGCACACGACAATCGCGTCAACGGTCAGCGCCGCGTTACTGCTTGCCGGCGTTGCGCAGGTCCGCCGCGGCGTGAGCTCGATCAACCAGCTGCGGACGCGGCTTGGCGGCCTGCGCGACGGGCGCGAACGCCGGCTCGAAGGCGTCTACCCGGTGGAAGTGCAGCCGCTTGTCGCCGATCTGAATCAGTTGCTGGACCAGCGGGAGAAAATGATCGGGCGCGCGCGCGCGACGGCCGGCGATCTTGCGCATGGCTTGAAGACGCCGCTGGCGGTCCTGGCGCAGGAGGCCGAGCGCGCCGCCGCTGCCGGCCACGGCGACCTTGCCACGACCCTCAGGCAGCAGGTCGAGCGGATGCATCGCCAGGTCGACTATCACCTCGCGCAGGCGCGTGTCAGCGCTTCAAGCCAGGCGCGCGTCACGGCGCCAACATCGGTGCTGACGTCGGCGCAGGGCCTGGCGCGGACGCTTCTACGTTTGCACGCCGAGCGCGGCATCGCGATCGATGTTGCTGTCGCCGAGGACCTGAGCGTGCGCGTCGATCGCGAGGATCTCGACGAGATGCTCGGCAACGTGCTCGACAACGCGTGCAAGTGGGCGCGGCAGCGCCGCGCTCTCTGCTCATCGCGAAGCCGGCTTCATCGTCATCACGGTCCTGGACGATGGCGAGGGCATTGCGCCGGAGATGCGGGCAGCCGTGCTCGAACGCGGCGTTCGTGCTGACGAGGCAGCGCCCGGCTCAGGCCTCGGGCTGTCCATCGTCCGCGACCTGGCGGAGGGCTACGGCGGCGATGTCGCGCTCACCGAGTCCACCGACGCGAGGATGCCGGGGCTGCGCGTGGTGCTGAGGCTGCCGGGGGCGTAATTCGGTAGCTCGGTCGCTCGGTTGCTCGGTTGCTTCCGCCGTCGCGCGAAGCGCTGCGGCGGACCCCGCCGTAGCCTTGGCGAAGGCGGGCGATTAGCGCTGGCAGACGGGACAGAAAAACGTCGAGCGCCCGGTCTGGACAATCCGTTTGATGACGCCCGTGCAGCCTCGCCTGCGGCACGGAAGGCCCTCACGGCCGTAGACACGAAAGCGATCGTCGGGATCTTCGTCCGCCGACGTGCGCGACTGCAGCTCGATGGCACGCGTCATCACCGACTTGATCGCCTTGACCAGCTCGCGCGCTGCCGGCGTCGGCGCACCCGCCGCCGTGGCAAGAACCGAGGCACGGCGGCGCGGGGAGAGCCGCGCGAGGTGCAGCGCCTCGCACACATAGATGTTGCCGAGGCCGGCAACGACGCGCTGATCCATCAGCGCCGCCTTCAGCGTCGTCTTGCGCCGCCGACACGTGGCGGCGAGCTTGGCGGCGGTGAAGGTCTCGTCGAGAGGCTCGGGGCCGAGCGCGCCGACGCTGCGATGTTTGGCGAGCGCCGCGATAGTGAGCAGATCCATCGACCCGAAACGTCGCGGGTCGTTGAAGGTCACGATCGCGCCCGACGACATCCTGAAGATGACGTGGTCGTGGGCGCTGCCCTGCCGCTGCTTGTAGTACATCTCGGCGGCGACGGCCGCCGCGCCGCCGGTCTCGATGCGAAAGGATCCGGACATGCCGAGGTGCATCAGCAGGACGTCGCCGGATGTCAGCTCGGCGACGAGATACTTACCGCGACGTCCCAGTTCGCGAACGGCGTTGCCCTCGAGGCGCGCGGCGAAGCGCCTGGGGAGGGGACCGCGAAGATCCGGGCGATTGGCGATGACCTCGAGGAATGTCGCTCCTTCCATCGCAGGACGAAGCTGACGGCGAACGCGTTCGACTTCCGGGAGCTCTGGCATTGGCGCGACCTTCTGCAATCCTCTCACGAGCCGTAGACTTGCCGGTGGTGAATGCGGGCCGGCGCCATGAGTTCGTGTTAGATCTAGCTGAAACGATGACGCAGCCTGAGGGCCTCGACACGGTTGGGCGGTTCAGTGATCGCGCGGCGGACTATGTCAGATACCGGCCGAGCTATCCAACCGCAGCTATCGATCTGATCCTGGAGGGCCTGGGTGCGCCGGCTCATCTCACTGTCGCCGACATCGGCGCCGGCACCGGCATTTCCGCACGGCTTGTCGCCGATCGCGGCGCGCACGTCATTGCCGTCGAGCCAGGAGACGGGATGAGGAGCGCCGCCGCTCCGCACGACAATGTCGCGTGGGTCGCGGGTCGCGCCGAGGCGACAGGCCTGCGAGCACAGGCAGTCGACGCGGTGCTGTGCGCGCAGTCCTTCCACTGGTTCTCACCGCCAGTTGTCCTCCCCGAACTGGCGCGCATCCTGAAACCGGGCGGACGGCTGGCGATCATGTGGAACCGCCGCAGTCAGACCGATCCGCTGACTGCCGGGTATCGTCAGGCGATCCTCGACGTTGGCGGCGAAATCGCTGTCGAGCGCGTGGACTTCGATCCGGGTGTCATCGCCGAGACTCGGGACTCTTCTCTCCGCCGGACCGCCACGCTTTTCCGAACGTCCAGCGCCTGACGCTCGAGGGGCTGATCGGCCGCGCGCGCAGCGCATCGTATGTGCCGAAGACTGGCGAAGAGGGACAGCGCCTGCTGGAGCTCCTGCGATCGCTCCACACGCAGCACGCCGATGCCGATGGTTTCGTCGAGCTCGTCGTACCAGACTGAAGTGTTTCGGTCGGTCGTTTCCGCCGTAGCCTTGGCGAAGGCGGGCGGTAGTTCGGCAGTTCGGTAGTTCGGTGGTTCGGGTTGTAACGGACTCCCGAGCAACCAAACTACCGAGCGACCGAACGACCGACCGCTAAAACCGATACAGATACGACGCCTTGAAGAACAGTCCGCGCTGCGTCGGTTCGTAGTTGCCCTCTCCCGGTATCCACTGGCCGTCGCGAAAGCCGCGCCGCTCGATGAGCGAGCCGTAGCCCGCATAAACAACCGTTCCCGGACGCAACTCGTACGACGCGAGAAAGTCCGTGAGGACGCGGTAGCGGGAGCTGTCGTATTGGACGATGCCGCGGATGAAGAACTGCCGCGAGAACTGGTACGTCGTGCGGCTGTAAATCAGATCGAGGTCGTAGACGTGCTCACCGGTCTCCGCCTTGTCGAACGAGACGCGCCGGTAGTCGAACCCCTGCGACAGTCGTCCGCTCGGCTGGAGCGTGAAGCCAAAGCCGCCGTCGCGGCTGTAGCCCTGATACGGTTCGTCCGGGTCGTAAAACACGGCGTCGCCGACGAAGAACTGACCGTTGAGGCTCAGCCAGCGATAGAGCTGGACGCCTCCGAACATTCGCCAGCGCGCGCGGTCGAAGCGCTGTCCGGCCCAGGCTTCGAAGCCGTCGAAGCGATCGAAGCGGAAGCTGCCCTGGCGGCTGAACTGCATCCGCACGCCAGTCACCTGTAACAGCTCGGCGCCGCCGGCGTTGCGATCGCGTCCGCCCTGCGTGAACGAGAACGGCGCCAGCTTGAGCAGCCACTGCTTGGTCTTCGGCGGATAGAAGTTGTACTCGGCGTAGCCCCACGCGCTGGTAAAGCCGACACGGTTGATGAACGCCGTGTCCATCTGGAAGCCGGGGTCGTAGTGCTCGGCGTAGCCCGAAAGGTTGAGGCGGCGCGGTGCTGTACTCGTAGCCCGCCTGCGCGCCGACGCCGCTCTTCGATTCGTCGGTGCGCGGATCGCGCGTCGCGGAGGCGAGCACGAATCCGCTGACGCGCTGCGTCGACGTCACACGATACGAGAGATCGGCGCCGATGACCCGGTTGTGGCCGCCGGCAAACTCGGTATCCACGGCCAGGCCGCCGACATAGTTGCTGGGACCGAGACTGTATTGCACGCGGCCGATGTTGAAGAGCCGATCCTTGTCCGTGTCGGGATCGCCCGCGGGCAGATTGTGGCCGGGTGCCTGATCGAGCGCCGAGAGCGAGCCGAACACCCAGCGGCCAAGACTGCCTGTCACCTTCGCGCCGAAGACCGGATCGATGATGCGGCGCGTATGGACCGCCGCCTGGAGGCTGTTGTCGTTGCCCTGGCCGGCAAGCGTGAAGATGCCAGAGCCCTCCATGAAGAACGGACGCTTCTCGGAAAAGAAAGTCGGAAAGCGCTGGTTCACTTCGACCTGGAATGCGTCGCTCTCGACCTGGCTGAAATCCGGGTTGACGGTGGCATCGAGGGTGACGGTGGAAGTGATGCCGTACTTACCGCTGACGCCGACATCCCCTTGATCGTGGGCGCTGCCCCACTGTGAGGGCACGTCGCGCAATTCACTTCTCGAATAGGTAGTCGACGGGATGACCTCGCGGATGAGGCGCGGCCGTAGTTCGCCGAAGGCCAGCGAGGCCTGCTTCTCGAAGACCCATTTACCGGGCTCGAGCGGCGGCCACGCGACAGAGATTCCGGCTCGGCTGACGCGGCGCCAGAAGAGAATCCCCATGTGGAAATCCGGGCCGCCCTTGAATCGAATCGTCTGCAACGGGATGCGCATCTCGACGGCGTAGCCCTGAGAGTTCCGGCGGCCGCCGCTGTCCCACACGTAATCGGGCGACTGGTCTTCGCCTCCGGCCACGGTGTTCAGCATGTCGAGCTGGACGCCGTTCGGATTGACCATCAGGTGATACGACACCTGCCCCGTGCCAAGTGCGTCGAGGCTGATGCCGACCCAGTCGTCTGACCAGATGTTGTCGCGACGCGTGATCGATGTCTTGACGCCCGACGGATCGGGATCGTCACACTGAAACGCGAAGTACAGGTAGTCGGTGTCGTGGCCGATCCACACTTTCGTCTTCTGCGGGATCGCCGTGCCGTAGAGAGGGTTGTAGGACAACCAGTCCCCGGTTTCCACCGGTCCCTCACGCCACGCATCGTCGTCGAGGACGCCGTCGATGACCGGCGGCTGTGTGATGCGACGAGACTGTAGCGCCGGCCGCGCGGCCACCGCACTTCTGTGGACGAGCGGTGTCATCCTGGGCGGCAGCCGGGGCGAGCGTGGTGACGAGAGAAAGGATTGCCGCCAGGAGGATTCGCCGAGCCCGGCCGGACCCACACGACGGCGCGAGCGACGCGCGCATGAGCCTTTAGACGAAGCGACGTGCCGGACTGTTGCTTTTCGCCCTACTCCTTCTTCATTGGCTCGAACTCGTAAATGCCGCCATCGGCCATCAGCGAGATGAAGAGGTGGCCGTCCTTCATGACATAGGAGCGCACGTATTCCATGTCCTTCACGACGCGGTCGTGTAGCGATCCCGGCGGGCACATGGCGCGGGTGGCCGCAAGCGGCCCGATTTCGAGCTGGTTTGGCTCGGTCGCCTTCCACGTTGCACGCCCGCGGTTGCAATCGATTTGCATGCTGAGGTTGCCGTCGACGCCGAACTCCATCGTGTACTTCGAACGATCCTTCGGCGTGGCGACCTTCCCATCCATCGATTGAATCCGGACGAGCTGCCACGACGTGCCGGCCAACTTGCTATGAGTCGACTGCGCCGCGGCGATCGACATCGCTGCAATCATTGCCAGCAGCACGGCGCCCGAGTAGTTCGTGTTCATGTTCCTGTCTCCTGCGTGGAAGACGTCTCGACGCATCTCTAGAATAGCGCCGCGCGACGCGCGGCGAACCGACCGATCAGGTCGATGCCGCGCCGGCACCAGGCTCCTGCTCCCGCGCCAGCCGATACACCCCTGGCGAAATCATCGTCGCGAAGCCCTCGGCAACGAGCGCCCGATTGCCGCGGCCGGCCTCCGGCCGAGAGACGCCGGTGACGCGCGCCAGCTCGCCGCGCACCGTCATGCCGGCGGTGGTGAGAAAGCAGCGCGCGATCTCCCGCAGCGCGACCTCGCGGTCGATGCGACGTCGCAAGGCTTCCGGAAATCGGCCGACGCCGAGGGTCCAGATATAGGTGAACTTGGGCAGGTAGCAGACTTCGCTCGGGATGACGATCATCGCCGCCTGCAGCTCGTCCATCGCGCGGCTGAACGTGACGCGGTCCTTGACGCCAGACTCTGCGCGCAGGTCCGACGTGCTCATCTCCCACTCCCGGCGCAGCACACGCAGCACGGCCTGGGCGCCGCGGCTGAGCCGCCGCTTCTCGTCTACCGCCGGACGCCCCAGATCGCGTGGAAGTACGGCACCATGCGCGGCGCGATGAACATCGCCTTGCCGCGCGCCAGCTTCGCGTAATAGACGTTGGCGCGCTTGACGATCTCGTCCTTGAGCCGCCACGTCAGCGAGGATTCCTCGTCCTTCTGCACGTTGCGCGGCAGAACGGCGTCACGCCGGCCGCACACAGCGACGTAAAGCGACGGGCCCGGCCGGCGCGAGTCGGTCAGGCAGAACGCGAATCCGACCTGCTCGATGAAACGCTCACCCTCGTACGCGGTCTCGACCTGGCGCGCGTTCTCGCGGCGCCAGCAATCGTCGCGATACTCTTCGATGTCGACCGGCAACGGAGCCTTCGGCTTCACGGCTCACGTCCGATACGCGCGGGATCCTTGTCGGCTCGCAGGCCGAGGAACGCCGAATGACGGAGATGGCCATCGGACGTCCACTCGACGAACCGAACCTGCGCCGCGGCCACGGGTTTGACCCACTGCATCTCCGCCATCTCCTCGGCGGTCACGCCGCCGCCCCAGCGCGACACTTTGCTGCTCGGCAGATCGACGAACGGGCACGTTGCCGTATGAGTGCCGCGCAGCTGTACGAACACGTCGCGGCGCAGGTGTGGCGTAAATCCGGCGCGAACCTTGGCCGCGAAACGCAGGCCTCCCTCCTCGTAGTAGCCGACGAGGAGCGAGTCGACACCATGCGGCCCGGGCCGGTACCCGCCGATGACGAACTCCTGCTGGCGATCCAGCTTGAGCTTGACCCAGGACGTATGACGATCGCCGGGAACATATCGCGACGTCTTGCGCTTGGCGACGACACCCTCGAGTCCCAGGTCGCGAACCGCGGCGACGACCTGCTGCGCGGTTCCCTCCAGGTCGACGGACAGAAGCATGCCAGAGCCGTCGATGACGTCGCGCCAGCCGGGCGCGGCGCGCACTGCAGTGAGCTGCCCGTGAGGTCGTGTCCGTCGAGATGCAGGAGATCGAACGCGTAGAAGACGATCGCGTGACCGCGATGGCTGCCTCGATGCTGCAAGGCCTGAAATGACGGGCGCCCTTCAGGATCGAGCGCCACGATCTCGCCGTCCACAACCGCGCTTGCGGCCTCGACGCTTCCCTGCGCCAGCCGACTTCGGGATAGGTCGCCCGTCAGATCCTTGCTCGTTGCGCGAGCGAATCTGCACGTGCCCGTCGCGTTTGATGAGCAGTGCCCGATAGCCATCGAGCTTGACTTCGTACATCCAGTCGTCGCCCTCTGGCAGCCGGTCGACGACCTTCGCCGCCATGGGTTGGATGTAGCCGGGTCTGTCGAGGCCGTCCTTGGACACGCACGTGATCGTGGTCGAGAGCAGCGGAATATTCAAGGCGTGGTTGCGGCGGGACGCGAATGGCTATCGACGGATTATCCTAGCACTGCACGGCGGAGCGCGCCGGGTAGGACTGGCGAGCCGCGTCGCTCAGACGTCGCATGATTCAGCAGTCGCTCGAGTGGGCGCCGAAATATTAAGGAAGGTGACGAATGATGACGCGCAGGACCCTGATTGAGAGTGCCGCGGCTCTGCTGCTCGCTAACGCGGCAGCGGCGCAGCCAGCGAACAGCCGCAACCGGCAAGTGTTTCAACACGACCTGCCGAAAGTGTCGCTCGACAACTGGGCAGTGACAGCGGTCGAGGTCGTGTACGGCCCGGGCGAGAGCACTGCCGCGCATAGCCACCCAGGCATCACCGTCGCCTACGTCCTCGAGGGAGAAGATCCGCTCCAAAGTCGGCGACGCACCCGAGCAGACCTACAAGCCCGGCCAGATGTTCATCGAGTATCCCGGCGAGGTCCATGCCGTCTCTGGCAATGCGAGCGACAGTAAGCCGGCGAAGCTCCTGGCAATCCTCATGGCCGAAAAGGGAAGCCGCTGACGTCAATGGTGAAGTAGGAGGGAGCGGACTGGAATTAGGCCTTGCGATGTCGGACGATCTTCAGGTCATCGCGGCCAGCTTCGATCAGCGCGCCGCCCGGTACGCGAAGAGCGACTGGCATCGGGTGTACGCCGAGGCAGTTTGTAGCGCTCGCGCCGCTCGAGCCCGGCCAACGCGTCCTGGACGCCGGCGCCGGAACGGGATTCGCCACGCTGATCATGGCGCGCCGCGTCGGACCCGCAGGCCGCGTGCTTGCCGTCGACGTCTCGGCCGGCATGCTCGCCGAACTTCGTGCCGCGGCCACCGCTGCGGGCCTGCCTCACGTGGACGCTTTACAGGGCGACGCCACCGCCTCGACGGCCTCGACCAGCCTCTCCTTCGACGCCGTGCTGTGCTCGTCTGCGCTTCTCTACATGTCGGCGCCGGATGCGCTGCGCGAGTGGCATCGCCTTCTCAAGCCTCATGGCCTCGTCGGCTTCTCGACCATGTGCGCCGATTCGCCGCTGCCGGGTCGGATGTTTCGCGATTGCGCCACGAGCTTCGGCCTGACGCTCGAGGATCCGAGCGCTGTCCTTGGATCGGAGGAGCGTTGCCGGAATGCCCTGCACGCGGCCGGATTCAACGACATCACAGTGTCGCCAGGCGAGATCCACTCTCTCCACCTGCCGATCTCGAAGCCGCCTGGGAATCCAACCTGCGATCCGCGGCGCATGCGCCTGTCCGTGCGCCTGCCGAGCGAGGATCAGGATCTCTTCCGTTCACGCTATGAGGCGATGCTGAAGCACGCGCTGGTCGAAGACGAACGCGCAGTCACTCGAGGTGACGTTCTCTTCGCCTTCGGCCGCAAGTAAGCACACACCCCGACCCGCCAGCGCTGCCGTGACAGATGTGCCATTCCAAACTATACTTGCGTACGCTATACTTGCGTCCGACACATGACCACTGCCGATCCGGCTCCCGACTCCCTGCTGCCGCTGCCGACCGCGGTCTTTCACATCCTCATCGCGCTCGCCGACCGCGAGCGTCATGGCTACGCGATCATGCAGGACGTGGCGCAGCGAACCGACGCCAAGGTGCAGCTGAGCGCAGGAACACTTTACAGCTCAATTCGCCGCATGCTCGAACAGGGACTCATCGACGAACTATCCAAGAGCCCCGACCCGTCGAGCACGGACGAGCGCCGGCGCTACTACCGCCTGACGCGCTTCGGCCGCCGCGTGGCCTCCGCCGAAGTCGACCGGCTCAACAGCCTCGTGCAACAGGCGCGCGCGACCGGCCTCGTGCGCGAGACGTGATCCGATGCGTGCCGAAGCCATCTACTCGGCCCTTCTCCGCTGCTATCCGCTCGCCTTTCGCGACGAATACGGCGACGAGATGCGGCTGATGTTCGCCGAACAGCTCGTCGACGCGCGGCGGGACGGCGGCCGGCGAAGGACTCGCGCTCTGGGCAGGCGCGGCCGCGGACGCGGTCTTCGGTCGCGCCCAGGGAGCATTGGCACGTGATTCTTCAGGATCTTCGATACGCGGTCCGGACAATGATGGCGCGGCCCGGCTTCACTGCCGTCGCGATCATCTCTCTCGCGCTCGGCATCGGCGCCAACACGGCCATCTTCAGCCTGTGGCACGGGGTCCTGCGCGCAACTCTCCCGCTCGTGCAAAAGCCCGACGAGCTCGTGATGCTGACCGACCCGGGCGAAGCCGGGAGTTTGACTGGCCGCTGGGAGAGTCGAACCGATGGCCCGCGTGCCTGGGTGTCGTACGCCGAGTTCGAGCAGTTGCGCGACAACGTCAGCAGCATTCGCATCGATCATGGCGTCTCAGAGCAGCCTGCCCGCGTTGCAGGCGAGGCTTGCCGGGGCGCTCAGGAACCGGTAGCGCGCGCGCCTGGTGTCCGGGGCCTTCTTCCAGGTGCTGGGCGGCAGCGCCGCCATTGGCAGGGTGTTCACCAGCGATGTCGATCGCACCGATACCAGCGAAGCGGTGATCAGCCATGCGCTATTGGCAGCGGCGGTTCGGCGGACGCGCGGACGTGCTCGGCGAGACCCTGACGATTCGGCAGGCGGCGTTGACGATCGTCGGCGTGCGCGGCCCGGCTTCATCGGCGAAACCAACGGCGCAGCAACCGGACGCCTGGATACCGCTGCGCATGCAGCCGAGCGTGATTCCCGGCAACAACTGGCTGCGCGAGGCGCCTCCCGACAAGTCGATGTGGCTGCACGTCTTCGCGCGGCTGGCGCCAGGCGTCACGGCCGCTCAGGCCGAGGCGCAGGCCAACCGCGTCCTGCAGTCCAATCTGGAGTCGTTCCATGGCGCGGCCGCGTCGGGCAATCGCGCGGCGAGATTCCTCGATCAACGTCTGCAGATTCGGCCCGGCGGTCGCGGCGCCTCGACACAGCGCGGGCAGATCTCTCGTCCTGCCCTGACGGCTCTCATGTCCGCCGTCGGCATCCTGCTGCTCATCGCCTGCGCCAACCTCGCGAACCTGCTGCTCGCGCGCGGCGCGGCGCGGCGAACCGAGATGATGCTGCGATTGTCGCTCGGCGCCGGCCGCGGCGGCTGATGCGGCAGCTGGTGACGGAAAGCCTCGCGCTGGCCGCGCTGGGCGGCATCGCGGCGATCGCTGTCGCGTATCCTCCACCGCGGGCTCGTGCAAATGCTCGCGGAAGCCGACAACACCTTCGCCAGGAGCTTCTCTCTCGATCCGGCGATCTCTCTGCTTCTCGCCGCCGCGACGATCACGCCGGCGCTGCTCTTCGGCCTGCTGCCGGCGTGGCAGGCGACGCGAACGGAGGCAGGCCTCGGCCTCAAGGAACATGGCCGTGGCGCCATCGGCGTCCGCGCGCCAGGTCCGCTCTGGCCGGGTCCTCGTCAGCCTGCAGCTGGCGCTGTCGTTGCCGCTGCTCGTCGGCGCCGGCCTCCTGGCGCGAACCGCGTACAACGTCAACCGCGTCGACCTCGGATTCGCATCGGACCGCCTCCTGCTCGCCCGCGTCGACTTCCGGGCGAGCGATCGGGACGACGCCCGTCGCAACGCCCTGCGCGCCGACGTCCTCGATCGTTTGCAGCGCATTCCCGGCGTCACCAACGCCAGCTACTCGCAGCTCGGGATCTTCACCGGCGGTTTTTCGTCGCGCACGATCGAGGTCGAAGGCTATGCGCGAAAAGGCGACGACGACCGCGAAACGGGAGTCGATATCGTCGGCCCGCGCTACTTCGCGACGCTGGGCGCGCCAATCGTCCTCGGACGGGACCTCGCAGAGAGCGATCGCGCCGACAGTCCATCCGTCTGTGTCATCAACGAGACCTTCGCGCGGAAGTTCTTCGACCAGCGCAATCCGGTCGGCATGCGCATCACCTCGGTAGACGATCAGCGCTCGACGTCGTATCTCGTGGTCGGCGTTGCCAGGGATGTTCGGACGCAGGATGTTCGGGGCGCGGTCGAGCCCCGGTTCTTCGTGCCCGCGGCACAGGAGCCCGGCGCCGCAGGTTATCCAACGTTCCTGATTCGCTCGAGCCTGCCGAGCGCAGCCATCGCGTCACAGGTGCGGCAGGCGATTGGCGACGTCGATGGCGACCTGCCGATCGCGTCGATGCGCACGGTCGCCGAACGGATGGCGCCGTTGACCGGCTCAGGACCGCGCGACCGCTCGACTCGCGACGGTCTTCGGCATCGTCGCGCTCGCGCTCGCGGCGTTCGGTCTCTACGGTGTCCTGGCTGTACGGCGTATCGCGGCGGAGCGGCGAGATCGCGATCAGGATCGCGCTGGTGCGCAACCAGGCCGCGTCATCGCGATGATCCTTCGCGAAACGGCTGGAGTGATTGTCGTGGGCGTGGCGCTCGGCGGCGCGCTCGCGTACGGCGCTTCCCGCTTGATCGGGAGCCAGCTCTACGGTGTGGCGCCGCAGGACCCGGCGACTTTTGCCGCGGCAACGATTGTGCTGCTGCTGGCCGCTGCGAGCGCCGCATACCTGCCGGCGCGGCGAGCCTCGAGGCTGGAACCCCGTCGCCGCCTTGCGCGGCGACTGATCGGATACGTCAGGGTTTCGGCTGGCAGTTGCCGTCGGTCCACACCGGCACGGTCTTGATGACGCGATCGGCTGTGCGATCGCGAACGACCGGAGCCCATGCGCCGCGTTCCCACACGCGCGACGAGAACGCCGTCGAACCTGCGTGCGACTCGACCTCGTACTTGTGCCCGGCTTCGATGTGAAGGTGATGGCGGCCGTGCCGGCGCTTGCCGGCGTCGCCACCGTTCCCTTCCGCGGCGTATTGCGCATCGTGAAGGCCATGGTGTGCTCGGCCGCGGACAACTTCCAGCTGCGCTGGCCGGACTTGACGCTCAGGCCGTCGAGACAGCGCGCGACGAGATACTTGTGCGTGAGTTTGAGCTCTGCGGGTTTCTGGCTCTGCGCGACGGCAGCAACGAGCATCGGCAGTGAGCTGAGAGCGACGGCCAGTCGCGAGCGATGCGCCGTTTGCGATCCGAAACGTTCGAGCTGCCAACTTGTTGCCTCCACTGCCTAGGGCTTCGGGATCCGCAGCGTAGCACTGATCATCGCGCTGCCGCTGGCCGTACAGCAGCACCAGCGGGTGCAGTACGGCCGGTCCGATGCGATACGAGCCGAACCACACATCGGCGTCGATTCTACCGAACCACAGCGCTAACGCCAGAACCCCCGACGATCACGATGCTCGTGGGAATCGGCGTGCCTTCGAAGTGCGTCACCTTGCCGGTCGTGTCGTCGGTCAGCACCGACGGTGTGACGTTGAACCGGGCCAGACGGCTGACGCCGCAGACGACGAAGTAGGTCAGGACGACCATGTCCCAGCCGCCGCGCAAGCCGAGCGTGAAGCCGAGGACGGCTGGCGCGACGCCGAACGAGATGACGTCCGCGAGCGAATCCAGGTCGGCCCCGAGCAGCGACTGCCGCGAACGGTTCAGGCGCGCGACGTAGCCGTCCATCACATCGAGATTAAGGCGACCGGCAGAAGCAGAAGCGCCGCCCAGAGGCGCCGGTGGTCGCCGAAGGCCATGTAGTCGAGGGAGAGAAAGATGGCAATCGTCCCGCAGCTCGCGTTGCCGATCGTCAGCGCATCGGCCGGAGTGTAGGAGCGGAGCATCGACAGGTGCCGGCGCGGGGGAGTGGCCATGAGAGAGAATAGCGGCTCTTGGCGCCATCGTCCCGCGGTCGGCGACCGGCCGTCGTCAGGTGGTCAATGGTGGGACGACCTTGCTATTCGTCGCGAAGCAAGGTGAGCGGATCGATGCGCGACGCGCGCGCGGCGGGCCTGAGCGTTGCCGCCAGGCCAACACCTGACAACAGCAGCCCGACGCAGAACAACGTCGACGGGTCGGCGGTTTCGACACCGTACAGCTCGAGACGACAGCATTCGGCTCATGACAATTCCCGCGGGTACTCCGATGACCAGCGCCGGAACTCACGAGCGTGGCCCCGTCGCGCAACACCATGGCCTGGACCTGCCGCGCGCGGTTGCGCCAAGCGCCAGTCGGATCCCCAGTTCGCGGCGCCGCCGTTCGACGTCATATGTCATCAAGGCGTACAGGCCGACGCACCCTATGAGCACGACCAGCGCGGCGAGGAACAACGCGACGCCGCTGAGCAGGCGCTCGCGCGCAATCGCCAGGTCCAGCGCCTCGGCAATCGTCCGCACTCGTCCGGCCGGTTGGCGGCCCACGATCGCGTCGACAGGCTGCCGCACGACGTCCGGCGATACGGAATCGGCGACGCGAACCGCGAGAATCGCCCGACCGACGCTCTCGATCGGCACGATACATGACGCCGACGCCACGGTCGCGCGGTGACATCTGCCGTGCGTCGCTGACAATGCCGACGCACGCGATGCATCGGAGCACGAGGGCTCATGGAGACGCGCCGCCCTATTGGATCTTCTTCGCCGAAGAGGAATCGAGCCATGGACTGGCTCAGGATCGCCACGTCCTCGCTGTCCAGCAACATCGGGGTCGTCGAACGTCTGGCCTTTCAGGATTTTCATTCCTGAGGCGGTGAAGAACCCGTCTCCTACCGACGCAAATGTCCATTGGATCCCGGCGCGAACCGGGCCACGATCGAGTCCTCAGGCGAGTACTTCGTGTCGAGCCAATAGGTCGTGTTGTCGAGCAGCGCTGGACCGGAGACTCCTGACGGCCAGTCACCCCGCCGAGACCTGACAGCTGCCGTTTGATGTCGCGCAGGATCGCAGCTGACCCCTCCTCGGAGCGGGCGCTACGTCCAGGCGACACCGGGACCAGCAGCTACGTTGCGGTCGAATCCAAGATCCTGCGTGCGCAGGTTGATCACGGTGCGCAGCAAAAGGCCCGCACCGACCAGCAGCACTGCGCACATGGCAACTGCGCGAACAAGGGCCACGCGAAACGCGCGCGACCTGAGGCCGGAACCGAACGCGTTGGCCGCGTGTCCTGGCGGACCCTGTCGATGGCCGACGAACCGGTCGCGACGCGGGAACGAATCCGACACAAGCAGCAACAGCGGCGCAGGCGGCGGCAAAGGCCAGGACGCCGAGAGTTCAGCTCGAAGCCCGTCGCTGATCGAGAGAATCGTGGCGGCCACCGGCATGGCAATCGACATCGCCAAGTTCGCGATGAGGAGCGCACCGGCACCCGCACCAAACGTCAGCACCAGGCATTCGACGGCAATCTGCCCGAGCGAGCCGGAAGGTGCCACCACCAAGGGCGAGGCGAATGGTGAACTCGCCGCGACGGCGCTCCGCTCGCGCGAACATCAGGTTCGCAAAGTTGATACAGGCAATCAGCAGAACAAGGCCGGTAATCGCCGCGACGATCCACAGCGGCCGGCGCAGCTGCGCGCGCGCCGGTGCATCACCTGTTGCGGCCGGCACCAGGTAGGCGCGCTCGCGATTTCCCTGCCCACGCTTTGCTTCACCCTCAGCGGCGGCAGACTCCACGATGAGCTCCTGCCAGAGACGGTCGACAGACGCGGAGGCCTGCCCACGGCCGGCGCTGTCATCCAGACGGCCGATGACCTTCAGCCACGGATCACCACTCCGCAACGGCGGGATCGAGGAAATTCCGCTCGCTCCGCACGAAGTGTCCGTACGTCTGAAGCGGCAGCCACACATCAGATGGAGCGCCGAGGGAGTGCCCCGTGAAGCCTGCTGCGGCAACACCACACTATCGAGTACCGGTCCCCCGAAGCTCAACGGTACGGTGGAGTACATCCGGCGACGAGGCGAACCACGGCGCCAGAAGGCATCGCTGATGACCGCAACAGTGCCGTCAGCGTCGCCAGACCCATCGGCGGCCATCAGGGCACGGCCGAGGACGACATCGGCGCCCAGAGTGCGAAAGTAGTTGTCCGACACCAGGCTTACGCGAACCTCCTGCGAGCGTCCTGCAGGGTCGGCGGCGGCATCGACTGACATCACATCGGAACTGGCGGAGATCTCCGCGAGCCCGGTCGACCCCTGGCGCCAACGCACGAAGGCCGCGTATGCGCCACCTGCTCCATTCGGCGCGGTCACCCGATGTCACGGCGATCGAGCCCGCTCGGCGCACGCACCGGCAACGGCCGGAACATGACGGCGTCGACGATGGCAAAGGCGGCGGTCGCGGCGCCGATTCCAAGCGCGAGCAATGCGACGGCGAGGGCGATGAAACTGGACGCGCGCCGCATCTCTCCCATCGCATGGCGCACGTCCTGCGCGAGGTTCTCCACGGCGCGAAACGAGAACAGATCGTGGCTGTCCTCCTGCAGCAACGTTGGATTACCGAATTCGCGCCGCGCCCTGTCGCGCGCCTCCGGCAGGCGTCAGACCCTGGGCGACATACTCTTCCTCGAGTAGTCGCAGGTGCAGCTGCAGTTCTTCGCTCAACTCCTGATGGTGCTGCGGATGCAGCGTCGATCGGAGCCGGAGCCAGAAGCGGGACAGCCAGACCGGCACTAGCTCTCCTGCAGGATCGCCGAGACGGCTCCGGCGATCGCGTTCCAACGCGAAGTCTCTTTGGCGAGCGCCTTGTGCCCGCGTGGGGTGAGCCGGTAGTACCTTGGCTCGGCGGTTGTTCTCCGTCGTCCCCCAATAGGACAGCGATCAGCCCGTCGAGCTCCATGCGATGCAGCGCCGGATACAACGAGCCCTGTTCGACACGGAGCACGGCCTTCGAGATCTGCTGGATACGCCGCGCAATCGCAAACCCGTGATTCGGCCCTGTCGACAGCGTACGAAGGATCAGCAGCGGGAGCGTTCCCTGTAAGAGCTCACCTTGTGATGCACGTGGCATAGCGTTCTTGACGGCAGTATCGGCCCGCATCCATACTCATGTCAAGCATCTAGGTAAGCACGCATCAATGCTCTCGGACCTCCGCCACTCGCTGCGCACGATCGCCCGTGCGAAGAGCACGTCGGCCGTGCTGCTACTGAGCCTCGGCCTGGGGACCGGGGCGAATGCCGCTGTCTATGGCGTGCTCGACGCGCTGCTCCTGCGCGGCCCGGCAGGTCTCGACCGGCCGTCCGAGCTCGTCAGCCTCTTTACCACCGACAACACAGGTGCCGGCGTTGGGCCTTCGTCGTATCCGGACTATCTCTCCGTCCAGGCAAGTGCGCCCGCGTTCGCGGCGATGGCCGCGATTGACGACACGACGGTCGAGAACATGCGCGTCGGCGAGTCGGAGCACGTGGTGCGCGTGGCCAAGGTCTCGGAGCAGTTCTTCCCGGTCCTCGGACTGCCGGCGAGCGCTGGCCAGCTCCGATATCGATGACGGCGAACAGCCGTCCGCGGTCATCAGCTTCACGATCGCCGAGCAGCACGGACTTCCTCCGATCTCGTCGGGCGAACGCTGTCGATCGGCGGCCGCACCTTCTTGATTGCGGGAGTAGCGCCGCGCCATTTCCGGGGTCTTCAGGTCGGGCGCGAGTGCGACCTCTGGCTGCTGCTGCCGCACGGTGGCGCCAGCCGCGGCGACAGGCGCCTGAGCCTCATCGCCCGATTGCCTCCCGGCACCGACCGCGAACGCGCGGACGCCGAATCTCCAGCGCCTCTCCGAAGCGCTCGCGACGCAGTATCCAGCGACGAATCGCGGCAATTTCCTCGACCCGGCGGCGGCGCGGCGCATCTCGCTGCGGCCGTACTCGCATCTCGATCCCGCGGCCAACACGCAGGCGATCCTGCTTGGCGTCGTCATCGGTAGCGCGTCACTGCTGCTCTTGCTGAGCGCCTGTTTGAACGTCGGGGGCCTGCTGCTTTCGTGGTCCGTGGCAAGGCGCCGCGAGCTCGCCGTCAAGATGGCGCTCGGCGCCACGCGGCAACGGCTGATCCGCCAGTTGCTTCTCGAGACGCTTGTGCCTGTCGGTGGCCGGCGGCGCCGTCGGCGTCCTCTTCGCCTGGTGGACGTCGCAGAATCCTGCCGGCGCTCTTCATGACCGAACAGGCGGCGATGCTCGACACCAGCATCAACGTGTCGACCATCGTGTTGACGGTCGGAGTCGCCTGCCTGGCCGGCGCGCTCTTCGCCATCGCTCCCGTCGCCCACGGCACGGCTGCATCCGCCGTCGTCGCGCTGCGCGCCGATGCCGGCGGCGTCTCGTCGCAAGGCGGCGGGCGGCGGCTCCGATCCATGCTCGTGACCGCGCAAGTGGCACTCTCGACGCTGCTGCTGCTCGTGACCAGCCTGCTCATGGTCGGACTCGATCGCGCGCTCGAAGGCGATCTCGCGTCGACTGTCAAGCGCATCGCTGTCTTCACCGTCGATCTTCCCGGGTTCTTCGGCGACTCGCTCAAGGGCATCGCCTACCGCGAGGCGCTGCTTTCGCGCGTCCTGCACAGCGGCGGCGTCGCGCAGGTGAGCTGGGCGAGCAGACTGCCGCTCGGACGCGGCACGGCAGTGCCGTTCCGGCTCGAAGGCAGAACCGCGGACGTCACCGACAGCCGCGACTTCGACACCAACGTGGTGTCACCGGGCTTCTTCGACGTGCTCTCCCTCCGCCGGCTCGAGGGCCGCCTCTTCGACGGCGCGCGACGTCGCGCTGTCCCCGCCCGTAGTCGTAGTCGACGAGCTGCTGGCGCGGCGCTACTTCGGGAAGAACGCCGTCGGCGCGCACCTCATCGACCCGCGCGGCACCCGGCTCGAGATCGTCGGCGTCGTCCAGTCCGGGCGTTATCGAACGCTGCAGCAGACGCCGCAGCCGACGGTCTACTATCCCGCCTCGCAAGACTACCTGTGGCGCGGATTCGTAATCGCTCGCACGGTCTCGGATCCGACACCCATGATCGACGACCTCCGTCGCGTCGCCGATAGCGGCGACGATCGCATCAAGCGTGTCGCCACGCTGGCGACGTTGACGTCGGAGTCGCTCGCGCTCGATCGCCTGACGACGACCCTGGTCGGCGCCTGCGGCCTGATCGCGCTGGTGATGTCGACGATGGGCGTGTATGGAATCATGATCGATGCGGTGCACCGTCGAACGCGCGAAATCGGTCTTCGCGTCGCGCTTGGCGCCGCGCCGCTCAGGATCGCCTGGTTGGTACTGATGGAGGCGGCGTATCCGCGACGTTGGGCCTGCTGATCGGCGGCGTCGCCGCTGTTGTCGTCGGATGGCTGGCCAGAGTGTTCATCTACGGCGTGCCGCCGGTCGATGTCAGCGCAGTGACCATCGTGGCCGCAGCCCTGGTCGGCATCGTCGCGCTCGCGGCGGTGGTGCCGCTGCGGCGGGCGCTGAGCGTGCATCCCAATATCGCGTTACGCGCGGAGTAGGAACTCCGCTTCCAGCTCCTGTTCAGCGCCGCAGCGCCGCAATCGGATCCACGCGCGTCGCCTGACGCACTGGCAGGTAGCACGCCGCAATCGACGCTGCGAGCAAGCAGCGCCACCGAACCGCACAACGCCAGCGGATCCATCGGCTGAACTCCGACCAACAAGCTGCTGAGGAACCGCGTCACGGCGAGCGCGCTCAGCACGCCGAGCGCGGCTCCAAGCGCAGCCAGGCGCGACATCTCGCCGAGCACGAGCCCTCGGATGCGCCACGGCGAAGCGCCAAGCGCGACACGGACTGCAATCTCCCGATCGCGGTGCCGCACGAATGCGGCAATGACTGCATACAAACCGACAGTCGCGAGCAGCAGAGCGGCGCCGCCGAAGCCCATCGAGACGAACGCGTTGAATCGCGGACGCGCCAACGGTTTGCTCAACATCCTGCTGAACGGCGCCACGCTCATGATCTGAATCGCCGGATCAACGGCGCTGACCTCCGCGCGCGTCACCGCCAGCACCGCGTCGAGCGGACCGGCAGAACGCACGACGAGCATTTGAGCCGTTTCCAGGAACTGCGCGGCCGGCAGGTAGAGCGTCGGGCGAGGCACTGCAAGCTCGCGATAGCGCGTGCCACTGGCTACGCCGACGATCGTGCGCCAGCTCTCGGTCGAAGCCGGTCCGCCGAACTTCACCCGCTTGCCTATCGGGTCCTCGCCTTTCCACAATTGCGCGGCGATGTCGGCGCTGACGATGGCGACCTCGAGGCCACCGGGGATGTCGGCTGACGAGAAGGCGCGCCCGTGAGTCAGGGCGATGCCCAGCGTGTCGAAATAGTTCGGGTGGACGGATTCAAGATTCAGCGGCGGATTTCCGTCCACGTCGGTCGCGCTCTGTCCTTCGGCGGTGAAGCGCGGCAGATCCCAGCCGCCGTTGCCGGCAAAGGGCTCGGCGTTGACCGGTGTCGCGCCAGCGATCAGCGGCTGCGACTCCAGGCGTCTGACGAGCTCGTCGAGAAACAGCGCGTGGCGCTGACGATCGGCGAGGCGTGATGGCGGCACCGCGAGCTCGACGAACAACAGGCGCTCGGCTGCAAGTCCCGTGGGCATGGATTGCAGATGCAAGAGCGTGACGTCCGAGCACGCCGGCAGCGGCCACGACCGTCACCGCGAGAGCAATCTGCGCCACGACCAGCGAACGCCGTACGCGTCTCGCCGGCGTCGCAGCCATCCCACGGCCTGCGCTGTCGAGCGATTCAAGGAGCCTGCCGCGGCCAACCACCAGGAACGGCACGAGGCCAGCCGGCAGCAACGCGCCTAGTGCGATGGCCAGCACGAACGCCACGACCGCGAAGTCGATGCGGATCGCTTCGAGCCGTGGCACTCCGTCGGGCAGGAAGGGCAACAGAGCATTCAGCCCGAGCCACCCGATAGCGAGCCCTGCCGCGGCGCCGACTGCCGCCAGGAGACACGTCTCCAGGAGGAGCAAACGAATGAGGCGGCGCCGTTCAGCGCCGAGTGCCTCGTGCACGGCAAGCTCCGCGCGTCGCCCTTCGCCCCGCAGCAACAGCAGGTTCGCGACGTTCACGGTCGCGATCAGAAGCACGATGGCCACGGCCGCCATGAGCGCGAGGATCGCGTCGCGCGACTCGCCCACGATAACGTCCGCGAACGAATGAACGACTGGCGTCAGACCTCGAGTCGCACCTGGAGGCGCCTCCTCGTCCAGCCTGCGGCTGAGAGCGGTCAGCTCGGCCGTCGCCTGCGCGAGCGTGACGCCAGGCCGCAGCCGGCCGACCAGATCGACTTCGCGCCGCGCGGCGTCGCCGAACGGCCCGCTCGTCGGCACCGAATGCGTCGTGCGCCACACCTCGACGCCGCCCGGATAATCGACGTCGGGCGGCAGCACTCCCACAATCGTGAAACGCTGTTCGCCGAGCGTGATCCTCCGGCCGACGACGTCACGTGCTTGCGCGTAGCGGCGACGCCAGAGGCCGTAGCTGATTGTCACGACCGGCTCCGCGCCATCGACATCGTCGTTGCGGTTGAGCACACGTCCCGTGACCGCGTCGACGCCGAGCACGCCGAAGAAGTCGCCCGTCACCAGAGCGGTGTTCACTTCTTCTACGGCGCCGTCTCTTTCTTCTTTTATGACTTCTGCGGCCGACACCGTTGGCGTCGACGCCGGCGACGCGCTCCAGCAGTTGACTCGCAGCGCCGACTCGCTCAATCTCATGCGCGCCGAAGGGATGATGAGCGCTTCCAGCAGGGCCCATCGACCTCCAGGCCAGAATCACCCGGTCTTGCTCGTGAATCGGCAGCGGACGCAGAAGCACGCCGCGAACGAGCGCGAACATGACCGTCGACGCGGCAATGCCGAGGCTGAGGATGGCAATGGCCGCCACGGAGAATGCCGGGGCACGCAGGAGACCACGAATCGCGAAGCGCAGTTGCATTCTGTCTCCTGTCTCCTGCCTCCTGTCTCCTAACTTGCTTTTAGCGCCACTACCCGGAGGCGAACGTAGTCCGCCGTCCAGTTCCCGGACTTGTCGCAGAGGACAGGGCGCAACAGCTCGACGATCTCGCTCCTGATGGCGTCGCGGTCCGCTTCCGGGAGGCCAGACAGGATCGCACCGCCAAACGTCCGCAGCCAGCCATCGAGGCCGGTGGGCAGCGGTGTCGGGCGGGGCACGAGCGCGATGCTGCGCACGACCAGCCCCGCAGCAACGACCTTCTGCGCATACTCATCGGTTGTCGGGTAGTACCAGGGCCAGGCCAACGGCAGCCCCCGAGCCTTGAACACGGCGCGCATTCCTGCAGATATCGCGGCGACGTTGAGGTGGCCGCCGAGCTCGGCGACGAAGCGGCCGCCCGGACGCAGCGCCCGCGACACGCCGCGCAGCACGGCGTCCGCGTCCGGAACCCAGTGCAACACCGCATTCGAGAACACGGCGTCGAACTCCGAGACAAACGTCAGCGCCGATGCATCTGCCACGTGGGCGTCGATGCCCCTGGCGCGCGCGGCCGCGACCATCTCGGGCGACGCATCGACGCCAACGACCTTCGCTCCGCTCTCGACGATTTGCGCGGTCAGGACGCCATCGCCGCATCCGAGATCGAGGATGCGCTCCCCTGCTTGCGGCGCGAGAACGCCAAGCATCGGCGCGCCCAGCGCCGGAACGAAGGCCGCGTGTTGCTGATAGTCCGCGGGCGACCAGCTTTGTGTCATATGTGTGAAGCCTGCTGCCGAGCACCGGACGTAGACGGAGGGGAGTGAATCAAGAGCTCGGTCAATCTATCGCAGAGTCCCGAGCTTTTGATCGGATTCGGGTGCGGGGCCGTCAGGGCAACGGTTCCATGCCCTGTGCTTTGATGACGGCGGTCGCTCGTGGCGAGCGTAGAAACTGAATCAGCTGCCTGGCCGCATCAGCCGCGTTGGCCTGCGCGCCGACGCCCGCGGTGAACTGACGTAGGACTGAATCTCGGCTGGGAGTGGGCCGACCAGCTGCGACGCCGGGAGTCGTGAGTATCTGAGTGATCGACGGTCATGCCGATTTCGACTTCACCCTTCGCGACGAGCTCAGAGACGATGTCGGTATCGGGGCGTGTGAGTTTGGCTTCGAGAGCTTCGCCGCAATTCCGAGCTTGTCGAACAGTCGGTGGAGGTAGATGCCGCTGCCGACGCGCAGATACGCGATCGACCTGGCGCTGAGCAGGGCTCGCTTGAATGCGTCCACGGAGCTGATGTCGGGCTTCGGTGCACCGGCCCTGACTTCGACGCCGATGCCAGAACGAGCGAGGTCGGTGCGCGTCGCCGCGACGATCCGCCCTTCCTTGATCCACTCGTCGAGCGGTGCCGAGCCGGTAATGAGGAGGTCGAACGGTTGTCCCTCCCTGGCGCGGCGCGCGAACGCTGGCGGCAAATCGCTCGTGACGACGAGCTTGTGGCCGGTCTCGCGCTCGAACTCCCCGCCAATCTCAGCCAGGACTGTCGCGAGCGCGCGCGTCGTCCACACCGTGATCTCGGCCGCTGTGCTGGACGACGCTGGTACGACGATGGCATTGAGGACTACGGCGGCAATGAGGTGCGTAGAGACGTCATCCTGCCCTTCAATCCACAGTGTCACAATTCGGCGTGCCGCCCGTCTGTACAGTAGGAGAGCGACTGAACGTAATGATTGAGAACGCTGCCGCAACCTTCGAGAAACACCGGGGCCGCCTGACGGGCCTCGCCTACCGCATGCTCGGCTCGCGCGCCGATGCGGAGGACGTCGTCCAGGAAGCCTATGTCAGGTGGCACCAGGCCGAGCCCGGCAGTGTCGAGAACCCTGAAGCCTGGCTCGTCACGGCGACGAGCCGACTGGCGATTGATCGGCTGCGGCGTCTCAAAACAGAGCGCGAAGCCTACGTCGGCCCGTGGCTGCCCGAACCCATCGTCGCGCCGGCGCCGCCGGATCGCAACCTCGAGCTTTCGGACGATCTGTCCATCGCCTTCCTCGCGCTCCTGGAACGGCTGGCCCCGGAAGAGCGCGCCGCGTTCCTGCTGCACGACGTCTTCGACGTCGGCTATCGCGAGATCGCGTCGGTGATCGAGCGCAGCGAAACGGCGTGCCGCCAGGTCGTGCACCGCGCGCGCGAGCGTGTGCGCGGCGACCACAAGCGCTTCGACGTCGACGACGCGTCGAAGACGGAGTTGCTGCAGAAGTTCATGATCGCCGTGGAGGCGCGGAACGAGCAGGCAATTCTCGAGCTCTTCGCGCCCGACGCCACCTGGACGGCGGACGGCGGCGGCAAGACCGCCGCGGCGCCGCGCCCGATCGTCGGCGCCGAGCGCATCGCCAGGCTGGTCATGGGCCTGCGCGAGAAGTTCTGGTCCGTCAATCGCACGATCGAGTTCGCCACCGTCAACGGCGAAGCCGGACTGTGCATCCGCGACGGCGAGCGCCTGGCCGCGACGATGTCGATCGCCACCGATGGTCAGCGCATTCTTGCCGTCTACGCCGTCGTCAATCCCGACAAGCTGCATTAGGCGCCGGACGAGCTGTCACAGGGCGGCGCGCGTGAACGTCTTCGCTGTAGAAACACAGAGGAGGCATCACATGAAACCACGACTGGACGTCATGAAGCACCTGGCCTCGGGGCCGGGCGCGCACTGCTCAACCTGTCGGCCGAGGTCGAGTCACGAATCGACAAGACCCTGCTGAAGCTCGTCGAGATAAGGGCGTCGCAAATCAACGGCTGCGCGTACTGCATCGACATGCACACCAAGGACGCGCGCGCGGACGGCGAATCGGAGCAGCGCATCTACGCGCTGAACGCCTGGCGCGAGACGCCGTTCTTCAGCGAGCGCGAGCGCGCGGCGCTCGAGTGGACGGAAGCGCTGACGCGTATCTCCGACACGCACATGCCGGACGAGCTCTTCGAGCGAGTGTCGAAGCACTTCGACGAGAACGAGCTCGCCATCCTGACGTTCGCCGGCGTCGTCATCAACAGCTGGAACCGGCTGGTGATCTCGGCCCGGCCTCCGGTTGGCGGCTATCAACCAAAGACCGCCGTCGCCGTCTAGGCCGGCGCCGCTGTGCTCCCCTTGCACTTCGACACCAGCCGACCCCCGCATCGTGTCGAAGCTGCAGGGGAGACACGCCCGCTCAATCGTAGCGACGCAAGCGCCCGCCTCCGCGCCGAGAGGCGCTCCGGCGAGGCCTCGCCGAAGCTTTAGCGAAGGCGGGACTATACTGCCCCGACCGCGGCCGTCGGCCGTGTCTCATCGGGTTCAGGAGGTCAGCATGCGGCGTATTCGCTCCTTCGTCCTTCGCACCTCACTCGCCGCGGCCATGCTGGGCATCGCAGTTGCGGGTGGTCCGGCACGTATCGCCGCGCAGGCGCCACAGGGCGTCGTCGTTCGACTGGGATCCGCGGTGACGCCGCAGGCGGTCGACGGACGGCTGATGCTCTTCTTCTCGAAGGACGGCGCCAGCGAGCCGCGGTCCCAGGTCAACGCCACGAGCCTGTCTTCTGCGCAGGTCTTTGGCATCGACGTCGATGCGCTCAAGCCGGGCGAAGAACGGACGTTCGACGCCGCGGTACTGGGCTACCCGATCGAGTCACTGCGCGACTCTGCCGGCCGGCGAGTACTCTCGTCCAGGCTCTCCTCCACAAGTACGAGACGTTCAAGCTGGCCACCGGTCACACCGTGAAATTGCCGATGGACCGCGGCGAGGGCCAGCAGTTCGCGAGCGCGCCGGGCAACATCTTCAGTGCGCCGCAGAAAGTGCAGTGGGATGGCGGCAAGGGCGGAGCGCTGCGCCTCGAACTCGACAAAGTCATTCCGCCCATCAAGGAGCCCGCCGACACGAAGTACGTGAAGCACGTACGGATCAAGAGTGAGCTGCTATCGAAGTTCTGGGGCCGCGACATGTTCCTCGGCGCCCACGTTCTGCTGCCGGAAGGCTTCGACACGCATCCGAACGCGCGCTACCCGCTCATCATCAATCACGGCCACTTCCCGAGCGATCTCGGCGGTTGGCGCGAGACCCCGCCGGACGCGAACCTGAAGTGCGAGTACAGCGAGCGCTTCCATCTCGAGTGCTACAACCGCATCCAGCAGCAGGCGGCCTACGACTTCTACAAGGAGTGGACCGGACCGAAGTTCCCGCGTGTGCTCGTCATCGAGATTCAGCACGCCAATCCCTACTACGACGACTCGTACGCCGTGAACTCGGCGAATCTCGGCCCCTACGGCGACGCGATCATGAAGGAGCTCGTGCCGCACATCGAGTCACGGTTCCGCGGCATCGGCGCCGGCTGGGCGCGCGCGACCTACGGCGGATCGACGGGAGGATGGGAAGCGCTCGCCGTCCAGATGTTCTACCCGGACGACTTCAACGCCGCGTATGCCGCATGTCCCGACCCGATCGACTTTCGCGCCTACACCGTCGTCGATCTCTACGGCGACACGAACGCCTACGTCGCCGAAGGGTCCGTTCGCGAAAGTGCCGCGCCCTGGACACCGCAATTACCTCGGGCAGGTCTCTGCGACGCTCGAGCAGATGAATCGCGCCGAGCTCGTGCTCGGCACAAAGAGCCGCAGCGGCCAGCAGTGGGACATCTGGGAAGCCGTCTACTCGCCGCAGGGGCCCGACGGCTATCCGGCGAGGATCTGGGACAAACGCACCGGCGTCATCGACAAGAAGGTCGCCGAGTACCTGGAAGGAGCACTACGATCTCGGCTGGATCCTGCGCCGCGACTGGAACCGCGGCCTCGGCAAGAAGCTCGAGGGCAAGATCCACCTCTACGTCGGGGACATGGACAACTACTACCTGAATAACGCGGTCTATCTCGTCGAGGATTTCCTGAAGACGACGAAGGATCCGGCCTACGGCGGCGAAGTGACGTATGGCGACCGCGCCGAGCACTGCTGGAACGGCGACCCGACGCGCGCCAACGCGTATTCACGCCTGCGCTATCACCAGATGTTCATCCCGCGCTTCGTCGAGCGCGCGCGCAAGACCGCGCCGCCCGGGGCCGACGTGAAGTCGTGGGCGTATTGAACAATGCTGAATGTCGAATGCTGAATGCTGAAGTAAAGGGTGAAGGTTGAAGTCGACAAGAAATGTTGAAGTAGCCGCTCCGCGCGCGTTCCTGCGGCGCGGTGCAGATCGGCTCGCTCTCACCGGCCACCGGGCCGTCGGAGTCTGAGATGCTCCGAGCCCGCGGTCGGACTCCCGCTGGAGCGGACGTGCCGGATCCGACCGACCTCTGAGCGACGTGACAGCGAAGGCTCTAAAACTGTCCCGCACGCGGCATCGATCGGCAGTGGCGCTGTTTCGTCCCAGGTGGTCACTCGTGCTCGTGGCCGAACCGATGCTTTACCGGCGGGCGGCCCCACGCCACAAGCCACTGCCGCCATCGTAAGCACTGCCGCCAGAGGGCAGTTTTTCCACGTCGCGAAGCGGGAGGTCGGAGCCGGCGCGTTCGCTCCAGCGCTTCGCTCGGCAGGTCTCGCGCAGGCCGGCTACCGCGCGGCGCCAGCCGACACCTTCAGCGGCTCGTCCGCCTGCGGCGACAGCTTGACGCCGAACCACGACGCGACGGTCGGACCGATCTGCGACATACGCACGATGCCCAGGCTGCCTGACTTCGGTACGTCAGGGCCGCGCATGATGAGCGACGCATGCAGCTCGGGTCGCGTCGGAGCGAACCCGTGACCGCCTTTCGACGATGTCGTAGCGAGAAGCGCATCGTGGGCGATGCCGGTATAAAACCCTTCGCGCATGTCGATGCCGAATGACGCGCGCGGATCGGCGCCGGCTTTGCGCAGGTCGTCCTCCGTCCACACCGTGAGAATGCCGTTGGCAGGATCGGCAGCCAGCGTCTTGAGGAGCGCCGCGACGCGCTCGCGGAGCGCGGCTGTCTTTGGGGTCCTTGAGCATGATGAAGCCAGAGCCGCCGGCGCCATAGAAGTAGGCGTCCCAGCTGCTGACCTTCCCCGCCTCGTCCACCTTCAACAACCCGTCGCGCTTGAACGCGAAGTTCAACTGCAGCTGCTGTCCGAGCGGCAGGAATCCATGGTCGGACAGGACGACGAAATCCGTCCTGTCCTCGATGCCGGCATCGGCAACTGCCTTGATCATCTGCGCCACGTGCGCGTCGGCAACTTCTATCGACGCCAGCGCCTCCGGCGTATTCGGCCCGAACTTGTGCTGCGCATCGTCGGTGCCGAAGATGTGCAGCAACATCAGGTTCGGCCGGTACTTGCGCATGATGAAGGCCGCGAGCCCGGTGCGGTCATCGTCGGTCATCGGCCAGGCGATGGGCCGGCCCTGCCCTTCGTAGTCATCGAGCAGAAGCCGCGGACGCGAAATGCCGCGCATCAGGTCGAGCCACTTCGCGTTGCGCGTGACGCCGCCAAACTCCGGCATCAGGTAGTCGATGTCGGCATCAACGGTCACCGGCCAGCTCACCGCAGCCGTCGCCAGGCCACGCGCCTTGACGGCCGAAAACAGCGTCGGCACCTTGATGTCGCGCGCGTACCAGTACCAGCTGGAGTTCGACGTCTGCTCGGGATCGAGGATGAGATTGTTGTAGATGCCGTGCACGGCCGGCATCACGCCAGTGATCATCGTCGTGTGCGACGGATACGTCACTGTCGGCGTCACGCCGATCACGCCGTCGGCAAACGTGCCCTCCTGAGCAAGCCGCCGCAAGGTCGGCACCTTGGACGGGCCGGGCGCGGTGTATGTCGCCGGTTTGAGTCCGTCGATCGTGATCATCACGACGTGACGTGCTGGCGGCTGCTGCGCGAGAACTGAAGTACCGACGACGACCGTGGCGGCAAGGAGGAGGCTGAAGGCACGCGTCAACTTCATAGATAGCGATTATCTCTGAAGAATGTGTCCTGGTGATGACGCTTCCGGTCCGCGAGCTCCGGCGACCGAACTACCGAGCGACCGAACTACCGAGTACCGCACGACCGCATCGTACCGCCGCGTCGTAAACCTTACCGCCGAGCATCACGCGCTGAACGTTTCGGGTGTGCTGCGAATCACGATACCGGTATTCGGCACCGTCGTATCGAATCTAGCGCGGCTTGCCGATCATTTCTTGACGGCGTAGGGATAGCCTCGCACGAGCGCTGCGTCGAGCGCCTTGTCGTGAGCGTAGATGTCGTCCGCAAAATAGACAACGCCGTCCGAGTTCACGTGCACCGTGTCGTAGAAGAGCACGACGGTGAGTGGCTGCTTGAGGTTGACGCGTGTCGGACGCTCTCCCTGCATCGCGGCGTCGATCTTTTCGCGCGGCCACTCCGCGTTGTCGCGCAGCACCCACTCGGCAAAGCGCGCCGGATCCTCGAGGCGTATGCAGCCGTGACTGAAGTCGCGGCGCACGCGCGAGAACAGCTGCTGCGCCGGCGTGCCGTGCATGTAGACATTGTCGGCATTCGGAAAGATGAACTTGGCGAGGCCGAGCGAGTTCTGCGGGCCAGGCCGCTGTCGCAAGTACAACTTGCCCGAGACAACAGCCGCGAGATTTTCCGGCGTCGGCGGCAGCGATTGCGCGTCGTCGGCACCGCTCGCCACGATCTCGAGGTCCTCGCGATCCATGTACGAAGCGTCGCGGCGCGCGTGCGGAATGATCTCCTTGACCGTGATGCCGTACGGCGGATTCCAGTACGGCCGGAAGATCACGTACTCCATCGTCTCGACGAAGATCGGAGTCTTGTGGTTGAGCGACTTGCCGACGACGACGTTCATGCGCAGCGGTTCGGCGCCAGTCGTTGGATCTGTCGCCCAGAGGCGGAAGAGCGGGACGTTCACGAAGACGTTCGGCGCCTTGCTCAACTCGGGCAGCCAGCGCATCCGCTCCATCGCGAGCTCGATTTGCCGCACGCGCTGGGCGAGCGTCACGTTGATGGCCCTGATCGTACCGGCGCCGATGATGCCGTCGGCGTCCATGACATGGCGGTTCTGGAACGCCTTCACCGCGGCCACGAGAGGCTTCGAATACGTCGTGCCTGTCACCGCCTCGCCCGCCGGAAGGTCTCCGAAGACGCGCAGCCGCGCCGCGAGTTGCGGAACGCCTACCCAGGCCTTGCCCGGTTCAATCTTCGTCTGCCCTTTGGGAAGTTCGGGAACCAGTTCGGGCTCGCCGGCCTTCTCGATCGCCTTGTAGGCGGCGAGCGTCTTTTTCGCGCGCACGTAGTGCGAGACCGGCGGCTCGAGCGCGTCGAGCGCGGCGCCCAGCCCCTTGCCCTGCCTCACCTCGCGCGCGACGGCCGTTACGTCGATCTTCTTCTCGTGCACGTTGTAGCCCCAGTCCATCGTCGCCGGATCGACACGGCCGACGTGCACAGCTCTGATCATCCGCGCGGCGGCGACGCTCAATGCGAGGTCGAAGTGTGCGAGCTCCGGACCGGTGGCCGTGCCAGCTTTGACTGCGGCCCAGCGCTCGGTGAGGAACGGCACATCGTAGTCGCCAGGGTCGAGGCCGTAGTCACCGGCGGCAGCAACAGCCGTCAATGCCGCGTCGATGTTGCGCTCCGGCTTTGCGCCGTCGAACCAGAGCAAGTGATCCGGCTCGGCGTCATAGAGCGGTTTGAGGGCTGGCACGACGTCGGTGATGGAGTTCCAGGTGAGCCCGGGGTGATCTGCCGACGAGAGAACATTGTTAATCGTCGAGACAACATCGGTGAGCGCCACAGCCGCGGTCTGTTGCGCCGGCGGCGGCACAGCGGCTGCGGCAGCGACGGGCTCAGCCTGTGGCACGTCGCCGCGGCAGGCGGTCATGAGCAGGACGAGAAGGCCCGGCGCTAGTCGTTTCATGCCCTCATGATGGGAGTAAGACGGGCGGTTGGCAAGCACGGTTGTTCGGTGTTCGGTCGTTCGGTCGCTCGGTTGTTCGGTCGCTCGGTCGCCGTTGTTCGGTCGTTCGGGGTTCGCTGCTCGCAGCTCGCGGTTGCGGTTCAGTGCTCCATATTGGGCCTGTCGGTAGCTGACCGAACTCCGAGCTACCGACCTACCGACACCGACCTGCCAACTCCGGCGGATCCACCGAACGCTCCGCGCGAAGGCGGAAACTACCGAACTACCGACCACAAACAAATTCTGTGAGAGGATGGGCCAGCAGATCCGATCATGCTCATCCACGAGCTCACAGACGACGAGTGCCGCGACGTCTTGAAACGGACCAATCTTGGCCGCCTGGCGTGCGCGCGGCACGACCAGCCCTATATCGTGCCGATTCACTTCGATTTCGACGTCGACGGCGACTCGATTTACAGCTTCTCGACTCTCGGCCAGAAGATCGACTGGATGCGCGCCAATCCCAAGGTGTGCGTCGAGGTCGACGACATCGCCGACAAGTCGCACTGGACGACGGTCGTCGTCATTGGCCGCTACCAGGAGCTCACAGACGCGCCAGGGCACCAGGGTGCCCGCGATCGCGCCAGGGATTTGTTCGAGAAGCGGCGCGAGTGGTGGTTCCCCGCCGCTGCCAAGCTGCCGACCGTGGAGCGTTCGGTGCCCGTCGTCTACCGCATTCGCATCGACCGGCTGAGCGGGCGCCGCGCCAGCACGGCTTAGCCTCACGGTTCTTGCTGGCTGCGCTCGCAGCTCGCGTTGGCTGTTGCCTATCCGCGCGCCTTCGCTACCGCCGTCGAACTCCCGATCTAACCGAACTACCGAACTACCGAGCTACCGAGCTACCGACTACCGAGCTACCGATCTACCGAACTACCGAGCCCCGAGCCCCGAGCCCCGAGCGACTGTGCTACACAATACTCATGTCCTATTTTTCATCCGTACGGCGGCACACGATCCTGGCCGCGCTCTGCGCGTGCTTCGCCTCTGCGGCGTTCGCACAAACACCACCCATCACCCCTGACATCCCGAAAACCTTTACGGCCCCCCGCGAAGGCTACGACTACGTCAAGCGCGTCGAGATGATTCCGATGCGCGACGGCGTCAAGCTCTACACCGTCATCGTCATTCCCAAGGACGCCAAGGGAGCGCCGATGCTGCTGACGCGCACGCCGTACAATGCCGCGGCGCGCGCAACGCGGACGAACTCGACACGCATGCTGGCAACGCTGCCGCAGGGCGATGAGGTCTTCGTCGCCGACGGCTACATCCGCATCTTCCAGGACGTCCGCGGCAAGTACGGCTCGGAGGGCGACTACGTCATGACCCGGCCGCTCAAGGGTCCGCTGAATCCCACGAACGTCGACCATTCGACCGACGCCTACGACACCATCGAGTGGCTCGTGAAGAACGTCCCGGAGTCGAACGGGCGTGTGGGCATGCTCGGGAGCTCGTACGAGGGCTTCACCGTGGTCATGGCGCTCGTGCATCCGCACCCTGCGCTCAAAGTCGCTGCGCCCATGAGCCCGATGGTAGACGGGTGGATGGGCGACGACTGGTTCCACTTCGGCGCCTTTCGTCAGACGAACTTCGACTACTACACCGGCCAGACGTCGGCACACGGCGGCGGTGGAGACATCGTGCGCCGCGGCTATGACGACTACGAGAACTTCCGCCGCGCCGGGTCGGCGGGCGACTTCGCCAGGGCGGCAGGGCTCGATCAGAAGACCGCGAAGTCTGCCATCGGGAAAAGCTTCGCGATCTAACGAGCTTCGCGTGAGGTTTACGTGGTCAGAGGGTGGACGTTACAGATTGAGCTTGAGCCCCAGCGAGAACGCCGCCTCGGAGTACCACGTGAACTGCGCGATGGTCGGACGGCCGTCGTACCATTGCAGGTACATCCGGTAGGTGCGGCCCCTGGTACGGGTCACGAGACCGCCCTGGATCGCCGTGTCGAGGCGCCAGTCACGCTCCTCCATCGCTGAAAAATCCACGGCGCCGTACCACGCCATCCGTCCGCCGAAAACGGTCGGCGGCCGCTCGGTACTCGGCGCCCGCCTCCCACCGCAAGCGTTCCTGCCTCTCGTAGCGCATGCGATACGCGAAGCCGACCTCGCCGTAAATCCTCGTGCTCTTCAATGGTTGCCAGGACATCGCCGGCGCCACTTCTTCCCGCGTGTAATTGATGCGCGGCGTCTGGGTTCGTTCCTCGGTACTCGTCGCCGAGATGCGCCGAGGTATGGAGCACGCCCACCTTGAAACCAAATGGCGACGATGCCTTGACGGTCGTTACGGTCAGCCCGTAGTTTCCGTCCCAGCCGATGCCATCGTTTTTGTTCTGCGAGTCGAACATCGCGTCGAGACCGGCATCGAGGCTGATCTGCCACGACCGGCCGTTCGGTGTCTTCGATTCGATACGCAGCATGCCGAAGCGGCCGCCACCGGCCAATGTCGTCCGCGGCGACCTCGACTGAGGAATGCGAGTCCTGACGTAGAAATTCGTCGCCAGCATGTTCGTCGGATGTTGCTGATCCGCGGCGTAGACGGGAAAGATGTCGCCGGGCGGGAAGAGCTCGACCGATCGCGAGGGAGACGGCTGCCAGACCGTTGGTTTCTGATCGCCCGTGTCCTGGGCGCTGGCAGTTGCGGCTCCCGAGATCAACCCGAGAACCAGGACACTAGTGAGACAACGCAAGGCCTGCGGCATGAAATCGAGCGGCACCAGGAAGATAGAGGAACAGTGGACGACAACCGGGCAGCGTGCTGCCGGTCCCAATATCGGTACGGGCGGTCCAGTCATTAGCCACGGCTGTCATCGAGCGGCGTGGCGCCGGCCCACATGATGTGCGCAAGATCTCCAACCGCCAGCCCGTCACTACGTCCGTGGAAGTAGCGCGCGTTCAGGCTTTCGGCGGAAACATCCTGGGCGACGCGAAAACCGAGCCCGCGCAGGATTAACACCAGCTCCTCCGGGTCGAACTGGCTGAGGAACGGCTCACCGGCGGCGGCGACACGCGCGGCCAGCCGTTCGTACGCCAGACGCTGCATCTCCGTCATTCGCGCCGGATCCGGGGCGTAGTCGAATGCCACCCCACCCCGGGGACGCGTCACCATCGCCACGATACGCCAGCGTTTCAAGCACGGCATCATTTGTCAGGTAGGGCGTCACGCCGAGCCACGACACCATGGCACCGTTGCCGGCGTCGAAGCCGGCGCCGCTCAACGCTGAAGCCAACGTGTCGCGCTCGAAGTCCACAGGCACGAACGTCAGGTTCGGGGGCACGCCAACCTGTGCGGCGTCGAGCAGCTGGCGCTTCCACGCCTGCGTTGCCGGGTGATCCACTTCCCAGATCCGCAGCGGCAGCTCCGGCGCTCGATTGCGGTAGGCGAACGTGTCGAGGCCGGCGCCGAGGACGATGTATTGATCGACGCCGAGCGCACGTAACTGCGCGAGTCGATCCTCCGCAAAGCGGGAGCGCGCGACAACGAACGCGCGCAGCCGGGAGAGCAGCGGCCCGCCTTCGAACCGTGCCGGATCCTGCTGCAGCGCGGCGGCGGTTTCGGGACCGAGGATCGGCAGCGCGATGGGATCGTCGAGGACGCGCGGATCGTCGAGGAGCTGGTGCGCGGCACGACGCAGCGCGACGCGACGCGCGGTGTGGCTCGGTACGGCATGCTCTCCTGATCTCATGAATGCGGCTCCTCGCGCAACACTGTTAAAGTTAGCATCACGATATGGTCGTTCTCTCGTAGCCCCCCCCCCCCCCCCCCCCCCCCCCCCCCCTTTTTCCAACATGCCGCACTCAGCACAGACCCGACGTTCGTTCACGATGGACGATGCCATCGCCCTCCTCGAGCGCACCCCGAGAACTCTCGACAGCTTGCTGCGTGGCCTGCCCGATGACTGGGTCAGGAGCAACGAAGGCGGCGAGACGTGGAGCCCGTTCGACGTCATCGGCCACCTGATCCACGGCGAGCTCACCGATTGGGTGCCTCGAGCACGCATCATCCTCGATCAGGGCGAAGGACGGCGTTCGACAAGTTCGATTGGTTCGCGCAACTCGAAATTTCCCGGACGCACCCTCGATAGCCTGCTCGACGAGTTCGCCACCCTGCGCCGCGACAATTTGAGCCAGCTCATGGCACTCCGTGTGACAGAAGCCGATCTCGACCGGAAGGGGCGCCATCCCGAGCTCGGACCGGTCACGCTGCGCCAGCTTCTCTCGACCTGGGTCGCGCACGACCTGGATCATGTCGTCCAGATCTCGCGAACGCTGGCATGGGCTCGACCATGAGGAGATCGGCCGACGGCGGCTCGT
>CAWHNN010000004.1:0-153070 GCA_963830815.1 uncultured Acidobacteriota bacterium | reverse complement strand
GGGCTCGACCCGCCGGCGGATCCTGCGCCAACTGTTGACCGAGTCGCTCTTTCTCGCGATTGCAGCAACCGCAATCGGCCTTGGGTTGGCATGGTGGGGACGGGACCTGCTGCTCGCTCTACGCCCGTTTGGCAACGCGTCGGCAGTGCTCGACCTGCCGATCGATCGGCGCGTCCTCGGCTTTACGACCGCGGTCGCCGTGGCAACGTCGCTTCTTTTCGGACTTGCGCCGGCGCTGACGGCGACACGCGTCGACCTCAGCACCCAGTTTCAGGGCGGATCGCGCATGCTTGGCAGCGGCCGCAGATCTCCGCTGAGTCAGGCGATGGTGGTCATCCAGATCGCCTTGTCGCTGTTGCTGCTGATGAGCACCGGCCTTTTCGTGCGGACGCTCAACAACCTCGAGAACGTTGGCGTCGGCTTCAACCGCCACAACCTCGTCCTCTTTCGTATCGACCTGGCATCGGCTGGATACTCGCCCGATCGATACGCTGCGGCCCAGGCGCGCATTCAGGAGCGCCTCGAAGCACTGCCCGGCGTACGGTCGACGACATTCTCGAGCGTCGCGCTGCTGAGCGGCGTTCGGCAGAACAAGCGCGTCACCCTTCCAGGGCAGCCAACGCCGGTGGGTGGGGCGCCTATCGTCAACACCAACGGGCTGGCGCCGAACTTCTTCGCCGCGATGGAACTGCCGGTCGTACTTGGCCGCGGCTTCACGCCGCGGGACGATCCTTCCGCGCCGCGCGTCGCCGTCGTCAACCAGGAGTTCGTGCGTGGCTTTCTCGCCGACGGCGATCCGATTGGCCGCGTAATTGTCGTCGGTCCCGCGCCGGCGGATCGGGTGGAGATCGTTGGCGTTTCCGCCGATGCCAGGTACACACAGGTCCGCGCTGCGGCGCCGGCCACGATCTACTTCCCGGCACTGCAACGCCTCGACGGCAACGCCAATTTCGCCGTTCGTGTCAGCGGCGTCGATGGGGCGGCGATGACTGCTGCCTTCGCGGCAGTGCGCAGCGCGGTTCGTGAGATCGATCCCGCCCTTCCGGTCCTGAACCTGCGCACTCAGGACGAACAGATCGATCGCCTGCATGCGCAGGAGCTGCTGTTCGCCAGGCTCTCAGCGATTTTTGGTGTGCTGGCCGTGCTGCTTGCCGCCATCGGCCTCTACGGTCTTATGTCGCACGCCGTAGCGCGCCGAACAGGAGAGATCGGACTGCGGATGGCGCTGGGAGCCCAGCCGATTCAGGTTCTCACCATGATCGGGAGAGAGTCGCTGCGTCTGGTAAGCCTGGGAATCGCGGTCGGAGCGGCCACTGCGTATTACGCGGTGCGGCTCGTGAGCACGATGATGTTTGGCATGTCGCCGGCCGATCCCGTGACCTTCGGCGTAGTCTGCGGCGTGCTGTTGATTGTCGCGATGCTGGCGGCGATCGTTCCGGCCCGGCGCGCGAGCCGTATCGACCCGACTGTCGCACTCACGTCCGGGTAGAGGCGGCATCAATACCGGTGTTCTTGCGGACTATCTCGGCGTCCGCCGCCGCCGCGGAAACCGCCGCCGGCGCGATAGCTTCCCGAGCGTGACGATGTGCCGCTGCGGACACTGCCGTAGTCGCGTGTTCGCGTCGTGCCTTCGCCCCGGGTGTACGCGTCGCGATTGAGCTGCGACGAATCGAACCCCGACGATGCCGAGCGATCGGACTCCAGATCGGATCGCCGTCGAGGTTGACGAGAACGGCGGCCGTCTTGCTGAAAAATACGGTGGGGGGATCCGCTTTGACGCCCTCGACGTTCTTCGGGATGATCTCGCTCTTGTCCAGGCTCGAGAGCACGCGGTCGAGGGCGATGACGCGTTCTTCCTGCGGGATGCCGCTGCCGACAGTTGCAACGACCTCCTGTTGCTGCGCCTTCTCGAGCGTCGGGAAGTTCGACTCGACAATTCTGATCACCGAGAAGTTCACGAGCCGGTCGCTGACCGAGACCTTGGTGTCGGCCTCGACCTTGACCGTGCCCAGTGACGGGCTTGTCACCGGCCTTTGCGGTGTACGACACCGCCGAGTACGCCGTCATCTTCTGTTGATTCGGCCACGACGAGATCTGCGGCTGATAGAGAACAACATCGCCGCCGCTCCCGGTCTTGTAAGAGCGCGGCCAACCGCCGTCGACAGGTTGAGCAGTCGCTGACGCCGCGGCTGCGGGTTTGGCCGCGGTTGTCGCAGGTTTCGCTGCCGCGCCTGCTGGCTTTGGCGCTGCCGGCTGCTGTGGCATGGCCGACAAGATTGGTTGCGCCGGCGATAGCGCGAGACTCGCAAGCGTGGCGATGGCGACGCCCTTGCGAACGGAATGAGCACGGGGCTTCATGCAGACCTCATTGGAAACGGACGCTGAGACCGTTCGATTCTATCCCGAGGGGGCAGCCCGTTCGGGTTCTCAGTGCTCCCTGATGGTGCAGGAGGGGAAGCTGGCGAGTGCGGTATTGCCCGTGTACCCAAGTTCGTCGACGAGCCCGATGCGGGACGTGTAGTAACCGTCGGCTGTCAGATTCTTGATTAGCCGGAAGAGCCGAACTGATGATGCCGGATCGTCGGAGTTGACCTCGGTCCTGGAGGGAACGTTCGCGGTCGCGGCAGCTGGCGACGATTTGTCGTTGATCGCGACGTAGTAGACGAGGCCGCGCTTCGTGTCCTTGCGAAACTGCCTTTGGAGCGCCTCGCGTTGCTGGCGATCGACTTCGTCGCTGAGAGGCTGGAGAATGGCGATGTGTTCGGCCTCCGAAAGATCCAGATAGCCTTTCCCATGCCGCGTGCGCGCCTGAGCCTCGAGCCAGGCGAGCCCGCTGCGCACGAGTGCCTGGTGCTCGGCATTCATCGAGACCACGCGATCGATGTACTCCGGGACGCCCGCGTTCGATGCTGACGGTGTCGTTGACGCCGGGATGATGACGTCGGTAAGGCGCGCCAGCGTCGTGTATTCAGCAGGTGTGAAGAAGGCCGGCGTGTACGGGCCCGTTGCGGCGGCTTGCGCGAGAGTGCCGTGGACGTGCTGGCCGTAGAGCTCATCCCCCGAGAACGGAAACGCGCACGTCAGCCCGATCGTGCCGAGCATCTTCAGCGCGTGACGTCGCGTTTCGCTCACAACTCACCCTTTCGCAGCCGATCGGAGATGTGCTCCGCGGCCCGGGCCGCGAGAGCCATGATGGTATGCGTCGGATTCTTCTCGGATGCTGACGGAAACACGCTGCCATCGACGACATAGAGATTCGCGACGTCGTGAGTCCGGCAATCGGCGTTCACCACCGACGTTCGCGGATCGCGTCCCATGCGGCAGCCGCCGAGCTCGTGGTTCGGCGCCGGGCCGTCGGGCACGCTCAAGATCTCCGCGCCAGCCTTCTGCAGCATCGAGAGGCTCCAGCCAACCATGTCATTGAAGAGCGCTTCTTCGTTGGCGCCCCATCGCAGATGTCGCCTCGGCTGCGGCAGGCCGAACTTGTCCTTTCGCTCGACGTCGAGATCCACGTACGACTGCGCGTTCGGCAGCATCTCGCCATACGGCGTGAACTGGATGTACGCCGGGTAGCCGGCCTTGACCTTCGCCTTGTACGAGGCTCCGAAGCCGCCGACATTCTTCGCCCAGCCGGCGAATCGCCTGTTCTGGTAGTTCAGCTGTGCGCCGAAGCTGCGGGCGTAGCCGCGCTTCTTATCCTTGTGCCGGAACGACGGCAGATACGCGTGATCGAGAAACCCTTCGTCGTTGGTCGCCGCCTTGCCGCGCAGCCCTTCGAGCAGGCACTCGATTCCGCCCGTGAAGTGCGGGATGAAGTTGCGGCCGAGCTGGCCGCTCGAGTTTGCAAGGCCCTTCGGATAACGCGAGGACGTCGACATCATCAGGAGAGCGACGCTCTGCACGCAGGCGCACGCGATGACGACGGTGCGGCCGCGGACCTCGCCTTCCTGCTGGTGGAGGCGATGCAGGTAGCGAACGCCCGTCGCGCGATTCTCGTCCGACATCACGATTTCCCGGACGATGCAGTCGGGGAAGACGGTGACACGACCGGTTTCTTCCGCCGGATTGATATGGACGTCGGCCGAGTTGTACTTGGCGACGACATCGCAACCGGCCATGCAGTTGCCGCAGAAATGACAGGCCAGGCGTGTCTTGGAGGCAACGGTGAGCGTCGCCTTGCGAACGTGAATGACTTGTCCGCCAAGCGACTTCGCGGCGCGGCGGAGAATCTCGTCGCTGCACTTGAGCGGCACCGGCGGCAGAAACTCGCCGTCGGGGAGATCTTCGAGTCCGTCGCGGTTGCCACAGACGCCGACTTCGCGTTCGATGGCGTCGTAGTACGGCGCGATGGCCTTGTAGTCGATCGGCCAGTCCTCTCCGGCGCCGTCGTAGGTCTTCCCCTTGAAATCGCGCTGGCTGAGTCGCAAGGCGACGGCGTTCCACAGCATCGTCTTTCCGCCGACGCCGCGGCTGCGCTCGGAATCGAATCCCGGCTTGCCCGGCCGCATCGTTGGGATCTGGCGATTGGGAAAGTCGAAGGGGAGGGCGTGCGTGTTGAAGTCGGTGCGCGTGTTGACGCGCGGGCCGCCCTCGACGAGCGCAACCCGGACACCCCGCCGCGCCAGATGCGCCGCGAGCGTCCCGCCGGAGGCGCCGGAACCAACAATGACGACGTCGAATGTGTCGGGCTGCATGCGAAGCGGGGACGATTGTGCGTCCTCGTCGGTGCGCAGTCAACAGCAACGCGACGGCGTTCGGGCCCGGACGAGCGCTCAATGAGCTCGTGGTATGTTGGGACCGCTTTCAGGGAGCTGACGGTCCGCGTAAAGGGTTGAACCCACCTGCCGCACGGCATCACGATCGCCTTCTTTCTGCCCGAGAAACGCGGACGCCGGGCCAACTGAGAGAAGGTGCCGCATGCCTCGATCCCTGCCTGTACGTCCGAGCCTCGAATGGCTGAAGAAAACCGCCAAAGATGAGCTGAAGCTCCTGCGCGCGCAGAACCCCGAAGCGGTCCTTGCTGACGCTCAACGCCACGCCGCCCGCGACTACGGATTCGATAGCTGGCGCAAACTGAAGCGCCATGTCGAGCAAAAGGCGGCCGATGCCACGTCCGGCGACGCAGAAGGGGCGGTAGCCGGCGACAGCCGTGACGAGGCGATGAAGAAATTCCTGCATCTCGTCGGCACAGGTCAGATTGACGAAGTCCGCCGGATCCTCGCCGCCGCGCCGCAGGAGGCGCTGCTGTTTGGTGATGACAGGCTGGTCGAGCAATTACTGCGGCCCGGCGCGCCGGCGCTGCCCAAGTATGCGCCGAACGGTGGATCGATCCTGAACTTCGCGCGAACGATCTGCGCGATCGATCGACTGCTCGATCTCGGGGTCGCGGCCGACATCGCGGACCGCTGGGGCGCGACGCCGATCGAATCGATGAGCCGACTGGGATCGCGAGGGAGGCCGCTGGTGCAGCACTTGATCGAAAGAGGAGTAGCGGCGGCGCCGGAGGAGTATGCCCGGATGGGTGATGCGGAGAGACTGCGAACGCTCTTCGAGCGTGATCCCGGCGTCATCAAGTCAGACGCCGTGATGATGGCTGCCGTAGACTTCCGCCACCATGCGCTCGTCGAGTGGTTGCTGGCGAAAGGCGGCAACGTCAACGCCCGCACGAGCGCCAGGTCGCGCCACACGGCGCTACATTCCGCGGCGTGGAATGGCGACCTGCCGATGGCGATGTTGCTCGTTGACGCCGGCGCCGATCTTGCCGCGCGTGACGAGGAACATCACGGTACGCCCCTTGGATGGGCCGAGGTCTCGTTAGACATCACCAACAACCCGCAGTGCAAGGAAGTCGCGATTTACCTCGAGCAGCTTTCGCCCGTGAGATGACCGCGCCAGCTCGACGCTCGCTTTCTAGGTCCGGGCTGGCACGTCGAGACCGACCGCACGCATCAGCGCGATGGCGTTGCTGCGTGTGACCGGCCCGGGCTTCATGCGATAGTCGAACTTGATGTCGCCGTCCTCGAACCAATCCGCGAAATGCACGTTGGTCGCCCGCGGCGACAGCTCGCCGGCGACTGACGTTAATGCGAGATCGTGAGTCGTAATCAGACCGACCGCCCCACGATCGAGGAGACCCTGCAGGACGCCCGCTGCGCCCTGCAGGCGATCGTGTGAATTGGTGCCGTGAAAGATCTCGTCGAGCAAAAAAAGAAGAGGCACGGGACCGGCCGCGATATCCGCGAGCTTCCGGATGCGCGTGATTTCCGCGTAGAACCGCGACCGCCCTTCCTGGAGAGAATCCTGTATGCGAAGGGTGGCGCCGAGCGCCAGCGGCGAGAGCCGGAGCGACGTCGCGCGAACTGGCGCTCCGGCAAGCGCCAAAACAACGTTGATGCCGACGGTCCGCAGGAGCGTGCTCTTTCCGGACATGTTCGAACCGCTGACGACGAGGAGTTGCATGTCTCCGCCGAGATGGACGTCGTTGCGAACCATCGTCGCGCGCGGCAGCAATGGATGTCCCAGCTGCTTGCCCTCGAAGAGTCCCGCCTCATGCGATGACACCGGTGCCGAGACAATCTCAGGGAATGGATCGTCACTGTGCTCATACCGGTAGCACGCTAACGAGCTGAGAGCCTCGAAGTCCGCGATGCCATTGATCCACATCGGCACGCGGGCGCCGTACTGCGTTCGCCAGCTTCCGACCGCAAGCGCGACATGTGGGCGTACGAGCTGCAGCAGGGCAGCCAGGCCCAGTGCGATTTCGAGCTTGCCGTAGAGGAAAAAGATCAACGGAACCAGCGCCGCATTCTTTTGCGCGTCAAGAATCTCGGACAGGTGTTGCAGTCGCCGGATGACCCGTGACGCCGACGTTCTGCCGTCGTGGAGTCGGCTGCGCAATGCCGCAAGCCGCGCGCTCTTGAACGACTGCTCCTCCAGCTGCTTGAGCAGCGCGGCGACCACCGCGAGGTCCGACGTTCGATTTGACAGCTCATCCGCTACGAAGTGGGACGTCTCCCCCGGATCGCTTGTCGAAAGGATGGCGTTCGTGCGGCTCACGCATCCGCGCGAAGACTATTGCCTGTATTGCCGCGATCGTGCCCAGGCTCCACCACGTTCCCGCGAATGCTGCGTAGGCGATGGCGAGCAGCACCGCGCCGGTAAGAACCCAGGTGAGCGCGCGGAGCCCGCTGTCTGCTGGTATTCGAGTCTGTGCCCATTCCAGGAGGCGATCGGTGTGCACGCTTGCCCGCACGTTGGCCCCGGCCAGCGCGAATCGCTCTCGAAGGTCGAGGGACAGAGCTCAGTTCATCGGACGCAGCCTGCCGCGCCTGAATCTCGGCGGGATCGGCGGGCGATGTCAGCCATCGTGCGAGCGTCTCCTCGCCTGTGCGGGTTCGCGCCAGCGACAGGAGCTCGAAGAGCGAGCCGCGGCCGAAGAGGTCCAGATCGTTGGCGTAGACGTGACTGTCGTCGCGAAATCGCTCGCCCTGCTCTCCGCCTCCTGCCCATCGGTCCTCGAGCCTGGATAGGCCGCGTTCGTAGAAAGCGATGCCCCTGTCGGCCATGTCGCGGTCGCGGAGGATTTCGTCGTGCCGCCGGACGAGCCATATGAACAGTGCGGCGGGCACCAGGAGCCACAAAACGTCCGCGACGCCAAACCAGGCGAGGATGGCGAGGAGGACGCCCGAGCCAAAAGTCGCAAGGCGAAGGTACGAGAACCGCGCGTCCGCTTCGTCGAGCAGGTCGCGCGCTGCCCGCCGACTCTCCAGACGACGCGGGTACTCGCGGTCGGCGCTGTCAGCCACGCGCCATTCTCACCCGGAACGTGAGCGGCTGAGGCGGAAGGTATCGAGCGCCGAACTTGCATACGTTTTCTGGATGAGCGACAACGAGCCAGCTCAGCATAGCCCCAACTATGGCGGCTGGGCATCGTTCGAGGTTGAGATCCGTGCCCGAAGATACGCTCGATGTGTGCAGGCTGCGCAGGCTGCGGTCGACGCCGGGAATATAGAAGAGGCGAAAGACTGGATCGCCGAGGGCCGAGTAGTTTCTTTCGCCTCTCCTGAGCTCGATGAGCTGGAGCGGCAAATTTCTACTCGATCGGAGTCTCCGGTAGCACCTCCCTGTTGACTTCGCGCCTGGGGTTACGCGCAACACACATGTCGCGTTCGTAAATGAAGAGCTAACGCCCGAACCAGCAACCAGGTGCGCACGGATCGAATATCCATGCGCACGGATCAACTGGTAGAGGAGGAGCCTGCATTTCAGCGCCCGGTTGTAATGCCGGACAAGGTTGTCGCTCGACCCGAGCGACCGCGCAGGGAAGAGCGCAGCACCGTTGAGAGCGGATGTCTTCAGGCGGCCGGATCCGGGTTTCGAGCCGACGGCTACCAACGTAATCCGGCCCGGCGAGAGCGTGCTCTTCGGATCGAACGCTGCCGAAGAGAGACCCGAAGTCAATTGGGCGACCGTCCTCTTCGGAATGGCCGCGGCGGCGATGCTGGTTGGCACTATCAGCTACGGGGTCGCGCGATTCCTGAACGGCCAGCCGGTGCAGCACCTCTTCCAGATCTCCCGCGATGAATCCTCCGCGCGCGTAGAGCCACAATCAGCACAAATCCCGACGTCGCAGTCATCGACACCGGAACCGGTGCCGCAATCGACATCGCCCGCGCCGCTATCGCCGACGGCCACTGAGGCGAAGCAGCCGGATGTTGCCGCCGCGCCAACGGCGCCTGCTGACGGACGAACCGCTGATGCCTCGCCCTCGCCAAGTCCAGTGTCGACTCCCAGAGCCGAAGTAGTCGCTTCGGATCCGACATCGCCAGTGTCACAGTCCGCTGGACCGAAGCCGCCTGCCGTCGCGGTCGCTCGAGGCAACACGGCGCGGGAGACAGAGAAGCCGAGTGCCATCGCCAATGAGACGCGCACCGAATCGACGCCACCATCGCGGCCCCCACTCTCCGGCGGCCGTCTCCTGCTGCCACCGCCCGCGCCGACCGTTGCGCCCGGTGCCCCCACCGGTTCGCCCATTCGAGCTGCCCGCCACCGCGGGGCACGAGTGGCTCCCTACCGGCACCAGCGCCTGCAGTCGCTCCGCCACCGGCTCCGGTGTCGCCGGCGCCGGCGTCGTCATCGACATCTTCCTCGCCCGCCCCGGCGTCGCCTGTACCGGCGCCATCGGCTCGCACCTCCGCCGAGTCGCGCGCTGAAGATACGGCGTCGATACGTGTACTTCTCGCTCGCTACGAGGCGGCCTATAACCGGCTCGACGCACGTGCGGCCAGCGCTGTCTGGCCGAGGGTCAATGAAGCCGCGCTCGACAGGGCGTTCAGCGGCCTGCTCTCACAGAGGGTTGCGCTCGGTTTGTGCGACATCGCGGTGATTGGCGACGTCGCGGGCGCGAGCTGTAACGGCAAGGCTCGCTGGGAACCCAGGATAGGCGGCGGCGTTCAAACCGCTGAACGCTCCTGGAAATTCAATCTCCGCAAGGCGCAGGATGGCTGGAGGATCGAAGACATCCTCGTGCGCTGACCGCCGCGGGAGCTTCCGTCGCCAGGTCGGATTACCGTAAGGAATATTCCAGAGCGACGGTTGGCGCGACAGCGGCAGTCAATCCGCGAGCGTTCAGTGACCACAGGATCTGACCGCTCAGCACGACCGTGTCCGTGACATTCCACTTGATCCCTGTTGCAGCGGTCATCAACGCCGCGGCGTCGGGCCCGGCCGTTAGACGGAAGGTGTCAACGCCGGCGACGCTCGGATGAGGCGCGCCGACGAGTTCCAGCGGATGCAGTTCCGAGACCCAGCGCCGCATCACTTCCATCGCCAGGGTTGCGCGCGGATGGAGGGCGGCGGCAATCGCTCCTGCGACGATGACCTCGTCGGACGCGCCGCCCCTGACGATCCCGCCGTTGGCGTGAATCCCGACCCGCCCCGTTTCAAAAGACGCGATCCCCAGCAACCTGACTGCCGCGGTTCCGGCGCCGAGGAGGTTCGTCTCGTCGCCCGTTGGCAGCCGAATTTCGCCGGAAGCGGCCAGATTGGCTACGGGTGACTGGAAGAAGCCGTACTTGGCGCGAACCGCGATATCACCGAGGCCGCTGGCGCTGCCCTTGGCCGTCGATTGCACGAGCGACGTTCCGCGATAGAGGTTCACCCGTTCGCCATCGAGCGTGATTCGCGTGACCGGGACTACGACCGACAGCTCGAGCTCGTCGCTGACGCCAACGTTGGCCCAGAAGCCAACCGTGTTCGATCGCAGGTTCATCGTCACCGACTCGGTATCGAACGGCGCCGCGTCGCCACGAAACCTGTTCGCGGTGGTCACGAACGTTCCGTCCTTGAGATCATGGCCGTCGAGCTGGTTGTAGTTCGCCGCCGATGCCGTGAAACCGAACGATGCTGTACCTGCACCCGCGAGCAGCGCGCGCTCAACGAAGAAGCCACCGAAGTTGGCGCTCGCCCGTTCGACCGTACCGAGCTCAGGGTTCAGCCTGTAGAGGAAGCCGCCGGACGATGTACCAAATGGCGCATTCGTGACATTGACCAGGAGCGCGCGACTTACGGCGTCGCGCGCGGCTTCAGCCGCTGTCTGATCGCTTGCGAAATCGCCCGTTTGAACGGCGCGGTTCGTCATCAGAAACGACACGGCATCGGCCAGCGATTCCTGGGCGCTGGCAGTCGATGCAAACAGCAGCAGCGCCAGCGCCGCAACTCCCGTCCTGGTCGTCGTCTTCATTTCCGCTCCACTTCAGTGGCCAGCACTGAACCGTCAGGCTGGCGGTATCCTCGTATTTCAACCCGGTCGCGATTCTCGAGCTTTTCGCACGATCCTTTTCGGAAATTGGTGTCGTTGTTCGTCGTCACGCTTGTCCCCTCCACGGAGAACCGGATTGCCGGGCATCGCCCGGAAGGTCTGCCATCCGTCCATCGAGCTCGACCAATGGCGGTGGGGGAACCGGTGGTGGTGGCGGCGTCGGCGGTGGCGGCGTGGGCGCGGGCGGCGGAGTGGGTGTCGGCGTCGGTGCCGGAGTTGGTGCCGGCGTCGGCGCAGGCGTGGTGTCGGTGCCGGCGTTGGTGCGGTGGTGCGGCGTGGCGGGTGTTGGCGCAGGGGTCGGTGTCGGCGCTGGCGTCGGTGCAGGCGGAGGCGGAGTCGGTGGCGCCGGAGCGCTCGCGCTCTGACTCAGTACCATGCGTTCGCCCGCGACGATGATGTCTCCCGACCGGGCTTCGCCCGAGTTGAGAGCAACCGTGATGTTGATAGTGCCATTGCCGCGCCCGTTGGACGTCGCCAGTGCGATCCAGGAGACAGCCGAACTAGCGGTCCAGTTGCACTGCTCGTGGGTGCGAACGTCAACTTGCGCGCTGCCGCCAGCGGCGCCAATCGGGGTGCCCGGAGACGAGACTTGGAAGCGGCAAGCCGCCGCTTGTTGCGTGACCCCGACCTGGCTCTCCGCAATGCGGAGCTGGGCGCTGCGCGTTGCCGGATCTGGATTGGACGCGATGCGGAAAGTGACGGTGCTCTCGCCCTGGCCGTCCGCCGGCGAGGTGATCTCGAGCCAGCCGGCAGTGGACGAAGCCGACCACTGGCACTCGCGCGCGATGGAGACCGCGACGGAACCGCTGCCACCTTCCGGTCCGAAGGATCGTGAGGCCGAGTCGAAACTTGGCTGACACCGTGTCGCCGGCTGCGAGGGCGCGACGACGTTCGTCGTCGCTGATCCACCACAGGATGCGAACGTCAGGACGCTTGCGCAGAGCGTAAGCCAGCCGGAGACAGTGGGGCGTTGCTGGACCACCGGGTCTAAACCCGATGCATATCCATCGCCAGCTACAGGTCAGAGTACGCGCGAGATCCGTGGGTCTTGCCTACCTCTTTGTTCGAGAATTTTTCCACTTTGCGCCAACGCTCTGCACCGCGTCGCCTGCTATCTCGCCGGCCGGCGCAGCGTGCGAAGCTCGCAGCCATCGGGTAATGTCAGAAGCTTCTACCGCCGAGCTTCGAAATCAGCGGCGCTGGCCGGCTTCGATGACCAATCCGGCCCCGAGCTCACGATCGGTCAACTCAATCGCGTCGTAGCCCAGCATTTCGGCGAAGGCGGTTGCGGCCACCAGCCGCGGTAGCGCGCGATCGATATCCTTACGCTGCTTCAGTGCAGCAAAGCCGCTTTCATCGAGGCGCGTTATGTCGTCGAGCTTCCGTCTGAGGTCTTTAGTCGAAAGGACACGGCCATCCACCGCGCCTTTCTCGAAAAGGACCTCGATCATGTCCCCGAACTCGACGCCGACGAGCTTTTTCCGTCCGCGCATGAACGTCGCCTTGGCGGCCTCTTCTCCGAGAACCTGGCTGAATCGAGCGACGGCGGCTGATGCATCTTTGGCCGGCGCGAAGAACTGTTCGTACGCCACGCGGTAGCCCAGGTTTGAGACCGAGTGTTGGCGCACGCCGCCTTGCTGGGCGACAAGTTCGATCGTGCGGCTGCCGTTGTCGATGACGGCAAGCCCATCCTCACCCAGCGAGCCAACAAGATACGCCAGCGTGGATTCTCGTTCGGGGGTCGCAATTTCCATGTCGATTTGATGTTGCGACGCGATCTCGATAACGCGCGCGCCATTGGCCGCATCGCGAAACGCCGCCGTCCCCACAGCGACGACTTGCGGCAATCCGTCCTTGACGCACGCCGCCTTGAACTCCCTGAGCGTCGCATCGATCTCGGCGAGCTTGGCGTCGCTCACTCGTCCATTCCTCGTGACGTCATCGCCGACGCCGAGCGCCTTCTTGTCCAGGCTGATTGGCGTGTAGCGTCCGCGATCGAAGGACGCGACGATACGGCGGAACGTGTTGCTGCCCATGTCGATGGCGCACGTTCGGTTCGGCTGTGCCGGCTGTGCGGCCGTGGCAACGACCATGAGGAGAAGCGCGACGGCTGTCCAGAGCGTGATCCGCTGACATGCCAGCCGTGTACATTTGTACCGCCCCGGGACCGCTCGTCCCATCTGTGCTGACCTGGGACCCCGCGGCTGACATAGTGGCTGCCGGAGATTTGCCATGCGACACATCCTCGTCATGCTGCTGGTTGTTAGTGCTCAGACGCCCGCTCCGCAGCCGGCGCCGTCCGTGCCGGCACAACCGCCTGCCTGTACCTCTCCGAAGTATAGCGAGCTCGATTTCTGGATTGGCGAATGGGACGCTAGAGGCGCGAACGCGCCCGCGGATCGTCCGCCGAACTCGAGCGTCATTACGAAGGTACACGGCGGCTGCGTCATCCTCGAAACATGGAAGAGCCCGAACTATTCCGGCCAGAGCTTCAATATCTACGATCGGACGCGCGGGACAGTGGCATCAGACATGGGTCGACAGCGGTGGCGGGCTGCAGGAGTTCTGGGGAGGTTTGAAGGACGGCAACATGGTCTACGAGGGGACCGCACCGCCGGCGAAAGGGCAGACGGTCGGCGAACGGACGCGGATGACGTTCTTCAACCTTGCGCCAGGCAAAGTGCGCCAGCTCGTCGAGCGCTCATCGGACGGCGGAAAGACCTGGAAGGTAGCAGGTACGACTTCGCCTACACGCGAAAAGCGCTATCCACTACCGCTTCGCCTCAATGACGCGAAGCACCTCGACCTTCTTGTTCGGCCCTTCCATGCCGCTCAGGCGGATGTGATTGACGACGCAGTTGTTGTCCTCGTTTTCTTCTTCTATCTCGTTGAACGGATCGGCGCAGAACTCGAGGCGGTAGAAGCCGCTTGGCACGCCCGTCACCTCGATGTACTGGTCGGGGATGTACCAGTCGTAGACGTCTGACCAGCCGCGGTTGATGCCCTGGCGGAACTCGTCGGTCACCCCGTCGCTCGTCTGAGGAAAGAGACAATCCGGGGCGTAGTACTTCCGCGGCCCGTCGCCCTTCTCGCCCCACGCATCGATGCGAATGTCCGCCATGCAGCGGGCCTGCGCCTGGCGCTACGGTGTGCTCGTGACTCGATGCCGCCGCTCCGGCTCGCCATCCTCGATGACGTGGCGGCGAACCCGGGCCAGACGATCGAAGTCCGCGCGACTAACAAGCCACGCAACACCGTTGATCGCCAACTACAGGCCGTACATGCTCGGCGTGATGAGCTGCGAAGAGGTGGGAAGACGGCTCCCGAGGGGGCAACGTGGTATACCGTGTGCCAGACGATCGACCCAAGGTTGAATCAGTTCCAGATTTGTTACTACCTATAAAGAACAAAAGAGAAGAGGAGTAATCATGTTCTCACGTTTCTGGAACGTCGACTTGCCCTGGTTGCGGCTCAACGGATGTGCTTCCGGGCCGTGTCTTCTGCAGGCCGACTGTAAGGCCAAGCACGAGCATCGAGAGCGACAGGCGAACCCGCCGCTGTTCAGCCTCGGCGACTCGTTGCAGAGCGAATGGCCCGACGAGGACGACAAGAGAAACCGCGAGGACCCGCAGGCAGTGGTCAAGTCTCCGAGCTGACTATTCCTTAGGACCGGTACCAGGCTTTTTGTCAGGTGGCGGCATCCCTGGATCTGGTGTCGGTTTTGGGTTCGGACGTTGTTTTGGCGTCGGTGGTCCCTCTGGCATCGGTGGGTTAGGAGTCCACGGTTCCGGTGTCTGAGCCTTCATGCTTTACATCCTACGTCCCCGGGGACCGATCGAGACGGAAACCGCCTCGGTGGAAATCGCTCAACACCTCAGCTCACGTGACCGTGAATTCATTGAATTCCGGCTCAGAAAGGGCTTATCGCTGTCTATCAGGAAGAAGGAGAGGATCACGGCCCGCCCGTCTGACACTTCTCGCACTTGTAGACGTAGACGCGCGTAGCGGCATCGTACGTGGGACGTATCGCTATACCGCACTCAGGACACTTGCAGAGTGAAACCTGTGGGTGTTCGGGCATCTGGACGCGTGCGTGTGCAGCCTACATGCCGCGATTTGGGGGGCGTGGATCGAAGACGCAACCTCGCAAAGCGAACCGGTCAGGTAATCGGAGAAACGTTCTTAGGGTTGGGACATCTGAATCCCAGCAGCCGGGGCGCCGATCGAGTTGATCACGATCGAAGGGGAACACCGGCTGGCTGGCTTTTGTCGCACAACAGGGCATTCGCGAAGCTGGAGTAGCGGCTGCGAAACTGCTGCAGGATTTCTGGAAGGCATCGCGCAGCCCTGCACCAGACCCGACACGCAGCACGTCACCTCCCGTCGCTTCGGCCAATTCTTCGAGAGCCGATACGCGCGGGACGTCGGCCGACGTCACGGCGTAGAGCACGGCGTTCGATTGTTGGCGGTGTCGAGCACTTCGTCTGGCCGCAGCCAGCTCGAGATGTCTGTGCCGTCTGTGCAGACAACGACGAGCGAGCTGCCCGGTTGCGCCAGGGTCGTGGTGAGGCTGGCATAGACGCCGTCCACCTGATCGCTGTCCGACCAGACGGCGAGATCCTGAGGAGCGCTTCGCGGACGCTGGCAAGGTCCGAGGTCAGCGCCATTGCAGGCACGACTGCATGGCTGAACGTTGTCAGCGCCGCTCGGTCGCTCGGCTTCAGCCCGGCGAGCAGTGCCTCGCTCGCGGCGACGAGGTCGCCCTGGCGCGCGCCCGCTGTGCTATCGCTGACGTCGAGTGCGAGTACCAATCGTCTAATCGGGACGTCCGTCGCATCGATGAGCTCGATTGTTTGGGGGACGCCGTTATCACGGAGCTCGAAGTCGGTCGCGGCGAGGCCGGCCGCGGGTTTGCGCCCGTCGGTCACCAGTGCGTCTACGCGGACAGCGAGGGTGTTGGAGCGGAAGGACGGTTGCTGGGCAGCGTGAAGCCAGCACGAGAGGAGGAGAGCGGACACTGCCGCGAACGCGAGCGTTTCACGTTGCGTCACTGCAGCAGTATAGCCAGCAGGGTGTTCGCGAGACCGGGCGTTGAGCGCGACCAGTGGATCGCGGGTGACTGTTTTGAACTGGAGCCGACGACCCGGCTTGAACGGGTGACCTGCTGATTACGAATCAGCTGCTCTACCAACTGAGCTACGTCGGCTTTAAGGCGGGAAGCAATCTGTCCGACCGCAATCGGACCGTCAAACATTCTAACAGACCGACGGCCACAGCCCAACTGCCTTGAGGGCAGGACCGGATTCACCATTCACGCCTGGCCCCGGGCTCGCGAGCCGCCAGCCGCGAGCAGCCAACAGCCAATGACTAGTCCAGTGTGCGCAGCAAGCCCTCGGCGTAGAGGTAATCCATCGTGTCCCGGCCCTCCGTAAACCACGCCACAATGGGCTGCAACACGGCGCGGGCCTCGGTCGGACGGCCGTGTTCGACGAGGTGATGGGCATAGCCGCGCGCGGCGCGCAACTCCAGCCACCGGGCACCCTGCTGCTGTGACGTCTCGAGCGCCTGCCGATACTTTCGCTCTGCATCGTCCGTCGCCCCGACAGCCCCGAAGACCTCCGCCTGCAGCCGCGAGTGCTCGGCGGCGTAGGCGTGCTGGCCGGTAGCGTCGGCGATTCGCGTCGATTCATCCAACGACGCCTGTGCTCGATCGAAAAGTCCGGCTCGCAGCTGCGCTCCGGCGAGCAGCACGAGGTAGTACGGCCGCATCAGGCCGGACCGTGACTTCGTGTGCGCGGCGACGCCTTCGTCGAGCACCCGCAGGCCGCGGTTCAGGTCGCCGATCTCGATGAGCGCTCGCCCGACAATCGGCGCCGCCCAGTGCATCTCCTGGGCGATGCCATGGGCATGGCACACGACGGCGAGCTGCTCGTAGGTCCGCTGCACGTCACGCGGTGAACGCCGGCCCAGGTGCGCGAACATCTCGAAGAGCAGCGCGAACGCGCGCGGCTGCGGATGGTCGAGCGACGCCGCGGCCGCCACGGCCTCCTGCACGAGCGCCAGGGCCGTGTCGGGAAACCCGCGCAGGAGCCAGGTGCGCGACAGCTCACACCGGCAGAAGATCCCGGGTTCGATCCCGGTCTGCCATACCCGCGCGCTGTGGAACGCCGGGTCGTACAGGGTGAGAGCCTTCTCGAGATGCGCGTGCGCCGATTCAAGCGCGCCGAGATGGAACTGCGCCGCCCCGACTGACCACTCGCCGATCATCTGCAGGTGCGGATCGCCGAGGCGCTCGAAAAGCGCCATCATTTCCTGCGAAATGTCATGCGCGATCCGGATCTCGCCGGAGACAATGTGATGCGCTGACATGCCAATCAGGACGGGGATAACCCTGGACGGATCCTCGACCTGGCGGCTCAGCTCGCGCGCTCGCTCGTAAGACCGGCCGACTTCAGCGACGGCATAGCCCTTACTGGTCTTGATCGCGAGCGCATAGGTCATGAGCAACCCGAGCTCGGCGGCGGCGCGGTCGGCACTTGCTGGCTCGTTGACGAGGAGCGCCAATCCCCGCTGCGCCAGCCGCGCCGAGTCGTCGTGCACGTACAGACGGCCGGCCGCCTGTGCCGCAAGATTCCAGTACTCCGCGGCGCGGATGTTGTCGCGCGCGACTTCGAACAGCAGTGCGATATCTGACAGCCGATCGGTTTGTCCGCCATAACGCTGGACGAGGCGTTCGGCGATGGCTCGGCTCAGCGCCACCTTGCGTGTCGCCCGCAGCGCATCGAAGCACGCGTTCTGGTACATGTGGTGCGCGAATCGATACTGCAGCGTAAGCGACCGGTCCGGGACTTCGAGCTCGCGCACGAACCGCACGAGCGCATGATCGCGTTCTAACCTCTCGAGTCGCGATTCGACATCCTCCTCGTCGCTCTGGACGACGGCCGCCAGCAGCGCCGAATCGAAGTCCATGCCCTGCACGCTCGCGGCCGAGAGGAGGCGTCGATCGGCGTCTTCGAGCGCGTCCATCTTGCGCTGAATCAGGCTGCGGACCGATTCCGGCAGTTCGCGTGCGATTGCCGAGACATTTTCGGTGATGACCCAGCGGCCATCCGATTCCTGGATGATCTGGCGACGTCGCAGGTCCCTGAGCACATCGGCCATGAACAGCGGGTTGCCCTCGGTGCGTTCGTGGATCAGGCTCGCGAAGGCCGGCGGAAACGCATGCTCGGGAAACTGCAGCGCGAGATAACGCTCGATCGCGGCCTCGCTCAGATACGAGGGCATGATCTCCCGGCACAGGCCATGCGCCACGAGATCGAGCTTCAGCGACTGAAAAGGATGCCGTGACTGCCGTAGCTCGGACGGACGAGCCGTCGCGATGATGAGCAGCCGCGTGTTGTCCAACCGCCGCGCGAGATAGCCGAGCAGGTCAGTCGTCGACGGATCCGCCCAGTGCACGTCGTCGAACCACAGCACGATGGGCTGCAGCCGGCCGGTCTCTTCGAGAAGCGCCGCGATCTCGCGCTTCAACCGCTCCTGAGATCCACCAACCGTCTCGGCGGCCAGCCGCGCAGCCGACGAGTCGTTTTCCGTCGGCGGCATCAGCTGGGCGTACCAGCTCGGCGCCAGCGCTCGAATAAGACGCGTCAGGCTGCCGAGATGTTCGTGCTTCTGCAGGCTCTCCAGCGCTTCAAGCACCGGCAGGTAGGCTTCGCTGCCGGCAAGCCGTTCGGAGCAGCGCCCCCGGCCGATTCGCACTGGTTCGCCGCGCTCCTCGAGCTCGTTGACGAATGCCTCCACGAGAGTTGTCTTGCCGACGCCGGCCTCTCCCGACACGACAACCAGGCGCGCCTTGCCCCGATGAGCGCGCTCGAACTCGTGATTGAGCTCGGTCAGCTCGTCCTCACGCCCGACGACGCTGGGACTTGCGGTGAGCCGGCGCGGGGCGACAGCCACCGACGATAGCGATGTTGCGATGTTCGAGTCGTGTGCCAGCGCCAGCCGGTACATCACCTCGCTCGCCCCTGGCCGAAGCCTGGGATCCTTCTGCAGCGATTCGAGGATCAGCTGATCGAGCGCGCGTGGCAGCTCCGAGTTGATCAACGACGGCGGTTCGGGCGTGTCCCACAGCAGGGCATTCAGCGTTCCGAGCTGTGACGCTGCCATGAACGGATGGCGGCCGGTGACGAGCTCGTACATCACGACGCCGAGCGAGAAGACGTCGGCCTCTGCCGAGACTGCCTCGCCGCGCGCCTGCTCGGGCGCCATGTAGCCCATCGTGCCGAGGATGAGGCCGGCTTCTGTGCTCGAGTTCCCGGCATGCGTCGGGCCGGTACCGGACTGATTCGGCTGCGCGCGTGCCAGGCCGAAATCGAGCAACTTGGCGTAGCCGTCGGGCCGGACCATCACGTTGTCGGGCTTGATGTCGCGATGGATGATCTGCGCGGCGTGCGCCACCGCCAGCGCTTCCGCCACCTGCCGCATGATGCCGACGATCCGGGGAAGCGGCAGCCCCTGCGTCGCCAGCTTCCGCAGCGTCTGGCCCTCGATCAACTCCATCGCAATGTAGCGATCCGAGTTGACGACGCCGGTCTCGTAAATGGTGACGATGTTCGGGTGGTTGAGGGCGGAGGCGAGGGTGGCCTCGCGCAGCAGACGATCGAGGGTTGATTCGTCGTCAACTATCGCCCGTCGGATGACTTTCAGCGCGATGTCGCGTCCGAGCCGGGAGTCGAAGGCGCGATAGACCTCGCCCATGCCGCCAGAACCGAGATGCAGGCGGACTTCATACGGCCCGAACGCGCTGCCCGATGGCAGGCTCAGCGGGGAAGGGGAGGCCATTCAGTCAGAGAGAGAGGAATGATAGCTGGACCGAAACCTCGCGATCGCACATTCAGCGAGCGACAGCAAAGAGACGTTCGGTTTCCTTGCTGAAGAGCACCCACAGACCGTAGATGCCGAGAATGGTGACCCAGGGGAATCCGAGAAGCGCGATCGCCGACAGCACGATGCCGACGATGCGCGCCCACGGTTTGAAGTAGAGAAGTCCGATGCCGACGATCACTGACGGGAGCGAGAAGGCGAAGATGACGGCCACGAGAACACTGCCGACGACCGAGAGAATCGGAATCGCCAGCGCCGCTTCGTCGGCGTCGGCGGCCGCGCTGATGATCCCGGCGGCGCCGCCAAAGCCGATCAGCATCAACGCCGCAACGATGAGGCCGATCACGCCCATCGCGATGTTCAGCACGCCGAGGACCCGGACGTGTGTGTCCATCTAGCTCTCGTCGTCTTCGGCGTCGTCTTTCTTCGCGCTGGTGGCGAGATTATCGTCGTCGAGTTCGTCATCCTTCGCGCTGGTGGCGAAATTCTCGACCTCGGCCTCCTCGGCATCGTCTTTCGCGCGCCAGTCTTCGTCGGCGTCGTAGAGCCGGCCAACCGGGCGTTCCTTGATCGGTCCGCGGGGGCCGCGATCCCCGTCCTTGCCGCGCTGCGCCTTCCGCTTGTTCTTCGGAGGCGCATCGGGACCGAAATTCCGGCTGCGGCCGCCGGGCGAAACGCCGCCGCCCTCGCGGGACGGGGCGAGAAGCCACCGGGTCGTGGACTGCTGAACCCTGACGGCGGACCGCCACCAGGCCGCGGACCGCTGCTGAAGCCTCCCGGCCGCGGTCCGGCGGGACGATCTTCCCGTGGCCGCGCTTCGCTGACCGCCAGTGGCCGGCCCTTGAAAGGTTGCTGATTGAATCGCCGGATCGCTTCCTCGGCGACAGCGCGATCGGCGTAGTCGACGAAAGCGAAGCCGCGTGGACGTCCGGTTTCCCGATCGGTGGGGAGCACGATTTGCGCTGGCGCCCCAACACTCGACAGATGCTCGCGCAGATCCGGCTCGGTCGCGGAATACGGTAAATTGCCGATGAACAGACGGACTGACACAACTCCCTCGTGTTTGGGCCGGCGCGTGCGCAAAGGACGGAGTATCCCGTCCCACTTGCCCGGCGGTACGAGACACCTGTCCCCACCGAGGGCCGACCTTGGCTCCAACAAAATAGCATGGACCCCGCGCTGGGGCCACTAAAGCTTCGACCGGAGCCCCATTCAAGCCCTTGAGGTTGAAGGGGGTGGCGCGGTGCGCTACTATCGACTGTTAAGGTTTTCGCAAAAGAGCACACCGTAGATGGCATCTACCCCCGAGGCCGCGAATCACATCGTCGTGCGCGGTGCGCGCACGCACAACCTCAAGAACGTCGACGTGAACATCCCCCAGCGCTCACTGGTCGTCATGACCGGTGTCAGCGGCTCGGGGAAGTCGTCGCTCGCCTTCGACACGATTTATGCCGAGGGCCAGCGGCGCTATGTCGAGTCGTTGTCGGCCTATGCGCGGCAGTTCCTCGAGCGCATGGAGAAACCGGACGTCGACTCCATCGAGGGCATCTGCCCGGCGATTGCTATCCGGCAGAAAAACAGCATCAGGAACCCGCGCTCGACCGTCAGCACGACCACCGAGATTCACGATTACCTGCGTCTGCTGTTTGCGCGCGTCGGTCGCACCATCTGCCGGAAGTGCGGCCGGGATGTAATCCGTGAGACGGCCGAGGTGGTCTCCGGCCAGCTCGGCAAGCTTCCCGAGGGCGACACGTCTCCTCATCGGCTTCGACATGCCCGTTGTCACGTCGGAGGTCCTCCCCAGCCTCGAGGGTTCAGAAGGCCGGGACGAAAACGATGAAGACGGGCCGGGCGAGGACGAGAGCGCCCAGCAGGGCCTGCCCGATTTCGTCGATCCAGTGGCCGAAACGCTCGCCGCTTTGAGGCGCAAGGGCTTCGGACGGCTCTACGTCGACGGTGAGACAGTCTCGCTCGAAGATGTCAATTCAGCGACGCTCAAGGATCGCCCGCTATTGCAGGTGATCGTGGATCGGTTGAAGGTCGACGGTGATCTTCGGACTCGTCTTACCGATTCGATCGAGACGGCGTACACGGAGGGCGGTGGGGCGGCTTTCGCCATCGAGCTCGCGGAGAGCCCCTCGACGACGCTCGGGGCAGGCGCCCCCATCGTGCACCGGTTCAGCGAACGGTTCGAGTGCCGTAACTGCGCCATCCAGTACGAAGTGCCGCAGCCGCGGCTGTTTTCCTTCAACAATCCGTTTGGCGCCTGCGGTGTCTGCCACGGCTTCGGCAACATCATCGAGCTCGACATGAACCTGGTCGTGCCCGATGCTTCGAAGTCGATTCAGCAGAACGCGATCGAACCGTGGAGCAAGCCGCACTATCGCGCGCAGCTGGTCGAGCTCAAGCGCGCGGCCAAAGCGGCACGACTGCGTCTCGACGTGCCGTGGTCCGAGTTGACCGACGACGAGCGGCGCTTCGTTATCGAGGGTGACGGCGCCGAGTACGAAGGCGTGCAGAGGGTTCTTCCGCTGGCTCGAGCGGAAGAAGTACAAGGTCCACGTTCGCGTCTTTCTGAGCCGGTATCGCGGCTATCTGACATGCCCTGAGTGTCTCGGCGCGCGCCTCCGCCGCGAGGCGCGGGATGTCAAGATCGGCGGTCAGACGATAGATCAGGTCTGCGCCCTCACCGTGCGCGAGGCCGACAAGTTCTTCTCCGAATTGTCGCTCTCGGAAAAAGACGCTGCCGTCGCCGACAAGGTGATGCGTGAAATTCGCAAGCGTCTGGGCTTTCTGAGAGATGTCGGTCTCGACTACCTCACGCTCGATCGCCTGTCATCGACGTTGTCGGGCGGCGAGTCGCAGCGAATCAACCTCGCCACGTCGCTGGGGTCGGCGCTCGTCGACACGCTGTATGTCCTCGACGAGCCGTCGATCGGGCTGCACTCTCGCGACAACGATCGCCTGATCGCGATCCTGCGTCAGCTGCGCGATCAGGGCAATACGGTGCTCGTCGTCGAGCACGACGCCGACATGATTCGCGTCGCCGATATGGTCGTGGACATGGGGCTCGGCGCCGGCGAGCAGGGTGGGCGCGTCGTCTTCTCCGGAACGCTCGAGGCGCTTCTGCAGGAACCGCGGTCGCTGACGGCCAAGTACCTACGCGACGAGCTCGCGATTCCTGTCCCCGCGGTGCGTCGCAAGCCGTCGAATCAGAAGCTGAGAGTGCTGGGCGCGAGCGAGCACAACCTGAAGAACATCGACGTCGAGATTCCGCTGGGCATGCTGACCGCCGTCACCGGCGTCAGCGGATCGGGAAAGAGCACGCTCGTTCACGACGTCATCTACGCCGCGCTCAAGCGCGCCAAGGGCGACTGGGATCGCCGTATCGGCGCCCATCGCAAGCTCGAAGGCGCGGAGTTCGTGACCGACGTGGTGCTGGTCGATCAGGCGCCGATCGGTCGCACGCCGCGATCGAACCCGGTAACGTACTTGAAAGCCTTCGACCCGATCCGCGAGCTCTTCGCGACGACGAAGGACGCACGCACGCGCGGTCTGACAGCCAGCCATTTCTCATTCAACGTGCCGGGCGGCCGCTGCGAAGCGTGCGAGGGCGAGGGCGTCGTCAAGGTCGAGATGCAATTCCTCGCCGACGTGTTCGTGCCGTGCGATCAATGCGAAGGCAAGCGCTTCAAGCCGCAGGTCCTGGAAGTCCGCTACCGCGGCCGCAGCGTCGATCAGGTGCTGGACATGACGGTGCGCGAGGCGCTGACGTTCTTCAGCACATCGCCCAAGGTCCTGCGCCGATTGCAGGTGCTGGACGAGATCGGCCTCGGCTACCTGCGACTGGGGCAGCCGGCGACGACGCTGTCAGGTGGCGAGGCGCAGCGCATCAAGATTGCGGCGCACCTGTCGTCGCATACCGGCGATCGCGTGCTCTACATCCTCGACGAGCCGACGACAGGCCTGCATTTTGACGATATCGCCAAGCTGCTGGCCGCGTGCAAGAAGCTGATTCAGGCCGGGCACAGCCTGCTCGTGATCGAGCACAACCTCGACGTCATCAAGACGGCCGACTGGATTATCGACCTCGGCCCGGAGGGTGGGGAAGAGGGCGGGCAGCTGATTGCGACCGGTACGCCCGAACAGCTGGCGAAGAACGAGGCATCGCACACTGGCCGCTATCTCCGTGATGTTCTCGCCGTAGGGCGTGCGAACGCCTACGGCGCCGCGCGGCACTGAGGACGTCTAACGCACAGCCGCAAGGACTATCCCCGTGAGTCCGGCGGCGATGTACCCGGCAATCACGAACGCCTGTTTGACGGCGCGCGGCGCGCTTCGTTCGGCTGTCCTGTGGTTGACGAAGCCAAACCAAAGCAGCGCAGCGACGAGACCTGCAGCGACGACAAGCCACGGCTCCGCCATGTCTCGCGTGGACAAGAACCGCGGCCTGTGCCCGGCACTCGAGTAGGAGTGATATACGACGGAGCCGACGCTGTTCTGGAAGGTTGAGGACAGCGCCGCGGCGGCTGAAAGCACGGGAATCGACAGGACGAACGCGCTCATGCTATTGCGGCAGAGCGTGGAGATGTATAACGCGGCCGTCGCGAGTCACCACGACTGCTATCGAGCCATCCACGCAGCGGAAATTCTCTGCGGCCGCGCCGAGACCTGCAGAATGTCCAGTACCGCCGGCAGGGCGACGCCGAGGGCAATCGCGAGCAGCCATGCAACTCCAACCTTGACGGCCCACTGCTGCCACGCTGGCACTGGCTGAAGGGTCTGCCACTCCAACGTGCCGAGGTGGCGTTCCTGGGCGCTCGCCAGCGAACCGACGAGCAACGCCACAAATCCCGCATACATCACGGTGGCGGGCTCCCGCGATATTTGGAGCGTGTCCGGCGCCAGCAAGTTCAGGCGCGGTAAGGTGGCCATAGCGCTCGCATAGAGGACTGCAACGACGTACGGGATTTGCTGCAGGCGAAGCTCTTTGCCGACGAGCGCCCGGATGAAATGCCGCGTTCGCGTCGTCGAGCCCGCGTAATTCCGGTGCGCGAGCGTCAGCCATCCTGGCAGCGCGAAGTCGCGGTGGCCCCCGATGACTTCAAGACGCGCGAAGGTCCACCATCCCGCAATCGCCGCCATTCCACAGATCGCGAACATGCCGCGCCAGAACACGTCTTCCTTGAAGACGATCGACGGCCAACGCATTCTGCGCCCATAAATCCACACGCCCACCAGATCGCCGCCTGTGGCAAGCAGCCCGGAATCGCGACGGTGAAGACAATCGCGGCGAGCGTCGTCCGGCACAGATCGGTCAGGAACGGCGCCAGAAAGAGGCCACAAGTCGCCACCATCAGCAGCGTTGCGGGCTGCGTGTCGCGCGAGGCGGCCCGCAGCAGCTTCTCGCTGTAGAGCGGAAGCGTGATTGTGGTCAGCGCCGCGATCATGAGCGCGAGCACCAACAGCTTCAGCAAATAGATGCGTGCGCGGGGGACGGGCTGCGCCAGCAGCAGACCCACGGTGCGATTGTGGAACTCGTGTCCCATCGACTGCGCGCCCGAGCGCGATTGTGCCGAATGCGAACCCGAGCAGGCCGATGCGAGACGGACCCGTAGTCGTCGCTCACCGCACCGACGAGGACAGCAGCGAGCGCCGCGGCGAATGTCGGCGCCAGCGCGCGCACTTCCTTCCACAGGAGCGGCGTCAGCGTGTTCGCGCGCGCTGTCACGCCGTGGCTCCGGCCGGCTGCAGCGTTGAGATGAAGATCTCTTCCAGCGTCAGGGATTCGGCCGTAACCGATTCCGGCGACCGCGACTGCAGCGACCTGCATGACTTCAGCAGCGTTGCCATTGACGATGAGCTCGACTTCGCGGCCCTGACTGCGCAGGACGCGCGCCCCGGCCACCGGGACGTTGGCGGCAGCGTCCGCGAACCTCGCGTGGATCTTCTGGTACCGTCCGCGGGCCGTGTCGGCGTCGAGCGTCAGGATGTCGCGGCCGTTCTCGATGATCGTGAACTCGTCGATCAGCCCCTCGAACTCCGAGATGAGGTGGGTCGACACAAAGACCGTACGGCGTTCGGGATCCGCGTCCTGATACGCGCCGATGACTGTCTGGATGAACTCGCGCCGGACGATCGGGTCGAGACCCGAGGTCGGCTCGTCGAGGACGAGGAGCTCGGGTTCCGGGCAGATTGCGGCGATCAGCGCCAGCTGCGTTCTCTGCCCCTTCGACAGGTGGCTCGTTTTCTGACGAACATCCAGGCGGAACTGCGAGAGGAGGGCGCGCTCGGTATCGGCGTTCCAGCGCGATCGAAATGACGCGCAGTACTCCAGCGTCTGGGCTACGGTCATCCACGGATAGAACGCGACGGCGTCCGGAACGTAGGAGAGGCGCGACTTCACCGCCACTTCGTCGCGCGTCGGATCGAGGCCGAACACGCGGGCGGTTCCGCGTGTCGGACGCAGCAGGTTGAGCAGGCATTTGATGGTCGTCGTCTTGCCGGCGCCATTGCGTCCGAAAAAGCCATAGCAGCGGCCAGGCCGGACCTGGAGGTTCAGTCCGTCGACGGCGTCAGTGCGGCCGTAGCGGCGCACCAGATTGCGAACATCGATCACCGGTAGCTGATCGCTCATGGCTGGTTTGACGTCGCCGCCCGCGCGCGCTTTTCCTCTTCTATGGCGTCGAAGCGCTCGCGCTTCGCCTGCAGGGCGTCGAATCGGTCCTCCGCGAGTTGAAGAAATTCGTCCCGGCTGATGCGCAGGTGGTGCGCGTGCACGACGACCGTGTCGAGAGATTCGGCGAGGAGCTTGCGGCGAACGTCCTTGCGGAATGGCGAGTTGCCCTGGTCCCTGATGAAGCAGCCGCGGCCGGCGACGGTCTCGATGATGCCCTGATGCTCGAGCTCGGCGTAGGCCTTGGCGACGGTGTTGCGATTGACGCGGAGGTCCTCGGCGAGCGGCCGGATACCGGGAAGGGCTTCCCCCGCCTGCATCGCTCCGGCGGCGGCGGCGATCTTCACCTGGTCGACCAGCTGCTGGTAGACGGCCTTGCCGGACTTGAAGTCGAGCTGAAATCGCATCGCGTTACTGTCATATGACAATAGGACAGTTGCCGCGTGACGTCAAGCGTGGCAAGTCCCTGAGCCCCAAACGCACGCCCGACTGCCGTGTTGTCCGTGTTGTCCGTGGCCGGATTGAACCGTGTTGTCCGTGGCGCCGTTGGAAACCGCGCTTCTCCGGCGGAGATGCCCTCGGTGGCTGGACATTCGCCTCCGAGGCTGTGACAATTCGTGCAATGGCGGCACCGAACAGGCGCAAATCTGCTGCAACGAGCCGCCGTCGATCGGTTACAATGTCCGAGCCCCCCTAAGAGCCTCCATGTTCAGACTCGCACGGCCGTTTGTTCTTGTACCTGCACTCTTCGTTGCCGCTGGTGTGTCCGCATCTGCGCAGGCGCCGGCCCGGTTCGAGGACGTTGTCAGGAACTTGCGCAATCCCGATCCCAAGGTTCGCGTGAGCGCCGTACGGCTGCTTCGCGAAACCGGATACGCGGAAGCGATCGTCCCATTGGCCGGAGTGGTGAACGATCAAGTCGATTCGATTCAGCTCGAGGCGATCGACGCCGAACTGTCGTACTTCCTCGTCGAGCCCGTGACGTCAAAGAAGCGGGTGGCGCTGGTGGTCGAAGTCAGGACGCGAGGGCAATGCGCCGTCGGCCTTCGAGCGGGGACCGCTGGCGGTATGGCCCAAGCCGGTGCCCACGGAACTCGTCGACGCCCTGCTCCTGGCCGTCGACGACACGAACAAGAAAGTCCGCATCGAAGCGATCTACACGCTTGGCGTGATCGGTTCAGGATCGCAGCTCAAGCTGTCCGATACGGCCACGGCGTCCCTGCTCAAGGCACTCGACCACTACGATCCGGCAGTCCGCGCTGGCGCGGCGCGCGTTGCCGGACGGCTGCAGGTCAAGGCCGCCGGTGATGCGCTGCTGACGGCGGTCAACGACTCGAATGCCGAAGTCCGCTACGCGTCGATGCGGGCATTGGGCGAGATTCGCAACGAGCGCGCCGTGCAGGCGCTGACCGAGCAGCTGACGTACTACGGCAAGGGCGAGGGGGCGTGGTCAGCGCTCGACGCGCTGGCGCGCATCGCGCATCCGTCGAGCGTACCCGTGTTCAAAGGGCGTCTGACAGACAAGGACGCGTACATACGCCGCGCCGCGATCGAAGGGCTCGCGCGCGCCGGCGACGCCAAGGATGTCGACCCGTTGATGCTCGGCGCCAACCAGGACGAATCGAAGATGGTCCGCGCGGCCGTCGCCTTCGCGCTCTACAAAAAAGGCCAGGTGAATTATCTCAGCCGGCTGATCGATTTTGCGCGCGACGATCGTCTAGTCGCCGCAACTCCAGGGCTACTTCGTCGAGCTCGGCCCGGCGGTCATCGCCGATGTCGTCGTGCGTCTCCAGGAGCCGGATCCCGATACGCGCCGCAACCTGGTATTGATCCTGGGCGCGCTTGGCGATCAGTCGACGGTCCCGGCGCTGACGCCGTACAAAGACGATCCGAACCACGAAGTCGCGACGGCGGCGACGTCCGCGATCGAGCGCATCAAGATGTCGGCGCGCTGACCTACTGTCCGATCGTGATCGTCCCGCGCGCGTTCTACGCGCGCCCGACGCTCGAGGTCGCCCGCGACCTCATCGGGCGCGTCCTCGTCCACGATGCCCGCGGCGGAACCGCCGCCGGCGTCATCGTCGAAGTCGAAGCCTACATTGGCGAATCCGATCCGGCGTGCCACGCCGCGCCAGGACCGACGAAACGCAACGCTCCACTCTACGGCCCTCCCGGTATCGCCTACGTGTATCTGAATTACGGGATGCACAACCTCGTAAATGCCGTGACGGAGCCTGAGGGTTTTCCCGCCGCGGTCCTCATTCGAGCGCTCGAACCGATCGCGGGCGAAGACCTCATGCGACGGCGCCGAGCTCGCGGTACAAAGCGACGGCGGGATGCGTTTACGACCGCTGAACTCTGTCGTGGTCCAGGAAACCTGACGCGGGCGCTGGGTATCACGCTGCGCGATAACCGCCGCGATTTGTGCGACGGTCCTCTTCGTATCGAGGATTGGGGGCTGCCACCGCGGGATGTCGCGTGGAGCCGTCGCATCGGCATCAACGTCGGTGTCGAGACCGAATGGCGGGTGTCGGCAGTCGGGAGCGACGCGGTGTCAGGTCCCAGGGCACCGGCCGGGCGGGCTTAGCGAAGCAGGTTTCGAAACGTGGATGCGCTTCCGCGCCGCGTCATCAGCGGCGGCGGGGCCGCGCGCCCGACGCCTGGACGATCGGCACCTTAGCGGAAACGGTGCGGCCAGTCCGCAGCAGGCCAAGCGTCACGGTTCCGCCAATCGGCGAGTCGGCCAGCATCCGCATGAAATGCGACGGGTCGTCGATCGTGACACCGTTGAAGCTGACGATGATGTCGTACTGTCGAACGCCGGCGGCGTAGGCAGCTGAGCGCTCGGAGATGTCGGAAACGATGACGCCCTTCGTGTTCGGCGCCTTGAACTCGTCGGCGATGCGCTGCGTCATCGGATACAAGTCGATGCCGCTGATCGTCCCGCGCCGCACCTCGCCGTTCTGAATCAGCTCGCTCATCACGTGCTTCGCGAGGTTGCTGGGAACGGCGAAGCCGACGCCCTGATAGCCGCCGGTCTGGCTGAAGATAGCGGTGTTGATGCCGATGAGCTCGCCACGGGCGTTGATCAGGGCGCCACCGGAGTTGCCCTGGTTGATCGCCGCATCGGTCTGGATGAAGTCTTCGTACAGCCGGCCCTCGAGGCTGCGGCCGGTTGCCGAGACGATGCCGAGCGTTACCGTCTGATTCAGCACGCCGAAGGGATTGCCCACGGCCAGGACCCATTCGGCGACCTTCAGCTTGGATGAGTCACCCCATGGCAGCACGGGAAGATTGGTCGCATCGATTTTGAGGACCGCCAGATCGGTGGCCTCGTCGTAGCCGACGACCTTCGCCCGCATCTCGCGCTTGTCGGGAAGCGTCACCGAGACTTCCGCGCGGGCATCGCCGATGACGTGGTTGTTGGTGAGCACGTACCCATCTGCAGAGACGACCACGCCCGAACCGAGGCTCTGCTGGAGCCGATCGCGATACCCGAACGGGCTGTCGCCGCCGAAGAAGTCGCGAAACACCGGGTCGTTGAGGAAGGGCGAGTTCGACGTCCGCACGACCTGCGTCGACGAGATGTTGGGCACGCTGGCGACGGCAAGCTGTGCCGCATCGGTGAGGTCAGGCATGCCGGCGACTGTCGCCGCGACATTCCGCGTGCTCGGCGCGGTCGGCTTTCCCTGGCGTGAGTGCCGGTGGGGCAGCCTGGGCGGAGGCTTCCTCGGCCGTGCGCAGACGGCCGGTGAGGACCAGGCCGCCTACGAACCCGAAGACGAGAAAGAGAACAGGAAGCGTAAGGCGTTTCATCATGATGGGCCCCGCCGTTCTACAGCACTTCGATCTTGCGCGCGGGTGCCGGAGGCACCTTGGGCAGGGTGATGGTGAGCACCCCGTCGACGAGGTCCGCAGCCACGTGCTCGACATCGATCTTGTCGGCAAATTCGAACGAACGCACGAATGACCCGTGGCCGCGTTCGACCTGGTGGAAGCGCAGGACGTCGCCGCTCGCCGAGCGATCGGAGCGGTGCCCGCGGAGCGTCAACCGCCGGTCCTCGAATGCGAGCTCAATCTGATCCCGGTTCAACCCCGGGAGCTCGGCCGTGACGATGAACGCCTTTTCGGTTTCGTAGACGTCGATGGGAGGGGCCCATGCCTCGGGATGATGAGCCGACAAGCGTTCGAGGCGCTGCTGGAGGACCCGCAATTCCCAGTGCATGCATCGGATCGTAGCACTGTGTCCGGCCTTTATGCGCCTCCCAGGGCCCTCGGTTTCGAGTCGTCGGCCGATGCAGCGAGATGGCCAGGCTGACAGCTGAGCGGTGCTTCTGCTACGATCGGTTGGATCTAGCGTCAAACTTATGGCAACACTTCAAGCGACACGACTCAAGCGCGGCATGCTCATCAAGATCGGCCCGGACCTGTACCGGGTTCTGGACCTGCAGCACGTCACGCCTGGCAATCTCCGCGGCTTCGTCCGGGCCAAGTTCCGCAACATCCGCAACGGCACGCTCTCGGACCAGAAGCTGCGGTCTGAAGACATGCTCGAGCGCGCCGTGCTCGACGAGCGCGAGATGCAGTACCTCTACAAGGACGGCGAGTCGTTCCACTTCATGGACACGAGCAGCTACGAGCAGCTGCACATCGATTCGGAAGTGCTCGGCGAGTCGGTGAACTACATCATCCCGGACGCGCTCATCAAGGTGGAGTTCTACGGCACCGAACCGGTCGGCATCGAGCTGCCGCCGTCGGTCGACCTCAAGGTTGAAGACACGGCCCCGGGCATCAAGGGCGCGACCGCCAGCGCCCAGGTCAAGCCGGCGCGCCTCGAGACCGGGCTCGTCGTGAACGTGCCGCCGTTTGTGAATCCCGGTGACGTCATCAGGGTCAACACAGAGACGGGGGAGTATCTGTCTAGAGCCTAGTCGTTCTGGGTTCAGGCGTCAGCTTGACGACCTGAACGCTGAACCGCTGAACCCTTGAACGCTGAACCCTGAACGACGATGGACCACCCCCGCCACCCCTCTCAATCCGGCTGGATCGAAGTCATTACCGGCAGCATGTTCAGCGGTAAGAGCGAAGAGCTCATCCGCCGGCTGCGTCGCGCGCAGATCGCCAAGCAGAAGGTCCAGATCTTCAAGCCGAAGATCGACAACCGCTACGGCGACGATCACATCACCTCGCACAGCGAGATGCGGATTGCGTCGCAGAACACGGCCTCCTCGCGCGAGCTCCTCGACGACGTCGCAGCCGACACCGAGGTCGTAGGGATCGACGAGGGCCAGTTCTTCGATACGGAACTGCCGGCCGTCTGCAACACACTCGCGGACCAGGGAAAACGCGTCATCGTTGCCGGGCTCGATCAGGACTACCTCGGAAAGCCTTTCGAGCCGATGCCGCAGCTCCTCGCCATCGCCGAATACATCACCAAGACCCTGGCCATCTGCATGGTGTGCGGCGCCCCGGCCAATCACACGCAGCGCCTTGTCGCCAGCAGCGAGCGCGTGCTCGTCGGCGCGCAGGGCACGTACGAGGCGCGCTGCCGCAGCTGCTTCGATCCTCGCCTCGGGCAATAGTAGAATTTTCAGGAGAGGCGGCTGCCGCCTCTTTTGATGGAACTCTGAACCCCGATCGGGTTCAAAGAGTGCAGCACCACGTCCGCGGTGCCTGGGTCCCGGTCTGAGCTCACGATGGACGCACTGTCGCGCTTACTCCTCTTGCTCGGTGTCGGCTTTTTCTGCGCCAACATGCGGTTGCTGGCGCAGTTCGTCCGATACCTGCGCATGCGCTCGTCAGCGTTGCTGACCTGGCCGGGGCGACGGCCCCCGTTCTACCCCTTGCTGCTCGTCCTCGGCGCCGTGCTCGCGCTACTCATCGTCTACAAGCTGGTTGTCCTGCACCAGCACCCGATTCAGGTTTTCGGCGAGAGCATGATGCTCGTCTACTACGCCTGGGCGCTGCCGCTCAGCTTGCGCATCGGCCGCGGGTTCTACGACGACGGTATCTGGGCGGACGGGGGCTTCATCCCGTATTCACGGATCGGCGGGCTGACCTGGCGCGAGGGCGAGCAAGTCACGCTGGTGATGATCTTCCGTATGCGCGCGTTCGCGCGGGCGCTCGTCGTGCCGGATCACTACTACGGCGCCGCGCGCCGGCTTCTGCGCGACAAGATCGCCGCGCACGACATTCACTTCACCGACAAGGCGCTGGATCTGGGCGGGGAAGACGGGAAGAAAGTTTGAATGCTGAATGCTGAATGCTGAAGTGAATTTCGAATTAATTCAGCATTCGTCATTCAGCATTCAGCATTGTGAGGATCCACCCAATCGGGTCCTCCGCCCGAGGCCATCGGGTCGCCCAGCCAGTCCGGCGGCGTCAGCCACACGAACGCCAGGATCGCGATCACCATCAGGTCGTACTGCCAGGTCGTGCGCTCGTACGTCCAGAAGAAGGCATTCCACAGGACACGCAGGGGCAGCGGGGTGTTCGCCTTCATGCGACCGCCTGCTGTTCGTCTTCACGCAGTTCACGGTAGGTGTGGATGATGCGATCCGCGACGGTGAAGACCGAGAGCACGAGGATGACCCACATCACGCCGGCCATACGATTCGTGAACGCGCCGATCATGAAGAGGACGATGCGTTCCGGCCGCTCCATGAAGCCGACCTTGCACTTGGCGATCAGCGACTCGGCGCGCGCGCGGGTGTAGCTCGTCATGATCGAGAAGATCATGGCGAGCGCCGTCACCATGACGTAATCGGTGCGGCCGAGCGTCGTGTAGAGGTAGATCAGTCCGAGGAAGAGCGCCAGATCCGAGAAACGGTCGATCACCGAGTCCCAGAAGCCGCCAAAGGCGCTGACCGCCTTCAGTTCGAAGGCCACCTTGCCGTCGATGAAATCGAAGATGTTGGCGACGATCATGATCCCGCCAGCTGAGACGAAGTGTCCGCGACCGAGCTCCCACGCTGCGGCGATGTTGATCAGGACGCCGACAAACGTGAGGACATTCGGATGGATGCGCAGCCGGACGCATGCGCGAATGATCAGCTGGAGCGGGTACATGCACAGCCGCCCGATGAGTCCGGTGAATGTCATGAATCCGCTACAATGGAAGGTTACAGAATACGCCCAAAACGGGCAGTGTATCGCATGCCAATCCGTGATCTCAAGGCCCAGATCGCCCGCCTTCCCGAGCAGCCAGGCGTCTACGTCTACTACAACGCCGGCGGCGACACGTTGTACGTGGGCAAGGCTCGCGTCTTGCGGGATCGTGTCCGGAGCTATCTCGGGGCCCACGGGACCAGTCCGCGCATCGATGCCCTGCTCGACGAAGCGCAGCGGCTCGAGGTCATCGTTACGGACTCGGTCATGGAGGCGCTGGCGCTCGAGAACCACCTGATCAAGCAGCGGGCGCCGCGCTACAACATCCTGCTGCGCGACGACAAGAACTACCCCTACTTGCAACTGACGACGGGCGAGGCGTTCCCACGCGTGCTCGTCGCCAGGCGAGTACAGCGTGACGGGCACTACTATGCCGGGCCGTTTCTTCCGGCGTCGCTCGGCCGCCGCACGATGGCGCTGACGCACCGGCTGTTTGGCATTCGTTCCTGCAACGAGGTCATTACCGGCGAGCGCGGCCGGCCGTGCCTCGAGTTCGACATCAAACGCTGCATCGCGCCGTGCGTGCGCGACATCTGCTCGCCCGACGAGTACCGCGAGGCCGTCGAGCATACGCAGCTCTTTCTCGAGGGGCGAAACGATGTTCTCGTCGAGACGCTCCGCGATCGCATGCAGGAGTCGGCCGACGCGGAGCGCTTCGAGCAGGCGGCGCAGCTGCGCGACGCCATCCGGACGATCGAAACATTCGGCACGCGTCAGCAGAAAATGACGAGCGCGGAGCTTGGCGACCGCGATGCGTTTGGCCTGAAAGTCGGTCCGGCCGGGGCCTCGGTCCAGGTCTTCGAGATGCGTCACGGGCGCGTCGTCGAACGCATCGAGCTCGTAACGGACGCCGATCCGGCAGCCGACCCGACGGCGACGTCCCGCGATGCCGAGGTGTTGCAGGCCGCCGTGCAGCAGTTCTACGAAGATCGACTGCCGCCGCCGGAGATTCACGTGCCGCTCGAGCTCGCCGAAGCCGAGACGCTTCTCCTCGAGGAATGGCTGTCCTCGAAAGCCGGCCGCAAGGTCCGCCTGGTCGTCCCGCGCCGTGGCGAGAAACGAGGGCTCCTCGAGCTTGCGGCGCGCAATGCCGATCTCGCCTATCAGCAGCGCTTCAACGAGAACACCGCCGCCAACTACGACGCGCTCGAAACCTTGCGCGTCGTGCTGTCGCTCCCCGGCGTCCCGAGGCGCATCGAGTGCTTCGACATTTCCACGATCCAGGGCAGCGAGACCGTCGCGTCGATGGTCGTGTGCGAAGACGGGCGGATGCGGAAAGGGGAGTATCGGAAGTTCAAGATTCGCGGCTCGGGGCTCGGGGCTCGGGTGCTCGGGGTTCGGACGTGCCGCCCGAGGGCTGGATTATGCGGAGCCTGGTGATGACGACTCGGCAGCGCCTGCAGCCGCGTGCGAGCGCGCGAGTCCTCGAGTCCGCGCAGCCCCGAGCGCGTGCGGGATGGCGCCCCACGCGCAGTTAATAACGACTTCGCGGCCATGCACGAAGTCGTCTTGCGGCGTTACCGACGAGTGCTCGAGGCCGGTGGGCCGTTCCCCGATCTCGTGCTCATCGACGGAGGCAAGGGGCAGCTTTCCGCGGCGTACGCCGCCCTCGAGGAGCTGGGACTCGGCCGGTTGATAGCCGTCGGCATCGCCAAGAAAGAAGAACTGCTCTTCACCCGCGATCGCGAGGACGCCATCGCGCTGTCGCGCGAAAGCCCCGCGTTGCTTCTTATTCAGCGCATCCGTGACGAGGCGCACCGATTCGCCGTCACGTTCCACCGTCAGTCCCGGCGGAAGCGGGATCTGCGATCGGATCTCGACGTGGTTATGGGCATTGGCCCAAGACGGCGAAAGGCGCTGTTGACGGCGTTTGGGAGCGTCGCCGGCGTGCGCCGGGCAACCCGCGAAGAGCTCGTCCGAGTGGTCGGGGTGAAAGCCGCCGACGCCGTGTTGACGCACTTCGCGGCGCATCGCTAAACGAGGACGCCGAACTGAAGTTCGGCTCTACGGTTGATAGGCCAGTGGTTTTGCCTTACGCTAAAGCGTCCCTTCGAGCCGAGTTTGGCCCTTCGTGAGTGGTGAATCGTCTGCCCCCAGAGTACATAGTCGTTGCTGTCGTCATCGTGCTGCTCTCGTTGACCGTCCACGAGGCGGCGCACGCATGGAGCGCCGATCGGCTCGGCGATTCGACGGCCAGGCTGCTGGGACGCGTTTCGCTCAACCCGCTCGTGCACATCGATTGGCTCGGGACGGTCGTCCTGCCGCTCGTGGCGGCTTACAGCAATTTCCCGATCATCGGTTGGGCGAAGCCGGTCCCGGTGAACATGAGCCGGCTCAAGCATCCGCGCCGCGATTTCATGATTATTGCCGCGGCCGGTCCGCTCAGTAATCTCGCGCTCGCGGTCATTGCCGCCGTCCTCTTTCAGGTTGTGGCGCCCGACTCGGCTCCGCCGCGCGGCCTCAACCTGACGGACGTGCTTGTACGTCGCTGGCGCAATCAACGTCTCCCTCGCCGTATTCAACCTCGTGCCGATTCCGCCGCTCGATGGAGGCAATGTGCTCGCCGGCTTGTTGCCCCCCGCCGGCGCCGACGTGCTCGACAGGGTGCGTCCCTTCGGCTTTATCGTTCTCTACGGCCTGATGCTGTCGGGGATTCTCGGCGCCATGATTCAGCCGCCGACCGCCTTCCTGAGAGGATTGCTCTTTCCGTGAAGCATCGCGTTGTCTCCGGCATGCGTCCGACCGGCAAGCTCCACCTCGGGCACCTCGTTGGCGCCCTCGACAACTGGGCCGCCCTCCAGGACAGCTACGACTGTTTTTACTTCGTCGCCGACTGGCACGCGCTGACGAGCGACTACGCCGACACATCTGAGATCGTCGCCAACGCCTACGACATGGCGGCGGACTGGATCGCTGCCGGCCTCGATCCCGAGCGCAGCACGCTCTTCATCCAGTCGCTGGTGCCGGAGCACGCCGAGCTCTTTCTGCTGCTGTCGATGCCGACGCCGATGTCGTGGCTCGAGCGCGTGCCGACCTACAAAGAGCAGATTCAGCAGCTCTCGGAGAAGGATCTTTCGACCCTGGGTTTCCTGGGCTATCCGCTGCTGCAGACGGCGGACGTCATCATCTACAATGCCCGCTACGTTCCGGTAGGCGCCGATCAGGTCGCCCACCTCGAGCTCAGCCGTGAAATCGTTCGCCGGTTCAACAACTTCTACGGCGAGCTGTTCGTCGAGCCAGAGCCGATGTTGACGAAGACCTCGCGGCTGCCAGGCCTCGACAACCGGAAGATGTCCAAGAGCTACGGCAACACGATCAACCTTTCGGACGACGAGGAAACCGTTCGCAAGAAGGTGATGCAGATGTACACCGATCCCAATCGTGTCCGCGCCGACGTGCCGGGCACCGTCGAGGGGAATCCGGTGTTCGACTACCACGACGCGTTCAATCCGAACCTCGCCGAGGTCGACGATCTCAAGACGCGATATCGCGCCGGCAAGGTAGGAGACGTCGAGGTCAAGAAGAAGCTCTCGGCGGCCTTGAACGCGCATCTCGATCCGCTGCGCGCGCGGCGGGCAAAGATCCTCGAGAAGCCAGACACCCTCCGTGAGATCCTTCACGAAGGCTCGCGCAAGGCACGGGCGCTGGCGCAGGAAACGATGGCGCGGGTGCGTACCGCGGTGAGGTTGGATTATGGAGCACGCTGAATTCGAATCCATCCTCGAGGCTTATCCGGTCCGGCTCGATAATTTCGAAGGGCCCCTCGATCTGCTCCTGCATCTGATCAAGCAGAGCGAGCTCAATATCTACGACATTCCGATCGCGCTCGTCACCAGGCAGTATCTCGACTACATCGACCTGATGCAGGAGATGAACCTCGACGTGGCGGGGGAGTTCCTCGTCATGGCGGCGACGCTCATCCACATCAAGTCGCGCATGCTCCTGCCGCGCCCGGATCCGGCGCAGGAGGATCCTGACGAGGATCCACGCGAGGCTCTCGTGCGGCGCCTCCTCGAACACCAGAAGTTCAAGGCCGCGGCCGAATTGCTGCACGAGCGCGAGACGCTGCGCAGCGCACAGTGGACCCGGCCCGACGGCCCGATCACCGAAATCGCCGGCGAAGCGCCCGAGCCGGAAATCGAAGTCGATCTCTTCAGCCTCATCACCGCCTTTCGGACTGTCGTCGAGCGTTCGAAACAGCGGCCGAAGGTGTACCTGCCGTCAGAGCAGATTCCGATCGAAGACCGCATCGAGGAACTGATGTCGAGGATGTCCGAAACTGACGCCTGCGGCTTCGAGGATCTCTTTGCCGACGTCCAGTCCCGCGCCGGGCTCATCGTCACGTTCCTGGCCCTGCTCGAGATGATTCGACTGAAGCTCGTTCGCGTCTTCCAGACGGGAGCGATGGGGCCCATTCGGATTTACAAGCGTGCGCGGCCAGCCGACGCGCCCAAGCCGCTCCTCGATCCAGAGAAGCGGCATGCGGAACACGTCGCCGCTGACGCCGAGGCCCTGGCGCAGCAATCAGAAGCGGCTGCTCCGGAAGGTGAAATCGCCGCGCAACAGGCCCCAGCGAAGGACGAACCGGAATTGCAATGAACGAGGAACAACCAGTGTCAGACCATCTCAAGCCCATCGTCGAAGCCTTGATCTTCGCGTCGCCGGAACCGATCACGCGCAAGGTGCTGCACAAGCTGCTCGACGGTGAGCCGAAAGAGGACATCGATGCCGCTCTCGAAGCCGTCATCGCCGACTACACGCGGCCGGGCGGCCTGCAGGTGGTCGAGGTGGCAGGCGGCTTTCAGATCGTGACGCGCCCCGAGCTCCACGACTGGGTGCGCAAGCTGTTCCACGAACGGACGACGCAGAAGCTCTCGGTGCAGTCACTCGAAACGCTTGCGGTCATTGCCTACAAGCAGCCAATTACGGCGCCAGAAATCGCCGAGATTCGCGGTGTCTCGAGCAGCGGCGGCGTGCTGTCGACGCTCATCGAACGAAAGCTGATCAAGACCGTCGGCCGCAAGCAGGTCATCGGCCGTCCATTCATGTATGCGACGACGCGCGAATTCCTGGAACGCTTCGGATTGAACGACCTGAACGATCTGCCGAAGGTCGAGGAGATGTCCGACGCGCTCGGATTCGAGCTGCCGAGCGGGCTCATCGAGCCTTCCGTCAGCCCGACGGCGCTGCCGTTCGAAGACTCGGACGCAGACAAGACGGTCCACTGAGAAATGCTGAATGCTGAATGTTGAATGCTGAATCGAAGGCAGCATTCAATAGTTGGACATTCAAGTTAGTTCCGCATTCCAAATTAGTTCAGCATTCAGCGCTCAGCATTCAGCATTGCCATGATTCGCCTTCAGAAAATTCTCTCTGCTGCCGGCGTCGCCTCGCGGCGCACGGCCGAGACGCTGATCACGCAAGGCCGCGTCAGGGTCAATGGCAAGGTCGTCACCGAGCTCGGGACTAAGGCCGATCCCGCAACCGACGAGATCAAGGTTGACGAACGGCGGCTCCCGAAGCCGAAGCACACCCATTACATCCTCCTGAACAAGCCGCGCGGCTACATCACGAGCCGCTCCGATCCGCAGCATCGCCCGACGGTGATCGAACTGCTCGCGCGTGGCGGCGTCAGCGACTACATCTATCCGGTCGGCCGGCTCGACTACGATTCCGAGGGCCTGCTCATCCTGACGAGCGACGGCGATCTCGCGGCGCGTCTGACCCATCCGCGGCACGGAGTCGCGCGCGAGTACCAAGTACGGTTGCGCGGCGTGCCTGACAATCACGCGCTCGAACGACTGGCCCGCGGCGTCACGATCGACGGTCGGCGCACGGCCGATGCGGAGGTCTACCTGCGCCGCGTCTACGAGAGTGAGTCTGGTCCTCAGGGCATCCTGTCTCTGATAATCCACGAGGGCCGCAACCGCCAGGTTCGGAAGATGTGCGACTCGATTGGGCATCCGGTCGTGCAATTGCGACGCGTCCGAATTGGTCCGATCGCCGACGACCGTTTGAAGCCGGGAATGTTCCGGGCGCTGACGCCTTCTGAGATCAATGCGCTGAAAAAGGGCGTGCCAGCGCCCGCCGCCAGGAGCAAGGGCCCCTCAGGGCCCTCCACTCGGGAACGCAGGCCAAGGCCGGCCCCAAAGACCGGCACGCGACCATCAACTCACGAGAATCGTCGCGGTGCTGTCAGCGAGAGAGAACGTCCGACCAGAAGCCGACCAGCGCCCAGGCGTCAACCGCGGTCGCGGCCCGATCGACCTCGGCGTGGGTGATGAGCGGCGTCACGAGCGCGTGAGTCGTGACGCCATGCGAGGTCAGTGTTGCTGCCAGCGCCAGCGTTTCCGCTGCTGGAATGACATTGTCCCCGGCTCCGTGCAGCAGATAGACCGGTGCCACGGGCGGTGGCGCCAAGGCCGGCGATAGCGACGGATCCCCTCCGAGCTCAGTAACATGCGGCAGCAGTATTGGGCCGAGGTGCGCGACGTCACGCTCGTTGACGTAGTTCATCATCGTCCGTGACGGCTCGGGCAGCGTCGTCGCGTACTCGCGCGCGCGTTGAAACTCAGCCATCGATTGTGCCTTGTCGAAGAGATCGAGGCGCGATGCTTCCAGGAACATCAGCACGCCTTTCTGCAGGCCAGCCACCTGATCGGGCGGCACGACGCGGTCTGCGACGCCGAGCAGGATGATGACGACGCCATAGTCGTGTGGCGGACGCAGCTGGCCGTCCGGCTCCATGCCCGTGCAGAGATAGCGCATCGTCCGCGGCAACTCGCCGTGCCCGCCGAGTGACAACACCAGCGCGACCTTGTTCGCCAGGCTTGGGCGTCCGGCGGCGACGATGGAGAGTCCGCCGGCGAAGCTGATGCCCATCATCCCGATGCGCCCGTCGGGCGCCAGATCCTTCTGCTGCGACAGCCACGCGCGCGGCGTCTTCGATGGCGTCGGTTACTTGAGGTGAGATCGAATAGCGTGCGAGATCGGGTGGGCCGACTGTAATGACGGGATGGCCCATCGCCGCCAGGTCTCGGGCGAATCCGATGAGCCGGGGTTCGTCCACACCCGAGGCGTGGACGCCAGGGACGAGCAGGAAGACCCTCCCCGAAGTTCGTTGCGGCAGGTATTTGCGAGCGGGCAGCGTACCGGAGCGCCAGGAACACTCAGCTGCTCTTCGGTGACGTCCTGCGCCTCGCCAATCGGCCACGGTCCTCGCGGCGCCGTGCATGCCCGCGGCCCGCACGACGAATGCGGCGCCGTGAAGATAGGAGTGCCCGGCAATGTAGCCCAGGCCGAGCATCAGGCAAACGATCGCGGCGACGATCGCGACGCCTCGGCGCACACGCATGCGGGAGGATAATAGCAGTGTGACTGCGCCTGCTAGCCCCGCACCCGGCTACGACGTTTAATCATCGCCATCGACGGTCCGTCTGGAGCCGGCAAGGGCACGATCTCGCGCGAGGTTGCACGGCGCCTCGGCTACCGCCATGTCGACACCGGCGCCATGTACCGTGCAGTGGCGTGGAAGGCGCTTCATGAATCGATCGACCTGACCGACGAAGCGGCCAGTACCGACGCCGCGCGGCGCGCCCGCATCATCGTTTCCGACGGCGTCGTCTCAGTCGATGGTCATGACATCGCGCGAGCGATCCGCACGCCCGAGATCGATGCGGCAGCCGCAGCCGTCGCGCGGCAGCCCAAGGTGCGCGAGATTCTCATAGCGCAGCAGCGGGCGATGGGCGCTGATGGCGGCGTAGTGATGGAAGGCCGGGATATCGGCACCGTGGTGTTTCCGGCCGCCGACGTGAAGATTTACCTCGATGCGGCGCCGGAGGAGCGGGCGAGGCGCCGCGCGCACGATCCGGCGCACGCGCTCAGCGGCTCCGCGACGGTTGGCGACGTCGCGGCCGCTCTGGAAGCCCGCGACCTGAGCGATCGCACGCGAAGCGCGTCGCCGCTGACGATGGCGGAAGATGCGATGCTGCTCGATACGACGGACCTGTCGATTGAGGAGGCGATTCAGGCGGTGCTGGCGGTGTGCGAACGAGCGTGAGCGAGTGAGCCTGGCGAGCGGAGCGGGGCGGCCGGGCCCCCGCGAGAGCCCAAATTAGTAGGGGACATCGCAAGTTAGCGGGAGTCCGAGGGGCGAAGCCCCTCGGATGATCACTCGTCGTGCTCGGGGTAGTCTTCAGCGGACGCCGGGTCGAGCTCCCACCGATGGCGGTCGCGCTCGATGATCTTGTCGGCCGCCTTCAGTTCCTCGTCGTCGTTGTACTGAACGCCGAGCGCTTTGCCGATGTCGTCGACCCGATCCTGATCGGGCGTCGGGTTGTCGCCACCCGGCGACTCGTCCCCTACGGCGTAGCCATTTTCCCAATTGGCGTCGACGTCGCCGCCCGTCAGTTCGGGACTCGTCTCGTTGTGGTGAAGGCGGTCGCTCGCCATTCCCATGCGTCCGGAGCGGGCCGCGGATGGTGTCCGATCGAGGTCGAGCGACGAGGGCGGGGTAGGCACGTTGTCTTCGAGTTCGGGCAGGTGCCTGCGGTTACGGTCGAGTGACAGAGGGTGCACCGGCCGCTTGGTGTCGGCGTCCGGCCGCGGGCGCTTTATCGGGGCTGCTTTTTTCGGCGCGGCCGCCTTCGGCGCGGCTACCTTGTCGTGCGGCTGCCTTCGATGCGGCGGCCTTTGGCGCCATTTTCACGCGTTTCTTGGGTGTTGGGGCGGCCTTCTTCGCCGGAGCTGCGCGCTTTTTGGCCTTGTTCGCGGGCCTGGCCGCTTTTCGGGCCGTTTTGGCGGCCGGCCGCTTCCTGGCAGGGGCCGTGCGCGCCGAGCGTTTGCGGGCGGCGCCCGCCTGGCGTTTGGTCGAGGTGGCCCGGCGTCTCGCTGCTGCACGCGGGGAGCTTCGCTTGGGACTTTTCCCGGCTTTCTTCGCCATGACGGTTTGACTCCGTGCCCCTAAGTGATGTATCTTCTACTGCTTATCGCAACTCAAAAGCGATGCACATTACAGCCCGCCGAGAGCTGCAATCTCGGCAAGTACGTCTGAGGAGGACCCGTTTCGATGCCCACTGATAATTCGCAGCACATCAAACCCCAAGGAGGTGTCATCGACGAATCGATCGACCCGCAGGAATATGCACGCCTGCTGGACCTTTACGATAGCAGCTTCCGCAACATCGCGGAAGGTGAAGTCGTCAAGGGCACCGTCCTGAAAGTTACCCCATCTGAAGTCATCGTCGACGTCGGTTACAAGTCGGAGGGCATCATCGCGATCGATGAGTTCGTCGACGAGACCGGCCAGATCGCCGTGCAGCCCGGCGACATCGTCGACGTCCTGCTCGAGCGCACCGAAGATCGCGACGGCTACGTCGTGCTCTCGCGTGAAAAAGCCGAGAAGATGAAGATTTGGGACGACGTCGAGAAGGCCTACGCCGAGCGGAAGGTCGTCATCGGACGCGTCATCGAGCGCATCAAGGGCGGCCTTGCGGTCGACATCGGCGTGCGCGCGTTCCTCCCCGGTTCGCAGATCGACGTGCGCCCCGTGCGCAACCTCGACGCGCTCCGCGGCCAGGAGCTGCGCATGCGCGTCATCAAGGTCAACAAGAAGCGCGGCAACATCGTGCTCTCGAGGAAGGTCCTCCTCGAAGAAGAGAACGCCGAGAAGAAGAAGCACACGCTCGACACGCTCGCCGAGGGCAAGGTCCTCACCGGCGTCGTCAAGAACATCACCGATTACGGCGCGTTCATCGATCTCGGCGGCATCGACGGCCTGCTCCACATCACGGACATGTCGTGGGGCCGCGTCTCGCACCCGTCGGAGCTCTTCAAGGTCAACGACGAGATCGACGTCATCGTTCTCAAGTACGACCCGGCGACCGAGCGCGTCTCGCTCGGCCACAAGCAGCTGAAGAACGACCCGTGGTCGAACGTCATCGAGCGCTACCCGGTTGGCGCGCGGATGAGCGGCAAGGTCGTCAGCCTGACCGACTACGGCGCGTTCGTCGAGCTCGAGCCCGGCGTCGAGGGCCTGATCCACGTCTCGGAGATGTCGTGGAGCAAGCGCGTCAAGCATCCGTCGAAGATCCTCAACGTCGGCGACAAGGCCGAGGCGATGGTCCTTGGCGTCGACCCCGGCGCGCGCCGGATCTCGCTCGGCCTCAAGCAGGTCGAGAGCAATCCGTGGCACGAGCTGACCGAGAAGTACCCCATCGGCACGACGATCACCGGCAAGGTGCGTAACCTCACCGAGTTCGGAGCGTTCGTCGAAGTGGAAGAGGGCATCGACGGCCTGATTCACATCTCGGACATGTCGTGGAGCAAGCGCCTCAAGCACCCGTCGGAAGTGCTGAAGAAGGGCGACACTGTCGAGGCGATGGTGCTCAACATCGACGCCGAGAATCAGCGGTTGTCGCTCGGCCTCAAGCAGCTCCAGACCGACGTATGGGACGAGTTCTTCACCCAGCAGCACGTCGGCGACGTTGTCGAGGGCAAGGTGGTCCGCGTGACCAACTTCGGCGCGTTCGTCGAGCTGGCTGAAGGGATCGAAGGTCTCATCCACGTTTCCGAGTTCGACGATTCGCACCACGCGGGCAAGGATGAGAAGCTGGAGCTCAAGGTGGGCGACAGCTACCAGATGAAGATCATCAAGCTCATCCCGGCCGAGCGGAAGATCGGCCTCAGCATTCGCGCGCTGAAGAGCGACGAGTTCCGGGCCGACTGGGAAGCGTACTCGGAGACGACCGGACGGCCGGAAGTGACGCTCGGGGACCACTTCAAGCATCAGCAGTAGATCCAGTCGCCAGTCGTCAGTCTCAGTCGGCTCGTCAGCTCTGCAGACTGCACGACTGGCGACCGACGACTGATGCACTGCCGACTGACGACCGAAGACTGAGGACTGACTCATGAACACAGGCAGCATGACGAAGGCCGAGCTCGTCGAGGAAGTCTCGCGGGTTTCCGACCTGACCAAGAAGCACTCCGAGGTCATCGTCGACACCGTCTTCAAGAGCATCATCGACGCGCTGCACCGCGGCGAGAAGATCGAGTTGCGCGGGTTCGGCAGCTTCCGCCTGCGGCGGCGCGAGCCGCGCAAGGGGCGGAACCCGAAGACCGGCGACAAGGTGGATGTGCCGCCGAAGAAAGTGCCCTATTTCAAGCCGGGCAAAGAGCTGAAGGAACTGATCAACCGCGAAGCCGAAGCGGCCGGCCAGCTGCCGCCGGTTGCATCGCCGACGCCCGGTTCGGATCTCGGCGGCCTGTAGGGCGCCGGACATTCGTCATTGGTCAATTCGCTAATTTGACCATTCATTCAGCATTCGACATTCAGCACTCAGCATTGCATGGACCGCCTCTGGTCGCCGTGGCGCCTGCCGTACGTGACTCGCACTGGCGGTGAGGCGGGGTGCGTCTTCTGCGAGGCGCTCACGGGCGAGCAGGCTTCGCTCGTAGTCTTCCGCGGCCAGTTCTGCTTCGTCATCCTCAACAAGTTTCCTTACAATAACGGCCACCTGATGGTCGTGCCGAACCGTCACATCGCGTCGCTCGGCGAGGCGACGTCGGACGAGCTCAGCGAGCTCATCGAGCTCGTTCGGCGCGCCGAACTGGCGGTGCGCGAGGCCTATGCGCCGCATGGCCTCAACATGGGGATCAATCTCGGCAAGCCAGCCGGCGCCGGTATCCTCGACCACCTGCACATGCACATCGTGCCGCGCTGGAACGGCGACACGAACTTCATGACCGTCGTCGGCGAGACGCGCGTGCTGCCCGAGGAACTGTGGGTAGACGCGCGCGACCGGCCTGCGGCCGGTATTCGAACGACTGGACGCGAGCGGAGGTGTTCGCTGATGCACCTCGACTTCACTGACGATCAGAAAGCGTTTCAGGCCCACGTGTCGGCCTTTGCGCGCGAGCACGTGGCGCCGCGCGCTGCAGCCATCGACGAAGGCGGCGCATTTCCGCGCGACCTGGTGCGCGAGGTCGCTGCCGCCGGTTTGCTCGGGGCAACGGTTGCCACGGAGTGGGGCGGCAGCGGCAAGGACTACGTCAGCTACGCCCTCGCCATCGAAGCGCTCGCCAACGCCAGTGCCGTGATTGCCGTGATCGCGGCAGTCAACACCTCGCTGGTCGCCGAGCCGATCGCCGCGTTCGGGACCGACGCCCAGAAACAGACGTGGCTGCGACGGCTGGCGACCGGGCCAGGCGCTCGGCGCGTTTGCCTTGTCGGAGGAGAACGCCGGCTCCGATGCCGCGAATCAGCAGACGGTGGCGTGCCTCGACGATCACGGCTACGTGCTGAACGGGCGCAAGGTCTGGGTCGCCAACGCCGAGGCCGCCGACCTCGTCATCGTCTTTGCCGCGACGCAGCCGGGACTTCGCGGCCGCGGCGTCAGCGCCTTCCTCGTGCCCATGGACAGCGCCGGCATCACGCGTGTCGCGGCTGACGATTCGCTCGGCGTGCGCGGACTCGGCTGCATGGATCTGGAATTCCGCGACGTGCGCGTCGGCGCGGAATGTCTGCTCGGCGCGCCCGGCGACGGCTTCCGCATCGCGATGTGGGCGCTCGATGGCGGACGCGTCGCGATCGCGGCGCAGGCGCTCGGCGTCGGACAGGCGGCGCTCGCCGCCGCCGTCGACCATGCAAAAACGCGGTCGGCATTCGGTCAGCCGATCGGCAACTTTCAGGCGATCCAGTGGATGCTCGCCGACATGGTCACCGAGCTCGACGCAGCGCGGATGCTGACGATGAAGGCGGCCGATCTGGTCGCGACCGGCACCGACGGTGCCCGCTCTCGCACCGCGACGCCGCACGCGTCGATGGCCAAGCTCTATGCCTCGGAAGCGGCGCACCGCGCCGCGGACAAGGCGATGCAGATTCTGGCGTCGAAGGGCTATCGCCGCGGCTCTCTGGTCGAGCGCCTGTTTCGCGACGTTCGCGCCACGGAAATCTACCAGGGCACGTCAGAAGTCCAGCGCATGGTGATCGCCGAACATCTGCTGCAGTAGCGTCTCACCGGCAGCCGAACAACCGGCGGCCGTTGAAGCCAGGGCGGGCTAGCTCAAAATCTGCTTGGCGATCGTCTGCAGCTGCAGGTTGGACGTGCCTTCGTAGATCTGGCCGATCTTGGCGTCGCGGAACAGCTTCTCGACCGGATATTCCTTGACGAAACCGTTGCCGCCGAAGAGGTTCACCGCCAGCGACGCCACGCGCTCGGCGACTTCCGACGAGAAGATCTTGCAGATGGCGGCTTCGGTCAGGAATGGCCGCCCGGCATCGCGTAACCGCGCGGCGTTGTAGACGGTCAGCGTCGCGGCTTCGACTTCCATGGCCGCTCGCGCGAGCTGGAACTGCACGCCCTGAAAGTCGGCGATCGCCTTGCCGAACTGCTTGCGCTCCTTGGTGTAGCGGATGGCGTGCTCGAGCGCGCCGCGCGCGAGGCCGATCATCTGCGCGCCGATGCCGATGCGTCCTTCGTTGAGCGTTTCGATCGCGGTCTTGTAGCCCTTGCCGACCTCGCCGAGCACCTGCGACTTCGGCACGCGGCATTCGTCGAACATGAGCTCGCAGGTGCTGCTCGCGCGGATGCCGAGCTTGTCTTCCTTCTTGCCGACCGAGAAGCCTGCGGTCCCGCGCTCGACGAGAAAGGCGGTGATGCCGCGGTAGCCGGCATCGGGATTGACCGTTGCAAAAACGATGAAGAGGTTGGCTTCGTTGCCGTTCGTGATCCAGAGCTTGCGGCCGTTGATGACGTAGCCGTCGCCGTCCTCGCGCGCGCGAGTGGTCAGCGCGAACGCGTCGCTGCCCGAGCCGGCCTCCGACAGCGCATACGCGCCGACCGTATCCGCCGCCAGCGCCGGCAGCCAGCGGCGCTTGATGTTGTCGTTGCCGAACCGGAGGATGGCGTTGATGACGAGCGTGTTCTGGACGTCGACCAGCACGCCGATCGACGGATCGACGCGGGACAGCTCTTCGACGGCGAGCACCGAGTGAAAGAAGCGCCCGCCGGCGCCGCCGTAGGCCTCGGGGACTTCGATGCCCATGACGCCGAGCTCGAACAGCTCGTCGATGAGCGTGCGGGGAATCTTCGCGTGCTCGTCCATTTCGCGCACGAGCGGCCGGATGTGCGCCTCGGCAAATGCGCGCACGCTGTCGCGAAAGATGATGCTCGTCTTCGGCGAGAACCGTGAGCGGCTGGCCTGATCGGCGGTGTCCTCGGTCACGCTCGTGGCTCCTTCACGATGGTCATGCGCATATCAGCCCGCGGACAGATGCGTGGGGCAGCAGCGCAAAGCCGATGTTATCATTGCCCTATCGAGCCGGCCGGCGCCCGCAACGTCTAAAAAGGCGTGGCAAGAGAACTGGTGGACGGACATCTTATGCGATACACCGCGCACGTCGGAGCCGTCGTCGTCGCCGGGCTGCTTGCGGGGGTGAGTGTCGTCGTTCATCTGTCGGCGCGGCAATCGCCGCAGGCTCAGCGCAGCCGGCGCACAGCCGCCAGCAAGCCTCCGGCACAGCAACCTCCCGCTCAGCCGCCGCCTGCCGGCGCACAGGCTGCAACACCGCCACAGCAGGATCCGCAGCAGCCGCCGCCGCGCATCCGCAGCGGCATCAACTACGTCCGCGTCGACGCCATCGTCACGCGACCGGCAGGGCAACCCGGTGCTCGACCTGAAGCAGGACGAGTTCCGCATCAAGGAAGACGGCAAGCCGCAGACGATCGACTCGTTCTCCATCGTCAAGATCGATCCGATTGCGCAGCAGATCGACGGTCCGCCGCCGAGCGAGATCCGATCGCTCTACGAAGAAGCGCGCGAGGCGCAGCGCCCGGACGTGCGGCTGTTCATCATCCTGCTCGACGACTATCACGTGCGGCGCGGCAACGACATGGTCGTGCGCAAGCCGCTCATCGACTTCATCCAGAATCAGCTCGCGCCGCTCGACATGGTCGCGATCATGTATCCGCTGACGCCGGTCACCGGCCTGACGTTCACGCGCAACCGCTCGAGCCTGATCAGCGCCATCGAACACTTCCAGGGACGCCGTTTCGATTATCAGCCGCGGAACGAGTTCGAGGAGAAGTACCACTACTATCCGGCGGCGACGGTCGAGCGGGTGCGCAACGAAGTCGTGATGACCGCGCTCAAGGGCGCGGCGATAAGCCTGGGCGGCCTGCGCGAGGGGCGCAAGTCGATCATCTTCGTCAGCGAAGGGTTCACCACGATGCTGCCGCCGCAGCTGAACGATCCGAGCGCGTCGATGCCTGGCATCGGCAACCCCGCGCGCGGCACGTCGGTCGCGAACAGCGATCGCACCGAGTGGTCCGCGCAGGTGAACATGATCTCGGACCTGAGCCTGATCTTCGCGGAGGTGAACCGCAACAACACGTCGATCTACGCCGTCGATCCGCGCGGCCTGGCGCCGTTCGAGTACGACATCAACCAGGGCATTGGCCTGCAGGTCGATCGCAAGCACCTCGACACTGGGCTCGACACGCTGCGCGCGCTGGCCGAGAACACGGACGGCCGCGCCATCGTCAATCGCAACGACCTCGGCAACGGGATGCAGCAGATCATCCGCGACTCGAGCGGCTACTACCTGCTCGGCTACAACTCGGCGCAGGCGCCGACCGACGGCAAGTTCCACGAGATCGAGGTCGAGGTGACGCGCAGGGGCGTCGACGTGCGGGCGCGAAAAGGCTACTGGGCCTATACCGCCGAGGATGCGGCGCGCGCCGCGGCGCCGCGCGCCGAGGCGCCGCCGGCGGTCAGCGCGGCGTTGGCCAACGCTCGTCGATCCGCCGCGCGGCCGTCCGGCGCGTTTCTGGATCGGCACCGGCCGCGGCGAGGCCGGCAAGTCCCAGGTGACCTTCGCCTGGGAGCCGATCGCGGCGGCTGCCGGGCGAGCGGCGCACCGTCGACGATGGGGTCGCGATCGTGACGCTGACGGCGATCGCCCCCGACGGACGCCCGCTCTACCGCGGCCGGGTGCCGGATCAGGCCGCGGCGCCGCCCGCGCCAGGCGTCCCCATCCCGGCGCCAGCGCGACGTTCGACGTTCCGCCGGGCCGCATGCAGCTGCGGATTATGGCGCAGAACGCCGCGGGCCAGGTCATGGATTCGTCGACGCACGACGTGACGGTGCCCGACTACACCGACGCCGCAATTGTCGTTCGGCACGCCGCGCGTCTACCGCGCGCGAACGCCGCGCGATGTCCAGGCGATCAAGGCCAATCCGACGGCGATGCCGACTGTCGATCGCGCCTTTGCGCGCACCGAGCGGATCGTCGTCCGCGTCGAGGCCTATGCGCCGGCGAGCGGCGCGCCGCCCGTCACCGCGCGCTTGCTCAATCGCGGGGGGACGGCGATGACCGACGTCCCGGTGCAGGTGTCGGATGCCGGCGCCGCCGAGATCGATCTGGCGCTGGCATCGCTCGCGGCCGGTGATTACCTGCTCGAACTGAACGCCAAGGCGGAGGCAACACGGCCCAGGAACTCATCGCCTTCCGCGTGAAGTAGGCGGCTCAGCTGTCAGGAGCAGCCAGCAGCGAACAGCTGACCGCGAGCCCAGCCAGCGCTGCCAGCTGCCAGCTACGCATACATGCCGCGCATCCGCGTCACGGTCGCGACGCGGTTGATGGCGACGATGTAGGCGGCGGTGCGCATGTCGGTCTTGTACTTGAGCGACGTCTGCAGCACGTCGTCGAACGCCTCCATCATCTTCGCTTCGAGGCGCTTGTTCACTTCCTCTTCTTCCCAGAAGTAGCCGTGACGATCCTGGACCCACTCGAAGTACGAGGTCGTGACGCCGCCGGCGTTGGCGAGGATGTCGGGAATCACGAAGATGCCGCGCTCGTGCAGCTGCCGGTGCGCCTCGGGAGTCGTTGGTCCGTTCGCGCCCTCGGCGACGATCTTCGCCTTGATGACGCCGGCGTTCTCTTCGGTGATCTGATTTTCGAGCGCCGCCGGGACGAGGACGTCGACGTCGAGCGCGAACAGCTGATCGTTCTCGAGCGGTTCGCCGCCGGGGAAGCCGTCGATCGTCTTGTGCTGCTTGGCGTAGTCGAGCATCTTCGGGATGTCGAGGCCCGCCGGCGTTGTAGACGCCGCCCTTCCAGTCGGTGACGGCGACGATCTTCGCGCCGATCTTCGCGAGGAGATCGGCTGAGACCGAGCCGACGTTGCCGAAGCCCTGCACGGCGACCGTCGCCCTTGATGTCGAGGCCGAGATGCTTTGCCGCCTCGCGCGTCACGATCATCACGCCGCGGCCCGTCGCCTCGCGGCGGCCGAGCGAGCCGCCCATCTCGATCGGCTTGCCGGTCACGACCGCCGTGGAGGTGTGGCCGACGTGCATGCTGTAGGTGTCCATGATCCACGCCATGACCTGATCGTTGGTGTTGACGTCGGGCGCGGGCACGTCCTTCTCCGGGCCGATGGCGTCGATGATCTCGGCGACGTAGCGGCGCGTCAGCGCCTCGAGCTCGCGCCGCGACATCCGCGTCGGATCGCAGATGACGCCGCCCTTGCCGCCGCCGAACGGCACGTGCGCGACGGCGCATTTCCAGGTCATCCACGCCGCGAGCGCCGTGACCTCGTCGAGCGTGACGTCGGGGTGATAGCGGATGCCGCCCTTGGCCGGGCCGAGCGTGATGTTGTATTGCACGCGATAGCCGGTGAAGACCTCGATCTCGCCGTTGTCCATCTGGATCGGACACGACACGATGATCTGTCGCTTCGGATTCGTGAGGATCTTCCAGATGCCCGGATCGAGCCCGAGCAGGCGCGCGGCTCCGTCGAACTCCTGGAGCATCGCGTTGAAAATGCTGCCTCCGCCTTCCATATGCTCCCTTGCGCCACGGCCGCCGCACGAGGCCGCGCCGCCGAAAACGCAAACAGATCAAGCTAAACGTGTGCGACCGGGCAAGTCAAGGACGCGCTCTCCGGCCTGCGCCGCGGAGCGCGCTGCTGGCGATCCGCACCAGGCAGTCTGCGTCGAGTGCTGTGTGCCAGGACGCAACACCTTTGAGTAGGACGCGGCGATTTCACGCCTGTAATTGCGCCCAACTAAGCGCTCTGGCTGCTGCAGGCGGTTACATACGGCCGAGCTCTCTGGTCCCCTGCTTGCTCATGTCGGGGCCGGGGAGGAGTGAGTCATGCAGACTGTGAATTCGGGTGGCCTCGATGGCTGTGGCGATGGTCCTTCTCGGCGCCGTCGGCGCCGTGGCGCAGGAGGCCGGTCAGGGACAGGAACAGGACGCGTCGAGGATCGCTTCGTCGACTTCGATTCGACTCAGTGGAAGCTCGCTCGTCTGTCACGCGGCTTCGTCGACGTCGCGAACGAGACCGTCACGCTGCAGGGATCTGAACTTCGGCAAGAAGCCGACGGTGTTCTGCGAGACGCGAGCAGATGAAGGTGCTGCGCTGCGAGCAGACCGAAGTCGTGGTGCGGTTCCCGACGGCGTGCAGGAAGGGACGTATCTGTTCACCGTCGCGCGCGGCAACTCATCGATATCGAGCGCGGCGTGTTCTACGTGACCAAGTGACGCCGTCGGCTGGACGGCAGCCGGTGGCGGGCCAGGAGCCGGCAGGGTCCGGCGGGGCCGCAGGGTCCTGCTGGTCCGGCGAGGGTCCGGCGCCGGCCCGGCGGGCGGTCCGTGGCGGGGGCGCGGCTGGTCCTGCAGGTCCGCAGCCGGCGCGCCGGGCGCAGTGGGTCCGGCGGGGCCGCGGGTCCGCAGGGTGCGGCCGGGGCGCCCGGATTGCCGGGCGGCGTCAGGGCCGGCGGGGCCGCAGGGTCCGGCTGGCGCGCCGGGCGGGCTGACAGCGGCTACGAGATCGGTGCAGCGAACAGCGACGTCTCAGCGCGGCGAGTCTGCGACGGCGTGCTCCACGTCGTGGCCTGTGTCCGGCGGGCAAGGTGCCGCTCGGTGGCGGCTTCGAGCCGCTGATTCCGGCACACGCGAGCGCCGACACCCGGGCGTGACGTGCCAGTTCAGCTGAGCCTCGTCGCTCCAGCGCCGACCATGACGGCTGGACGGTGTCGCTGCGGAACGGATCCAGCAGCCGCAGCAACGTCCAGTTCCGCGTCTGGGCGATCTGCGCCATCCGCAGCAGTCAGCTCGACAGTCGGGTCCTTGCTAGACGTTGCCGCGAGAGGCCGGGCTCCCCAGCCTCTCGCGGCATTCGTCTTCTGACCTCCGGTTGCGTGCCGGGCCGCGCAAGTCGCTTGCAGCAGCCGCGGGCTATAATGCAGGCGTCCATGAAAGGTGCGACGGCCGAGACCGCGAAGCAGCGCTGGGAACGCGAGATGCTCGAGCCGGCGCTGAAGAAGGCGCCCGAGCGTCGCGCGGCCGTTCACCACGATCTCCGGCCGGCCGATCGATCGCCTCTACACCGCCGACGATCTCACCGATTCGACTTCGCGCGCGATCTCAGCGCGCCGGGCGAGTTTCCATACACGCGCGGCATCCATCCGACCGGCTACCGCGGCAAGCTCTGGACGATGCGGCAGTTTGCCGGGTTCGGGACGCCGGAGGAAACCAACGAGCGCTACAAGGCGCTGCTCCAGGCCGGCGGCACGGGCCTGAGCGTCGCCTTCGATCTGCCGACGCTGATGGGCCGCGATCCCGGACCACGAGCTGTCGCTCGGCGAGGTCGGCAAGTGCGGCGTCAGCATCGTGTCGCTGGCCGACATGGAGCGGCTGTTCGACGGCATCGCGCTCGCGCGACATCACGACGTCGATGACGATCAACTCGCCGGCGTCGATGATCTTCGCGATGTACCTCGTCGTGGCCGAGAAGCAGGGCGCGGACTGGAAGACAGCTGTCGGGCACGATCCAGAACGACATCCTGAAGGAGTTCATCGCGCAGAAGGAATACATCTATCCGCCGCGCGAATCGATGCGGCTCATCACCGACGTCTTCGCGTTCTGCGCGCAGGAAGTGCCGCGCTGGAACACGGTCTCGGTCAGCGGCTATCACATCCGCGAAGCCGGCTCGACGGCGCTGCAGGAGCTGGCGTTCACGCTGCGCGACGGCATCGAGTACGTGCAGTACGGCGTCGACGCCGGGCCTCGACGTCGACGATTTCGCGCCGCGCATCTCGTTCTTCTTCAACTCGCACAGCGATTTCTTCGAGGAGATCGCCAAGTTCCGCGCGGCCCGCAAGCTCTGGGCGGAAGTGATGCGCGATCGCTTCGGCGCGAAGGACGAGCGCTCCTGGAAGCTGCGCTTCCACACCCAGACCGCCGGCGTCTCGCTGACGGCGCAGCAGCCGTACAACAACGTCGTCCGCACCGCCCTGCAGGCGCTGGCGGCGGTGCTCGGCGGCACCAACTCGCTGCACACCAACTCGCTCGACGAGGCGCTGGCGCTGCCGACCGAGGCAGGCGGCGACGCTGGCGCTGCGGACGCAGCAGATCATCGCCCACGAGAGCGGCGTGACCGACGTCGTCGACCCGCTCGGCGGCTCGTACTTCGTCGAGCGGCTGACGCTCGACATGGAGCGCGGCGCCAAGGAGTACTTCGACGACCATCGATCGCATGGGCGGCATGGTCGAGGCGATCGAGGAAGGCTTCCCGCAGAGGGAGATCGCCGAAGCCTCGTACCGGTTCCAGCAGGCCGTCGAGCGGCGCGACAAGATCATCGTCGGCGTCAACGACTTCGTCCAGGCCGGACGAGCCGCCGATGCCGATTCTCTACATCGACGAGCGCACGCGCCGAGACGCAGCTCGCGCGGCTGGAGACAGCTGCGCGCGACGCGCGACAACGATCAGGTGCGCCGCTCGCTCGATGCCCTGCGCGGAGACGGCGCGCGGCCGACGGCAACACGATGTATCCGCTGCTCGACTGCGTCCGCGCCTACGCGACCGTCGGCGAGATGTGCGACGCGCTGCGCGAGGTGTGGGGCGAGTGGGAAGAAGTGCCGCTCATTTGTAGATAGTTCGAAGGTCGCAGGTCGAAGTTCGTAGCCGGAAGCGAAGTCGGAAGTCGCAGCTGGAAGCCGGAAGCGGGCAGCTGGACAGTTGCATTAACATGCCAAGATCCGCGTCGTCATCGCCAAGCCCGGCCTCGACGGCCACGACCGCGGCGCGAAGGTGATCGCGCGGGCGCTTGCGTGATGCCGGCATGGAAGTCATCTACACTGGGCCTGCGGCAGACGCCCGAGCAGATCGTGGCCGGCGCGCTGCAGGAGGATGCCGACGTGATCGGCCTGTCGATCCTGTCCGGCGCGCACATGCACATCTGTCCGCGCGTGATGGAGCTGCTGCGAGAGAAGGGCATCTCGACGACGTGCTCGTCGTCATCGGCGGGATCATCCCGGACGTCGACATTCCGAAGCTCGAGGCGGTGGGCGTCAAGGGGATCTTTCTGCCGGGAACGCCGATGCAGCACATCATCGACTTCATCAACGGCACGTTCGTACACGTGTCGAGGACGCGCGGTGGAGCACGCCGTGGAGCTGTAGTGCACCTAAGCTGCTGCTTGCCGACGACAGCGTGACGATTCAGCGCGTGATCGAGCTGACGTTCGCCGACGAGGACGTCAAGGTCATGGCGGTGGGCGACGGCCAGCAGGCGATCGAGCGCGTCCAGGCCGATCGCCCGGATATCGTCCTGGCCGACGTCGGCATGCCGGAACGCGACGGCTACGAGGTCGCGGCCTTCATCAAGGGCGACCCGCAGCTGGCGCACATTCCGGTGCTGCTGCTGACGGGCGCGTTCGAGCCGATCGACGAAGTCGCGCGCCCGCGCCGTCGGCTGCGACGGCGTCCTGGTCAAGCCGTTCGAGCCGCAGATGGTCATCAGCCGGGTGCGCGATCTGCTGGCCGGCAAGCGGGAGCGAGCAGTTCCGAGGCCAGGCCTGCGGCCGCCGGCCGCGCCAGCGGCGGCGGAACCCGACGCCGGCAGCGCATCGCTCGAGGACTACTTCGATCGGCTCGACGCGGCGCTGGCCAGCAAGAGCGCTCGCAGGCGCAGTGCCGCCGCCGAGCCGTGACGCCGCTCGCGCCGGTGCGCGCATCAGAGATGGATCAGTCCGCGCCGGAACCTGCCGAGCGCACCGCCGCCAGCACTGTACGGCCCCGGCGCAACCGCTGGCCGCAGCCCGCGGCTGCCGGTGCCAGCGGCACCAGCGCCGACGCGCGTCGCGGTTTCGGCGTCGCCCGACGACGCGTTCAGCGCGCTGCTGGCCGCCGACTGCAGGATGCGTTCGCCGCGCTGCTCGCGGCCGAGCAGGCTGCCGGCCCCGGCCCGCGTCGACGTCGGCGGCGCCGCCCGATGCCTTGCCAGATCAGTCGATCGAGATCGCCGCGCCGCGTCATCGCGCGGCATGGGCGACGACAGCATGCGACCGCCGTTCTCGATGCCGCCGAGCGGCTCGTCCGCGAGGAGATCGCCCGCATCAAGGCGCGGAACTGGACGCCGTCGGCCCGCTTCGCCAACTCACGGTAGAATCGTCAGGATATGCCCGCGGGCTTCGACCTGACTCATCCCATCGCCGTTCCCGACAAGCCGGCGCTCGAAGGTCTGGAACAGAAGTGGACGCGAGCGCTGGGACGCTGACGCGCTCTACCGGTTCGATCGGACGCGATCGCGCGCCGACGTGTTTTCGATCGACACGCCGCCGCCGACCGTCAGCGGCTCGCTGCACGTCGGCCACGTGTTCTCGTACACGCACACCGACGTCGTCGCCCGCTTTCAGCGGATGCGCGGCAAGGCCGTGTTCTACCCGATGGGGTGGGACGACAACGGGCTGCCGACCGAACGCCGCGTGCAGAACTACTTCGGCGTCCGCTGCGACCCGTCGCTGCCTACGATCCCGGCGTTCGCGCCGCCGGACAAGCCGGGGAAGCAGCCGATTCCGGTCTCGCGGCCGAACTTCATCGAGCTCTGCGCGCGGCTGACGGCGGAAGACGAGAAGGCCTTCGAGCAGCTCTGGCGGCATCTCGGCCTGTCGGTCGACTGGTCGATGACCTACGCGACGATTGGCCGCCGTGCGCAGCGGCTGTCGCAGCTGTCGTTTCTGCGTCTGCTCGCGCGAGGCCAGGCGTATCAGCTCGAGGCGCCGACGCTCTGGGACGTCGACTTCCGCACCGCCGTCGCCCAGGCCGAGCTCGAGGATCGCGAGCAGCCGGGCGCGTACCATCGCATCCGCTTCGCCCGTCCAGGCCGAGGCGGGCGGCTTCGTCGAGATCGACACGACGCGCCCCGAGCTGCTTCCCGGCCTGCGTCGCGCTCGTCGCCCATCCCGACGATCCGCGCTACCAGCCGCTCTTCGGCACCGAAGTCGTCACGCCGCTCTTCGGCGTTCGCGTGCCGGTGAGAGCGCATGCGCTCGCCGATCCCGAGAAGGGCACCGGCGTCGCGATGATCTGCACGTTCGGCGACGTCACCGACGTCGTCTGGTGGCGCGAGCTCAGCTTGCCGGTGCGGGCCGTCATTCAGACCAACGGCGCGTTCAAGCCGGTGACGTGGGGCGAGCCGGGCTGGGAATCGACCGATCCCGCCGCGGCGCAGCAGCCCTACGATCAGCTCGCCGGCCTGTCCGCCGTCGAAGGCGCGCGCCGCATCGTCGAGCTGCTGAAGCGAGAGCGGCGACCTGCTCGGCGACCCGCGGCCGATCACGCACGCGGTGAAGTTCTACGAGAAGGGCGATCGTCCGCTCGAGATCGTCACGAGCCGCCAGTGGTTCATCAAGACGATGGACTTCGCGCGAAGCGCTGCTCGCGCGCGGGCCGCGAGCTCGGCTGGCATCCGTCCTACATGCAGGCGCGGCTCGAGAACTGGATCAACGGCCTCGCCGGCGATTGGTGCATCAGCCGGCAGCGCTTTTTTGGCGTCCGTTCCCGGTCTGGTACAATCCGCGATGGATGGCTCGGTCGACCACGAGGCGCGGCTGCTGCCGACCGAGGACCGGCTGCCGATCGATCCGTCGACGGACGTGCCGGATGGCTACACGGCGGCTCAGCGCGATCAGCCGGGCGGCTTTTCCGGCGATCCGGACATCATGGATACCTGGGCGACGTCGTCGCTCTCGCCGCAGATCGCCGGCGGCTGGATCGAAGATCCGGATCTCTTCGCGCGCGTCTTCCCGATGGACGTGAGGCCGCAGGCGCACGACATCATCCGCACCTGGCTCTTCTCGACGATGCTGCGATCCGAGCTGGAGCACGGCTCGCTGCCGTGGAACAACGCCGCGATCTCGGGCTGGGTGCTCGATCCCGATCGCAAGAAGATGTCGAAGTCGAAGGGCAACGTCGTGACGCCGCATGGCGCTCCTCGAAGAGCACGGCTCGGACGGCGTCCGCTACTGGGCGGCGAGCGGCCGCCCGGCGCCGACACGGCGTTCGATGCCGGCCAGATGCGGGTCGGCCGCCGCCTCGCGATCAAGCTGCTCAACGCGTCGAAGTTCGTCCTGTCGCGGCCCGAACGCAGGGGCCGGTGACGTCAGGCTCGTCGATCGCGGCCTGCTGACGAACCTGGCGCGGCTCGTTCGCGAGTCGACCGACGATCTCGAGCGCTACCAATACACGCGCGTCCTCGAGCGGACAGAGACCTTCTTCTGGTTCTTCTGCGACAACTATCTCGAGCTGGTGAAGTCGCGCCGCTACGGCGATCACGGCGCCGAGCTCGCCGGCTCCGCGAACACGGCGCTGCTGACGTCGCTCTCGGTGTTCCTCCGGCTGTTCGCGCCGTTCCTGCCGTTTGCGACCGAGGAAGTCTGGTCGTGGTGGCGGCCGGGTTCGGTTCACACCTGCGGCATGGCCGACGGAGGCCGAGATTGCTCGGCGCCGCCGGCGGCGCCGACGAGCGCGGCGCCCAGGCGCTGCAGCTGGCGGCGCAGGTGCTCGGCGAGATTCGCAAGAAGAAGTCGGAGGAGCAGCGGCCGCTGAAGACCGCCGTCGCGCGGATCGTCGTTCGCGCGCCGGAAGACCAGCTGGCCCTGCTGCCGGACATCGAGCAGGACCTGCGCGCGGCGGGCCTGATTCAGCAGATCGACACGCTCGTGTCCGAGGCGCTGCAGGTCGACGTCGAGCTGGCGCCGCCCGAAGGGCCGCCGACGCAGACGCGGCGAATGAATGAAGAGCATCCCGTTCGAACCGCTCGATCCGTCGGTCTATCGGGGCATCGTGCGTCGCGCCCTCGCCGAAGATCTCGGCTGGGGCGACGTCACGACCGAGGCCACGGTTGACCCCGCCGCGTCCGCGGCCGCGGCGACGTTCGTCGTCAAGTCGCCGTGCGTGCTCGCCGGGCTCGACGTCGCGGCGGAAACGTTTCGCCAGCTCGATCCGGCGGTGCAGATTACCGCTCAAGAATCGCGACGGCGACCGCTGTCGAGCCGGGCACCATCGCCGCCGAGCATCCGCGGCTCGGCGGCGCTGATGCTGACGGCCGAGCGCACCGCGCTCAACTTCCTGCAGCGCCTGTCCGGCATCGCGACGCTGACCCGCCGCTACGTCGACGCCGCCGGCGGGCAGATCACCGTCCTCGATACCCGCAAGACGACGCCGACGCTGCGCGCGCTCGAGAAGTACGCGGTCCGCGCCGGCGGCGGCAGCAACCATCGCGGCGGCCTCGACGACGGCATCCTCATCAAGGACAACCACGTCCGCCTCGCCGGCGGCGTCGGCGGAGGCGCGTGAGCCGGATGAAGGCCGCGCGGCAGGAGATGCCGATCGAGGTCGAAGCGCAGAGCCTCGAACGACGTCGACGCGGCGATCGAGGCCGGCGCCGACGTCATCCTGCTCGACAACCTGTCGCTCGAGGACACCCGCCAGGCCGTGGCGCGCATCGCGGGCCGCGCCAAGATCGAGATCTCCGGCGGCGTGACGCTCGAGCGCATGCCGGAGCTCGCCCGGACGGGCGCCGACTACGTCTCGATCGGCGCGCTGACGCACTCGGCGCCGGCCGCCGATCTCAGCTTCGAGATCGAGCCGGATGCCTGACCCGCTGCCGCCGGATCTCGCCGCAGCGCTGCGAGCGACCCGGCGATCGCCGCGGCCATCTCGGCGATCCCGTGCACTACTTTCCGCGAAACCACGTCGACCAACGATTCGCGGCCGCCTATGCCAGCGTGGCGCGCGCGGAAGGGCACCATGGTCGTCGCGGCGGCGCAGACCGCCGGCCGCGGCCGTCTCGGACGCTCCTGGTATTCGCCGCCGGGCGCCGGGCTCTACGTGTCGCTCGTGTTCCGCTCGGCCGCGGCGGCGCCGTTTCTGACGCTCGCTGGCGGCGTGGCCGTCGCCGACGGCATTCGCGTCACGCGACCGGGCTGCCGCTCGAGATCAAGTGGCCGAACGACGTCGTCACGCCGGCGTCGACCGGGCCGCGCGGCGTCGCAAGATCGCCGGCATCCTCGCCGAGGCCTCCTCGTCGGCGGAGGGAGCTGCATTACGTCGTGCTCGGGTTCGGCATCAACATTCAGCCGGCGGCCTACCCGCCGGAACTGGCGGACCGGGCGTCGTCGCTCGAAACCGAGCTGGGCCGCGCCGTCGACCTGCGTGCCGTCCTGGCGCGAGGTCGCTGGCCGAGCTCGCCGCCGAGCTCGCGTCGCTCGAGGCGCGGCGATCGGCGCCGCTGCTGGCGCGCTGGCGCGCGCTGGCGCCGTCCGTGCGTCGGCGACGGCGGTCGAATGCGACTCCGCCGCGCGGGCGGATCGCGGCGTGGCGGCCGGCATCGCCGACGACGGCGCGCTGCTGGTCCGCGTCGGCGGCCAGGATCGAACGGGTGATCGCCGGTGAGGTGGTCTGGAAGCATGAGCTGACGATGCTGCTCGCGATCGACGTCGGCAACACCAACATCGTGCTCGGCGTGTTCTAGACGGCGACCGGCTGACCCAAAGCTGGCGGCTGCAGACGCTGCGCGAACGGACGGCCGACGAGATCGGCATCCTCGTCACGCACCTGTTCGAGCGAGCGCGGCGTCGACAAGTCGCGCGTCGACGGCATCATCATCTCGTCGGTCGTGCCGCCGCTGACCGGAACGATGGAGGAGATGGCCGAGCGCTACTTCGGGAACATGCCGCTGACCGTCGACCCGTGCGACCAACACCGGGATGCCGATGCTCTATACGCCGCCGTCCGACGTCGGCGCCGACCGCGTTGTCAACGCCGTCGCGGCGTACGAGATGTTCGGCCGGGCGACGCAGGTCCCGGTGATCGCCGTCGACTTCGGCACGGCGACGACGTTCGACGTCATTTCCGCCGCCGGCGAGTACGTCGGCGGCGTCATCTGCCCCGGCATCGGCATCTCGGCCGACGCGCTCTTCCAGCGCGCCGCGCGGCTGCCGCGCGTCGACGTCCGCAAGCCGCCGTCGATCATCGGCCAGACCACCGTGACGTCGATGCAGGCGGGGCTGTTCTTCGGCTACGTCTCGATGGTCGACGGCATCGTCCAGCGCATCCGCGCCGAGCTGCCCGACGGCGACCGCGCGGTCTGCATCGCCACCGGCGGCATGGCCAGCGTTCTCGCGAACGAAACCGCCACGATTCAGCGCGTCGAGCCGGATCTGACGCTGCAGGGGCTGCGCCTGATCTGGGAACGGGCCGCCAAGACTTCTGCCGCGCACGTGACGATGACGGATCTTTCCGACTACTGCCGCCAGCTCGAAACCTATCTCTGTCAGAAGAACGGCGGCCACCTCGTGCGCATCGTCGGTCCGGCGTTCGAGCAGGTCTGCGGCTGGGCGAAGCAGGGCGTGCCGTTGAAGGTCGCCTACCGCGGCATCGACCGCTACTGCGAGCGCCTGCAGGCGACGCGGCGGCGCCGGCGGCCGGTGCGGATCGAGTTCTGCGAGGCCGACGTCCTCGACATCTTCGACGACTGGCGGCGCGCCGGTCGGCGTCGTGATCAGGGCGCCGGCGAAGCGCCGCCGGCAACGGCGAAGCGCAAGCCTCGCCGTCGCATCTCGAGCGCGTCGTCGCGCGGCTGATGGCCAGCGGCGCGCAGCGTCCGCCAGGCTTCGAGCAGCACGTGGATCGCTGCTCGCCGAGCTCGATCGGCTGGCAGGCGAAGCGAAGAAGGCGCGCGGGGACGCGCGGACAGCCATCTCGATCGCCTCGCCGTGCTCGATCGCGAGCTGATGCAGGTCGCAGCCGGGGAGCTCGACTCCAACGCCCTGGCCTCGGCGCGCCGCGAGGCGGAGGACGAGCTGGCGGCGTCGGCGCCCGGCTGGCGCCTGAACGCACGCGCGCGGGCAGCCGAGGCGGTCTTCGAGCGCCTCGTGCGCGAGACGCTCGGGCTGCCGACTCTTCGTTATGACTGAATCATGCTGAAGCGCGGCCAGGAAATCGAGCTCACCGTCGAGAAGCCGGCGGCCGGCGGCCGCATGATCGCGCGGCATGACGGGCAAGTCGTCCTGGTCGCCGGCGCCGTGCCCGGCGAGCGGGTCGCCGCCCGCGTCGAGCGCGCCGAGCGCCGCTCGCTTTCGCCTCGGTGACCGCGTGATCGAGGCCTCGCCGGATCGCCGCGATGGATTCAGCGACGCCACGTGCGGCGGCTGCGTGTACTCACACATCGCCTATCCGCGGCAGCTGGCGCTCAAGGCCGACATCGTTCGCGACGCGTTCCTCCGCATCGGCCGCATCGCGCTCGAGCAGCCGATCGCTGTCGCGGCGTCTCCCGAGCAGGGCTACCGGATGCGCGCGCGCTTTCACGTCGACGGACGGCCGCGTCGGCTTCTATCGCGAGGGCACGCACACCTTGTGCGAGCCGCAGGTGACCGGCCAGCTCACGGGACGGCGCGCTGGACGTCGGTCAACGCCGCTGTCGACAGCGCTGCACCACGATGGCTACAACGTCCTGTCGGTCGAGCTCACCGAGAACGTCGCCGCCAGTCGAGCGCGCGCTCGCCATCGACTATTGATGGCGGTCGAGGCGGGCAGCCGCGGCGCGCTCGAACGCGTGGTCGGCGCCGGGAGGGTTGCGCGGCTGCACGGTCCGCAATCAGGCGAAGAGATCGGCGACGCTGGCGACCCTATGTGTCGGATCCGCTTGAACGACCTGACGCGCGGCCGCGTCGCAGGCGGCGATTTGCGGCGGCATCCCGAGTCGTTCTTTCAGGCCAACCGCTTCTCGTGCCGGACCTCGTGGCCGCCGTGATCGATTCGGTGCCGGCCCGAGGGCAGCATACTCGATCTCTACGCTGGCGTCGGGCTGTTCGCGGTGGCGCTCGGCGCGCCGGGGAGAGACGTGATCGGCGGTAGAGGGGGATCCGTCGAGCGGGGCGGACCTCCAGCACAACGCCGGCGCCTTCGGCCGAGGCTCCGGCCTGACCGTGAAATTGGGCAGCGTCGAGGCGTTCCTGCGGCAGCATCCCGCCCGGATACCCTGATCGTCGATCCGCCGCGGACGGGCATCTCGCCCGAAGCGATGACGTCAGTGGTGCGGATGGTCCCGCGAGGATCGTCTACGTCTCCTGCGATCCCGCGACGATGGCGCGGGATGCGAGACGGTTGCTCGACGGCGGCTATGCCCTGGAGTCGCTGCGCGGGTTCGATCTCTTTCCCAACACGCCGCACGTCGAGTCGCTTGGGTGTTTGACGTCGTGGTACGTAGAGTCGGCTACGGACCAGTGAGGTCCGACTGAGTCGGCCCTCACGATCCGCTGAAGGCGGACGCGACGGGCGGCGCGGGCGGCGGCGACGAACGATTCGAACAGCGGCGAGAATTCGCCGGTGCGCCAGAAGTTCTCCGGGTGCCACTGCACGCCGAGGCAGAACGCCGTCCGGCGGCGCGCTTTCGATGGCCTCGACGATGCCGTCGGGCGCGGTGGCCGAGGGGATGAGACCCGCGCCGAGACGGCCTACGGACTGATGATGCCGGCTGTTGACCCGGCACGTGTGCGACGCGTCGACGCGCTGCCGAGCGCCTGTTCGAGCCGCGACCCCGGCGCGACGCTGACGGCATGCGCGTCGGCGCTCTTCGGCTCGGTGATGCTGTGCGAGAGGTCCGACGTCACGAGCGACGGGATGTCCTGGACGAGCGTGCCGCCGGCGGCGACGTTGAGAACCTGGGCGCCGCGGCAGATCGCGAGCAGCGGCATGTCGCTCGTCCATCGCCCGCCGCGCCAGATCGATCTCGAACTCGTCGCGCCCGGGTTCGGCATCGTCGATCGTCGGATGCCGATCCTCGCCGTAGAGCACGGGATCGACGTCGCCGCCGCCAGTCAGCAGCAGGCCGTCGATTTCGTCGAGTACCTTGCGCGGACTCTCGCTGACCTCGAGCACGCGCGGCCGTCCGCCGGCCTGCTCGACCGACGCAAGATAGTCGTCCAGGCGGCTGCAGCGCGTCACGCCAATTGTGGGCTTCATACGTTTCTGCTTCCCGCTGCGTGCCGTCCGCTTACATCTTGCCCGGGACTGTGGCGCCCATGAGCTCGAGGGCCCTGGTCAGCTGCGCCCGGTAGTACGCGACAGCCGCGGCACGCCACACTCTGGCGTCGGCGCGTTCCTCGTTGATGATCGAGTAGCGGTGGTAGAACGCGTTGAACGCCTGCGCCAGGCCGAACGCGTACTTCGCGACGACCGACAGCTCCAGCGTGCGGATCGCCTGCTCGACGACCTCGTCGAGCCGCGCCGCCTCGAGGACGAGCCCCCACAGATCGAGCGCTTCTTCGCTGTCGGCCGTGAGGAGCGCTGGCGGTGCGGTGGCGACCGCGGAAACGACACGTGGCCTCGTCGATGCCGTCGCGCTCCTTGAGCTTGTTGAAAATGTTGTTGGCGCGGACGACCGCGTACTGCAGGTACGGTCCGCTCTCGCCTTCGAAGCTCAATGCTTCGTCGATGTCGAAGATGATGACCTTGCCGCGCGAGAACTTCACCATGAAGTAGCGAACGGCGGCGATCGCGATCGCTTCGGCGATCTGCCGGATCTGGTCGGCGGGCAGCTCGGGATTGCGCTTGGAGACTTCGGCGGCAGCTTTATCGGTCAAGCCGATCGATCAGGTCGTCGGCCTTGACGCCGAGGCCCTTGCGTCCTGACACTTCGACGAACGGCCGATCCGAGTCGGCGTCGATTTCGTAGCCGAGCTCGCGCGCCGTGGCGTGCGACAGCGCGACCATCTCGTAAGCGTAGTGGACCGAGTGTCGCGCCTGCTTCTCGTAACCGAGCGCAGCGAGCGCCTGCTTGAGGAGCTTCTGCAGGTAGGACTGCCGCGTGTCGATGACGTTGCACACCCACGACGCGCCGCCGAACGACGGCCGCTCGCCAGCAGTGCCGATCCGTCGATGTCGTCGACCACAGCGGGCCTTCGCCCTGACGATCGGCGAAGACGCGATACTGGAAGTCCTTGCCGAGCAGCCCGAACTTCCATAACTGATAGGCCATGTCCTTGCCGACGTAGGTCACGGTGCCGTCGGAACGGACGATGACTTTCTCGCGCGGTTCTTCGGCCTCGTTGTCGCCGTCGCCTTCGGCGGTGTGGTGCCGGGCTCCCCGGTCTGGCTGAGGCCGGACGCTTCAGCCGGGCTCTCGGCCGCGTCGTCTTCGATCCGCATGACCCAGCAGCCCTTCAGCTTGCCTTCGGTCTGCAGGAACACCGAGCCCGTCTTCTTCAGGAATTCGAAGGCGTGCGACCAGAAGTGCAGCCGCAGGATGTCGCCCTCCCATGTCAGCAGGTCGTAGTCGATGTTGAGCCGGCGCATCGTTTCGAGGTGGCAGCGGACGATCCGGTCGGCGATGAAGGCGGCGAGGTCTGCCGTCTCGTTGCCCCCGTGCTCGATCTGGTGCAGCGCCGCGGAGCGAATCTTGAGGCGGCTTTTGTCCTCCTGGTACCACTCCGTTACGCGGGCGTAGAGGTCCCAGCAGTAGTAGTCGAACCGCGTCGTGTCCGCGATCGCTCGCACTTCCGCCAGCCCCTTGCCCTCGAGCTCCCGGAAGCCGACCGCGACGTCGGCGACCTGCACGCCGGTATCGTCGATGTAGTTCTGAATTTCGACCTCGCGGCCGAGGAATCGCAGCAGACGGCCGAACGCGTCGCCGAGCGCGGCGTTGCGCAAGTGCCCGATGTGGGCCGCCTTGTTCGGATTGATGGCGGTGTGCTCGACGATGGTCTTGCCGTGGCTCCCGCAGCCGTCGTGCCCCAGGGATCCGGCGACGAACCAGGCGTCAGCCAGCGGGCGAATTGCGCCGGGCGATCCAGAAAGAAGTTGACGTAGCCGTTCGGTGCCGCTTCGATGCGCGTGAAGCCATCGACGGCACCGAGCGCGCCGACGACCTCCTGCGCGATGACGCGCGGCGCCTTGCGCAGCCGGCGCGCCAGCTCGAAGGCGAGCGGGACGGACAGATCACCGAGCGCGCGGCGCGGCGGAACTTCGACCGGAATCGCGGCAAGGACCGGATCGTCTGCGGGAATGTCGTAGAGACGCCGGACGGCGTCTGCCATATGTCGTCGAACGGCGTGCTGGATCGGTAGAATCATGGACCAAGTTCATCCATGATACGATCACGGGACGTTTTCGATCGCCCTTCCAACACTTGTTTGGCGCGTTCGTAATCATGCGGTGTGTTGACGTTCAGCAACAGCAGACCGTCGGGATCGTACGCCGCCAGGGTTTCGGCGCTCACCTCCGCGACCTTCACTCCCTCAGGAAGCCGCGCGGCTTTCAGTTCGCCCCGAATCAGTCGTTCGCGAATCGGCGCCGCGCAGGCACGGCTGTAGATCGCGCAGAGCGGCTCGTAGCCGCGCGTACTCCGCGGAATGACGAGATCCGCCTCGAGCGCCGCCATATGTTCGAGCAACCGCGCGTCCAGGAACGGCATGTCGCACGCCACGACCAGCGTGCGTTCATGCGGCGAGCGCACGATGGCCGTGTAGATACCGCCGAGCGCGCCGCAGTCGGGAAACTCGTCGATAACAAACGACAACCCGACATCAGCAGGCCGATTCGGCGAGGTGACCTGAAAAATCGGGTCCGCAACCTGTCGCAGCGCGGCCAGCTGACGGTCGATGATCGACGAGCCGCCAACCCTCAGCAGAGACTTGCGCTGGCCGCCCATCCGCGAGGCTCGGCCGCCGGTCAGAATGGCCGCCGCGAGAGGACTCCGGTTTGGCATCACCTTTCCGCCCACGATAGCAGAGTCGACCGGCCATGAGTGACGACGCGAGAATCGGTCGTGTGCTCGTCGCGAGCCTGCATCAGGCGATAGCCGATGTATTGCCAGACCGGCTGGAGTTCTACGAGAACTGGCTCACGGTGCCGGGCCTCCGCGAGGGCACGATCGGCCTCGCGCCGCTCTCGGCCGTGCTCAGCTTTCTCCGCCTCGAGGGCGAGGCGTACAATCGAACCATGACATGTGCAGGCGAGTACGCGGCGGATTGGACGGTCAGCAGCATGTCCAGCATCGAGCGGCGGGTCATTTCAGCGCTTCCGACGCCGCTGCGGACGCGCGGCGCTCTCCGCACCGCGCGGACGCTCGTGCGTTCCACCTACCCCGGTTCCCGCATGAAGGTCAGGTTGAAGCGCGGCACGGCGGCCGTCGATCTTCGTGGGTCGCTCTTCTGCGAGACTCGCGAGGCGACACCGATGCCGCTCTGCGGGTTTTATGCGGCGGCAATCGCGCGCGTGCTCCATCATTTTTCGCTCTCGGCCGACGCTCAGGTTCACGAGTGCCGCGCGACCAGCCGAGGCAAGGGCTGCCGGTTGAAGGTGGAGGTTCGCGGCGCGAGCGCCGGTCAACCGGCTGCGGCAGCATGATAAAGAACGTTGCCGCTATTGTGCTGGCCGTGGTCCTCAGCGGGATCGCGACAGCCGAGGCGCAAAGCCCTCTCCCCGCCGAATTCGAGCCAGGGGCGCGTCCTCGTCGTTCCTTTCGAGAACGCCCAGGACGAGCCGCGCTTTCACTGGCTCAGCGAGGCAGCCGCCGTACTCCTGACCGACAACCTCAGGACGGCGACGCCCGGTGCGATCGTGCGGTCGCAGCGCGTGCGCGCCTTCGAACAGCTGTACCTTCCGGTATCGGGAACGCTGAGCCGCGCCACCATCATCAAAGTTGGACAGCTCGTCGGCGCCGGCGACGTCGTCGTCGGCTCGTACCGCGTCGAAGGCTCATCGCTCGCCGTCACGGCCCGCAGCATCCGGCTCGACGCCGGCCGTCTGCAGCCCGAGGTCACCGAGCGCGGCGAGCTCACCGATCTGTTTGCCATCTTCGAGCGTTTGGCGGGAAGACTTGGCGCCTCGCCGGCGCGTCCGGCGGTTGGTGCACCGCACCCACCGCTCGATGCGTTCGAAAACTACATCAAGGGTCTCCTCGCCGAGAATCCAGGCTCACAGGCGTCGTTTCTCGAGGCTGCGCTTCGTGATTCTCCGCAGTTCGATCGCGCCCGCCTGGCGCTCTGGGACGTCAGGACCGAGCAGGGCGATCACTCCGGCGCGCTCGAGATCGTGCGCGCCGTCCCGGCGAAGTCACCGCTGCACTTCAATGCCCAGTTCTTCGCCGGGATCTCCCTGCTGGAGCTCAAGCGCTATGACGAGAGCCTGGGCGTGCTCAAGCCGTTGACCGATCCGCCGGTGGCGGGGCCGGCCGCGACGGCCGCAGTGCTGAACAATCTCGGAGTGCTCGTGCTCCGCCGCGGCAGCACGCCGACGACGGGAAGTGCCGCCTACTACCTGACGAAGGCGACGGACGCCGACGCGGACCCCGACTACATGTTCAACCTCGGCTACGCCTACGCGAGCGACCGCAACTATCAGGGCGCGCTGTTCTGGTTGCGCGAGGCTCTGCGCCGCGATCCCGCCGACGTCGACGCGCACTATGTGCTGGCTGTCGCGCTCAACGCCACGGGAAGCAGCGTCGAGGCGTCGCGCGAGCGCGATCTCTCGCGGCAGCTGTCGTCGCGCTACGAGGAGCTCGATCGCCGCGCCGCTGAAAATCGCACGATGGTCCCGCCGGGACTCGAGCGGATGCGGCTCGACCCCGATGCGTCCTGGGGCTCGCGCGCCGATCAGACGATCGTGAACTCGGCGCAGCGCGAGCAACGCGAGCTGGCGGTCTTCCACCTCGAGCAGGGGCGGCGATTGTTCGAACGGGAGCAGGACCGCGAGGCTCTCGCCGAACTGCGCAAGGCCATTTACCTGTCACCCTACGAGGCGCAGGCGCATCTCTTGATCGGTCGCATCCATCTTCGGGGCGGCCGTCCGTCCGACGCCATCGACGCCTTCAAGATCTCGATTTGGAGTGAGGATCGCGCGCCAGCGCACGTATATCTTGCTGAGGCGTATCTGAAGACCGGGGACGCCGCCAAGGCGCGTGCCGAGGCGCAGCGCGCCCTGGTGCTCGATCCCGCTTCCGCTGACGCGAAGCGGCTGCTGTCGGAGATCAAGTAGACCCACGCAACGCTCGTACGTCAGGAGGACGCACCATGCGCGCCAGCAGAGCCTGCATCGCACTCGGCGTGATCCTGGCCGCGGCCCAGTCGATCTGGCTCGAAGCCGGTTCCGTGCTCGAGCAGCCAGCGAGCCTCCCAGCGCCGCCTCCAATCGTCTACGTCGCTGAGATCGACGGCATCATTCATCCGGTCGCGACCGCCTACGTTCGCAAGACGATCGCAGAGGCCGACGCCGCGGGCGCCAGCCTCGTGGTTCTCTTCCTGCGCACGCCGGGCGGGCTCGTCGATTCGACGCGCGACATCAACACGGCCATCATCCAGGCGAAGACGCCCGTTGCCGTTTTCGTCTCGCCCTCGGGCAGCCGCGCCGCGTCCGCCGGGTTTCTCATCACCATGGCCGCCGACGTCGCCGCGATGTCGCCCGGCACGCACATCGGCGCCGCTCATCCGGTCTCGGGTGACGGGGAAAAAGTCGACGAGACGATGTCGAAGAAAATGACGTCCGACGTCGCCGGATACGCCCGCACCCTCGCCACGCAGCGCAAGCGCAACGTGACCCTGGTCGAGCAGGCGGTGACGGAGAGCCGGACCTTCACCGAGCAGGAGGCGGCAACCGCCGAGCCGCCGCTCGTCGACGTCATCGCGACCGATCTTCCCGATCTGCTCAAGAAGATCGACGGCCGCACCATCCATCGTTTCGACGGGACACCCGTCACCCTGCGTACCGCAGGCGCGGCCCGCCGCGACGTCGAGATGACCTGGGCGCAGAAGGTGCTGAGCGCCGTTGCCCATCCCCAGATTGCCTATCTGCTCCTGATGCTCGGGACACTTGGCCTGACCGTCGAGCTGTGGAACCCGGGCGCGGTCCTGCCGGGCGTCGCCGGCGGGATTTGCCTGCTGCTGGCATTTTTCGCGTTTCAGGTTCTGCCGGTGAGCTCGGTCGGCGTGCTGCTCATCCTCTTCGGCCTGGTTCTTCTGATGCTGGAGGTGAAGGTTACGAGCTACGGCCTGCTCGCGGTCGGGGGCATCCTCAGCCTGTTCTTTGGCTCGATCCTGCTGATCGATTCGCCGTTACCGGAGTTCCAGCTCGGGATGCGATTCGTGCTCCCTGTCACGCTCACGCTCTCAGCCATCGTCATTTTTCTCGTGCAGCTGGCGGTCAAAGCCCAACGGATTCAACCGGTTACTGGCGAGGACGGCATGCTGCAGAGCCTGGCCCAGGCAGTAACCTCCATAGCGCCAGGGACGACGGGCCGGGTCCAGACCCGTGGCGAGCTCTGGTCCGCGACGGCCACCGAGCCGATAAACGCGGGTGAAATGGTGCGCATCGTCGGTCTCGACGGTTTGTTGCTCACAGTGCGGCCGGATCGCGCGGCGCCAGCCATTCCGGTTGGCGACGGCGTTGGCCGCCAGGCACGAGAGGGCTAGTCACGTGCTCATCGCACCACCACTGCTCATCTTTCTCGCCATCGTGGCGTTCTACATCTTCAGCTCGATCAAGATTCTGAACGAGTACGAGCGCGCGATCGTCTTCCGGCTCGGCAAGCTGTTGCCGCATCCCAAGGGCCCCGGCGTGGTCCTTGTGTTCGCTCCCATCGATCGCATGGTTCGCGTCAGCCTGCGAACGATCGTCATGGACGTGCCGCCGCAGGATGTCATCACGCGCGACAACGTCTCGGTCAAGGTCAACGCCGTCGTCTACTTCCGGGTCATGGATCCGCGGCGGGCGATCGTCGAGGTCGAGAGTTATCACTACGCGACGTCGCAGCTGGCGCAGACGACGCTGCGCAGCGTCCTCGGCGAAGTCGAGCTCGATGATCTGCTGTCGCAGCGCGAGAAGCTGAATCATCAGCTGCAGCAGATTCTCGATCAGCGCACCGACGTCTGGGGCATCAAGGTGTCGTCGGTGGAAGTGAAGCACGTCGATCTTCCGCCAGACATGCAGCGCGCGATGGCGCGCCAGGCCGAAGCCGAGCGCGAGAAGCGTGCTAAGATCATCCACGCGGAAGGCGAGTTGGAAGCGTCGGAAAAACTCAGCCAGGCTGCAACGGTCATCGCACGGGAACCTGTCACGGTCACGCTTCGCTACTTGCAGACGCTGACCGAGATCGCGTCCGAGAAAAACTCCACAATCGTCTTTCCCCTGCCGATCGAGCTGCTCAACTTGCTGGGCTCGGTCGGATCGGCACGAAACACCGAGCGCTGAGGATCGAAGCTGTGACAGATCTTTCACACGACGCACCCGACGACGGCTTTCACGAGATTCAACTGAGCGGCAAGCAGCTCGTGTTTCTCTTCATGGCCACCACGGTCGTCTCAGTGGTCATCTTCCTGTGCGGCGTGCTCGTGGGCCGCGGCGTGCGCGGAGAAGTCGTGAACGCAGCCGCGAGCACATCGCCGCCGGCCTCGGCATCCGGGCCTACTGCATCGGTTCCAGCGGTGCCGCCAAGCGAAGCGCCGCCGCCGGAGCCTCTCACTTACAAGAATCGCCTCGAGTCTGAAAAGGCGCCGGCAGAGACGCTCACGGCGAAAGCCGAAACACCGGCCGCGCCGGTCTCTGCTCCGGTAGTCGCGACGCCGCCTCCTGTCGACGTTCCGGCACCGCAGCCTGCAGCAGACGGCTGCCAAGCAAGCCGAGACAAAGCAGGCTGATACAGAAAAAACGCCTCAGGGAACGACCGGCGCCTCAGAGCCCTCTGCAAAGAAGTCCGGAATCTGGGCTGTGCAGGTTGTGGCCCTTACCGATCAGGCTGCCGCCAACGCGGTCGTCCAGCGTCTGAGCTCCAAGGGTTATCCGGCATTCCTCGTGCGGCCGCAGCCGACCAGCCCCGTACAGAACTACAAGGTGCAGGTCGGCAAGTTCGAGGATCGATCGCAAGCCGAGCAGGTTGCCGGCCGTCTCAAGAGAGAAGAGCAGTTCCAGCCCTGGATTCTTCGCTAGCGCTCCTGTCTGGCGTCCTGCTGACGCTCAGTTTTCCGAAGTTCGGCCACCCAGCCTTCGCCTGGGTGGCCCTTACCCCGCTTATCGTCGCGCTCGTGCGTCCGTCTTCACCGCGGACGACTCGAAGCGCCTGCTTTCTCGGCCTGCTGACCGGCGCCGGCTACTTCGCGGGCACCCTGTACTGGCTGGTCGAGACGATGACGACGTTTGGCGGACTGGCGCTGCCAGTCGCGGTTCTCGTCGCCGGCCTGCTCGTTGCCTACCTGTCGCTCTTTCCCGCTGCGTTCGCCATGGCCGTGGCGCGGTTGCGCAGGTCGCTCGGCGTCCACGGCGCAGTGCTGTGTGCCGCCCCTGTCTGGGTCGCGACAGAGCTTGGCAGGCAGTACGTCTGGGACGGCTTTCCGTGGGCCCTTCTCGGATACAGCCAGGTCTCCGTTCTCCCGATCGCGCAGCTCGCCAGCCTCACTGGCGTGTACGGCTTGTCGCTGTTGCTCGTGCTCGCGTCGTCAGCGGCAGCGCTCTTGATAGTGGAGCGCGTTGACCGGCGGCGTTGTGTCTGTTGCCGTGATGGTTGCCGCATTGATCGTGGCCTGCGCGGTGTGGGGACGATGGCGGATGGGTCAGGGGACGCTGACGTCGGCCGGCGAGCCGCTGCGCGTCGCTGTCGTGCAGGGCAACATCGCGCAGGACGAGAAGTGGAACCCGGCGCTGCAGGACCTGATCATCAGTCGCTACCTGTCGTTGACGAGAGTCGCCGTCAGCCGCGGTGCGAAGTTCGTGTTGTGGCCCGAGTCGTCTTTTCCAGTCTATTTCGAGGACGACATCCGCGGCCATCTCGCGCGCCGTCTTGCTCGCGAGACCGGCATCACGCTGCTCCTCGGCAGCGATCAGGTCGAGCGGGTGCGTTCCGACGCACCCGCGGATGCCCCCGAAAACCGCCAGTACAACGCCGCGTTTCTCATCCGGCCCGATGGCAGCACCGCGGACGTCTACCGCAAGATGCACCTCGTGCCGTTTGGCGAGTACGTGCCCCTGCAACGGCTGCTCTTCTTCGTCGGGCCGATCGTCGACGCCGTGTCGGCGTTCACGCCGGGGACGCGCGCAGTGATCCTGCCCGTTGGCGATCACAAGGTGAGCACGGCCATCTGCTACGAAGTCATCTATGGCAGCCTCATGCGGCAGTTCGTGCTCGATGGCAGCGAGCTGCTGACAACGATCACCAACGACGGCTGGTACGGGCGGACATCGGCCGCCTATCAGCATTGGGATCAGGCGGCGATGCGCGCGATTGAGAACGGCCGCTATCTGGCCCGCTCCGCGAATACCGGCGTCAGCGGCTTCGTCGACCCCTACGGCCGCGTCGTCGAGAAGTCGAAAGTCTTCGAGCAGGATGTCCTGGTGCAGGACGTGCGGTTGCTGAAGACGCGCACGGTCTACACGAGCATCGGCGACGCCATCGCATGGTTGTCGCTGGCGTTTTCGGTGGCGGCGCTGATCGCATCCTGGCGAATGCGCTAAAATCATCTTTTCACCATTCATTCAGCACTCGAAATTCAGCATTCAGCATTTCTGCCTATGCCCAACGACGATCAGCTTCGCAGGTACGAGGACCTGGCGCGCCGCGCCGGCGACCTGCGGAGCTATCTTTGACGCCGCACGCCCCAGGATCGAGCTCGCCAAGATAGAGGAGCTCGCCGCCGCCCCCGACTTCTGGAAGGACCAGGCCAACGCGCAGAAGGTCCAGCAGCGCCGCCGCCGGCTGGAGGAAGACATCCAGCTGCGTGACTCGCTCCAGGGCAAGCTTGACGATCTGCAGGTGCTGATCGAATGGGCGGCAGCTGGGGAGCCTGTCGAGGCCGATCTCGGCCGCGCTCTCGACGAGCTGTCGGCGCAGGTCGATGCCGGCGAAACGAAGAAGATGCTCGGCGGCGAGCACGACCGCAAGAACGCGATCGTCACGATCCATCCCGGTGCCGGTGGTACCGAGTCCCAGGATTGGGCCGAGATGCTCTTGCGGATGTACGTCCGCTGGATAGAGCGCCGCGGGTTCAAGCGCGAGCTCATCGACCTCCAGCCCGGCGATGAGGCCGGGATCAAGAGCGCGACGCTCACGATACAGGGCGACTATGCCTACGGGATGCTCCTCGCCGAGGCGGGCGTGCATCGGTTGGTGCGCATCTCGCCGTACAATCAGGCGTCCCGCCGCCACACCTCGTTTGCCTCGGTCTTCGTCTGGCCGGAACTGCCCGAGGATGTCGAGGTCGAGATCGAGGACAAGGACCTGCGCGTCGATACCTACCGGTCGAGCGGCGCCGGCGGGCAGCACGTCAACGTCACCGATTCCGCGGTCCGCCTCACGCACATCCCGACCGGGATAGTCGTTTCGTGTCAGAACGAGCGTTCACAGCACAAGAACCGCGCGCAGGCGATGAAAGTCCTGAAGTCCCGGCTCTACGACTTGAAGATGAAAGAGCAGCAGGCGAAGCTGGATCAGATTGGCGGTGAGAAGAAGGACATCGCCTTCGGCAGCCAGATCCGCAGCTACGTGCTCCATCCGTATCAGCTGATCAAGGATCACCGCACGAAGGAAGAAGTCGGCGACGTCAATCGCGTGCTCGACGGCGACCTCGACACGTTCATCAAGGCTTATTTGATGAAGAAGGCGGCGGGCACGCTCGGTCAAGCGGCCCCGGACGAGGAGTAAGCGCTACTGCCTGAATCCTGAACCCGGCTGCGTGCCTGAGATGAAGGATTCCGTGATCGCGTCCGGCGTACCCTCAGGCGCCGGGTTTCCCGACCCGCGATCGACCGAGACAAAGACGATGTTGCCCGGCGCCTCGAAGTTCGGCGCCTCTGTCCGCTTGCCAATCCAGGCCTTCATGATCTCGATCCAGATCGGGAGGGCGGAATCTGCCCCGGTGCCGGCGGGCCCCATCGTGCGCTTCTGATCGAACCCCGTCCACACTCCGATCGTGATGTCCGGGTCGAAGCCGATGAACCAGGCGTCGGTATAGTCGTCCGTGGTGCCGGTCTTGCCGCCGACCGGCCAGTTCAACGCCGCGGCCTTCTGGGCGGTACCACGCTGGACGACGCCGCGCAGGAGGTTGGTCATCACGAACGCGGTGTCGGCGCGAATGGCGTCCTTCGGCTCGGGCCTGTTCTCTTCGAGGACGTTGCCTTCCCGATCCGTCACCTTCAGGACGGAGTACGGGCGCATGCGCACGCCCTGGTTCGGGTAAACCGAATAGGCGCTGGTCATCTCCGTGAGTGTCGCTTCAGCGGCGCCGAGCGCGACTGCCAGGTAGGGCGGCAGGGGCGACTCGAGGCCGAGCCGGCGGGCGTATGTGATGACCTGGTTTGGTCCCAATTGATCCATGACACGCACCGCCGGAACATTGCGTGACTGCTCGAGGGCGCGGCGCAACGTGATTGGGCCCTCGAATTCGCGGTCGTAGTTGAGTGGCGCGTACGCCGGCTGTCCGGTACCCCCGGGGAAACTGACGGGCGTGTCCATCAGCACGGTGACCGGCGTATAGCCGCTGTCGATCGCCGCGGTGTAGACGATCGGCTTGAATGCTGAGCCGACCTGGCGGTTCGCCTGCGTCGCGCGATTGAACTTGCTCCGCTCGAAGCTGTATCCGCCGACCATCGTCAGGACCTGGCCGGTCTTGTTGTCGAGGATGAGCACGGCGCCCTCGACCTCGGGGGCCTGCTCGAGCGTACCCGCCACCGGTGACGTGCCGTCGGGCGGTGCGAGGAGTCGCGTCTCGACGAGATCGCCTCGTGTCAGGACCTGCGTCGGAGCCGTCTTCCCGAGCCAGCCAAATCCCTTCCGATCGATCGTGACGCGCGACGATCCGACGCGCAGCTGGATCGCCGTGGCGTCCACGCCGGTGACGACTGCGGGAACGATCTGTCCAGCGGACATCGGCCGCTCCCAGCGCGGCTGGCGGAAGGTCTCGATCGAATGCCCTTCGGCGATGACATTTCTTCTGGGCTTACGGAAGCCACGCCGCTTGTCGATTCGTCGCAGCCCTTCGTTCAGAGCTTGTGACGCGGCTTCCTGGAGACGCAGATCGATGGCTGTCTGAATCGAGAGGCCGTTCTCGTAGAGCTGCTTGGCGCCGTATCGGCTTTCGAGCTCGCGTCGCACTTCTTCCAGGAAATACGGCGCTGCGGACGATGCCTGTCCTGGAGGGTCGGGTCGGACGACAATCGGCTTCTTCTTCAATTCCTCTGCCTGCGCGGCCGTGATGTAGCCGACGTCGGCCATGCGTCCCAGGGTGTAGTTCCGACGCCGCATCGCTGCGTCGCGATTCACATACGGGCTCTGCCGGACGTTCCCCTGGAGAATGCCGGCAATGAGCGCGGCCTCCTCGATCGATACGTCTTTCGCGGACTTGCCAAAGTAAAGCCGCGAGGCCGCCTCGACGCCGTAGACGCCGTGGCCGAAGTACATCTGGTTGCAGTAGAGCGTGAAAATCTCGCGCTTGGTGTAGCGCTTCTCGATCTGGATCGCGAGGATCGCCTCTTTGATCTTTCGCTCAGGCGTCTTGTCGTCGGTCAGGAACAGCTTGCGCGTGAGCTGCTGCGTCAGCGTGCTGGCGCCGTGCATGCGTCGCTGCACGATGTCCTTGATGAGCGTAACGATGATGCGCGGGATGCTGAGACCGACGTGCTGATAGAACCCGTCGTCTTCGGCGGACAGGATTGCCTGCTCGAGGAAGGGAGAAATCTGCTCGTATGGAACGACCTCGCGGCGCTCGATTGCGAACTCGCCGACGACCTCGCCCCGCGCGCCGTAGACGCGCGAGATCGTGCTCGGTGCGTAATCGTCGAGAGCGGAAATCCGCGGGAGATCTCCGGCGTAGGCGAAGAGCACGCCTGACGCGATCCCGAGGCCGGCAGCGACGAAGGAAGAGCGCGACGATACCCGCGCGACGAGCAAAGCTCACGACGATCCTGACCTCGTTTTCCTTGCCAGCCAGATCATGTTCCGGCTACAGCCGGACACTCCGCAGCCGGCGCTATCCCCGTCCGCCCCGCGGAACGGCTCGTCCGGACGGCTGGCCGCCGCCACCGCCACCATTGCCACTGCCGCTGCGAGAGCGGGAGCCACCATCGCCTCCGGAACGCGATTCACCGCCGCTTGGACCCGACGGCCGCGACGGCGCCACCGATTGCGGTGCCGGGGCAGACGGGGCCGCAGTAGACGGGGCCGGGGCGCTTCGCTCGGGACCAGGCCGCGATCTGTAGCCTTCCGGCGCGCGGTAAGTCGGCGTCGGGCTGCTGTTGTCAGGAGTCGACCTTGGGGTTGCTCGATACATCCGGTCGGACGCATCAGGCACTCCACTGCGGTAGCTCCGCTGAGGCGACGTGCCAAAAGACGGCGCTGGTGGCGGCGAATCGCTCTCGCGAGCCGGGCGGTCCGTGCGAGGCACGGCGCGGTAGACCTCGGCGCGGCTGTAGGGATTTGATGACGACGCGTCGGGCGCGCGGTATGCGGGACTTCGACGTGCCGGCTCGGCGACGTTCCCCTGGTCGATCGGAGCAGACGCTCGGGGAACGGCGCGACGCTCGCTGAATGAGCGCGTATCCGGAGTCCCGGCCGTGCGAATGTCCTGTGGGCTCGAGGTCGATCGTGTTGACGGCGGGGACGTAGCGTCCGCGCTCACGCGTGCGCGGAACGGCCTGTCGCGTCGGCGCTGGCAACGAAGTTATGTCGCGCGGTTGCCGGGCCGGCGCCGGATAACCGCTGCCCGTCAAGGGAGCGGAGGACGAACGCCGGCTGCGAAACGCGGCGCCGGTATCACCAGCGACTGTGTTCGAAGAGGAGACCCCGCCCGGCGCGCAGCGTGAGGCGCTGTAGGAACCGTTTGTACCGGTCGACGGGCCTCGCGCCCCGACCGAGCGAATGGCCGCTGAGGAGCGTGGGACGGCGTATCCCCGATTGTCCGGAGCGCCGTCGCGAATCACGAACGCGTTGCGCGTGCGCACGTCGATGCGCGTATGGTTGACCACGTTGACGTTCACGTAGCCGCGGCCGAAGCCGTTGTGGGGAACGACCGTCCACGCGTTCCACCCGTTGTATCGATGGCCACCGTAGATGCCGGCGTTGAATCCGAAGACCGCGCGGTTGTTCCAGCCGAGCGGGCACCAGCTGACGTATCCGGGCGCGTAGGCCCATGAGACCCACGCCGGACCCCAGGTGCGGCCGGGAATCCAGAACCATGCGCCGGCCGAGAAACCCCAGCGTCCGTAGTGATGCGTCGGCCACGCCCACGGGTCGCTCCCGATCCACGTCCAGCCCCACGGGCGAAGCGTCGTCCATCGTCCGTAGTAGTACGGCCGCCAGCCTGTCTGCACTCGCGGGTACCAGACGTAGCCGTAGGTTGGCTCGTTCTGCCAGGACCCGTACTGGTTGAATGTCGACGCGTAGGTTTGAACGTTCTCGGGCAGGTACTCGGCTGACACGCCGAGCCGGCTGTCGCGGCGAGCTTCCGACCAGCGATCGAAATCGTCCCACGCCGCAGAGTTGAAAACGTAAGAGGGGGAAGGGCGCGAGCCGGCGCGAGCGAACGCGCGCTCTCCAGCGCCGAGCATCGTCCGTCCGTCCTCGTTGACGAGCTCTGCGCCGCCGCGCAGGACGGCGAGCTCGACATCATCGCCCCGTCCTTCTGGCCCGTCGATGATCGAGACGCGGTACTCGCCGGCGCGCGCGATCTGGACCCATGCCGATGGCGCGTCGACGCGGTAGGAGACAGTGCGAGCGGCGGCTCCGGCGCCGAGGATATTGAGTCGCACGCGGCCGCCGAGCAGCCGCACGACTTCGTCGGACTGAAAGTCCACGAGCGTATTCCCGTCGAGGTGCAGCGTGCTGCCGTCGTCGAACAGGATTTCGACGCGGCCGTTCTGCGTGCGAATGCGATCGCCGGCAAGCAGCGGCATCGACGCGGGCGCGGACTCCGACTGTCCGTCACGCTCGAGAGACGCAGCGCCATCGACGACTGAGATGTGAGCGGGGGAGTCGCCGCGGGCGTCCTGGACGCTCTGCGCCGAAGACGAGGCCGGAGCCCACAGTGACCACACAAGAAGAGGTGTCACGACGACAGCCAGGCGGGGCATAAAAACCTCGGGAGCAATACAACACAGGGCGGACTCAAGGCGTGCGCTGAATCCACCACGGGCAGGCTGGCAAGGGCAAGTATAGCACCAACTTACGGGCGATCAATTGGTCGATATTGACATCATGTGACTAAGATAATATACTGCGTTCGTTATAAAGCTTGGCTGCAGGCCACTCCAATGGTCGCGGCCGGATACGAGAGGAACTGAGCACATGAGCAAGATCATTGGAATCGACCTGGGAACGACCAACTCCGTTGTCGCAGTGATGGAAGGTGGCGAACCGGTCGTCATTACGAACCCCGAAGGCAGCCGGATCACGCCGTCGGTGGTGGGCTTCACCAAGTCCGGAGAGCGGTTGGTCGGACAGGTCGCCAAGCGGCAGGCCGTGACCAACCCCGAGAACACCGTGTTCTCGATCAAGCGCTTCATGGGCCGCAAGTTCGATGAAGTCTCTGAAGAGATGAAGATGGTGCCGTACTCCGTGGAGCGCGCCAGCAACGGCGACGTGCGCGTGAAGGCCGGCGGCAAGGATTACCCGCCACCGGAAGTCTCGGCGATGATCCTGCAGAAATTGAAGCAGGCGGCGGAAGAGTATCTCGGACAGCCGGTGACCAAGGCAGTCATCACCGTCCCCGCGTACTTCAATGACGCTCAGCGCCAGGCGACCAAGGACGCCGGGCAGATTGCCGGCCTCGAAGTCGCGCGCATCGTCAACGAGCCGACCGCGGCGGCGCTCGCCTACGGCCTCGACAAGAAGAAGGACGAGACGATTGCCGTCTACGACTTCGGCGGCGGCACGTTCGACATCTCCATCCTCGAGGTCGGTGAAGGCGTCGTCGAGGTCAAGGCGACCAACGGTGACACCCACCTCGGAGGTGACAACCTCGATCAGCGCGTCATCGAGTGGATCATCGCGGAGTTCAAGAAGGATGAGGGCATCGATCTCGGCAAGGACCGGATGGCGCTTCAGCGTCTGAAGGAAGCGGCGGAGAAGGCGAAGATGGAGCTCTCGACGGTCGTGGAGACGGAGATCAATCTGCCGTTCATTACGGCTGATGCGACCGGCCCGAAGCACATGGTCAAGAAGCTGACCCGCGCGCGGTTCGAGCAGCTGGTTGCTGATCTGCTCGAGCGGACCATTGGCCCGACGAAGCAGGCGCTGGCAGATGCGGGCGTCGACCCGTCAAAGATCGACGAGGTTGTGCTCGTCGGGGGTTCGACGCGTATTCCGCGTGTTCAGCAGATCGTCAAGGACCTCTTCGGGAAAGAGCCGCACAAGGGCGTCAATCCCGACGAAGTCGTGGCCATCGGCGCCGCGATCCAGGCCGGCGTGCTGGCGGGTGAGGTCAAGGACCTGCTGCTCCTCGACGTGACCCCGCTCTCGCTCGGCATCGAGACCCTCGGCGGCGTGATGACGACGCTGATTCAGCGCAACACGACCATCCCGTCGAAGAAGAGCGAGACGTTCTCGACGGCTGCAGACAACCAGACGAGCGTCGAAGTGCACGTGCTCCAGGGTGAGCGGCCGATGGCGCGCGACAACCGCACGCTCGGCAAGTTCCACCTGTCGGGCCTGCCGTCGGCGCCGCGTGGCGTGCCGCAGGTCGAGGTCACCTTCGACATCGACGCCAACGGCATCGTCAATGTCACGGCGACCGACAAGGCGACGGGCAAGGAACAGAAGATCACCATCACGGCGTCGAGCGGTCTGAACAAGGACGAAGTGGACCGCATGATGCGGGAAGCAGAGTCGCACGCGGAAGATGATCGCAAGCGCAAGGAAGAGATCGAGACCCGTAACCAGGCCGATCAGGCGGCATATGCCGCCGAGCGGATGGTGAAGGATGCCGGCGACAAGCTGTCGGCGTCAGACCGGGCGCCGATCGAATCGGCCATCGAGGAGCTGAAGAAGGCGATCGAGAAAAACGACGTCGACGACATGAAGCGCAAGCTCGAGGCGCTGAATACCGCGCAGCACAAGGCGGCCGAGACCATGTATAAGACCGCGAGCGCGAGCGGCGCGCCCGGTGGTCAGCCCGGTGGCGGGGCTGGCGCGTCCGGCGGTGGCGAGAGCCGCGATAGCGGTGACGTCATCGATGCGGAGGTCGTTGAAGAAGAGAAGAAGTAACGGATCGGGGTTCAGGGTTCAGGTTCAGGGTTCGAGTTCACGGGTTCAAGTTCCTGACCGCTGGACGATACGACCCCGAACCTCGAACCCCGAACCCTGAACGCTGAACCCGAACTCTGAACGTCGATGGACTTCTACTCCATCCTCGGCGTGCCGCAGGAAGCGAGCACGGACGACATCAAGCGGGCGTACCGCCGGCTGGCGCGCCGCTATCACCCGGGCGTCAACCCGGGCGATCGCGCGGCCGAGGAGATGTTCGAGCGGATCGTCGAAGCGTACGAGACGCTGGTCGATCCGGGGCGGCGGCGGCAGTACGACATGGCGGGGCCGGGCGGATCGCCCGCGATCGAATCGGCGTCGTTCGTGTTCGCCGAGTTCGATTTTTCAGCCGCGAAGCGCGGCGCACAGGCGTCGACGTTCAGCGAGCTGTTCGCTGAAGTCCTGCACCCGATGCCGGGGGCGGGAGCGAATCGACCAGAAGTCGGAGTCGACCTGCATGCTGCGGTCACGATCTCGTTCGCTGATTCGGTGCTCGGCGTCGAGCGGCAGGTGCTGGTGACGCGGCAGGTCCTCTGCGGCGCGTGCGGCGGCGCCGGCCAGGTGGCGATTCCCGAAATGACCTGTCGCGAATGCCAGGGGCTGGGACAGATCCCCTGGGCGCGGGGGCACATGCGGTTCTCGAAGCCGTGCGCGTCGTGCGGCGGAGAAGGCCGACAGACTCGCGCCCGCTGCGCGGTCTGCGCGGGACAGGGGCGCAACGTGCGAAGCGAAGCCGTTGCCGTCGCGGTGCCTGCCGGCATCACTGATGGCGGACGGCTGCGAGTGCGCGAGATGGGACACGCGGGCCGTCACGGCGGCGGGCCCGGCGATCTCTACATCACCGTCCACGTTCAGCCGCACCCGTTCTTCCGTCGCGAGGGTGACGACCTCGTCTGTCCCCTGCCGGTGGCGGTGCACGAAGCGGCGCTGGGCGCGGCGATTCCGGTGCCCTCGCTCGAGGGCACCATCGAGCTGCACGTGCCGGCAGGAACGCAAGCCGGGCAGCGCTTGCGCGTTGCCGGCGGCGGACTCGTCCGGTCGAGCGGCGGCCGCGGCGATCTGCTGTTCGATGTCACGCTGGTCCTGCCGCGGAAGCTCGACGAGCGATCGATAGAAATCATGCGCGAGTTCGCGGCGATCAACAGAGACGATGTCAGGAGCGGGCGCTTCGAGAATCTCGACGCCTGAAGGGCCAGAGCGGACGATGCCCAAGAAAACCGGCGCCAAAGCCTATTACATGATCAGCGCGGTGTCGCAGAAGTACAGCATTCACCCGCAGACGCTGCGCCTCTACGAACGCGAAGGCCTGCTCAAGCCGTCGCGCACGGAGGGCAATACCCGGCTCTATTCAGAAGAGGATCTCGAACAGCTGGAGACGATCCTGTCGCTGACGAGAGACCTGGGCGTCAACCTCGCCGGCGTCGAGATCATCCTCAACATGCGCCGCAAGATCGAGGCGATGCAGCACGAGGTCAACGAGTTCATGGAGTTCGTCAAGCACGAGCTGTCGCGCGGCATCGGCGACTGGGAGCAGCGCCTCGGCACGGCGATGGTCAAGTCGGCGCCGACCGATCTGGTGCGAGCGCAAGACCGACGCCGATGACTGAATCGATGACGATGCCGCGTGAATGCTGAAGTGCATGCTGAATGGCGGAGTCGGTTACAATTGACATACAACTCCGAGCATTCAGCATTCAGCATTCGCCATTCAGCACTTGCCCATGTGCTCCACCTGCGACGATACCGGTTGGAAGCCTGTTGAGGTCGACGGCGTGCGGCGCGTCGTGCGCTGCGAGTGCTGGCAGGGCGAGCACACGCGCCGCCTGTTCGAGGACGCCCGCATCCCGCCGCGCTATCGCCGCTGCGACTTCGACAACTTCCAGGTCTACCGCAACGAGAAGCTGGTCAACGCGGTAGCCGCGGTTCGCCGCTTCGCCGAAAATTTCCCCGCCGGCGCCAAAGGCCTCTGCCTGATCGGCCCGCACGGGATCGGCAAGACCCATCTGGCCGTCGCCGCGCTGAGAAGCGCGCTCGCGCGCGGGTGCGAAGGCGCTCTTCTACGAGGTCACAGACCTGCTGCGGCTGATTCGCAGCACCTACAACCCGGTGATGAAAACGGCCGAGATGCAGATTCTGCAGCCGCTCCTCTCGGTCCCGCTGCTGGTCCTTGACGACGTCGGCAAGGACAAGACCGACGGAATGGGTCGAAGAGACGATGACCTTTATCGTCAACTCGCGCTACAACCACCGGTTGGTCACGATCTTCACGTCGAACTACGCGGACAATCCCGACGCCGAAGCGCTCGACTCGCTCCGCGTGCGGGTCGGCTCGCGCATGTACTCACGCATGCACGAGATGTGTGACTTCATCGACTGCGGCGGCGCCGACTATCGCCTGCTGCCGACAAACGGCAGCGTCGAGGACCTCGCTGACGCAATGGAAGGTCATGGGCGAGCAGCGGAGCCGCCTGCCATCGCGGGCCAAGGGCACGCTGCGGGCCCAGCTGAAGAACGACGGCCGCGCGGAGCTCGGCTGGACGGGCGGCAAGGCCGGAAGTTAGTGTCCACGGCTGCTCGGCCTCTACCTGCACGTCCCGTTCTGCTCGTCCATCTGCAACTACTGCAACTTCAACCGCGGGCTCTTCGACGCCGCCGTCAAGGACCGCTACGTTGCGGCGCTCGAGCGTGAGATCCTGACGCACCGGCCGCGGTGAAAAGGCCGACACCATCTTTTTTGGCGGCGGGACGCCGTCGCTTCTCGATCCCGCCGAAATCGCCGCGCCTGATTGACGCCTGCCGGCCCGCCTTCGCGGTAACGGACGACCCGGAAATCACGCTCGAGACCAATCCGGAGACCTCGAACGTCTCAAGGATGAGGGATTTTCGCGCCGCGGGCGTCAATCGGGTCAGTTTCGGTGTCCAATCATTGCGGCCGACGAGCTGTCGCGGCTGGGCCGGCTGCACTCGGCGGATCGGGCGCGGTCGGCGTTCGCCGAAGCGCGCGGGTGCCGGCTTCGACAACATCAGCCTGGATCTGATGATGTGGCTGCCGAGCAGTCGATCGCGAACTGGCTGGAGAGCGTCGAGGGAGTGATCGACGCTCGGGCCCGATCACGTGTCGCTCTATCTGCTGGAGCTGTATCCGAATGCGCCGCTCAAGGAAGAGATGGCGCGCGGCGGCTGGTCCCAGGCGCCGGACGAGGACGCGGCGGAGATGTACCTGACGGGCCTCAGCGCGCTCGATCGCGCGGGCTATCGACAGTACGAGATCTCGAACGTGTGTCGCGAGGGACGGGAGTCGCGCCACAATTTGAAATACTGGACGGACGGCGAATGGATTGGCTTCGGCTGCGGCGCCCATTCCACCCGGGGCGGCGAGCGGTGGAAGAATGTCGCGGCCACGGCTGAGTACATTGATCGCGTAGCGAAGGCGGCAGACGCCGGCGATCGACGCGTCGCGTCATGACCGCCGGGAACGGCTGGAAGACGCGATGTTCACCGGCCTGCGGCTGACGGAAGGCGTGGATATGGAGGACGTTGGCAGCCGTTACGGCGTCGATGTCTGGGAGCGTTTTGGCGCCGGGCTGCAGCCCTTTCTCGAGGCGCGCGTGCTGGTCCGCGACGGCAATCGGCTTGCGGCTGACCCGCGAGGGTATGCTTGTTGCTAATGAAATCATGCAGATTTTTGTGTGACGACCTTCGGTCCCACGGCGGTAGCCGCGCGACGCCGGGTACGGTAAAGTGTCGCCTTTCGTGACCTCGGTATCACCGACGATCGGCGGAGATCGCACGGTGAGTTTGTTTGTGTCTGTTTAAGGAGGAGTTTGAATGCGTCGCCCCTTCACCACTTGTGCCCCGATGCTGTCTCATGGTTGCGCTCGCGCCTGCGGCGCTCTTCGCTCAGACCCCTCCCGCCGGCCAGCGGCCAGCGCAGCAGGCGCCGCCCTCCGGCCAGCCCGCCGGACCCCCGAAGCTCGCTTTCACGACCGAGGCCGGGCTTCTGCTCGTCCAGATCAAGCGCGATCAGACGGCCGTCTTTGAGGAGCTGGTTGCCAAGTTGAGCGCTGGCGCCGGCAAGACCGACGACGCCGTGGTCAAGGTCAGCTGTCGAGCCTCAAGGTGTATAAATCGTCGGAAGGCGCCGCCGGCCGGCAACGCGCTTTACGTCGTCCTCTGTCGACCCCGCCATGAAGGATGCGGAGTACGAGCTCTTTGCACTCGCTGCAGAAGGTGCTGACGCCGGACGAACTCGCGCGCCCGAGACCAGCGAGTGGTCCAAGAAGGCGCACTGGCGCCTTCGCGGCCGGCTACAACAAGCTCAACCTGACGCCAGTCAAGTAGGATGTACGCAGGCTGCCCGGGGTTCGCGTAGTTCGCTGGTTCGATCGAACGCCAGGTACTTGTTGCACCGGGCATCACCAGCCCGTCCGCGTGCTCAGAACTTCAGATTCAATCCCGCATAGAAGCGTTGGGGTTTCGAGTGCCGCGGGCTCGCCCTGCAGCGTGAATATCCGGTAGTCGAAGCGCAACCGCAGCGGCCCCGCCAGATTGACCTTCACGCCCGCCGCCGAAGTTGATCCCCACGTTCGTTTCAGACAGTCTGCAGTTCGCCGAGCGACTCGTGATAGACGCCGCCGCCGGCCGTGCCGTAGAACTGCATGCCGGCGATCGGAATGGGTGTCTGCAGCAGGCCGTTGAACATGAACGTCCGCAGGCTCGGCGCCAGCTCGTCGAGATTCTCCCGCGTGTGGCCGTACTCGAACTCGAACCCCACGATCACGAGCCCGGCTCCGACGCCGAAACCCGTCGTCACGCGGTTTACCGGCGTCGGGTTGGTGCCGAGGAAGGCGGTGATGTCAGCGGAAGCCGTCGGACGGGAACGCGAGGAGCGCGACATAAGGAAGAGCCACCGGGCGCGATTGAGCATGCCTCAGGATAGCCGACGATGGGCGCCGACCGAACCGCGAGACCGAACCGTGGGCCCCGAGCCGCGTGATACATTCACCGTCAATGGACTTTCGGCCGACTGAAGAACAGGAGTTGCTGCGCCGCACGGTCCGCGAGTTCGCGGAATCCGAGATTCGCCCGCACGTCATGGAGTGGGACGAGGCGCAGCATTTTCCAGACGGAGCTCCTGCCGAAGCTGGCGGCCCTCGGCCTTGCCGGGGTGCAGTTTCCCGAGGCGTACGGCGGCGCCGCGCTGTCGGCGGTCGACTACTGCATCTGCATCGAGGAGCTGGCGCGTGTCTGTCCGTCGGTAGCGCTCTCGGTCGCCGCGCACAACGGACTGTGCTCCGCCCACATCTCGCTGTTCGGCACCGACGAGCAGAAGAAGCATTTTCTCCCGCGTCTGGTGCAGGGTGAAGTGCTGGGGCGCCTGGGGGCTCACCGAAGCTGGCGCCGGCAGTGATGCCGCAGGCATGCGAACGACGGCCGTGCGTGCAGGGCGACGGCTGGGTCATCAACGGTTCGAAGACGTTCATCACGCACGGCCGCATCGGTGGCGTGATGGTCGTCATCGCCGTCACCGACCGCGCCAAGGGCCATCGCGGCATCTCGGCTTTCATCGTCGAGCACGGGACGCCGGGCATGTCGCCGGGCAAGAAAGAAAACAAGCTCGGCATGCGCGCCAGCGATACGAGCGAGGTCCTGTTCGACAATTGCCGCGTGCCAGCCGACCAGTTGCTCGGCGAGGAGGGGCAGGGCTTCATCAACACGCTGCAGGTGCTCGACGGCGGCCGCATCGGGATTGCGGCCCTCTCGGTCGGCCTGGCGCAGGGCGCCTACGAAGCGGCGCTCAACTACGCGAAGGAGCGGCGGCAGTTCGGCCAGCCGATTGCCGGGTTCCAGGCGATCCAGTGGAAGCTGGCCGACAACGCGACGCGCATCGAGGCGGCGCGGCTCCTGACCTACCGTGCCGCCTACCTCCGCGATCAGCGGCGCGCGGACGACGCGCGAGTCGTCGACGGCCAAGCTGTTTGCCAGCGAAATCGCGGTGAAGGCCGCCGATGACTGCGTGCAGATTCACGGCGGCTACGGCTTCGTGAAGGACTACCCGGCGGAGAAGTTTTTCCGCGACGTCAAGCTGTTGACCATCGGCGAAGGCACGAGCGAGATTCAGCGTCTCGTCATCGCCCGACAACTTCTGGCGCAGTGACCCAGGCAACTCTGGCCGAGCGTGTCCTCGCGGGCGACCCGCGCGCTCTGGCGCGGGCGATCTCACTGATCGAGGACGAATCGCCGGCCGGCGCCGATCTCATCCGCGGGATCTTTGCCAGCACCGGCCGCGCGTTCCTGATCGGCGTCACGGGGCCGCCCGGCGCCGGCAAGAGCACGCTCGTCGACAAGCTGACGGCGGCCATCCGCGCCTCGGGCCGTACGGTCGGCATCGTCGCCGTCGACCCGACGAGCCCGTTCACCGGCGGCGCGATCCTTGGCGATCGCGTGCGGATGCAGTCGCATGCCAGCGATGCCGGCGTCTTCATCCGCAGCATGGCGACGCGCGGCCACCTTGGCGGACTGGCGCGCGCCACGAGCGACGTTGCGCTTGCCTTCGACGCCGCGGGGAAGGACGTCGTCCTCATCGAGACCGTGGGCGTTGGCCAGGACGAAGTCGAGATCGTCCGCACGGCGGACATCTCGATCGTGACTGGTGGCGCCGGGCAGCGGCGACGAGGTCCAGGCGCTCAAGGCCGGAATCATGGAGATTGCCGACATCTTCGTCGTCAACAAGGCAGATCGCGAGGGCGCCGATCGGACTGTCGCGTCAATCGAAGCGCGTGTTGTCGCTGCATTCATTACGGCACCGGACGAATGGCGGCCGCCGATCCTCAAGACGGAAGCGACCACCGGCAAGGGCGTCGCCGAACTGCTGCCGACGATCGATCGGTTCCGAGCGCATTCGTCTCGATCGCGGGACAGCGCGCCGCCGCGCGCGCGCGGAATGGCGCCTGCGCGAGCTGCTGGCGCAGCGCTGCTGCAGCACGCCGAGCGCACGTGCTCGGACCGGGCGAGCTCGAGCGGGTGCTGGATCGCATCGCCGACACGCGAGATCGATCCCGTACTCCGCGGCTGACGCCATCGTCGCCAGGACGGTTGGCGACAAGGCCGTTGCGCGTGCCGAATCCGTGGCGACACGGGTCGACCACATCGGCATCGCCGTGTCGGACGTCGCGGCCGCCCTCGCGTTCTACCGCGACGCGCTCGGGCTGGCTGTCGACGACGCCTGAAGAGGTGCCGTCGCAGCGCGTGCGGGCGCATTTCATTCCGGCAGGCGAAGCCGCGCTCGAGCTGCTCGAGGCGACGGCAGAAGACTCTCCGATTGCGAAGTACCTGGCGAAGCGCGGCCCGGGCCTCCATCACGTCACGCTGCGGTTCCGGACATTCGTGCGGCGCTCGCGCGCCTCAAGGCACGCGGCGTCCGCCTGATCGACGAAGACGCCGCGGCCCGGTGCGCACGGATCGCTCGTCGCCTTCGTGCATCCCGGCGAGCGCGCACGGCGTCCTGGTCGAGCTCAAGGAGATGTCGGGCTCGACACTCGAGGCTCGGATCCGGAAGCGATAGCCGTCGATGACTTTCGGCGATCTCGTCCTGATGCCGCTCGGGACGGCAGCTTCCGCCTCGACGGCGGCGCCATGTTCGGCGTCGTGCCCAAGCCGCTGTGGGAGAAGCGGGCCCCGGCCGACGACCGCAACCGCATCCGCCTGGGGCTCCGGCCGCTACTCGTCCGGGCGAGAAGACGCATGCTCATCGACGCCGGCATCGGCGGCAAGATGGACGCGAAGAGCACCGACATCTACGCGCATCGATCGCTGCGAGGAACCTCGACCATTCGCTGGCGGATGCCGGTCTGAGCCGCGAATCCATCGACATCGTGCTGGCCACGCACCTGCATTTCGATCATGCCGGCGGCTTCACGTCGCGAGACAGCGCGCGGCCAGCTGTCGCCGGCGTTTCCCCGCGCGCGCTACGTCGTGCGGACCGCGGAGTGGGAGGATGCCGACGCATCCGCACGAGCGCAATCGCGCGAGCTACCTGAAGGAGAACTTCGTGCCGCTGGCCGAGGCCGGCGTCCTCGATCTCGTCGCCGGCGACGACGCGATCATGCCGGGCGTCCGCGTCGTGCGCACCGGCGGCCACACCATGCATCATCAGATCGTGTCATCGAGTCAGGCGGACGGACGGCGGTCTTCGCCGCCGACCTGATCCCGACGGCGGCGCACGTCGACGAGCCGTGGATCATGGGCTACGACCTCTATCCGATGGATACGCTGGCGTTCAAACGCGCGTTCGTGCGCGAGGCGATCGACCGCGAGTATCTGATATTCTTCGAGCACGATCCCGACATCGCTGCCGGCTACATCCGCGAAGTGAACGGCCGGAAGCGGGTCGAGCGGCACTGCAGTGTGCAGCATCCCTTCGAACCCTTCACCCTTCAGCTTCGATTCAGCATTCCACATTCAGCATTCAGCATTTCATCGTATGATCACAATCGGCATCATCGGCGGCAGCGGTCTGTACGACATGGCGGAGCTCACCGACCGCGAGGAGCGCAGCGTCCAGACGCCCTTCGGCGAGCCGTCGGCTCCTATGTCATCGGCACGCTGCGCGGCAAGCGCGTCGCGTTTCTGGCGCGGCATGGCGCCGGACATCGCTACTGCCGTCGGAGCTGAACTTCCGCGCGAACATCTTCGGCTTCAAGGCGCTCGGCGTCGAATACATCCTGTCGGCGAGCGCGGTCGGCAGCCTGAAGGAGGAGTACAAGCCGATGGACCTGGTCATTCCCGACCAGTTCTTCGACCGCACGCGCGGCCGGATCTCGACGTTCTTCGGCGACGGCCTCGTCGCCACGTCGGCTTCGCGCACCCGTTCTGCGCGCCGCTGAGCGCGCTGGCGTTCAGCGCGGCGCAGACGGCCGGCGCGACGGTGCACAAGGGCGGCACGTACGTCTGCATGGAAGGGCCGCAGTTCTCGACGCTGGCCGAGTCGAAGCTCTATCGCTCGTGGGGCATGGACATCATCGGCATGACCAACCTCCAGGAGGCCAAGCTCGCGCGCGAGGCGGAGATCTGCTACACGACGATCGCGCTCGTCACCGACTACGACTGCTGGCATCCCGAGCACGACCAGGTGACGGTCGAGATGATCATCGCCAACCTGACGCAGAACGCGAAGACGGCGCAGCAGGTCATCGCCAGCGCCGTCGAGGCGCTGCCGTTCGAGCGCACGTGCGAGTGCGCGACGCGCGCTGAAGCACGCGATCATCACGCGTCCCGACGCGGTGCCGGCGGACGTCAAGACGCGATCTGGCGCCGATCGTTGGCAAGTACCTTTAGGGTCAGAGACTCGGCTCGCACGATGGCCGCGAGACTCGAGGGTCCGATGGTCGACGTTCGGGATCCTCGTGCTCGTCGTGGCGTCGAGCGCTTCGTGAGCACCGTGACTCGTGACAGACAGGAATCAGACACTCAACTATGAGCATCGTCGTCACCGGTTCGATCGCGTTCGACTACCTGATGTCGTTTCCCGGCAAGTTCACGGAGCACTTCCTGCCGGAGCACATGTCCCGGGTGAGCCTCAGCTTCCTCGTCGACACGATGGACAAGCGGCGTGGCGGCTGCGCGCCGAACATCGCCTACACGCTCGCGCTCCTCGGCGAGCGGCCGCGCCTGATGGCGACGGCGGGCCAGGATTTCGACGACTATCGGCGCTGGCTCGAGGCCGCGGGCGTCGACACCTCGCTCGTCGCGCGAAGTGACGGGGAAGTTCACGGCGTCGTTCTTCTGCAGCACCGACACCGAGAGCAACCAGATCGCGTCGTTCTACACGGGGCGATGGCCAACGCCGCGCGAGCTGTCGTTCCGCGGCGTCGACGGACTGCGCGCTGGCGATCATCTCGCCGAACGATCCCGCAGGCGATGGTGCAGTACGCGGAGGAGTGCCGCACGCTCGGCATGCCGTTCATCTGGGATCCGGGCCAGCAGTGCGCGCGCATGTCGGGGCCGGAGTTGCAGACCGGCTTCGAAGCGCTCGACGCTCGTCATCTGCAACGACTACGAGTTCGAGCTGATGCGGCAGAAGACCGGCATCGACGAGAACATCAGTGCTCGATGCACACGGAGACGCTCGTCATCACGCGCGGCGAAGAGGGCTGCTCGATTTACACGCGCGAAGGCCGCAACGGATGTGCCGGCGGTGCCGCCGTCAGCGTATCGTCGATCCGACCGGCGTCGGCGATGCCTTCCGCGCGGTTCATGAAGGGCCTGGCGCAGAGCGCCGCGCTACGAGGTGTGCGCCCGGCTGGGCGCCGTGGCGGCGACTTACGCGCTCGAGCACCTTGGCGGCCAGAGCCATGCCTTCACCTGGGCGGAATTCGTTGCCCGGTACGAGGCCAACTTCGGCCGTCACGAGATCAGCTGCGTGAACCTGAGGCTGGGCCTCACGGGTGCGGCGCTGGTGTGGCTGATGCTCCTCTTGACGTCGCCCGTCGCGCTCGCCAGCGGCCGGCTCTCAGGCGCTGACATGGCCGTCTACCACGCCGGGTCGCTCGTCTGCCATCAGCGTCCGGAACGGTCCTTTCACCTCGCGGGCGCGCAGTTGCCGGTCTGCGCCCGTTGTTTCGGCCTTTACCTGTCCGGCGCTGTCGGCCTGCTGGTTGCGTCACGCCGCCGCGGCTCGATATCCGCCGCGACCAGCCGGCTGCTGCTGGCAATGGCCGCTCTGCCGATCGCAGTCGACGGTGGCACTGGAATGGCTGGGGCTGATTCACACGACGAACATCGTGCGCCTGTTGACCGGCTTCCCCTGGGTTTCGCGGCGGCCGTTGTCATCGTCCGATCGCTGGCGCGTCCGAGCGATGCGATATGATCGCTGGTTAGCGGAGACAGTGATTGTAGATGGCGACCAAGACCAGCACGGCGGACACTACTCGCGCAGCCGGGGAACCCGGCACGCTGACGCTCGTCTGCGTGCTCGCCTGGGCCATACCTGGCGCCGCGCATTTCTGGCTCGGCCGCCGGCAGAAGGCCGCTGTCTTCCTGGTCGTGCTGACCGTGATGTTCGTCGTCGGGCTGGCGCTGCGCGGCCGTGTATTCCCGTTCGAGCTTTCCGATCCGCTCGTGGCACTGGCAGCGGTGGCTGACATCGGGCTCGGCGTGCCCGTGGATCCTCGTGCGCATGCTCGGGCGCCGGCGCCGGCGAAGTGACGGCCACGACCTACGAGTACGGCAACAGCTTTCTCATCGTCGCCGGTCTGCTGAATTTTCTCGTCGTCCTCGACGCTTTCGACATCGCAATGGGGCGGAAGTGACGAGCCACTTCCTGCTCCTCGTGCTCTTCGCGTTTCTCGTGTCGACCGTATTTGCCACGCTGTTGCGCGACGATCCGCGTCAGCAGATACGTCTCGGCGGCATGATGTTCGGCGGATTCGTGGCAACGGCCGTAGTGCTCGGCTGGCTCATGTATCCGCTGCCGCTGTGAGTCCCTTCGAGCCACGATCCCCGTTCTTGACGCGCGTGCTGCGGTGGGCCCCGCCGATCTTCTACATGGGGTTCATCTTCTTTGCTTCGTCGGTGCCCGGGGACGAGCTTCCGTCCTGGGGCTTCTGGGACAAGGCCGGAGCACCTGCTGGCGTATTCGGTGCTCGGCGTTCTGTTCCTCATTCCCGCTGGCGGAGGCGCGACTGGCCCTGGTGACGCCGCGGACCGGCGCCCTCGCGGTCGTGCTCGCGACGCTCTATGGCGCGTTTGACGAGATTCACCAGTCATTTACGCCCGGCCGCAGTCCCGACGTTCACGACTTGTTCGCGGACTTTCTCGGGGCGACTGCCGGGGTCGTCGTCGTCCTTCTCCTCCGCTTTGTCGTGACGCGCCTGGCAGTACCGGCGGGCGACCTGACGTCCGGCTGCTGCCGCCGAAAACCTGGCGCAATTTGCGGCCTGAAGGGCGGGTTCCGCCAGAAGCGGCGTGATCGCCGGGTTATACTTCGAGTTCGGCGCTTTCGCCTTTTTCCTGTTCTTTTCCTATGAGCGACGGATCGCGCACGTTCGAGACGATTCAGGTCGAGCACGACGGCGCGTGCGCGCGCCTCGTGATCAACCGTCCCGCGGTCATGAACGCCCTCAGCGCCAGGACGCTGGACGAGCTCGAGACCGCGCTAGTCGATCTCGGGCGCGACGAGGCTGTCCGCGTCATCGTGATTACCGGAGCTGGCGACAAGGCGTTCGTTGCCGGCGCCGACATCAACGAGCTGGCGAAGCAGACGCCCGACGACTGCCCGCGAACAGGCCCTTCGTGGCCAGCGCGTCTTCGATCTCCTCGAGAACCTCGGCAAACCGACAATCGCCGCCATCAATGGTTTCGCGCTCGGCGGCGGCTGTGAGCTCGCGATGGCGTGCACGCTTCGTATCGCGGCGGACACGGCGAAACTCGGTCAGCCGGAGATCAATCTCGGCCTGATTCCCGGCTACGGCGGCACACAGCGGCTGGCGCGTCTCGTCGGCGCCGGGCCTGCGCTCGAGTTGATGTTGACCGGCCAACAGGTCGGTGCCGCCGAGGCTCTGCGGCTCGGATTGGTCAATCGTGTCGTGCCGGCGGCCGCGCTGCGCGAGGAAGTCGACGACGCTGGCGCGAACTGCTCGCGAGCAAGCCGCCCATTGCCGCCCGCTACATCATCGAGGCGGTCAACAAGGGATTGCAGATGTCCCTGCGCCGAGGGTCTCGCGTTCGAGGCCGCGCTTTTCGGTCTGGTTGCGAGCACCGAAGACATGCGCGAAGGCACACGAGCATTTCTCGAGAAGCGCAAGCCAGAGTTCAAGGGGAGATAGCGTGCGCAGCGGCACTGCAGATACATCGGGCCCGTTGTCGGGAGCTTCCGGATTCCGTTTCGCGATCGTGTACTCGCGCTTCAACGACGCGATCACCGAGTCGCTTCGCGACGGCGCGCGCCGCGCGCTCGACGAGGCCGGCGCCCGCGCAGACGACGTGGAGGTCGTAAGCGTGCCCGGTGCGTTTGAGCTGCCGCAGGCGGCCCGTTCCCTTGCCGAAACCGGAACGTTCGACGCGGTTGTCTGTCTCGGCTGCGTGATACGCGGCGCGACGCCGCACTTCGAATACATCTCGGCGTCGGTGGCGCACGGTATCCAGGAGGCGTCCGGCGACACCGGCGTGCCCATGGCGTTTGGCGTGCTGACGACCGACAGCTGGGAGCAGGCGGAAGAGCGGGCCGGCGGCGGCCGCGACAACAAAGGCTTCGAAGCGGCCGCGGCAGCCATCGAGATGGCGCAGCTCTTTCGCCGCTTGCATCGGGCGCGACCTGCCGGGTTTGCCTCGTCATGACGCGGGTCGATCCGACCGGTCGGCGCCGCGCCCGCGAGTCAGCGCTGCAGATGCTCTATCAGGCCGAAGTGGGCCGCATGGGACCGCAGGAAACCATCGGCAGCTACTGGCGCCTCGAGCGTTCCGAAGATCATCCCGAGGGCGATGCACCGGCCGGCGGCGACGCCGAGATGAGCGACAAGCTTCGCGAGTTTGCGAACGAGCTGGTCAAGGAAACGACGACGCGCGTAGTCGCGATCGATCAGCTGCTTGGGGCGCATGCGCACAACTGGCGGCTCGAGCGGATGGCAGTAATCGATCGCCTGGTGCTGCGGGTTGCAGTATGCGAGCTGCTGACGCACCCGGAGACACCGCCAAAGGTTGTAATCAACGAGGCGCTCGAGCTCGCGCGGACGTTCAGCGGCGACGAATCCGTCGCGTTCGTGAACGGCGTGCTGGACGCGGTGAGGAAAGCGCTGGCAGACGGAGGCGGCGGAGATAACGGGATTCAACACGAAGACACGGAGTAACGAAGACGCACGGAGAAGAGCGCGTTGATTCGAACGTTGAGTCTGCTGGCACGCCGGCCGTAGGCCGGCGTAGGGGTGAGGGCGAGCGTCCGAGAGGAGAGCATCCTGCGCGATTCCGCAGGATGTTCTCCTCTCGGACGCTCGCCCTCACCCCACCGCGCACAGCGCGGTGCCAGCAGACGGTCCACATCCTTCGTGTCGTCTTCGAAACTTCGTGCCTTCGTGTTGAACACCGTGAACTTCGTCACCTTCGCTACTCGAAGGGCAAAAGAGAGCATGAACGAGACCGAGAAGAAGATCGACGCGGCGCAAAAGGAGTCCGACCAGGTCGTGCAGCGGCGCGCGAATTTCGATGCGCTCAAGGCGCTTGGCGTCGATCCGTACCCGCACGAATTCGAGCGTACGCATGGCGTCCGCGAGCTCGTGGCCACCTACGGCGCGCGCACCGGCGAGGAGCTGACTGCCGAACGCATCGAGACCAGGACCGCCGGCCGCATCCTGGCGATCCGCAGCTTTGGCAAGGCCAACTTCGTCGCGCTCTCGGACGGGGAGCCGCAGATTCAGGCCTACATCCGCCAGGACTCGGTCAGCGCCCGGGACTTCTCGATTTTCAAGCTGCTGGACTTCGGCGACTTCATCGGTGTCGAGGGCTACCTCTTTCGCACCCGCACCAACGAGCTCACGATTCACGTCACGAAGCTCGAGTTCCTCGTGAAGTGTTTCCTGCCGCTGCCGGAGAAGTGGCATGGGCTGAGCGACATCGAGGTCCGCTACCGTCAGCGCTACCTCGATCTCGTCGTCAATCCGGACTCGCGCCGCGTGTTCGAGGTGCGCAGCCGCGTTCTCGCCGGCATCAGGACGTTTCTCAATGCGCGGGGTTATCTCGAAGTCGAGACGCCGATGATGCAGCCGATTCCTGGCGGCGCCCTCGCCCGGCCGTTCGTGACCCATCACAACACGCTCGACATGCAGCTCTTCCTGCGTATCGCGCCGGAGCTCTATCTGAAGCGTCTGACGGTGGGCGGCATCGAACGCGTCTACGAGATCAATCGCAATTTCCGGAACGAAGGCATCTCGACGCAGCACAATCCCGAGTTCACGATGCTCGAGTTCTACCAGTCGTACAGCGACTATCAAGCGCTGATGGTCATGACGGAAGAGATGATCTCGACCGTCGCCCGCGAGGCGACCGGCAGCGACCAGGTCAAGTTCGGTGAGCACGACATCTCGCTTGCCGCGCCCTATCGCCGCGTCTCGTTGCGCGAGGGCGCGCGGCGGGCTGCCGGCGAGCGCCTTGGCCGCGACATCAGCGATGCCGATCTCCGCGATCGCGAGCGTGCCGCCGCCATCGCGCGTGAGCTGAAGCTCGAGGTTCAGCCGGCCTGGGGCGCCGGAAAGATCGCGACCGAGATCTTCGAACGCCTGAACGAGCACGACCTCGTGCAACCGACTTTCGTCTACGACTTTCCAACCGAGGTGTCGCCGCTGTCGAAGCAGAAGCCCGACGACCCCGATACGGTGGAGCGTTTCGAGCTCTACATCGGCGGATTCGAAGTGGCGAACGCCTTCAGCGAGTTGAACGACCCGGCGGAACAGCGCCGCCGGTTCGAGGCGCAGCTGAAGGGCAGGGACGCCGGTGACCTCGAAGCCCACGTCATGGACGAGGACTACATCCGGGCGCTCGAGTACAGGCCTGCCGCCGACAGCCGGCGAAGGCGTCGGCATCGACCGGCTGGTGATGCTTTTGACCAACAGCCCGTCGATCAGGGACGTTATTCTCTTCCCGCTCATGAGAGGACGTTAAACAATGCTGAATGTTCGAATGCTGAATGCTGAATTAAGGCATTCATCCTTTACTTCAGCATTCAGCATTCAGCATTCAGCATTGCTATGGATCTTCCCTTCGAGCTCTTCATCGCCGTTCGCTACCTGCTGGCGCGCAGGAAGCAGGCGTTCATCTCGCTCATCTCGCTCATCTCCGCCGTCGGCGTCGCCGTCGGCGTGATGGCGCTGCTGATCGTGCTGGCGCTGATGACCGGTCTGCAGGGCGAGCTTCGCGATCGCATCGTCGGGTCCACGGCGCACATCTATCGTCTACAAGGCCGGCGGGTTAGACGATGTCCGGCGGGATTGACGAAGAGGTCAAGAAGGTGCGGGCGCTGCCGCACGTCGTCGGCGCGGCGCCGGTCGTATTGGGCAGGGGCTGATCAAGAGCGCTGGCGCGACCGGAGTTCATGACGATCAAGGGCATCGCGCCAGACCTCGAGCCCAGCGTGACCAACGTCGCGCGCTCGATGACATCGGGAGATCTGAACGCGCTGACGCCGGCGCAAGGCGTGATGGCGGGGATCGTCCTCGGCGGCGATCTCGCGAAAAAGCTTGGCGTGCGGCTCGGCGACAGCGTGGAAATCGTGGTGCCGGAAGGCCCGCTCAGCCCGCTCGGTCTGCTTCCGGGGAGCCGTTTCTTCAAGCTGGTCGGGACGTTCAATCTCGGTCTCTTCGAGTTCGACAACGCCTACGGCTACATCCACCTCAATGTCGCGGAGAAGTTCCTCGATCGCGGCCGCCCGGACTTCATCGAGATCAAGGTGGATGAGCTGTTCGCCGCGCAGCAGGTCGCGCACGGCATTCCCGGCGCAACTCGGGTCTGAGTATCAGGCCGACGACTGGCAGGAGATGAACAAGTCGCTCTTCTCGGCGCTGTGGTTAGAGAAGATGGCGATGTCCATCACCATCGGCCTCATCGTGATGGTCGCCGCCCTCAACATCATCGCGTCGCTCGTGCTGCTGGTCATGGAGAAGACGCGGGACATCGCCATCCTGAAGACGATGGGCAGTTCGGCGGCGAGCATTCGGCGCATCTTCATGTTCCAGGGCCTGGTGATTGGAACCGTCGGCACGGTCGTTGGCGCGGCCGGCGGCTGTGCGCTCATCTACGTGCTCGACCACTACCAGCTGATTCGCGTCAACATCGACGTCTACCAGATCTCGCACGTGCCGTTCCGGCTGCTCCCGTTCGATTTCGCCGTCGTCATGGTGGCGGCGATTCTGGTGTGCTTCGTGGCAACGATCTACCCGTCGCGGCAGGCCTCGAAGCTGGATCCGGCGCAGGCGCTGCGGTATCAATAGACGCGCTGCCGACTGCCGACTGCCGACTGCCGACTGCCGACTGCCGACTGACGACTGCCGACTGACGACTGCGACTGAAGACTGACGACCGACGACTGAAATATGCCTTTCATCTCCGTCTCCGGGCTCTCGAAGAGTTATGTCGTCGGCGAGAAGCCGCTGACCGTGCTCAAGGACCTCGACCTCACGCTCGAGCGCGGCGAGATGGTTGCCGTCGTGGGAGCATCCGGGGTCGGCAAGAGCACGCTGCTGCACGTGCTCGGCGGCCTCGATGCGGTCGACGCCGGGACCGTCCGGATCGGCGACGTCGAGCTCGGGAGCATGTCGGATGCGGCGCTGGTGGCGTTCCGCAATCAGCACGTCGGCTTCGTCTTTCAGTTTCACCACCTGCTGCCGGAGTTCACGGCGGCCGAGAATGCCGAGATGCCGCTGCGGATTGCGCGCCGGCCGCACGCCGAGTGCCGGCAGCGCGCGACGCTGCTCCTCGAGCGAGTCGGGCTGGCCGCGCGGCTGGAGCATCGGCCGGGAATGTTGTCTGGCGGCGAACAGCAGCGCGTCGCGATCGCGCGCGCGCTGGTGATGCGCCCGACGCTGCTCCTCGCCGACGAGCCCACCGGCGATCTCGACGAGCACACAGCGGAAACGCTGCACGATCTCCTGAAAGAGATGCACCTCGAGCAGGGGTTGACGTCGGTCATCGCGACGCACAATCCCAAGCTCGCGGCGGCATGCGATCGAATTCTTCGCCTGGAAGACGGCAGGTTGAGAGGAGTATGACGATGTCCGGACGCCAGAATATTTCGACCGGTTTCAAGTGGGAGCCCCTCGTCGGCTATTCGCGGGCCGTGCGTGTCGGGAATGTCGTCCACGTCTCGGGTACGACGGCCATTGCCGAAGACGGCAGCCTCGTTGGCAAGGGGGATGCGCGAGCGCAGACGATTCAGGCGCTGGCGACCATCGAGCGCGCGCTCGAGAGCGCCGGCGCGTCGCTGCGCCACGTCGTGCGTACAAGAATGTACGTCACCAATATCATTCGCGACTGGGAGGTCATCGGCCGCGCGCACGGCGAAGTGTTTGGCGGAATTCGCCCGGCGACGACGATGGTGGAGGTCAGCCGGCTGATCGATCCCGACATGCTCGTCGAAATTGAAGCCGAAGCGATCGTCGAATCGTGATACACCCTGTACCCGCGTCAGCTCGGCACATGGAACGCCGAATGGTTCCGCGCCGTAAGAGCGGTAGAGGGACGCTGGCGAAGTTCATAACGTTCAGGAGGGTGTGATGAAACGGTTGGTTGCAGCATCGATGGGAGCTCTTTTTCTTACCGCGGTACTGGTGTCGCCATCGGTGAGCCTGCACGCGGCGGCGGCAGAGAAGACGGTCAACGGAACGGTATCGGCGGTTGCCTCCGACTCGATCACGATCAAGGAGAAGGACGCCGAGATCAAGCTGACGGTCGACAGCAAGACCAGGGTGGTCGGCACCGGCGCCGGCACCAAGGACGCGAAGATGAAGGACGACAAGAAGCCGGCGCAGATCGTGGACTTCGTGAAGGCCGGCGATTCGGTGATGGCGAAGTACGACGAGGCGACGAAGGTCGCGACGGAAGTGCGCCTGCACAAGCCGGTGACCAAGTAAGCCAGTCCTGTAAGACGCGCCAGGTTGCGGAGTGCGATCGGTATCGCACTTCGCATCACGGCCGGCCCGCCTCTTCTACCTCCCGGGGAATCCCTGCCTTCAACTTATCCGGCATCCGGCCCTTCGACATACATCGCGTTGGATCGGCGAGCGCTCGCCCCGAGACCGAGGCTCATTGGCATGTCATTTTTACCCGTTACGAGCTCGTCACGGCGACTAACTGCCGTAGAACGCCTCACTTAGCCGTAACGGATCGCGCAAGCGCTGTCGTATAATGAATGCAGGTTACAACCCGATAAACCATAGGTAACCCGGATGTTCGAACGCTACACGGAACGAGCGCGGCGGGTTCTCTTCTTCGCCCGGTACGAGGCGAGTCAGCTCGGCAGCATTTCGATTGAAACCGAGCACCTCCTCCTTGGACTGATCCGCGAAGGCAAGGGCTTGACCAGCCGCATCTTTGCCCGCTCGCATCTCTCTCTCGAAAGCATTCGCAAGGAAATCGAAGGCCGGACCGTGTTTCGCGAGAAGGTCTCGACCTCGGTCGAGATTCCCTTCAGCGCCGAGACCAAGCGCGTACTGAATTACGCCGCCGAAGAAGCCGACCGTCTGCTGCACAACTACATCGGGACGGAGCACCTGCTCCTGGGCATCCTGCGCGAAGAGCGCTCGGTTGCCGCGACCATCCTCATGGAAAAGGGGATGCGCCTCAACACGGTCCGCGAGGATATCGTCGCGCTCCTGAACGAGAAAACGACGCTCACCCGCGTCAAGGAAACGCCGCTCCTCGCCGAGTTCAGCCGCGACCTCACCGACGCGGCGATGAAGAACCAGCTCGACCCGCTCGTCGGCCGCCACATCGAGATCGAGCGCGTCCAGCAGGTGCTCTGCCGCCGCACGAAGAACAACGCCGTGCTCATCGGCGAGCCCGGCGTCGGCAAGACGGCCATCGTCGAGGGCCTGTCGCAGAAGATCGTCTACGGGGACGTGCCGCACTTCCTCGCCGACAAGCGCATCCTCGCGCTCGACATCTCGCTGATTGTTGCCGGGACGAATACCGCGGTCAGTTCGAAGAGCGCCTCAAGGCGATCATGAAGGAGCTGACCGAGAACCCGAACATCATCGTGTTCATCGACGAGCTGCACACGCTCGTCGGCGCCGGGTCCGCCGAAGGTTCGCTCGACGCCGCGAACATCCTCAAGCCGGCGCTGTCGCGCGGCGAGATTCGCTGCATCGGCGCGACGACTCCCGCCGAGTACCGCGAAGTACATCGAGAAGGATCGGTCGCTCGAACGCCGCTTCCAGGCGATCAAGGTCGACCCTCCGACCGAAAAAGAAACGATCGAAGTGCTCCTCGGGGTGAAGGACCGCTACGAGTCCTTCCATCACGTCGAATACACCACCGAGGCGATCGAAGCCGCGGTCTACCAGTCGAGCCGTTACATCACCGATCGGTTCCTGCCGGACAAGGCGATCGATCTCGTGGACGAGGCCGGCGCCCGCGCCAAGCTGCGCGAGGCCGGCTACAGCGAAGAATTCGGCGAGATCAACAAGAGCATCCGCGTCGCCGTCGAACAGATGGAGACGGCGGTCTCGGAGAAGAATTTCGAGAAGGCGCAGTTCTACCGCGAGCAGGAAGTGCAGGCGCGCGAGAACCTGCAGTTTGTCCGCGAGAAGTTCGACGTCAAGTCGAGCACGCGCCGCGTGGTCGTCGGCAAGGCCGAGATCGACGAGGTCGTCTCGAAGTGGACCGGCGTGCCGTTGACCTCGATCAACCAGGACGAGGGCGACAAGCTCCTGCACATGGAAGATGCGCTGCACAAGCGTGTCATCTCGCAGGAGAAGGCGATTTCGGCGCTGTCGCGCGCGATTCGCCGCTCCCGCGCCGGGTTGAAGAACCCGAACCGCCCGGTCGGCAGCTTCGTATTCCTCGGTCCGACCGGCGTCGGCAAGACCGAGCTCGCCCGGGCGCTGGCGAACTTCCTCTTCGGCAGCGACCACGCGCTGATTCGCTTCGACATGTCGGAGTACATGGAGAAGCACTCCGTGTCGAAGTTGATCGGCTCGCCGCCCGGATACGTCGGCCACGAAGAGGGTGGGCAGCTCACCGAAAAGGTGAAGCGCAATCCCTATTCGGTCATCCTCCTCGACGAGATCGAGAAGGCGCACCCGGATCTCTTCAACATCCTGTTGCAGGTGTTCGAGGACGGCCACCTCACGGATGGCCTCGGCAACCGGGTGAACTTCAAGAACGCCATCATCATCATGACGTCGAACATCGGCGCCCGCTTCATCCAGAAGAAGGCGTCGATGGGCTTCCAGGCGTCTGATACGGGCGCAATCAACCGCAGCGTGAACGATATGGTGCTCGGCGAGGTCCGCAAGACCTTCAACCCCGAGTTCATCAACCGTATCGATGAAATCATCGTGTTCGAGGCGCTTTCAGACGACGACCTCCGCACGATTACAAATCTCCTCGTCAAGCAGCTGAACGACAACCTCGTCGACCGCAAGATTCGGCTGCTGCTCGCGCCGGAAGTCGTCGACTGGATTATCGAGCAGACGTGCAAGGACCGGTCGTACGGCGCGCGGCCCCTCCGCCGCGCGATTCAGCGCTACATCGAAGATCCGCTCTCCGAGGAGCTCATCCGCGGGCACCTCAAAGACGGTGAAATCGAGGTCTACCTCGACGGCGGCACATTGTCGTACCGACCCGCTGGAGAGGCTCTCGCAGGCCGCCGGCTGTCCTGAGCCGCCGTCACGACTGCCGCCAGGGCCGCCAAGCGCCACGCCAAGAGACGACCGGCGGACGCCTGACTCCGAGCGCCACCGGTTGCCCCGACGAGGCTCCGGTAAGGCCGATGAGTGGCCTTGCGCGTCTAAAATCCAGTAAACTCGTCAGGTTGTCAGCCCCGGCGGGGAGGAGACCGCTGCCGGGTCCGCTCTGCCTGTTTCAAGTGAATCAACGTTCGACTATGCGTCTGCTGCTGTTTTTCTTCGCTGCGCTGACGGCTGCCGCTGCCGCGCGGGCTCAGACTCCGCCTGCGCAAACGCCGTCGGCACCCGCCGCGGCCGCTTTGGCCCCGGCGCCGCCACAAGCCGGACAGACCGTGTGCGGACAGCCGGTCCCGGCGCCACGGACGCTGCCACCGGCCGGTTCCGGCCCCGTGGTCTACCAGATCGTTCCCTGCTTCGAGAAGCAGGGCGGCTATTCGACGGTGGAGGCCAATACCTACCTCTATTACATCGAGATGAAGTCGCGCATCAGCAACTCCCAGACCGGGAGGTGGGTGCCGTACGACGAATCCGTCGAGCAGGTCATCCGCGAGGACTTCAAGCGGCTGTGGGCAACGAACTTTCTCGACGACCTGGCGATTCGCGTCGAGGACTATCGCTTCACGAACGGCGTCATCGGCAAGCTCGTTGTCTATGACATGGAAGAGCGGCAGCGGGTCAAGATCGTCGACTACGAGGGCCTGAAGAAGGTCGATCAGTCGAAGATCGAAGAGAAGCTGAAAGAGAAGAGCATCACCATCCGCCTCGACTCGTTCATCGATCCCGGTCTCATCAAGCGTGTGACGACGGTCGTCCGCGAGCTCTACGCGGCCGAGGGATATCAGTTCGCCGAGATCACTCCCGAGATCAAGAACGTCGAGGGCGGGACGAAGCTCGTGCACGTCACGTTCCACGTCACCGAAGGCCCCAAGGTCAAGATTGAAGAGATCGACTTCGTTGGCAACAAGGCGATTGCCGACGGCAAGCTCTCGCGGAAGATGAAGGAGAACAAGCAGAAGGGCTTCTTCGGCTTCATCACCGGCGGCGGCACGTACAAGGAAGACAAGTTCGCGGAAGACGCGCAGCTCATCACCGACTACTACCGCGACGAGGGTTACATCATGGCCCAGGTGGGTCAGCCGCAGATGAAGACCCTCGAGGATTCGAAGGACGGCAAAACGCGCTGGGTACAGCTGCAGGTGCCGATCACCGAAGGCAGGCAGTACGCGGTCGGGGACTTCAAGTTCGAGGGCAACAAGGTCGTCAACTCCGAAGCCCTGCGGCCGCTGTTCCGTGTCGAAGGCGGCGAAGTCTACAGCCAGAAGAAGGTCAAGAAGGGTCTCGAGAAGGCGCAGGAGCTCTACGGGTCGGGCGGCTACTTCGAGTTCACGGCCTATCCCGATTTGCAGCCACGCGACGTGCCGAAGGAAGGCGCTCCTGACGGCGCCAATGGTCCGCCGGCGCCAACCGGGCCGCCCGCGCCCGCCGCTGCCGATGCCGCCGCGCCGCCCGTCAATGCCAAGAACGGCATGCCGCTCGTCGACGTGACGATGCGGGTGGATGAAGGGAAGCAGGTACTTCGTCAACCGCATCACGTTTACGGGCAATACGACCACGCGCGACAACGTCATCCGCCGGGAGCTCCGCGTCGTCGAGGCTGGAGTCTTCAACACGCAGGCGTTGAAGGACAGCGTCAAGCGCCTGAATCAGCTTGGTTACTTCAAGCCGCTCGAAGGCGAAGCTGTCGACGTCCAGAAGACGCCGAACGCCGACAACAAGGTCGACATCGGCCTCAAGTTCGAGGAGCAGAATCGCAACCAGCTGACGTTCGGCGCCGGCGTCTCGCAGTTCGATGGCTTCTTCGGCCAGCTGTCGTTCCAGACGTCGAACTTCCTCGGCCGCGGCGAAACGTTCAGCGCCACGGCGCAGCAGGGGAACCGCGCCAAGAACTATCAGCTCGCCTTCACCGAGCCGTTCCTCTTCGACCGCCCGATGACGGCGGGCGTCGACATCTTCGCCCGCGAAATCCGCTACGAGGGCCAGTTCACGCAGGCGTCGCTCGGCGGCAACTTGGTGTTCGGCTTCCAGGTGATGCCGTACGCGCGCATGTTCATGAACTACTCGCTGGAGCAGGTCGAGGTCAAGGATCTCAACCCGCTCTACAAAGATCCGCTCGTGCTCAACGGCAATCCGTTCCTGGCGGACTCGCTGCTCATCGGTGAGGGTGGCAAACGGATCATCAGCAAGCTTGGTCCGAGCTTCGTCTACAACACGGTCGATCACCCGATCTTCCCGACCTCCGGAACGCGCTACACGCTGTCGATGGATTGGGCGGGTCTCGGCGGCAACACGAATTTCGTGAATCCTCGGGCGGAAGGCATTTGGTACAAGCCGATTGGCGCCAAGCGCCGCACGTCCATCGGGCTCCGTGCGCAGGGCGAATACATCAAGCCGTACGGCAGCACAATTGCGCTTCCCATCTTCGAGCGGCTGTTCCTCGGCGGCGAGTACAGCATGCGCGGATTCGACCTCCGGTCAGTGGGTCCGCGTGATCCGACGACCGGACTCGTTCTCGGCGGAAACAAGAGTCTGTTGTTCAACGTCGAGTACCTGATCACCATTGCCGGCCCGGTGCGGCTGGTGCTTTTCTACGATGCGGGGCAGGTCCGGGCCGTAGGCGAGAATCTCTCGTGGAAGATGCCGATTACCAACATCACGTATCCCGGCGCGCTCATCCCGGATCCGAGCGACTTCTATCAGATTCCTGGGAACCCGTACCTGCCGCCGTTCCCGCCGGAGCTCACCTCGCTCGGCGAGATGAGCGCGTTCAAGACGTCGACGGGCGCCGAAATCCGCTTCTTCATGCCGGTGCTCAACGTGCCGTTCCGCCTGATCTTCGCCGCCAACCCATCGCGCGGGGGCGTGCTGGACAACAACCTTCAGCCCGAGAAGAAGTGGAAGTTCCGGTTCGCCGTTGGGTCGACGTTCTAGGGAGCTGTCAACGAGCAGCCAATGGGCTTTTGGCTGCGAGTCCCGGGCAACGGCGGTGGGAGTCGGAGATTGCGTTAAAATAGTTAGCTCGTCTTTGGCGGGCAGACTCGACGGGCAGTTAGCTTGAGAGCTGACAGCTGAGAGCCATTATCAAAAGGAATTAGTTCATGAGAGTGTTGAGACATCTGATGGTTGCGAGTGCGGTGAGCGTGCTGATGATCGGCTCGGTCCTGGCGCAGACGCCGCCGGCCAAGCCGCCAGCGCAGACGCCCCCGGCCACGGCGACCCCTCCGCCCCAGACGCCGGCGGCTGCCGCCCCCGCGCCCAAGCCGGCCGAGGCGCCCCGACCGTATCCCGAAGGCGCCAAGGTCGCCTACGTCGATATCCAGGCCATCGCCGCGAACTCGGTCGAGGGCAAGGCCGCGAGCGGCCGGATCCAGGAGCTGCAAAAGAAGAAGGTGGCCGAAATCACCGAGAAGAACAAGCAGCTCGAATCGGCCAAGAGCAAGCAGCAGACGAGCGCCGGAATCATGAACGACTCGGCGCGCCTGTCTCTCGAGAAGGAAGTGGACAAGCTGACGCGAGAAGTGCAGTTCCTGCAGCAGGAAGCGCAGTCCGACGCGCAGGCGCTGCAGGCCGAGCTGCAGGTGGACTTCCAGCGCAAGCTCAATCCCGTGCTCGAGCAGATCGGCAAGGAGAAGGGGCTGCACATGCTGGTGGACATCACCAACTCGGGCGCCGTCTGGGTCGACACGGGTCTCGACCTCACCAACGAAGTGATCAAGCGGCTCGACGCCAACAAATCAGCGCCCGCGCCGGCGCCGAAGAAGTAACGGTTCGTCGTTCACGGTTCAACGTTCAGCGTTCAAGGTTCATGGTTCAGGTTCCGGGTTCGGTTCAATGTTCGAGGCAAGACTTGCCGCCGAACGTTGAATTCTGAACCACGAACGTTGAACCCTGAACCCTGAACGCGGAACGACAATCCGCGCTAGAATTCCCCCGTGCCCCTCAATATTTCCGGCTCGATCGACCGGCTGTGCTATCGGTATCCGTCGATGCTCGTCGACGCGGTCACCGAGCACGAGCCAGGCAAGCGCCTTGTCGCCGTCAAGAACGTCACGGTCGGCGAGGACTTCTTCCAGGGGCATTTTCCCGGCACGCCTTTGATGCCTGGCGTCCTGATGATCGAGACGCTGGCGCAGGTCGCGACGCTGCTCCTGGTGCAGGGGCCTGACGGCAAGCCATCGGGCCATGCCTACCTGCGCGGTGTCGATGACGCGAAGTTCCGTCGGCAGGTGGTGCCTGGCGATCGGTTGCGCCTCGAGGTGACGCTCGGGCCGCGGCGCCGCACCCTGGCGCGCGCGCACGCGGTCGCTTCGATTGGTGAAGCGGTCGTCGCCGAGGCCGAGCTCGTGATGGCGATCGTTCCCGCCGAAGTGTCAGGCGAGCTGGCGGGCGTCACTGTGGATCCGACGGCGATGGTCCACCCGGGCGCCAGGATTGGTCCGGGCTCGGTAGTCGGACCGCACGCGATTATCGGCGAACATGTCCGGCTAGGCCGCGACTGCCAGGTCGGCGCCTCCAGCATCGTCGACGGCTGGACCGAGATCGGCGACGGCAACACGATTTTCCCGTTCGCGTCGATAGGCCTCATCCCGCAGGACTTGAAGTTCCGCGGCGAGAAGACGACGCTGACCATCGGCCACCGCAACGTCTTCCGCGAGTTCGTGACCATTCATCGCGGCACCGCGGGCGGCGGCGGCACGACCGATATCGGCAACAACAACGTCTTCATGGCCTACGCGCACGTGGCGCACGACTGCCATATCGGCAACTCGACGATCTTCGGCAATGCCGCGACGCTCGGCGGCCACGTCACCGTCGAGGATTTTGCGACCGTCAGCGCCTTCTCGGGCGTGCACCAGTTCTGCCGCGTCGGACTGCACGCCTTCATCGGCGGATATTCCGTCGTCACCAAGGACGCGCTGCCGTTTGCCAAGACCGTCGGCAACCGAGCACGTATCTACGGCATCAACACGATCGGCCTCGAGCGTCGCAAGTTTTCGAAGGACTCGATCAACCAGCTCCGCAAGGCGTTCCGCTATCTCCTGCACTCCAATACCAGCCGGGCGCTGGCGCAGATCGACCGTGACCCGTCGCTCGGATGTGCCGAGGTGCAGTACCTCGTGAAGTTCATCCGATCGTCGAGCCGCGGAGTCGGCCTGCGCCGCCCAAGCCGCCGGCTGGAAGAGGTAATGGAAGACTAGACACCCGTAGCGCGCGACTTCAGTCGCGCGTCGCAATAGCCGTCGGACGCTACGAAAGAACGCTATGGATGGACGACTGAGACCGTGTAGGCCACGGTCTTGTCCGTCAACGTACCGTTCGGGTCGTGGATTCGGACGCAAAGAGGCGTGAGGGTCGACTGGGTTACGGCCGTGAGCACGCTGTCCTGCGTTCCGGCATCGTTCGAAAGCACAGCCGTGCATACCGCACCGCTCCACGTTCCCAGCTGGAAACCAATGAACGACCCGGCCGGAGTGATGGCGGTAATCGTAGCCGTTGCCCTTCCGACGGCTGTCGTCGTGAACGGGTGCGTCGCCGCACCATTGAGAGTGATGGTGCCGGTGAACGTCTCGGTAATGTCCGGCGGTGTCGGAAGGACCGGGTTATCGGGACCGTTATCACAGGCTGACCCGACGAAAGCCAGGGCCACCAGAACGGCTCTGGACAGGAACATCACACTCGATCGGCGCATCTTCTCTCCAAAAACTAAGGCGCGGGCGTACCCACCTATTGTACCCATAAACAACCAATGACCATCCGGGATCGGCACCGAGCCCTTCTGATAGACTGACGTTCGAGCCCACTCTTCGGCCTGTTTTGCAGGCGGCAACCGGAAAACAGGCGGCCAGGCGGTGGGGCAGGACCCATCGCGAATCACCAGATGTCCAGGATAGGCCTCATCGCCGGCAATGGCCGGTTCCCATTCCTCGTGTTGAAGGGCGGCGCGCAGCCTCGGGCACGACGTCACGGTGGTGGCGGTCAAGGAAGAGGCCTTTCCCGAGCTCGAAGCAGAGGCCCGGAGCGCCGGGGCCGAGCTGCACTGGGTGTCGCTAGGCCAGTTGAGCAAGTGCATAAAGATCCTGCGTTCGGCCGGCGTCGCTCGCGCCGTGATGGCCGGACAGGTCAAGCACGTGAAGATCTTCTCGGGCATCCTTCCCGATCCGAAGCTGCTCTCCATCTTGACGCGCGTCAAGGCGCGCAACACCGATGCACTCCTCTCAGCGTTGGCCGACGTGATGCGTGACGAAGGCATCGACTTGATCGATTCGACGGCTTTCCTCGCGCCGCTTCTTGCCGGCGAAGGCGTGTTGACCCAACGAGCGCCGACGCCAGAGGAGCTGCAGGATTTCGAGTTCGGCTATCGGATGGCTGACGCGATTGCCGCGCTCGACGTCGGCCAGACCATCGCGGTCAAGCACAAGGCCGTGGTGGCGGTGGAGGCGATGGAAGGGACCGATGAAGTCATTGGCCGTGCCGGGCATCTCGCCGGCCCAGGCGTCCGGATAGTCAAAGTGGCCAAGCCGAAACAGGACATGCGTTTCGACGTGCCGGTCATCGGGATCGCGACGATCCAGGCGATGCGCGTTGCCGGCGCCGGCGGCGCTGTCGGTCGATGCCGGGCGAACGCTGGTGCTCGATGGTCAGCACGTCTTTGCGTCCGCCAACGAGGCCAGGATTACCATCGTCGGCCGTCCGCGCCAGGAACAGCATGCCTGATTCGCCCGTGTCGGAGTCCAGTCCGCTTCGAGTCGCTGTCGTCGGTGTGGGCCACCTTGGCAAGCACCACGCGCGGATTCTATCGACGCTTCCCGGGGCCAAGCTCGTCGCGGTAGTCGACAAGCTCGCCGATCGCGCGGCGGAGATCGCCGCAACGACGGGCAGCGCCGCGTTTACCGACAGCTCCGAGGTCATGGACAAAGTCGACGCGGTGAGCGTGGCCGTGCCGACCGAGCTGCATCGCGACATCGCTCTGCCGTTTCTCGAGCGCGGCATTTCGGTGCTGGTCGAAAAGCCGATGGCGCGGTCGCTTGTCGAAGCGGACGAGCTCATCGCTGCCGCCAGGGCATCCGGTGCCACGCTGGCCGTAGGGCATACCGAACGCTACAACCCGGCGGTCGCGATGGCCATGGCGCTCGTTACTTCGCCGCGCTTCATCGAAGTGCATCGGCTCGGCGTCTTCCCGGAACGCAGCCTCGACATCGACGTCGTGTTCGATCTGATGATTCACGATCTCGACGTCATCCTGTCGATGGTGCGCTCGGAAGTGACGTCGGTCGAAGCCGTTGGCGTTCCGGTGCTGACGCCCAAGTACGACATCGCCAACGCGCGGTTGCGCTTCGCGTCCGGTTGTATCGCAAACATCACCGCCAGCCGCATCAGCAAGGATCGCGTTCGCAAGATCCGATTCTTTCAGCCTGATGCCTATCTGTCGATCGACTACGCCGCTCAGGAAGTCGAAGGCTGGCGCCTGGTCAAGCGTGACGGCACGAAGCCGAGGATTGAAGGCGGAGCGATTCCCGTCGAGCGCGACGAGCCGCTGCGGCGCGAGCTGGCGGATTTCGTCGGCGCCATCCGCGAACGCCGCGCTCCCGTGGTCGATGGCGCCGCCGGCGCGCGCTCGAGCTGGCGACGCGGATTGCTGAGAAAATGGAGAGTGTGTGAAGATCGATCGCGTAGATCCGTGATCAATGCGATGCTGAAGAGCGCTGCGCCTCGTGGAGGCGCGCAGCGTCCGAGGGGCTGAGCGTGTGCCTGGAGCTATGTTTCGGGACTTAAACGACTTCATCGCCGCCCTCGACAAGGAACGGGAGCTCGCTCGTATCAGCGATCCGGTCAGCCCCGATCTCGAGATCGCGGCGGTCACCGACCGTGCGTCGAAATCACCTGGCGGTGGTCCGGGGCTGATTTTCGAGCGTCCGACGGGCTTCGATATCCCTGTCGGCGTCAATCTCTTTGGCTCGACGAAGCGCATCTGCATGGCGCTCGGCGTCAACAAGCTCGACGATCTTGCGCACGAGATCGAAGAGATCATGACGCCGAAGATGCCCGGCGGCATCCTGGATGCGCTCAAGATGCTGCCGATGATCAACCGGCTGCGAGACCTCATGCCGAAGACCGTCAGCGACGGTCCGTGCCAGGAGGTCGTGCAGAAGGACGGCACGCTCGACTCGCTGCCAATCCTCAAATGCTGGCCCGACGATGGCGGCCGCTACATCACGCTGCCCCTGGTCTTCACGAAGGACCCCGAAACCGGCATGCGCAACATCGGCACCTACCGCATGCAGGTGTTCGATGGCCGTTCGACCGGCATGCACTGGCAGCAGCACAAGGGCGGCGCGCAGCACTATCGCATTGCCGAGCGAATGAAGCAGCGGCTGCCCGTCGCGGTAGCGCTCGGGACCGACCCGGCGTTGGCGTACTCGGCCACGGCGCCGATGCCCGAAGGGCTCGATGAGCTGCTGCTCGCCGGATTTCTGCGCCGCGAGCGCGTCGAGATGGTCAAGTGCGTGACGGTCGATCTCGAGGTGCCCGCGAACGCTCAGATCGTGCTCGAGGGCTATGTCGAACCTGGGGAGCGCCGTCGCGAAGGCCCCTTCGGCGATCACACGGGCTTCTACTCGCATCCCGGCGACTATCCGGTCTTTCACGTGACCTGCATCACGAGGCGCAAGCGGCCCGTGTATTTGACGACGGTCGTCGGCATCCCGCCGATGGAGGACTACTACCTGGGGAAGGCCAGCGAGCGAATTTTCCTGCCGCTCATCAAGAAGACGGTCCCCGAGATCGTCGACATGCACTTTCCCGCGGCTGGCATCTTCCACAACATCGTCATCATCTCGATCGACAAGCGCTATCCGGGCCACGCGCGAAAGATCATGAACGCCTGCTGGGGGCTCGGCCAGCTGATGTTCTCCAAGACCGTGATCGTCGTCGACAAGGACGTCGACGTGCAGAACGAAGCCGAAGTCGCGTGGATCGTCGGCACGCACTACGATCCCGAGCGCGACATCCAGTTCACGCGCGGCCCGGTGGATGACCTCGACGATGCCAGCGATCTGCAGGCCATCGGCAGCAAGATGGGCATCGACGCGACGCGCAAGTGGCCGTCCGAGGGTTTCAACCGGCCGTGGCCGAAGAAGATCGCTGGCGCCCCGGAAATCGCGCGCAAGGCCGACGATGTATGGCAGAAGATCAGCAAGGGCTGGAAGCCGTAGCAGCTGCTGGCGGCTCGCTATTCGCGGTTGCAAGAGTCAGCAAACGATGCTGTTGATGCACACGTCAGCTCGAGCAATCAACAGCGAGAAGCGAACCGCGAGCCGCAGCCTGAAGCACGGGCCTGACCGACGACAAATGACCACCATCAATCCAGAAGCCATCCTCACGACACGCGACCTGATTGCCGTCGGCGTTCAGGGCGACGACGTTCGCCGCCGGATGCACGGCGCGCGCACGACCTTCGTGCGTGTGTTCGAAATACATGTTGGCGCCCCCGTTCACGCACGGCCGGAGAACTTCGCCGCGGGCGAGATTCGTATCGTCGGTCGTCCTGAGAACGAAGCGGCGGCGACTCGCTGCGGTCAAAGCCGCTGCAGCGATAGCGGACAAAACGCCGGTCTCAGGATTTTCCCTTGCGGACCTGCACGACATCGCGCCAGATGCCGATGCGCTGGCCGCGCTCTGCAGCCGGCTGCACGACGCCGGACTCGAAGCCATCGCGGAAACGCCGCTCGATCGGCTCAGTCAAGCGGCGCCGGCGGTACGTGCGGCCCGCGACGCGGGGCTCGGCGTGTGGCGGCTCACGATTGACACGCTGAGCGAGGAGTCGCGCATCACATCGGTGGAGCGTGCGCGGGACCTGCAGGCGGCGGTCGGTGGATTTCGCGCCTTCGCGCCTCTCCCGAGGACGATGTCGGTGACGGCGCCGACGACTGGCTATGACGATCTGAAGCAGATCTCGCTCGCGCGCCTGATCGTCAGCAACATCGACTCGATTCAAGTCGACTGGCCGTTGTACGGTCCCAAACTCGCGCAGGTCGCGCTGACTGTTGGCGCGGACGACATCGACGGCGTTGCTGCTGTCGATCCGGGTGTTCTCGGGACACGGCGCAGCCCGATCGAGGAGATCAAAGGCAACATTCGCGCGGCAGGACTGGAAGCGGCGGAACGTGACGGCCGTTTCCGGTTGCTCGGCTGATGTCGGCGATCCGGCTTGGCGCGGTCGCGTACCTCAACGCACGGCCGCTGGTTCATGGGTTGGATGGTCGCAGCGACCTCTTTACGCTGCAGTTCGATCCACCGTCGCGATGCGCGTCGCTATTGCACGAGAGCGCGATCGACGTCGGCATGATTCCGTCCATCGAGTTTCACCGCGGCACCAGCCCATACCTGATCGTCGGCGGCATGGGCATCATTTCCGAGGGCCCGGTGGCGTCGGTCGCTCTCTTCAGCGCCAAGCCGCTCGACGAGCTGCGCACGATTGCCGTCGACACCAGTTCGCGGACATCGACGGGCCTCTTGCGCGTCTTGTGCCGTGAGAGGTTCGGCATCGCGCCGGAGTTCGTTCCCATGCCCCCGGCCTTCGGCCCGATGCTGGAGCGGTGCGATGGGGCGCTCGTCATCGGCGATCCTGCTCTTTATCTCGATCATCGTGCGGCCGGATTGAACAAGATCGACCTCGGCGACGAGTGGACCGCGATGACCGGGTTGCCGTTCGTCTGGGCGTTCTGGGCCGGACGGCCAGGCGTCTTGTCGGAGACCGCGCTACGGGCGCTGACGACGGCTCGTGACGCCGGCGTGGCGGCCTCCGACGCCATTGCCGACGCGTACTGCGGTCCTGAAAGGTCGGAGCTCTGCCGCGCCTACTTGAGAGACAATATCAAGTACGTGCTCGATGACCGGGCAGCGGCCGGTTTGCGGCGCTATTACGAGTTGGCGGCCAGGCACGGCGTCGCTCATCGCTACGTGTCGCCGCGGCCGTGTGGCGTTCCTTGCTGATGACCCTCGACAGCCTTGCGGCAAAAGTTCGTGGCGGCGGACGGCTCGATCGAGCCGAAGCGCTGGTGATGTATCAGACCGCGCCGACAGCTCTCCTGGGACAGCTCGCCGACGAGGTTCGCGCCCGCAAGCATCCCGAAGGCATCGTCACCTACATCATCGATCGCAACGTCAACTACACGAACGTGTGCACGGCGCGCTGCAACTTCTGCGCGTTCTATCGGCCGGTTGGCTCGTCGGAAGGGTACGTGCTCGGCTTTGCTGAGATTTTCAGGAAGATCGACGAGACGATTTCGCTCGGCGGCGGACAGCTGCTGCTGCAGGGCGGGCACAACCCGGATCTGCCGATCGAGTGGTACGAGGATCTGTTCCGTGCGGTAAAGGAACGGTATCCGGCGTTCCGGCTGCACGCACTTTCGCCGCCTGAAGTGCTGCACATCTCGCGCTTGTCACGGATACCGGTACCGCAGGCGATCGAGCGGTTGATCCAGGCCGGACTCGACAGCATCCCCGGCGGTGGCGCCGAGATTCTCGTCGATCGCGTCCGCAAGCTGCTGAACTGCTACAACAAGGCGAGTGCCGACGAATGGCTCGGCGTGATGCGCCACGCGCACGAGTTGGGCCTGCGGACGACGGCGACGATGATGTATGGCACGGTGGAAACCGCGGAAGAGCGGCTCGAGCACCTGTTCCGGTTGCGGGAGCTCCAGGACGTCACCGGCGGCTTCACCGCGTTCATCACGTGGAGTTATCAGCCCGACCACACCGAGCTCGGCGGCGAGGAAGCCACGGGCATCGACTACCTGCGAACGCTCGCCATCGCGCGTCTGGTTCTCGACAATTTCGAGAATCTTCAGGCCTCATGGGTGACCCAGGGCGGTAAGGTTGGGCAGCTGAGCCTCGCCTACGGGTCCAACGACATGGGCAGCGTGATGATCGAAGAAAACGTCGTGCGGGCGGCCGGCGCGGCATACTGCATGGACGAGATCGAGATCGTGCGCAACATCGAGAATGCCGGGTTCGTCGCCAGGCGCCGCAACATGCACTACGAAATCCTTGGCGATCCGATCTTCCGCGAGCGCGCCGTGCCGCGCATGCTGGAGCTGGCCGTGGCTCGTGCTGACGGCGACACCAGCCGGGCCCCGAAGTCGTCAACTACCCGGCGCGCAGCGCAGCGGAAAAGAAAGCCCGCCTCACCGAACGCTAGACTGACTAATCCACCGCCAGTATGTCCTGCGTTCACCGCGCCGCGTGGGTTCTGCCCATCGATGCGCCGCCAATCCGCAACGGCTGGGTCGAAGTCGATCGCGGACGAATCGTTGCCGTGGGTACGGCCGCTGAGCGTCCCCCAGACACTGGAACTGAAAGCGCGAACGGGAACCGCCAGCCGCGAGCGGCGAAACATTCGCCATCCTCCCGGGTCTCGTCAACGCTCATACGCATCTCGAGTTGTCCTGGATGGCTGGACGCGTGCCGCCATCTGACTCGATGGGCGGGTGGATCCGCGAGTTGATGGCCCTCCGCCGTTCAGAGCTGCCGGGAGTGGACGAGCAGCGGCGGGCTGCCGGGCGTGCGCTTGCCAGCGCTCGCGCCACTGGCACGGTGGCGATTGGTGACATCGGCAATTCATTCGTGGCGATCGATGTGCTGGCTGATGCGGCGATGCCGTCGGTCATGTTTCACGAGTTGATTGGTTTTCGTCTTGGACACGATGACGCGCGCGTACGTGCCGACGAAGGCGTCAAGGCGGTCCTGGGCGCGGTCCGTATGCCGGTCAAGGCTGGCCTGGCGCCGCATGCGCCGTACTCGGTCTCGCCGGATCTCTTCCGCGCCGTGGCGGATGCCGCTTCGGCGCACGGCCTTCCCTCGTCCGTGCATCTGGGCGAATCGCCGGAAGAAGTCGAGTTCCTGATGACCGGGCGCGGCGGGATCGCCGAGACGCTCAAGCACCTGGGCGCGTGGAATGACGCCTGGACGATTCCGGGCCAGGATCCTGTCGACTATCTCGACAGCCTGGGCGTGCTCCGGCCCGGTCTCCTGACGGTTCACTGCGCACAGCTGACGCCGTCAGCTCTGAAGCGCCTCGCCGGACGAGGCTGCGTGCTCGTCAGCTGTCCGCGCAGCAACCGCTGGGTGGGCGCAGGCGATCCCCCTCTCGATTCTTTCTACGAGTCGGGAGCCGCCGTAGCGTTCGGGACCGACAGCCTGGCCAGCGTCGCCGACCTGAATATGTTCGCGGAACTGGCGGCCGCCCGGGCCGTGTCGGCGGTCCCCGCGGCGAAGTTGCTCGAGAGTGCGACCCGCCGCGGCGCCGAGGCCCTCGGCTTTGGCAGGGATCTGGGCACTATCGAACCTGGCAAGCGCGCGGACCTCCTCGCCGTGCGAATTCCGGCGGATATCGTCGATGTGGAAGAATACCTGGTGAGCGGCGTGGATGCAGACGACATCCGCTGGCTGCCACAGTGAACCCGAACCCTGAACCGTGAACCGCGTAGCCACTTATTCTTCTTTCGTCCGCATCAGCCACAGCGTCTTCGCGCTGCCGTTCGCCTTGACCGGCGCGCTCCTCGCCCTGCATCGCACCGCCGGCTGGACGATGTCGACTGTTGCCTGGCGGCTGCTCTGGATCGTCGCCGCGATGGTCGCGGCGCGGAGCGCGGCGATGGGCTTCAATCGCCTCGTTGACGCGAAGTACGATGCCCTCAATCCACGCACGGCTTCTCGCGAGCTGCCGCGTGGCGCGATGACTACGCTCGAAGCGACGCTCTTCGTCGTCGTGTCTTCGCTGCTGTTCGTGTTCGCGGCGTGGAAGCTCGGCCCGCTTTGTTTCGCGTTGTCGCCAGTGGCGCTGGCCATTGTGTTCTGGTACTCGGTGGCGAAGCGCTTCACGAGTTACACCCAGCTCTTTCTCGGCCTGGCGATGGCCGTGGCGCCTGTTGGCGGATGGCTCGCAGCCGGAGGGCGCGGAGGGTGGGAGCCGTGGCTCCTCGGGATGGCCATCGGAACATGGGTCGGAGGCTTCGACGTCCTCTACGCGTGCCAGGATCTCGAGTTCGATCGAGCCCACGGCTTGCGCTCGATTCCCGTGCGGTTCGGCCTGAGGCGCGCGCTGTTCATCTCGAGGGCCATGCACGTGCTGACGATCCTGTGCCTCGCTGCGCTCGCCGCCGTGACGGACCTTGGCTGGATCTATCTTGGCGGCGTCGTCGGCGTGGCCTTGCTCCTCATCTGGGAGCAGTCGATGGTCAGCGAGGACGACTTGTCACAAGTCAAGCGTGCCTTTGACTTGAATGGATATGTCGGCGTGTTCTATCTGCTGACCACTGCGCTGGCCGTGTACGTTCGCTAGACCGGCGATCCTCGTCAACTCGGACAACTCTTCAAGCCCACAGACATGACGCGAAGCATCGTCCTTGCGATCACCGGCGCGAGCGGGGCCGCTTATGCGACTCGCACGCTGGCGGCGCTCCTCGAACGCGAGTGTCACGTCGAGCTGGTGATCTCCGATTACGGCCGCCGTCTTTTGCGTGACGAGCTCGGCGACGGCGCAGCCGTGGACAAGCTGACTGACTACCTGGCGGCGACCTACGGCGATGCTGTGCGCAAGGGGACGTACACGTTGCACAGCAACAAGGATCTGGGTGCGAAGATTGCGAGTGGCAGCCAGGACTGCGACGCGATGGTGATTGTCCCGTGCTCGATGAAGACGCTGGCCGGCGTGGCGCACGGGCTATCGCGTAACCTGGTCGAGCGTGCGGCGGACGTCATGCTCAAGGAGCGGCATCTCTTGATCATCGTCCCTCGGGAGACGCCGATGAGCCTGCCGCAGCTTCGCAACATGGTGCTGTGCGCCGAAGCCGGCGCGATGATGATGCCGGCCATGCCCGCCTTTTACCAGATGCCGAAGACGCTGAACGATCTGGCCGACTTCATGGCTGGAAAGATCCTTTCGGCGCTCGGCTTCAAGCACGATCTCTATCCGAAGTGGGAAGGGTAGGGACGCCATGCCTTCGGCCCCAGACAAGTCGCCGTCCCTCATCTCCGGGATGTTCGATGCCATTGCGCCACGCTACGACCTACTCAACCGCGTGCTCAGCGCCGGTCTCGACCGCAGGTGGCGCGATCGTGCGGTCGACGCGCTGGAATTGGCCAATGGCGCGTGCGTGCTGGATCTCTGCACGGGGACGGCCGATCTCGCGATAGCGACCGTCCGCGCGCGTGCCTGGAGCGTCCGTGGTTGGCGTCGACTTCGCCGGCGCGATGCTGCGTCTGGGCCTCGGCAAGGTGGCGGCACTCGGCCTCGATCGCTCGATTCGCCTCGTCCGCGGCGACGCCACGCGCATTCCGGTGGCGAGCGCCTCGTGCGACGCGACGACGATCGCGTTCGGCATTCGGAACGTCGCCGAGCCGGAGCGCGCGCTGGCTGAGATTGCGAGGGTGCTGCGCCCGAACGGCCGCCTTGCCATCCTCGAGTTCGGGCAGCCGGCAATTCCAGGCCTGCGTTCGCTGTACCTCGTGGTATTTCCGCTATGTCCTTCCCGCGATCGGCCGCCTCGTGTCCAAGCACACCAGCGCTTACTCGTACTTGCCAGCGTCCGTTGGGACGTTTCCGAGCCCAGCCACGTTCTCGGGAATAATCGCCGCCCAGGGCTTCTCTAACGTCAGAGCCGTCCCTTTGACCTTCGGCATCGTCTATCTCTATATCGCTCAGAAGAGCTGAGCGGTGTTGTTGTTCGTGTGTCCGCTCAGCCAGGGCCCCGAGTATCCCGGTCCAGCTTGCGAGGGCCAATAAACCTTTCCTGACCAGCCAATTGTGCGGACCGCGAGCCGCGAAGAGCGAACTGCTATAATCGACTAAGTCCCTGATGTACTTCAACTTCGACGACAATCGTCCGGACACTCCCCGGATTCCGCAGCCCCTTTCGCGTCGCGAAGTGGTTCTGATTGTCATCAACCTCCATGCCTTCATCCTGATCGCGATCCTCCTCGGGCCGCGCCTGCCCTTCGTGCAGAAGATCATGGAGGAGCGCCAGAAGGCGATCGAAGAGCAGGCACGAGTCGAAGTCGAGAAGCAGAAGGAACGGGAGCGCGAGCGGGCACGATTCGTCTTCGTGCAGCCGCGGCTCGATATGACGACACCCCGCGTGTCGCCGCGCGCGGATTTGTCCGATAAGGATCGTCGCGCCCAGACGAGGGAGCGGGCGCCGAATCCGACCAATCCGCTGCCGTTTGCCCGCGGGAACTCGCCCGAGCGGATGGAGGCGCCGCCGACGAATCTGCCGCCGAAACCGTCGGCGCCCCCGCCGCCGCAATCGCAGACCGCCGACAACGAGGCTGCCAGACCGCCGCTCTTGTCTGACCTGCCGGCGGCCCCCGAGCGTCCTCCGGACGCGACCCGGCCAGCGGAATCGCGCGGGCCCGCCGTCGGCGTCATCGCCGACGCGATTCGCAACGTGAGGCGCTACACGCAGCAGACAGAAAATTTCGGCAACCTCCGCGGCGGCCAGGATCAGTCCCTCAACGAATCGATTCAGTTCGACAGCAAGGGCGTCGAGTTCGGCCCGTGGCTCGCGCGGTTCATCGCCCAGGTGCGCAGCAACTGGATGATTCCGCAGGCGGCGATGTCGATGCACGGCAACGTCGCGATTTCGTTTGTCGTGCACAAGGACGGGCGCGTCACCGACGTGGTCGTGGCGAGGCCCTCGGCCATCAATGCCTTCACGTTGTCGGGACGGAACGCGATCCTGACCTCGAACCCGACCATCCCGCTCCCGATCGAGTTTCCAGACGACCGGATGCCGATCACCGTCACCTTCTTCTTCAACGAACAGCCGCCGGGGCGATGACCTTGCCGTCGCGCACGCAACAGATCGGGCTGGTGATTATCCTCACTGTGCTCGCGGTGATTGCCATGGTGCGCGCGCTCGTCCCGTGACGCCGCCGCGGCTCGTGGCCGTCGTTGGGCCGACAGCCACCGGCAAGAGTGCGCTGGGCATCGCGCTCGCTTCCACACTTGGTGGCGAAGTGGTGAGCTGCGACTCGACGGCCGTCTATCGCGGCTTCGACATCGGTACCGACAAGGTCCCTTTTGAAGAGCGTGGCGGGATTCCTCACCACCTCATCGACGTTGCCGACCCGCTGGAGGAATATTCCGCAGCGCGCTACGCGCGTGAAGCCAGCGCGGCGATCCGCGCCATCTCGAGTCGCGGCCGTCTGCCCATTCTCGTCGGCGGCACCGGACTCTACTATCGCGCCCTTGTGCGCGGATTCTTTCCCGGGCCAAGCCGGGACACGGCGCTCCGCGATCGCCTCGAGCGCGTGGCCGATCGCAAGGGACCCGAGAAGCTGCATCGCTGGTTGCGGCGAGTCGATCCGCCGTCAGCAGAGCGCATTGCCAGCCGGGATCGGAAGCGGCTCATACGGGCGCTCGAGGTCTACCTGCTGACGGGCCGGCCCCTGACCGCACACTTTGCCGACACGCAATCCCCGCTGGCTGACTACCAGGTGACGGCCTTTGCGCTGCAGATTGCCGATGAAGCGACGGCAGATCGCGTGGCGAGGCGAGTCGATGAGCAGTTCCGCCGGGGCCTGATGGATGAAGTGCGCGGACTGCTAAGAGTGGGCTGCCCGAAACCGCACAGCCGTTCGGCGGGCTCGTCTACCGGCAGGCTCTCGAGCTACTCCACGGCGTCAGGGACGAGGCGGCGACGCGCGAATTGATCGTTCGAGAGAACCGGAAATATGCCCGTCGGCAGTTGATTTGGTTCAGGAAAGAGCCTAACCTACACTGGATTTACGGTTCCGGGGAGCGCGAAGACATCCAGATGGAAGTCGCACGTATCCTGGCAACCGGGCCGTTTGGAGACGGCGCCTGATGGGACAGACACGCGAGTCGAGACCAGCACCCGCACAGCCGAATATTCAGGACGTATTCCTGAACCACGCGCGCCGCGAGAAGTTGCCGGTGCAAATCCGCCTGATGGACGGGACCGACTTCGAAGGCCGGGTCAAGAACTTCGACCGTTTCGCAGTGATCGTTGAACAGAGTGGTTCCGATCACATGATCTTCAAGCACGCGATCGCCGCGATCCGCTCCTCGCGTCCTATCAGCAACTACTACTCCAGCCACGAGGCCTAGGCCAATGCTGAATGTCGAATGCTGAATGCTGAACTAATTTCAGCCTTCACTTCAGCATTCAGCATTCAGCACTCAGCATTGTGAGAGTCACCCTGATCGTCCTCGATAGCGTCGGCATCGGCGAGCTTCCTGACGCGGCTTCGTACGGCGACACCGGCAGCAACACCCTCGGTAACATTTCGCGACTAGTTCCACTTCGGCTGCCGACGTTGTGCAGCCTCGGGCTTCGCAATGCCGCGTTTATCTCCGGCGTGGAGGCCGAGGCGGCGCCGCGCGGCGCATTTGGCCGCATGGCGGAGCAGTCGCCGGGAAAGGATTCGGTGACCGGCCACTGGGAGTTGATGGGGCTCGTGCTCGATCGGCCGTTTCCCGTATTTCCAAACGGATTCCCGCCGGAGATCATCAGCGAGTTCGAACGCCGCACAGGGCGCCGCGCGCTGGGCAACAAAGCGGCGTCCGGCACCGCGATCATCGACGAGCTCGGTCCCGAGCACATGCGGACCGGTTCGCTCATCGTCTATACGTCCGCTGACAGTGTCTTTCAGATCGCCGCGCACGAGGACGTCGTGCCCGTGGCGGAGTTGTACCGGTTCTGCGAGATCGCGTTCGAGCTCGTAGGCAAGGGACGCGGCGTCGGCCGCGTGATCGCCAGGCCGTTTGTCGGCGCTCCGGGATCTTTTCAGCGAACGGCGAACCGTCACGACTTTGCGCTCACGCCGTTCGCGCCGACTCTCCTCGACTTGCTGAAGGATGCCGGGCACACGGTGTTCGCCGTTGGCAAGATCCAGGATCTGTTCGCCGGCCGCGGCATTTCGCCAGGCGGTCCACACGACGAGTGACGCCCACGGCATGGACGAAGTCGAACGCGCGCTCGATGACGACGCCGTCGGGCTTGATATTCACGAATCTCGTCGATTTCGACACGGTTTATGGGCACCGCAACGACCCGCCGGGTTACGCGGCCAACCTCGAACGTTTCGATGCTCGGCTGGCGGCGCTGCTGCCACGCATCGGCGCCGACGATCTGTTGATCATCACCGCCGATCATGGCAACGATCCGACGACGCCCAGCACAGACCATTCGCGTGAGCACGTTCCGCTCCTGGTTTTCGGTCCCATGGTTCGTGCTGGCGTTGACCTCGGTACCGGAAAACGTTTGCCGATCTGGGACAAACGCTGGCGGAGTTTTCGACGTCGGCCCGCTCGATCATGGCAGGAGCTTTCTGGCCGATATCCTGGCAAGCCCACGATCACGATCCCCGAACTAGAAACCAGCAACAGCCAGCCGCGAGCAGCCAGCAGCGAGCCCCGAGCCCCGAACAACGAGCCATGAACCTACGCCAGCAACTAGAGCAACGCGAACGCGACATCCTCGCGCCACAGGCGGCCAAGAGCGCCGACAGTCGTGGGCGCGTCCGCCCGGAGCCGGAAGATCCGATCCGCCCGGCCTTTCAGCATGACCGAGATCGCGTCATACACTGCAAGGCGTTTCGCCGGCTCAAACACAAGACGCAGGTGTTTTTCGCGCCGGCCGGAGATCACTACCGGACTCGGCTGACCCACACGCTCGAGGTCTCGCAGATCGCGCGCACCATCGCCAAGGTGCTGCAGCTCAACGAAGAGCTCACCGAAGCGATCGCTCTCGGCCACGACCTGGGACACACTCCTTTCGGTCACGCCGGCGAGCGCGTAATCAACGACCTCATCCCCGGCGGCTTCAACCATTACGAGCAGAGCCTCCGTATAGTCGACGTGCTCGAGAACGACGGTCAGGGGCTGAACTTGTCCTGGGAGGTACGCGACGGCATCGCCCGGCACTCAAAAGGGAAGAGCGGGATGCCCGTCGGCGCCGATCCCGAACATCGCGCCAGCACCATCGAGGGACAGATCGCGCGAGTCGCCGACATCATCGCGTATGTCAATCACGACATCGACGATGCGGTGAGGGCGGGAATTCTGGACGAGGAAAAGCTGCCGTCGTCGCGCGTCGAAGTCCTCGGGCGTTCATCGTCAGAGCGAATCGGTCGGATGGTCACCGACGTCGTCATGGAGACGCTGGCCGGCGGGGTGACCGAGATCCGCATGAGCGAAACGATGCTCCAGGCGACGGTTGGTCTCCGCAGCTTTCTGTTCGAGGCGGTTTACGAGAATGAGGTGGCGACGGCCGAGTTCAAGAAGGCTGCCGGGATACTGGGCGGGCTCTGGGAGAAGGTCCAGGAGCGTGCCGGCGAGTTTCTCGACCGCAAGACGATCGACGGGGAGGGATTGGATGCCGCCACTCGCGACTTCATTGCCGGGATGACGGACCGCTACGCCATTAACCTGTACGAACAGCTGTTCATTCCGAAGCCCTGGGTTTCGCTCAGGGAGCTGTAGATCAGTCGGCAGTCGGCAGTCGGCAGTCGGCAGTCCGCAGTCGGCAGTCGGCAGTCGGCAGTCGGCAGCCTAGCCCAGCCGCAGCCGCTTGCCGTACCGCCAGGCCCGCCGGCCGCCAGCCGCCAAGCTACGGCCAGGCCAGCCGCCAGCGCTCAGCCGCGAGCCGCCAGCCGCCAGCCGGCCGATTCTGATCTATAATTAGCGGTTTGCGTCATGCTGCTTGACCTCAACAAGTTGCACGGGCAAAGGGAGCACGTCGAGCGCACCCTGAAGCCGTCGGACCTCGGCGACCCCGACCCCGATTACACCATCGTCGCGCCCGTTGAATTGACGATGGACGTGGAGAAGGTCGGAGAGGACATTTTCGCGGCGATCGGCCGGGTACAGACGAAGATGGAGCTGGCCTGCAGCCGCTGCCTCGAACCGTTCGCGATCCCGGTCGATGCGTCGTTCGATCTGCGTTATGTGCCGGAACCGGCTCCTGATGCGGCTGAAGGCGAAGAAGAAGAGATCGCGGCAGACGACCTGACTACGGCCTTTTACCGCGATGGTGTGCTGGACATCAGCGAGTTGCTGCGCGAGCAGTTCCAGCTGGTGCTGCCGATGAAGCCGTTGTGCAGCGAGGCATGCAGGGGTTTGTGCGCACTGTGCGGCACGAATTTGAATCGATCCGAATGCGAGTGCAAACCGGAGTGGGACGATCCCCGGCTGGCGCCGCTCAAGAGTTTGTTGACACGACCGAAGGAGAATTGAGATGCCCAATCCGAAACGCCGGCATTCGAAGACGCGGACCGCTAAGCGCCGCACCCATGATGCCCTGAAGCCGGTTCCCTCCGGCCTCTGCCCGCAGTGCCAGGAAGCCAAGCAGCCGCACCAGGTCTGCTCGCACTGTGGTTACTATGCGGGCCGGCAGGTCCGGCCAGTCGACGAAGCCTAGACCCAAGCCATCAGTTCTCAGCCAACAGCTCCCAGCAAAATCTGCAGATCACGGTCGAAGAACGGCCCTGTGCGTCTGGCTGGCAGCTGACGGCTGAGAGCTAGCAGCTGACAGCCATGATGCAGCCCATGATGCAGCCCATGATGCAGCGATGATGCGAATCGCCGTCGACGCCATGGGCGGTGACCATGCGCCGGACGCAATCATAGGCGGGGCCATCAGCGCCGCCAGACGTCACGGGATTGCCCTGCTGCTCGTCGGCGATCGGGACGTCATCCAGGATGTCCTCGCGCGTTCCCGGGAGCTGACGCCGTCGATATACAGGTGGCGCACGCGCCGGAGCGCATCGAGATGGCGGAGGCGGCGTCGAGCGCGTTGCGGCGTAAGCCGCTGGCCTCGATCCGTGTCGCGGCAGAAGCCGTGCGGGACGGCCGGGCGTCGGCGGTCTTCAGCGCTGGTCATACCGGCGCCGCGGTGATGGCCGCTCATGGGGCGTTTGGCAGGCTGCCGGGGGTTGATCGGCCAGCCCTGGCGACCACGATCCCGACACGTCGGAATCGCGCCGTTCTCCTCGATTCCGGGGCGACGGTGGAATGCCGGCCGCAGCATCTCGTGCAGTTTGCCGTGATGGGTTCGGCATATGCGCGCGTGGCCCTGGGTTGTGAGGCGCCGCGTGTCGGTCTCTTGTCGGTTGGTGAAGAAGAAGGCAAGGGCAACGAGCTCACGCGCGAGGCGCACCAGCTGCTCAAGACGGCTCCCGTGCGGTTTATTGGCAACGTTGAAGGCCGTGAAGTGTATTCAGGTGAAGCCGACGTCATCGTCTGTGACGGGTTCACCGGCAACGTGACGCTGAAGATCAGCGAAGGCGTGGTGGAGACAGTCGAGCGTCTGCTTCACGAGGAACTGTCGGCTACTGTCGGCACGCGCGTGGGATATCTCTTGTCGCGGGAAGCCTTCCGCAGATTTCGCAAGCGTGTGGACTACGCCGAGTACGGGGGCGCGCCGCTCATCGGCCTGGATGGATTGTGCGTGATCGGTCATGGACGCTCCTCGGCGAAGGCCGTGCGCAATGCCATTGCCATGACAGCGCGGCTCGTCGATGCCAGGTTCCTCGATCGGCTGTCTCACGAGATGGCGTCACTCCACGTCGGACCAAGAACCGATAACCGGGAACCGCGAACCACCACCACATGATTGCTTTCGTTTTTCCAGGACAGGGTGCGCAGAAGGTCGGTATGGGCAAGGCCCTCGCCGACACGTTTCCGATCTGCCGCGAGACGTTTCAGGAAGCGGACGAGGCGCTGGGAATGTCGCTGAGCGGCCTCTGTTTCAACGGACCTGAGTCGGAGCTGCTCCTCACGGAGACGACTCAGCCGGCGATCCTGGCGATGAGTATCGCCGCGCATCGTGCGGCAACGTCGCAGGGTTTGGCGGCGTCGTTTGCCGCCGGGCACAGCCTCGGCGAGTATTCCGCGCATGTTGCCGCCGGTACGCTATCCTTCGCCGACGCGCTGCGGACCGTCCGCCGCCGCGGGCAATTCATGCAGGAAGCCGTGCCTGTTGGCGAAGGCGCCATGTCCGCAATTCTCGGTGGAGACGAGGTCCTCGTGACGCAGGCGTGCGCAGCGGCGCGCGCCGAACTCCCCGGCCGCGTCGTGTCGCCCGCGAACTTGAATGCGCCGGGTCAGATCGTGATTGCCGGGCACGCCGACGCCGTTGCCCGCGCCGGTGAACTGGCGAAAGCGGCGGGCGCCAAGCGAGTGATTCCCCTCTCCGTGAGCGCTCCATTCCATTGCGCCCTGATGAAGCCCGCCGAAGAGCGCCTCGAACCGTTGCTCCGCGCCCTCCCGGCGCACGATCCCCGCATCCCGATTGTCGCCAACGTCGACGCTGAGCCCAAGGTGACGGCCGCTGCGGGCATCGATGCACTCGTCCGGCAGGTGTCATCGCCGGTCCGCTGGGAAGACGTCGTGAAGCGGCTGATTGCTGACGGCACGCGCACGTTCATCGAACTCGGTCCTGGAAACGTCCTGGCTGGACTCGTCAAGAAAATCGATCGTAGCGTCACCGTGGCGAGCGTCGAAGATCCAGCCGCCCTGGAGGAGCTCAAGCGCACCGTCGTCGCGTAGCGCTCGAGAACTTGTCAGGCATGTTTAGGGCAAAGAGCGCGGGGGAAGCTGGACTATGATCTCTCTGACTGGACGTGTGGCATTGGTGACTGGCGCCTCGAGGGGCATCGGCCGCGCGATTGCAACACGTTTGGCCGGGTGCGGCGCCCTGGTGCTGGCTGCGGCGCGGGGCGACAATGCTCGAGACACGGTTGAAAGCATTCGCGCTGCCGGCGGCCTGGCAGAGTTGGTGGCGCTCGATGTCACCGATGCGGCGGCAGGCGAGGCTGCGGTGTCGGCGGCTGTCGCGCAGCACGGCAGCATCGACGTGCTGGTGAACAACGCCGGCATCACGCGCGACCAGTTGATGCTGCGCATGAAGCGCGAAGACTGGGACGCGGTGCTCGCGACCAACCTGACGTCGGCCTACACGCTGACTCAGGCGGCGTTGAAACCGATGATTCGTCAACGACGCGGGCGCATCATCTGCATCAGCTCGGTGGTGGGGCAGAGCGGGAATGCGGGGCAGGCGAACTACGCGGCGTCGAAGGCGGGCCTGATTGGTTTTGCCAAGGCCGTTGCCCTGGAAGTTGCGTCACGCAATGTCACGGTGAACGTCGTGGCGCCCGGGCATGATCGAGACGGACATGACCCAGGCGATTGGGGAGAAGGCGAAGGAGTCGTTGCTCGGGCGGATCCCATTGGGTCGTCTCGGCACGGCGGACGAGGTGGCTGCGGCGGTGGCGTTTCTGGCCTCCGATGAGGCAGCGTATATTACAGGGCAGGTGCTCGCCGTCAACGGCGGGATGTACTCATAAAGGCACGTTTTCATCTGGTAGACGCGGGTTCGTTGCGGTATCGACACGGATTGAAACATCACAAGAGTTCGATGGAGGGTTGAATGGCGGTCGCTGACAAGGTGAAGAGCATCATCGTGGAGCAGTTGGGAGTCGACGAGGAAGAAGTGACGCCGGATGCGTCGTTCGTGGATGACCTCGGCGCCGACTCGCTCGACACGGTGGAGCTGGTCATGGCGTTCGAAGAGGAGTTCGGGATCGAGATTCCCGACGAGGACGCCGAGAAGATCACTCGCGTCAAGGAAGCGATCGAGTATATCGACTCGCACAGCAAGAAGAAGTAAGGCGCAACTTTCGTTGCGGCTCTCAGACTGCGACACTCGTAGCGCGCAACTTTATGCGCGCTGCGGCCTCGTCTCGGTTCTGCGCCCGGCGCGCGGCTGTAGCCGCGCGTCGGCGCTGACGTATTTGGCGGTTGTTTCGGGGGACCTGAAGGTTGAGCAGGCGAGTCGTCGTCACTGGCGTGGGCCTCGTATCACCACTCGGCATCGGCACCCAGGCGAACTGGGAAGCGCTGCTCGCCGGGTGCAGTGGGATCGGACCGATTACCCACTTCGACGCCACGCAGTTCTCTGCGCGCATCGCGGGCGAGGTCAAGGAGTTCGATCCGCTCCGCTTCATCGACAAGAAAGACGTCAAGAAGATGGACGTCTTCATCCAGTTTGCCATCGCCGCATCGCAGTTCGCGATGGACGATGCGTCGCTGTCGATCACCGAGGACGTCGCGACGCGCGTCGGCGTGTTCATCGCCTCTGGCATCGGCGGCTTCGGCACGATCGAACGCGAGCACCACGCGTTCATCCAGGGCGGTCCGCGCCGTATCTCGCCGTTCTTCATCCCGGCCGCGATCATCAACCTGGCTGCCGGCCAGGTGTCCATTCGTTTTGGCGCCAAGGGTCCCAATTCGGCGACGTGCACTGCCTGCTCGGCGTCCGCGCACGCCATCGGCGACGCCTTCGAGATCATCAAGCGCAACGACGCCGACGTGATGATCGCCGGCGGATCCGAGGCGGCGATTACGCCGATGGGCGTTGGCGGATTTGCCGCGATGCGCGCGCTCTCGACGCGCAACGACGACCCGCAGCGCGCCAGCCGGCCCTTCGACAAGGATCGCGACGGCTTCATCATGGGGGAAGGCGCCGGCGTCATCATTCTCGAGGAGCTCGAGTTCGCGAAGGAGCGTGGCGCGCCGATCTACTGCGAGCTCGTTGGCTACGGCATGTCGGCGGATGCGTTCCACATCACCGCACCGTCCGAGGACGGCGATGGCGGCATGCGCGTCATGCAGGCGGCGATCAAACGTGCCGGCGTCCGCCCGGATCAAATCGACTACATCAATGCCCACGGCACGTCGACGCCGTTCAACGACAAGCTCGAGACGCTGGCCATCAAGCGCACCTTCGGCGATCACGCCCGCTCGCTTGCCATTTCATCGACCAAGTCGATGACCGGTCACTTGCTCGGCGCCGCCGGCGGCCTCGAAGGCGGCATCACGGCGCTTGCCATCAAGCACCAGGTCATTCCACCGACCATCAACTACGAAACGCCTGACCCCGAGTGCGATCTCGACTACGTGCCCAACGTAAAGCGCGCGGCGAAGATCGACTACGCGCTGTCGAACTCGTTCGGCTTCGGCGGAACGAACGGCGCATTGCTGTTCAAGAAGTTCGAAGAGTAGAGACATCCCTGAACGTGCTCACGGATTAATCGCGATGAGCGCGAAGACCACGATGAGCACGAAGGCAAACGGACAGCCATCGTGAGCCATCGTGTCATCGGGACCATCGTGCCGAATGCGTGGGCTCGAGCCGCACGACTGTAACGCTCCGTAATGAAAATCGCCGTCTGTATCAAGCAGGTCGTGACGAGAGAGTGGCAGCTCCGCGTCGCCGAGAGCGGCACGTGGATCCGTGACAGCGATGCCAGCTTCGAGCTCAACGAGCCCGACGCCTATGCGCTCGAAGAGGCGCTTCGCTTGAAGGAGAAGCACAGCGGCGAGGTCGTCGTCTGTTCTGCCGGACCGGCGCGTGCGGCGCAGGTGATTCGCGAAGCGCTGGCGCGCGGCGCCGACCGCGCCATCCACGTCGAGTCCGACGCCCTCGCCACAGCCGATGCCTTCACCGTCGCGACCGCCCTTGCCGACGCCATCCGCGACGAGAAATTCGATCTGGTTCTGACCGGCCTGCAGTCCGACGATCAGGGCTTTGGCCAGGTCGGCGTCGTGCTGGCGGAGAAGCTCGGCATGCCGCACGCGACGATCATCATGGAAGTGTCGGTTGAGAACCCTTCGACAGGCTCAGGGCAGGCTTCGTCGCTTCGCGCGTGAAGCGCGAGCTCGAGGGCGGCTGGTTCCAGTGGGTGGGCCTGCCGCTGCCGGCGCTGCTGACGATTCAGAGCGGCATCAACCAGCTGCGCTACGCGACCCTCAAGGGAATCATGGCGGCGAAGAAGAAGGAAATTCGCAAGGTGCAGCCAGGCGCCGCTGCCGAGCCGACGCAGAAAATCCTCCGTGTTGCCTTCCCGGAGAAGGCCAAGAAGACCCAGATGCTTGCCGGATCGCCTGCCGAGGCCGCGAACGCGGCAAGCTCGCGACGAAGCGAGAGCCCTCTGATGATCGACGAAGCTCGCGAGTGGATCCGATCTGATAGCTGTCATGATTCTTCGTCGTAGCAGAACAGCGTGACGGCGCCCTCAACCGCACCACGTGGGAAGCGATCGCGGCTGCGCAGCAAGGCGCGGGGCCAGTCAAGGTCGCCGTTCTCGGATCCGGTGTCGCTGCCGTCGCGTCCGAATTGGCAGCGGCAGGCGTCGACGAAGTGATTCATGTCGATCACGCCGCGTTGGCGTCGTACACAGCGGATGGTCATGTCCTCGCGCTGGCGGCTCTCATCGGTCAGGAATCGCCAGATCTCGTCTTCTTTCCTCACACCTACCAGACGCGTGACTTCGCGCCGGCGCTCGCGGCACGACTCGGCCGGCCGCTCGTCGCCGACGTCACGTCCTTGAAGTCCAGGATGGCGCCCTGGTGCTGACGCGCGCCGGTGTTTCAGGGAAAGTTGACTGCCGACGTTGTCGCGACGGGCCCCGCGCCGCATCTCGTGACGTTTCAAATCGGCTCGTTCCGTGCTGACGCGGTCAAGAAGGGGGCATCCGCGGCGCCGGTTCGCGCAGCGGCCGTCGATGATCGACGCCTCGCAGATCCGTCAGAAGCCAGAGGCGCCCTTCAAGGAAGCCAAGCAGGCGGTGGATCTCTCTCAGGCCGAGCGCATCGTCGCGGTCGGCCGCGGGATCAAGGGACAGGAACACCTGGCGCTGGCGCAGCAGCTCGCGCAGGCCATGGGAGCCGAGATCGCCGCATCGCGTCCGATCTGCGATTCTGGGTGGCTGCCGATGGATCGTCAGATTGGCAGTTCTGGTCAGACAGTGGCGCCGAAGCTCTATGTCGCGCTCGGCATCTCCGGTGCCATCCAGCATCTCGTCGGCATGAAAGGCTCGCGGACGATCGTCGCGATCAACAAGGACGCCGAGGCGCCGATCTTCGAGATCGCCGACTACGGCATCGTCGGCGATCTCTTCGAAATCGTGCCGGCGATGATCGCTGAATTGCAGAAGTAGTCGACCAGCTCTCCTTCGCGCTTCATCGCGTGCTTCGCGATCTGACGCAGAAAACGTGTTTCGTGACCCGGAGTGCACGTGGATCGTGAAACGTTAGAGGTTGATGTCGTGATCGTCGGCGGTGGCCCCGCCGGCATGTCCGCCGCGTTGCGCCTCGCCCAGCTGCAAAAGGAAAAGGGCGGCGAGCCGCTCGCCATCGCGGTCCTGGAAAAGGCCCGCGAAGTCGGCGCGCACTCGCTTTCTGGCGCCGTGCTCGATCCGTCGGCGCTGCGTCAGCTCGTGCCGGACTTCAAGGAGCAAGGCGCGCCCCTTGCGTCGGACGTTCACCACGATCACGTCTACTACCTGACGCGTAACAGCAAGGTCGAATTCCCACTTACCCCGCCGCCGCTCAAGAATCACGGCAACTACATCATCTCGCTCAGCCGCTTCGTCAAGTGGCTCGGCGGGCTCGTGGAGGCGGAAGGCGTCGACGTCTTCACGGGGTTCCCGGCGACCGAGATCCTCTACGACGGCGATCGCGTCGTCGGCGTGCGCACCGGCGATCGCGGCATCGGCAAGCACGGTGAGCGCAAGTCGAACTTCGAGCCGGGCGTGGACATCCGCGCGAAGGTCACGATCCTGACCGACGGCGTGCGCGGCAACCTGACGAAGACGCTTGTCAAGCGCCTGCAGCTCGATGCCGGAAAATTGCCGCAGCTCTACGCGATCGGCATCAAGGAGCTGTGGGAGATCCCGCAGGGCCGCCTTGCGCCCGGCACGGTGATCCACACGCTCGGCTATCCGCTGAAGATGGAAGAGTTCGGCGGCGCCTTCATCTACGCGATGCCGGACGGCCTGACGTTCGATTGGCCTCGTCGCCGGGCTCGACTATCGCGATCCGATGTTCGATCCGCACATCGCGTTTCAGCACCTCAAGCAGCATCCGTTCGTTTCATCGCTGCTCGACCGGCGGGCACATGGTGCGTTACGGCGCGAAGGCCCTGCCCGAAGGCGGCTGGCACACCATCCCCCGCGTCTATGCCGACGGAGTGCTGATTGCGGGAGATGCCGGCGGGTTTCTCAATTCGCTCCGCCTCAAGGGGATTCACCTGGCGATGCGCACCGGGATGCTGGCCGCTGAGGCCGCGTTCGATTCGGTTCGCGCCAACGACACTTCGGCCGCGGCGCTGCGAAAGTACGCAGGCGTTGATCGACGAGAGCGACGTGCGCCGCGAGCTTTATCCCGTGCGCAACGTCCATCAGAGCTTCGAGCACGGGCTGCTGGCCGGGCTGACGTACTCGGGCCTGTCGCTCTTCACCGGTGGCTGGTGGATCAAGGACCCGATGCCGGCGCACGCCGGTTACCAGCGCATCGTCAAGCTCGCCGACTACTATCGCGGCATCGCGCCCGAATCCCGATGTGCCGGTGAATCCGGCGAAGATCGATCGCCAGCTGACGTTCGACCGCCTCACGAACGTGCATTACTCCGGCACGAGGCACGCCGAAGATCAGCCGTCGCATCTGATCGTTCACGATACCGACATCTGCCGGACGAAGCTGTCGTGAAGAGTACGGAAATCCGTGCCTTCGTTTTTGCCCCGCCAATGTCTATGAGATGGTTGACGATGGGGCGGGCGAGAAGCGTTTGCAGATCAACGCGTCGAACTGCGTCCACTGCAAGACCTGCGACATCATGGATCCGTATCAGATCATCGACTGGGTCCCGCCCGAAGGGGGCGGGGGGCCGAACTATGAGGGAATGTAGCGCCAGCCTTCCTTGGCCGAGCCGGACTGTCAGTGATTGGTTCCCGAGCGTCCTATCGGCAGCGCCTGCGGCCGCGGCGAGCGAGCAAAGCGAGTCGAGCCGCAGCGAGCGGGGGTGGGGCCCCGCGAGCACTGAGTAAAGATGGCAGAGTCCGCGCTAACTAGCTCTCAACTCCTGAAGGCCCGCCTCATCGCCTCCGTAGCGTCGCCGCTCATCAGGGCGCTCGGCCGCTCCCTGACCTGGACCGCCGAAGGTGAGGAACACTACGATGCCGTGATCGCCGCCGGGCAGCAGCCGATCCTGGCGATCTGGCACGGCCGGATACTCCTTTCGACTTACCACTTTCGCAACCGCAATATCGTCGTCATCACCAGCCAGAATTTTGACGGCGAGTGGATCGCCGGGATCATCCGTCGCTTTGGCTTCGGAACTGCCCGCGGTTCGACATCGCGTGGCGGCGCCAGGGCTCTGGTGCAGATGCGCCGCGATCTCGCCGCAGGGCGCCCTGTGGGGTTCACCGTGGACGGCCCGCGCGGCCCGGCGCGCGTCGCGCAGCCTGGCGCGGCCTTTCTGGCGGGCGCTACCGGCCAGCCCATTCTTCCTCTACATATAGAGGTCGATCGATGCTGGACTGCGAAGAGCTGGGATCGAACGTGCGTGCCGAAGCCTTTCAGCCGCGCCGCGGTGGTTATCGGAGCGCCGATTCGGGTGTTGGGTACCACTGAAGAGGCAGTGGAGGAGGGGCGTACAAAAGTAGAGCGCGCGCTCGAGACTCTCGAAGCGCGCGCTCGCAGGGTGCTACTGGGGTAGCCGACGGTCGATCTAGTTTGCGCGGCGCGTGAAACGGCGCCGTGCCGCCAGCGCCAGTGCGCCGGCTCCGAGGAGGAGAAGCGTTCCTGGTTCCGGGGTCTTGTAAGTCACCTGGTCCTGACCGCGTTTCACGTCAAGGAACTTAGCATTTCCCGTCAACGGCCCCTTCGAAGTCGCGGTGTTCAACGCTTCCAAGAAGGTGTTCGCCCACTTAGAAGCGTCAGCGTTGCTGGTCGTATAGAACGTTGCCCCAGTCACGTTGTTAACCGAGTAGTCCGTGTCATAGAGCACGTTCCAGATCGCCAATTGCAGTCCAGCCGCCATCCGGTTGGAAGACAGACCCGTGAAGTTTGTCGCCATGCTGGCGCGCTTGGCATCCGTGAAGAGCGTGGTGCTCGTCTGGAAATCCTGCTGGTACACCAACGGGGTCTTGAGATCGACGCCAAAACGTCGTCAGAAGCTCATCGAGACCCGTGTCCCAGTTGATCTCACCGGCGAATACGTTGAACGACGTGCCCTGTGCAACACCTTTGACACTTGACCCTAGGCCGGTACCGGCGAACGTTCCCGAGAACGGATCCGCCGATGCTACCGAGGGGAGGGTCACCAAGACGAGAGCGATCGCCGCAAGTCGTTTCAACCTGAATGCTCCTCTCCGACCGACACCATAAGGCGTACGACACTCTTAAGCACAAATTGCGCCGCTGGCATGTGGCAGTAAGTCATTTGTTCGCAGTTACTTGCCTATGGCGTCACATTGTTGTTTCGGGGGATTTACTTTCCTGCCACGACAATAGGCTGCCTCACGGGTACCTTTGAGTAACCGACACAACGACCGACATCGAACAGGCCCGAAGGCGGCCTTCTGAGCCTGGAGTGTTACGTTGCAAGGCTGAATTTAGTCTGCTCTTCTGGGAACTAATTGCTGCCCTCATGCTCCGTAAGTCTTTGATTTCCGCCAGATAGCGGACAAACGCATTTGGTACGGCATTGGCCTTATGCGATGCGTTCGCCCGAGACTGCCCGGTCGTTATCGAACCTGGAAGGACTGCGAGATGCTCCTGCGACATCGCGAGACCGAACGAGTGCCGGGGTTATCCACGCTTTCAGCGCTGACTGCGCAACCGGCCGGTCTCCCATGGCAGCCGGTCGACAAGAGGAAGGATCCAAGGCCCTGTGGCTGTGATTCGTGTCCCAAAATTGTGGTCGGCTCCGCCCCGCTCGAGTGCTGCGACGGCAGTCAAGCTCGTCACGGAAGCACATGGTCTGGACGCATTCGGATCCGAAGCCGACCCGATAGGGATTCCGCCGGCCCCGCCCCCGCCCCCGTCTTCGCCGCCGCCCACAGTGTCTGCGCCCGCTCCGACCAACTCCGACCAGGGTTTCCGGGCCAATCCGGCATTCAAGTGGGCAATAGTCTTTGTGGTCGTTGCTGGCCTTGCCGCAGCGGTGACGTGGCAGGTGCGGCGACGCGCCGCCGTCGTGCCGTCTGGAACCCTGGCAATCGAGACAACGCCGGCCGGCCTCGACGTTGTCATCGATGGAACGGTGCTCGGCAAGACGCCGTTTCTCGGGCCAGTCGCGGTGGGCTCGCACATCGTCCAGGTGGGCTCGGAAGGCCAACGTCGCGATATCCAGGTCGTCATGACAGCCGGCGCCACGGTCAGCCATCACCTCGAGATGGCGCCGGTGTCGTCGGTTCCCAGTCCCGTCGCCACCTCGGGATCCCTTCAGGTTCAGGCCGATCTGCCGGGGATGGCTGTCGCAGTCGACGGCGTGGAACGGGGCGTATCGCCGCTGACCGTCGGCGCACTCGCTCCCGGTGAACATCAGGTGGTCGTTCGCGGCGATCAGCGGACCGTTCGCCGGAACGTGACGATCAAGGCCGGCGAGACGATGTCTCTAGTCATCTCTCCCGCGGCCGCCACGACGCCGGCGCCGGATGGCTGTCTGTTTCGGCGCCCCTCGTCATGCAACTTCGCGAGGGCGGGCAGATCATCGGCACTACCGAGAGCGCGAAGGTGATGCTGACATCCGGCGAGCACCAGATCGAAATCGTCAATGAGAGCGTTGGTTTCAAGTCGGCACGCACGATTACCGTCTCGCCAGGGAAGACCGCGTCGCTCGCGATCGAGCTCCCGCAGGGCCTTTTGAGCATCAATGCTCAGCCATGGGCCGAAGTGTGGATTGACGGTGAGCGCGTTGGTGAAACGCCGATTGCCAACCACGCGACGCGGCTCGGATCCCACGAAGTGCTGTTCAAGCATCCGCAGCTTGGTGAGCGCCGGGAGACGGTGCTCGTCACCGCACGGCAGCCAGCGAGGATTGGTGTCGATCTGAGGCGTTGATCAGGGCGGGTAACCCGTATGACCAAGACGAGAACGATTGCGGCGCTGAACGTGCTCTTCTTGCTGACCCTCTCGGTCAGCGCTCTCGCGCAGGAATCATTGCAGGCCGCGAAGGACCTCTACGCATCGGCTGCGTACGAAGATTCGCTGGGCATGTTGTCGCGCCTCCAAGGGGCCGACGCGCCGGCCGAAGTGCAGCAGTATCGTGCGTTCTGTCTCATCGCTCTTGGGCGGTTGCCCGAGGCAGAGAAGGCGATCGAGTCGGTAGTGAAGGCCAATCCGGAGTTCGTGCCCGCGGCGCTCGAGGTTTCTCCCAGGATCCAGGAAATCTTCACGCGGACGCGCAACCAGCTGCTTCCCGATCTCGTTCGTGACATGTACCTCGTCGCGAAGCAGTCGCTCGAGCGGAAAGATCGCGCCGAAGCGGTCGCGGGTTTCAAGGCTGTGGTCGAGCTCATCGATGGGGCTGGCGTCGACGCGCGGGAGGCTCTGGACGAGATGCGCTTTCTCGCAGCGGGTTTTCTTGATTTGAGCCGGGCCCTCCCAGAGCCGGGTGTGACTCGGCCGCCGACGGCCGCGGTGCCGGTTCAATCGGCATCAGCGCCGGCGTCTTCCGGATCGTCGCCATCCGCAGCCGCACCGGCAACCACGCCGCCCCTGGAAATTACGCCGCCAGTGGCCATCCGTCAGGTGATGCCGCCCTGGACACCCACCGACAATGCCAGCAAGCGAGCGACGTATTCCGGTGCGATTCGGGTTGGGATCTCCGTCACCGGGCAAGTCGAGCGCGCCGAAATCGTCCGCTCCGTCCATCCCATGTACAGACCGCCTTCTGTTGCAGGCCGCCAAGAACTGGGCCTATCAGCCAGCCAGACGATCTGGGTCAGCAGTCCCATCCGAGCAGCTCGTCGAGGTCCAACTCAAGCCGAATCAGTAGTTTGCGGGCGCCTATTGAAGGGCGCTCTGATTCAGCCTAAAGTCCCCTGAATTAATGACTTTTGTCTGCGATAATGGCCTGCCAGCGCCGGTTCCTGAGGTCATTCCGTCGCAATCCTTCGGCTGAGCTACTCATTAAATAGCAGAGAACAAAGGCATTCCGTCCGGCGAACGATTTTCTGCCCCGCCGTGGCGACTTGTTTGCACAGACCCCAGCAGCAGTTCAAACATGGTGTCTTCAGCATTGTCCGAATGGCTCGAACGGGCGCGCGTCCGTTTCGGTCTGGAAGTCGAGGTTCTCGACTCCGGCCTGCGCAGCCTTTACCCGGATTCCACCAGCGAGCTCGCGCAAATCATCGAGGACTCGCCGGCCGTTCGCCGGATGCTCCTTGATGCCCTTGCCGGTGGACGGGCCGAACGGTTGGACAGTGATGGGTCCCACTATCGCTTCTATCCATTGCGCCAGGCCTCGAAGCGCAAGCCAGGCGACTGGCCTCCTCGCGATTCGGCGCAGCAACGGAGACATCGACGATGGGCCCGATGCCGAGCCGTGGTCAGAACTTGCGCGCGCCATCGTGGAGACTGACCTCGATTCGTCTGAGATGCTGGCGGATGAGCGTTCGCGCTCACGTCGGCTCGCCGGCACCTTCCGCTTCATCGAGTTCGTAACCGAAACGATCGACGAGTCGTCTCTGGCGCAGGCGCTCCTGCACGCAGCAGCAATCTGGTACGACGTCGACGCCCGCATCTACCGCCGGGATCTCGCCGGTGATTTTGTGCTCGATAGCTGGCTCCCTGGGGTCACGCCGGATGCCGCGTCAACGCGGCTGACCACCCAGGCCCTGAACGGCTCCACCGATTCGCCACGGGCGGTCTCGGCGGGAATTTTTGGCGACGCGGCCATTGGGCAGGATGTGCTGATCGTCCCGCTCGCACAGTCGTCGCGTCCGGACTGGATACTCGTTCTCATTGGCAACGTGCCGCCTGATGCCGAGTCGATGCTTCGGCTCGTGGGCAGGATTGCCGGCGGCCAGTTCGCGGGCTTTGCGGAGCGCCGTTCGGCTGAGGCGCGAAGCCTGTTCGACGCGGCTCTCGCCGATACGTCAAAGGCTCCCGAACTCATCGCCGTCCGCGTCGTGCATGGCGTCGCGCAGGGGATTCAAGCCGGCGGTGCGGTGCTGTCGCTGACGCGGAAGGGATTGACGCGTCGCATTGCCTCCGTTGGGACAGTCGGCGGAGACGGATTGTCGATTCCGGCCGAGGACGTCAAGACAGGGGATCGCATCACGCACGTGTTGACGCTCGGCGGCGGCGACCTCGCCGTTCTCGACTTGCAAGCGGCACCGGGCCGCATGTTCTCCATCGACGACGGCATCGTCGCGAAGGCGTGCGCGACTGCGTTGCGGACCTGGCTTGCCGGGACACTGACATCTCTTGATGCGACCGCCGCCATCCTCGATGTCACGGCCGTTGCGCGCGCCGGCATTTGCCGCTCGCATCCAGGAAGAGCTCGAGCGCGCGCGCCGGTTCGACCTGAGGCTCTCGCTCATTCTCGTGGATGTACCGGCGCGGTCCGACGCCATGGGCCAGCTGCACGACGCGTTGAAGCGCGAGTTGCGCGGCTCTGACGTGACGGGGGCGATGAGTGGCACTCAGGTAGCGGCGCTCCTGACGCACACCGACGAGCTCGGCCTCGACAACGTTGTTCGCCGCGTCAGGCAGCGGCTCGCGGATGCCGCCGAGCGCCTGAACGTGTCGGACTTGAAGCTCGGCCAGGCGGCGTTTTCACCAGAAGTTCGGACGGCCGATGCGCTGCTGGAACTGGCGCTGCGCCAGGCGCAGCCGATCATCGTGCACTAGCGCCTGCGGCCTGAGCGCAAAGTCGCCGAGCGAGAGCGTTTGGGGGTAGGGCCCCAAACGCATTGAGAAATGCCGACGCCGACGATTTCGTCGTGCCGAGTTGGTAGGCAGTTGAGGGCAGGCCCTGTATCGGCAGCGCCTGCGGCTGCGCCGAGCGCGTATGCGCGAGGTGCGCGAGCGGGGGTGGGGCCCCGCGAGCAGGAGAGGATATTTTGCGACGCAAACTCGGGGATCGTCGGGGCCGGCCGCGCTACGACATCGTTGGCGATTTGTGGGGAACGCTGGAGACGGTTCTTCGCATGCCGCTGCGAAATGTCGGCCCTGGTGGCGCGCTCGTCGAGTCGCATGTGCCGTTGCAGCCGGAGTCGGTGCATCGTCTGACGTTCAGCTACGAAGGCCAGGAAGCGTCGGCGCAGGTGCGCATCCGCCACGTCAAGCCGTCGCTGTCGCAGGATGGCGAGCGGACGTTTCTCATCGGGGTCGAGTTCCTGTCGACGCATCCAGCGCTGGTCGAACAGATCGAGCGTGCGATGACGGACGAGGGCGCAGGCGCTAGAGGCATAACAGGCCACAGGCCCGGCGTAAGCACTTAAGCGGTAACGAGTCGAGCAAAGCGGAGTCGAGATGGCGAGCGAACAGTCAGTAGAACAGGCAAACGTGGCGACAGCGGCGGCAGAAGCTGTTCCGGCACCGACGATGGCTGAGCGTCGCCGAGTACCCGCGCGTCGCCGTGGATGGGGCGCTCGAGTGCCAGCTCGAGGTACGGACGCGGATCCGGCTCGTCGATATCAGTTTGACGGGCGCGTTGTTGTCGAGTGAGGCGCACCTGCCGGTCGGGACGCGGGCGCACTTGCAGGCCGGCGTGGGCGCCGCGCCGTTCGCCCCCGACGTTCAGGTGCAGCGCATTGTCGATCGAGCAAGCCGCGATACGAAGCCGGCGCTCGGAGCGGTGTTTGTCGGTATGGACGAGAAGAGCCGTCGCAGTCTCGAAGAGTTCTTGCGTAAAGCCAGCGAATAGAACCAAGAACCAGAACCGAGAACCCAGAACAGAGAAACGACTATGAGACGCCAGGGAAGCGGAGAACTGATCGGCAGCAGCGCGGCGATTGCCGAGCTCTCGCAGGAGATCGAGCGCATCGCGCGTTCCGACGCCAAGGTGCTTGTCACCGGCGAGAGCGGCGTCGGCAAGGAGCTCGTCGCCCACGCCATCCACCAGCGCAGCGCGCGCGCCGCGCGCGCCATCGTCGCCGTCAACTGCGCCGGCCTGCCCGAAACGCTGCTCGAGTCGGAGCTGTTCGGCCACGTCAAGGGCAGCTTCACCGGCGCCTATCGCGACAAGCCGGGCAAGCTCGAGATGGCCGACGGCGGCACCATCTTCCTCGACGAAATCGGCGAGATGACGCTGCGCATGCAGGGCCTGCTGCTGCGGTTCCTGGAAACCGGCGAGCTGCAGAAGGTCGGCGCCGACCGCGCGATGGGACGCGTCAACGTCCGCGTCATCGCCGCGACGAACCGCAACCTGCGCGACATGATCGCCGAGGGCACGTTCCGCGAGGACCTGTTCTACCGCCTGAACGTCATCCACCTGACCGTGCCGCCGCTGCGCGAGCGCCGCGAGGACATCCCGCCGCTGATCGAGCACTTCCTGCACGCAGTTCACGCGCAACAACGGCACGCCGGTGCATGCGATCTCGCCGGAAGCGTTCAAGCTGCTGTCCGACTACGCCTGGCCCGGCAACGTCCGCGAGCTCGAGAACGTCATCGAGCGGCTGGTCGTCACCGGCCGCAACGACACGGTGATGCCCGACGATCTGCCGCTGGAGATCCGGACGCAGCAGGGCATCGGCCTGCGGCCGAAGCGCGAGCGTCGCCGGACCGTCGCCGACGATCTCTACAAGAAGCTGATCGAGGAGCGCGAGTCGTTCTGGACGGCCGTGTATCCGCTCTACATGCAGCGCGAGATCACGCGCGGCAACATGCGCGACCTCGTCCGCAAGGGACTCGAGGAAGCGCGCGGCAACTACAAGATCGTGGCGAAGCTGTTCAACATGGAGCAGCGCGACTACAAGCGGTTCCTGAACTTCCTGCGCAAGCACGACTGCCAGCTGCCGTTCAAGGAGTATCGGCAGTAGAGTCGCGCTCGTTCGTACGCGCGCTACAGTCGCGCTCGCCGTGCGTGTCGACGTCAGCGCGCTCGCGCGTCAGGCTGGCAAAATCGTGAAAGGTCATGTGATGCAGGTTCAGTTCGTCGTCCGCAGCAGCCATGGCCGCTGATGGCGACCGTCGCCAGCGCCGGGCGTCGCCGCGCAGGCGCCGGCGGCGCCCGTCAGCGCCGCCGGCCGGCGTGAACGCTGCCCCCGACTACGTCATCGGACCGCGAGGACGTGCTGTCGATCGTCTTCTGGCGCGAGAAGGACATGTAGCGCCGACGTCGTCGTGCGGCCGGACGGCAAGATCTCGCTGCCGCTGCTGAACGACATCGAGGCGGCCGGTCTGACGCCGGACGCAGCTGCGCGCAGCGATCGCCAAGGCTGCCGCCAAGTTCTTCGAGGACCCGAGCGTCACCGTCGTCGTCAAGGCAGATCAACAGCCGCAACGTCTTCATCACCGGCCAGGTCGCCAAGCCCGGGCTCGTACCCGCTGACCGGCCGGCATGACCGTGCTGCAGCTGCATTGCGCGTTGCCGGCGGTCTGCTCGAGTACGCCGACGCCAAGAACATCGTCGTCATGCGCAACGGAGAACGGCGAGACCGGGCGTTCAAGTTCAACTACAAGGACGTCATCAAGCAGAAGAACGCTCGAGCAGAACATCGCGCTGCAAGCCCGGGGATATCGTTCTCGTTCCATAGTCGTGACGTATACAACTCGTGCGTTTGTTTTCATTGGCGTTCTCGGCGCGACCTTTGGCATCAGTGCGATGCCTGCGGCAGCGCAGAATCCGTGCCGCTCGTTCGGAGGGCTGTTTGGCGGTCGCTCGGCAGTCAGCAGCAGCCGAAGCAGAGCCTGGATTTGTCTTTGACTGTGCTTGAAGCCTACGACGACAACATCCTGGCGGAGCAGGGCGGCGTGAATCCTTCGGCGCCGGCGATCGGCGGGTGGTACTCGATGTTCGGGGGCGACGGCTGCGTATCAGTGGAATGGCCGCCGCTCGCAGTTCGGGTGACGGGCGGAACAGTGGTTCGTTATTACAACGACAGCGACTCGGTGGATGCGAGCGCGGTCGCTGGCATCGGATTTTCGACCGAGTTCGCGCGCCGGACGACGCTCTCGGCGAATCAGACGTTCGCCTACTCACCGTCATATTTGACGGGACTTTTCCGCAAATCGCGCGCCGGACCGCCTGGCACTGCGCCGCCGGTGGCGCTGACTACGCCGTAGACGATGAGTCTTCGTTTCAATATGGCACGACGGTGGGATTGAGCACCGGACTGACGCAGCGGGGAACGCTGTCGGGGACGGTTTCTATCGTTCACGGACTTTATCTCGGAGTCGTCTTCACGCACGGATCAGAAGAACACTCAGGCGCGCGTGCAGTTTGCTCGCGCTGTGAATCGGAATGCGTCGTTTCGTGTGGCGTATCGCTACAGGAATGGTGATCTCGGTAGTGGTATCGCCGGCTATCCAGTCGGTTCGCAAACAACCGAGAATGGTTTCGATTTCGGTATCGACTACGTGAGGCCGCTCTCGCCGACGCGGCGGATGACTTTTTCGTTCGGCGTGGGCTCGTCAGCGGCGGATTTTCCCGTGTCGTCGCTGATTCCCGATAGTGGAGGGCTCCGCTACAACGCAGTGGGCGATGCCTCATTTGGTTATCAGTTCCAGCGGACGTGGGAGCTGCGGGCAAGCTACAAGCGTGGGCTGGATTACATCCCGGAGCTGGCGCGAGCCGGTCTACACGGATGGGTTTTCGACCAACCTCGACGGGCATGTTGACGCGCACGATGGACCTGAACGTCGGCGCCGGAATTTCGACCGGAGAATCGGCTGTCATCACCGAGCACGTCGGCGTTCGACACCTACGCTGCCAACGTTCGGGTGCGGCGCTCGCTGACGCGCACGTTTGCCGCGTATCTGGAGTACGTCTACTACTTCTATGACTTCGGTGCCGCGCAGGTGCAGCCGGGTGTGCCGCCGACCATGGAGCGCAACGGCGTTCGCTTTGGCCTGACGATTTGGCTGCCTGTAGTTCGGAGATAAGCAATGTTGCCCGGAAGAAAGTACACGCCTGAAGACATCCTGCGGCTGCTGGCCCGCCACAAGTGGCTGGTCATCGTCCCGTTCGTCCTGATGCTGGCAATCGCCATCGGCGCCGCCAGCCAGATCTCCGAGCGCTACCGCTCCGAGACGCTGATCATGGTCATGCCGCAGCGCATCTCGCAAGAGATCCTGCCGCAGATGCTGAACGATCAGATCGAGGACCGTCTGCCGTCGATCAGCGATCAGATCATGAGCCGGTCGCGGCTCGAACGAGATCATCGCGGACTTCGACCTGTACGCCGAGCAGCGCGCGCAGGGATGATCATGGAGGATGTCGTGGCCTCGATGCGCAAGGACATCGTGGTCGGCATCGATGCCCGGACCGGCAGTCGTTTCGAGTGTCGTTACGAGAGCAACGACCCAGCGACCGCGCACAAGGTCACTGAGCGCCTCGCTTCGCTGTACATCGAGGAGAACCTCAAGGATCAAGGACAATCTCGCTCAGAACACGAGCGCGTTCCTCGAGTCCGAGCTCGAGGACGACCAAGGCCAAGATGCTCGAGGCGGAGAAGCGTCTCGCGGAATACAAGAAGCGCTATGCCGGACAGCTGCCCTCACAGTCGGATTCGACATCAGCAGGCCATTCAGAACGCGCAGATGCAGCTGTCAGCCGTGTCCGCCACGATCAATCGCGCTCGCGAGCGTCGACTGATTGCGCAGCAGCAGCTCGCCGACGCGCAGACGACGCTGGTCTGCGCCGCCTTCCCGAGGCCACGACAACGAGCGCCGGTGCAGTGGTCGGCCAGACCGCCGCCCAGAAACTCGATGCCGCCGAAGCGGCGCTTGGCACTGGCGAAGCAACGCTACACGCCGGATCACCCCGACGTCAGATCGCTCGAGCGCACCGATCAGAGAGTTGCGAGCCAAGGCCGATGCTGAGGCCAAGGAGCCGCAGCCAGTGAAGCCGATCGGCCGCAGAATGCCGCGGAGCAGGCGCGCCAGAAGCGCATTCGCGACCTCGAAGCCGAGATCACGATCGTCGATCAGCAGATTGCCGCGTCGGAGCAGGAGGAAGCGCAGCCTGAAGAGCACGATCGCGTCGTATCAGGGCAACCTGACGCGGTTCCGACGCGCGAGGCCGAGCTCGTCGAGCTGAATCGCGACTACAGCACGCTCGATGCGTCATACAAAGAGCTGCTCAAGAAGAAAGAAGCGTCGGATCTGTCGGCGAACGTCGAGCGCCGACAGATTGGCGAGACGTTCCGTGTCATCGATCCGGCGTCGCTGCCGCAGCGTCCGTTCAATCAAATGCGCCGGCTGCAGGTGGTGGGCGGCGGTGCCGCGTTGGACTGCTGCTCGGCCTGGGGATGATCGCGCTTCCTCGATACCGTGATTCGAGCTTCAAGAACGAAGAGGAAGTCATTCGCGTGCTGTCGCTTCCGGTGCTGGCCACTGTGCCGGTCATGGGCGCCGTCGCGCGAAGCAGTCGACGCTGGTGGAAGAAGGGAGCGCCGCCGTCGTCGTCGGTGCGTCGGTTCTGTCCGCCGCGGCTGTTCTGTGGAGGTTGCAGTTCTAGCGACTGCACAAGACGATGTATCACCGCTATCTACGGTCTTCGCGAAGCGCCGTTCGAGCTGACGCCGAATCCGAAGTTTCTCTACCTCACGCAGCAACACCGTGAGGCGCTGAGCAACCTGGAGTACGGCCTGTCCTCGGCCAAGGCCGTGACGGTGCTGATCGGCGAGGCCGGCACGGGCAAGACCACGCTGCTCAAGGCCGCGCTGGCCTCCGAACGCTGCAAAGACGTCAGCTGCGTGTTCGTCAGCAACCCGGCGCTCACGCGAACGGAGTTCGTCGAGACCCTCGCGCAACGGTTCGAGCTCGGGGAGGCCGCGTCGAAGTCGAAGGCCGTGCTTGCTCAAGGAGCTCGAGACGATTCTCAAGGAACGACGGAGCCGCGGTGCAGATTACGGCGCTGCTCGTGGACGAAGCGCAGACGCTCAGTGTCGAGCTGCTGGAAGAAGTTCGCCTGCTGGCCAACATCGAGACCGCGAGCGAAAAGCTGCTGCCGCTCGTGCTCGCTGGCCAGCCGGAACTTGCCGGTCGGCTTGAACGACCCGTCGCTGCGGCAGCTCAAGCAGCGCGTCGCGTTGCGTTGCGAGTTGCGGCCGTTCTCGCTGGCAGAGACGGCGACCTATATCGCGATGCGCATCAGGACCGCCGGTGGCGAAGCGTCGCGACTGTTCACGCGCGAAGCCGTGATGGCGATTCACGAACACTCTCGCGGGTATCCCGCGAACGATCAGCGTGATCTGCGACAACGCCCTGGTCAGCGGCATGGCGCTCGGCAAGCAACCAGTCGGTCAGGAGATCGTGCTCGAAGTCTGTCGTGACTTCGATTTTTCGCACGCGACTGTCCTTTCGAGCGATCGTCGAATTACCGGATGACGCCGAACCGGCGGATGCCGGAGGCCCGACGGACGACGACGGCGCGGAAGTACCTACGGAAGACGTGAAGGATGGAGTGGCGGGACGCATCATCAGGCCGTTGGGCCTGGGTCGGCGGTAGCGCTCGCACTCGAGGACCAATATTCCCATGAGTCGTATTGACGAAGCATTGAAACGAGCGTCCGGTGAAACGGTGGCAACGCTGCCGCTGGAATCGGAACGCATCCAGTCGCGATCTGGCGACGAGTCACTCGAGCGCTATCCGCTCGAAGGGCGTGCGGTGCGGAAAGACCATTCCGAAGCGCGATCTGGCGCCTGGCGTGCTGATCGCTCCGGCGCCAGCCGCAATCGGCAGTTCGCGCCGCTCGACGCCGAGACAGACAAGAAGATCGTCACGGGCCATCCGACGGCGGCGGCCGTCGAGCAATACCGTCGACTTGCCGCGACGCTGCATCAACTGCAGGCCGATCGCGGGATCAAGACCCTGATGATCACCAGCGCCGTGCCGCGTGAGGGCAAGACACTGACAGCGACGAATCTGGCGCTGACCTTGAGCGAGTCGTACGGCCTGAAGGTGTCTGCTGATCGATGCTGACTTGCGCCGGCCGTCAGTTCACGAGATCTTCAAGCTGCCGAACACAGCCGGGCTGACCGACGGCTTGCGCATCGACAAGGGACAGATGCAGTTGGTCGAAATTTCGCCGTGTCTGACGATCCTCCCCGCCGGCCGGCCGACGTCCGACCCGATGGCGAGCCTGACCTCAGAATCGGATGAAGTCGCTTGTCACCGAGGCCGCGAGCCGCTACGACTGGGTGATCATCGATACGCCTCCGATTGGCCTGTTGCCGGATGCGCAGCTACTGAGCGGGCTGGCGGACGGCGTCATCGTCGTCATCGGCGCGGGCAGCACGCCGTACAACCTGGTACAGCGCGTAATTGATGAGCTTGGGCCGGCCAGATCATCGGAACCGTGCTGAATCGAGTAGAGGAGCAAAGCCTTCCGTCGAACACCTATCTAAAGGACTATTACGGCCCTCGTCCGGGTGACGAGTAGGTTGGACTGCACCTAGACGGCAACCTTCTGGCGCTGTCGTTGGTGACAAAAGTCTGAGTTTTGGCGGATTTTGCGCATCGCTTAGACGAAATCTAGTGAGTAATATTCGCCCAAGTTCTTGACTCTATTGGCTTTAACATTCTGAATCCCCAGCTGGTCTTCCGGAAAGCCTCTTGCTGTGTGTGAGACGACCGACCCTAGCGGCTACGTGATGGGTTGCTGGCGGGACGAAGCGTTCGATCTTCGGCCCGACTTGGACGTAGCGCGCCGCGATGCCGGCCGCGGGTAATGAAGGGAACTTTCGATGATTGCGCCGAGTGTCGTACTTGAAGAGGGAGCCGTAATTTTTCAACCCGATCTCGTGAACCTCTACGGTTGCCGGATCGGAGAAGCATCCCGAATCGGGGCATTTGTCGAAATTCAGCGGAATGCAATCGTCGGCCGCCACTGCAAGATCTCAAGCCACACCTTCATCTGCGAAGGCGTGACGCTCGAGGACGGGGTATTCGTCGGCCACGGCGTGATGTTCACGAACGACCTTCATCCACGCGCCGTCAACGTTGATGGAAGCCTGCAGACAGAAGCCAATTGGACCGTCATCCCGACCCGCGTGAAACGCCGCGCATCCATCGGCAGCAACGCCACGATTGTTGCGGGCGTGACCATCGGAGAAGGCGCGATGGTCGGCGCGGGCGCCGTTGTCACGCGCGATGTCCCGGACTACGCGATCGTCGCCGGTGTGCCGGCAAAGGTTGTCGGACGGGCGCAGGATGCACCCGTCGAAGCGTGAAGTCATTCGACTTATTGTGGAGCAGTAAATGATTGGCATTGCCGTAGTAGGCTATGGATACTGGGGACCGAACCTTGTTCGCAACTTCTGGGACACGCCGGGGGCGCGGCTCATATCTGTTTGCGACCTCAAGACAGATCGCCTCGCCGGGGTACAGAGCCGGTACCCAGCCGCCGAGATTACCTCGAACTTCAGCGACGTCCTGAACGATCCGCGCGTCGACGCCGTCGCCCTTGCGACGCCCGTCTCGACCCACTTCGACCTCGCACTTCAGGTGTTGCGGGCCGGGAAACACGTGTTCGTCGAGAAGCCGATTGCCGCGACCGCCGAACAGGCGCAGCGGCTGGTGGATGAAGCTGCCTGTCGTCGGCTGGTGCTCGCGGTCGATCACACGTTCGTGCACACGGGCGCGGTCCGAAAGATGCGCCAGCTCGTCGATGACGGCCTGGGGCAGGTGTACTACTACGATTCTGTCCGCGTGAACCTGGGGCTGTTCCAGCACGACGTCAGCGTGATCTGGGACCTCGCCGTTCACGATTTGTCGATAATAGACTATGTCCTGCCAGCCAAGCCGGTTGCGGTCTCCGCGACAGGCGTCAGCCACGTCGCCGGCGAGCCCGAAAATATCGCGTATCTGAATCTGTTCTTCGAGGACAATCTGATCGCGCACATCCACGTCAACTGGCTCGCGCCGGTGAAGATCCGCCGGACGCTCGTCAGCGGCAGCAGAAAGATGATTGTGTACGATGATCTCGAGCCGAGTGAGAAAATCAAGGTGTACGACAAGGGAATCACCTTGAACGGCAACGGTAATGGAAACGGCAGCGGCAAGGGCGAGAAGCGGTATCAGATGCTCGTCGGGTACCGGACCGGCGACATGTGGGCGCCGCAACTCGACATGAAGGAAGCGCTCGGAATCGAGCTCAGCGAATTCGTCGGCTGCATCGAGCAGGGCAAGACTCCCATCGCTGACGGGCACGCCGGCCTGCGGGTCGTCCGGATTCTCGAGTCGGCCACCAGGTCGCTGGCGGAACGCGGGCGCGTCATCGAACTTGACCTCGCGGAGTGTACGGTATGATTGCGTTTCTCGATCTGAAAGCCCAGTACAAAAGCATCAAACCGGAAATCGACAGCGCCGTCATCGACGTGTTGGAGAGCACACAATTCGTGCTCGGTGAGCGCGTGGCGGCATTCGAACGTGAATTCGCATCTACTGCGACTCGAAGCATGGAATCGCCGTAAATTCGGGCACCAGCGCGCTTCACCTTGCGCTTCTCGCGGCGGGCGTCAGGCCGGGCGACGAGGTGATTACCATCCCGTTCACCTTCGTTGCGACTGTTTCGGCCATTTGCTATACCGGCGCGACGCCGGTGTTCGTGGACATCGAGCCTCGTTCCTTCACGATGGACCCGTCGCAACTGGAGAAGGCAATTACGCCGCGGACGAAGGCAATTCTGCCTGTTCACCTCTACGGCCAGATGGCCGACATGAGCGCCATCCTGGAAATCGCCAACCGACGCGGAATTCCGGTCATCGAAGATGCGTGTCAGGCGCACGGGGCCGAGTACAACGGCAGGCGCGCAGGCAGCCTTGGGGCGTCAGGGTGCTTCAGCTTCTATCCCGGGAAGAACCTCGGCGCGTACGGCGAAGGCGGCATCGTGGTCACGAGCGACGATGCCCAGGCGAAGAAGGTGCGCATGCTGCGCGACTGGGGCCAGGAGAAGCGGTATCACCATGTGCTGAAGGGCTTCAACTACCGCATGGAAGGCATCCAGGGAGCGATTCTCGGGGTCAAGCTCCGCTACCTGGAGGCGTGGACCGAAGCGCGTCGCGCGCGCGCTCGTGATTACGATACGCTGCTGAAGGATTCCGACGTCGTAAAGGCTCCGGTTCAGTTGCCCGGGCGCCGGCATGTCTACCACATCTACGCAGTGCGCTCCGCGAACCGCGACGGATTGCAGCAGCTCCTTCAGTCGGAGGGCGTGCAGACGGGCCTGCACTATCCCATTCCCGTGCACCTCCAGAAGGCGCATGCCGATCTGGGATACAAGGCCGGTGACTTTCCCGAGTCGGAGGCGGCGGCGTGCGAAGTGCTGTCGCTCCCGATGTTCCCCGAGATGACGTCCGCCCAGGTTGAGCAGGTTGTGGCCGCGGTGCTTGTCGCCCATCCCGCACGGACGCGTCTAGTGTCTGGTCGGCAGTTTTGCACCCGCAGCGCAAGGAGGCGAATGTCGGCTGACGAGTGCCAGGGCCGGATCGTCCAGGCTGTTCATGGACGACAGGAAACGCGTCCCGATCCTGACTTCGAGATTGGGCTGTCCGACTCGCTGAAATCGTCATACGGATCCGCCGCGCTGATTGAGTTGTACGCACGATTCGCGACCGGTGATGGGGTGCTCGATGTCATGATGCGCCGCTCGATATGGCGCGCGACTGCCCGTCGTTGCGGCCACGGACTGCAGGTCGGCAGCGGCGTCGGGTTCAAGCACCTCGAGACGTTTGAGCTCGGTGACAGCGTGTTCATCGGAGCGCAGTCCTACATCCAGGGGCGCTTCGATGGCACGACGATTATCGGTAATCACGTCTGGATCGGTCCTCAAGCGTACATGGACGCCCGTGATCTCGTTCTCGAGGACTATGTTGGGTGGGGCCCGGGGGCCAAGGTGCTCGGCTCAGCCCACACCGGCGTACCCGCCGACGTTCCCATCGTTCACACGGATTTGGAGATCAAACCGGTTCGTATCGGCGCGTGGGCCGACATCGGCACGAACGCCACGATTCTTCCAGGGGTCACCGTCGGCCGCGGCGCCATTGTCGGAGCAGGTGCCGTGGTCACCTACGATGTGGCTCCTTTCGCGATCGTAGCCGGTGTGCCGGCCCGGTTCATTCGGTGGAGGAAAGGGGCGCCAGAGGCTCCCGCGCCCTCCACATCAGACAAGGCGAGGCAGGTGTAAGGGTGCAAGGGACCATGCAGCAGATGATTCCCGTCGCGAAGCCGATTCTCGACGAGCGAGAGGTCGAGGCGGTTCGGCGTGTGATCCTGTCCGGTTGGGTGACACAGGGGCCCGAGGTGGCGGCGTTCGAGCGCGAGTTTGCTGAGTACGTCGGCGCGCCCCACGCGTGTGCAGTGTCCAACTGCACGACCGCGCTGCACCTGGCGCTCCTGGCGGCCGGCGTAGGCGCCGGTGACGAAGTCATTACCGTCAGCCACTCCTTTATCGCCACGGCGAACGCCATTCGCTACTGCGGTGCGACGCCGGTGTTCATCGACATCGAGCCCGGTACCTACAACATGGATGCGGCGCTGATCGAGCCCGCGCTGACCGCGCGTACGAAGGCGATCCTGTGCGTGCATCAGCTCGGCATGCCGTGCGATCTCTCGGCCATCGTCGAGATCGGCCGTCGCCGGGGCATCCCGGTGATCGAAGACGCCGCGTGCGCAAGCGGCAGCCAGATTCTGTGGGAGGGCCGGTGGGAGAAGATCGGGAAGCCACACGGCGACATTGCTTGCTTCTCGTTCCATCCGCGGAAGGTCATCACTACAGGCGATGGCGGGATGCTCACGACGGCGAATCCCGAATTCGATCGAAAGTTCCGCCTCTGGCGCCAACATTCGATGAGCGTGCCGGACACTGTGCGGCACGGGGCCCGCGAGGTCATCTTCGAGAGCTATCCGGAAGTTGGGTTCAATTTCCGGATGACCGACATGCAGGCCGCAGTCGGCCGGGTCCAGCTCACGCGGTTGGCTTCGATCGTCGATGAGCGCCGGCGCATTGCGGGAGTGTACGCGTCGCGGTTGTCAGCGATTGACGGCGTCTCGGCTCCCATCGAGCCCGCATGGGCGCGCTCGAACTGGCAAAGCTATTGCGTGGAGCTGCCTCCGTCGTGCGACCAGCGAGCGGTGATGCAGCATATGCTCGACAATGGCGTGTCAACCCGGCGCGGTGTGATGAACGCGCACCTGGAACCTGCATACCTCTCCGCGGCCAATCGAGCTCAGCTTCCCGCGCAGCGAGCGCGCGCAGCAGCGCGGAGTCATTCTGCCCCTGATACCATCGATGACCGCGTCGCAGGTGCAGGACGTCTGTGCGGCACTAGCGGCAGCGGTCGACGTCGGTGCTCGCTCGCAGCATGCCCCGCAGCCCCCGCTAGCAGTCTGCGGCAGTCGTGGCTGCGGCGCCTCGACCGTCGCCGCGTCGCGGCCAGGAGACGGCACACCTACAGCCACATCCTGAAGTCGTCCGCGCTGATCGGCGGCTCGTCGGTCGTCAACATTGTCGTGAGTTCGTTCGGGCCAAGGCGATGGCCGTTCTTCTTGGGCCCGGCCGGCGTTGGCTGATTGGTCTGCTTACCTCCGTGTCGACCTGACGCGGAGCATCGTCGGGCATGGGAATCAACAGCAGCGGTGTGCGGCAGATCGCCGAGGCCGTCGGTTCAGGACCGCCCGAGCTCGCGCGGATCGCCGCGGTGTCTGCGCCGCGTGTCGTCTGGCGCTCGGACTGTTCGGTGCCGCGGTCCTGATCGGATTCCGCCGTGCCGATTTCTCGATCGCGACGTTCGGCGACCGTACGCGTCTGCGGCGCCGTCGCGCTCCTTTCGCTCGCCGTGCTCTTTCAGCTCGTCAGCGATGGTCAGGCGCGCTCTGATTCAGGGGCTGCGGCGCATCGGCGATCTCGCCCGGATCTGGCGTGCTCGCAGGGCTGTCTGGCGCGCTTCGGCGTCGTGCTTGTTCCCGTCTATCGGGTCGATGGCATCGTGCCGTCCCTGATCTCAGCGCCGCGGTCTCGCTCGGGGTGTCTGGTGGTATCGGCGCAAGGTCGGATTGAGAGTGGTCAGTGCCGGTAGCAGCGCCGACATGCGGGACCGAAGCTGCCGCGCTGCTCAAACTGGGTCTGGCTTCATGGCCAGCGCCGTACCGACGACGGCCGCCGCCTACCTGATCCGCGCGTACCTCGGTTAAATTCGGTCTCGCTGGCGCCGGATCTGTATCAATCCGCATGGACCCTGGGCGGGCTCTATGTCGGTTTCATCCTGCAGGCCATGGGCAGTGATTTCTATCCGCGACTTACTGCCGCGGCGCGCGATCATGCCGAATGTAACCGGCTCGTGAACGAGCAGGCCCAAATCAGCCTGTTGCTCGCGGGCCCGGATGCTCGGAACCTGACCTTCGCGCCGCTGGTCATCTCCATATTCTACGCAGTCACCTTCGCGGCGCCGTCGAGCCGTTACGTTGGATTTGCCTGGGCATGGCGCTGCGGGTGCTCGCGTGGCCGATGGGCTACATCGTGCTGGCGCAGGGTGCGCGGGCAGTCTTCTTTTGGACGGAACTCGCCGCAACAGTCGTTCACGTCTCTCGCGCTTTGCGATTCTCTTGAGCCAGTGGTTTGGGCTGTCAGGTGCCACGATGGGCTTCTTCAGCTATACGTGTGGCACGGGTTGATCAGCTATTTCGTTGTGCGGAGACTCACCGGATTTCGGTGGTCTGGTAGCAAACCCGCTCCAACCCATGCTGTTCCTGGGGCTAATTGGCAGCGTCTTTTGCGGGTTTTTCGTGTTTCCCGATTGGCTATCAATGTCGTTGGGTGCTCTGGCCGCTTTGGGGGCCGCCGTCTATTCAGCGCCGGTACCCTCTGTTCGGCCGATGCCCCGTAGAGGAGATGCCTCTGCAGCTGCGACCCCTTCTCGCACGATTCGTCGTAAGCGCATAGTTCCCCGACTTGCCCAGGATCGAGTATATAAGGCTCGCCTTTGGATGACTTTTATCTGACTTTCGAAGTGTTGAGAGGTTCTGATGCAGGACGAGGAGTGCAGCTTGCTGACAACCCGAACAAAGGCAAGGGTTTGCCGGTCGAACTTTCAACGGCACACGGGGCGCATGGCCGGATCTTTGCGAGTTCATTCACCAATCAATCAGGCACAGTCGGCACCATAGGAGTTCCTGAGTGGCACGCACAGTCATTCTAGTCACAGGGTCGTCAGGTTCGATCCGGGAGCGAAGTCTGCACCTATTTCGACAGCATCGGCTATGAATTGCACGGTGTCGACAGGCAACCAGCGGGCGGCTTCTTCAGGGCGAGGCCGGGCGACACGGGCGCTGGAACCAGCAGCGCCTCACTGAGAGGCTGCGGAATTTCCACCATCATGAACTGGACATCCGCGACCGTGTCGGCGTCCTTGAGCTGATGCGGCAAGTGCGACCGACGCTCATCGTGCTGCTGCAGCGCAGCCGTCACACGATCCGCGCGGCCGCGATCCCGTACGATGACTTTGATACCAATGCCGTCGGTACGCTGAACATGAT
>CAWHNN010000003.1:0-35513 GCA_963830815.1 uncultured Acidobacteriota bacterium | reverse complement strand
TTCGGATCCGGTGGTCACCCCGTCATGCCAGCCTGGCTCCGCCAGGCTGCCGGTCCTGCGCCCACCCTTAACGAAATGAGCTCAGATCCGCCTAATAGAGAAGTCAGTGTAATCCGTGCGATCCGTGGCCTGACTCGAACGAGGCCCCGTAACCAATAAATCCGCGACAACTGGTAGCATTCGCCGTTCGATATCCGAGGAGGATGCGTGACAAGGCTGACTCTAGCGATTCTTCTTGGGATTGGCGGCGCGCTGGCGGTATCGGCGCCGCAGCAGGCGCCACCGCCCGCCCCTGCGGGCGCAGCGGCCGGGGCGGCGGTGGGCTCTTTCCGGAGACCGAGCCCGATGATGCCGCGGGTTTCGTGCCGATCTTCGACGGCAAGACCTCTCGGGGTGGGACGGAGATCAGACGTTCTGGCGCGCGGAGAACGGCTCCATTGTCGGCGAGACCACACCCGAGAAGGTCGTGAAGGTTAACAACTTCCTGATCTGGCGTGGGGGGACGGTCAAGGACTTCGAGCTCAAGGTCGAGTTCCGCATGAACGGCACCAACAGCGGCATCCAGTATCGCAGCGTCGAGCTCCCCGCCGTCGGCAAATGGGTGCTGAAGGGATATCAGGCCGACATGGACTTCACCGAGGGCTTCGTCGGCAACGTCCACGACGAGCGCGGCCGTTCCCGCACTGGCGAGGGACACGTCATCCTCTCACCCCGCGGCCAGGTCACCCGCATCGTCGACGGCCCCAAGTACAAGGTGCTCGGCAAGATTGGCGACCCGACGCTCCTGCGCGGCGCGATGAACGTCAACGGCTGGAATCGGTATCACATCATCGCCCGCGGACCGATGATCCTGCAGTTCCTCAACAGCCAGCTGATGAGCGTCGCCATCGACGAGGACATCAGCGCACGCCGTGCCGGAAGGCGTGCTCGGCTTCCAGATGCACACCGGGCCGCCGTTCAAAATCGAATACCGGAACGTGATGTATCGGAAGCTGAATTAGCAGATCTTCACCGGGTTCGAAGGGTGCAGCGAGTCAGCGTTAGAGGGTTCCGGGGGTCAAGAGCCTTCATGGTTCGGTTCGAGCGAACATGGCGGAACCTTGACCAGACGCTGAGAGATCAGGAGAAGCTGTACCCTGAACCCTGAACCCTGTACGACCATCTTCACCGTATGACCCTAGAAACGCAGCCCGAACGTCATGCGGAACGTCCGCGGTGACGTGAACGCAAAACGATTCAGCGGTGTACCGAAATTGGTGTTGTAGTTCCAGTTCACGCCCTGCTCGGGCGTCGTGGTGAACGGGTTGAATGGCGCGAGCGAGGGCGAGTTGACGGGCGTCAGCACGCCGCTGCCGATGCGGCTGAGAGCCACGCCGCCGCCGTTATTGAAGACGTCGGCGCCGCACGCGCACAGATCCTGCACGTTGAAGACGTTGAGGACCTGCGCCTGGACGAACGCCTCGGCGACCGGTTCCCTGGAACGCGATAGGTGTAGTTCACCGCCATGTCGGTACGGCGGACATCTCGGTGCGGAATGCATCCGCGCCGTGTAGTAGTAGGTCTCGCGATCGCCGCCCTGTGGCGTCGCGTAGCCGAGATCGGTGACGTAGCGGCGGGCGTCGACGGTCGCGCTCGCCGAGAAGCCCGACTGGCCCTGGGCGACCCGCCGCCGGCGCCGTACGGCACGCCCGTCGCCAGATCCTGCAGCACGCTGATCGTCAGCCCTTCGATCTTCGGAACGCCGTAGTTCAGCCAGAAGATCGCGCGATGCCGCTGATCGGCGGCGAGGTCGCCTTCGGGCGAAAACCATCCGCCTCCCGGTATTCCGGATACTGGAAAGGTCGCTCGTCAGCGGTCCGCTGGCCGAATTCTCGCCGTCGAAATTGCCCCACAGGCGCGATAGTGTGTAGCTTCCGCCGGCGTCGCTCCGCGAATTGATCCGGTAGCGGCCCGAGATCGTTACGCCCGAGTATCGGCGCTTGAGATCGTTGGTATTCTCGAGAATCGGCGAGATCCGCGCGGTTGCCGAACTGATCCGACGACGATGCCGGTCGGCGATCGATGCGCGACGAGTAGAAGTCGCGATAGTCGCGAAACGAGTAGTCAGCCCGAACGACCGCCCGGCCGCCGACTGCCGGCTGAGGCCGCCCGCATAGGCGCGCACGTTCGGCGACGTCAGCGAGTTTGGAATCTGCACCGATACGCCGGGCACCGACGACGACGTCGGCGTCATGCCCGTGCCGCCGTTGGCATTGAACCATGCGAACAGCTGCTGGAGCGCGACATCAGACGTGACGAGCGACGCCGCAGCGATGTCCGGATTGATCGCCGGACCGTTGTACGCGAACTGCATCGTCGCCGGGTTCCCGCCGGCCGATGACGAATCGGCGATCGAGTTGTTCAGCCCGGCGACGTACTTGGAAAAGCTGCCGGTGATCGCCCACAGCCCCTTGCCTGCCGGATCCCACACGACGCCGAGCCGCGGGCTGAATGCGCTGTCGTCGGCGACCGTACTACCGGCGCTGTCCTTGCCCTGGTTCTTGTCCCAGCGCACGCCGAGGTTGACCGTGACCCGATCGGTCCAGCGCCAGTTGTCGTTGAGGAAGATCGCGTTGGTCCGGAAGTTCGTGCCCTCTGTACCTGTCGCGATCGGATTCCACTGAATCGTCGTCGAGCCCGGCAGCCAGCGCGGATAGATGTCGGTGCCACGGATGATGGAGGAGGTACCGAGGATGCGGTAGTCGCTGCCCGACTGATGGTTGTTGGCGAAGCGCTTGTCGTTGAACGTGTCGTAGCCGAAGAGGACCGTATGCGACCCGCTGCCACGGCTCGACAGCACGTAAGTGCCCTTCAGGAACACTTCCTCGTTGTCGCGCTTCTCCGGATCGCAGACGCCGCAGAAGGTCGGCGACCAGTAGCGCAGGTTGCCGCGGGCGCTGTCGATGAGCAGTGTGCCGTCGATCAGGTCAGTCGACGTCGCGCCGGAGCCGATGAAGCTGAAGTGACGCGCCGAGTAGCGTCCCTCGACGAAGAACGACGGCGTGATCACGCCGCTGTAACCGACGGTGAAGAGATTCTGCGGCAGCTCGCGCGTGTAGAGGCTGCGCAGGTCCATCGAGGTCGCGGTGCTGAAGGTCGCCGTTTGCCTCCGTCTGGTTGACCTTGGTATAGGTGCCGTCGAAGCGGTGATTGGCGGACGAGGAATACGTCATCTTCCTTCGTAGCGCTGGCTCTTGTCTTCGAACGTGTAGGGAATGTTCAACGGCGTGACCGTGTTCGCGGCCGACGGGCGCGTTGCGAATCCGGCCGGCCGTGAAGAACCACAGGCTGTCGCGCACGATCGGCCCGCCGAGCACGTACTCGTACTGCGAGATCACCCTGTCGACCTTGGTGTCGGTCAGGAACGGATGCTCGTCGTTTCCCGTGACCTTCGCGCGCCAGTCGTCATTGTAAAGCGAGTCGCGGAACGAGCCGCTGAACCGGTTGCCGCCGGACTTGGTCACCACGTTGACCACGCCGCCGCTGAAACGGCCGTACTCGGCCGAAATGCCATCGGTCGCGACCATCGTCTCCTGCACGGCATCCTCGATGTAGAGGTTGTTGGCCTGGCCGCGCAGGTTCTCGTTCACGTTGACGCCGTTGACGAGGTAGAGCGATTCGAAGGACATCGAGCCGGCAATCGAATAGCTGCCGTTCGGCCCTGAGGGGTGAACGCCTGGCGCCTTCAACATCACGGCGTTGATGTCTCGTGTCGTCGGCAGCGTGGCCATCAGTTCCTGCTTGAAGTTCGTGGCGACTTCGGCTGTATGCGTGAGGATCTCGCCCTCGCCGGGCCGCACGTCGACGGTTTCGGTGAGCGAGGCGGGGCCGAGCGCGGTGTTGAGGGTCAGCGCCTGGCTGAGTGCGATGGTGACGGACTTCTCCTGACGCTGGAAGCCGCTGAGCTCGAACGTGACGCGTGTAAGTGCCCGGCGGCACGCGAGGGATCATGTAGTCGCCGTTCTCGGTCGACACCACGGTGAGCGTGCCCTGAAGATTGGGACCGGCAACCGTCACCGTGACGCCGGGGAGCGCCAGCCCCTGGCTGTCGACAATTCGTCCCGAGATTGTTCCAGTCGTTGTTTGCGCTGACGCCGCCGACGACATGAGCAGCACGGCCGCCCACCAAGTAGCGCCTTGCACCACCGCATGAAATGTCTCCTCTCAACCGAATCGTTGAACGAGAGGAGACTGCACCAGACTATGCCTCGACCGGCTCACCTGTTCGTCATGCGGGAGCGACCACTCCACCCGCCGAGACGTTGCCGTCACGGGGTTAACGAAGCGCTTCAATGGATTGAATCGCAGTCCTCCTGATTATTGGCCACTAGGCGGGGCCACGAATCAACACCGCTCAGCTATCGCGCACTGAAAAAATCACGCGCCGTGATCTGAAGTCGGGTTGGCGGCGTCGGCCGTGGCCTGCGGCCACGAGGCTACCCGCCGATCGTGCCGGGTCGAGCCGCGCCGCGCGGCGGCCGGGAATCGGCACGCGATCGCCGCCGTCAGCAGAAAGCCGCGGGCACGGCGAGCATCGTTGACGCATCGGTCGCTCACGCCGAAAAGAATGGTGGCCAGACTGCGGCCACGCGACGCCGACGCCAACGACCACGCCGCGCGACCAGCCGCAGGCCCTGCAACACGACCATGCGGCGGACGGCCGACGGCTCGCCGCCAAGCGCGAGCCGGATGCCGATGTCGCGCGTGTGCTGCTGGACGAAATGCGCCATCACGCCGTAAATCCCGACGATTGACAGCACGAGCGCCGCCAGCGCGAACATGCCGACGAGCACGCTCAGATAGCGCGGCGCCGCCAGCGACTCAGCGACCAGCTCGTCGCCTGTGGCGACGTTCGTGAGCGCGAGACCGGGATCCAGCTCGTGGATGGCGCGGCGGAGATCCGGTCGACACCGCCTTGCTGTCACCCGCGGTGCGCAAGACGACGAACGCGTTGGGAAGGTCGACGAACGGATAGTAGACCGTGCCGGTCTCCGTAGCTTCGAGGCCAACCCACTTCACGGTTCCGACGACGCCGACCACTGTCGTCCACGGGCAGGACGTGCAGCCGCCGCTCCTTGAGCCGGCGGCCGAGCACCTCCTGGCCGGGAAAGAACCGCTCCGCCCACGCGCGATCGACGACCATCACGTCCTCTTCGAGTGAATGTTCGATCAAGCAGATCGCCCGCGCTCGAGCCGCAAGCCGACGGCCGGAAAAAACCCCGGCGACACGCCGACCCAGGTGCGAGCGGCTGATTCTGCCGGGCGGCGTCGGGTGATCTTCGAGGTCGAAGTTGTTGGTCTGCCCCGCCTCGCGCGGCGGACGGCTGTCGGCGAGCGCGGCCGCCTCGACGCCTGGCAGCGCGGCGACACGTTCCAGCGAGACGTTCCCAGAACGCCTTGCGGCTCGCCTCATCGCGATAGCCCGGCCCGAGAGCGAAACACCGGCAGTCAGCATGCGGCTCGTGTCGATGCCGACGTCTACCCGGCTGAGGCGCGCGAGGCTCACCAGCACCGAGCACGGCCGCGACGATGAGCGGCGTCGCGAGCGCGAACTGTGCCGCGACAAGCGCCCGGCGCCAGCGTCGGGCTCCCGGCCCGTCCGTGCGTCGAACGGCCGCCGGCTCGAGGGCGCGATCCACGCCTGCCCAGGAGTTGTGCAGCGCCGGCAGAAAGCCGCCCAGCGAGAATCAGAGAGTCCGCTGCCGGCCGCGAGCGCCGCCAGCCAGACCGATGAGAGACGGCGACAGCCGCACCTCATTGATGCGCGGGACGTAACCGCCGCCGTAGCTGTGACGAGATCGAGCGACAGCGCTGCGCGTCGCCAACGCCGATCGCGAGCGCCAGCGCCGTCAGCAGCGCGCTTTCGACCATCAGATACTGGAGCAGCCTGATCCGCGGCGCGCCGAGCGCGGCCCTGATCGCGAGCTCGCGGCTGCGATCCAGCGCGCGCGCAATCAGCAGGTTGACGGCATTGGCGCAGGCGATGAGGAGCACGCAGCCGACCGCCGCCAGCACGACGAAGCAGCGTCGATGCCCACGTCACCGACGACGCGCGACTTGAGATCCATGCAGGCCCCAGGTTGCCTTCTCGTCCTGATACGAAGACTTCCAGATCGGAAAGAGCCGCGCGATTCGTCGCGCGCAGGGCATCGAGCGCCGCGGCCTGCGGCACGTCCGGGCGCAGCCGGCCGATGCACCGACGTAAAGAACGGGCCCTTGCGCTTGGCGCTGGCCATCGCGCCGGCGTGAAGAATGCGACGTCGCGCTCGAGCGGTCCGACGTCCTTTTGCAGCACGCCGACGATGGTCTGGCTGACGCCGTCCACGGTGATGCTGCGGCCGAGGACGGATGGATCGCTGGCGAACCGCCGCGCCCAGTACGCCGCGCGTCAGCACGACGGGCCGATCGTTGCGGGCGTCGTCCGATTCGTCGAACAGGCGGCCGAGCAGCGGCGCCTGTCCGAGGAGCGGAAAGTAGGATCCGGTGACCGACTTCGCGGTCACGCGCTCGGCAGCGCCGGCATCCGAGATCGTGACGCTCGAGCTCTGATACGCCGCAACCGCGGTGAACGCCGCATGGTCGGCCTCGAGGGCGCGATAGTCCACGACGGAGAAGCGGAAGCGAAATGGTGGATTGTCGGTGTAGAGCCAGAACAAGCGGTCGGGCGACGCGTACGGCAGCGGGTTGACGAGGACGGCGCGGACGACGCCGATCATCGCGGTGGTGGCGCCGAGTCCGATGCCGATGGTGAGCGCGATGGTGATGGTCAGCGCCGGAGTGCGAGCGAGGCTGCGCGCGGCGTAGACGGCGTCACGCCCGGCCTGTGGTCCCATGGCGGCGATGCTGCCGAGCGCCGTGCTGACGCGGTCGGCGAGAAGGTGGAGGGGATACAGCAGTCTGCTGCCGCATCAGCCAGCGGGCGGCCGCGCGCTCACCGTGCTCGCGCTTGCGCAATTCGTAGAGCTCGGCGAGGTCGTTCTCGACCGCCCGCCGGTCGGCATCGTTCAGGAGGTGACGCATCAGCCAGCGCATGTCAGGCCTTCGGGACGCTGAGGACGCGGCCCAGGCCGCGCCAGAGCCGCTCGTGTTCGAGCCGGTTTTCCTTGATCGCGGCGAGGCCGCGGCTGGTCGACGCGAAAGTAGCGCCGCGAGCGCGCGCCGTCGCGCTCGTCGAGCCGGGACGCGACCAGTCCCTTGCGTTCGAGCCGGCCGAGCGCGATGAAGACCGCCGCCTGCGCGACCGGCCGTTCCATGCGCTTCTCGAGCGCGACCACGAGCGGCACGCTGTAGGTCTCGCCGCGCTCGCGCAGCATCGCCAGCAAGACGTGCAGCTCGAAGTGCTGGAGCGTCTGTTTCCCCATCGCGTCGCGCCTCCCGGATTCTCACTAACAGTGTTAGTCGGATCGTGCGTCAATCCGGTTAGCCTGTCAAATCGGTGATAGTGTTGAAGAAATGCGGATTATCTGCGGCCTGCTGGCGGGGCTCGCCCTGCACTTTGCCATCGCCGCGGCGCCGGAGCGGCACGTGGCAATCACTATCGACGACCTGCCGCGCGGCGGCGACGGCGGGGCGCGCACGCTGCCGGCGGTGCGCGCGATGACGACGAAGCTGATGGCGCCGTTCCGCGAAGGACGGATTCCCGTCATCGGGTTCGTCAATGAAGGGCGCGCCGCCGACCTCGGACCGGACGGCCTCCGCGAGATCCTCGACATCTGGCTCGATGCCGGCGCCGATCTCGGCAATCACACCTACTCACATCCGAACATCAACAATGTCCCGCTAGACGACTACACGGCGGACATCGTCAAGGGCGAGCCGATCACGCGCGCGGCGCTCGCGGCGCGTGGCAAGACGCTGCGCTACTTCCGGCATCCCTTCCTCTTCACTGGTCCGACGCCCGACATCAAGAAAGGCATGCAGGCGTTCCTCGACGGTCATGGCTATCTTGTGGCCCCGGTCACGCTCGACAACTCCGACTATGCCTTCGCCGCGGCCTACACGAAGCCGGCTTACCGCGAGCGTGTGCGCGCGGCTACGTGCCGTACATGGAGTCGATCGTCGCCTTCTTCGAGGAGCGTTCGGTTGAGGTCGTCGGCCGCGAGTTTCCGCAGATCCTCTTGATCCACGCCAGCGAGATGAACGCGGACCTCATGCCCGACCTGCTGGCGATGTTCCGGCGCCGCGGCTATACGTTCGTCACGCTCGATCGCGCCCTGGAGGACAAGGCGTACCAGCTGCCAGAGGACTACGTCGGCCGCAACGGCTTCTCGTGGATTCACCGCTGGTCGAAGACGAAAGGCATGCCGGGGCGCGGCGAGCCGGAGCCGCCGGCGTGGGTGGCGGAGGCGACCGCACAGCGATAGCTCGGGCCAGGCAGAGGCGACGAGCTAACGGGTTCAACACGAAGACACGAAGCATCGAAGACGACACGAAGAACTTGGAACTTGCTGGCACGCCGGCTGTAGGCCGGCGTAGGGTGAGGGAGGAACGGGAGCGGCCGGTGAGAGCGCCCGCAGTGTTCGTGGTGGCGTTCTCACCGGCCGCTCCCGCTCCTCCACCCACCGCGCGATGCGCGGTGCCAGCAATACGCAGTCCTCGACATCCCGAGCTGCTCTTCTTCGTGTCGTCTTCGTTTCTTCGTTTCTTCGTGTTGAATCCGTTTCCTCCGTCCCCTCCTGGCAACTTCCACACTTGCAACACCCATAACTGCCTATATACTATCTGTCTATGACAGACATGAACGAGCGCGCGCTCGACCGCGAGCTCAAAAAGGGCGCGGCCGAGCTCCTCATCCTTTCGCTTCTCGAAGCCAGGGCCCGCCACGGCTACGAGCTCAGCAAGCTGATCGAGTCGCGCTCGGGCGGCCAGCTCGTCTTCCACATCGATTCGCTCTATCCCCTGCTCTATCGCCTCGAGGAGCGCGGCTGGATCCAGGGCACCTGGGTCGAGAAAGCCGGCGAACGGCGCCGGCGCTTCTATAAGGTGACGGCCGAGGGCCGCAAAGTGCTCGCCCGCCAGCGCAAGACTTGGGACACCTTCGTCGACGCCGTCCGCCGCGTGACCGGAGACGAGCATGCATAACCGCCGGCCGCCGACACCGCCCGAGCCACGCAAGCACACCTGGGAAAGGGAGCTGCGCGCGCACCTGTCGGGACTGCACCTCTCGCCGTCACGCGAAGCGGCCATCATCGAAGAACTGGCGCAGCATCTCGACGATCGACAGCAGGAGCTCGTTTCGGGCGGCATGACCGCAGACGAGGCGACGGCGACCGTACTCCGCGAACTGAAACATGCCGATCGGCTGCACCCGCGCCTGTCGGCGCTACGCCAGGCGCACACGCCCGAACCGCCGCGGCCCAGCGCGCCGCTGGCCAGCCCGTTCATCGGGCTCGCCCAGGATCTTCGCTACGTTGTCCGGACGCTGACGCGCCAGCCGCTCTTTGCGCTCGTCGCAGTCCTGACCCTCGCGCTCGGCATCGGCCTGAACACGGCGATGTTCAGCTTCCTCAACTCCTTGTTGCTGCGGCCGCTGCCCTTCCCGGACGCCGAACGCCTTGTCCGGCTGTACCGCACCACGCCGCAGAATCAGCTACGGCGCGTTTTCTCCCGCCGACTACCTCTCGCTTGCAGACGACCAGGATGGTTTCGGCCGCGTCGCCGCCTACATGCAGTCGAACATCACGTTCTCGGAACCGGGCCGCTCCACGCAGTGGCTGCGCGTTTCGGCCAATCTCTTCGACGTGCTCGGCGTCGCGCCGGCGCTCGGCCGGCAGTTCAATGCTGAGGAAGACCAGCGGCAACCATCGCGTCGTGATCATCAGCGATGCCGTGTGGCGCGACCGCTTCGCCGCCGCGCCCGACATCGTCGGCCGCGTCATCCGCGGCAATGATCAGCCGTTCGAGATCGTCGGCGTCCTGCCGCCGGCCGCCGGTGACCATCGGCTGTTCGGTCAGGTAGGCTTTTTCAGCCCGTTGGCATTCGCACCTGAGGCGCGGCGCACCCACGCCCCGCACACGGTCTCGATCCTCGCGCGGCGAAGCGCGTCGATCTCAGCGGCAGCAGGCGAAGCCTTCATCCGCTCCTACGGAACCCGCATCGCCACCGACTTTCCGCGCGAGAACGAACGCACGGGCTGGCACAGTGAGAATCTGCCGGCAACCGCAACCGGCCCGCAGGGCAAGATCCTCCTCGTGATGCTGCTCGGCCTCTCCGGCTTCGTGCTCCTGATCGCATGCTCCAACCTCGCCAATCTTCTTCTCGCGCGAGCCATCGAGCGCGCCCGTGAGCTGGCCGTCCGGGCCTCGCTCGGCGCGTCCCGCCTGCAGCTCGTGCGCACGCAGATTCTCGAGTGCGCGTTGCTCGCCGCGCTCGGCGGCGCCGGCGCGCTCCTCGTTGCCACCTGGACGACGGACTGGCTGCGATCCGTCATCGCCAGCGGCGGCGGCCCGTCGTTTCAGTTTCCGCTCGACTGGCGCGTGCTCGGTTTTGCGCTCGCCGCCTCGACTCTCACGATCGTGATGTGCGGGCTCGGACCGGTGCTCTTCACCGGCCGCCTCAACACGAACGAAACGCTGAAAGCCGGCGGCCGTGGCGCGACGAGCGGCCGCGGCCATCAACGCCTCCGCCACGCCCTCATCGTCGGGCAGTTCATGCTGGCGATGACGCTTCTCGCCGGCGCCGGGTTCTTCGTACGCGGCGCCGCCTACATGCTCCACGACCACTACGGATGGAACGCCGACAACGTCGTCCAGGCTGAGATCTCGATGCCCTCGTCGCGCGATCGCAGCGGCGCAGCGATCGTCGCCTTTCATAAGCTGCTGCTCGATGAGGTCCAGGCGCTGCCTGGCGTTTCGGCCGCGAGCGTCAGCTACGGGCTGCCCTACCTCGGGCTTCGCGGGGATGGCCGTTACGCCGTCGAAGGCCGCGATCCGTCAGCGACGAGGCGAAGTGCCGGCCAAGTTGAACGGCATCACGTCCGCCTATTTCGAAGTCACCGGGACGCGGCTCCTCGCCGGCAGGTATTTCACCGCTGCCGATACGACCGGAGCGCCAGGTGTCGCGATCATCAACGACGCGATGGCGCGAACGCTCTTCCCGGGTGGCAATGCGCGTCGGCGCCCGCATCCGCGATGCGAGTGCTGACGCCCCGGCGTGGATGGAAATCGTCGGCGTTGTCGGCGACGTGCGATCGATCGACGTCGGACAACCGCCCGCCAGCTATCAGCTGTATCAACCCGCGGCGCAGGATCCGCATCCGTGACTTCGTCCTCGCGGTGCGCGCCGCCGGCCCCGGCGCAAGCAGCATCGCCGGAACGCTCGGCACGGCAATCTCGGCGCTCGATCCCGACCTCACCGTGCGCGCGTTGATGCCGGTAACGGCACGCATGGAAGAGGTGACGTCGCAGATGCGGCTCTGCCAGCAGCTCCTGACCGCGTTCGCCGTGCTCGGCGTCCTGCTGGCCGGCGTCGGCATCTACGGCGCGATGGCCCGGATGGTCGCGCAGCGAACCAACGAGATCGGGCTGCGGCTGGCGCTCGGCGCGCAAGTCTCGAGCGTCGTCGCACTCGTCTTCGGCTCCGGCGTCCGCATCGTCGGCCTGGGCGCCGGCGCAGGTCTGGTCGGCGCCTTCGGCCTCTCGCGTCTCCTGGCGTCCGCCCTGCCAATGATGCGGACCGATGGGACGCTGGTGGGCGTTGCTGGCGCCGGCCTGCTCGTCACCATCGCTCTCATCGCGTGCTATGCCCCAGCCCGCCGAGCTACACGAGTGAATCCGATCGAAGCGCTACGGGCAGATTGAGTTCGAGCAGCGAGTAACGGCAGGTCGCACACGATTGCGAAGCTCCCCCTTTACGTTCCTCTGAGAGCGCGCTAGTATGCCGAACCGTGAGTAGTCGGCACCTCTGGCTCACTGCTCTAGTCCTTCTCCTTTGCGCCCCTGCATCGGGGTTTGCGCAGGGCGTTGGCCGCGCTGCCCCGAAAGTCCTGACGACCATCCAGGCCATTCGAGCCTTGTCGCAGGACGAGGCCGACAAGGGCTATCGCGTCGTCGTGCGCGGCATCGTCACACACTTCGACGAGCAGGCTGACACCGGGCTCATCGTGCACGACGGGCGATTCGGGCAGTACGTGCTGTCGCCGGAGGTCAAGGTTCCAGTCCCCGCCTGGGGGAACCTGCAGAAGGGCGATGCCATCGAGCTCGAGGGGCGAACCGGTGCGCGGCGGCTTCGCTCCCGAACGTTGTCCCGACGGCAGTCCGGCGGGTCGGCCACGCGCAGCTGCCAACGCCCAAGCGGATTGCCTACGCCTCGATGCTCACCGGCCGCCACGACTGCGACTACGTAGAGGTCGTCGGCGTGGTGCTTCGAACCTGGCGGTCGCCAGATCCGAACATGCATACCCTGTTCGCGGACGTCGCGTTCGAAGAGGGTGTGCTGCGGGTGACGTTCTGGGACTACGAGCCTGCCGATCAGGATCGCTTCATCGATGCGCGGGTGCGGCTGCGAGGAAACGTCGGCACGCTCTTCGGCCCGAGCGCCCAGATGCGCGGCGTGTCGCTGTTCGCCGGCAAGGCAAGCGAGATCGAAGTCCTCGAATCGGCGCCGGACCCGTTTTCGATGGCCTCGCGATCGATCAAGAGCATCTACAACTTTTCGCCCGCGGGCGAGGTCAACCGGCGCATCCGCATCCGCGGCGTCGTCACGACTTACATTCCCGGCCATCCCATCGAGACCAGCGACTACTCGAGCACCGCCCGCTTTCGCGTCGTCCAGCACGTGCTCTACGTGGACGATGGAACCGGCGGAGCTCGGGTCGAGACCGAACAATCGCAGGGTGTGGATCCCGGAACCGTAGTCGACGTCGTCGGCTTCCCGACCGTGACACCCGGTAAACCCAGGCTCACGAATGCGACCTTTCGCGCCGACGGCACCGCGCCGCAGCCGGCCGCGGTACGTGTGGCCAACGACAACGTCCTCACGCCCGACAACGACGCCACGCTCGTGCGGATGGAAGGCCGGTTCCTGAGCGTGTTACGCAGCCCGCGCGAGCGGGTGCTCGTACTGCGAACGGGTGAGACCGTTTTCGACGCCAGCCTCGAAGCCAGTGCGGCCACGGATCGGCTGGAAGAGATCACGGCGGGCAGCCTGGTTGCCGTGACCGGTGTCTATTCCTACCAGTACGGCCCGCCGCCAACGTTTCACCTCCACCTGCGGTCGGCCGACGATGTGAAGGTCGTGGCGGCAGCGCCGTGGTGGACGTTACAGCACACGGCTGTGATGATGGCCATGCTGACGCTTGTGGCCGGCGGGGCCGGAGTGTGGGTGCGGACGTCGGCCAGGCGCAAGCGCCAGCAGTATCAGCTCGTGCTGAACGAGCGCAGCCGCGTCGGCCGCGAACTACACGACACGCTCGAGCAGGGGTTGGCTGGCATCGCGCTGCAGCTGGAGGCAGTGGCGGGGAACCTGGACAACTCGCCGGAGGCGGCGCGGCAATCGCTCGATGTCGCACGCCAGATGCTGCGCTACAGCGAGGAAGAAGCGCGGCGATCAGTAGCCGATCTTCGCTCGCAGGCGCTCGAAAGCCGCGACCTCTCCGGCGCCCTTACGGAAATGGCGCGGCAGATGACGCACGGCACGATCGCGTGCGCCGACGTGCGCGTCGACGGTCCGCCGCAGCACCTCGACGCGTGGCAGGAGCACCATCTCCTGCGCATCGGGCTCGAAGCGCTGACCAACGCCATCAAGCATTCCGGCGCCAAGCGCATCCTCATCACGGTCCGCTTTCGCGGCATTGCCACCGATCTCTCGGTAGAAGACGACGGGTGCGGCCTGGCGCACGGCGCGCAGGACATGCCTGGAAATCATTTTGGATTACAGGGCATCCGCGAACGTGTCGACAAACTGGGCGGCGAGCTGCAGATCGACAGCGGGCCAGGGATCGGCACGCGTCTGACAGTCACCATTCCAACCGGGCCCGCGCATGCCAGCGATGCGGCGAGCCCAAGACTGGATGAGTCATGGCGGACAAGCTGAGAATCATGCTCGTCGACGATCACTACCTGGTCCGGATGGGCCTGGCGAGTATCATCGCGCTCGAACCCGACATGCTGGTCTGTGCCGAGGCCTCGACCGGCGAGCAGGCGCAGGCGCTCTACCGGACACAACGGCCCGACGTCACGCTGATGGACCTGCGCTTGCCCGGTCTCAGCGGGACTGAAACCGTGCAGGCGATCCGCGAAGAATTCCCCGACGCAAGAATCGTCATGGTCTCGACCTATGTCTGCGACGAGGAAATCTACGGTGCCCTCCAGGCGGGCGCCATGGCGTACCTCGTGAAGTCGGTGCAGCGTGAGGAATTGATTCGCGCCGTCCGGAAGGCGGCAGCCGGACAGCGGCACATCCCGCCGGAAGTGGCGGCGCGGCTGGCCGATCGGGTGTCGGGCTCGCAACTATCGGCGCGGGAAGTCGAAGTTCTGCGCTTTCTCGTAAGCGGCCGCCGGAACCGCGACATCGCCAACGCTCTCGACATCGCCGAGGGCACCGTCAAGCTGCATGTAAGCAGTATCCTTGGCAAACTCGGGGCGGTGGACCGTACCGAGGCCGTTACCCGCGCCCTGCAACGGGGAATCGTGCAGACTCGAGATGTAACAACAGTATGTCTTTGGACATATCTGCTACCCCCCCTTCAGCCAGTTGTCAAAAGTTCGCGCCGACTCTACCCTTCGGCTGGCTCTACGTGTAGTGCTTTTCAGTTAGCCCGCCTCGGCCGAGGCGGAAGCCGGGACCTACATTTTGGGGTGAGGAGAATCATGGTGCCATCGCGTTCTCAAGCAGGCCCCGTCGTCGCATTCCTTGCGGCGATGTGTTGCACCCTGGTGCTGGCCAGCACAAACGTGTGGGCTCAGGGCTCCACGACGGGAACCATCCGAGGCACGGTTCAGGACTCGAGCGGCGGCATCCTGCCCGGCGCGACTATCACCGTCACCAACGTCGGCACCAAGGCGACGCAGACGGCGGTCAGCGACAGCCGCGGGCAGTACGTCCTCGCCGGTATGTTCCCCGCGACCTACGACCTCAAGGTCGAGCTCAGCGGCTTCAAGAATTTCGAGCAGAAGGGCTGTCGATCAGCCCCGGCGACGCGCGCGGCATCGACGTGCACCTCGAAGTCGGTCAGCAGAGTGAAACCGTCACGGTTACGTCGCAAGTCGAACTCGTCCAGACGGAAACGGGCGCACGCGAAGGCCTGATCACCGCGAAGCAGATCGAGAACCTGTCGGTCATCGGCCGCAGCGCGCTCGAGTTGATGCGCATCCTGCCGGGCGTCGTCACCGAGTTCAACCAGGGCGAGTCGGTCAGCTTTGGTGGCGGCGGCAACAACACGCAGGGCTATACCGTCAACGGCATCCGGTCCTCGTCGAATACAGTCTCGCTCGATGGCTCGAGCCTGATCGACATCGGCAGTAACAACGGCGTCATCGTCTCCCTGAACAACGACATGGTTCAGGAGGTCAAGGTCCAGAGCGCGAACTTCAACGCGGAGTCCGGAACCGGCGGCATGAGCATCAGCGGCGTCACCAAATCCGGGACGTCCAAGTTCCACGGCTCTGCCTACGACTACTGGCGCAACTACCGGTTCGCGGCGAACGACCGCTCGAACAGCATCACGCTGACGCCGAAGCCGAAGAGCACCTATCAATATCCGGGCGGCAACGTCGGCGGCCCGATCTCGTTCGGCGACAGCTATACGAAGAACAAGGATCGCCTGTTCTTCTTCGTCGCGTTCGAAGCGCAGCGGCAGCAGGTCGACTCGGGCTCGCATTTCACGCGCACCTATAGCGACGCGATGAAGAACGGCGACTTCAGCGAGTTGCTTGCCAACCGCGGCTCGAACCTCAACAGCATCCCGCAATTGCGCATCCCGCAAGGCTTCCCCGGCGCGGGGAATCCCGCCCCGAACAACGACATGCGGCCGTACATGAGCTCGACCGGCCGCTACTTCGCGAGCCTCTATCCGTCGCCCAACTACAACGATCCCGCGAACCTCTATAACTACGTCTACAGCCGGCTCGAGCCGACGGACCGCCACGACTTCAAGGCGCGCTTCGACTGGACCATCAGCGGCAGCACCAAGGCCTACGTGCGCATCGCCAACGAGGGCGAATCGGTCGAGAGCGCCCGCGGCGTGTGGTGGGCACCGGCGGACGTTGTCGCGCTGCCGACGCCGAACGTCGGCGAAAACAAGGGCAAGTCCTACGCCGGCAACATCGTCTCGGTGCTGAGCCCGTCGATGACGAACGAAGTGATCGTGAGCTACAGCCGGCTGACGCTGGACAACCACTACCAGAATCCAGACCTGCTGCTGCAGGGCGCCGGCGGCGTCACGTTCAACGGCATGTTCCCGCAGGCGGCACGAGCCCGTATCTTCCGACAGACATGCTGCACGGCTGGGGCGGCAGCGGCCAGGTCGGAAACCTCTGGGCCAAGGCGAACGACATGTTCGCGCACAACGACGCGCTGCAGATCAGCGACAAGCTGACGAAGCTCGCCGGCACGCACAGTTTGAAGTTCGGCTTTACCGCGGAGCGCGGCCAGAAGCAGCAGAATTTCCAGAACCTCGAGTCCGGTCAGTTGTGGTTCGGCAACGACAACAACACCGGCACCGGGAACTCCGGCGCGGACATGCTCGTCGGCCGCGTCGGCCAGTTCAACCAGGGAACCGCGCGCAACGGCGACCCGGCCCCTGGCCAGCCCGCCGGCAAATGGCGCTACTGGAACCTCGATGCGTTCGCCCAGGACAGCTGGAGACTGCGGTCGAACCTCACGGTGGAATACGGCGTCCGCTTCGGCAACTGGACGAACAACCGTGAACTGAATGGCCTCGGCGGCTACTTCACGCCCGACCTCTACAACCCGAACGCGGGCTCGTTCCTCGACCCCGGGACCTACCAGCGGCTGAACGGCTTGTGCTACGTCGAGACGGGCTGCGCCCCGGACGGCATCCTCGATGATCGCGGACCGTTTGCCCTGCCGCGCATCGGCGCCGCGTGGAACATCGATGGCGAGGGCAACAACGTCGTGCGCGGCGGCTACGGCATGTTCTACAACCGGAACATGGGCAACGTCGAGTACGACAACACGCTTCGCCTGGCGCCGAACGCCTATCAGATCGCAACGGACCTCTGGGCTGGCGGTGGCTACGGCAACGGCCTCGGGCTCACCTACGACACGATTCAGGAAGCGAACCTCGCCAATCGGATCGGCAGCATCGGCATCAACTCGCTCGAACCTGATTCCTTCAAGTGGCCCAAGACGCACAGCTACAGCCTTTCGTACGCGCGCCGCATCCCGTGGAACCAGGTCGTCGAGGCGAGCTACGTCGGAACGAAAGGCCGTGACCTCTTCAGCCGCAGCAACGGCAACGTCATGCCCTATGGCGCCCTGAGCTCCGGGTTCTACAACGGCGTCGACCTTTCGGTGCCGGTCAATCGCGTCGCCGTCGCGAGTGTCAGAACGAACCTGGCGTCATTCCGCCCCTACAACGCGCTCAGCAGCATCACGCTCTACAACTTCAACGGCGTTTCCAACTACGATTCGCTGCAACTGACCCTGAGCCGGCAGACCAGCCGGAACCTCCAGTACTTCGTCGCCTACACCTACGGCAAGACACGCGGCACGCTTGGTGGCGAGTACAGCAACACCGACCCCTACGATCCTTCTCGCACCTACGGCGTTCTTGGTGAGGACCGCACGCACGTCCTGAACGTCTCGTGGAACGCGATCCTGCCAGACGGCGCGCGCGGCAAGATGGACAATCCGATTGGACGCGGCCTGCTCAACGGCTGGCAGCTCTCCGGGATCTCATCGCTCGCGAGCGGTATTCCCTATCGGCTTGGCTTCTGCTGGCGCGGCCGGAACGGCGTCAGTTTCAGCCTCCTACTTCGGTACGGCCGACGTTGTCGGGCCGGCCTTGAGCGCCGGCAACGGTCTGGCGCCGGTCTATACCTGCGACCCGACACTGGGCGGAAAGGATGTCGGCGAGAAGATCCTGAACCTCGATTGCATCCAGGTCCCGGCGTTTGGAGAGAACGGCGACCTGGTCCCGCCGTACAACCTGAGGCAGCCGACCCGGTCGAACCACGACCTCACGCTGTTCAAGAACTTCGGGATTCGCGGCGAGCAGAAGATCCAGTTCCGGGTTGGCTTCTTCAACCTGTTCAACCAGGCGTTCGCAACGACTGCAGTCGACGGCAACGACCTCAACCTCTTGCTCGACACGACCTGCAACCGGCTGGTGGACGGCCTCTCTGACGGCGCTGGCGGCATCGTCAACGGCGTCTGCGATCCGACAGGCGGATTCTCCTACACGCCGCAGACGGTGCAGAACTTCGGCAAGATCAACCTCAAGCGCGGCCGCCGCGTAGTCGAGTTCGTGCTGAAGTACTACTTCTAGGCCGGGGCTGACATCCGAGGCGGGCACTCCCAAGTGCCCGCCTTTTTGCTGTACGGCGTGCGATACTTGCAAGCATCCCCATGGCCCGCCTGGCCTTACTGCTCGCGCTCCTGATAGCTGCCCCGAGCCTGGCGGAGGCGCAGACGAACGCCGACGCCGAGAAGCTCCTGGCGCGCGCGATCGAGCTCCATCAGGCCGGCGACATCCTCGGTGCCATCGACTCCTACAAGGCGGCGCTGGCCATCGCCCCCGATCGCGGCGATGCGCTGCTCGAACCTGGGAGCGGCGTACGTCCGGCTCGGACAGTTCGACGATGCCATCGCGCAGTACAACCATGCGCTGAAGAACGATCCGAGCAACACGTCGATTCGGCTGAACCTCGCGCTCGCCTACTACAAGTCGGCGCGGCCGCAGCTCGCCGTCCCCGAGCTGAGACGAATCGTCGCCTCGAGTCCTGACGCGAAGAACGCGTACCTCGTGCTCGCCGAGTGCTACCTGCAACTGGGGCAGGACGCGGAAGTCATTTCTCTGCTGAAGCCTCGTGAGCAGATGTTCGCGACCGATGCTGCGTACGCCTATCTCCTCGGCACGGCGCTGCTGCACACGAACGATCTGGTCGAAGGGCAGAAGTATGTCGATCGCGTATTCGGCGCCGGCGAATCGGCGGAAGCGCGACTGCTGCTCGGGATGGCCTATCTCGGACAACAGGACTATCGCTCCGCCAAGTCCGAGCTCGAGCAGTCGATCAAACTGAACGAGCGCCTGCCGACCGTGCACTCCCTCTACGGACGCGCGCTCCTGGCCCTTGGCGATCAGGAGAGTGCGGAGCGGCGAATTCCGCCGCGAGCTCGAGCTGAACGTCAACGACTTCGAAGCCAACCTGCAGATGGGCCACGTGCGCCGCATCCAGCAGCGCTTCGAGGAGGCCTCGACGTATCTCGAACGCGCGGTGACGATCCGGCCCGGCGATCTCAGCGGACGCAAGCTGCTCGCGAGCCTGCGGCTGCAGACCGGCAAGACCGACGAAGCCGTCGCGATGCTGGAAGCGATCGTCAAGGAAGCGCCGGAGCTGATCGAGGCGCACGTGCAGCTCGCGACCGGCTACGCGCGGCAGAAGCGCACCGAGGACGCGCAGCGCGAGCGTGAAATCATCGATCGCCTGACCGCGGAAGCCCAGGCCAAGCAGCCCGGAGCCAAGACGCCAGACAAGGGTGGAGACTCGAAGCCATGAGTCGCATCCTTCCTGCCGTCCTCGTGAGCTTCGCGATCGTCGCGCCGTCCTTCGCCCAGCAACCTGCCGCCAGGCCTCCCGCTCAGAAGCCCGCGGCGCCGAAGACGGGGACGCCGGCTCCCGGAGCAAAGTCAGCCGCCGCGGCGAAGCCGAACTCCGCGGCGCTCGACAAGCTGATTCAGGCCGCGACCGACGCACGCATGGCCGAGAAATGGAACGAGGCCATCGCGCTGTACGCGAAGGCGGTGGCGATCAAACCCGACTTCGTCGAAGGCTACTGGTACCAGGGCACGGCGTACTACACCCTCGAGAATCACCAGGCCTGCCGCGACGCGTTTCGCAAGGTCCTGAAGCTCGCCCCCAAGAACGGCGCCGCCTATGCCTTCCTCGGCCTGTGCGAATTCGGCACCAAGGAATACGACAGGTCACTGCAGCACCTGATGCAGTCGCGCGTTCTCGGTGTCGGCGATACCGGCGAGCTCGGCGGCACGGCCCGCTATCACGCTGCGATCCTGATGACATGCGCCGAGCAGTTCGAACAAGCCCTCGAAGCGCTCGGCGAATTCGCTGGCGAGGGTAACGACAGCCCGCGCGTGATCGAAGCGATGGGCCTGGCGACGTTGCGGATGCCGCTACTGCCGTCGGATACGCCGCCCGAGCGGCGCGAGATGGTGCTGATGGCCGGCCGCGCCAGCTACATGATGGCGACGCGCAATACCGCGTCGGCGGAGAAAGCGTTTGGCGCCCTGGTTGCACGCTATCCGGAAACGCCGAACGTTCACTACGCCTACGCCGTCTTCCTGCTTGCAGGAGCAGCCCGACAAGGCAATCGACGAGTTCAAGCGCGAGCTCGAGCTGCAACCCGAGCACGCGTGGTCGCTGATGCAGATCGCCTATGAGTACGTGAACCGGGGCGACTCGCAGACCGGCCTGCCGTGGGCCAAACGCGCCGTGGCCGCCGCGCCCAATGCCTTCGCTGCGCGCAAGGCGCTCGGGCAGGCGCTGCTCGATACCGGAGACGTCGACGGCGCGATAAAAGAGCTCGAGCTCGGCATCAAGATGGCGCCGGAGAGCCCCGGCCTGCACTTCACGCTGGCACGCGCCTATCAGCGTGCCGGCCGCCTCGAGGATGCGGCTCGAGAGCGCACGGAGTTCACACGGCTCGATCGGTTAGCGCGCACGCAGAAGAGCGGCGCGCAGTCTGTGGGGGGAAAATGACGGCACTGCGGCTACCGATCTGCATCGCGGTTCTGATGGTGATGGCGGTCCCTGGCGGTTCAGCGCATCAAGAGCAGGCGCCGCCACGCGCCGGTACGGTAGTCCAGGGCGTCCGCGCAGTCCTCGTCGACGTCGTCGTGCGCGATCGCAAGGGGCAGCCGGTCCGCGACTTGACTGCCGCCGACTTCGAAGTACTGGAGGACGGCGTCACGCAGAAGGTCGGATCCTTCACGCCGTTTCTAAGCAATGCGCCAGCAACTGCCGCGGGGCCTGCCACCGGCGCGCCCGCCGGGGCAACAGGCGCAGCACCGAGTGCAGCTGGCGGTCCAGACAACGGACCTATCGTCACTGCGCTCGTTTTCGATCGATTGTCGCCAGAAGCGCAGCGCCTCGCGGTGCAGGCCGCGCAGGGTTATCTCGGAAACAAGGAAGAGACTGCCAGCTATATCGGAATCTTCGGCGTCGACCTGGCGCTCACGCCCTATGCGCCGTTCACGCGGAACGCACAGATACTGCGGCAGGCGTTGAATAAGATGTCCAGCCGTCCCACAACCGGCTATAGCAGCACCGAGCGCCAGCAGCGGAACGCCAGCGTCGGCCAGCCGGCGGCCATGACGCCAAGACCCGTCGCTACCGCGCCGGCGGCCGGGCCAAACGCCGCCGCCAGTGGCAACAGCTCCGGCGCCGAAGCGAAGCTGGCGGAGATGCAGTCGAGCATGGTCGCAGGCTTCGACGCCATGGAGCGCGATCAGCAGGGTTATTCGACGACGAACGGGCTCTTCTCGATCATCGCCGCGCTCGGCCGGCTGCCGGGACGCAAGAGCCTTGTGCTCTTTTCCGAAGGGGTGTCGATTCCGGCTGCGGTGCAGCGCCTGTTCCTCGGCGTCATCGATTCCGCCAACCGCGCCAATGTCAGCATCTACACCATGGACGCCGCCGGGCTGCGCTCTGACAGCGACCAGGCGAGGACTCGCGACATGGTCAATCAGGCCGGCGCCGTCGGACTCGGCTCGGGCTACTCGACAGATGGGGGTGGCGGCGCGTTGACGAGGGGCCTGGAGAGCAACGAGGAATCCCTGCGTTCGAGATGCGCACAGCAGCCTCGGACAGCTCGCGCAGGAAACCGGCGGCCTGCTCTTCGAGAACGCAAACAACCTGCGGCAGGGTTTCTCGCGGATAGAAGACGACCTTCGCAACTACTACCTGCTCGGGTACTCGCCGACCAACGACGTCTACGATGGGAAATTCCGCAAGATCGAGGTCAAGGTCAAACGGTCAGGCGTCACCGTGGCCGCGCGCAGGGGCTACTTCGCCTTGCGCGATCCCGGCGGGGCGCCCGTGAATGCGTGGGAGGCGCCCGCTCTTGGCGCCATGGAGCAGAAGCCTCTCCCGAACGCCTTCCCGGTGCGGGCGGGCGCGATGCGGTTTCCCGAGGGCGATCGTCCCGGCCTCGTGCCCGTCGTCGTCGAATTCAAGACGGCGCCACTCACATTTCTGCCCGCGGCGGACGGCAAGACCTACACGTCGGACTTCGCCGTCATCGTCCGGTTCATCGACAAGGACAACCAGGTCGCGCGCAAGGTCAGCCAGCATTACGAGGTCAACGGGCCAATCGCCGGCCTCGACAAGGCGAAGACCGGCGAGGTCATCTTCTATCGCGAGCCAGATTTGCCGGTAGGCGTCTATACGATGGAGACCGTGGTCCACGATGCGCCATCGAGTAAGTCGAGCGTGCGATTGTCCACGGTCGAAGTCGGTCGGGAAGATCTGACAAGCTGCGGATGAGCAGCCTGGTACTCGTGAAGCGCGGCGAGAAGGTGCCCGAGAAGGACCGCCGGCCGGAGAATCCACTTCTCGTGCGCGACGTCGTGATCTTCCCGAACCTCGGCGATCCTGTCAGCAAGTCCGCGAAAGAAGTGGGATTCTATTTTGCCGCGTACACAGTGAAGGGCGGACCCGCGCCAGAGTCCGTGATCGAGGTAGTGCAGAACGGCAAATCCGTCGCGCTGGTTCCGTTGCCGCTCTCGAGCGCCGATTCGAACGGACGCATCCAGCAGCTCGGGCGCCTGCCCATTGCCGATCTTCCAGCCGGTACCTACGAGCTGCGCGCGATCGTGAAGCAGGGATCCGAGCAGATTGCGCGGTCCGCGATGCTGCGGATTGTGGACTGACGTCCAGCTGAAGCTGGACACTACGTGTAGCGTCCGGCTTTAGCCGGACCACTGAGGAACTCATGACGCCACGGAAACTCATCGTCGCGTCCGTCGCATGCGCGCTGGCATCAGCGCCGCGCCATCGGCCCAGAAACCCACGCCCCGCGAGCAGCAATCATTCACCTCGACAACCACCGCGATTCTCGTCGACGTCGTCGTGCGCGACAGGAACGGCCGGCCGGTCGTGGATCTCTCGGCTGACGATTTCTCGCTGGCCGAAGATGGCGTCACGCAGAAAGTCGACTCGTTCTCGCGAGTGACGAGTGGCGGTGGCATCGGCGTGAACGTGGCGTGGAGGACGCAGGATCCGACCACCGTCGTGTCTCCGGCTGTCAGCGCTGCGCAATCCGCGCCGCCCGCTGACGCTCCGGAGGACGAGACGACAACGGCGATCGTCTTTGGACACTTGTCATCGGAGTCGCTCGGCCTGGCGCAGCGCGCGACGCTCGAGTACATCCCGCTCAACGGCGAGTCGAGCGCGCACGTCGCGGTGTTCGCGGCCGATCCGGGCATCCGCGCGATTCAGCCGTACACCACAGACCGGCAGCTCGTGCGGCAGGCCGTCGCCCGCGTCATCCCGTCGCAGACGGCCAGCGAGGAGCGCACCATCGAACGAACCGACGAGCTCGTGGCCCAGCGGCGCGCGCTGCGCGGCGAAGGAGGCGGCCTTACCGGCGCCAGCGCTGCGGCCGGAGGCGGCGGCGCGGCGCTCGCGCGTGCGGCATCCGAAATCGGCGCCCGCGAACGCGAGCTGCACATGGTCGAGCAGGAGCTCAACATGCTCCGCTCCTTCCGTCAGATCGATCGCGACTACAAGGGCTACGACATCGCACAGGGCCTGATGACCGTCGTCAGATCGCTCTCGAACTATCCCGGCCGCAAGAGCATCGTCTTTTTTTCTGACGGCCTTCCTGTTTCCCCCGTGCTGTCTGCCCGGCTCGATATGCTGATCGACGCCGCCAACCGCGCCAACATCACGACCTACGCGGTAGACACCAACGGCTTACGCGCCAAGAGCACCGCGAACGATATCCGCAAGGAGCTCGACGTCTTTTCGGATGAACGGCGGGCGCAGAATGCCACCGGTGAGTTCCGCACCGATCAGCCATTGACGATGTCGATGGAGCGCATGGAGGACATGCTGCTGCTCGACTCGCGCGCCGGTCTGGCGCGGCTGTCGGAAGACACCGGCGGCTTCCTCGTCGAAGGCTCGAACAACCTGAGCGCCGGGTTCAGGCGCATCGATGAGGACAACCAGTTCCACTACCTGCTGACCTACTCGCCGAAGAATGCGGCGTTCGACGGCAAGTTCCGCGCGATTCGGGTCAAGGTCGCCCGGCCGGGCGTGCAGGTATTCGCGCGCAAGGGATACCGCGCGGTCGCCTCCCCTGCATCCCTCTTGACCGATAACTACGACGCGCCGGCGCTGTCGCTGCTCGACCGCGGCCCTCTCCCGAACGCCTTTCCTATCCATGCTGGCGCCTTCAATTTTCCCGACAGTGCTCGACCGGGACTGACGCCGGTACTGGTGCACGTCAGCACCGACGCCCTGCGCTTCGAAGTCGATTCGCGGCGCGCCACCTACACGGCCCAGGCTGCCATCGTCGTACGCATCCGCGACGAGCGCGGACGTGAAGTGCAGAAGGTCAGCCAGCAGTATCTGCTCGCCGGCGACGCTAAAGATATGGAGGCCGCCAGGCGGGGCGAGATTCTCTTCTACCGCGAGCCTGACCTCGCTCCTGGTGTCTACACGATGGAGTCGATCGTCTTCGACGCGATCGCGCATACGGGCAGCGCAAGAGTCTCAACGCTTGCGATTCCACCTGCCGAGCCGTCGCGGCTGACGATGAGCAGCCTGGTGCTGGTGAGCCGCATAGAGGATCTCGGCAGCGGCGACGTCGCGGCGGCCGACGGGAGTTCTGCGCCGCTTTACGTCGGCCGAACGCTCATCTACCCGAACCTGGGAGAAGCAATCGCAAAGAGCGCGACGACCGAGCTGCCGTTCTACTTCACCTTGTACGGCGCCCTGGATGGAACGAAGGCATACGCGCAGCTGCTGCGCAACGGGCAGTCACTGGCCGAGGCGCCGATCGATCTGCCGCCAGCCAATGGCACGCGCATGCAACATGTCGGACGATTTCCTATTGGCGCGCTTCCCGAGGGAACCTATCAGTTGCGGATTCGCGTAACTGACGGCGCGCGCGAAGTGTCGCGCACCAGCTTCTTCACGCTGCGCGATCGCTGATTCTCCCAGACCTCGACCCACGCCGGAATGGGCTTTTCAATCGAGAAGTTGCCGACGACGATGTCGATGTCCCCGTCGCTGTCGATGTCGCCGACCTCGAGCGTCGCATGCCGCGGCGTCCCCATCTCGATCGTGTGCCGTACGAAGGCGCCCGGCTTGGTCTGCTCGAGCCACACCAGCGCCGGCAGCGAGCTCTCGTCAACGTCGGAGCCGCTTGCCAGGAGCGCGCACGCGACGATATCCAGATCGCCGTCGCCGTCCATGTCGGCGGCCTTCGCGCGGTGCACTCCCGGCATCTGCGCCAGCGAGTGTTCCACGAACGGATAGCTCCCTTTATTCTCCAGCCACTGGATGCCGTGATACGGCTTGACGACGCCGTCGTCGAAGGTATCACCGTGGGTAAGGAGAACGTCGAGGTCGCCGTCCTTGTCGAGATCCACGAGCTGGATGCCCGACGAGCCCCAGTTGGGATGCGGTGCGGCGTAGATCACCTTCTGCTCGAACGTGAAATCGCCCTTGCCGGTATTGATATAGGCGAGCACCGTCTCGTGCTCCTGGGCGAGCAGCACGACGAGGTCCATCTTCGCGTCACCGTTGAGGTCCTGGGGGATGACATGAATGCTGCCCGGGCGCTTGTCGATCGTGTGCGTCTCGAAGGTTTGCTGCCCGGCGCTCGTTGTCTTGTTCTCGAGGATCGCGACACTACCTGTCGTCCGCCAGCCAAAGGCGGCGACCGCCAGATCGCTTCGGCCGTCGCCATTGAAGTCGGCGGCTTCGACGTCGGCGACGCGCGGCCAGTCGTCTAGCCACGTCACAGCGCTGAACTTGCTCTTGCCCATTCCCTTCAGCCAGATCACGGCGCCCTTCTTGTGGTCGGCCGGAAAGAACGCGCCCATGTCGCCAACGAGGATGTCCTTGATGCCGTCCCGGTCGACGTCTGCAAAAGTTGCGTGCGACGGGTAAGGAATACTCGCGAGGACTGCCAAACCGGCGGGGACACTCAACCGTGACTGTCCCACTTGAGTGTCCCCGCCTTTCAGCTGCGCGGTAAAGACGACGCCCTGACGCATGTCGGTCCCCAGCAGATCCGAGCTTTCCGTCGCCGTCGACGTCTTCAATCGACAGGCTCGACACGGCAGGCGTCGGCGGCATGTCTGTCATCGACAGCGTGCGCCGCTCGAAGCCTATCGGGGTGTCGCCGGGCGCGGGCCAGGATTCCGGCGCCGGCAATCGCTCGGGAGCCTGCGCCTGGTAGAAGGCAAGAACCGCCGTCATGTCCGGCGGGAGCTGGACCGTTGGATAGACCTTCTCGGGTGGCCCAAGGGGCGGGAGACGGCCCTCGCGGATGAAGTGCATGCGCACGAACTCGTCGCGCCAGCGATCGCGCGGGAGGATGTCCGGCGCCGGAAACGCGTGACAGCCGCTGCAGGTGACGCGAGCGAGCTTGTCGTCCGCTACGGCGGGCACATTCTGACTCGCCGTGCCTGGCGCCAGCGGATCCCAGGAGCCTCGGAGTCAGCAGCGTCAGAACAACCGCCACGGCGACGCCGCTTGCCGTAACAGCAGATGGTCCGAGCCGCATGTGCGTTGATTCTAACGCGCGTGGTACCATCGCGCCGCACACTCATGCCTCGCGTTTTGAACCCCTTTTCAAACGTCCAGTCACGGCGAGAGTTCATCAGGCTGCTGGCCCTGACTGGCGCGGCAAGCGCAAGTGGATCATCGCTGTTCGGGAGCCGCGCGTCTCGCTGCCGGACCGACTTTCGAAGAGATCCCGTCGAGCTCGAGCGGCATCACCTGGATTCACGACAACGCGATGTCGGCCGACCGGCATCTGCCCGAGACGATGGGCCCGGGGGTTGCGTTCTTCGACTACGACAACGACGGCTGGCTCGACATCTTCATGGTCAACAGCGGCGCCACCGACTTCTACAAGCCGAAGGCGCCGCTCAAGAACGCGCTCTACAAGAACAATCGCGACGGCACGTTTACCGACGTCACCGACAAGGCTGGTGTGGCCGGTGGACGCGAGTTCGGCATGGGGTGCGCCATCGCCGACTACGACAACGACGGGCACCAGGACATCCTCGTGACCGCCTACGGGCGCTGCACGCTGTACCACAACAACGGCAACGGCACGTTCACCGACGTCACCGAGAAGTCGGGCGTGGCGACGCCAGGCTGGACGACGAGCGCCGTGTGGTTCGACTACGACAACGACGGCCGCCTCGATCTGATGTTGTGCAGCTTCGTCCAGTTCTCGCTCGCCAACAACGTCTTCTGCGGCGACAACAAGCTGGGCAAGCGCTTCTACTGCATCCCGCGCGTCTTCAAGCCGACACCGAGCTTTCTCTATCACAACAACGGCGATGGCACGTTCACCGAGGTCAGCGCCGGAACTGACATCCAGCGCGCGCTCGGGAAGGCGCTCGGCGTCGTCGCGACCGACGTCAACGGCGATGGACTGATGGACCTCTTCGTCGCCAACGACACCGTCCAGAATTTCCTCTTCATGAATCGCGGCAAGGGCAAGTGGGAGGAGATGGGCCTCGCCGCCGAAGTCGGATTCAGCGTCAACGGCCGGCCGCGATCCGGGATGGGCGTCGATGCCGCCGACGTCAACGGCGACGGCAAGCAGGATCTCTTCGTGGCCAACGTCGATCAGGAGATGTTCTCGCTCTACCAGAACGAGGGCAACGAGTCCTTCTCGGATGTCGCGGCATTTCACGGCGTCGCGCAGGCGACGCGCCTGCTGAGCGGATGGGGCCTCAAGTTCTTCGACTACGACAACGACGGCCTCGTCGATCTGTTCCTCGCCAACGGTCATCCCGACGACATGATTGAGAGCTACTCGCAGCAGGTGCGTTACAAGGAGCCGCTGGTCCTCTTCCATCACGACGGGAAGAAGTTCTCGAACGTCAGCGCCGCGTCGGGCCCGGTGTTCTCGAAGATGTTCCCGGCGCGCGGATTGGCCATCGGCGACTTCAACAACGACGGACGCATCGATGTCCTGATCGGGAACAACGGCGAGGCCCCGGTCCTGTTGAAGAACAACGCCGGCGACGGCAATCACTGGGTTGGCCTGAAGCTGCAGGGCACGTCGTGCAATCGCGACGGCATCGGCGCGACGATTTCGTGGTCCGCCGGCGGTGTGAAACGAACGCGGCTCAAAACCAGCGGCGGGAGCTACCTGTCATCACACGACGTGCGCGAGGTGCTCGGCCTCGGCGCCAACGCCAAGCCCGACTGGGTCGAGATCAAATGGCCGGCGCCAAGCACGCGCGTCGAGCGCTTCACTGACATCCCCGTCGACCGCTACGTGACCGTCACCGAAGGCAAGGGTCGCGTCGACTGAGCGGCCTGCGGGACACTCAAGCGGGACACTCAGGTTGAGCGTCCCCTACAGCCCGCGCTGTTTCGAACGATCGCGGCCAGCGCCGGGCAAGTCGCAGCCACTGCACGCCGAGGTCCGCAGTATGCACGCAGAGTTCGCTCGACACGGCATGGCCGCGATGGTCCGGGGACATTCAACGTTGACTGTCCCGCTGTAGAGTGTCCCTCGGCAGTGGGTGTGTTATGTTTGAAGGGTCGGATGCGCCCGCACGTTGATGGCGCCAAATAAAGGCTGAGCGACCATGTTCCGCTCGTTCGGGGCAACAACCATACGGTCGCGGCCGGGAGGTGCTTATATGCAAAACACCACCGGGAGTCGTCGCTAGACGCACTCCCACCAAGTAAGTCGGGATGGCCGGCGGCAACGCCGGCCATTCTTTTGTACAGCGCTGAATCGCTTACTTGACCATCCGCGCCGCCGTGATCGCATCGCCGAGCTCCAGGCGATCGACCACATCCATACCGCGGACGACTCGGCCGAGCGCGGTGAAATCGCCCTCGTTGTGCGGCTGCGGCGTGCTGCCAAAGGTATAGCCGGGCCGCCCGGTATCGAGGCCGGCGGACGCCCAGCTCAGCGTGCCGCGATTGAGTCCGTGCCGGTTGACCTCATCGCGCAGCGTCACGGCATCCCGGATCGGACGCTGTTGCGCGACGAAATTCGGCACGACACGCCCGAACTCTGTTCCCACGATCGCGCCTGATTCCACGACGCTGACGAGGTAGTCCACGCCGAGCGAGCATCTCCCGGATAGAGTTCGAGTTCGATCTCGCCCCGCGGGGTCGTGAGAACCGCGCGCGGGCGCGCGACGCCGGACACGTCCGGCACGACCCAGCCGCTCGACGATAGCGCGATATTGCTCAGTCGACCGCTTTAGCGACGACTGAAGACTGCCGACTGAAGACTACTTTCCCCACATCCATCGCAGGATATCTGGCAAAAGCGACCCGCCGTGCGCATCTGAGTGCGCGCCGTCACCCCACTCGTGCTTGACCTCGTACCGTGGTCCCGGGACCTTCTTGGCGTCAGCAGTCGGCGTTCGCGTACTTGAACGCTGCGAGCATCTGCTGGTTGGCCAGGAACCAGTTGCCGTGCTGGTTGTCGAGATCCGCCGACCGTCCTGCAGGAAGATCTTGATTGGCCTGATGGGATTCTTGCGGATCAGCGTCGGGTAAGTCGCCGCCCGGCACCATCGGCTGTCCGTCCTGCGCCGGCCGGTAACCAATCGACATGTAGCTGCCGATCATGCTGATCACGTTCCGGAACTGTTCGGGCCGATGCCAGGCCACGGTGAATGCGCAAATCGCGCCGCTGCTCGTGCCGCCGATCGCGCGCCCCGCCGGATCCTTGCTCAGCTTGTAGGTCTTGCCGACCCGGGCAGCATTTCCTCGACGATGAAGCGCGCGTAGGCGTCGCTCAGCGAGTCGTATTCTGCAGCGCGGTTGTTGGGATTGCCCGTGCCGAGATCGTCGGGATACGCATCCCCGCGTTGACCGGGCGTGATGAATATTCCGATCGTCACCGGGATGTCCTGCGGGGACGAGGTTTTCGATAACCTGCGGCACACGCAGCGCCCCGGTCGGATTCGTCGCGCGCTGGCCATCCTGGAACACCAGAACGTTTGCCTGCGTGCGCCGGTGTACTGCGACGGCACGTACACCCAGTAACGCCTGACCGTCCCGGCAAGAATCTGACTCTTGAAGAGAAGCGGTCCTTCCAGCTTGCCCTTGGGCACGCCTTCCTGCGGCAGTGAGTCAGGCCCGAGGGGATACGTGCCCGGCTGACGCTGCCCCGGTGCCGCAGCAGCGGGCGTTTGTTGCGCATCCAGGAGGACCACAGCGCGATCGGCCGTGAACAGAAGCGCACTGGCGACAGCGATCGTGGCAACAGCAGGGGCTCGTCTCATCGAAAGTCGTCTCCTTGGAAGGGTTTTTGCAACAGCCAAGAGCCAGCGCGCCAGCAGAGCGAGCAGCCAGTTAGCCGCCAGCCGAGATTGTAGAGCACGAAGGCGTAGATATCGGCGACGGTCTCGAGCTGCTTGGTGAGGTTGCTGGGCCCATGGCCAGAGCGCGCCTCGATCCTGATCAGGACTGGACGTTCAGGGCTGACGAGCGCCTGCATCGCGGCCGCATATTTGAACGAGTGCGCCGGCACGACACGATCGTCGTGGTCGGCAGTGGTGATGAGCGTTGCCGGATAGACTGCGCCGGGACGGATGTTGTGCAGCGGCGAGTACGCGAACAGCGTCCGAAACTCCTCCGCGTCGTCGCTCGATCCGTAGTCGGCGATCCAGTTCCAGCCAATCGTGAACTTCTGGAAGCGCAGCATGTCCATGACGCCCACTTGCGCGATCCCGGCGCGAAAGAGCTCCGGGCGCTGATTCATCACGGCGCCGACGAGCAGCCCGCCGTTCGATCCGCCCTGGATCGCCAGCTTCGCCGGTGACGTGTACTCTCCGCGATCAGCCACTCGGCAGCCGCGATGAAGTCGTCGAATACGTTCTGCTTGCGCGCCTTCATGCCCTGTTGATGCCACGCTTCTCCGTACTCGCCGCCGCCTCTCAGGTTGGCGGACGCAAATACGACACCGCGCTCCAGGATCGCCAGCCGCGCGGCGCTGAATGTCGGCGACAGGACGATGTTGAAGCCGCCGTAGCCGTAGAGCAGCGTCGGGTTGTTGCCGTCGAGCGCAATGCCCTTCTTGTGCACCAGGAACATTGGAATCCGCGTCCCGTCCTTGCTCTGATAGAACACCTGCCTGGTTTCGAAGGCGGACGGATCGTAGCCGGGCACTCGAGATTCGCGGAACACGGCGCTCGTGCGCGTGGCGATGTCGTAGCGGAAGATCGTCGGCGGTACGCTCAGCGAGTTGAACGTGTAGAACACGAACTCGTCGTCTTTTGAGCCCCCGAGACCTCCCGCGGCGCCCGGTCCGGGGAGCACGATCTCGTTTTCAAGAGTGCCGTCGAGCGTGAACACATAGGCACGCGACGCGACATCCTGCAGATATGTCGCAAACAGTTTGCCGCCGGCCGTGTTCGCACTCTGCAGGGGCTCGCGGCGTTCTGGCAGCACCTCCACCCAATGTGCCTCGTCCGGGCCGCGCCGGATCGATCCGCACCACACGCCAGTTCGGCGCCGCGCGGTTCGTCTGCACGAGCAGGTCACCGCCGACGTTGTCGACGACGACGAACGTGTCGTCTGTGATTGCGGGGACGAGCGGCTCGAATCGCGGCGGCCACGTCGTCGCGCTCCCTGCCTCTGGCTGCAGATCGGCAACATACAAAGCGTTGCCATCCTTGCCCTTGCCGCGATCGGACACTGTGAGAATCGCGAAGCGTTCGTCCTCGGTCGTCTGCAGCGTGTGAAAGCGCTGCGGATTCTGCAAATCCTCGAACACCAGCACATCGTCTGATTGCGCCGTTCCGAGACGATGGAAGAAGACCTGGTGATTTTCGTTGATCGTGGCCTTTTCCTGCCCTGCCGGCGGCACCGGATATCGGCTGTAGAAGAAGCCATCGCGATACCAGGCGACGCCTGACACCTTCACCCAGTTGATCTCATCAGTCAGGGTCGTCTTGCGTGGCGATCTCGAGAATCTTGAACGTCTGCCAGTCCGAGCCGCTGGTCGAGCGTCCATAGACCGCGTATCGCGCGTCATTCGATGGCACGAACATGCTCAGCACGATGGTGCCATCGGCCGACCACGTATTCGGATCGAGCAAAACTTCCGGCGCACCTTCGAGTCCGTGCTGCACGAAGAGCACGCTCTGATTCTGCAGCCCGGAGTTCCTCGCAAAGAAGAACCACGGCCCCTTGCGCGATGGCGCCGAGTATTTCTCGTAATCGTTGAGCTGGAGGACACGCGCCTGCAGCTCCGCGCGAAACGGAATCTGCTGCAGATACGGCTGAGTCACGCCGTTCTGCGTGTTTACCCATGCCGCTGTCTCAGTTGATGTGTCGTCTTCGAGCCAGCGGTATGGATCGGGAACCCGCGTGCCGTGATAGACGTCGACGTGATCGCTCTTCCGTGTCCTCCGGCGATTTCACCGCTTCCTTACTCCTCACACATGAATCACCCGCGGACGGATTGCTACAGTCCGCGGTGTCAATTGAACACTCGGTACTCAACACGCAGGAGCACAAGAAGTGAAGTATCAGGTTCTCTCTTCGATCGTCGCTGGCGCCATGACGCTGGCCTTCTCCACCGGCACCCACGACTACAAGTGGCCGTATCATCCGCGGCCGAACAAGGATTACACGGTTCCGACGGTGTTCCAGGCCGCGGGCCCGGATATCGCTTCGATCCAGGGCACCGTCGATCAGTTCCGCGCCGCCCTCGGCGGGGTGAACAACGGCAATGTTGCCGGCCCGCTCGACGCCGGCCGGCGCGAGATCAACTGGGATGGCGGCGGCTCGACCGCGACATCGCCGGCGCCGACGCCGTTCTCGGGATTCCTCGTCACGCGCGGCGCGCTCTTCACGACACCGGGCACCGGCTTCGTCCAGGCGCCGCTCGACGGCCTCGTCACAACCTTCAACAATCCTGACTACGCGAACATCTTCCAGCCGTTCAGCCCTGTGCGCGTGTTCGTGCCCGTGAACAGCAACCGGACGACGGTGGAGTTCTTCGTTCCTGGCGGCGGTGACATCCCGGCGGTCAGCAGCGGCTTCGGCGCCATCTTCAGTGACGTCGACGAGCCCGATGGCCGTCCGCAGCGCTACGGTTCGAAGGATGCGAGCACGTACCTGCGATTCTACGATGCGTACGGCGAGCTCCTCTACATCAGTGCTGTCGCGCCGTCGCCCGGGGATGCCAGCCTGTCGTTCCTCGGCGTGCTCTTCGACAATCCGAATATTGCAAAGATCAAGATCGTGACCGGCGAAGTGCCGCTCGGCCCCTACGACGAGCGCCGCCAGGACGTCGTTGTCATGGACGACTTCATCTTCGGCGAGCCACGGCTGGTGAAGTAAGCCACGGAGAACTCGGAAAATCAGCCACGGATCACACGGATAACACGGACAGAGAATCAGGGCCAACCAATCCCGATCCGTGTTGTCCGTGTTCTCCGTGGCCTGTTCATGTTCTTGGTATCGCCGTGTTGTCCGTGTTTTCCGTGGCCAACGCTCGTGGTTTCCGTGGCGGACAATTCCGTGGCTCAGAAGAGCGACTTGATCAAGTCGCGGATCACGAAGTACGCGAAGAACGCGTAGAACGCCGAGCACGCGAGCAGCCCGATCTCCCGCCACAGCGGCGGGCGCACGGCCTGGGCAGGAAGCGGCGGTTGACGAGGAAGATCTGAACGCCGGCGACGAGCAGCACGATGCCCGCCATGTTCGCGAGGATCTTGAACAGCTGCAACGGCGACGCCGAGCGAATGACGATGACGCCCCACACCGAGAACGCGAGCAGAATGCTGTAGTAGATCGCGCGGACGCCCATCTGCCACTCGCGCGCGCGCGGCTCGACATCCACACGCGCGTCCGTGATCGTCCGCACGAGGATGTCGGTGTTGCCGAGCTGCGTCTTGAACAGCATCCAGAACCCGTTGAAGAGGGTCAGGAACCAGAAGCCCGGCCAGTTCCGCTCAGATACTCGGCCTGATAGGCGCCGCGGCCAGCCCCTGCAGATCGGTGCCGTGCGGGATGATCGCCGTCGCCAGGTTGACGTTCAGGAACATGCCCAGGAAGCAGAAGAGCCCCCACACCCAGATCTGATCGGCGTGGACGTACTTCATCCACTCGCGCCAGCGCGCCAGGTTCGCGGGGTTCGCGGGAAACACCGTCCCGACGTGCGACAGCTGGATCGGTGGCCGCCGACGGCGCTCGGGATCGCGCCGACCTTGGCGCCCATGCCGAAGCCCTTGTCGCGGACCCAGTTGGTCACCGTGAGGTTGCCGAGCCCGCCGGAGCCCGCGGTGGCCGCCAGCGCGCCGATCAGCGCCCAGTCGATCGGCTGCGGCAGGCCGGAGAAGCTGAAGAACCCCAGGAAGGTCTGGCCCCAGTGCGACAACGGCACGAACGCGACGTTGATGACGAGCAGGAACACGAACACCACCGCCAGCATCGTCCAGGCGAAGTACTCGAGCATGCGCTCGATGGTGCCGCCGAACGAGAGGATCAGGACGACGAAGCAGATCAGGCCGGTGGCGACCCAGCTCTGCGCGGCCTGCTCGGGCGCGCCAGGCATGCGTCCCATCCACGCGCCGAGCAGCGTCGCCGCGGCGCTCCCGGCGAGCGCCGGCCAGCCGAGTTGCAAGAACCCGATGACGGTGTAGAAGCCCGCCCAGAACTTCGCGCCCGGCTTCAGGCGCATGATGCCGCCGTAGATCGGCTCGCCGGTGTAGAGCGTGTAGCGGATCGCCTCGAGGTTGAAGACCACCTGCAGCACGATGGCGACGGTGGCGATGAGGAAGATGGACGACGAGTACTTGACGGCGGCCGCCGGGCCGACCAGCCACTCGCCGCCGCCGATCGACGTCGCCGCCATGATCGCGCCCGGGCCGATGATCTTGAAGAGGTTGCGCGCGTTGAACGGCGGCGGCGCCGGCAGGTCGGCGACTCCCAGCGCGGAAGTTCTCCGTGGGTGGCTGGCAAAAGATCGGCGGTGGTCTCGCGGGACACCTGGCTCGGCATGCGCTGACGATATCACCGCACGGTACAGCCCACGAGGCGCGGGGGCGGTTGGGTAACGGTGAGAAGTCTGTTTAACCGCAGAGAGCGCAGAG
>CAWHNN010000002.1:0-73401 GCA_963830815.1 uncultured Acidobacteriota bacterium | reverse complement strand
GGCCTGATTTGCGCTGTCCCTACAGTGCCGGTCCGCGTCAAATTGCGGTAGTTCGGACACCCGCTGTTGTCGGCCCACCTAGGTAGGGTCGGAATCGAAGAGGTAAGAATTACTCGCATTTTGCGCTGACTTTTCGCGCGGAGGTTGCAGGTTTCCCCACTAGCTGCCCAACCCTGCCGTCCCCGCTTGCAACGCTTGTCGCTATCCTAGCGCGGCCTTTTCCCTCGTGTCGCGCGCATGGCGCACTCCTATAGCCGCTGCGGCAACTGCGTCTGAACGTCTGCTCTTTCCAGCACTGGTCGACCGTCGCCTTACGGCCAGAAGCCGACACTCGTTTACCTCCCAAAACCAAGAGAAAATATGGCTCCCAACAGAAGGAAGAAAACAGAGGCCATGTACAGGATCTGACTGATCCGCCGCAGACGCGTGCATGTTCGAGCCAACTGCGGATCGACCGGACAGGGTAGCCTTTGGGCTCGCCATAGCACGACGCCGCTAATGGCTAGTAACGCTGCGGCACCGCCAAATACGAAAATCTTGTGCTCGCTTAGCCAAATAAGTTGCGGGACCGCCGATACAATGCTCACAACGGTGGCCCCTGCGCCAATCGATACCAGAATCGCGGGCAAAACACAGCACACCAAGGTGGTGGAGCTTGCCAGTAATGCTCCAAAGGCAAGACTTAGGTTTCGAACCTGAGGATCACTCATCAGTCTTTCTTCCCAAGCCGTTCTCGAATGTCGCTTAGTGGGGTCTCGGTGCGTTTGATTTCCTTTGCGTCATAGCCCGATTCTGTCAGTGCATTCTTGAGTTCTTCGTCGGTGATGTCGTGACCCTCCTTCGTCTCCACGGCGACCAGTCGGTCTTCAAGGCTGACCAGGACATCCGCTGTCGCAGGATTCCTTCGTAGTGTCTTCTCGATTCCCTGGGCACAGAACCCGCAAACCAAGCCATTGACCTTCATTTCGATGGTATCCGCGCCTGCGGTGGTATTCAGCAGAGCAAGAACAGCGGCTAGAAATCGAATTCGCAAAATATTCTCCTAGAAGTTGAACATGAACATGGCCTGCACTTTCCCGTCAGTCGTAGGCCCCGCTTCAATCCAGGCACCGCGCTTGAACAAACGCAGCAGCAACGCCACTTCTGTGCCGTCATAAATTTCCCCCGTGTATTGGCGCGCTTGCACGACGAACCAAGTCGCCAGCGTCGCGTATTCGTGAGCGTAGGGAGCAAAGCCGAGTTGTACGGTGTCGATACGATGCGAAAAGTCCGATGATGAGTAGTAGTCACTCTTGAGAGAGGCATAGACACCGCGCGTCTCATAGTCGAACTGGATTCCCGCATTCCAAGCGAAGCTGCTGGCATCGTTGTCGCCTGTCCTGGCGCTTCCGAGACTTCCCCACCCGAAGATGTTGGCCTGTGCGTTTTCGAGGTTCCAGCGCTTCATCAGGTAGTTCAATCGGGCATACGCAATGTCCCTGCTTCGGTCATCGATGTCGCTATCGAGCGCCAGGTATCCCAGCCCAGCCGATAAGAAATAGCGTGGGGCATAGAACACTTGTGCCTCGCGCATCGTGCCTGCGCCATACTCGGCCATCACGGTAGTGCCTTTCGCGAAGGCAATGGGCTTGGCCTGTGTGGGGAACGTACAAAGAGCTAGCAGTGGAAGTACGCCCCATGCGCACCGCAGTACTCGGTACATACAGAATCCTCCGAATCAGTCGGCAACACATCCCGAGTGCTCGCGCATCGGGACAGATTACGCAAGAGATCAGCGGATAGGAGGAGGATTAGGCGGGGCGTAGATCTGCGTGGAAGCAGACGGATGATCAATCGATATTGGGAAAGGAGCAATGGGATTCGACGGTGGGAGTGTGACCGTGACGCCGATGGCGACCGTTGTTGAGCAGAAGCTCAAGCAGCCGGATTCCACGGTTTGATCAGGGCAGCAGGGACAGTCTTGGTTGTCCTGGTCCACATCCGAATGGTGCGTCGATACGTTCGTTGAATGCGCCATGTCCATGGCGAAGACCGCCGGCGCCACAAAAGCCTGCAGCGCAAGGACGGCGATCAGCACGGTATGGCGAACGCGACGACTCATGAGTCCATTCTAGATCAACCGGGATTCCGACACCATTGCCCGGACGGCTACAAGTCACGGCGTCCCGTGGGCGTTCCCGAGCCTAAAAACACAAAGCCTCGCCCGAATCGAGCCCTGTGCCTATTATTTTGGTTGCGGAGGCGTGCTTTGCGCCGTCACGCAGGTACCGTTCCGCCTGAAGACCGTTAGTCCGGGTCCGGAAACGGTAGCCAAGGCCGGGCTCGTTGGCGATGAATCTGGGATGAGACGGTTCGTCGCCGAGCTTCAGCCTGAGCTGTCCGATGTACACGCGCAGGTACTGGGTATCCTCCTCGTGACCTTTTCCCCAGACTTGAGCAGGAGCTGGCCATGGGTCACGATCTTCCCCCGATTGGAGATGAGGAGTGCGAGCAGATCGAATTCCTTCCGAGTCAATCGAATCTCACGTTTATCCAGCGTAACCTGGTGTTTCGCAACGTCGAGCCCGGAGACTGCCCGCCTCGAAGACCGCCAAAGGCGGACTCGTCTGTATGCCGATCGCGCAATTGGGCACGAATCCGGGCTGTCACCTCGCCCAGCGCGAACGGCTTGGTGACGTAGTCGCTGGCTCCTGCATCGAGCGCCGCAATCTTCTCCTGTTCAGCGGCACGGATGGAAAGCACGATGATCGGCGCCGCCGTGACCGCGCGAAGCGCAACAATGAGCTCCTTGCCGTCGATATCCGGCAAGCCGAGGTCCAACCAGGATTACGTCCGGCTGCTGTCTTTGCACCTCGCGCAGCACTTCGGTTGCATTACCTGCCTCGGCAACGTCGAACGCCTGCGCACTCAGGCTGATTCGCAGGAACTTGCGAATGGGTTACTCGTCGTCGATGACGAGAACTCGCGGTATACCAGCTGTCACCGCTCCACCACTTCGATCGACGGCTGATCCTGCGCCTGGGGCAGCCGTATCACCATTCGTGTTCCGACTCCGGAGTCCGGCGTCGCGACTTCTATCCGCCCGCCGAGCGCCTCGACCATACCCTTGCAGATGGCCAGTCCCATGCCGGTACCCAATGAACGCTGATCGTTGAGCTTCGCCCTGTGAAACATGTCGAAGACCCTGGTGCGCTCCGCAACTGGTATACCGGTTCCCTGGTCGACCACTGCGAGTTCGAATTGGTCCCGGTCACGCCGGGCCTCGATTCGGATAGCGCTTTCCGGCGGCGAGTATTTTGCTGCGTTCTCCAGCAAGTTCACGAAAACCTGCTCAAGCAGCCGGTTGTCGGTAAACACCAAAGTTTCGCGCTCCGGAACCGAGACCGTGACTTCCCTGGATTTCAACAAATTCCCGAGGTTGCCGATTGCGGCCGCTGCGATGTCCCGAATATCGCTCCAATCGAATCTCGGCCGGACGACACCATAACCCAAGCGTGTCATGTCGAGCAGGTTCTGCACATACCGATTGAGCCGTTCCGTCTGGTCGAGGACATTGTTCAGGAGCTCGCGCTGGTCGTCAGGATCGAGCGCGGGCCCGAGCTCCAGCATGGCACTGGCGGCGCCTTTGATGGATACGAGCGGTGTGCGCAGGTCGTGGGAAACGGATGACAGCAGCGCCGAGCGGAGCTTGTCAGTCTCGATCAGCAGCCGGTTCTGCTCGATCTCGGCGGTGAGCAATAACCGCTCGAGCGCAATTCCGGCCTGGTCTCGCATCGCCGTCAACAGTTTCATCCGCGCCAGGTCCAGCGGCTGTATTCCGGACACCGACATCACACCGAGCACCGCAAGGCAACCGCTCTTACCGATGATCGGTAAGAACAGGTAGTGACTGCGCGGGAGTGTACCAGTACCCAGTCCGGCATTTTCCCGATGCAGATATGCCCATTCCGCTGCCGCCTGTTCCGTATCGCCAAGTGGCCTTCTCTCGCGTGGGTGAGTCACTATCACGAGTTCCGTGGAATAGTGCTTGCGCACCGAGAATCGCCTCCAGACCGAGCGTCGATTTCAGGTAGTTGTCGAGGACCCGCGCCAGGTCTTCAAGGCTCACGATGCCCGTGAGCCGCCGGCTGAACTCCTCGAGCAGGACAATCCGCTTGTTGCTTTCCTGAATCGATTCGAGCTGGCCGCGTACCCGCGCGGCGAGTTGCCCGGTGACGGTCGCAACGACCGGAAGAAAACGATCGTCAGTAGATCCTGTTTATAAGTCACTGCGAACGTGAACCGGGGCTCCGTGAAAAGGAAGTTCAAGAGCAGAAAGCTCAGGACGCTCGCGAACAAGGCCGGCCCGACCCCGGCCCGAATCGCGACGACGAGAACGCCGATCAACAGGATCAGTCCCATGTTGGCATTTGCCAGCACCGGATGGAGGAACCAGGCAATGCCGGTGCTCACGGCCGTTGCAATGAGGGCGTCGACATAACCGGCCCCGCCGCGAAAACTAAGGGGTGTGCCACCACGCGGCGGCTCACGCACGACCTTGGCCTGCTCGACGCCGCCAGCAATCGTTACGTCGATGTTCCGTGCTGCGCGTAACAGCGCCGCCGGCAATGACCGCTGAAACCAAAACAGTCGTGCCGTCCGTGCCGAGCGTCCGACAACTATTTGCGTGACGTTCTGCTCGATTGCGTGGTCGAGTATCGCGGCCACCAGGTCATGCCCTTCGAGAAGCACGGTCTCGGCACCGAGTTCCTCGGCGAGTGCAAGCGCTTTTGCGGCATGCTCGCCTCGCTCCGGGACGTCACCGGGCCGGTTTACGTTAACGACCATCCACGACGCATCGCGACGCTCCGCCAATCGCTTGCCGAGCCGCACCAGGCGCAGGCTTTCCGGCGAATCGCCGATCAGCACCATCAGCCGTGCCCAGGTATGCCACGGTTCGTCGACACCGCGGGCGCGCCGCCAGTTGAGCACGTCGGCGTCTACCCGCTCCGCAGCGGTGCGTAAGGCAAGCTCCCGCAGCGCAGTCAGGGTACCGTGACTGAAGAAATGCTCGAGGGCCTGCGTCGCGGTGTCCGGCACATACACTTTGCCTTCGCGCAATCGACGCAGGAGATCGTCCGGCGACAGGTCCACGAGCTCGATCTGGTCGGCGCGTTCGAGCACGCGGTCCGGCACGGCTTCACGGACGGTTATCCGGGATATACGGGCAACCACGTCGTTCAGCGATGCGAGATGTTGCACGTTGAGCGTCGTGTAGACATCTATGCCGGCTGCCAGTATTTCTTCCACGTCCTGCCAGCGCTTCTCGTGCCGGCTACCCGGGACGTTGGTATGCGCCAGCTCGTCTACGAGAGCAAGGGCGGGTTTCCGCTCGCACAGCGCGTCGATGTTGAATTCCTGAAGCGGCCGCCCCCGGTACAAAAGCTGGCGCCGGGGCAGGGTCTCGAGCTGCACGGCAAGCCGCTGTGTCTCCTCGCGTCCGTGCGTTTCGACAACACCGATGACAACGTCGACACCTTCCGTGCGCCGTTGCAGACCCTGCATGAGCATTTCATAGGTCTTGCCGACCCCGGGCGCCGCACCCAGGAAGATCTTGAGCCGGCCCCGCCCGGCCTCCCGAACCTCGGCCAGCAATGCGTCCGGCGATGGTCTGACTTCGCCCCGCTCCATTCAGCGGTCCTTGTCATTCCGACAGCGCATCTTACGGGCCTAGCGCCGTCAGGCGCCAGTCACAGGGCGTCGAGCGCAACGTTCAGCTCCAGCACGTTGACCAGCCGGCCGGGGGCCAAAAGCCCGCCTGCCGCAAACGCATTTTCCTCGATGAGATGCTCGACGCGCTCGTCAGGCACGCCACGGGCTTGCGCGACGCGCGGTGCCTGGTATAGGGCAGCTTCCAGGGTGATGTGCGGATCGAGCCCCGAGCCCGAGGCGGCAGCCAGGTCGGCGGGCAGCCGATTGTCGTCGGACGCGTCGTAGCGTTCGATGAGCGCGCGCGCCCGCTCCGTCAGGTCGCTGCTCGTGGGTGATTTGTTGCTGCCGGCGGCACCCGCGGCATTGAAGTCGACGGCGGACGGCCTCGGCCAGAAGTATTCGACTCGTGTGAAGGCCTGTGCGATCAGCCGGCTGCCGATGACGCGTCCCTCCGAGGATGTGAGCAGCGATCCACGCGCCGTGTCCGGGGCGAATTTCGCCACGCCCAGAATCACCGATGTATATCCGACTACGCAGACGAGCATGCTCACGAACGTGATGCGTATTCCGGCTAAGAGCGAATCCATATATTATTCCTATGAAATACCTAACGCATGAAGAGCAAGTGCTCGGCGACCGGGCCGAGCACCGCAACCGGGAAGTACGTCAAGGCACCGACGAACACGATCGTCGAAATCAACATGATGGCGAAGGTCGCATCCTCGACACCCAGGGTGCCGGCCGATTGCGCGGCGGGCCGCTTCGCGGCGAGCGATCCGGCAATCGCCAAAGGCAGGATGATCGGAATGAACCGGGCCAGCAGCATGATGATGCCGGTCGCAATGTTCCAGGGCACTGTATTGTCGCCGAGACCTTCGAATCCCGAGCCGTTGTTGGCGCTCGAGGAGCTGAACTCATAGAGAATCTCGCTAAAGCCGTGCGCACCGACGTTATTGAGAGTTTCCTGTCCCCATGGCGTGGCTGCGAATACCGCCGTACCCACCAGAATGAAGAATCCGTGTGCGAAGAGCGCGAGGACCGCGAGCTTGACCTCGTGGGCTTCGACACGACGACCCAGGTACTCGGGAGTTCGCCCGACCATCATGCCCGCGACGAACACGCCCAGCACGATATAAAGGAACATGTTGATCATGCCCACGCCCACGCCGCCGAAGGTCGCGTTCAGCCACATCCCGACCATGGGCATCAGACCCGTCATCGGGTTGAATTCCGGTTCGGAGTACCCCAAGCTCCGACGGAAGCAGGGTGAAGTGAAGGGCCTGGGCCTGGCTCGCCCAGCGCCTGGCGTCGGCGTGCCGGCCGTCGGCGGCGGCGATTGCTGCGGCGTGGAGGAAGAGCCGCGCGTCCTGCGTGCCCTCCGCCAGGGCGCGCGTCATGAGCGAGGATGCTTCGGCGATTTCGCCGGCCGAGGCCAATGCCCACGCAAGAGCGTCCAGCGTGAAGACGTCGGCGCGCTTCTCCAGCTCCTGGCGCGCCAGAGCTACCGCCCTGACGCCGTCTTCGCGGCGCGTCGACAGAAAGAGCGCGAGGGTCCGCGGATCTTCTGAGCCCTGCGCCACGAGTTGCTGTTCGACCCTCGCGGCTTCGTCCTTGCGGTCGAGCGAGCGCAGCGCGTCAGCCAGCGCCCATCTGTATTCGGGGAGCGGATTGACGGACGCCGCTTTCTCCAGAGTGGTTACGGCGGCCGCGTATTTCTTCTCGGCGAGCTGGATGCGGCCTCGCGTCAGCAGCGCGGCGGCATAGTCGGGGACGTGGTCCAGTGACGCGTCGTTCATTCGCGACGCTTCCGCCAGCTGTCCGCGCTGGAGCTCGTAGACAGCCAGCCGTGAGTACGCCCACGCGACCGACTCCGGATCGCGCGGGCTCACGGCCCTGATCGCGGAGCGCATCAAGGCGATTGCGCCATCGAGGTCGCCCTTGAGCCATCGCAGGTGGGCGGCGCGGATGTAGGACTGATAGAACGGCTTGAGGTCGACCATCTTCTGATAGGCAACCGCGGCTTCGTTCAGCCGGCCTTGCTCCATCAGGACATCGCCGAGGAGCCCGTAGTCGAGAACGAACTCGCGCAGCGTCACGAGGCGCCGGGCGATGACTTCGGCCTCGCCGAAGCGGTGCAGCTGATGCAGCACGTGTCCGCGCAGCAGGAGCGCGGCGGGATCGCCCGGCTGGATGGACTCGAGGCACGCCGCCGCCTGTTCGGCAAGGGTGTAGAACCCGGCGTCGTTCGAAACTCGCGCTCTAGCGACAAAGCGATAGCCAAGGAGCTCGGCGGCGCGCGAAGACGCCCGCCCGTCGCGCAAGTCCTGCTGGAGCTTCGTGATGTCGGCGTCGCTGCCGGTCGTTCGACGCCGCTGCAACGCGACAGGCGCCGGTCAGGGACGTCGCTTCCGTGCGCAGCGCCGGCGCAGGTTGTCGGGTGCAGGCTTGAGTGAGCGCGAGGGGGAGAATCAGAGCAAAAGCGAGAGGAACCTTCATGAACACCTCCGGGCCACATCCCTCCTACGGATGGGGCCGGCGGATGGATGTTCGACGCATCATCCGTCGCGTCCTGCTACCATCAGCCAGGCAGCAAACACCACGGGTCCTGATTCATCCGTGTTCATTGGAGACACACATGGGAATGCTCGATGGCTTGCTCGGCGGCATCGTTGGCGCCGGCCTCGTATCGGTCGTGAGCGGCATTGTGGAAAAGCACGGGGGATTGCAGGGCGTCGTCAACGAGTTCGAGAAGAGCGGCCTCGGGGCGACGGTGCAGTCCTGGGTGGGGACGGGCCCGAACAAGTCGATCTCGCCGGATGAGGTGCAGCGGGCGATCGGGCCGGACCTTCTGCAGCAGCTCGCCGCGAAGTCAGGCCTCTCTGTACAGGAGCTGGCTCAGAAACTGTCGCAGGTCTTGCCGGATGCCGTCGACAAGATGACGCCGAACGGCTCGATTCCGAAGAGCTGACGCACGATCAGCGTCCGGTTGACCATCCTGCGAAGTCTTTGACACTGGCGCAGCTCGGTCCGCCGTCCTTGCCGGTTCCGGGCACACGCGTTTCGAGGGCACTGCCGCCAGACGATGCTCGACGGATCTGGTCGGCCGTGATTCCCGTCAGCGGCACTTTCAGCCGCCGGCTCCACGGTGTGTCCAGCTGCCCGGCCATCGTGCCGATATCGACGTAGACGAAACGTCCGCCGCGGGGGCCCTGCACGATCGGGCCGCTGAAGTCGGGAGTGCCGCTGCCGTCCGCGTTCCTCACGCCGACGCTGAACTCGAACGACAGGTCGGCGCCCTTCGACCGCTGTTTCTGGATCACCTCGAAGAGCGAGCCCCGGCCTTTTTGAATGCCGAAGTCGACACCGGGTGGAGGTGTCTCGAGCACGATCCGGAGCGTGATTTCTGGTTCCAAGAGGCCTTGTCCTCCTTGTCCACGACAGTAATGGAGCCGCGATGACGCATCGAGAGCAGATTTACGGATTCAACACGAAGGCACGAAGTTCTCGAAGACGACACGAAGAAGACGGCATGCTGGCACGCCGGCCGTAGGCCGGCGTAGGGTGGAGGAAGGGCCAGGGCCCGGTGAGAGCGCCACGCTCTCGTTGAAGGCGTTCTCACCGGACCCTGGCCCTTCCTCCACCCACCGCGCTGAGCGCGGTGCCAGCATCAGACGTCGGATCCCAGCACGTTTCCCTCTTCTTCGTGTCGTCTTCGAAACTTCGTGTCTTCGTGTTGAACCTCCGCGATCTCTGCGGTTTCCGAGCTCCTAACGGTCAACCTGCCACTCCCTCATGATGGCGGTTTCGTCCGCGGCGTCCTTCGCTTTCTTGAACCGCGCCCCGGACCGGCCCTTGACGCGCCGCTCGCACTCGGCCCATGTCGAGTGGCGCATGAATTGACCATCGACGAGGCTGAGATACGAGTAGGCTGCGGCCGCCTTGCCGCGTGCCGCCGTGACTCGATCGCTTCGGCACGTCCGTGTCGGCCGGCAGCTCGAGCACCGCCAGGGGGTAGTCATCGAACGACCCGCGATAGAGCTCGACGTCGCCCTGGCGCGCGAGCGTATCGGCAATCTCGTCGACGCGTTCGTTGCCCGGCGTGCCCACGTGTCCGCGGACATAGTGCCAGGCGATCGCGCCCTTGCCGCGCGCGTCGACCAGGCCGGCCAGCTGCTCCCACAGGTCGCGGTTCGAGACGTCGTTGCCTTCGGCAGTTTTCCAGCCGCGCCGCCGCCAGGCCCAGATCCACTCGCTGATGCCCTTGATGACGTAAGTGGAGTCGGTATAGATCGCCACCTGACCGGAATCTCACGAATCTCGTCGAGCGCTTCGATCGCGCCCGTGAGCTCCATCCGGTTGTTCGTCGTGTGCGCCGCGTATCCGCCGCGTTCGATGACCAGGCCGTCTGGCGTGACGATGACGACACCCCAACCGCCGGGTCCTGGATTTCCCTTGCTCGCGCCGTCGCTGAACGCGACGATCGGCCGTGCACTCATTCCTGCGTCTCTCCCGCGCCGCACGCGTCCTTCCGCGCGGCCGACTGCGACTGATTGTTTCGAGAACGATCGCCGAAAACCGATCTATTACAACACGATCGATTGCAATGACAGGTTATACGGCGGGTAGGGCGGGATGGCTGGTTAGCCGTAGAGCTGAATCAGTTTCAGCTTTTCCATGCGCTCGAAATCCTTGTCGAGTGACCAGACGAGAGCACCGTGTCGTCCGCCAGAATTCCGACGATGAGATCGCCGAGGCTGAATGCGTGCCCGCTCCTGGCCGCTCTCTCGGTCCATGTGTCGAGCGTTCGCCAGGTGTCGTCAGTCGTTTGAAGGATTGGCAGCGCGCTGAGGCGTTCGGAAAGCTGTTTCCGTGTGGCGCCCGTAACCCCCATCAGCAATTCGCTCCGCACCGAAACGGGCAGTACGACCTCGTCGGCGTCCAGCAGTTGTCGCAGGGTGTCCGCGTCGGTGCTGTGTGGATCGCGCAAGGCCGATATCCACACCGACGTATCGACGGCAATCACGAGCGCGACTTGCTCCGGCCGCGCACCTTGTCGAGATCGAGCCGGATGTCCACGGTGCCGAACATTCCCTTCAGGTCGTCGATTCGCTTCCGCCGGATCACTTCCTTCAAGGCGTAAGACGACCGTCTCTGTTTTGGAGGTCAGGCCGGTAGCCTCGCGCGCCGAGTCGACCAGATTATCCGGCAGAATCAATGTGGTGCGCATACAATACATGATGAATCATATGCTTAAGATGCGTCAACTTATATGCTTATTTCAGTAAGTACAGGCATATACTTTTCTCGGATCGGTCACAGGAGGCTTAAGAAGTCCAGAAGCTGTCTCATGTTGCGCGTGCGCTCGGTGTGGTGACGTCACGAGCCCACGGCCGGCATCACGAAGAGCGAATGCACGAAGAGCACGAAGACAGTCGTTGGGTTGGACCATGGATTGTTCCCGGCCCTTCGCGTTCTTCTGTTCTTCGCGCTCTTTGCGCGTCTGCCGTGCAGCGTCGACCCCGCGGTCAATACGGCCCAAGGTAGCCACTCCTGAACTCCTGGTCTTTCTCTTCTCCTGTTAAATGACAGGAGCCGCCAGACCAGTGCGAGCCGTCCAGTCGTCAGCCCTCGCGCATCGCGCTGGCCGGATCGAACTTCGTCGCGCGCCGTGCGGGAAGGAAACTGGCCAGGGCGGCGCTGACGCCGAGAATCAGGGCGACCGTGCCGAGCGTTACCGGGTCAAACGTCGTGACGCCGAAGAGCTGCGCCTGGATGAACCGGCCGAGGGCGAGCGCCGCTGCCAGGCCGAGAAGGATTCCGGCGAGCGACAATCCGAGCGCACGACCGACGATCATCCGCACGACATCGCCCGGCAGCGCGCCGAGCGCCATGCGAATACTGATCTCGCGGGCCCGTTGCGCGACCGTGTAGCTCATGACGCCGAAGACACCCGTCGCCGCGAGCACGAGCGCGACGGCGGCAAACAGCGCGAGAAGGCTGGTGTAGAACCGCGGGCGGGCCATCGAACGGACGACGAGCTGCGTCATCGGCGTTATGTCGGCGATCGCCAGGTCGGGATCGAGCGCCCGGATCTCGCCGCGAATCGCGCCCGCGACGGCAGCTGGCTCGCCCGCCGTGCGTACGACGAGCTTGACGGACCGGATTGTCCGCTGCGCGAACGGCACGTAGAGCATCGGCACCGTCGGCTGCGCGGCGCTCCGCTGCAGCACGTCGCCGACAACGCCGACGATCTCGCGCGTGATGCCGTTGATGTCGACTCGCTTGCCCAGCGGGTCCTGGCGCGCGAACCAGCGCCGGACCGCCGCCTCGTTGATGATCGCGACGCGCGGCGCGTCTGTGTGATCCTGGTCGGTGAACGGCCGGCCGCTGCGAAGCGGCGCGCCGATGGCGCGGAAATAGTCCGGCGTTGTGCTAGCGACGGCGATCTCAGGATTGACGTTTGGCAGCGGTGGCACTCCCTCGACCGCGAAGCCCAGCATCGAGCCGCGGCCGCTCAGCGGCAGCACGCTCGTCGCCGCAACCGCCGTCACTCCCGGCAGCGCCCGCAGACGCTCTTCGAACTCGGCGACGCGAATCCGCGTGGCGGCGTCTTCCTTGTATTTCTCACTCTGCAGCGTCACGCGAAATGACAGGGCTTGTTCGGCGCGGAAGCCTGGATCGACCCGCGTCAACTGGATGAAGCTCCGAATCAGCAGGCCGGCGCCGATGAGCAGCACGACCGCGAGCGCCATCTCGGCGACGACGAGCGCCGATCGCATGCGATAGCCACCGCCGCTGGCGCTGCCGCGCGCGCTGTCACGCAACGCGCTGGGCAGCCGCTTGCCGCTGAACTGCAGCGCCGGAAGAATGCCGAAGGCCAGGCTCGTCGCGAGCGCGATGGCGAACGTGACGGCGACCACCGCGCCATTGACCCCGACTTCTTCGAGGCGCGGGATATCCGCGGGCTGCGCCGCCACCAGCGCCCGCGTCGCGACGCCGGCGATGACGAGGCCCAATGCCGCCCCGGCGACACCGAGGACGACGGCCTCGGTGAGGAGCTGGCGCAACAACCGGACGCGTCCCGCGCCGAGCGCCGATCGAACGGCCAGCTCCGCCTGCCGCGAGGAAGCCCGCGCGAGCAGCAGGTTCGCGACGTTGGCACAGGCTACGAGCAGCACGAATCCGACGGCCCCGAGCAGTACGAGGAGAGGCGTTCGCACGTCGCCGAGCATCATGTCGTGGATAGACACGGCGTTGAATGTCAGCGTGTCGTTCGTTTCCCGAAACGCGGTTTGCAGCTGTGTGCCAATACGCTGGAGATCGTCGGAGATCTGCGCGGGGTCCACTCCTTGCTTCGCCCTGGCAATCACTGTGAGGAACTCGCCTCGCCGCTCCTTCGCCGTCGCCGCGCTGAATGTCTCGTCGTACGCCAGTGGCAAATAGACATCCGCCTCGTCGAGGAGATGAGCGCCCGGCGCGAGCACACCGACGATTTCGACCTGACTGCCGGCGATCGAGACGGTGCGTCCGAGCACGCTCCGATCGCCGCCGAACTGACGCTGCCAGAATCCGTGGTCGAGCACCGCGACCCTGTCGTGTCCGGGTTGATTCTCCCCGGGCAGTAACGGCCGGCCCACCGTCGACCGGCAGTCCAAGCAGGCTCAACAGGCCGTCGCTCACGTTCGTGCCGCGAACCTCGCGCGGCTCGCCGGCGCCGAGCATGGTGAAGACTCCGCCCGAGAACGCTTCGACCTGATCGAATGTGCGGGTCTGCTCGCGAACGCTCATGAAGTCTGGCGCCGAGAGCGAATATGGTGAGCCGTCGGGGTAGAGCGTCGTCACGCGATACAACCGCTCGGCGTCGCGGAAGGGCAGAGGCGCAAGCAGCACGCCCTGGACAACGCTGAAGATGGCGCTGTTGGCGCCGATGCCGAGCGCCAGTGTCGTGAGTGCGACGATCGTGAAGCCAGGCGCGCGGCGCAGCATGCGCAACGCATACACGGCGTCCTGCCGCAGCTCGGTCAGATACTCCCGTCGTGCCATTCGCCGCCCCCGTCGTTTGCTGATCTCCACGCACGCGGCGCGGGAGCTGTCGTAGTCGCCGAAGCGCTGCAGGGCAAGCGTCCGCGCCCGCTCCGGCGGCACACCTTGCTCGATGAGCTCTCGGACGCGCATCTCGACGTGAAACGACAGCTCGGCATCGACGTCAGCCTTTGGCTCCGGACCGAACAGCCGTCTGAAGCGGGACCAGCGCGGCATCGGCCATTACTCCTGCAGCGCCGGCGCGTCGAGGGCAGCGAAAACGGCAGCGGCGTAGCGCCGCCAGTTGTCGGTTTCAATGCGGAGCTGGGCGCGTCCGCGCCGCGTGAGCGCATAGAACTTCGCCTGTCGATTGTTCTCGGATGTGCCCCAGGTTGCAGCAATCCACTCGCGCTCTTCGAGCCGGTGCAGTGCCGGATAGAGCGAACCCTCGCCGACGGCGAGCGCATCGGCGGTGGCGTGCTGGATCCAGCGCGCGACGGCGTAGCCGTGGGCCGGGCCCCAGCTGAGCGCTCTGAGAATCAGCAGGTCGAGCGTGCCGCGAAGAATGTCCGGACCGGGCGGCGGCAAGGTTGCTCCCATCGGGTTTCAAGGGGAAGATACCGCGCCGCCCCATCGAAATACAAGGGGAGCGGCGATCCCGGCTGTGCTAGCGGCCCTTGCGGCCGCTCTGTCGAACCTGCGGCCGTTCCGGAATGATCGTCTCACCTCGCGCCAGCATGTCGACGAGCGCCGCGATTTTCCTCGCACGCCCTGCAGCCGTCTTCATGTTGTTGGTGCGGAACGCCAGCGAGAACAGGTTCTGACGGCCAAGCGTGCTGAAAGTCGCGCGCGCCCGCGGGCTGGCGTCGATGGCGGCGCGCAGATCGTCGGGAATGGTCGCCGCGCTGGCACTGCGCATCGGGGCGTAGGCGGCGTCCCAGCGGCCGTCGGCTTTCGCGGCATCGACCTGACGCTGGCCGTGCGGCGTCATGCGGCCGGCGGCGACCAGGCGCGCCACGTGGTCGCGGTTGATCTGGCTCCAGATGCTCCGCGGCCGTCGCGGCGAATAGCGCTGCAGGAACGACTGGTCGTCGAACGATTTACGGATGCCGTCAATCCAGCCCCAGCACAGCGCGACGTCGAGCGCCTCGGCGTTGGTCACGCTCGGCAGTCCGGAGCCCTTTTTGTGGATCTTCACCCAGATCTCGGTCTCGCGAGCGTGGTTGGCCTTCATCCACGTCGCGAACGCGGCCTCGGTGCGAAAGGTCTTGATTGCCCTGGGATTGGGAATGACTGGCGCCATGATCTCCGTCGTTGTCCTGCTGCTGCTCGCCGACGATCCGCATCGGCGGCACTATCTCCTATCAGTCGTAGGCCGCTAGCGTTTCTGACGCTTCACCGGCGCCGGCTTCGGCCGGCATGCGTCCCCCCCGTGATCCTGTGCGTGCGCCGGTTGCCGCTGGCTGCTCATCAGGCTCACCGACGTCTTCGTCGTTCTTGGATCCCAGCCTTGCTGGCAATAGATGGCGACGCAGTACTTCAGATCGGCTTCGTCCTGATAGTTGCTCTTGAAATGCACTTCGTACGCCGCATGATGCGAGTCGTTGATCAGTTTGAAGTACGAGAACTGATAGGTTCCCTGTGACGGCACCTTCGCGGCCTCGCGGGCGGCGGCGTTCAGCGCCGCCTTCGGACAGCCAAACGTCATCGCCGCCAGCTCGCTGAGCCCGTCTCCTGCCGGTGGATTCTCCCCGATCTTTGCCGACGCGTCCTGCGCCGCAGCCGCGGCCGGTGGCGTGGCGGGGACAGTTTGTGCGTGTGCCGCCGCGCTGGCGGCGAGGACTGCTGCGGTGGCGATCAGGATGTGCTTCATAACGCTCTTCAGAGGCCGTACTGGACGACCTTGTTGCTGAACGTCCCGACGTAGACCTTTCCGTTCGCCACGACCGGCGTCGAGTACTTGGCGAAGTTCCCCATGTTGTTCGCCGGCCTGGCGTCGCTGTGGAACAGCTGCTTCAGCCGTCCGCCATTCAGGACTGTCGTGGCGTCGTAGGCGACGAGGGCTCCATGAACGACCGCGGAGTTGGCGTTCCCCTCCACCGGATAAACACCCCACACGACGCCTGTTCCTGCCGTCGTCCCGTTGGAAGACACAACCAGGCGTCCACCGGGCATGCCGCCGGGCGCGTCCATGTTGCCTGACGCGATCTGCGTTCCCTGCGCGCGGAACGACGTGATGCGCCTGGTCGCAAACGCGAAGTTGTACGCCTTGAGCCGTTCGTTCTCACCCCAGAGGTACAGGATTCCACCGGTCGCTCGCTCCATGTACACCGGTGTTCCGTGGATGTGGTGGCTCTTGCCCGCCGGCGTCTGTGCCGGCAGATTTCGATCGCGGTTGACGATGGGCCAGTTCGGATTCGGTACTGTCGTCGTCGGCAGGCCGGCGGCGCCGTTCGGCGCATTGGGCGGATAGGTCGCCACGAACGGCAGGTTGAACTGCGGAGTCCATGTGTCCTTGCCGAGGTTGTTCTTGTCCAGGTTGTAGAGGATGCCGTCCTTGCCACCGCCTATGAGGTTGCCGCGCTCGGGCAGCAGGACGACGCCGGCGGCGCCAAGATCCTGATCCTCGTCGGCGCGTCCGAAGTCGCTGAACGCGCACCAGTAGTCGGCGACGGCAAGCGTCGGCTTGCCGTTGTTCGTGTCAGCGGCGCCTGCCGTGTAACGAAGCTTGACGAAGCTCTCGCCAAAGTTCTCGGGCATCGTTCCCGGGATCCATACCGTTGCCCGTTGCGAGGTAGATGTCGTCGCCGTCGATCGCCGGCCCCGACCCCGACATCCATATGCCTCCGGCACCGCCGCCGGGCGTGACATTCCAGACGGCCGGCACCGGCGCGAAACCGGCGTCGCGATTGAGGCCGCGTACGTCGTAGGCGACGACGAATCCATGTCCTGGACCGCGCGGGTTCTCGCCATTGATCGAGAACGAGATCACGACCGCCTTGTTGCCGCCGGCGTCGGTCAGGAGGCCGAGGCCGGCGCGCATCTTCTGATACGGCGTTGTGACGCCATTGGCGATGCCGCCTCCGCCATTGTCGGCGTCGCCGGCGATAAGGACCGGCGGTTTCTTGTCGGCGAGCGTGTTGGCGTCGAGTATCCACAGCACGTTGTTGCGCTCGTTGTTCGGGCTGTTGATGTCCGGCTTGCCGAACGTCGTGACGTAAAGAGTGCTGGTGGCGACGTCGATCACCGGCGTCGCGGTGATCCCCCAGCTGCGATAGATAGCCAACGATCCATCTGGCCCGGATCGGGGCGCGGGTCGAAGGGCGGCGCGAGCTGTCGCGGCGCGACGACCTGGGCGCCGGTGTTGACGTCGAACACATATGCCGTGTTCGTCATCGTGAACACGTAAAGCTTGTCGCCGACGACGAGCGGCGACACGTCGATCTTTTCGTCGACGGCGAACTCGCGGATCTTCTTGAGGCGGGGAACGTTGGCCGGCGTCAGGATCGTCTCGAACCTGTTCCAGCCCTGACGCGTGTTGTTGACGCCCACCGTCCAGACGTCGACGGCGTGGAGAAGAGAGGCCGATGCCAGCGCCGCGATAGCGATCGCGGCGGTCGTGCGTGAGAGCGACGTCATACTGGTGCTCCGATGATGCGTGAGGCGATCGAAGGCCACGAGTTTACTGCGTCGGATAGAATCGCGGCCACCGCGCTGACATGGAAGAGCTCGAAGTCCTCATCGGTCTGATCCTCGCTGCCACACTCCTTGCGGCGCTCGCACGCCGCGTTGGCGCGCCGTATCCCGTTTTTCTCGCGCTGGGCGGCGCTCTCCTGGCATTTGTGCCGGGCGCACCCTCGTTCACGGTTCTGCCTGAGCTGGCGCTCGCTCTTTTCGTCGCACCGATCCTGCTCGACGCTGCGTATGACGCATCGCCGCGTGACCTCAGGGACAACTGGGCGCCGGTCACCGGCCTGGTCGTTGTCGCCGTCGGCCTGACGACGCTCGCCGTTGCCGTCGTGGTCCGTGCGTTGATACCCGAGATGCCCTGGGCGCCGGCAATCGCGCTCGGCGCCGTCGTCGCCCCGCCCGATGCCGCAGCGGCAACAGCAGTTCTTGCGGCAGTTGCGGCCGCCGCACCGCATCCTGACGATCCTCGAAGGCGAAAGCCTGCTGAACGACGCCAGCGCGCTGCTCATCTACCGCCTCGCCGTTGGCGCCGTCGCCGCCAATGGCTTCTCCATCGGCGCGGTGGCGCCGACGTTCCTCTTCGCGGTGATCGGCAGCATCGTCATCGGGCCGGCGCTCGGGTGGATCTCGATCCGCCTCAACGATCGCGTGCGCGATGTGCCGACCGCGATCATCATCCAGTTCGTCACGACGTTCGGCGTGTGGATCCTGGCCGAGCGGATCGGGCTGTCCGGCGTTCTCACGATGGTCTGCTACGCGATCACCGTGGCGCGCACGGCGCCCGCGCGCATTCCCGCCCGGCTTCGCATCCCGTCGTACGCGGTGTGGGAGACGGTCGTGTTCGTCTTGAACGTGCTCGCGTTCGTCTTCATCGGGCTGCAAATCCGTCCGATTTTCGACAGCCTCGAGCCGGCGATGCGCGGCCGCTACTTCGTCGTCGCCGGCGCGGTCCTCGTGACGGTGATCGTCGTGCGGATCGCGTGGCACATGTCCTTCAACGCCGTCATCAGGTGGCAGGACCGGCGATTTGGATTTCGTCCGCCGCGTCCGATGCTGCGGCCCACGGTCGGCAGCGGGCTCGTGATTTCCTGGTCCGGCATGCGCGGCATCGTGACGCTGGCGGCGGCACTGGCGCTGCCGGCCGGGTTTCCGTTTCGGGATCTCATCGTAGTGACGGCATTCTCCGTCGTGCTCGGGACGCTCGCCCTGCAGGGACTCACGCTCGGGCCTCTCCTGCGCGCGCTCGACCTGCGCGACGACGATCCGGTCGGACACGAAGTGAGCGCGGCTCGGGCACGGGCTTTACGCGCCGGGCTCGAGGCCCTCGAACGCGACCGATCGCCAGTCGCAAAGGCGGTCCGCCAGGAATTGCGGGCGCATCTCGCGCCCACACGGGATCACCCTGCGGGCGGTGGAACGGGAAAGCGAGCGGCCCACGCGTCAACCCACCGGCGGGCGCTGCAGGCTTCGCGTGACGCGATTTTCGCGATGCGGGAAAGCGAAGAAATCGGCGACGACGCCTTCCACCAACTGGAAGAGGAACTGGACTGGATCGAGATGTCCGCCGGCGGAAAAGAAGATACCGCGGGGTGAGGATAACGTGCGAAACTCGGCTCTTCGGAACCTCTTGACATGCTCAACATACGGTCTCTAAGTGTTCAGTCGAAACTGATTGTCGCGTTCCTTGCGCTGACGCTCACGGCCGTCGGAGTCATCTCCTGGATCGGTTATTCCAGCGCTCGCCAGAGCCTCCGCGCGGCAGCCGAGCGCGAGCTCGTGGGATTGCAGCGATCGAAGTCCGCGCTGGTCAAGAACATCCTCAAATCCGCGCGCAACGAGACTCTCAGCCTGTCGGCATCGGACTCCGTCGCGAACGCCGCGCGGCAATTGTTGCCAGCGTACCGGCAACTCGCCCGCGAGACGGTGACGCCGGAGATGCAGGCCGAGGTGACGCGTTTCTACCGCGATGAGTTCAAACCAGCGCTTATGAAGCGCGCGGCGATCGAGCCGCCGGCAGACAGCCTCCTGCCGACGACACCGACCGGCTGGTACTTGCACTACCACTACGTCGCGACAGGCCCGAAGCCGTACGGCGAGAGACGAATCAATCGCTCCGCCACCGACAAGAGCCCCTACGGGACGATCGCGGCGCAGCTGTCGACCGAACTACAGGGCGTGGTCAACCTGCTGGATCAGGGGAACCTCACCCTGGTGGATCCCGAGACCGGCGACGTGTTCTTCAGTCTCGAACAGAGCTCCGTTCTGGGTACCAACCTGATCGACGGTCCGTATGCCACGAGCAAGATGTCGAGACTCGTGCTCAGCCTGCGCAATTCGCAGAACGAGAACGACTACAAGGTAGCGGATTTCGAGGCGTACTACCCGGCACTTGGCGATCCGAAAGCGTTTGTCGCGACGCCCGTCTTCGACGGTCCGCGCATGATCGCGGTCATGGTGCTCCGGCTGCCGATCGAGCCGATCAGCAACGCCTTGTCAGGCGACCGGCAATGGGAGGCTGAGGGTCTGGGCAAAACCGGTGAGGTGTATCTGGTCGGCCCCGACCTGACGATGCGGAACGACTCCCGGTTCCTGATCGAGGACCGGGCGGCGTTCCTCGCGACATTGCGACGTTCGCGACTCACGACGCGCACCGTCGATACCATCGAGAAGCTGGGCACGACGATCATGGTCGTCCCTCTGGACGACGACGCCGCGAAGGCGGCGCTTCGGGGCGAATCCGGCTTGATGGCCATCAACGCCTACCGGGCTGTTCCGGCTTTGATGGCGTATGGGCCTGTCGACCTTGACTCGTTGCGGTGGGGTGTCGTCGCGAAGATGGACGTGGCAGAGGCGATGGCGCCGCTGCGAGACTACGCACGGCGTGTGCTCATCTGGGGCGTCGGACTGTCGCTGGTTGCCACCTGATGGCGCTGTTGCTGGCGAAGCTCCTGACGCGCCCGATCACCGCGCTGGTGAAGGCGGCCAAGCAGGTGAGCCTGGGAACCCTCGACGTCACGGTCGAGGTGAACGCGACCGACGAGTACCGTGAGCTCGGCGAAGCGTTCAACGAGATGGTGGCGAACCTTCGTTCCAGCAGGCACGAACTCGATCGCCAGGTGCAGGAGAACGAGCGCCTTCTCGTCAGCCTTCTGCCGGCGTCGGGCGCCGCACAGATGCGCGGCGGCCATGCCGAAGCCCGCCAGGCGTTCGCCGATGTGACCGTTGCCTATATCAACCTGCTGGGATTCGAGTCTCTGTCGCCAGAACTCGGCGAGGGCGACTCGATGGCGCTCCTCAGCGACGTCGTGGCGGCATGCGACGAAGCGGCCGAGCACCACGGCGTCGAGAAGGTTCGCACCATCGGCTCGTCCTACCTGGCCGTGTCCGGGCTGTCGGTGGAGCGTCCCGACCACACGGCGCGCATGGTCGAGTTCGCGCGCGAGGTCGTGCGCATCGTCAAGCGCTTCAACGCCGAGCGCGGCGTGCGCCTCGTGGCGGAGATTGCCATCAACGCCGGCCCGGTGATCGGCGGCCTCATCGGCCGACGCAAGTTCATCTACGACCTCTGGGGCGATACCGTGAAGGTGGCGCGAGAGATCGAGTCTGACGGCAGGACTTCCATCCTCGTGACGCGGCCGGTCTATGAGCGCGTGCGTGAGCTCGTCGGCTTCGGCGCGGCGACGCGAACCGAAGTGCGCGGCACAGGATCGATTGAGCTCTTCGCTGTTCTCGACGAGGCGATCGCATGAGCGAACTGCTGAATCTCGTCCAGGCGCAGTGGCAGATACGCACTTGCGCTCGTCATCGGATTTCCCCTGGCGCTCGTCGCGCTCAACGAGGCAGGGTTCGCGCTGGCACGGGCCGGGCGTCCCGTCGCCGCGTCGGTGCGGTTCATCCGCACATGGGTTGCCCCGCTCGTCGCCCTGGTTCTCTTTCTAAGTGGGTCGTTCTCCTGCCGTCGACCGGGCTATGGATGCGGCTGACCGAGTCGCTGTGCTGGGCAGTCGCGATCGTTGCCGTCATCGGCATCATCAACAACGTCGTGTTCGAAGCGGCGGCGCCGGGGACGTGGCAGCGCAAGGTGCCGAGGCTGCTGCGCGACCTGCTGCGGCTGCTGCTCGTCGCCATCGGCCTGGCGATGATCTACTCCTTCGTCTGGGACAGGGAGATCGAAGGGGCGCTGGCCGCCCTCGGCGTGACGTCGATCGTTGTCGGCCTGGCGCTGCAGGAGCCGCTCGGCAACCTGTTCTCGGGCCTGATGCTCCTGATGGAGCGTCCGTTCGAAGTGGGCGAGACGATCGAGGTTGGCAGCGTCGCGGGAGAGGTGAAAGAGGTCAACTGGCGCTCGGCGCATATCGAGGCGATCGGCGGCTCCATCATGGTCGTGCCCAACTCGACCCTGAACAAGGAGACCATCATCAATTTTTCGCGGCCGAAGCCGCACCGCATGGAAATGGTCGACGTCGAGTTCAGCTATCAGGATCCGCCGTACAAGGTGCGGCAGGCGTTGACGGAGCTGATGAACGACACGGAGGGCGTGCTCGAGAAGCCGGCGCCGATCGCGGCGACGCTCGGCTACGGCGACTACAGCATCAAGTACCGCCTCATCTATCGAACGCTGGAAGAAGACCGGTGGCCAGTCAAGAACGAGCTCGTGACGCGCATCTGGTACATGGCGCAGCGTCACGGCTTCACGCTGCCGTATCCGGTCCACGTCGCGCTGCAGCATCAGCAGGAGCGGCCCTTCAGCGCGGCTGCGCCCGAGAGCGCGGATTTGCTCGCGCAGTTTCCGCGACTTCCAGAGATTCCGCCTGAAGATCGCGCGCGCACACGGCGGCTGACGTTTGGCGCCGGCGAGCGGCTGTTCGACGTAGGCGACGATCTCGACGGCGTCTACTTCGTCGTGTCAGGCGCCGTGTCGCTGCAGATGGTCAAGGGTCGAGACGTGAGCGAGATCGCGACGATTCAGGCTGGCGAGTTCTGCGGCGAGACCGGGATGCACGGCCATCAGGCCGCGGACATGCGCGCCGTCGCGCTCGAGGACACCGCGGTCGTCGTCATTGCTCCGGACGTCGTGCGCCATCTCTTCGAGGCGAGCCCGCGGCTGGCGCGCGATACCGGCTACGCCCTCGACGTCCATCGCAAGGCCCTGCATTCCGCGCGCACCGCAATGCGCCAGCACTAACCGGCGTTCTCAGGGCGCACGAGCTTCGGCGCCTCCGGGTCGGTCTCGTAGTGCGGCGACATGATTTGGACGCCGGCCTCGTTGAACGCGTCCTGGATGTTGGCGTGCAGCGCCGAGAGCGCGGCTATTCTCGCTTCGGGCTGCTCCAGTACGGCGTTGAGTTGATAGTCGACGTAGAAGTCCGCCAGTTCCCGCTGCAGGACGAACGGCTCACGGCTCGAACGAGAGGCCGGGCGTGCGCGCCGCCGCGGCCTTGAGCAGCGCTTCGACCTGCCGCCACGGCGTGTCGTAGCCGATGGTCACCGACGTATACAACAACAACTCTCCAGCGCTGGCGTAGCGCGAGTAGTTCACGATCGTACCGCCGATCGCGACGGCGTTCGGCAGGATGACCTCCTCACCCTTGTGCGTCCGCAGCTTCGTCGACAACAGTCCGACATTGGTCACCATCCCCTCGGTGTCGCCAGCCTTGATGTAGTCGCCGGGCTTGATGGCGCGGGTAAAGGTGAGGAGAAAGCCGCTCATCATGTGGGTGACGAGCCCGCTCGAACCAATCGACAGCACGAGGCCGAGGAACACGCTGACACCCTTGAATGCGTCCGTGTGGGAGCCGGGAAGGTAGGGGTACGAGACGACGATGGCAAAGAGCCACATGAGGGCGGCGATGAGACGCTTGCTCGGCGCCGCTGTCTCCGGGTGGATGCCCGGCAGATGCAGCCGGCCCTCGGCGACGCCGTCGAGCGTTGCCTGCATGAGGCGGATTGCGAACCGCGTCAGCAGCACGATCACCACGACATAGAACAGGCCCGGGATGGCGGCGATTATGCCGCCGCCGATCCGCTCGACGGTCCTGGCGAGGAATCCGCCGAGCGCTTCTCCCCAGGGGCGCGTGTAAGGAAAGAGGACGAGGCCGGATATCAGCCAGACGTAGACAGCGAGCGCACCAAGAATTGTGGCCAGCGCACGAATCATCCGCTGGACCCAGAAGACCAGCCGGTGCGAATCGACGGCGACGCGCGTGGTCAAATGCGTGCGCTCCAGCTGCTGTTCCGCAACGCGCGCCATCCGAGTGCCAACCGCCCGGTGCAGCCGTGTCAGAACCCAAAGGTACGAGGATGAGGATGGCGGTGAATCCGAGAAGGGTGACAGCCGCGCGCGCGAGTCGCGCCGGTTGCCGCAACTCGGCGCGCTCGTGCAACGCCAGTTGGAGCTGCTGGCTCGCTGTGAGCGCGATCTGGACTTGCGTTTCGCCTGCCAGATCGTCTGCGTCGCCGGGCGTGATCGCGAACATATCGTGCCCGTCGATGTGATCAACGACGAGGTCCAGGACCGAGCGCTGGCTCACAATGCCTGCCGCGGCGACGGGTTGGCGCGGCGATGCGCTTCGAGGCCGCCTCGACCCGATCGGCCGGCAGGCGCGAGAGGAACTGGGAGCGGAAGGTGATGATCGGACGGTTGCCGACCTTCAGCTCCGCCGCCTGGCCGGCAGGAACCCGCTCATAGGTAGCGGCCGTGGCGCCCTCAGCCGGGGTTGGCGTCTGCGCGTGCGCCAGGCCGGCGATGCCGAGGAGGAGTACCGAGACCGCCGCCGTCAAGTCGCGTAAATTCATAAATCGTCTACGTTCCTCTGCGGAAACTATACTGCCCGGCTACCTCGCGCTCACCAACCTTTCCCGCCGGCCCCGCGTCTAAGCCCAGGAGTTTCACCATGGGCTTTGCGCTTCGGATGGCCTTGCGCCAGTTCCGCCTTCACCCCGCGTTCGCGCTGATTGTCGTCCTGGTGCTTGGCCTTGGCACCGGCGCCGCGACGGTCGTTTATACGATTGTCGACACGGTGCTGCTCCGGCCGCTTCCGTATGCCGAACCGGACCGGCTCGTGAAGTTCTGGGACACGAACAGCGAGAAGGGACTGAGCCACGATCCGATTTCACCGGTGACGTTCATGGACTACAAGGCGCTGCCGGTGTTTCAGGACGCCGCGGCGTGGTGGCGTCCCAACGTCAACCTCGTGGATCCGGGCCTGGATCCCGTTCGCGTCAACACGATCGAGACGAGCGGCAATCTCTTCTCAGTGCTCGGCATTGCTGCGCAGGTCGGCGAGGGCTTCCCGAAGGACGGGCCGTTCTTTTCACGGACGCTCATCGCCGTCATCAGCGATCGCCTGTGGCGCACGCGCTACGGCGCCGATCCGGGTATCCTCGGCCGCCAGCTCCGGTTGAACGACACGCCGTACACGATCGTTGGCGTCATGCCTGCCGGATTTCGATTTCCAGACGATGTGGACGTGTGGCAGCGGCTGCAGTGGGACCTGACGCAGCACAGCCGGAGCGCGCACTTCATGGAGGCCGTGGCACGCCTCGCCGATGGCACGTCGTTCGAGCAGGCGCGCGCGGCTGCCGACACGCTTGCCACGAGGCTTGGCCGCGAGTTCGAAGTCAGCAACCGCGGCTGGGCGTTTGGCGTCGTCCCGCTGCTCAACGACCAGCTTGGTTACTATCGCCCGGCGCTTTACGTGCTCTTCGGCGCCGTCGCACTGCTGTTCCTCATCGGCTGCCTGAATGTCGCGTCGCTGCTGTTGACGCGCGCCCTGTCGCGCGAGCGTGAGATAGCGGTCCGCACCGCGCTCGGTGCGTCACCACGCCAGATCGTCACGCAACTGCTCGCCGAGAGCCTGATGCTGTCCCTGGCCGGCGCGCTTGCCGGGATGCTGGTTGCACTCGTCGCGCTCCCGCTGATCGTTGCCGTGACGCCGGTGACCGTGCCACGCCTCGCAGAGGCCGCGGTGAATGGCCGCGTACTCGGTCTGGCGCTGATGCTTCTCGCAGTCATGACACTGATATTCGGCCTGGTGCCGTCGCTCGTCCTCGTGCGGCGGCATGTCAGCCGGGATCTGAAAGCGGGCGAGCGGGGCAGCTCACGCGGTACGCGCGGGCTCTATCAGGGACTCGTCGTGGCCGAGGTCGCGCTCGCCTGCGCTCTTCTCGTCAGCTCGGCGCTCCTCGTTCGCAGCGTCGGGCAGATGACGCGCGTGCCGCTCGGCGTCAAAGGCGAGAACGTCACGCTCACGGCCGTGCAGCTTTCGGCCGGCAATTCGAGCCCTGCGGCGTGGCAGACCGTCGGCAACCAGCATGCGAGCATCCTGGATCGGTTGCGCGAGCAGCCGGGCGTGCTGTCGGCCGGCAGCACGAACTTCCTGCCGATGGAACATGGATGGCGCAATCCGTTCATGCTCGCGGATCAGCCGCCCGGCCGGCCGGAAGATCGTCCACAGGCGCAGATGCATTCCGTCAGCGAGGGATATTTCGAGACGATGGGCGCGGCCCTGGTCGACGGGCGTTTCTTCACCGCCCAGGACACGGCCGACACGGAACCGGTTGTGGTCGTCAACGAGACCCTGGCAAAGCGTCACTTCGCGGGGCAGTCGCCGGTGGGGCGTGAAATTCTCTCGTGGTCGTCGCAGATCGGACCACTCGGCCGCAACCTGACATGGAAGGTCACTCCCGACGGACGGCGCCTCCAACCGCGGATTCGTATCATCGGCGTCGTCGCCGACGTCCAGAACGTTGCGCTCGGCCTGCCAGCCGAACCGGCGATCTATGCCACGACGCGGCAGTTTCCGTTCAGCAGCGTGACGATTGCCATCGCGGCGCGTGACGGCGCGACGGCCGTGCAGGCGATGCGTAACGCCCTCAAGACCGTGTCGCCGAATACTCCCCTCGGCACGGTGGAGACATGGCAGGACCGATTCGATACCCGCACCGCGGAACCGCGCCTGCTGATGACGACGCTCACGGCGTTTGGCGGGCTCGCGGCGTTTCTCGCAGCGCTCGGTGTCTACGGGCTCTTCTCGTGGTCGGTCGCGCTTCGCCAGCGCGAGCTGGCCATACGATTGACGCTCGGCGCGCGTCCCGTCTCGGTTGCCGCCACGGTCGTGAAACACAGCGTTGCGCTCGTGGCGATCGGACTTTTGACCGGCCTGGCGCTGGTGCAGGCTGCCCGTGGCGCGTTGACGGCGGTAGTGTTCGGCGTCACTCCGAACGACATGGCGTCAATCGCCGTCGCCGCGGCGCTGCTCTTCGTCGCAGCCATCGTCGCGAGCGTGCCGCCCGCGCTGCGCGCGATGCGCGTTGATCTTCTCGAAGGGCTGCGGGCGGAATGAGGCTGGGAGCTGGGAGCTAGGAGCTAGGAGCTAGGAGTTAGGAGTTGCTTCGCCTTGGCTCGCGCGAAGAGCTCGCGCGAAATCAGCGCCGTGGCGAAGAGGCCGACGCCGGCAACGATGAAGGCGGCAGCATAGCCGCGCCGGTTCAGGATGCTGCCCAGCAATTGCGGCCCGGTAGCCTGCCCGAGGAAGAAGAAGAACGCAAAGAGCGAGATCGCCGTTCCGCGGGCCTGCGGCGCAAGTTCCGTGGCGCGCGTCTGCAGCGTGCCGTGCATGGTGTAGTAGCCCATGCCGAGCACGATGACTGCCGGGATGAACCACGGCCACGACGGCATCACGCCGATAAAGATGAACGCGACGCCGAGCAGCGCCCCGCCAATCAGCAGAACGCCGAGCTCACCCGCGCCCACCACCAGCTTCTTCACCGACAGGCTGTAGATCAGGCCGCCGGCCCCGAAGCCGGCGACCATCAACCCCGCGTAGGCGTAGTTGATGCCGAAGCGATCGGTCAAAGAAGACGCGAGATAGGACAGGCCGCCGAAGACGAAGAGGCCCTCGAGCATGACCGTCCCAAGCACGAGATAGGCTGTCGGCAGCCGCATCATGCTGCCGTACTGCGTCGCCAGCGCGTAGATGAGGAGAGCCCGCGCCCGCCGCCTGACAGGCGATTGACAACGCTGTCGGCAGCACATGAAGGAGCCCGACGAATATCAGCGTGCCTCCGAGAGGCACGGTGAGAATTGCCGCGCCCAGCGACCGCGACGTGTTGCGCCGCTCCGCGAACTGCCGCGCCTCTTTCAGCAGCAGTGCCGACACGGCCAGCGAGACGATGCCAAAGACGATGAAGATGTAGCGCCAGCCGAAGTACTCGCCGAAGACGCCGCCGAGCGTGCTGCCGACGATCTGGCCGATCATCAACGCGCTCATGAATCGCGCCAGCGCAATCTGTCGATCCTGATAGGCGAACGTGTCGCCGATGTAGCCGAGCGACATCGGTATCACAGCAGCTGCGGCAACGCCGGTGAGGAAGCGCAGCGTTGCAAAGACTGGAATGTTCGGAACAAACGCGCAGGCGAACGTGCCGAAGGAGAAGACCGCGAGGCAGCCGGCCATGACGCGAATCTTGCCGATGCGGTCGCCGATCGGGCCGTAGAGCAGCTGGAAGAGGCCGTACGGCAGAGCGTAGGACGAGATCACGACCGCGGCTGATGGCGGACTGGTATTGAAGTCCCTGGCGATTACATGGAGCAGGGGGTCGATGACGCGGGCGTCAGCCTGGACCATGAAGGCGGCCATGCCGAGCACGAGCAGGGATGCGCGGGCAGGCGTGGCGGCAAGGAGCGACGGGGGCGTTTCAAGCTGCGTAGCGGACACTCTTCATCATCCTACGGGCCACGCCATTCCGCGAAGCGGGCGCCGCCAGAAGGATCAGTGAATCGCCGCGCTTTCTGCCGCGGAGTTGCCGCCGACGCCGACGAGCACGCGATCGGGTGCCTCGCCCGAGCCGAACGACGGCATCTGCAGGTTCGGCATCTGTCGCCCGGCGAAGAGCCGGCGGCAGGGAATGGCCATCAACCGCGCCCAGCGCACCGAGCGATTCACGCGCGCGCTGTCGGTGGCGATGCCGGTGTTGGCATACATCTGCCGGTAGATTTTCGAGATGAGCAGGAATGCGAGCCGCGACTTGACCGAGCTGACGGCGCCGCGCGAGCGTGCCCACGTGGTCGGCAGCGAGTAGAAGCGATCCCACACGCCCTGGGTGCGGCGGCGAATCTCGTCGGGGCTCATCGCCGGGTGTTCGATGTAGACCTTCGGCCGCTGCGCCTGGGGAATGAGCCAGTGCCGTGACACGGGCACGCCGTCGATGCTTGGCGGCTCCGCTCCCAGCCCCTTTTCCCACGTCGCGAAATCGAGCGTCCCGGGAAACGGCGTCAGCATGACGAACTGCGCGAACGTGAGATCCGCGCGTTCGGCGACGGACAGCGTTGCGGCGAACGTCTCGGCGCGATCGCTCGGCAGGCCGAAGATGAACGAGCCGAGCACGTGGACGCCGTGCGCGCGGAACTGGCGCAGGCGGGCGACCAGCGCGTCACCAGTCTCGTTGAAACCCTTGTAGACGTCCTTCAGGCCTTCCGGCGTGACAGCTTCGACGCCGACAAGCGCGCCCTTGATGTGCGCGTTCCGCATCGCGTCGAGGAACTCGGGATCCTCGGCCGCCTCCATCGTGATCTGCGTGAAGAACACGGTGTCGCCGGGAAGCTGCGCCAGCGCCGCCATGAGCTCGAAGCGTTCGGCGCGGATGCCGCGAAGCCGATCGAGCTCACTCGGATCCTGGCGCCGCGACGCCATGCGCAGGTCCTCGAGCGTCACCGGATAGAAGTTGTCGTCGGCGAGGGCGATGAAGCGGAAGCCGCGGCGCCGCAGGTCGACGATCTCCTCGACAACGCTTTCGACGGTGCGCTGTCGCGGCTTCTGTCCGTCTGTCCGCCAGACCGAGCAGAACGAGCAGTGCTTCGGGCAGCCGCGGACCGTCTGCACCGAGGCCCACATGTAGCGTCCTTCGGGCAGCAGTTCCCAGCGTCCCGGCAGGAACGAGGTGTTCTCGAGCCTGCCGCCGTCGTAGCGCGTGCGCACGGTATTGCTCGCGCAGTCGCTCAATACCATCGGCCACACTTGCTCGCCGTCGCCGGTGACGACCGCGTGGCCGCCGCCGAGATCGAGTGCCTCGTCGGGATAGAGCGTGGCGTGGATGCCGCCGAAGACGACGTGCGCGCCGGCCGCCCGCGCCGCCCGGCCGATCTCGTAGCCGCGCAGGGCGTTGCCCGTGTGGATGCCGATGCCGACGATGTCGCCCGGCGCTGAGGACGGACGGCGTCGAACGTCTCCAGGGTTTCGTCGATCAACTGCGGCTCGCCGAGCTCACGCGGCGTCGCCGACGCCAGCACGTAGAGCCACCGAGGCGTGATGACGCCGATGCCGAACGAGACGTGGCTTGGATTAATCAGGTAGATCACGCGCACCCCTTGCGTGGGAAGTTGGGCACAGTTCCTCCGGCCGATGCCATGATGAGGAACTCGCAGGCCGTGCGGGCGCTCAGGATAGGCTAAACCCTACTGTACACGCTCAGTTGCCTCGAAGGCCAGCGCCGAGTGGGCGCCGCGGGATATACGGATGGGGCGTGTTATCTGCCGCCGATGAGCGATCTTTGTGGCTATACTGGGGGTCCTTTCCTGAGCCTCCCGGCCCGCACCGGCCGCCAGCCTCATCAAAGTGGCTGGCAAGAACGTCATTCTTCCTGGCCTCGGCTTGAAAACGGTGCTTGGGGCTCAAATGCACAACCACGCGTGGTTTGTTACGGGCGGCGCTCTCCTCATTTCCTCCCTTGGATTGCTGGCGCTAATCACTGAACCGGGGATGATGAGTCCTCTGAGCTATGCCGCGGTGGCCACTGTGCTGCTGGGCCTGACGCTGATTGTGAAGATGGCCCGGTCGAAGGCGCGCGGACACGCGGACGCTGGCGCAGCTCGTCATCGGGTCAGGCGCCGGCCTGATGGGAGACCGATCATGACGCAAGTAAAGCGCAACGATCATCCGCTGCCGGCACACCTGTGCCCGGTGTGTCACCACCCGCAAATCAAGCTGGCGCGACGTCTGACGCCGACGACGAACGGGTCGACGATCTACGTGTGCGCACGGCCCGAGGACTGTAGCGTCGGCGTCAACGTGAGCAAGGTGGATACCTGGGTGGCCGTCTAGCCGGACGGCCGTCCGCCGCACGTGTGTTATGCTGGGGAGCAGGTGGAAACAGCCGCCTGCTGCAGCCGCGCCCCGAGCCGAACCGAGTCCTGCCAGTCTCGCTTCTCCTTCCGACGTGATCTCCTAGCATCAGCCGTATCCATCGGGATTTTCGTTTGGATCCCACGTCAACCTTGAATGCTCCCTCTCGGGAGCGGAAGTGAGTCTCGCATGTCAAGAAAGCTCTACGTCGGCAACCTCCCGTACGAAACCAATGACCAGGATCTGCAGGAGCTGTTCGCGACTGCCGGCACCGTCGAAACCGTCAATGTGATGCGCGACGCCTCCACCGGCCGCGCGCGCGGCTTTGCGTTTGTCGAGATGTCGACCGACGAAGAGGCGCAGGAAGCCATTCGTCAGCTCGGCGCGCACACGATGGGCGGCCGCCAGCTGACCGTCAACGAAGCGCGCCCGAAGACGAACTCGGGCGGTGGCGGCGGCTACGGCAACAGCTCGCGCCGCTCCGAGCCGCGCTGGTAGTTCGTTCGTTTTCAACTCGCATGGACGGCGTCCAATCGCCGTTCGTGCGAGCTCTTTCTCCCGCTTCCCCTCACACCGACGACGCTCGTCGTCACGCTCAACGATTCAACACGAAGATCACGAAGAACGCGATGCGTTCACTCTTCGCGGCTTCGCCGTGGATACAGGAGTCTAGGAGGGTTCTAGGAGGCTGCTAATGCGCGTTGACCGGCTGCCAGGCGGGACCGTGGGGTGCGCCGCGGGATCCGCATGCCGTCTCGGAGAACTCACTTCTAAGCTCCTGAGCTCCTGAGCTCCTGCGGAACCATCGCTGGGCGCTACCTGACAGTCAGCGCGATTGTCGTGGCGGTGTTGAACCACATGATCTTGTTGTCCTCGCAGCGGATGAACGTGCTGCGAATCTCGGCGACGTTGCACTCGACGACGCGATCGCCGACGTAGGTCAGCGTCAGCCGCTGGCCGATTTTGAAGATTGCAGCGTCAGTCTGCGCCTGGAGCGGCCGCATCACTGCGGCAGTGGCGATGGCCGCGGCGATAACGATGAGCAGCACGAGTACGCGAACTCCGACGGTCATGAGACCTCCTTGTTCGCAGTCTAGCACCGCACTTGCGCAGAGCTGAGCAGGGCATCCACGGTGTACTGCAGAGACCGCGATAGACCGCGAACGACCGCGAAGATCACAATTGGCTCGTGCTCATCGTGCCATCGTGCATCGTGGAAGTGCCGTGAAGTCATCGGGTGCGCTACGAGCCGACGGCGCGCATCACGATGGACATGATGCCACGATGAGCACGATGACAGTGCTTTGGTGGCATGGTTGATTTGCGCCTTCGCGCTCTTGTCGATCTTCGCGATCTTGCGGCGTCAGCCGTACAACGTTGACGCACATCGCGTGTGCGCCCTGGCTCGCAATGCTGGTACGCTATCGGCAGCAATGGATCAGGCATGACGTTGAGCTTGGACGACCGCCGCACGCTCGACGCCCTCGAGGTCAGGCTCAGAGTGCTCCTGCCCGAGGAGTATCAGGACTCGTACGAGGACGTCGAGCCGAAGTCGATGGGATCTGCCGGCCTCAAGTACGGCTTCGACGGCAAGGTCGCGTGGGATGAGATGTGGGGATCGTTCTGCGACCTCGCGATGGCCGGCGGTCCGCCGCACAAGGGCACGCTTCTCGAGCCGGCGTCACGCGCGGTAGTAACTGCGCAAGCCAATCGTTACGCCGAGGTCCTGCGCGAGGTTCGCCGCGGCATCATGCTCGTGACCGGTCTCCACGTGCGTGAGTCGCCGACGCCGGGCTGGATTCGTGTGACGTGTTTCAGCCGCGCCATGGCCGGGTGGCTGCTGCGCGCCATCGTGATGGAGAACGTCGCCGCGCGCGCCACGAGTCGCGCCCTCGATCTCCCGCTCGGCCCGGACTACCGGCTCGAGAAGGAGATGAAGAACGTCATCACCGTCATCGCCAAGACCTGCCACTACTGGCTCGGACATACCCCGTGCGCGCAGCAGCGCGCGATCGCCGATCTCCTGCTGCGCATGGAGGCGGAGTCACCGCTCATCGTTCCGGGCGCCGTCGAGAAGATGGCGCCCGGGGCGAGCGCGCCTGACGGCTTGTCGCGCGCGATCGAACGCGAGACCGGCCTCAGGCGGCTCACCATCAGCACTCTGGCTGGCTTGGCGTGGAGTGTTCGACCGTCAAGGCTGCGATCTGGATGATGCGCATGATGGTCGCGAGCAATGTTCTCTCGCGGCGAGAGGGTACCGTGCTCTTTCTGCCGGTCAACGACGCGAGCGATGCAGGCGGCGAGATCGTGACGCGCTTGCTGACGCGGGTACACCGCTTCGCCGCTGCACGAAGCATCATCTAGGGCCGCCTCAGTCGCGCAGCAGCAGCCAGTCTGCGTCGCGATAGAGCGGCCGCCAGCCCGCCTGCAGGAGCCGTTGTGCCGTTGCCGAGTACCACGGCAGATAGGCGCAATGGATGTTGTGCCTGGCAAATACCTGCCGGAAATCCTCCTCGCCGGTTTCCATCCTGATGTGCTCGAGCACGAGCTCAGGCGGGAACGGGTCCTGGCGTCCATCCATGAACACCTTGCGATCGGGGACGAACCAGAGAAGCGATCCGCCCTCGTCGTAGCGGTTGTACAGGTTGTCGGGACATTGCGGAAAAGCAGCGAGCGCGCCTGAAGGGATAGGCGACCAGTGGAGACGCGGCAGTTGACTGCTGTAGGCGCGAGTGATGGTAACGAACACGCTGATGGCAGCGACGACCGCCACCGTCAAATTGAGCAGGGGCCGCTCGCGCCTCGTTGCCACTGTTGCCGCCGGCCGCTCACTTCTCGCGAAGAGCCAGGTCAGCGCCGGCGTCGCAATCATCAGGAACGGTCCGACGCTCCTTATCGCCGACAGCGCCATCGGCAGAAGAACGAGCGCGCACGCATAGATCGTGACGACGTCAGGTCGCGTGCGCCGCAACGTAGCAAGCGTCCGGACCAGGCCATAGCAGAAGGCCGCCGCCAGGAGCCAGAACGGCAGGACCCTGATGTCCAGCAGTTTCGGACGCTGCCATTCGTCGAGCGGATAGAGGCGAATCCTGCGCCAGTGACGCCGGAATCTCCGTCCAGAAAGAGAGACCGAGCGGCGTTGCCGTCGCGGCGAGGCGCAACAGCAGATCACGATGAGCGCCCGCCACAACTTGCTCGGGTTGAGCAGGACCTGCGTTCCCGAGGCCAGCCGCGAGGAGGACGAAGCCAAGCAGGACGCCGCCGTGACAGTTCGCCCACACGAAAAAGACCGGCACCAGCCACGCCCAGCGCCCGCTCGACAGGAGCAGGACCGTTGTCGGAATGAACAGCAGCGAGAACGCGTGCGGCCGCGGTTCCCACCACATGCTCGCCGGCAGCAGCGCGAAGACCATCCAGGCGAAACGCCAGCGGCGCCGCCCTGCGCCATGCTCCACGAAACAAGCCAGCCGCCGAGGATGAGCGCTGCCGCGGACAAGGTCAGCAGTGGAAACCCGCCAACCTTGTACAAACCGTAGAAGATCACTTCGGACAGCCATTCGTGATTCGGCCACGGTTGCCCGAAAGAGGTGTGCGAATAGACGTCGGTCAGGAGGACGCTGCGCGAGGCCCACATGTCCTTGCCGGCCCGCAACTGCCACCACGTATCGGTCTGGATGCGCGTGAGTCCGCATGCGACCGTAATCGCCAGGCGAGAAGAGCGTGAGGAGGAGGCGGTCGAATGTGAAGGCGCGAAGCACGGTAAACAACGGCCGCTGATCTAAGGTAATAGTCGCATACTCGTCCGGAGGCCCGCGTTCATGCCCATGTCGAAGCGATTCCTGGTTACTACTTTGTTGGCTGCAGCCGTCGCGATGTACGGAAATGTACCTCGAGCGCAGACGCAAGCCAAAGCGCAGCCTGCTGCGACGGCAACGCCCGTCCGCCCTGCGGCTTCAGCACAGGCGCGGCCCGTTGCAGCCAAAGTAACGACGCCGATGGCCGAGTGGGGCCACAACATCGGCGATGACTACTTCCTCGCCAACTATCAGCAGCTGATGGCGTACTGGAAGAAGCTCGAGAAGGAGTCGCAGCGTCTGCGCCTCCAGGAGATCGGCAAGACCTCCGAGGGCCGTCCGATGCTCATGGCGGTCATCACGTCGCCAGCCAACCACCAGAAGCTCGAACGCTACCGGACGATTGCCGGCCGCCTGGCGAACGCCGAAGGATTGACAGACGAGGCGGCACGCGCCCTCGCCAAGGAAGGCAAAGCGGTCGTCTGGATCGACGGCGGCCTGCACTCCAACGAAACGCTCGGCGCGCAGCAGCTCATCGAGCACGTCTTCCAGATGGTCAGCCGCACTGACGAAGAGACGATGCGCTTCCTCGACGATGTCATCCAATTGTGCGTGCTCGTCAATCCGGACGGTATGGACCTGGTCTCCGATTGGTACATGCAGCGCGGGACGATGAACATCCCGGTGCTCTACAACAAGTACGCGGGACACGACGACAACCGCGATTTCTACATGGCGGCGCTCGCCGAGTCGACCAACATCAATCGCATCATGTATCGCGAGTGGTATCCGCAGATCATGTACAACCATCACCAGACGGGCCCCCAGGGCACGGTGATGTTCGCGCCGCCGTTCCGCGATCCGTACAACTACTATCAGCACCCTTACGCCATCGCCGGCATCGACGTCGTCGGCGCCATGATGCAGGAGCGTTTCCTGATGGAGGGGAAGCCCGGCGTCACGCAGCGCAAGGGCGCGCCGTACTCGACGTGGTTCAATGGCGGCATCCGCACGACGGCGCACTTCCACAACATGATCGGCATCCTGACCGAGACCATCGGCAGCCCCGATCCGATCAGCATCCCCTTCCTCCCCGCCAGGCAGCTCGGCGACTCCAATCTCTTCATGCCGATCAAGCCGCAGGCGGAATGGCACATGCGGCAATCGATCGAATATTCGATGACGGCCAACCGCGCCATCCTCGACTACGCCTCGCGCTATCGCGAGAAGGTCCTCTACAACATCTACAAGATGGGGAGCGACGAGATTAAGTGGGGCAGCGAGGACCACTGGACGTTCACGCCGCACGAGATGGCGCGCGTGCAGGAGGCACTCGTCGCGAAGGGCGCGATGACAGCCGGCGAGATTCCCGGCGCCGCGTCGACGCTTGGTGCCGGACGTGGTGGCCGTGGCGGCGGTGGTGGCGGCGGCGGATTTGGCGGCAGAGGCGGACGCGGCGAGAGCCCTCTCTATGCCGGGCTGACGACGCCGGAGTTGCGCGATCCGCGCGGCTACATCATCTCCGCGGACCAGCCGGACTTTGGCACCGCGACGCGGTTCGTCAATATCCTGATGAAGGCTGGCATCACCATCTGGCGCGCCAGCGCGCCATTCAGCGTCGCCGGCAAGAACTATCCCGCCAACTCCTACGTCGTCAAGACCGCGCAGGCATTCCGTCCGCACGTGATGGACATGTTCGAGCCGCAGGATCACCCCGACGACATCCCGTACCCTGGCGGCCCGCCGACGCCGCCGTACGACTCGACCGGCTACACCCCGGCGTACACGATGGGCGTGAAGTTCGATCGCGTGCTCGACGACTTCAGCGGTCCGCTCGTCAAGCTGACGGATTTCGCGAAGCCGCCAGCTGGCAAGATCACGTCGGCGCAGACGCCCGCGGGCTACTACTTCAGTCACAAGGCGAACGACAGCTTCATCGCCATCAACCGGCTGTTGAAGGCGGGTGAAGAGGTTTCGTGGCTGCAGACGGGACCGATGGGGCTGGGCACGTTCTACGTTGCGTCCAAGGCGAGCACGCGCGCGCTCGTCGACAAGCTTGCGGCCGATCTCGGCGTGAGTTTCGAGGCGGCGCCGCAAGCGCCCGCTGGCGCCGCGGCGAAGCTGCGTGCACCGCGAATCGGTCTCTTCGACACCTACGGCAACAACAACATGCCGTCCGGTTGGACACGGCTCGTGCTCGAGAATTTCGAGTTCCCGTACGAACGGGTCTTTCCGCCAGACATCGACAAAGGCAACCTGAACGAGAAATACGACGTGATCGTGTTCAACGGCGCCGGCCTCGGCGCCGGCGGTGCCGGTGGCCGTGGCGGCCGCGGAGCCGGACCAGCTGGTGCTGACGCACCGGCGCCGGGAGAAGCACCGGGCGCGGCTGGTGGCCGCGGCGGACAGGCGGCCGGGCGCGGCGGTGGCGGGCGTGCCGGCTTCACGCCGCAACCTGTTCCCGAGGAATTCGCGCGCCGGCAGGGTCAGGTGTCGCCGCAAACGCTCGCGCAGATCAAGCAGTTCGTGCAGAACGGCGGCACGGTGATTGCGATCGCCGGATCGGCGATGGGCGCCGTGCAGCAGTTCGAGCTGCCAGCCACCAATCACCTGACCGAGAACGACGCGCCGCTGCCGCGCGAGAAGTTCTACGTCCCAGGCGCCGTGCTGCGCGTCGCTGTCGACGATACCAATCCGCTCGCGCACGGTCTCGACAAGGAGCTCGACGTCTTCTTCGACAACGATCCGGTGTTCAAGCTGTCAGCGACGCCGCGGCAAAGGGCCTGCGCCGCGTCGCATGGTTTGCCGATGCGGCTCCTCTGCGCAGCGGGTGGGCCTGGGGACAGCAGTATCTGAACCAGGGCGTCGCCATGGTCGAGACCACCGCCGGAAAGGGCAGGTTGTTCCTGCTTGGACCGGAGGTCCTCTTCAGGTCGCAGCCGCACAGCAACTACAAGCTCTTCTTCAACGGGTTGTTCCTGTCGATCGCGCCGACGCTGACCGCACCGTAAGCCGCGTGTAAACTCTGGGGGCGGATCGACTCTCCAACGGGAGACCGAGAGATGCCCCCAATCGTCCAGGACCTCCGCCACGCGTTTCGGATTCTGAATCGAGAGCGCGGCTACGCCGCGGTCGCAATATTGGCAATTGCGCTCGGCATCAGTGCCACCACCACGCTCTTCAGCGTGACCTATGGCGTGTTGCTGAAGCCGTTGCCGTGGCCGCAGCCTGATCGCCTCGTTCGCCTGGAGGAGCGCCGCGGCGGACGCACAGGTCGCGTCCCATGGACCATCACCAATGGCACTTACCTCGCCTGGCGCGATTCGTCGGCGACGGTCGAGGCCATTGGCGGCTGGACGTCGCAGTCGAGTACGTTCAGCGACGGCGGCGAGCCGGAGCGGATTCGTACCTCCCGCCTGACGCCGAGCGTCTTCGGCGTGCTCGACGCCCGCGCGCTTACCGGACGCGTGTTCGAGCCGCAGGACGCCGCAACGCGGGAGGTCGATACAGTCATCCTGTCGTACGGATTCTGGCAGCGGCGCTTTGGCGGCGCGGCCGACATCGTCGGCCGTTCCGTCCGTATCGACCAGCAAGCCTACACCGTTGTCGGCGTCATGCCGGCGTCGTTTGTCTTCCCCGATCGTGAGACGCAGCTCTGGATGCCGTCGTACATCGCGCAGGTACACAGCGAGGATGGCAAGAGCATCTCGCTGCAGATTTTCGGCGCCATCGCGCGCATGAAGCCCGGCGTGACGCCGGCTCAGGTGAGCGCGGAAGGTACGGCGCGAGCCCGCGCCGCCCGCGACCCGGGGACGACGGCGCTGGCGCTCTTTGGGAGCGCTGATCCGCCGACGATTGGCGCCACTCCGGCCCTCGACGTCGTCGTTGCGGAAGTCCGGCCCGCGCTTCGGATATTGCTCGCGGCCGTCTTGCTGCTCTTCGTTACCGCGGTGGCAAGCGTCGCGACGGTACAGCTCGCACGCGTTGCCAGGCGCAAGCGCGAGATGACCGTGCGGGCGGCGCTCGGCGCGAGCGCCGTGCGGCTGGCACGCCAGTGGCTGACAGAGAGCGTGGTCATCGGCGTTGCCGGCGGCGCTCTTGGCATTGCGGCAGCGAGGTTAATCATCGGCAGCGCTGCCCGCGATCCTGCCCGCCGACTTTCCGCGGTTGAGCGATATCACGCTCGACTGGCGTGTCGGATTCGCATCCTCAGGCGGCGACGCTCGCAGCGATCGTCGTCTGCGGCCTCGTGCCTGCTCTTCAGGCGCGCCGCATCGATCTCGTGCAGTCGCTCGCTGATGACAACCGGGCACCCGTCGGCGGTGGTGATGCGGACGCCGGTCGCACGCCTTCGCGCGATCATCATGGCCGGGCAGATTGCCGTCGCCTGCATCCTTCTGGTTGGTGCCGGGCTTCTCGGCCGCAGCGTACAGTCGCTCATCAACATCGACCGTGGTTATCAACCTGGCAACCTGCTGACGGCACGCCTCCCTCTGCCGTCCGGTTCGACCTACGAGAAGACCGGCGCGATGCTGCGGGCGATTGACGATCGCCTGCAGGCGCTGCCTGGCGTGACTCATGCTTCGTTTGGCAACGCGCTGCCGCTCGTCTCCGCGGGCTCGCTGACCGGTCTCAACGTGCGTCTGCCGCGTGATCCGTCGACCCTGGCGAAAGTTCAGAGCCTGCATCGAACGATTGATCCTGCATACTTCGCGACGATGGGCCTGCGCCTTCGCGCTGGCCGTTTCCTTACAGACAGCGATAGCGAGACGTCGCAGCCAGTGCTCGTCGTCAATAAGTCGTTCGCGGATCAGTATCTTGGAGACAATCCGGTGGGGCGGCGGTTGCCGCTGTCGCTCTATCGGCAGGCCGAGTGGGAGATCGTCGGCGTCGTCGACGACATGAAGCAGGGCGGGCTCCAGAACGCGGGCTTTGTGAGCACCGCGGATACTGCCCAACCCGAAATGTTCTCGTCCTATCGCCAGTTCGGGGCGATGCGCCCGGACAGCATCTTCTTTGTGGCGCGCACGGCCGGCGACCCTTCCGCGCTCGCGCCGGCGCTGCGCGCGATCGTCAAGGAGCAGGCGCCAGACCTGGTGCTCGATTCGGTGATGTCGATGGACGATCGGCTGATGTCGAGTCTGTCGCGGCCGCGCGCCTACGCGCTCGTGCTCGCAGCGTTCGCAGCGTTCGCGCTCGCGATTGCTGCCGTCGGGCTCTTCGGCGTCCTCTCCTACAGCGTCGCGCAACGGTCGCGCGAGATCGGTGTGCGTACGGCGCTTGGCGCCCAGACTCTCGACGTGGTCGCCCTGGTCCTGCGATCGGGCATGGCGATCACCGGCGCCGGGCTGGCCGCTGGCCTTGCGGTGGCGTCGCTCCTCGTGACGGCCCTGTCGAAGATTCTCTATGGCGTCAGCCCGTACGATCCGCTGACTTTCGTGGCCGTCCCCGTCGTGCTCGCCTCGGCCGCGGCGCTGGCCTGCATCGCGCCAGCGAGACGGGCTGCGCGCATCGATCCCATCCGCGCCCTGCGCGCCGATTGAGGCGACGCCACGCTGAGAGTCAGGAAGAATGTCGAAAGCACACGGAGCATGGTGGGGACGGATAACACCGCCACGGACAAGACCCGCACGGACAACACCGACAACACGGAAGGACCGTTGGATCGAAATGCGATTCCGTGTTATCCGTGTTATCCGTGTTGTCCGTGGCGGGAGTGTCTCAGCGGTCTGCGCGTGCCGCAGCCAAAGCCGCGGGGCGCTTCCATGGCTCGTCGAACAGGACGCGCCGCGTGGCGGATTTGGCGAGGAGCAGCTGCACGTCGCCGATCTGCCGGTCCAGAAACGCCGCCTCGCAGTAGGCGAGATACAAATCCCACATCCGGATGAAGCGGTCGTCGAATCCCTGGGCGCGCACGTCGTGCCGGCGGCGGTTGAAGCGCTCGCGCCACCAGTGCAGCGTGCGCGCGTAGTGTGTGCCGATCTGCTGCGTGTGGTGCAGCGTCAGCCGGCTGACGCGAGCCAGCGACGCGAGAATCTCGCCGACCGACGCCAACTCGGCGCCCGGGAAGATGCGCTTCGAGATCCAGTTCGCCTCGCTCCGATATTCCGCGAAGCGCCAGTCGTCGACGGTGATGGTCTGCAGCAGCATGACGCCGTCGCGGTCGAGCAGCCGATCGCACGCCGCGAAGTAATCGTCGTAGTGCGCGAAGCCGACGGCCTCGAACATCTCGATGCTGACGATCTTGTCGAAGCGGCCACGCAGCTCGCGGTAGTCCTCGAAGCGCAAGTCGATGCGGCGCCCGGCGTCGCCGGCCCGGGCGATGCCGTCGGCGACGTGGTCGTGCTGTTCGCGCGCTGATCGTCGTCGTCGTCACGCGGCAGCCATAGTAGGTCGCAGCAAAGAGCGCGAAGCCGCCCCAGCCGCTGCCAATCTCCAGCACGTGATCGTCCGGACCGAGCGCCAGCTTGTCGCAGATTGTTCGCAGCTTGTTGACCTGCGCCGCCTCGAGCGTGTCGTCCGGGGACTCGAACACGGCGCACGAGTACATCAGCCGCGAGTCGAGAAACAGCCGGAAGAACTCGTTCCCCAGGTCGTAGTGTTCGTGGATGTTGCGTCGGCTGCCCGCCGGTGTGTTATCGCGCCGGCGGTGCGCCAGACTTTCGAGGGCACGCGGAATCCACGCCGCCACCGACGGCAGCGCCCCGACGACGTCGCGGTTGGCGAGCATGAGGCGGACGAGGCTGACGAGGTCCGTCGTCGACCAGTCCCCATCCATGTAGGCATCGCCAAGACCGATCTCACCACCGGCGATCACCCGCCGGAAGAAGCGGCGATCGTGGATCTGAACCGAGGCCGTCAATCCGCCCGCGGCGCCGAACGTGCGTGAGCCGCCGCCGAGGTGGACGGTCAGTTGGCCGTGGACGATACGTGCGAGCGTCGCGAGCACCTGCCGTTCGGCCCAGCGATCGATGGAATGGCGCAGAGTCATAACCTGTCTTCCTGTGGCGGTACGACGGGGACACCTTTGAGCCGCAGGCGCAGCGCCTGCCAGTAAATGGCGCGCGGTCACCTTCGCTGTCATCCACGGCCAGCGAGCAAGCGCGGTGCGCACGGCGCGCGCGGTCCACGGTTGTTGCGTCAACCGCAGCGTCGCATCGAATAGGCGGGGCTCGCCGGCGGCTCCACCGTTGCGGTGCGTCACGTTCATGTGCGCCACCAGCGCTCGGCCCGGGCGGCGTCAGCACGAAGTCATAGTCGACGTCGTAGTCCATGAACGGCGACACGTAGAGCGACTTTGCCGCGGTATCGCGCACGACGTCGCGGCGCTCGCCGCCGGACCGCAGCCAATAGCTGCGCCGGCCGCCGTAGGTGTTGCGCACGTCGGCGAGCACGAGCCGGAGCCGATGGCTCCGGTCGTAGCAGTAGTAGAGCGAGATCGGGTTGAAGACGTAGCCGGCGTAGCGCAGGTGCGTCAGGAGGTAGATGGGGCCGTCCGGCAGCACCTCGTCGGCGCTGGCCGCGCTCTCGCGCAAGCGATCGCGCAGCGGCTGAGAAGGATCGCCGATGTGGTCGCGCTCGTCGAACGATGCCCAGTTCCAGCCGTTGTAGCTCGTCAGGCGTGACACGCCCATTGCCTCGCGAAGGCGATCGACGTCGAGCAGGACCATGAACAGCGAATACTCGAACTGATGCGCGCGCGGCGCGAAGCGCCGGTGGCGGATGCGTTCCGGTGTAAAGAGCGGCAGCCCCGTTCACCACTCGACCCCAAGGTCGCGCGCGACGCGGATCGCCGACAGCAGCCCGTCTTCGTGGAAGCCGTAGCGCCAGTAGGCGCCGCAAAAATGGGTGCGGCGGACGCCGCTGATGTCGCGCCAGCGATCCTGAGCCCCGATGGCTGCCAGCGTGAACCGCGGGTGGCGGTAAGTGAAGCGGCCGAGGATCTTCTCGTCGGCGATCTCCATCCGCGGATTGAGCGTTACGCAGTAGGTCGTCGCGCCGGCTATCCCCTGCAGGCGATTGAGGTCGTAGGTCACTGATGGCGGCGCATCGCCGGCGGCGCCAAGCCGGTAGTTCCAGGACGCGCGGGCGCGGAGGGTGGTGGGCAATACCCGCTCGTCCGTGTGCAGCCACACGTCGTTCGTTGTCGTCGTGAAATGGCCGAGAATGTCGCGCTCCGCGTCGCTCGCGTCCACGAGGAGCGGCAGCACCTGGTCGCCATGGCAGGCGAACACGACGTCGTCAACTCGTTCCGACGGCCGGTTCGCGAAGGCAATCGCGACTCCGCCGCTCGCGCACCTGCGCACCGAGAGGATCTCGGCGCTCGTGTGGACATCGGCGCCCAGCGGCGCGACGAGCTTGGGGATGTAGGTATGGCTGCCGCCGCGGATGACGCGCCACGCCGGATGCGCACCGATCGAGAGCATGCCGTGGTTCTGCATGAAGCGCACGAGCGTCTGCGCCGGAAACCGATGAACGCTCTCGAGCGACGACGACCAGATCGCCGACGCCATCGGTGTGAGATAGCGAGCCACGAACTCGTCGCTGTAGCGCTCCTCGGCGAGGTAGTCGCCGAGCGTCCAACTCGCTGCCGCGGGCGTCGTCAGCAGGCGCGGCGCTTCGCGGTTGAAACGCGTGATGTCGCACAACAGCCGGTAGTGTCCCGACCTCACCAGGTTGCGCGGCTGCGCGAAGAATCCGCCGATGCCGCGGCTGCTGTACTCAACGCCCGAGAGTGGACAGATCACCGAGAACGACATGTCCGAGTCGTTCGTCGCCACACCGATCTCGGCGAAGAGTCGCACCAGATTCGGATAGGTGCGCTCGTTGTGGACGAGGAAGCCAGTGTCGAGCGCCACCGGACCCGAGGCGCTATCGACGACGACAGTGTGGGTGTGGCCACCGAGGCGGAAGGAGCGCTCGAACAGGGAAACGCGATGACTCCGGCTGAGCAAGTACGCGGCCGCCAGGCCCGAGATGCCCGCGCCGATCACGGCAATGTGCTTTCTCATGCGGCGCGCTTTCCCTGGCGCAGCACGAAGGGACGCAGGTCGCGAGCGATGCCGAGCGCCGCCAGTAGCCTCAGGCCGAGATACGTGAGATCGATCTCCCACCACCGCACACCCTGCCGGCAGCTCGAGCGGCAGAAGTGGTGATTGTTGTGCCAGCCCTCGCCGAGCGTGACGAGCGCGAGTACAGGGTTGTTGCGGCTGTCGTCGGCGGTCGCGAACGGCCGCGAGCCCCAGATGTGAGCCACCGAGTTGATCGCAAACGTGGCGTGGTAGAGCAAGACCGTCGAGAGGAGATAGCCCCAGACAAAGGCGGGGAACCCACCGATCGCCCAGACGGAGACCGCGAATGCCGCCGCCGGGGCCCAGTGGTGGCGGTCGAGCCAGCGCAGCTCTGGATAGCGGCCAAAGTCGGCGACGCGCCGCGGATCGTAGTGGTCGTGCTCCGTCGACAGGATCCATCCGACGTGAGCCCACCAGAAGCCCTCTCGCGGCGAGTGCACGTCGCCTGGCGTGTCCGACAGGCGGTGGTGGTCGCGGTGATGCGCCGCCCACCACAGCACGCCCTTCTGCCCGGAGGTCATCGCGAGGACGGCCATCAGAAACTGCGGCACGCGTCCGAGCTTGTACGAGCGGTGGCTGAAGTAGCGGTGATAGCCAGCGGTGATGCCGAACATGCGCAGGGCGTAGCTCAGTCCCAGCCACCAGAGAAGCGCCCGGTCGAACGGCACGACGAAGATCGCGAGCGCGGCGATGTGGAGAAGCGCGAAGCGCATCACCTGCAGCGAGCTCAGCCAGCGGTCTCTGGAGCGATCCACCTCACCGATCTAATCAGTCCCTGCGGCTATTGTCAAATCATTGTCATGGACATACACTAGACACATGCCGCAGGCACTCGGGCTGGCGATAGTCGGTTGGGCGATGGTCGCGGTCCTGATGACCGCGATGTGGCTGTGGCACCTTCGGCTGCAGAACGTCGGCGTGGTCGACGTCGGATGGACCGCGAGCCTGGTCGCGCTCGCCTGCCTGTATGCGTTCCTGGGACCGGGCATGGCGCTGCGCCGGGGTGCGATCGCCGCGATGATCGCCGTGTGGGGCACACGCCTGTGCGTGTACCTCCTTCGCGATCGCGTGCTGGGACGGCCCGAGGATCCGCGCTACGCGGATGTGCGTGCGCGCGACAGCTGGGCCGCGGCCGGCTCGTTCTTTCCCTTCTTCCAGGCGCAGGCGTTGCTGGCGGTGATCCTCTCGCTGCCCGCCTTGCTGGCGGTGTTCAATCCGGCCCCGCAACTATCAGCGCTCGAGTGGAGCGCGGCGGCGCTGTGGGCGGTTGCGCTCGCGGGCGAGGCAGTCGCCGATCGCCAGCTCGAAACGTTCAAGGCGACGACGGCGTCGCGAGGCAAGACCTTTCAAGGCGGGCTGTGGCGCTATTCGCGTCACCCGAACTATTTCTTCGAGTGGCTCGTCTGGGTGGCCTACGCGATGTTCGCGCTGGCGTCACCGTGGGGAGCGCTGGCGCTGGTATCCCCGGCAATCATGCTGTACCTGCTCTGTCGGATCACCGGCATTCCGGCGACCGAAGCCCAGGCCGTGCGCAGCCGCGGCGACGACTATCGCCGCTACCAGCAGACGACGAGCGCCTTCGTGCCGTGGCCACCCCGGAGGTTGTCGTGATCGAAACGCTGCTCGATCGCGATCTCGTGCCCGATTCCGTTGTTCGGCTCGGCATCCGTCGCATCGTCGCGGCCCGGCTGCGCGAGCAAATGGCAGGAGGCAGCGAGGGGCAGGGCAGGCACCTGGCCGCGCTCCTGAAGTGGCTCCGCACCCAGCCGATTGCGGTCGCCACGGACGCCGCCAACGCCCAGCATTACGAGTTGCCGCCGCCCTTCTTCGAACGCGTTCTCGGTCCACACGTGAAGTACAGCAGCGCGTGGTGGCCGCCGGGTGTCGCGTCGTTGGCCGATGCCGAAACGCAGATGCTCCAGCTCACGACCGAGCGCGCGCAGATCGCAGCTGGCGATCGCATTCTCGAGCTCGGTTGCGGCTGGGGATCGCTGACGCTGTATCTCGCGCGCCGATTTCCTTCCAGCTCCATCATGGCCGTCTCGAACTCTGCTCGACAGCGCGAGTACATTGCCGCGAAGGCGCGCGCCTACGGGCTCGACAACGTTGCTCTGGTGACGGCCGACATCAACGACTTCGAACCCGGGGCAGCGCTTCGATCGCATCGTCTCGGTCGAGATGCTCGAGCACGTCAGGAACTATCCGCGGCTCTTTGCGCGCATCCGGCACTGGCTCACCGACGATGGGCGATTTTTCGCGCATGTCTTCGCGCACCGGCATTTCGCGTATTCCTACGACACGCACGGTGAATCCGACTGGATGGCGCGGCACTTCTTCACCGGCGGCATGATGCCGAGTCACGATCTCTTCCTCCATCTGCAGGACGATCTGATCATTGACCGCCAGTGGCGGCTGGATGGCACGCATTACGAGAGGACCGCCGAGGCGTGGCTGCAGAATTTCGATCGCAACCGCGCTGCCATCGATCCGTTGCTGGCCGAAATCTACGGTCACGACGGGGTCACGCGATGGGCTGGCAGGTGGCGGGTGTTCCTCATGGCCTGCGCCGAGATGTTCGGATTCCGCGGCGGTCAGGAATGGGGAGTTTCCCACTATCGATTCCAGAGGAGAAAATTGTGATGTTGCGCCAGTGTGCGGTGGTGCTGGTGGCGCTGCTCGTGCTCGACGGGTTGTGGCTTGGCGTCGTCATGCGAGACTTCTATCGGCGGAGCCTGGCGCCGATTGCCCGGATGGCGGAGGGTGGGCTGGATCCGATATGGCCCATCGCCGCCCTGGTCTATCCGGTGCTCGCTGTCGGGCTGACGGTCTTCGTGCTGGGGCGTGCGCGAACGCCGCTCGAGGCGCTGGCACTCGGCGCAGTGTTCGGCGCACTGACGTTTGCCGTGTACGATCTGACCAATCACGCCACGCTGCGTGAATGGCGGGCGGCGATGACGGTGATCGATATCGGATGGGGAGCGCTGTCGTGCGGCGTCGCCTCGTGGGTAGCGGCAACGATAGTGCGTTCGACGTGAGCTGATATGACACAGGTCCGACCCGAGGTCCCCCGATATCCGATTCGCGCCGTCGCGAAGATGACCGGTCTCAGCGTCGATACGCTGAGGGCGTGGGAGCGCCGCTACGAGGTGGTCGCGCCGGGGCGAAACGCGCGCGGCCGGCTCTACAGCGACGCGAATGTGTCGCGGCTCAAGCAGCTGGCAGGGCTCGTCGAACAGGGCCATGCCATCGGGACGATAGCGCCGCTGTCCGACGCCGAGCTCGGCAAGTTGATCCGCGGCGTCGACGAACATACCGGGTCTCGGCCTGGAGGCACCAGTCCAGCACCGTTCGAGCCGGTGAAGCTCGAGCCGCTCATCCGTGCCCTGGACCGGTATGACCTCGACGAGATCGAGGCCATCCTCAACCGGTACGCCGCCGTGCTGCCGCCGCGGGACCTGGTGTTCGTCGTGATGGTTCCGCTTCTGCAGGAGATCGGACGGCGCTGGGCTGCGGGAAAGCTGCGGCCGTCCCAGGAACATCTCGTGTCGGCTATCGTGCGCAGCGTGCTCGGCGGACTCCTCCGCGCGACGTCACGCCCGCAAGCGACACCGAAGGTTGTGTGCGCGACGCCGACAGGCGAGCGCCACGAACTCGGGCTGCTCTGCGCTGCGGTGCTCATCGCCTCCGCCGGTTGGGGCGTGGTGTATCTCGGCGCCGATGTGCCGGCCGGGGATGTACTGCACGCCGCGACGGTTACCGGTGCGCGCGTTGTCCTGCTGAGCGCAACCTCGCCCGGCGCAGTGGCTCGCAACGAGCTACGCAAGCTGGCACCGCTGCCTGCGGACGTCGAGCTGTGGATTGGCGGACCCGAAGCCGAAATTCTGGCCGCACCCGTTGGCAAGCGGGCGCGTCACATCGCGGCGCTCGACGACTTGATCCCGATGCTCTCGAAGTACGTTCGCTGAGTGACCGCACGTGCCGCTCGCTGTCAGGCGCTTCGTCTCTCGGTCACTGCCCGCTGCTGGCTGCTCGCGGCTGCGTTATTCCCGAGTCCGTGGCCCTCTCTCTCATCAGCAGCGCTCGTCGTCCACGCTATTTTGTACGCCAATCGCGCGGCCGAGTCACGACTCGGCCACAACAACAGCCAACCGCCAGCCGCGAGCCGCGGACGATAGATATCTTTGTATTACCGCTTTTGTCATGGAATAAACATGGACAGACACGGGTTATGCCTCCCAGACGATGGAATGCAGTCATCCATATGGGAGAAGAGAAATGATGAGCAGAGTGTTGTCAGTAGCAATGATCCTTGCGGCAGTGGCCTCGCCTGCGCAGGCGCAGACGGAGCCGCGATGGTCGGTGACGTTCGGCGCCGGGACCGCGCCGACGGTCAGCGGCATCTACCACGAGGGCGGCAGCGGGACGGTCCTCGGGTTAGCGACGCAAGTCGACGAGAAGGACTGGTCCGATATCTACAACAGCGGATTCACGATGCGCGCCGGTGTCGGATACGCCGTGTCTCCCATGCTGGAGGTCACGGGCACGTTTTCGTTCCAGCGTCAGGATGCCGAGGAGCTTTCGGTCGGCAATGTCGCCGGCCTCGATCTGCGGTCGCGTTTCGCGGATTACCGCGACTGGGGTCTCGAGGGTGGCATCCGCTGGCATTTCGCGCCCGGCTCGCCGGTGAACCCCTACATCGGTGTCGCTGGCGGCTTCCGTCGCATCGACGCGATGCCGGCGACGTTCGCGGTGCCGGCCGCTGGGGTCGTACTGGCCGACACGCCGTTCTATGACGAATCGACAGTGCCGACATTCGGTGGCGATTTTGGCGTGCAGTTTGCCGTCGCGCCGCACGTTCGCCTCGGCGTCGAGGCCGGCCTGCGTTGGACCGGCGATCTCTCAGACGTCGAAGGTCTTGCCGGTACCGGACTCGAGAACCTCAACGACTCGAGCAGCCGCTGGACGCTGCCGATCCTCGGCACGCTTACTTTCCGGTTCTAACGCAACGTCGCGATGCTGCGAGTCGATGCTTCCTTCGGCATCGCTCGCAGCGCTCCAGATGATGCTTTATCGACTCTTATGACTGTGTCAGCTGTGCGCAGGCGACGCCGTCGCGCGTCCGAGACACCGTGCTCGCCGCGGCAGGTGAGCCGTTCGTCGAACGCGTGCGCACTACCGCACGCGAGTAACTGTTGCCGCGAGCGTCGACGCCTGCGACGCCGGCCCGGCAGCGATGCCGATGGTAGCATTGAGGTTCGAACGGCGCGTGACCGCGCCGTGTCCAAGAGGTGCCTTGATGCCCGGTATTCTTCGTTCAGCAATCATCCGTGTCGTTTTTGCGACCTTCGCGATTGTCCTGCTGGCGTGGTCGACACCTGCGCTGCGCGGTGAATCTCAGGCTCAGGCGCCGGCGTCCGGCGCCCGGCCGGCACCGCCGACAGCCGCGCAATTGGCGCCGTTTCTGGGCGACTGGGCATTGTCGATGTCCATGGGCGCCACTGAAGCCGGCTTCGCGCTCGCCATAAAAGGCGATGGCGGCAAGGCTTCGGCAACGATCACTGCCGAAGGGCAGCCGGCGATCAATGTCACTGACATTTCAGCCGTCGGCAACAACCTGATCCTCAAGTTTTCGATGTCGATCCAGGGCACGCCGATCTCGTCGGTCCTGACATTGACACCTGACGGCGCGGGCCTCCGCGCCAACATGGCGATCATGGACGGGCAGTACGAGATGGCGGGCAGCGCCGTGAAGCAGGCGCCGGGCGCGCCGGTGCGCGCCACCGGATTCGGCGGCGGCGGCGGTCGGGGCCGCCACGAGCCCGGCGACGGATTTCACGCCGAAGACGCCGTACCGTCCGCGCACGCCGGAAGAGGAAGCCGCCGGCTTCATCCTGCCGACGGGCTATCGCGTCGAGCTCGTTGCCGCGGAGCCGGACGTCATCAGCCCGACGCTCATCGAGTTCGACGGCAACGGGCGGATGTATGTCGGCGAGATGATCAGCTACATGATGGACGCCGGCGCCAGCCGCGAGCACGAGCCCATCAGCCGCATCAGCCGCTGGGAGAGCACCAAAGGCGACGGCAAGTACGACAAGCGCACGGTATTCGTCGATCACCTCGTGGCGCCGCGCATGATCCTGCCCGCTGCAGGACGGCGTGATCCTCACGAGCGAGACCGACTCCGACGATCTCGTGAAGTGGAGCGACACCAACGGCGACGGCGTCGCCGACAAGCGTGAAGTCGTGTTCACCGGCATCGGCCAGAGCGGCGACGCCAACATCGAGCACCAGAAGGCGGGCCTGCTGTGGAACATGGACAACTGGATCTACACCACCTACAACCCCTTCCGCATTCGCTGGACCCCGACCGGGTTTCTCCGCGAGCCGACAGGCCCGAACGGCGGCCAGTGGGGTCTGGCTTCCGACGATGACGGCAAGCCGTGGTTCGTGGATGCCGGCGGCGAACGCGGGCCGATGAACTTCCAGTACCCGATTCACTATGGCGGTTTCACACCCTGCGCGCCCGCCGGTGGCCGCGGCGGCCGCGGCGCTCCGGCGGCAGCCCCTGCGCCACCAAATCCAAACTGCCCGCCGGGCATGGAGAACGGCTTCGAGAAGGACTTCGCCGTCGTCTGGCCGGCGCCGGGGATCGGCGACATGCAGGGCGGCATCGGCCGGACACGCATGCCGGCGCAGAACCTGAATCACTTCACGGCGACGACCGGCCCGGCGATTTTTCGCGGCGACGCGCTTCCCGATGACATGAAAGGCGACCTGCTCTTCACCGAGCCGGTCGGCCGCCTGATCCGTCGCGCCTCGATCGAGAACATCGAGGGATTGACGATGCTGCGCAACGTCTATCCGAACGCCGAGTTCATGACCAGCACCGATCAGCTGTTCCGGCCGGTGAACATCAGCAACGCGCCGGACGGAACGCTCTACATCGCCGACATGTACCACGGCATCATCCAGGAATTGCAGTGGTCTGGCCCGGGCACCTACCTGCGCGCGAAGATCGAGCAGTACCAGCTCGACAAGGTTGCATCGCATGGCCGCATCTGGCGTCTCCGCTATGACGGCCGCGCGGCGGTTCCGGCGACTGACACCAACATCGGCCAGCCGGCGATTCCCGCGATCGCGCCGAAGTTTGCGGCGCCGAAGATGTACAGCGAGACGCCGGCGCAGCTCGTCGCGCACTTCACGAATCCGAATGGCTGGTGGCGTGATACGGCGCAGCGCCTGCTGGTGTTGAAGCAGGACAAGTCCGTCGTGCCGGCGCTCCAGCAGATGGCACGCACGTCCGACAACCTCGTGGCGCGCTTCCACGCCATCTGGACGCTGGAGGGGCTCGGTGCGCTCGACGCCACTCTCGTGCGCGAGCTGATGAAGGACAAGGCCCCGCGCGTGCGCGTGCAGGCGATTCGCGCCAGCGAGACGCTGTACAAGGCCGGCGACAAGTCGCTGGCGGATGACTACCGCGGCCTCACGAAGGATGCGGACGTGAACGTGGCCATCCAGGCAATGCTGTCGGTGAACCTGTTCAAGCTGCCGGACGCCGCTGACGTCATCAAGGCGACGCAGACCGCGAACAAGGCCAAGGGCGTCGCGCTCATCGGCGAGCGCCTCCTCACGCCGGCGACAACGAACTTCGGTGGCGGACGGCGCGGCCCGATGACGCCCGAGGAAGAGAAGCGGCTGGCCCAGGGGAGCGACGTCTTTGGCGCCGTGTGCTTCTCGTGTCATGGTCCCGATGGGATGGGCAAGGCGATGGAAGGCGCGGCCAATGGCGCGATGCTGGCGCCGGCGCTGGTCGGCTCGCCGCGGCTGCAGGCCCACCGCGACTACGTGATCAAGATCCTGTTGAACGGATTGAGTGGACCGCTCGACGGCAAGTCGTATCCCGATCTGATGGCGCCGCTCGGTGTCACGAGCACCGACGAGTGGATCGCGGGTGTCGCCTCGTATGTTCGCAGCGCCTTCGGGAACAACGCTGGCCTCGTGACGCCGGCCGACGTCGCCCGTGTCCGCAAGGAGACCGCGAGCCGCAAGACGCCGTGGACGTTGCCGGAGCTCGAGGCCTCGCTGCCGCGCGCGCTCGACTCGCAGAACTGGAAACTCACCGCCAGCCATGGCGCCGAGGGCGCGGTCGGAGCGAGCACGCTCCGCGGCTGGACCTCGGGCACGCCGCAGGCGCAGGGCATGTGGTTCACGGTCGAACTTCCTCAGCCCGTTGTCGTGACCGAAGTGCAGTTCGAATCGATGTCGACAGGCGGCGGCCGCGGCGGTCGCGGCGCAGCGCCCGGAGCGCCGGCGCCAGCGGTAGTCGTAGGCTATCCGAGGGGCTATACGGTGCAGGTCTCGACGGATGGCAAGGAGTGGAGCAAGCCCGTCGCCGAAGGCAAGGGCGACAGCGCCCGAACGACGATCGCTTTTGCGCCGACACGCGCGAAGTTCGTCCGCATTACAGAAACGGAGAACGCGGCCGATGCGCCATGGTCGATGCGAAGCTTGCGCATCTACGAGGCGCCGGGCGCTGCGAGGAAGTAGCACTCGCTGACGACCTGATCCACGGCATCCCGATGAGCTCGTGCCGCGTCGCTCTCGCCAACCTGCCGTTTCCGGTAACGCCTGAGGCCTCCGTCGAGCAAGCCACGGAGGCCATCGCCCTGGCCGGGCCTCGAGCGCGCCGACATCATCTGCTTTCCTGAGTGCTTCGTGCCCGGCTATCGGGCGCCGAACAAGAACGTGCCGCCGCCTGACGCCGCCTTCCTCGATCGCGCGTGGTCGGCCGTCGAAGCTGCCGCAGGAGCGGCCAACGTCGCCGTCGTCCTCGGGACGGAGCGGGTCGTCGGCGGGCGGCCGATGATCACCGCACTCGTTGTCGATCGGGACGGCAGCAGGCTGGGATTTCAGGACAAGGTGCAGATCGATCCGTCCGAGGAGATCACCTACACTTCGGGCGCCGAGCGGCGCACGTTCCAATCCGGTGCGCTGACCTTCGGCGTCGTCATCTGCCACGAAGGCTGGCGCTACCCGGAGACAGTCCGCTGGGCCGCGCGCCGCGGCGCGCAAGTCGTCTTCCACCCACAATTCCACGAGGCCGACGCCGGCAGCTATCGGCCTGTCTCATACGCCGATCCGAGGAACACGTTCCACGAAAAGGCCGCGCTCTGCCGCGCGGCCGAGAACACGTGTTACTTCGCGACGGTGAACTTCGCCGGCGAGGGGTCGCCGACGACGTCGGCCGTCGTTCGTCCGGACGGCACGCTGCTGGGGTTTCAGCCTGTACGGGCAGGCGGGGCTGTTCATCGCCGATCTCGACCTGTCCGAGGCGACCGGGCTTCTCGCCACTCGCTGCAGGGACTACTGACGCCGAGACGACTCGGCGCCTGGAGCCGCTGTCGCAGGACGGCTACGACTCTCGGAGAACCTTCAACGGATCGAGTTGCGCGGCGCGGTAGGCCGGCACCATGCACGCCACGAGCGCGACTATACCGAGCGTGACGGCGACAACGCCCAGCGTCACTGCATCGTAGGCACTCACGCCAAACACGAGCCGCTCGAGGATCCTGGCCGAGGCGAATGCCGCGATGGTACCGACGACGATACCGATCAACGTCGGCGCCATGCCTTCGACGATGACGAGGCCCAGCACATCGCTCGTGCGCGCACCGAGGGCTGCACGGATTCCTATTTCGCGGCTTCGGCCGCGCACGATGTACGAAACGACGCTGTAGATGCCGATGGAAGCGAGCAGCAGGGCAATGCCCGCGAATACGCCCAGGAGCAGCGCGCTGAGGCGTTGCGACGACAGCCTTTCGTCCCTGATGCGCTCCATCGTCTGGACGTTCTGCACTGGCTGCTGCGGGTCAATCGCATGGATCGCCGCCGTTGCCGGCTGCGCCAGCAGTAGCGGGCGGAACGGACGTCCGGATCACGAACGTTGCGCCGGCCCATGCGCGGTTGCGAGAGTAGTAGTAGACGGTGGGCGTGAAGTTGTCCGCAAGGTCGCGCTGCTTGACGTCGCCGACAATCCCGACGACCTCTCTGAACATCGTGCGCGAGATCGCTGGAAGGGCCGCCCGCCGGCCGATTGGATCGTCGGTTCCCCAGTACAGTTTCGCGGCATCGCGGCTTACGAGCAGGACGTCGTTGTCGCTACCGGCGACATCGCGTCCACGCAGCACCGGGATGCGCATCGTCTCGAGGTAACCAGGCGTGACCTGACGGACCTGGACGGCAACCGGATCCGACTGTGCGGGCGCGGTCGAGCCTTCGAGCGCCAGCGTTTGACTCGAGCCATCGAGCAGGGGCAGGTCGTCGATAGTGGCCGCGGTCTCGACGCCTGGAAGCGCACGGATGCGCTCGAGCGCCGCATCGTAGAAGGCGGTCCGCTGCGCCGGTGTCTGGTAGCGCGTTGCGACGAGGGATACCTCCATCGTCAGGACGTTGCTGAGGTCAAAGCCCGTGTTGCTCTGGCGCAGCGCGAGCAGGCTTTGGATCATGACGCCGGCGCTCATCAGAAGTACGAGCGACAGCGCCACTTCGCAGACGATCAGGAGACGGCGCGTGCCGACACCGACGGCCGCATCGCCTCGGCCACCTTCTTTCAGGGCGTCGTTGACATCGGCACGGCCGGCGCGAATGGCCGGCAGAGTGCCGGCGAGGATCCCGGTCAACGAGTGACGCCGCGATCGCGAAGAGCAGCACGCGGCCATCGATGGTGATCTCTGCGGCGCGGGGTATCTGGTTGGCGAGCACCGTCGACACCGAGCTGAGTGCTGCGGCAGCGATGACGAGGCCGAGCGCGCCGCCCATCGCCGCGTAGACCACCGCTTCGGTCAGCAGCTGCTGGAAGACCCGCGCCCGTCCCGCGCCGAGGGCCGCGCGAATCGCGAGTTCCTTGCGCCGCGTCAACGCCCGCGTGAAGAGGAGGTTGCCGACGTTGGCGCAGGCGATGAGGAGTACCAGCGCGACGGCACCGAGCAGCATCACGAGCATCCTGCGGCTGTCGCCGACAATCTCCTCGCGCATCGGCATGACGACGGCGCCCCACCGTCCGTCGGATGCCGGGAACTCCTGAGCCAGCCGCGCCGAGATCGCGTCCATTTCCGCCTGTGCCTGTTCGACGGTCACGCCGGGCTTGAGACGCGCGAAGCCGCGCTGATTGTGGTTGCTCCGGACGCCGCGCTGTTCCTGTGTGAGCGCCAGGGGCACCCAGATATCAGCTCGCCATCACTTCCCACGCAGCGACTGTCGCATTCGCGGGCATCACGCCGACGATCGTGTAGGCTTCGTCGTCGAGCGTCAGTGTCCGGCCGACGACGTCGGCGGCCGCGCCGAGCTCACTCTTCCAGAAGCGTTCGCTCACGATCGCGACGTGCTTGCCGGCAGTCGTGTCCTCCTCCGGCAGGAAGACTCGTCCGCGCGCCGGCCTGGCATGGAGAGTGTCGAAGAAACCCGCACCTACCGCGCCGGCGACAATGGCGCGCGCGGATCCGCTGCCGCTCAGCGCAAACTGACGAAAGCGGTAGAGCGCCATGCCCTCGAACGATGTCGAGTCCCGCTGCCAGTCGTAGAACTTCCCGGGCGAGAGCCCGAAAATCGGCAAGCTCGCCGCCGATGTCTGCGGCGGTTTCGTAAAGAGCCGCACGAGTTGGTCCGGCTGGTCGAATGGCAGCGGCCGCAGCAGAACGGCATTGACGATGCTGAAGAGGGCCGTGTTGGCGCCGATGCCGATGGCGAGGACGCTGATGACTGCGACAGCAAAGGAAGGCGCGCGACCGATGACTCGCGCGGCGTAGCGAAGGTCAGCGAGGACTGTCAGCATGTGCGAGTCTCCGGGTGATGCTGCGGCGACAGGTGTGCAATGAACCGGTGGTGGCGCCATCAGGCAGCGAACGGTCTGCCACCAGAACCATGAACGCGCCGCGAGCGGCGATCGCAGGCGCCGCGTCTGGAATTCCTCTTCGAGGTCGCCGATCACGAAGTCCCGCCAGGCGTTCGACAGGCGCCGCGTCAGCAGCCAGATCGCCAGACCGGGAGGACCGCTGCGCACGTGCTACTTCACTCCCTTGGTCAAACTCAGGCGGTTCTGCATCCCATCGGCCATCGCTGTGAGAGCGTGATATGCCTGGCGGAGCGCGGCCATGCCCGAGGGCCGGAGCGCATAGAACTTCCGCCGCCGTCCGCCGCGCTGGGCCGTCGGCTCGCCGACCCAGGACTTGAGAAGGCCCTTGCGCTCCAGACGATCGAGTGTCGTGTAGACGGCATTGATCGAGACATCGCGCCCGGAACGCGCATGAATCTCCTGCCTGATAGCGGCGCCGTAGGCGTCCTCGTCGAGGCGCAGCACGCCGAGGAGGATGAGCTGCTCGAAGTCGCCCAACGCCGATGATCGCGCTTTAAACCACATTGTGGGTGATATTACGACGACACATCCTGTGACGCAATGCCGTGGGACGAAGGTTGGACGACGGCGGGGTGCGGAAGGTTGCGTCGCCGGACAGGTGAGCAGCTCGGCATCAGTGCATCAATCAGGTGTAGACTCAACAGGCCAGCCAGCCTTTTTCAGGGAGTCCGAGCGTGCAATTGAGCTCGATCCGTTCGTTCCTTGCCCTTGGTGTATCTGTAGCGTCGTTCCTGGCTGCCGTTGGCCCACCGCCATTGCTTTCCGCGCAGGACAAACCTCAGGTTCCATCCGGTCAACAGCCGATTCGGGTCGGTACCAACTTCGTTCGCGTCGATGCGTACCCGACCCGCAACGGCCGCATCGTCGATGGGCTTCAAGCCGCCGACTTCGAGGTGCTCAGAGGACGGCGTTGCACAGAAAATTGAGTCCTTCGAACAGATCGTCCCGACGCACGGCCCGCAAACCGCGCGTGCCGAGCCGAGCTCACAACGGGAGATGGCGCAGGCCCTGGCGAGCCCGCGCAATCGCGTCTTCCTGCTCTTTCTCGACGGTCCGTTCGTCGATGATGTCGACGCGCGTGCCATCAACGAGCCGTTGATCAAGTTCCTCTCCACCGAGCTCGCCGACGACGATCTCATCGGTGTGATGACGCCGAACATGAGCCCCGCACAGGTGACGTTCGGCAAGAAGACAGAAGTCATCGCCGAAAATGTGCGAACGGCATGGTGGAGTTGGGGCCGCCAGAACAAGGACCTCGATCCCGAGCTCGACAAGCGCCAGATTCAGTACACCCTGTGCTATCCGGGCTTCAACGACGTGCCCGCGAAGATGGTCGCGCGCAGCCGCGAGCGGAACACGCTCGAGTCTCTGCAGGATGCCGTGAAGTATCTGGCGAGCATGCGGGACGAGCGGAAGGCCATCATCGCCGTCAGCGAGGGCTGGAAGCTCTATCGCGAGGATCCCGATCTGATGCGGCAACGGCAAAATGAAGCGCCGCTGGGCCTCGACAAGATGCGGGTCGGGCCGACGGGCAAGCTGACGCTCGAAGACACCAAGACGTCATTCAATGCGATCAGTCCGGAGGTGTGCGACCGCGAGCGCGCCTATCTGGCAAATATCGACGATGACAAGTTCCTGCGCGAGATCATCGACGACGCGAATCGCGGCAACAGCACGTTCTACATGATCGACCCGGGAGGGCTCAGGACCAGCCGCGCCGCGGACCGGAATGGCGCGCTGCGCACGCTGGCCGAGAACACCGACGGCCTGGCCATTCTGAACACCAACGGTCTCGACAAGGGTTTCACCCGGATCGCCGATGATATGCAGTCGGTACTACCTGCTTGGCTACTACGCGACCAACACACGGCGCGACGGTCGCTTTCGTTCCCTGACCGTGAGGGTCAAGCAGCCCGGGATCGACGTGCGCGCTCGGAAAGGCTATCGCGCGCCAAGCGAGGCCGACGTCACGCCGTCGCCCACGGCAACGGCGCGGCGCCGACGACCACGAGCCCTGTGCAGGCGGCGCTCGACCAGCTGGGACGCATCCGGCCCACATTCACAGCTGCGGATCGACGCGGTCGTGGGCGCGGGCGAGGCGCGATCGTTGTGGGTCGTCGGGGAGTTGCGTCCCGCGACGTCGCGCCCGGACGAATTCGCCCACGGCGCGAGCGCAGCCATCGAGGCTGTTGCGGGCAGTAACTCCGTGAGCGGATCGGCCATGCTCAAACCCGGCCAACGTTCGTTCCTGACCAGGCTGGAGTTGCCGGCCGCCGCATCGGGCGCCCTCGATGTCCGCGTTCGGGTGACGTCGCCGGACAGCAGCCTGCCGCTCGCGGAAGCCGTCCGCCTCGATCTCAACGCTCTCGAGCCGAAGCCGGTCATGTTCCGGCGCGGGCCGTCGACCGGAGTCCAGTTCTTGCCAGCGGGCGATGCATCCTTCAGCCGAACCGAACGCGTCAGGCTGGAGTTGCCGGTTGATGCTGCATCGGGAAACGGGAAGACCGGCGTTGGCCGCGTGCTGGATCGTGGCGGCACGGCGACGCAGATTCCCGTGCACTGTCGCGGAGAGGACCGATGAGGGGACAGGGCAGCGCTGGATCACAGCCGATGTCACTCTTGCGGCATTGAGTCCCGCTGACTACGTCGTCGAGGTCGTCATCGCTACGAAGGCTGGCGAGAGGCGAATGCTGACACCCATTCGAGTCGGGAGATAGGCCGGCGACGACAGCCAGATCCGAACGGATATTACCGGGGCGTACCGCGTTCACGCGGATGCCTTCGGTGGCGACCTCCTGCGCCAGTCCGATCGTGAAGGTGTCGAGTGCACCTTTCGAGGCCGCATAGTCCACGTATTCTCCTGCCGCTCCCAGTCGCGCGGCGGCGGACGAGACGTTGACGATCGCGCCGCCCGTCCCGCCGTGGCGTGTCGACATCGGCGGACAGCCTCGCGCGCGCACATGAACGCGCCGACGACGTTGGTGGCGAAGATACGGCTGATTCGCGCCGCGTCCATCGGCTTCGCGGCCAATCCGTCGCGGCATCCCGCCGCCTGATAGACTTCCGGCGTTCGAAAACCACGCTCGATCTCCAGGAGCTGAAACACAGATGACACGCACCACTTTGCTGGCCAGCGGCGCAACGCTGGCGATTGGAATCGCTACCGGCGCGCTCCTCGCGCAGCAGCCACCGCAGGGCCCTCAGCCCTTCTTCGTCGGAAACCGTCTCGGCCTGCCGATCAACCCTGCCGCCGACGGCGCGTTCGAGGCGATGTCGTCGAACGTCAAGGTCTACGGCTCGGTCTATTCCGCCGAAAGCTGTTCCTATGACGCCGAACGGGGCGTCATCGTGGTACCGAACCGCGGCGTGCCACAGAACGTCCAGGCGAATAACAGCTGGGTGACGTTCCTCAATCACGACGGGTCAGTGCATACCTCGCGCTGGCTTGGCATCCAGCCGCCAGAGCAGCGGGCCAGCCTGACGCCGCCCCTCGTCCTCAACGAACCCTACGGCAGCGACATCGTCAACGGCGTCCTCTACCTCGCGGATCGCGATGGAGGAACGACGGCCACCGAGCCGTCGGTTGGCGTGATTCGCAAGTTCAACCTGAAGACCGGCGCGCCCGCGGGAGAAGTCAAAGTCGAGAAGTCGCCATGGCTGAACGACATCGAGGTCGCCGAGGACGGTACGATCTACGCCACGCAGACCGGCGTCGGCGGGCAGACTCCCGATCCGTCCACGTGGGTGGTGTGGAAGGTCGCGCGTGATGGCGCCGTGTCGAGCTTCATCCAGGGCGCGCCGCTGCGGCAACCGAACGGCGTCGCCATCGATCCGCAAGGCAACATCGTCGTCGTCAACATCGGCAACGCCGAAGTCCTGACGTTCGCGCCTGACGGCAAGCTCGTGAAAACCGAGACAGCCGCGCAGGCCGGCAACGACGGCCTGGTGATCATGCCCGACGGAACGAAGTACGTGAGCAGCGTGGTGAATGGCGGTGTGTCGCGCATCCGTCCCGGCCAGCCGGCCGAGCTCATCGCGCGCAACATCCCCAACGCTGCGTCGATGTGCTACGACGCAGGCGGGAAGCAGCTCGTGATCCCGATGAACGCCAATAACGGGCTGGCGTTCGTTCCGCTCAATTAGCTCGCGGCTCGTGCGTTTGCCGGCCAGCCGCGGCGATGACGACAATCGCCGCGTAGCCGCAAAGCAGCCAGATGATGCGCCAGCTGACGTCCGCGGCTGGCGCATCGTGCCGTGCCAGCCAGTCCGACACCTGCGCGGCGGCCGTGGCATCGGATGCCGGATTTATGGCGGACTGCACGGTGCTGCCGAGGGCGCGCAGCGCGTGCAACAGGAGACGCACGCCGCACACGATTCCCGCCGCGAGGGTCGTACACGCGGCGAGGACACGGAATGCGAGATCGGTGCGGACGAACATGCCCGCGAGCGACGTCAGCAGGAACGTCACCAGCACGATCGCGGCGAGCGTTGGCAGCGACAGGAGCATGATCTGCGGGATGATGCGCAGCCCCATGGGGTCCTGCCCGGTGCCCGTCGCTTCAACCAGCAGCACGCGATCGGATGCCCACCACGAACCCAACGCTGGCACCTGCATCACGGTCCACACCGCCAGCGCCGCGAGCAGCAGCCTGAGCACCACTCCGACGACGCGATGGACAGTTGCCGGCGCTGGACCGGCGAGGTCCCGTGTCCGTGGCATGAGCGCCGAGTAGGCGAGCGCGCCGGCCAGGAACACGCCGGCGATCTCGAGCGCGAAGAGTTGCAGCGGGGTGGCCCACTGCGAGCGGCCGCTGCCGGTGACCAGTCCCATCAACCAGCCGGCTCCGGTCGCTGCGAGAGCCGCGAGTCCCGCCGAGAGCACGAGCGCGCGGATGACCGCGAGACACTTCAGCGCGGTGAGGAGGATGACCCGGGCGATGGTGAGCTCTTGTAAGCGCACTCAGCTGCTGAGCAGCCGCTTCGACGTGGCAACGAGCACGCTGAGCGCCACGCCCTCGGCTGCCGTGCCGACGGTCGCGAGATCAGGGAACGTCGGCGCGATGCGAATGTTGCGGTCTCGCGGATCGCGTCCCAGCGGATGCGTCGAGCCTGCGGGCGTCAACGCCACGCCAGCCTCGGTTGCCAGGCGGACGACTTCTTTCGCACAGCCGTCCAGGACGTCGAGGCTGATGAAGTATCCGCCCTTGGGAACGATCCACGAGGCAACACCGGTGCCGCCGAGATGCCGTTCGAACGCGTCGACGACCGTCGCGAACTTCGGCGCGACGATCGCGCGGTGTCGATCCATCAGCGCCAGCAGTCCGTCGGTGTTGCGCAACTAGCGCACGTGTCGAAGCTGGTTGACCTTGTCGCCGCCAATCGTTCGCTTGCCCATCCGACCGAGATACCAGGCGACGTTCTCGGCCGACGCCGCAAAGAGCGCCACCCCTGATCCGGCTAGCGTGATCTTCGACGTCGAGCCGAAGACGAAGGCGCGATGCGGCTGCCCATGGCGCGCGCAGGCCTCGACGAGGCTTGGGATCTCGATCCGGTCGGTGGTCAGGTGATGGACGGCGTAGGCGTTGTCCCAGAAGATGCGGAAGTCGGGCGCGGCCGCCGGCATGGCCGCGAGCCGCTCGATTGTCGCTGCCGAATAGACGGTGCCCGTCGGATTGCTGTACTTCGGCACGCACCAGATCCCTTTGATGGCAGGATCTCCGGCGACCAGCCGTTCCACTTCGTCCATATCCGGCCCGTCGTCTCCGAGCGCGACCGGGATCATCTCGATGCCGAAGTCCTGGCAGATTGCGAAATGGCGGTCGTAGCCTGGCACCGGGCAGAGAAACGCGACGCGTGCCTCCTGGCTCCACGGGCGCGGGCTGCCGACGGTGCCCTTGAGCAGCGCAAATGCAATCGCGTCGTGCATGAGCGCCAGGCTCGAGTTGTCGCCGAGGATGACCTGTGCCGGCGCGACGCCGAAGAGCGGCGCCAGCAGAGCGCGCAGCTCGGGGAGGCCCTGGAGGACGCCGTAGTTGCGCGTATCCGTCTTGTCGAAGGCCAGGAAGTCGTCTGGCCCGGGCAAGCCGAGGAGGCCGTTCGACAGGTCGAGCTGTTCGCTCGAAGGTTTGCCGCGGGTGAGATCGAGCTTCAGCCCGCGCTTCTTGAAGTCGTCGTAGCGGCTCTGGATCTGATCGTGGAACGCGGTCAGATCTTTGGTCGGGAGCGTTTCGAGAGTGGACATGCGTCTGGCGATCATAGCGCGGCAGGTGCGCCGTAGTGCCCACGCCTCAATCGCATGCGTCCCATCGGCTTTTTCGCTGGAATTGCTCCCCGGCCTCGTCCCCATCCGCGGCGGCCGGAAATTACTCAGCCCGCAGGCTTTCCGTTCCCTGATCCAGTCGAGTAGACTCTTCAAGTCTGCTTCGTTACTGTGAACATGCTTAGCGCGATTGCCTTAGTCAGCCTGCTGTCCACTCAGTGGAGCGCAGCTCCATCGATCCCTCGATACGAGCCACTGTCGGGCTTTCGGAGTTCCGCCGTCAGTCTTCAGCAGGCACCGGCCGGGCAAATACCTGCCGTGCCGCCGCTGCAAACTGCCACAGGTTCGGGTCGCGTCGTCGTGACGATCTCGACCGAGGGCCTGCGCATTCCAGCGGTGAACGTCGGGTTGCGCAACCTCGACGGCAACGTGGTGCTCGCGCAGACGTTGAGCGACGTCGCCGGACAGGTCGCGTTCCCCGACGTTCCGCCCGGACGTTATGTGATTCGGGCCGTGCGGGAGGGATTCGCGGAAAGTGAGTCCTCGCCTTTCACGGTGGGTGGTGGCGGTACCTACAACGTGCTCGTCGAGATGCGGTTGACCTTCGTCCGCGAGAGCGTCGACGTCGTCGCGCCGGGCAACTCGCCGACCGAGAGCCTGCAGCCGGTGGCCGTCAGCGACGTGCTGACCGGCGCCAAGATGGACATCCAGCCGCTCTCGGGTGACGATTTTCAGTCGCTGCTGACGGTGCTGCCGAGCGTCATCCGCGGGCCCGAGGGCCGCTTGCGCGTCAAGGGTGGCGCGCCGACCACCGGGGCGCTGCAAATGAGCAGCGCCAGCCTCAACGACCCGTCGACTGGCGACTTCGATCTCGAGCTGCCGAGCGGCGCCGTCGAGTCGGTAGAAGTCCTGTCCAACCCGTTCGCGGCGGAGTACGGACGCTTTTCGACGAGCGTCACGCAGGTCCGCACCAAGCGCGGGACCAACGAGTGGGTCTTCAAGCCAGGCAACCTCATGCCCGGCTTCGGCAAAGGATTCGCCTTCGTCAACAAGTTCGAGCCCCGGTTCTCGATCTCGGGCCCGCTGAAGAAGGACAAACTCCTCCTCGGTCAGTACTTCCAGTACCGGTTCGCGCGCACGCCGGTCAAGAGCCTGCCCGACGAGCCGCAGCTGGGCCTCGAGAGCTTCGACTCGTTCACGCGTCTCGACGCTGTCCTGTCGTCGCGCCACGCGCTGACCGGTGGCGTCATCTACTTCCCGCGCAAGATCACGAACGCGACACTGTCGACGTTCCGGCCGCCGGAGACAACGCCGAAATTCACGCAGGAGGGTTTCGCCGCCGGGATGGTCGATCGCCTGATCCTCTCCGAGCACGCGGTCCTCGAAACGACATTTGCCGCGCGCACCTTCGAGGTCGACCAGAACACGCAGGGCGACCTGACGATGGTCTACGCGCCGCAGACGCAGAGCGGCAACTTCTTCAACCGTCAGGAACGCGATGTCCGCAGCTTTCAGCTCGTCGAAGCGCTGTCGATATCGAAAGACAGGTGGGCCGGTCAGCACGTCTTCAAGTTTGGCCTCGATCTGCAGCGATCGAGCTTCGACGGCGACGACCTCAGTCACGGAATCGATGTCGTGCGCCTCGACGGCTCGCTCGCCGAGCGGACGACCTACCGCGCCAGCGAGATCAATCCTGGGGTCAGCGGCACCGAGTTCGCGCTGTTTGCGCAGGATCGGTGGCGCGTCAACGATCGGCTGAACTTCGAGCTCGGCCTCCGCCTGGATCGTGACGACATCGTCGAGCGCGTCAACTATTCACCGCGCGTCGGGATGTCGGTGAGTATCCTCCCCGAGGGCCGCGCCATCTTGCGCGGGGGCTTCGGCAAGTTCGCCGAGCGCACGCCGCTGACGGTCGGCGCCTTCACGCAGTACGACACGCAGACGATCAGCCGATTCGGGCCCGATGGCTCGGCGTTCGGCACGCCGGTGACCTTCCGCCACGTAGTTGGTGGAGAGCTCAAGACGCCCGAGAGCATCGTCCAGACCGTCGCCTGGGATCAGCGCTTCGGGCGTCGCTTCTTTTTCAAGGCGGCTTACCTGCATCGCGAGGGATCGAGCGGCTACATCCTCGAGCCCGATCGCACCCTCGGTCTCCTGACGCTGATGTCAACGGGCGCGTCGAAGTACTGGGAAGTCGAGACCACCGGCCGCTTCCTCGCCAGCGAGCATCGTGACCTGAGCGTCTCCTACGTGCGCGCGCACGGCACCGGCGATCTCAACGACTACGATCAGTTTTTCGGCAATTTCCGGAACCCGATCATTCGCCGTAACGAGAACTCGCTCAGCCCGACGGACGTGCCCAACCGGCTGATCGTGCGCGGCTCGATTGGGTTTCCCGGGCAATGGGTATTCTCGCCGATCTACGAGTGGCGGACGGGTTTTCCGTGGTCGGCTGTCGACGAGTATCAGGACTTCGTCGGCACGCGCAACCGGACGGGCAGGCTGCCGACCGTCACGACGCTGGACTTCACGCTGGCGCGGCCGTGGCGCTTCAAGAAGTATCGCTTCACTGCCGGCCTCAAGATCTACAACGCGTTCGATACCGGCAACGAGCGCGACGTCCAGAGCAACATCGCGTCGCCCGACTATGGCCGCTTCTACAACCCGATCCAGCGTTCGATTGGCTTCGTCTTCGGCACGACAAAGCCTTAGGGCAATGCTGAATGCTGAGTGCTGAATGCTGAAGTAAAGGGTGAAGTTGGAAGGATCAATTTCCACACAGCCAGCCGCCAGCAGCGACCTGGTAACAGCTAGCAGCCAGCCGCCAACAGCCAGTTCCTCACCACGCAAAGCGGAAGATGCCGGCGGTCGACTTGTTCGGATCGGGGCGCTTCGGATCGTCGACCTTGAAACGATCCGGAACGGTGGTCCAGCCGTCGTAGACGCTGCCGCCGATCATGTAGCGCTGGTTTGGATTGGTCGGCCAGGTCGGCGACTTGGGGATCGGCGGCGCAATGGTATTTGAGAACAGGCTGTAGCTGTCCTTGGGCTCGACGCGGCCCAGACTGTCGCTTGCCGGCACGAGCTCGACGAGGCCGTCGCCGTCGACGTCGGCTCTGATGAAGCTGACGTGCAACAGGCGATGGTACGTATGGTCGGCAATCATGCTGCGCAGCTGGGCATTGAAGCGCGTGATGATCGACTCCGCGTCCGGCAGATCTTTTCGGATCGCCAGATACAACTGCCGGGTGAGGAGCGGCGTCGAGCCGAAATCCAGCCGCGTTCGCGCCTGCTCGGCGTGGTTGCTGACGATGTACTGGACGACGAGCTCGTCCATCAGCGTGTAGTCGACTGCGCTGTCGAGCAGCTGTTTCAGGCTGTCTTCTTCTGTTTTCGTCCGCACGAACGTCGGTCCCGACGTGTCGATCGTCTCGCCATACGAATAGCCTTCGACGATCGCGATCCGCTTGCCCTTGAGCGACGACAAGGCCGTTGCCGAAACGTCGGTGCCCCGCCGGCCGACAAGGATGAGTCGGTTCTCGAGGTACGGCTGCGAAAAGAGCAGCGTGCGCTCGCGTTCCGCGTCTTTCCACACGGCGGCGCTGCCGTCGAACTTGCCGCTGAGCAGCAAGCTCGTTAACTGCCCGTCTTCGACGATCGTCGTCTCGCTTTTGACCCCGATACGGCCGAGCCCGGCTTCGACGAGATCGAGCGCAAAACGCGGCTGTCCGGCGGCGTTCGTGAACGGGGGCCAGGCCGTCGACACCAACCGCAATTGCGTCGTCTGCGCCGTCATGGCGGCGGTTGCGATGGCAAGACACAGAAGAAGGGAAGAGGCGCGCATGAGACTGATTCTACACGCGCCGGTCGTCGACGGCTTACTCCGCGCGTTCGTTGGATTATGGCGGCGGCACGACAGCTCACGGTACCATTTGACGACAGCGCCGGGAGGTGACTGCATGAGCAGGAACATGTCACGAACCAGCCTCACACTCCGCCTTATCCTTGTCGCCCTCGTCCCAGCGCTCGGCGCCGGCATCTCAGCACGCGCACAGTCCGGGCCGTCGTTCGACTGCGCCAGGATTTCGGCTGCGGTGGAGAAGTTGATCTGCGGCGACCCTGGGCTTTCGACGATGGACCGCCAGCTCGCGAGTGTCTATGCGTCGGCTGGGAAGAAGGCTGGCGCGACGGAGTCGCTCAAGACCGAGCAGGAAGCGTGGGTCGCGAGGCGCAACGGCTGCAAGGGCTCGAACCTGCGCGGCTGCGTCGAGCGCGCCTACAACAACCGGATTGCCGAACTACAGGCCAAGTCAGGTCTCGTGAAGTCGATTGGCCCTGTCGCCTTCTCCTGCACATCGTCGGACGGCACGAAGGACAAGGCCATGGCGACGTTCTATGAGTCGACGCCGCCGTCGATGACGTTCGAGCGCGGCGGCCGAACGCTGTTCGCGCTGGTCGCGAGGTCGGCCAGCGGCGCCCGGTACGAGGGCGCCAACCTGATTTACTGGGAGCACCAGGGCGAAGCCCAGGTGACGTGGATGGGGAGTGAGCTTCAAGTGCCGCAAAGCGGCAGCGTGAAATGCTGAAGTTCTGAATGCTGAATGCTGAATTAATTCAGCACTCAGCATTCGACCTTCAGCATTACTTTCTGATCTGCGTCTCGATGTTCGCCGACGGCAGGTTGTCCGGCAGGCGCTCGAAGCCGACGAGTTTCCAGCTGCCGCCATCCTGACGGAAGAAGGCGCGCACTGGCTGCTTCCACGTCGGGTAGGTGTCGCTGTCGGCGGCGATGTCGACGGCGACCATGCCGCTCGACGGCAGGCCGCTTGGCAGTTCGATAGTGGTTGTCGCGCTCTTGGTTTCGGCGATCGGCTTCGTCGTGCTCGTGGCGTTGTCGAAGGCCATCCACGACGCGCGGTACGCGACCGTGCCGTGCGCGACGCCGCCGGCAACGGCGGCGTTCTCGAACGTCAAACCCTTGGCCGTGAGCGCCGGGTTCACGATCGGGTTGACCTGCGTCAGGTACACGCTCTTGATTCTTTCGCGGCGCTGAATCAGCACGTCGGCGAGATGCTTCTCGGCCGCCGGATCGCTGAATTGACCGGTGTGGACGGCCGCGCGAATCATCTCGTCGGTAAACGACGCGATTCGGCGTGCCGCCCAGAACGCATCGTCGTCGCGCAACTCCATGTACGCCGCGGTCGGCGTCTGCGGACGCCACCTGCGCGGGTCGAACACCTTGCCCTCGAACTTGCCGACCGACGGATACTCGACGTAGTCCACCGTCTGCCATGGGCTGAGGCCGAAGCCGAGCGTGAATAACCGCTTCCGCGACGGCGGTCCTTCGTAGAAGTACTCATAGCCCAGGTCCCACTCGTGCTCGTCGTTGTTCATGCCGAAGGTCGAACCCACGTCCTGCAGGTAGTGCTTGATGATGGTCTTGCCGCTCTCGGTGATCACCGTATCGAGCGTGTTCGCGGCTTTGAAGTCGGTGAGGTTCGTCCATGCGCCGAAGACGCGCAGCGCGCGCAGCTCGCGGCGGTGCTCGTGCGGCACGAGGTCGTTGGGGTCATCCGGCCGTGTACCGGCGTACTGGAAGCCGCCGAGGATCTTTCCCGGCAGCAGGCGGCCCGCGATGACACGGTAGCTCCCGTCCTTGTTGCGCGCGACCTTCTCCAGGATGGCGTTGATGTCGTCGTTCCTGAACGGCGTTCTCTTGCCATTCGGCCGCCGAACCGTGGCTTTTGGATCGATCGTCGTGTTCTTCGGATCGAAAGTGGTCAGGAACGATTCCACCTGGTTGTAGCCGAGGGCGTAGAAGATCTTGGTCGCAATGGCTACGGCTCCGGTCGCGGCCTCCGGATTTTCCGGCGGATCGAACTCGATGAACCAGGTATGGCCCTTGGCGTCCATGGCCGTGAAGCCGGGGTGAGCGCCGGCCGTTTTCTCGCGGATCAGCACCCATTTCGACGGGTCCGGTGGCTCACCGACATTTGCGCCGCGAACGAGCTCGTCGTTCGTGAACGCCCTGGAACCGACGCGGTTCGTGAACCAGCTCGAGTCGGGGACCTCGTCGATGGTGTTGATGTTCTTCGCGCGCAAGCCGCTCGGCTTGTAGCCGGAGTTGACGAACAAGTTGTACGCGAGCTCGAAGGTCTGCGAGGCATCGTGCGGGGCTGCTTTCGACGCATCCTGCGACTCCGGTGCGCGCGCGATCGGATCGTCGGGATAGAAACGCGGGCTCTGCGTCGAGCCGACGGCGGTAAAGAGCCAATCGCACCGGCCGACAAAGCCAGGAGCGCCGCACGGCGTGTACGTGTCGAGAACGTTGTATTCAACATGAATCGTTACCTAGAAAGACGCCGGCGACGAGAAGATGAATGAGAGGCTGTTTTCGCGGCTCCGGGCGATCTCGACGCGCAGTGGCGTCACGAACGGGCCGTGGAATCGCAAGCCGAAGCCGAAGTCGTCTTTCAGGTTCTCGAAGTCGATATCCTTCGTGCTCGCCGTGACCTTTCCGGCGTCGTAGAAGAACGCCATATCGAGGTAGCGGTTGACCATGATGCGCCACTCCGCCTGCAGCAGCAGGCTGTTCTGGTCGCGGAAGCGCCAGCTGCTGTAGCCGCGCAGCGATGAGCCGCCGCCGAGCGCCGGCAGCATGAAGAACGGGATCCGCTGATCGTCCTTCTCGTTCGCGTGCTGCATCCGGGCATGGAACGAGAGCACCCAGGCTTCGCGGAGGATGGGGAGGTGCGCAATGCCTTCGTACTCGACCATCTGGAAGCCGAAGTTCTCGTCCTGATCCTTGTAGTCGTGCAGTGTGGCGCCGACGAAGGCGCCGCGGCGGCTGTAACCGGGAGACGTGCGCCAGTCGAGGCCGACCGTCCCCTGCGTGTGCAGGTAGGTGATCTCCGCTCCCAGGCCGGGCAGCTCATCGGGCGTGTATCGCGTCTCCACCGAGGGTGACGACCCCTCGCCGGGCTCCTGCGACCACGTCGAGAACTCGGCGCCGCCCTGCAGCATGAAGTTCCGCCGCGTCGGGAAGACAGTGAGGAGGGCCGAGGCGTACGGCTGCTGGAACAGGTAATTGGTCTCGATCGTCCTTCGATGTGTCCGTCCCGATACCGTAGAAGCCGACTTGCGTGGCCTCGCGCCAGCCGCCGAGGAGCGAGAGGCTGCCGCGGCGGTTGAAGATACGCGGTGCGAGGAACTCGACCTCGGCGCGTTTGTAGCCGGTGATGGTATAGCTGCCGCGCGCGTCGATCGTGTTGTAGCTGCTCACGTGGTGGTTGTAGCCCGCCCCCAGCGTGAAGCCGCCGCCCGAATATGCACTCGTGAAGAACGGGTGCCACTTCAGTCCGCCGCCCGCGAGTAAGGTGTCGAGCCGCTGAAAGATCCTCTCGCCCTTGATCGGGACATACGGATGCAGCGTCGGAACCTTTGCGGCCTGCTCCTGCTCGATTGCGGCCTGCCGCGAAGCCGCCGGGGGCTGCTGCGACTCAGGCGCGGCCACTTTGGCGGCGGGGGGGCCGGCTTCGGGTTTCTGCCCGTCGTCACTGGCCGTGACGTCCGCTGACGCGGGGGCCGGCCGGGAGATCTCGCGAGAGCCACTCTGCTCGGTCGCAGGCGACGACTGTTCGGCGCTCGCGGCCGCTACGGGCAGCGCAAGGAACAAGAAGGCTAAGAAGAATCCTGAAGTACGCACCAAATAACCAACCTTCCGGAAGCCGAGCTACCGCCCCAAGGGGCGACCGCCCGACCGTCAACAACGTGTGCGAGGGATTATAACGGCTTTGTCAGCGGGGTGTGATGCACAGTCGAGAGGACGCCGCCGAAGGAACGGGCGACGACGCGCGGTCTCCGCCGGACCTTATCCCTGGGTGCCGCTGATGACGCGCAGGTAGGCGCGCCACGGACCGACCTCGTCGGTGTACTGCCGCGCCAGCGTTCGCGAGATCTGGACGACATGATCGAGGTCGTGCGCGACCCAGGTCGAGAGAAGCTGGCGCAGCGTGACCGGTCCGAGCTCGGGATGGCGCCCCTTCCGGTCGAGATCGGCTTCTGTCACACGGAGTGCCGTGAGCTGGCTCAAATTGTCGCGGCGCAAGGTCGCGAACTCGTCGAGCAGGCTGTCGAGTGTGCGGTCTCGGGATACTTCGAGCTGCGCGAAGCGATCGAACTTGCCGAACGCGCGTCCCTCGCCCTGATCAAGGATGATGCGTGCGCGAGGCACCCAATCGGTGAGCTCGCCGTGGATCAGGTGGCCGATGACGTCGAACGGGCTCCACGTCTCGCCGCCTTCGTTGCTCCTGACCCAGTCATCGGGAAGGCCACGCAGCAAGCTGTCGAGAGTTCTCGGGGTACGCTCGAGGAGGGCGATGGCATCGTCCATCGTGAACGAACGTCGGGTCTGTGCTGGGTGCGGCATGTTGGCTACGAGAGGGCGACCATATCGTGATGCTAACTTTAACAGTGTTGCGTGAGGAGGTCGCAGTCATGAGATCACGAGAGCAGGCCGTACCGAGCCACACCGCGCGCCGCGTCGCCCTGCGCCGTGCCGCGCACCAGCTCCTCGACGATCCGCGCGTCTTCGACGATCCCATCGCGCTGGCGATCCTCGGTCCCGAAACCGCCGCCGCGCTACGGCAGGATCCCGCGCGGTTCGAGGGCGGGCCGCTCTCTCGCGCCTGCGCGCGTTCGTCGTCGCGCGCGCCCGCTTTGCAGAGGATCGACTCGCGCAGTTGCGCGCCCTCGGAGTCGATCAATACATCGTCCTCGGCGCTGGCCTCGATACGTTCGCCTACCGCAATCCGGCGCCGGAGTTGCCGCTGCGCGTCTGGGAAGTCGATCATCCGGCAACCCAGGCGTGGAAGCGACAGCTGCTCGACGGCGCACAGATTGAAGTGCCCCGGAACCTGACGTTCGTGCCGGTGGACTTCGAGCGCGACACGCTGGCTTCGGAATTGAGCGGCGCCGGCTTCGACGCCGGCAGGGTGCATGGTGTCGTGGCTCGGCGTAACGCCCTACCTGACAAACGATGCCGTGCTTGAAACGCTGGCGTATCTGGCGATGGTGACGCGTCCTCGGGGTGGGGTGGCATTCGACTACGCGCCCGACCCGGCGCGGATGACGGAGATGCAGCGTCTGGCGTTCGAACGGCTGGCCGAGCGTGTCGCCGCTGCCGGTGAGCCGTTCCTCAGCCATTTCGACCCGGAGGAGCTGGTTCTAATCCTGCGCGGCCTCGGTTTTCGCGTCGCCCAGGATGTTTCCGCGGAGAGCCTCACGAGCGCTATTTCCACGGACGCGGTGACGGGCTGGCGGTTGGAGACCTTGCGCACATCATGTGGGCCGGCGCCACCCCGCTCGATGACCGTCGTGCCTAATGACTGGACCGGCCGGTACCGATATTGGGACCGGCAGCATGCTGCCCGGTTGTCGTCCACTGTTCCTCTATCTTCCTGGTGCCGCTCGATTTCATGCCGCAGGCCTTGCGTTGTCTCACTAGTGTCCTGGTCCTCGGGTGATCTCGGGAGCCGCAACTGCCAGCGCCCAGGATACGGGGGAGCAGAAACCAACGGTCTGGCAGCCGTCACCCTCGCGATCCGTCGAGCTCTTCCCGCCCGGCGACATCTTTCCCGTCTACGCCGCGGACCAGCACCATCCGACGAACATGCTGGCGACGAATTTCTATGTCAGGACTCGCATCCCCCACTCGAGGTCGCCGCGCACGACGTTGGCCGGCGGTGGCCGCTTCGGGGTGTTGCGCATCGACTCGAAGACACCGAACGGCTGGTCGTGGCAAATCAGCATCGATGCCGGTCTCGATGCCATGTTCGACTCGCAGAACAAGAACGATGGCATCGGCTGGGACGGAAACTATGGCCTGACCGTAACGACCGTCAAGGCATCGTCGCCATTTGGTTTCAAGGTGGGCGTGCTCCATACCTCGGCGCATCTCGGCGACGAATACGAGGAACGAACCCAGACGCCGCGCATCAATTACACCCGGGAAGAAGTGGCGCCGGCGATGTCCTGGCGTCCAGTGAAGAGCACGAGGATCTACGGTGAAGTCGGCATCGCGTACCGCATGCGCTACGAGAGGCAGGAACGATTGCGGTGGGAGGCGGGCGCCGAGTACGAGCGGCCGCCGACTGTTTTCGGTGGGCGAATGGCGCGGTACGGGGCAGTGGATTTTTCCGCGATGGAGGAGCGTGACTGGCGCCTCGACACAGCGCTCCAGGGCGGTCTCGTGACCCGTACCAGGGGCCGCACCTACCGGATGTACGTGCCATGGTATGACGGCCGTCCGACGATTGCGCAGTTCACTGGTACTCCGAGGCGGCGTTCTCGCTGGGGCTCAAGCTCGATTTCTAGGCCTGGGGGGTCGCGAGGAGCGCTTCTGGGGGGTTGCTCGGTTGTTCGGCTGCTCGGGAGCTCGGGGTTCAGGCTTGTCTAGTGCTTTGGCCAACGACGCGAGCAGCGTATTGGCACGGCGGATGTCGGGCCAGTTCTCGGGCTCCGGGAAAGTCGACATCGCGGCGCGGAGTGCGACTATGCCCTCGTCAGGGCTGAGCGCCACCAGATCCAGCGCGGCGCGAAGCTCGACAGACTCGCGCCCTGCGTTCGCGGAACCTCGAGGGCCTTGCGTAGCCAATCCTGCGCGACGGGCTCGGCTCCCTGCTTTCGACGGCACGCCGCAAGGATCCGCAGCACCTCGGCCGAAAAATACCGATCGTCATGCGCGCCCTCGATGTCGGTCGCGCTGTGGAGCGAAGCTTCGGCCGCAGCCACATCTTCGCGGAGCAAGCGAACCTCCGCCAGCATCGCGTAGACCTGCGGCACGCGATCTGCCCATGATCCGCGTGCTGGTAGCGATCGCGCTCGTGAGCTGACGCTCGCCCGCCTCGCTTTCACCGATATGGGCCAGCGCCCATCCCTTGACACATTCATTCCACGCCAGGGTCTGTATCGAACCGCAGTCTTGAGCCGCTCGGATACCTTGGTCGGCAGACGACAGGCAGATCGTCCAGTCCTCGGCGTAGCCGTGGATCCAGGCATGGAACAGCCACGCAAAGGCGAGCGAATCGGGGTGTCGAACGCTGCGGCCTATCGCCACTGCTGACTCACAGTCCTCGCGCGCCTGAGCTAGATGGCCGGTAATCATGTTGTTTCGTGCCGATTCCGCCAACGAACTCACCACGGGGTCGAGGACGCCGATGCACCTTGTCTCTGCAGGCGTACGACCAGCCATGGCGCGGACGGCGCTGGCGTGCGCACGTGCCTGCGGAAAGTCCCCCTGGGTGATGACATGCGATCTGGGTTTGCATGTGGCCGTTAATCAGAAGAACGTCATTTCCTGTGGCTTCGCCAAGCCTGACCATTCGCGTGCCGAGCGTCCGCGCTGCCGCGCACTCGCCGCGAACCATTCGTACGATCGACGTTCCGCCCAGCGCTGCGGCTGTCGCTGATACGTCTCCAACATCGTCGGCGAGGGTCACGACTTTCTCGCTCAACTGCTCCACTTCCGCGTGCGCGTATCCTTCCAGGCTTGCTAGCGGGACGAGTTGCGCGAACGTGAGGGCGAGTTCCCGTTGCCGGACTTCGCCCGCGTTGTGGCCGCGCACCGCCCGCAAGCAGCGTAGCCCTCGCGCTGCGAGCTCGCTGGCGGCTGCATAGGCAAAGAGACGGACGGCATTGCGAGACGTTGCTAGAAACCACGTCGACGCCTCCCAGAAGTCGCGCGCGATCTCGAACAGCACGGCAAGCGAACCGGCTACGGACTCCGTCTGGCCGTCGTGCGACCGGCAAAGCGTCTGTGCCGTCTGCCGTGCCCACGTGATGC
>CAWHNN010000001.1:0-72224 GCA_963830815.1 uncultured Acidobacteriota bacterium | reverse complement strand
AGATCTCGATGAGCGCTTCTTCGTGCGTGTGAATCGGATCCTTCTTGAGCGTCGTCGAGAGCACCGGGCCGATTTCGTCGCGCTCGGGGAAGAAGATCTCGAGGCGGTCGACGTTCTTCTCCTGCGCCATCGAGATGACGCGCGGCGTCAGCTCCTCGTTGGCTTCGAGAATGACCTCGCCCGTCGACGGATCGACGACGTCGCCGGCAGCAAACGCGCCTTCGAGCTCGGCATCCGCGACCTCGACCCACTCGACGTTCGCCTTCTTGAGCGCCGTCAGGCCGTTCGACGTGATCTTCTTGCCGGCGTGGACCAGCGTGTCCGAGCCGGAGACGACGTCCTTGGCCACGCGCAGGCCCTGCAGGCTGTCGTTCACCGCCCACTGGATCGCGCCGCCCTTGAGCTGCAGCCGATCGACCGAGTAGAACGTGCGGATGATCTCGTCGGCGCCGCGCAGCCCGAGGGCGCGCAGGAACACCGTGGCGAGGAACTTCCGCTTGCGGTCGATGCGGACGTAGAGCAGGTTCTTGCGTGTCGTACTCGAACTCGACCCACGACCCGCGATACGGGATGATCTGCGCGATGTAGAGCGTCTTGTCTTCCGAGTGGAAGAAGGCGCCGGGCGAGCGGTGCAGCTGCGAGACGATGACGCGCTCGGTGCCGTTGATGATGAACGTGCCGTTGTCCGTCATCAGCGGGATGTCGCCGAAGTAGACCTCCTGCTCCTTGATGTCGCGGATGGTCTTGACGCCGGTCTCGGGATCCTTGTTCCAGACGACGAGACGGATCGTCACCTTCAGCGGCACGGCGTAGGTCATGCCGCGCTCCTGGCACTCGTCGACGTCGTACTTCAGCTTCAGGCCGACGGTGTTGCCGCAGATGTCGCAGATATCGCCGCGCGCGTCGTTGGGCTTGCCGCAGCGCGGGCACAGCACTTCATGCTCGCCGTACGGGTCGGCGACGAGCGTGTGGCCGCAGTTGACGCACGGCTTGCGCAGGTGGTGCAGGCCGGCCAGCCGGCCGCACTTGCACTCCCAGTTCCCGATCGAATACTCGATGAACTCGAGCGACGAGTTCTCGCGGAAGTCGGAGATCGGAAAGACCGACTTGAACACCGACTGCAGGCCGGCATCCTCGCGCTCCGAGGGCAGCCGATTCATCTGCAGGAACCGCTCGTACGACTTCTTCTGGATTTCGATCAGGTTCGGGATCGGAATCGTCGTCTTGATCTTCGAAAAGTCGATGCGCTCGCGGTAGACGTTCTTGGGAAGGCTGTACATGCTGTGAAAACCCTCTGAAGCGGGTCTCGGGACTCGGGGCTCGGGACTCGGAAGCATCCGGAGCTCAGGCGCAGCTGCGGGTTCTGCGAACCCCGAACCACGAATCCCGAGCCCCGGTCATCGGAGACGGCGCGAGGCGCCGTCGACTTACTTGATCTCGACCTTCGCGCCGACTTCCTCGAACTTCTTCTTGATTGCCGCGGCCTCGTCCTTGGGAACGCCTTCCTTGATTGGCTTGGGCGCGCCCTCGACGAGATCCTTGGCTTCCTTGAGGCCGAGGCTGGTGACCTCGCGGACGACCTTGATGACGTTGATCTTGTTGGCGCCGACTTCGGTCAGGATCGCCGAGAACTCGGTCTTCTCTTCAGCCGGGGCCGCCGCGCCGCCCGCTGCCGCACCGCCGCCCGCCACGGCCATCGGCATCGCTGCCGCCGCCGAAACGCCGAGCTCCTTCTCGAGCTCCTTGACGAGCTGCGAGAGCTCGAGGACCGAAATTCCCTTGATGTATTCGACTACGTCCGTCTGCGTCAGTGCCATGTCATCTACTCCTGTACTTGATGATTGCTGCGATTCTGTTTGCCTAAATGATTCCAGCGATTCTGTCCGCTTTTCTCAGCGCTCGCGGGGCCCCACCCCCGCTCGCTCTCGCGCGGCGACTCCGCGCCGCGCTCGGGCTCAGGGCTGCTCTGCTGTCAGAGCTGCCACTCCTATGCGGGGGCCGCTTCGCTCTCTTGCGGCGTCGCTTCGGACTTCTTCTTTTCTGCCTGGACGAGCACGTTCATCAGGTCGCGCGGCGCGGCATTCAGCACGCTCACGAGCTGGACCATCGGCGCCTGGAGAAGGAACAGGAGCTTCGCATACAGCTCCGGCTTACCAGGCAGCGTCGCCAGCTCGGTGACTTCACCGGCCTTGATCGACCGGCCCTGCACGACGGCGCCTTTGATCTGCAGCGCTGGCGCGGTTTTGGCGAACGTCGTCAGGACTTTCGCGAGCGCGACCGGATCTTCGCCGCTGTAGGCGACGGCGGTCGTGCCGCTGAAGTGGCCGGTCAGCCCTTCGAACTTCGTGCCCTTGAGGGCGCGGAGGGCGAGCGTATTCTTGACGACCTTGTACCTGGCCCTTGACGCCACGGACCTGGCGCCGGAGCTCGGTCACTTCCGGGACCTTGAGCCCCTTGAAGTCGACAACGATGGCGCTGTCGGTGCCCTTGAAGGACTGTTCGAGCTGCTGCAGCTCTTCTACTTTGACGGCTCGTGTGACTGCCATTAGTGTTTCACCACGTCAGTGACGTGCGCGGTATCGATCATGATCCCCGGGCCCATCGTCGAGGACAGCGTCACGTTACGGAGATACTTGCCCTTGGCCGCGGACGGCTTGGCCTTGACGACGCTGTCGACGAGCGCGTGCGCGTTGTCGATCAGGTTCTGCGTCGGAAACGAAATCTTGCCGATCGGGGCGTGCACGATGCCGGTCTTGTCGACGCGGAACTCGACCTTGCCGGCCTTGATTTCCTTGACCGCCTTGGCGATGTCGAGCGTGACCGTGCCGGTCTTCGGGTTCGGCATCAGGCCGCGCGGGCCGAGCACCTTGCCGAGCTTGCCGACGGCGCGCATCATGTCCGGGGTCGCGACGACGGCGTCGAAGTCGGTCCAGCCACCCTGGATCTTGTCGACCAGCTCTTCGCCGCCGATGAAGTCGGCGCCGGCTTCCTGCGCTTCCTTCTGCTTGTCGCCACCGGCAATCGCGAGAACCTTCTTGCTCTTGCCAAGGCCGTGCGGCAGGACAACCGTGCCGCGGACCATCTGGTCGGCGTGCTTGGGATCGACGCCAAGGCGAAGCGAAAGCTCGACGGTCTCGTCGAACTTCGCGAACTTCACCTTTTGCATCAAGGGAATCGCATCCTCAATCGTATGGGGACGCGCAGGGACCTGCTGCCGCGCGGCAGCGAACTTCTTGCCTGTCTTACGCATGTACTACCTCTGTGGTGCGAACGGCCGTTTTCACGACCTCCCACTCTGTCAATTCTGAATGCTGAATGCTGAATGCTGAATTACTGCTTCAGCATTTCCTTCAGCATTCAGCACTCAGCATTCAGCATTGCTACTAGCCGACGACGTCGATGCCCATCGAGCGCGCGGTGCCGGCGACCGTCTTGTAGGCGGCATCGAGCGACTCGGCGTTGAGATCGGGCATCTTCAGCTTGGCGATGTCTTCGACCTGCTTCTTCGTCACCGTGCCGACCTTGTTCTTGTTCGGCTCGGCTGACCCCTTGGCCAGATTCGCGGCGCGCTTCAGGAGGATCGATGCCGGTGGCGTCTTGGTGATGAAGGAGTACGACCGATCGGCGTAAACCGTCACGACCACCGGGATGATCAGTCCCTCGTCCTTGCTCGTCTTGGCGTTGAAGTTCTTGCAGAAGTCCATGATATTGACGCCGTGGGGACCGAGCGCGGTCCCGACCGGCGGCGCGGGGGTCGCCTTCCCCGCCGCAATCTGGAGCTTCACCATTGCCTGTATTTTTTTAGCCATGTCTTTAGCCGGGTCTCGGACTCGGGGCTCGGGGCTCGACGTCTCTTAGTCCAACCTCCGAATCCCGAGTCCCGAACCCCGATCCCGTCAGCCTTACAGCTTCTCTACCTGCAAAAAGTCCAATTCGACCGGCGTCGCGCGGCCGAAGATCGTCACCATGACCTTCAACGTGTTGCGATCGAGGTTGACCTCGTCGACCGTGCCGTTGAAGCTCGTGAAGGGGCCCTCGTTGATGCGGACCTGGTCGCCCTTCTCGAACGTGTACTTCGGCTTCGGCTTCTCGGCGGCTTCGGTGACCTGATTCAGGATCTGGTCGACCTCTTCGCGCGAGAGCGGCGTCGGCTTGGCGCCGGCGCCGACAAAGCCGGTCACCTTTGGCGTGTTCTTCACCACATGCCACGCGTTGTCGGACATGTGCATCTCGACAAGGATGTAGCCCGGGAAGAACCGCTTCGAGCTCACGACCTTCTTGCCGCCGCGCATCTCGGCGACCTGCTCGGTCGGGATCAGGATCTCGCCGATCTCAGCCTGCAGACCGTAGGCCTGCACGCGCTGCTCGAGCGACTCCTTCACCTTGTTCTCGAAGCCAGAGTACGTGTGCACGATGTACCACTGCTTCGTCCGATCGTCGGTCATGCTCGCCATGCTCACGCCACACCGAACGTTCCGTAAACCCACTGCATCAGGCTGTTGAGGAGCAAGTCCACGGTCCCCAGATACAGCCCGAAGAAGATCGACGTCAGGATGACAACGAGCGTGGTCGCATAGACTTCGCGCCGGGTCGGCCAGGTGACCCGCGCCATCTCGTTGCGCACCTCGGCGAGAAACCGCCGCGCACGCCCCCACCATCCAGCGACGCCATCCCGGGCACGCCCACCGATTGAATCCTCGTGCTCCGCCATTGCCGTCTTCATCTTTTGATCGGCTGGGACCCTGCACCCCGCCAGCTCGTCGCTCGCGGGGGCTCATGAGCCCCGCACCGCTCCTCGCGTCCCGTGGTCACTGACCCAGCGAGCCGCCGTCCGATCCGCTCTTCGCGCTTCGCGTCACCGTAACCGAAGCACTCGACAAACTGGCAGGACAGGAGGGAATCGAACCCCCAACCCCCGGTTTTGGAGACCGGTGCTCTGCCAATTGAGCTACTGTCCTTTATCAGCCGGGGGACTTCATCCCCCGGAGCCCCCTTGCACCGTCGCTCGCGGGGCCCCGCTGCCCCGCTCCGCTCCGGTGGCTCGCTTCGCTTCGCTCGCTCGCATCTTCCTCGAGCGACTTCTGCCTTCCTGCCTTCTGCCTTTACTTCAGCATTCAGCATTCAGCATTCAGAGTTACTTCGTCTCTTTATGCGGCGTGTGCTTGCGGCAGAAGCGGCAGAACTTGCTGAATTCCAGACGCTCGCTGGTCTTCTTCTTGTTCTTCGTCGTGCTGTAGTTGCGGCGCTTACATTCGCCGCACGCGAGCGCAATGATGTCTCTCATGACTCCAACCTTGTCGGGACTCGGGGTTCGGGGCTCGGGACTCGAGGCTTGCGAACCTCGAAACCCGAGCCACGAGTCCCGCCACTATTCGATGATTTCCGAGATCGTGCCGGCGCCGACCGTGCGGCCGCCTTCACGAATCGCGAACCGCGCGCCCTTCTCGAGCGCGACCGGCACGTGCAGTTCCGCCGTGATGCTGGTGTTGTCACCCGGCATCACCATCTCGACGCCCTCGGGCAGCTTCAGCGACCCGGTCACGTCGGTCGTGCGGATGTAGAACTGCGGACGATAGCCGTTGAAGAACGGGGTGTGACGGCCGCCCTCTTCCTTCGAGAGGATGTAGACCTCACCCTTGAACTTCGTGTGCGGCTTGATCGAGCCGGGCTTGGCGAGCACCTGACCGCGCTCGACGTCGGCTTTTTCGACGCCGCGGAGCAGCACGCCGACGTTGTCGCCAGCGACGCCCTCATCGAGCAGCTTGCGGAACATCTCGACGCCCGTGACGATCTTCTTCTCGGTTGGCTTGAAGCCGACGATCTCGATTTCCTCGCCGACCTTGACCTTGCCGCGCTCGATACGTCCGGTGACGACGGTGCCACGGCCCGAGATCGAGAACACGTCTTCGATCGGCATCAGGAACGGCTTGTCGATCTCGCGCTCCGGCAGCGGAATGTAGGTGTCGAGCGCGTCCATCAGCTTGAGCACGCCCGCGACGCCTTCCGGATCGCCCTGCAGCGCCTTGAGCGCCGAGATACGCACCACGGGGATGTCGTCGCCGGGGAACTGATAGCTCTTGAGCAGATCGCGAACCTCGAGCTCGACGAGGTCCACGAGTTCCGGATCGTCGACGGCATCGACCTTGTTCAGCGCAACGACGAGGAACGGCACGTTGACCTGGCGGGCGAGCAGCACGTGCTCGCGGGTCTGCGGCATCGGGCCGTCGACCGCGCTGACGACGAGAATTCCGCCGTCCATCTGCGCCGCGCCGGTGATCATGTTCTTGATGTAGTCGGCGTGACCCGGGCAATCCACGTGCGCGTAGTGCCGGTTCGGCGTGCTGTACTCGACGTGGCTCGTCGCGATCGTCAGGATCTTCGTCGCGTCACGACGTCCCTGCGACTCGGAGGCCTTGGCCACTTCGTCGTAAGGAACGAACTTCGCCCAGCCCTTGTCCGCGGCGACCTTGGTCAGTGCAGCGGTCAGCGTGGTCTTGCCGTGGTCGATGTGTCCAATGGTGCCGACGTTGACGTGCGGTTTGGATCGGTCGAATTTCTCTTTTGCCATGTCGTTATCGTCCTCGTTGCGTCGCTACCCGACGTCGCCTTTCTGTTTACTCGCCTCGCGTCAGTGCCCTCGCCGCGGGCGCTGTCGCTTTTCAAACCTCGGTCTGACCTTGTGCTCTCCGGAGCTACGGCGCGACTGCTGATTGAGCATGACCGATCGAGCCTGTGACCGCCTTCGACGGCTCGGCGATCGAACCGGCCCGCCTTCCTCTTCCCTTCGGCGCGGCAGGCCCTGCCAACTGAGCTCCCTCGGCCTGACGTACTGCTGGCAGACCTACGAGCCCCAGACCACCTTGCGGCGAATCACATGGTCCGCCTTCGCGCTCCGCGCTTCGGCGCGACAGCCTTCGCGCGAAACGTGCTCGCTGGCCTGCCAAGCCGAAGCTCGCCTGGAGGGCGAGCGAAGCTGGAGCGGGAGACGGGGATCGAACCCGCGACCAACAGCTTGGAAGGCTGTGACTCTACCACTGAGTTACTCCCGCCTACGCGGCTGAGTCCTATGCAATGCTGAGTCTGAGTGAAACCGCGCCAACAGCTTTGAAGGCTGACTCTACCACTGAGTTACTCCCGCCTTCGACAACGCTGAATGCTAAGTCTGAATGCTGAATTCACTTGTTGTCCGGCCTTCCACATTCACTTCAGCATTCCCCATTCATCACTCAGCATTGCCACTATCGACCATGGTGGCGAGGGAAGGATTCGAACCTTCGAAGCCGCTGGGGCGACAGATTTACAGTCTGTTGCGTTTGACCGCTTCGCTACCTCGCCGATACCCACCGGCGGACGCGCCGGGGCTAACGCTCTGTTCTACTTCGCTCTCAGTCGGATGTATTCGGGATTCGCGCCGTGTGCGACTACAGTGCCGTCCCTGGTTTCTCTCGTCTGTGCTCGGGTTTCGCTCGTGCTCGGGTCTCGCCCTCGGCAGGAAACTTGGAGCTGGCGAAGGGATTTGAACCCCCGACCGGCTGATTACAAATCAGCTGCTCTACCGGACTGAGCTACGCCAGCCCAGACAAAACGATATTTGTAGCACACCGCGTGCCACGGGCGCAAGTTCATAGTCCTGTAGAGGGTTAGTGGTCAGAGGGAACTCCAATTATACACGACTTTTACTGCCCCGCTGCCGGACCGCCTCGAACAGCATAACTCCTGCTGCTACAGAGACATTGAGGCTGTCGACCTGGCCGAGCATCGGGATCGACGCCAGCCGATCGCACCGCTCCTTCACCAGACGCCGCAGTCCGCTCGCCTTCGGCGCCGAGCACGATTGCCGTTGGCACCGTCAGGTCGATTTCATCGTAGCGATCGGACGCCTCGCCCGCGAGCCCGATCGTCCAGACGCCCGCCTCCTTCAACTCTTCGAGCGCCCGCGCGATATTGACGACTGTGGCCACGCGAACCGAGGACACCGCCCCGGCCGATGCCTTGGCGACGATCCCGTCCATCGCCGCCGCGTGCCGCGCCTGACGCACGACACCATGGCCGCCGGCAGCATCGACGGTGCGCAGGATCGCGCCGACATTGTGCGGATCCTCGACGCTGTCGAGCACGACGAGGAGCGGCGCGGACGGCGCGGCGGCCGCAACGAGCTCGTCGATCGCGTAGTCGCGCGGCGCTTCGACTTCCGCCGCCAGCCCCTGATGCACGCCACCCCGGGCCGCGCGATCGAGCGCCGCCGCGTCAGTGCGCTCGATCGGGACGCCGGATTTGCGCGCCAGCGCCAGCACTTCTTCGACGCGCCGATCCGACCGTGGACCGACCCGCAGCTTGCGCACGCGCCCGGCGCGGAGCGCCTCCATGACAGGATTCACGCCGTAGACGATCATCCCCGTACTGCGCGGGCGAACATCTCCGCTCGCTCGCGACATCCGAGCACCAGCGCCACACCGGCGGAACGCGGCAGCTCTGCGCCGCGATCGATGGCCGGCACGGCGAGATCGAGCTCCGGCCCCCCGGCCTCGCCCGTCAACGCAACGCGGATCGGATGAAACAGCGCGCGCCCCTTCTGCCCGGTGCGCTGCCGCACACGCCCGGCGGCGGCGCGGAACGACTCGCGGTCGAGCCGCCCGGCGTCGCGCAACTCCTCGGCAAGGGCCAGGACGACATCGCGCGCGCCCGCCTCGCCCATCACCTCGGCGACTTCGGTTGTCGCCAGCGCCGCAGTTGGATCGAAGTCGAACATGAACTTCAGGCGATCCGGTATCTCTTCGAGCCGGTCGACCGAGCCAACGGCCATGGGCAGCACCTGCGTGACGAACTCCATCGCCTCGTCGGTGCGCCGCGTCACGAAACCCTTCGCGGTGAAGAAGCGAAGCGTCTCCGCCGCCAGGCGCGCCGGCGCCGCCGCCTTCATGTAGTGGCGGTTCATCCACGCCAGCTTCTCGAGATCGAAGACTCCGGCGCTGTGTCCGACATCTTCGATCGCGAAGCGCCGCGCCATCTCGTCGACCGGCTGGAGCTCCGCATCGTGCTCGCCGCTGCCGCCGTCGGTACGCGGCGACCAGCCGATGAGCGCGAGATAGTTCACGAGCGCCTCGGGCAGATAGCCGCGGGCACGAAACTCGGCGACCGACGTCGCCCCATGCCGCTTCGAGAGCGGCGTGTGGTCCGGGCCGAGAACGAGCGACAGATGAGCAAACTCCGCCGGCGTGAAACCGAGCGCGTGATAGAGCAGAATCTGCCGCGGCGTGTTCGAAATGTGGTCCTCGCCGCGAATCACGTGCGTCACTTCCATCAGCGAATCGTCGACGACAACGGCAAAGTTGTACTGCGGCCGGCCGTCGGAGCGAACGATGACGAAATCGCCGACGACCTCGGTGCTGAACACGACTTCACCGCGGACGAGATCCTGAAAGCGAATCTCTTCCGACTCGGGGACGCGGAAGCGGATGACCGGCCGCTCCCCACGCTCCATTCGTGCCTCGGTGTCGGCCTTCGGCAGCGAGCGGCACGTCCCGTGGTATTTCGGCGGCCGGCCCGCCGCGAGATCCGCCTGGCGGTCGGCATCGAGTTTCTCGGCCGTGCAGAAGCAGTAATACGCGTGGCTGCTCGCCAGCAGCTCGTTGGCGTACGACGCATACAAGTGCAGCCGCTCCGACTGGCGGTACGGCCCATGCGGCCCGCCGACGTCCGGGCCCTCGTCCCAATCGAGCCCGAGCCAGCGCAGGTCCTCGAGGATGCTGATCTCGGACTCGCGCGTCGATCGCTCCGCGTCGGTGTCCTCGATGCGAAGAACAAACGTCCCGTCCTTGCCGTGCGCCAGCAGCCAGTTGAACAGCGCCGTGCGCGCGTTGCCAACGTGCAGCTGTCCGGTCGGGCTGGGAGCGAATCTGACGCGAATCATTGCTCAGTAGTCAGCAGACAAAAGTCAGGAGACAGGAACCAGGAGGCACACCGCGTGTGCCGCTATCGCTTCGCCCCGGCCCACGGCATCCACGCCCTCGTTGGTCTTGCCCTTGATGCTCACGCGGCCGGCGTCGATCCCCAGTGCCTCGGCGAGCCGCAGCTGAATCGCCTCGCGATGCGGCCCAATCTTCGGCCGCTCGAGGATCACGACAACGTCCACGTTCTCGACGGCGAATCCTCGCCCGCGAACCAGGGCCGCGACTTCGCCCAGCAACTCGATGCTCGACGCGCCCTTCCACCGCGGATCGGTGTCCGGATAGTGTTGCCCGATATCCCCGGCGCGTGCGGCGCCGAGAATGGCATCCGTCAACGAGTGGCAGACAACGTCAGCATCAGAATGTCCGAGCGCACCGCGTTCGGCGGGGATATCGACGCCACCGAGTATCAACGGCCGGCCTTCGACGAGGCGGTGCAGATCGTAGCCAACACCGACGCGTGACGTAGCCGGCTGTCGCGCTTCGCGCTCACGCGCGCGCTCGAGGTCAGCTGCTGTCGTAATCTTCACGTTCGCCGCGTCTCCCACCACAACGTGGACGTGATGCCCAGCGCGCTCCGCCAGCATCGCTTCGTCGGTCGCCGTAGCCAACCCGCGACCAGCGGCAATCGCCGCACCCAGCACGTCGCGGCGGAAGGCCTGCGGCGTCTGCGCCAGAAAGATCTCATCTCGAGGCAGTGTTTCAGTAATCACGCCTCCGTCGCCGGCGCCACCCTCGCGAACGACACGCTTGACCGTGTCGCTGACGGGGAGCGCCACGATCGCTGCGCCATGCGTCGCGGCGGCATCGATCGCCCTCGTGATGACATCGGCGCTCACGAACGGCCGCGCCGCGTCGTGAATCATGACGATCTCGGTGTCGGCCGCGATCGCCGCAAAGGCATTCGCCACCGAATCCTGGCGCCGCGCTCCGCCGGCCACGACCCTCACGCCCTCGAGCCACGACGGCGGCGCAGCAACAACCGCCTCGGGTAACGCCACGATGACCTCTGCAACACCAGGATGCGATCTGAAGGCGTCGATAGCACGCTGCAGGATCGTTCGGCCACCGATCTGCAGCAGTTGCTTCGGCACGGCCGCGCCGAGCCGCGTGCCGCTGCCGCCGGCCGCAATGATCGCCGTCACTTGCATGGTGAAGAATTTGCCCCAGAGGTCAAACGACTCATTATATGACAGCCACCAGTCAGCTGACATCCGGCACGACGACGGCGCGAACACGCTCGGCCAGTTCCCTCGCGCCCTCCCGGCCAATGCCTGCCGTCGGAATCGGCTCGTGGACCGTGATCGTCACGTCGCCGGGGCACGTCATCAGCCGGCCCTTGAGCATGACATGCCGGCTCCCGGCGATGCTGACGGGGACAATCGGCAGTCCCGCGTCGATCGCCACGAGAAACATTCCGCCCTTGAAGCGCGACACCGAGCCATCGGTGCTGCGCGTGCCCTCAGGGAAGACGATGAGCGAGCGCGCGCCACCGACGAGGCGGGCCATCTTCTTGACGATGCCGGCGCCGGGACTCTTGCGATCGACCAGCAAGTGCCCGGTGCGCTGCAGGTGCCAGCCGAGAAAAGGGAAACGTCCCAGCGAATCCTTGGCGACGATGCGAAGCTGCACCGGGATCGAGTCGAAGACAATCGGGATGTCGTAGATGCTCTGGTGGTTCGACGCGAACACGTAGCTGCGTCCGGACTCGAGGAGGTCGACGCCGCGAACGGTAACGTTGACGCCCGTTGTCCGGAGGATCAGCCACGCCCAGGCACGGGCGCATTTATGGCCGAAGTCGCCACTGCGATCGACGAGCGACGAGAGGATCGAAATCGTCCCGAGGACGATCGTGTAGACGCCGATGGCGGGAATGAGAAAGAAGACAGTCCGCCACCAGTGATACGGCGGGATCACTTCGCGTTCTGCTGGGCCCGCCCCGCGGACGTCGCCACCACGCCTGCCGCGGGAGTGGCGGCAGGAACCGCGACCTGCCCGATCGCCGGTTGCTGCGCGCCCGGCCCTTCGATATATCGCCCGAAGATCATCTTGCCGGCCGTGGTCTGGAGGACGCTGGTCACGACGATGTCGATGTTCTTGCTGATCATCCGCCGCGCGTTGTCGACAACGACCATCGTCCCGTCGTCGAGGTAAGCCACGCCCTGGTTGTATTCCTTGCCTTCCTTGAGGATGAAGACCTTCATGAACTCGCCCGGCAGGACAACGGGCTTCAGAGCGTTGGCGAGCTCGTTGATGTTGAGGACCTGGACGCCGCGCAGCTGCGCGACCTTGTTGAGGTTGAAGTCATTCGTGACGATCTTGCCCTGGAGCGTACGGGCCAGCTCGATGAGCTTGAGGTCGACCTCGCGAACCTCGGGAAAGTCGATGTCGGAAATCATCACGTCGAGCCCTGACATCTTCTGCACCTTCTGAAGGATGTCGAGCCCGCGCCGCCCGCGGTTGCGCTTGAGCGAGTCAGGCGAGTCGGCGACGAGCTGGAGCTCTTTGAGGACGAACTGCGGGATGACGAGCGTCCCGTCCAGGAAGCCGGTTTCGCAGACGTCGGCGATGCGGCCGTCGATGATCACGCTCGTGTCGAGGAGACGGTAGCGTTTCTGAGGGCCGGTATCGCGGAAGAGCGACGCCAGCCGAGCCGGCTCGAGCCACTCGCCCTTCCTCGCACCCATGACAATTCCCAGGTAGGGAAACACGAGGAGCGTGAAGCTGTGCAGAAAGGCAACACGGGGATCGTTAGCGTCCGCCCAGAAGAGGGCCGCCCCGATTGTCTTGGCCAGGCCTAGGCCGATTGCCCCACCGATGAGCGCGCCGAGGAGGTCCGTGACCTCAGCCTCGCGCAGCCGCGCCTCGACGCCAATGATGACGAGGCCGAGGAGCGCGCCAACAATCGCATTCGTCCAGACGTCGCTGGTGAACGGCCGGACGAGAACGGCTGCGTAGGTAACTGCCAGTACAGAACAGAACACGGACGATCAGATGCCAGGGCATGTATGAGCTCCGCGAAGAAAGAACGCCAAGTATGAAGACTTCCCTATGATACTGCCCTACTTCGCTACCAATCGATCAACTGTTCCAGTGCCTCCGATACGGTCTTGACCCCGATGATTTCGCAGCCTGCAGAGTCGGCCGGAGCGACGTTGCCTTCCGGGACCACGCAGCGCGTAAAGCCCATCTGCGATGCCTCACGGACGCGCAGCGACGATTGGCTGGTGCCGCGGACCTCGCCCGCCAGGCCGACTTCACCAAAGACCGCCGTGGCAGCCTTGATCGGCCGATTGCGCACGCTCGAGGCCACGGCGGCCAGGATGGCGAGATCCGCCGCCGGCTCATCCACAGCCATGCCGCCAGCCACGTTCACGAACACGTCCTCGGCGATCAGGTTCAGGCCGGCGCGCTTCTCGAGCACGGCGAGCAGGAGGGACAGCCGGTTCTGATCGAGGCCGCTGGCCATGCGCCTCGCGTTGCCGTAGGAACTCGTGCTGACGAGCGCCTGGACTTCGACGAGCAGCGGACGCGATCCTTCGACGCAGCAGAGAACGGCTGAGCCCGGCGCGTTCGCCGCCCGCTCGGCCAAAAACAGCTGCGAAGGGTTCGGTACGGCCTTGAGACCGCCGCCTGTCATCTCGAAGACGCCGAGCTCGCTGACGGCGCCGAACCGATTCTTCACGGCGCGCACGACGCGATGCGCGTGATGCTTCTCGCCTTCGAAATAGAGCACCGTGTCGACGATGTGCTCCAGCGCTTTCGGCCCCGCAAGATTGCCGTCCTTGGTGACGTGACCGACGAGAAACGTCGGGATGTTCTGGCCCTTGGCCGCAAAGAGCAGCTGCGTCGCGGACTCGCGTACCTGCCCGATGCTGCCGGGCGCCGACTGGAACTTCAGCGAAAAGACGGTCTGGATGGAATCGACAATCAGAAACGCCGGACGCAGGCGGGCCACTTCTTCGAGGATGCGCTCGAGACACGTCTCCGCCAGGATGTAGAGGGGCGCCCGCTCCACGCCGAGCCGCTCGCCGCGAGACTTGATCTGGTGCTCGGACTCTTCGCCCGAGCAGTACAGCACCGGACCGATGACCTTCGCGAAGTGTGCCGCCGCCTGCAGCAGCAGCGTGGACTTGCCGATGCCCGGCTCGCCGCCGATGAGGACCAGAGACCCGGGGACGACGCCACCGCCGAGAACGCGGTCGAACTCACCGATACCGGTCGACAGTCGCTCGGCGACGACCGTGTCGATGTCGGCGTAAAGCTGCGGCCCCGCCGCGGCTGCAAGCGTGTACCGCTTCTCGGTCGCCGCCGCGGCCACTGCCGCCGGCATCGGCCGCTCCTCGATCATCGAGTTCCATGCGCCGCAATCCGGGCAGCGGCCCAGCCACTTCGCGGACTGCGCGCCGCATTCCTGACAGGCGAAGACGGTTCTCGGGGGTTTCATTTTCGCGGCTCGCTGCTCGGCTGCTCGCTGCTGGCTGTTCGCTGTTGCAAGATTCCTGCACTGGGGTCGCTAGAGGCACGCAGCACCTCTCCAGCTTAGAGCATTCGGCAAGACACTGATGTTGTTTCCCATCGCAGCTGGCAGGTGGCAACTGCGCAGGTGGCAGAATTTGCAACAGCTGAGCAGCAAACCGCGAGCCGCGAGCGCGAGCCGCTACGAATACACCCGCTGTATCCGGCTGCCGACGCGGCACAACAGCTCGTACGGAATCGTTCCGATCGACGCGGCGATCTCGCGAACCCCGATCGACTCGTCGCCCTGCTGGCCGACAATGACGACTTCGTCGCCGGGCGCGACCTCTGTTCCCGTCACGTCGATCATCGTCATGTCCATGCAGACAGAGCCGACGATCGGAGCGCGGCGGCCGCGGACGAGCATGAAGCCGTGGCCCGCAAGCCGGAGATCGAGGCCATCGGCGTAGCCGGCGGGAACGACCGCGAGGATGCGAGGCTCGCTGACCGTCGTCTTGATGCCGTAACCCGAGCCCTCGCCGGGACGCATGCCTTTGACCGCGACGATGCGGCTATGCAGCGACAGCGCGGGCCGCAGCCCGATCGTCGTCGCCAGCGGCGGCGGCACGACGCCGTAGAGCAGCAGTCCCGGGCCGGACGAAGTCGTACCAGACCCGCTCGTCGCGCAGCAACGCGGCGCTGTTTGCCGCGTGGCGAACGCGCGCGTCTGATGCCCGAGCGCCGGCAGCTGTCGATAGCGCGCCTCGAACCGAGTCGCGCTGCTCGGCGAACATCGGTGCTCGGGATCGTCGGCGGTCGCGAAATGCGTGTAGACGGCGTCGAACGCGAGGTTCGGGCTGGCGACGACTTCCGGCAGCGTCCGCTCGAGATTGTCGTGGCGGAAACCCAGACGGTTCATCCCGGTGTCGATCTTGAGGTGGCAGCGCAGCGTCGACGTCGCGGCGCGCCGCGGCCGCCTGCAGCGCGCGCGCCGCGCCGGGCGTCGAGATCGTCGGCGTCAGGTCGTGCTCGAACACGCCGTCGAGGTCGCTGACGCTGAGCGCGCCGAAGACGAGGATGGGCGCCCGCACGCCCGCCTGGCGCAGCACGATGGCCTCCTCGATGTCGGCGCACGCCAGCATCGCCGCGCCCGCCTCCTCGAGCGCCAGCGCGACCTGCGGCGCGCCGTGGCCGTAGGCGTTCGCCTTGACGACGGCGATGATGCGCGGCGCGGGACGAGGTCTGCCGGAGCCCGAGGTAACGCGAGCGATGCGACGCGGAAGTTGCCGCGGATGGCGTCGAGATCGACGCGCGCCACCGTCGGCCGGATCACTGGCGCTGCGCCGTGCGCCAGGTTCTCGAAGCGCGTGTACTCCTTGATGAACGCGAGCTTCGCGGTTCCGGTCGGGCCGTTGCGCTGCTTGCCGATGATGATCTCGGCCGAGCCCTGATCTTCCGGGTTCAGCTGCCCGTCCTCGTCGCGGTACTGCTCAGCGCGGTAGATGAACATGACGACGTCGGCGTCCTGCTCGAGGGCGCCCGACTCGCGCAGGTCAGACAGCTGCGGCCGGTGATCCGATCGCGTCTCCGGCGCGCGCGAGAGCTGCGACAGCGCGACGATCGGCACGTTCAGCTCCTTCGCGAGGCCCTTGAGCGACCGCGAGATCGACGCCAGTTCCGCCTGCCGGCTCTCGAAGCGGCCGCGTCCCTGCATCAGCTGGATGTAGTCGATGATCGAGCAGGTGCAGGCCGTGCTCGGCCTTGAGCCGCCGCGCCTTGGCGCGCATCTCGAGCACGCCGATCGACGCCGTGTCGTCGATGTAGACGCTTCGCTTCGGCCAGCGTGCCGAGCGCCTGCGACAGCCGTCCGTAGTCCTTCTCGCTCAGGAACCCGCTGCGGAACCGATGGGCATCGATGCGCGCCTCGGACGTCAGCATGCGCATGAACAGCTGCTCCTTCGACATCTCGAGGCTGAAGATGCCGACGGTCATGTCGGTCGACGTCCCGACGTGCTGCGCGATGTTCAGAACGAAGCTCGTCTTGCCCATCGACGGCCGCGCTGCGACGAGCACGAGGTCGGACGGCTGCAGACCGGACGTCATCTCGTCGAGATCGACGAAGCCGGTCGGCACGCCGGTGACGAGCCCCTTGTGCTGCTGCAGCTTCTCGATCGTCGCGAAGCTGCCCTGCACGAGATCGCGCAGCGGCACGAACCCGGCGCGGATGCGATCCTCGGCGATCGCAAAGATCGCGCGCTCGGCCTCGTCGAGCAGCAGATCCGGCTCCTGCTCGGCCTCGTAGGCCTCGGCGAGGATCTTGTTCGCCGAGTGAATCAGGTTGCGGAGCGTCGACTTCTCTTTGACGATGCGCGCGTAGTACTCGACGTTGGCGGAGCGCGGCACGCCGTCGGCGAGCGACGCGATGTAGGCCGGCCCGCCGACCTCGTCGAGCTGACCGCCGCGCGGCAGCTCCTCTTTCAGCGTCAGGAAATCGATGGGCGTCGTTGCGCTCGCTGAGCGCGACCATCGTGTTGAAGATCCGCCGGTGCGCGTCGCGAAAGAAGTCGCGCGCCGTCGATGAGCTCCGCGGCGTGATTGAACGCGTCGTTGTGGATCAGGATCGCGCCGAGGACGGATTTCTCGGCGTCGAGGCTGTGCGGGAGGGTACGTTCGGCGGCGACGTCAGGCATCGGAGAGAAACGATCGAGCTGAAGAATAGCAGATTGAGAGCGAAGCGATCGACCGCAGCCCTCACGCCCAGTCGATCGCCCGATCGGCGCACGGCCGAAGTCGAGCTTCTAGCGCTTTTCGGCGACGACGTTGACGCGACCTGCGCCGTGACTTCGCGATGGACCTTCACCGGCACGACCGACTCGCCAAGCGCCTTGAGCGGCTCCGGCAGCTGAATCTTGCGCTTGTCGATGTCGAAGCCCTTGGCGTGCGAGCGCCTGCGCGATGTCGGCCGACGTCACCGAGCCGTAGAGCGTGTTGTTCTCGCCGACGCGGCGCGCGATCTCGACTCTCGGTCTGCGACAGCCGCTGGCGCGAAGGCCTCGGCCTGCGACTTCTCCTCGAGCTCGCGCGCTTCGGCGGCTGCGCGCTCGCGCTCGATCTGCCGCTTGTTCGCCTCGGTCACCGCCAGCGCCAGCTTGCGCGGCAGCAGGAAGTTCCGCGCGTAGCCGTTGGCGACCTTCACGACTTCGCCGCGGCGGCCGAGGTTGTCGACGTGTTCTCTGAGTATGACTTCCATGTGTTGTCACTCTTTCAGCTGACAGCTCACGGCGTCAGCTCGCGAAGCTGTCGAAGATCACGCGCTGACGGCCGTGAGCCGACTGCCGGCAGCTAGTCAGTCACATACGGCACGAGCGCCAGCTGCCGCGCGCGCTTGATCGCGGTCTGCAGCTTGCGCTGATGCAGCGCGCAGGTGCCGGAAATCCGGCGCGGCTGAATCTTGCCGCGCTCGGGCAGGAACGGCGCGAGCAGGCGCACGTCCTTGTAGTTGATGTAGTCGATCTTCTCCGCGCAGAACTTGCACACGCGGCGGCGGCGGAAGAACCCGCCCCGGCGCGGCGCCGTCCTTGCCCTTGTCCTTGTCGCCGCTCTTGCCCGCGGCCGCGCCGCCTCGTTCCTCGCTCATCGCTGAACCTCCATCATGTCGCGGTCGTCATCCGTCCTGGTCGCCGCGCTACTCGCCCGGCGCCGGCTCCGGCGGCAGGCCGCGGGCGACGCGGCGCCGCGCCTGGTTGGCCTTGCGCATGTCGCGCGTCCGCTCCGCCACGCGCATCTCCTCGTCGACGCGGACGACGAGATGCCGGATGACCTGATCGATCACGCGCAGGCGCCGATCGATCTCCTTCATCACGTCGCCCGACGTGCTGCTGATCGTCTCGACGACGTAGATCGCCTCGCGGTGATGGCCGATCTCGTAGGCGAGCTTGCGCCGGCCCCAGTTCTCGGTCTTGTCGAGGACGTCGCGCTGCCGAACCGCTGGACGATCTGCTCGATCTGCGTGTGCAGATCGGCAACCTCCTGGTCGGAGGCGTCTGGCGTGACGAGATAGACGAGCTCGTACTGTCTGCTGGCGCTCATGACTCTCCTTGTGGACTGATGGCTACCGGCACTGCCGGCAGCAAGGAGAAAACGGATTGTTCTGCCGCCTTCTTTCGGCTTCTCAAGCTTCTCGCTTCTCTTCTAACTGTCTCTGCTGTCTTCTCTCCGATTGAACCGGTTCATCATCGGCTCGAGGCCGTCGATGACGAAAGCCTCGGCGGCGTCGGCCGCCCGGCGATCGTCTCCGCTACGACCGGCTGCTCATCCTGTGTCGAACTTCGCCAGCACGTGGTCGGCGAGATCGCGGCGCGCGTCGCCGCGGCCGACACCGAACCGCAGCCGCGCGAACTCCTCGGTCCCGAGCTGCTCGATGAGCGACTTCAGGCCGTTGTGCCCGCCCGCCGAGCCGCTCGGGCGGGCGCGCAGACGGCCGAGCTCGAGCTGCGCTTCGTCGACGATGACCAGCAGGTCGGCGACGTCGACCTTGAAGTAGCGCAGCAGCTCGCCGACGGCGTAGCCGCTGAGGTTCATGAACGTCAGCGGCTTGACCAGCATCGCGCCGGCCGCTCGCCACTTCGCGATGAACGCCTCGGCCGGCGCCGACTCCCACTCGAGCCGGTGCCGCGCCGCCAGCGCGTCGACGACCTCGAAGCCCGACGTTGTGGCGGGTACCGGCGTACTTTCGACCGGGGTTGCCCAGCCCACGACGAGCTTCATTCTTTAGAGCTCGCAGGGCCCCGTCGCTCAGGCTCGCGGGGCGCCGACGCTCGCGTTACTCCTCCTCTTCCTTGTCGGCCTTGCCCTTCTTGATGACCTCGGGCTCGGCCGCGCGCACCCGGCGCCGCGGCTGCCGCTTCGGCCGCCGGCGCTTCCTCCTCGACCTTCAGCGCCACGACGTGCACGAGCATCATGTCGCCGTCGCTGAGCGGCTTCCACTTCGCGCCTTCGGTGTGGATGTCGCGGACGCGCACGCCCTGGTTGAGCATCAGCTCGCTGATCTCGACGGTGATGTTCTCGGGGATGTCGCCCGGCAGCACTTCGATCTCGATCTCGCGGTTGACGAAGTCGACGATGCCACCCTGCTGCTTGACGCCCTTGGCTTCGCCCTTGAGCACGATCGGCACGGTGACGGTCAGCATCTTGTCCATCGCGACCTGGTAGAAGTCGGCGTGGAGGAGATGGTGATCGATCGGGTCGAGCTGGTATTCCTTGACCAGGACGCGCGCGTCCTGCCGGCGCCAGAGCTCGCCCTCGAGCGCGATGAGCGAGTTGACGCCCGACTCGGAGTGCAGAATCCTCGACAGCATCTTCGGATCGACGGAAATCGCGAGCGCCTTTCCCTTCTCGGCGCCGTAGAGCACCGCCGGGATGCGTCCGCTCGCGCGCAGCCGGCGCGCCTCGTTCTTGCCTCGAGACTCACGCGTTTCGAATTTCAGTGTTGCAACAGCCATAACCAGCTCTCAGCTCTCAGCTTTCAGCTCGCAGCCTTCCGGGCTTCGAGCCTACGTTGTTCCAGACTTCCCAGGTCCCCTGGCCACCAATCGTGCTGACAGCCGATCGCTGACAGCCGGCAGCTCCTATACGAACAGCGACGAAACCGACGTTTCCTCGTTGATGCTCCGAATCGCCTGCCCGAGCAGCCGCGCCACCGACAGCTGGCGAATCTTCGAGCACGCCCGCGCCCGGTCCGTGTGCAGCGGAATCGTATTCGTGATGATCACCTGCTCGATCGGCGCCGCTTCGAGCCGCTCGATCGCCGGCCCCGAGAGCACGCCGTGGACCGCGCACGCAATCACGCGCGCCGCGCCGTTCGCCTTGAGCGCGTTCGCCGCCTTCACGATCGTCCCGGCCGTATCGATGATGTCGTCCTGGATGATGCACGTGCGGCCCGGCGACGTCGCCGATCACGTTCATCACTTCCGCCGTGCCATCGTCGCCGCGCCGCTTGTCGATAATCGCCAGCTCGGCGTCGAGCCGCTTCGCGTAAGCGCGCGCGCGTTCGGCGCCACCCGCGTCCGGCGAAACGATCGTCAGGTCCGGGTGCGCCAGCCCCTCGCAGCAATCGATGATCACGGGCGCCGCGAACAGGTGGTCGACCGGGATATCGAAAAAGCCCTGGATCTGCGCCTTGTGCAGATCCATCGTCAGGACGCGATTCGCTCCGGCCGCGCTCAGCAGGTTCGCCACGAGCTTGGCCGAAATCGGCACGCGGGGCTTGTCCTTCCGATCCTGCCGCGCGTATCCGTAGTAGGGGATGACGGCCGTGATCCGCGACGCCGACGAGCGGCGGAACGCGTCCATCATCACGCAGAGCTCGACGAGGTGCTCGTCAACCGGCGCGCACGTGGGCTGTACCACGAACACGTCGGTGCCACGGATGTTCTCGTCGATCTGGAACGAGACTTCCGTGTCCGGGAACCGCTGCAGCCGCGCCTGCCCCAGTCCAACGCCGAGGAACTCGCCAATCTCGGCGGCGAGGGCACGGTGTGCGCTGCCCGAAAACAGTTTCAGCTGCCCGCGACTCATACCGTCGGCCTCGCGTGACTCAGGACTGGTTGGGGCGGGAGGATTCGAACCTCCGAATACGGGAGCCAAAGTCCCGCGCCTTACCGCTTGGCCACGCCCCATCGGCCGGAAGTCCACGGGACTCTGTTGTCCTGCATGGGTTGTGTCGCGCGCTGGTCAGCGCCACTCCTCAGGCGCGTCCCGCGGCCTGTCCGCAAAACGGTAAGTTTATACCGAACGGGATTTAGTGGCAACCGGGCGAGCCCGCCGTTCGTGCTCGGCGCGGCTCAGCGTCCTCGTCAGGCGGGCACGGGCGCCCGATCGAGACACGCGGCTTGAGCGCCCGGGCGGCGGCCGCTTGTGTGCGAAACAGGCCAAAAACCGCGGACCCGCTGCCAGACATCGCCGAAGCAACGGCCCCGGCCTCGCGCAGGACGGTCTTGAAGGCGCCAATCTCCGGGATGACGGCGCACGACCGGCGGCTCGAGATCGTTGATCATCTGCGCCGCGCGGGTCGGCCACGGAACGGGCAGCATCTGCGGCTCGCGATGCTCGCGCACGCCGGCAGCCCGATCCTCGTCGTACCAGGAGTACGCTTCGGCAGTCGAAATGCCGTACGGCGGCTGGACGACGACCACCCAGTGCGTCGGTAAATCGACCAGCGGGTAAATCTCCTCGCCTCGTCCGAGGCCCAGTGCGGTTCCCCCCGACAGGAAGTAGGCGACGTCCGCGCCGATGCCCGCCGCGACGTCGCGTATCAGCGGCAACGGCACGCCACCCCAGAGACGCGCCAAGCGCCAGGAGCGTCGCCGCCGCGTCGGCGCTCCCACCGCCGAGGCCCGCCTGCATCGGTATCTCCTTGCGAATGCGAGATGACGATGTCCGAGAGCGTTCCGGGCCGGCCGATGGCAGTCCACAACGCCGCCGCCGCTTTCCAGACGAGATTCGACTCGTCGAGCGGCACGCCCGACGTGCGGCACTTCAACGCGAACGGGCCCGGGCCGCGTCGCGCACAACAGCGTGTCGTGCAGATCGATCGACTGAAAGACCGTGCGCAGCTCGTGATAACCGTCCGGCCTGGTGCCAAGGACGCGCAGATCGAGATTCACCTTGGCGTGAGCGCGCGCGTCGCACCTGGAGCCGTTTGAAGGAAGCGCTCCTAGCCGCCAAGCGGGCCTGCCTTCCGAAGATCCTCGAGAGTGATAGGGGTCGCCGTCGACGGCACCTCGACGGAAAACGCCGCGGGATCGATCGGCTCGTTGATCTCGACCTGCGACAGGCGGATCGTCAAGTCGGTATTCGCTGCGGGCTCGCCGCCGCGCGCGAGGTCCGCCAGCATGCGCAGCCTGATCGTCGTCGGCCTGCCGGCAACAAAATCGGAGTAGCGGACCTCGAGGGGACCGCGGCGCCCTTCGCGCTCTCACGGGTCGAGACCGCCAGCTGCCACTGCCCCGCAACCTGCTGCAGCCACGTCGTCGCACGATCCGAATAGAGTGCCACCCACCCACCATCGAAGCTGCGCGCGCGGGCCACGTCACCGCGCCGTCAGCCCGCAGCCGGCGACGATCGTCCGCAGATCGTCGGGACCGATGGCAACACCGGTCAGGGCTTCGAGCGTATCCACCGGCGGCGCTTCCCGCAGCACGCGCCCGTCTCGCGGCAGGACGAGCGTCGCGGTCTTGCCGTCGACAACGTAGGTGAAGAATGGCTTGCCCGGCGCTGGCAGCTCGAGTCGGACGCGCGACGGCGCCTCGAAACCCGCGTCAATCTTGGCGCGCAGCCGTTGCCGGTAGGCGCGGCCGGAGATCGACATCACGGCCACCAGCGTCTTCACGGACGCGCAGGTCTTGTGGCCTGCTCCAACGCCGGCGCGTAGCCGGGGAAATCCGTCCCCCCGCCGGAGGGCAGCGACACGATCCGAGGCGCGCAGGAAATCGTAACGAGGCAGAGGACTGCCGGCAGGAGATCGGATCCGGCGATTCACATCCGGCCTCGAGCCTCGCGAATCTTGCCCTGGAGCTTTGACTTGTCGACCGACTGGCCGTCGCCGGCTGAGCGCGCGTTCCCACGCCGCCGCCGCGTCGGCGAAGCGTTGCTGCTTGTAGCGCAGGTCACCGAGATGATCCTGGACGACGGAGTTCGATTGCAGCTTTTCGGCTGCTTCCGTGAGTGGAGGGTCGGCGAGATCGAGGCGGCCCTGCTGAAAGTAGGCCCAGCCGAGGCTGTCGAGGTATGACGGGTTGCCGGGCTCGATCTTGAGCGCCCGCTGCAGGAGCGCTCACCGCTTCTTCGAGACGATCGCCGCGCTCGGCCAGCATGTAGCCGAGCGAGTTGAGCGCGTTCGCGTCCATCGGATCGCGCCCGATCAAGTCTCGCAGCACGCGCTCGGCGCCCTTGACGTCACCCTTGTCCTGAAGGATGAGCGACATCACGTGCAGGCCGCGTGTATCTTCGGGATTGGCGGCGATGAGTCTCTGTGCTGTCGCCTCCGCCTCGTCGAGCTGCTTGGAGGCGCGCTGACTCTCGGCCAGCAGGTAGAGCACGATCGGATCTTTTCCGTCCATGCGCCCGCCAGCGATGGACGTCTGCAGGAGATCCCGAGCCTCCGGGCCACGCCCCGCGGACAAGAGCGCCACCGCCTGCGCGGCGCGCGATCATCGGCGCCTTCGGATTGAGCGCCTGCGCCTTGGCGAGAGCATCGGCCGCCGCATTCCACTGCTCACTCTGCTCGTAGACCTCCGCGAGGCGGAGCTGCGCGCGGAACGAGCTCGGATTCTCAGTCAGGAGCTTTTTCGAGCGTGGCAACGGCCTGCTCGGTCTGGCCGGCACCTTCCTGGGCATTCGAAAGAAGGATGACGGCCTCGATCATCGTCGGTTGCTCATCGACCACGCGGCTGAGCAGCGGAACGGCCTTGGCAAACTCGTTCGATTGGAGATAGAGGCGTCCGAGCAGGAAATTCAACCCGATGTCGGAGCCGTCGCCGAGGGCCTTCTCGAGGGCGGCGATGGCGCGCGCGGCATACGTGGACGGATCCTCGCCCGGCCGCATCGGCATGCGGCGCTCGCCGTACGCGGCGTAGACGGTGCCGAGGATGCGATTCGCCTCGGGATTGGCGGCATCTCGCGCGATGGCCGCCTCGGCGTTGGCGATGGCTTCGGCGGCGTTGTCCTGGCGCGCGTAGAGGCCGGCGAGCTCGGCGCGCAGTTCGGCGGATGCCGGATCGAGCTCGATGGCGCGGCCGTATGCCTTGATCGCTTCGTCAACGTTCCCGGCGCTCTCGAAGTGCCGCGCCAGGAGGAAATAGTAGCCGGCGTCGCCCTGCTCACCCGCTGACGGCGCGCGCTGGCCCGCCATCGCTACGGCGGGTACGGCCAGGACGAAAGCCAGGAATCGGGGCAGGAAAGACCGCATCTGCCTGACTATAATGACGTCAGCTGGCCGCGGGACGCAAACGGCATCTGGTATAGTGCCAGCCGCTGGCAGCAGCTCGCTGCCGAGGTCAATGCCATGCCCGTCGATCCTGAACTGCTCGAGATACTGGCCTGCCCCAACTGCAAGACCAAGGTAGAGCTCGTCAAGAACGGCACCGCGCTGAAGTGTGGTCAATGCAAGCGCGTCTATCCGATCAAGGACGACATCCCCGTCATGCTGCTGGACGAGGCCACTGTCGAACCCTAGGTCGTGGAGCTCGGGCGTGCCGGCGCACGCCTGTCACGTGAAGATACTGCTCATTCGCCTTCGCCTCATCGGCGACGTCGTCTTCACCACGCCGCTCGTCGGCGCGCTCAAGCGGACGTTTCCGGACTCGCGGCTGACGTATCTCGTCGAGCGCGAGGCGGCGCCAGTGGTAGCCGGGAACCCGAACCTCGCAGACGTGATCATCATCTCCCGCACCCGCGGATGGGCCAGGCTTCGTGACGATGTCGCGCTCGCGCGACGTCTGCGCGCGCAGCGTTTCGACGTCGTCCTCGATCTGCACGGCGGGCCACGCAGCTCATGGCTGACGTGGGCGACCGGCGCGCCGCAGCGCATCGGCTACGACATCCCTGGCCGCGGCTGGCAGTACACACGAAAAGTGCATCGACCGCGCGGCCTTCAGCCACGGCACTCGGTCGTCAACCAGTGGGAGCTCCTCTCGGCAATCGACGGCTGGCCCGGCACGGCGGCCGATCCTGCCCGCAATCCGACCGAGATGCCACTCGATGCGGTGGCGGACGCGCGCGTTGCGGAGCGGTTGCGAGCGGCGGGTGTCGATGAACGACACGATCTCGCGGTGGTGCACGTCAGCGCCGGCAATCCGTTTCGGCGATGGCCGGAGTCGTCTTTCGCGGCGCTGGTCGCCGGGCTCGCCGCCTCCGACGATCGACGGCGCATCGTGTTGAGCTCGGGCCCCTCCGATCGCCTTGCCGCGGATCGCATCGCCGATGCGGCGCGACGCGAATTGGGGCCAACGCCGCGCGGCGCAGGTTCTCGCGTTTGGCGACGTCGACCTCGCGGAGCTGCGCGCGCTCATCGCGAGAAGCGCGCTCTTTATCGGCGGCGACACCGGCCCCCTGCACATCGCGTCGACGACGCGGACACCGATCGTCGGTATCTACGGTCCGACGCTGGAGGAACGCTCGGCGCCGTGGCGCGATCCGGGCCTTGCCACGGAAGCCGTGCAGATCATGGGCCTCCCCTGCCGGCCGTGTGAACAGCGCGTCTGCGTTCCCGGGGACTTCAGATGCCTGACGACCATTGCCCCGCAGGCGGTCATTGCCGCTGCTGAACGGGCGCTGGCCCGGAGCGCCGCAAAAGTGCGAGTCCACTGATGCTGGCCCCTGCGCGCCTGCCGATCGAATCGCCGCCGGATCGCATGTCCGGCCTCGAGCGCGTGGCGTACGTCTGCCTCCTCGGGTTCGCGGCGGCGCCGCAATTCTCGATTGCCGTTTCCGAGATCCTGCTCGCCGTCGCCGCGCTCCTGTGGATCGCCATCCTCGTCGTCAACCGCGAGCGGCCGCAGGTGCCGCGGATGTTCTGGCCGCTGGCCGCCTACGCCGCCGCGACGCTGGTCGCGTCCGTGTTCTCGGTCGATCGCATCGTCAGCCTGACGGACTGCAAGCAGCTGCTGCTCTTTGCGATCGTGCCCATCACGTATCGCATCGTTCGCGGCGAGCGAACGTTGACGGTCATCGATGTCGTGATCACCGTTGGCGCGCTGAACGCCGTCTACGGCATCGTCCAGTACCGGCATCCTCGACTTCGACAACGTCGCGCGCCGCGTGCAGGGCAATCTTGGACACTACATGACGTACTCCGGCGTCATCATGCTGGTGGCCTGCCTGGCAGTGGCGCGAGTCATGTTCCGCCGGCGCGAGCGGGCCTGGGCCGCGCTCATCCTGCCCGCGGTGCTCGTGGCGCTGGTCCTGACGCTGAGCAGGAACGCCTGGGTCGGCGCCTGTGCCGGCATCGGCACGCTCTTCATGCTCCGTAACATCCGCTCGGTGTTCCGCCTTGCGGCGTTCCTCCCGGTGGCGCTCGGCCTGGTCATCGCCTTCGCGCCAACCGCGATCAGCGATCGCTTCTCGTCGGCGTTGTCCTTGAAATCGCGCGTCGGCGACAGCGTGACCAGCACGTCGACCTTGCAATCGAACCGCGACCGGATCGCGATGATCAAGAGCGGCATCCGCATCATCAAGGACAACCCGATCACCGGCGTCGGGCCCGACATGGTGATCCAGGTCTATCCCGGCTATCGCGAACCCACGGCTGTCAGCCAGCGCAACTCCCACCTGCACAACGTGCCGCTGCAGATCGCGGCGGAACGCGGGCTGCCAGCCCTCGCCATCTGGTTGTGGTTCATCGGGACGCTGCTCGCCGACTTCCTGAAGTTCCGCAAGGCATCCGCGATTCCGTCCATCGCCACCGCCGGCATCGCCAGCGTCGTCGCGATGCTGGCCGCAGGGATGTTCGAATACAATTTCGGCGATTCGGAATTTCTGATGCTGTTTCTCGTCATCGTCACGCTGCCATACGCCGCCGAGCGCTTTCCGGCACCAGCCGTCGAACGGAAGGCGGCGTAAGTGTCTTCCCCGTCTGCCCTGGTTGCTGGACTCCTCGACCGTTTTGCCGGACGCTCAATCCTCGTCATCGGCGATTTGATGGTCGATCAGTTCGTCATCGGGACCGTCGAACGGATCTCCCCGGAAGCACCGGTTCCGATTGTCCGCTTCAACCATGACACGTGGCGGCTGGGCGGCGCCGCCAACGTCGCGAACAACATCATCGCTCTCGGCGGCCACGTCGATGCTGTCGGCATTGTCGGCCATGATGCTGACGGAGCGCGGCTGCTCGAAGACCTCTCCGGGCGCTCGATCACGACCGGCGGCGTCGTCAGCGATCCGTCCCGCTGCACGACTCGCAAGGTGCGCGTGGTCACGACGCGAAACCAGCAGGTCGCGCGTATCGACTACGAGGCCGACGCCGCGATCGATTCCACGATCGAGGCAGCGATCATCAAGAGAATTGGCGAGCTCGCCGGCCAGGCGCACGCCATCGTCATATCCGACTACATGAAGGGTGTCGTGACTCGCCCGAGTCGCGTCCGCCGCGGCGGACGCAGCGCGGGCGCATGAATCCCGCTGCTCGTGGACCCCAAGGTCCCGCACATCGAGCGCTATGCCGGCGCCACGCTGGTTACGCCGAATCACATCGAGGCGGAATCGGTGACGCACATGCGGATTCGCACGGCCGCCGACGCGCGCGAGGCGGCCCGGCTGTTCCGCACGCGGGCCGGCAGCGACGCGGTGCTCATCACGCGCGGCGAACACGGGATGTGGCTGCTGGCCAAAGACGATGGCAAGGACTATGAGATCGATCTTCCGGCCGAAGCGCGGGAAGTCGCAGACGTGACAGGCGCGGGTGATACGGTCATCGCCGCGCTCGCGCTTGCAGCGGCCGCAGGCGCGTCGTTGAGCGACGCCGCGCGCATCGCCAACCGCGCCGCGGGCATCGTCGTTGGCAAGTTCGGGGCGGCGACGGTATCTATCGACGAGCTGCGACAGTCGAACTGTCGATAGTCGTTAGGCGTCAGTCGGCAGTCTTCAGTCGGCAGTCTTCAGTCGCCGGTCATCCGACCGCGAGCAGCGAGCCGCGAGGCGCCCTCGGGTGCACCAGCCAGCCGGCTTCCACAATCTGTTGTCAGCAACAACACCTGCGGCGGCCGGGCGCGAGAGAGCACATTTCTGCAGCTTCACGTCGAATGTCGGCCGGGAGCCGATCTGGCAGAGCGGCACCGGCGACACCGGCTTGATCGCGCGTTCGTAGTCCTCCCGGTAGACGAGCAGGAACATGCGCTTCCTGCTGCCCAGCAGTTCGAGCACCGGGCCGTGATCATAGAAGACGTCGGTGTGGCGCCGCAGGTAGTAGACCAGGCTTGGCAGCGCGACGTTGTAAGTGACGATGAGATCCTCTGGCGCGGCGCGCTCTTCGAGGATCGCCGCCAGCGCGGGCGCCGGCTTGTACGCCTCGAAGCTCGGCAGCATCCTGCTGACGAAAATCCAGTTCACGGCAACGAGCGACGTCGCGACGATCGTCAGCGCCATCGATTCGCGACGGCGAACGGCGAGGAACATCGCCGCCGTGCCGCCGGCAATCGCAATCACGCCAACAGCAGCCGACCCGGCTAGTGTGTAGACGGCAAGGGACGTGTTGAAGAGCGCGAGAAACCCACACCAGCCGCCGCGACGAGGCCGCCGATCACCGCAGTCACGAGCGTAATGCGAGGCGCTGGCGCCGCGCCCGGATCGGTGGCGCGTACCATTACGACGCCAGCCAGCGCTGACGATCGCCGGAACGATGGGATAGATGTAGAGGTCCTGCTTTCCCGCCGACAACGAAAAGAACCCGACGATCACGAGGATCCAAATCCAGAGCAACGTTCGGATGCGGAAGCCGGCGTCGGCGCCAGCGGACCCGCGTCGGTCGCGCAGCCACATCACCGCCGCCGGAAAAAGGAAGAGCGACCACGGGAACGAGTCGCTGAGCACGACCGGCAGATACCACCACACGGGACGATCGGCGTTGACGCCCGCCCCCTCGACGTAACGCGCGAGGTTCTCGCCAAAGATGAACGACTTGATCGGCGCCCACCCGGACTGCTGATAGAGCGCCGCATACCACGGCACGACGATGGCGAGGCCGATGAGCAGGCCCATCGGAATCATCATGTCGCGCAGACGTCTCAGCTCGCCATGCACGATGAGGTAAGCGCCAAAGGCCAGCCCCGGCAGCAGGACCGCCACCGGCCCTTTCGTCAGCACGCCGAGACCGACGCTGACGTACATCAGCACGAGGAACAGGCGCCGACGCGCCGGATAGCGCTCGGACAACGCGAAGAACAGCAGCGTCAGCGCCATGAACATCGAGATGTAGATGTCGATGAAGATGCGCCGCGAGAACATGAGGTGGCGCGGGGAGACGGCCAGGCCGACCGCCGCCCACCATGCCGCCATGGTCGAGCGTCCCGAGGCTGACGCCGCGCGCGCCAGGAAGAACGCCGTAGCGATGAGGACGATGCCGCCGATGGCAATCGGGATCCGCTGCACGCCGACGGAGACCCCGAACGCTTTATAGAACCCGGTGACGATCCAGTAGCTCAGAACCGGCTTGTTGATCCGCGGCTCGTAGTTGAATTGCGGGTTGACGTAGTCGCCACGCTCCATCATCTCGCGCGGCGTCTCGACGTAGAACGCTTCGTTCGCGTCCCAGATGGACGAGCCGCCGAGATCAATGAAGTACGGGACACAGGGCGAGGAAAAGCAGCAGGCAATGCTGAATGCTGAATTTCGAATGCTGAAGTGAAAGAGGAAATGCGGAAGGGCGAATGAATGTCACTACCGGGCTCTGGTCCTTCAGAATTCTTTCGATCGCACCGTATTCAGCATTCATTCAGCATTCAGCATTCGACATTCAGCATTGCGACCGTCAGTGCCTAAAGTGCCTTTTGCCCGTGAAGACCATCGCCAGCCCTCGCTCGTCGGCAGCGGCAATCACTTCCGCATCGCGCACCGAGCCACCGGGCTGGACGACGGCAGTGGCGCCAGCGTCGGCGACGGCGTCGAGTCCGTCGCGGAACGGGAAGAATGCGTCGGACGCAGCAACCGATCCGGCGAGGGTGCCGGCAGGCGCCTTCATCACCGCCACCTTCACCGCGTCGACGCGGCTCATCTGCCCGGCGCCCACGGAAATCGTCCGATCGGCGCCGGTGAAGATCACGGCGTTCGACTTCACGTGTCCGCAGACGCGCCAGGCGAAACGCAGCGCCTGCCATTCGTCTGGCGTCGGCGCGCGCCTGGTTGCGACTTTCGGCATCTCGCCGTGCGGCCACGGATCGTGGGCTTCGGTGACAGTGTCCGCGCTCCTGCATCAACGTCCCGCCCAGGAACGAGCGCAGCTCGCGCTTCAGCGATGAGTCGAGCGTCGCCAGGCTTGGCGAAGTCGGTCGTCGCCACGCGCAGGTTGGCCTTCGTCGCCAGGATCGCCCTTGCCTCGTCGTCGAGACCAGGGGCGATCACGGCTTCGATGAACGTCGACGTCAGCGCGCGCGCCGTCTCGACGTCGAGCGTGCGGTTGAGTCCGACGATGCCGCCGAATGCCGAGAGCGGATCGGCTTCGCGCGCCCGGACGTAGGCCTCGGCAATCGTCGCGCCGAGCGCGACACCGCAGGGATTCGTGTGCTTGATGACCACGCCCACGGGCTCGGGAAACTCCAGCGCGATACGCAGCGCCGCATCGAGGTCGAGGAGGTTCGTATACGACAACTCCTTGCCCTGATGAATGTGCCACGCCGGCAGAACAGGTGATGCCGTCCAGGATGCTTTCTGGTGCGGGTTCTCGCCGTAACGCAGATCCCTGGCGACGGCATCCGCCGGCATCGGCCCACGCTTCATCGCGCCGCCGGCGTAGTCCACCGTCTGCAGCGTCCCGGCAATCATCGTGTCGTAGTGGCCGGTATGCGCGAAGGCTTTCTGCATCAACGTGAAGCGGAACTCGGGATTGACGCCCCCCGAGCGCGCGAGCTCTTCGAGCACCTGTGCGTAGTCGGCCGGATCGACGACGACGAGCACGTCGCGGAAGTTCTTGGCGGCGGCGCGGACCAGGCTCGGGCCTCCGATGTCGATCTCTTCCACCAGCGCGTCGAAACGCGTGTCCGGATTCTGTGCCGCCTTCGCGAAGGGATAGAGGTTGACGACGACCAGGTCAACCGGCGTTATGCCGTGACGGGCGATCGCTTCGAGGTCGTCCGGGCGGGAACGACGTGCGAGGATGCCGGCATGGATGGCGGGATGCAGCGTCTTCACCCGGCCGTCCATCATCTCGGGGAACCCGGTGACGTCCGAGACGTTGCGGACGGGCAAACCGGCGTCCGCGAGCGCCTTCGCCGTCCCGCCCGTGGAGACCAGCTCGACCCCCAAGCCGATCGAGGCCCTTTCCGAAATCCGAAAGGCCCGTTTTATCCGAAACACTCAGAATTGCACGCATAATTGGCGATTTACTTGACATTTACAGGCAAAACCCCTAGTATGGCCCTTGGCTGGGAGGCCAGCTATCGTAAGTCGAGGCCGCGCTCTCGCGGTCTTTTTTTGTGTCCACGGTCATCGTTAATACGCGGTGCCGGGGATAGGTATCATGCGGCGCAAACACGCCGCGGCTTCGCAAGGCAGGAAATGTACGATGCGTATCACAGGTAAGGTCAAGTGGTTCAACAACGCCAAGGGTTACGGTTTCATTGAACGCGAAGGCGGGGCGGACGTGTTCGTCCACTTCTCGGCCGTCCAGGGCAATGGTTTCCGGACGCTCGAGGAAGGTCAGGCGGTCGAGTTCGAGATCGTCGACGGTCCCAAAGGCCAGCAGGCTGGCAACGTGACGAAGCCCAGCTAAATCCCGGCACGAGACCGGGACGCTCACGGGCGTTCCGGTCTCTAGTTCGACCCCCCTCACTCTTTCGAATCCTTCCCTTCCTTCATCTCTTTCATCGGCCGCACCGTAAAGGCAACCTTTCCGTCTTTCACGGCGACGCGGAACGCAACCTCCGGATTTCCCTCGTCGCGCAGTTTCGTCACCTGGGTCTTCACCAGCGCCGCAAACTTGTGGAACGGCACGACGTCTTCGCCGTGCTGCCGGCGTGCGTCCATCAGCGAGCTGTAGAGCGTGTGCAGCTTGTCCATCTCCTTCACCGGATCGGTGAAGGCCGTAACGCTGACGACCTTGCCGGTCGCGGGCTTGGCCGCCTTGGTCTTGGCCTTCGGCAGCGGCTGAGCGAACGGGCCGGCACGCCCTTCCTCGCGCGAGCGCAAGCCACGGTCCCAGAGCTCGACGAGCGACTGGAATCGAGACTGCAGCATCTCGAAGCGGAACCGGTCGCCGGTGCCCATGCTGGCGCCGCGATCGTAGCGCTTGATCACGGCCTCGACACGGCCGCGCGTCTCCCAGGGCGGGCGCGGCAGGCGTCCGGAGAAGAACATGTTGTACTCCCCCTCGAGCCGCTTGAGATCAGCGGCAAGGAGTTGCAGGTCCTTCTGGACGTCTGTTTGTTCAGCCATCAGGTCGCGAGCCGCCTAGGAAATCAGAAACCACATCAGCGGCAGCCACAACTCGCGGGCATACGGCAGTGGCCGATCGTCGATCAGGACCTCGCAGGCGTCGAGGCGTCCGACAATCTCGAACAGGGTGCGTAAACGGAGAGCGTCACCGGGAAAGAAGCGCGCGCGGTGCCTGAGTTCGGCGCCGCTGCCGATCTCCCGGTACTCCGCTGACGCTCGAGCAAGCTCCAGCGCGCGCGCAAAGTCGGGCCCGGCAAACGTCGGGAACTGCAGCGACACCGAGAACGGCTGCCGCGGCCGGCCGAAAAGCGCCTCCGCAAGGGCGGGGTCGAGCTGTGCGAGCTCTTCGTCGCTCGGCTGCTCCGGCAGGTCCACGTAGGGCCAGAAACGTTCGAGCGGCCGGTATTCGGGCACGTCCATGGGTGGATTCTATTGTAATGCTGAGTGCTGAATGCTGAGTGCTGAATGAAGGATTCGAATTCAACATTCACTTCAGCATTCAGCATTCAACATTCAGCATTATTCTTCTTCTCCCACATGCGGCAGGTTCAAACCGAACCTGATGGCCATGCGATACAGCGTGCGCCGATCGATGCCCATGACTTCGGCCGCCCTGGTCCGGTTGCCGCCCACGGCCTGCAGGACGTGCAGGAGATATCGCCGCTCGAGCTCGTCGAGCGATGGGAGATCCGTAAAGAGCTGCGTGTGCAGCTGCGTCGTCGCGCCGACGGAGCTGATCGCCGGCGGCAGATCGGCAGCATGGATTGAAGCGCCGCGGCTGAAGAGCACGAGTCGCTCGATCGTGTTTTCGAGCTCGCGGACGTTCCCGGGCCAGTCGTAGGATGCCAGGGCATCGATCGCGTCCGGGGCGATCTCCACGGCCCGCCCGGTGCGCGCGCACGCATTCGTCAGGAACTGCCCTGCCAGCAATGGAATGTCGGCGCGCCGCCCGCGCAGCGGCGGCACGGTGATGACGATGACGCTCAGGCGATAGAAGAGATCCTGACGGAAGCGCTGCGCTGCGACTTCCTTCTCGAGATTGCGGTTCGTCGCCGAAATGACACGGGCGTCGACCTTCACCGTACGCCCGGCGCCGACGGGCCGCACTTCCCCTTCCTCAATCGTCCGCAGCAGCCGCACTTGAAGCGCCAGCGATGTCTCGCCGATCTCGTCGAGCAGTACCGTGCCGCCGGTCGCCTGCTCGATGATGCCCTTGCGGTCGGCGACGGCGCCAGTGAACGAGCCGCGGGTGTGGCCGAAGAGCTCTGACTCCAGCAGCGTTTCTGGAATGGCGCCGCAGTTGATGGCGACAAACGGCCGCGTCGCGCGCGGGCCGTTGGCGTGGATGGCGCGCGAGACGAGCTCCTTGCCGGTGCCGCTCTCGCCGAGAATCAGGACTGGCGCGTTCGAATCTGCGGCGTAGGCAATCTGTTTATAGACCGCGAGCATCCCGGCCGTGCGGCCGATGAGCCCCGGCGCACGCACGTGCTGGTCCGGCGCTGCCGGAGGCGCGGCATCGACGCTGCCGACGTGCGCCAGCGCACGCGCGACCATCGCCTTGACTTCGGCAATGTTGAACGGCTTGCTGATGTAGTCGAAGGCGCCAGCACGGACGGCGGCGATCGCTGTCTCCAGCGTGCCAAAGCCGCTGATCAGGAGTACCTGTCCTTCGGGATTCTCCGTCCGGAACGCGCGCAGCAGGTCCAGGCCAGAATGCGAAGCATTGAGGTTGATATCCGAAACCATCAAATCGATGTGTTCGCCGCGGAATCGCCGGAGCGCGTCGGCCGGGGTCTGCTCGGAGACGATGTGACGGTCGTCGGCGGCGATGAGCTCGGTGATGAAGCGGCAGGTCTCGCGGTCGTCGTCTACAACGAGGATGCTGTACATAGCAGTCACGCGAGCTGCGGCAGGCTCGTCAACAGAATCAGCAGCACGAGGAAGCTCGAGGGTGAACACGGCGCCGCCGACCGGCCGATTGGCAACGCTGACTTCGCCGCCGTGATCGCGCACGACCTCGCGCACGATACAGGATGAAGTGACGTTCGCCAAGCACGGCGATACCTACACTTTGCGGGAGGTGTGGGACGCCTCGGCCCTCACAGGCGCGGAAACAGTCGCGCCATACGCCGAGCGTCACACCCACGACGTCAGGACGCGCTGACGCCGCCCGCGGGCACACCTGACGGCGAGGTTCCCTCCCAGTGCCTCGTCGTCAGGGACCGGGCCTCATTCAGGAGGCAGGAGACAGGAGACAGAATCTAGGAGTTAGGAGTTCGGCAGTCGGCAGTCGGCAGTCGAGCAGCTAAAAAATCGTGCTGATCGAGTCCATTGCCAGCTCGATAATCCTCGTCGGCAAGATTCCCAGATACAACACGGCGATGGTCGCGAGCGCCAGACCTGCGGCGGCCGGCAGCGGCACCCGCGGACGCGGCGTATCGCTGCCCTCCGTCATGTACATCATGACGACGATCCGCAGGTAGAAGAAGACTGAGATGACGCTCGTCAGCACGCCAATCACCGCCAGCCAGTAATGGCCTCGTTCGACGGCAGCGCTGAAGATGTACCACTTGCCGATGAAGCCCGCCATCGGCGGGAAGCCGCCGAGCGACAACAGGAACATCGTCATCAGCGCTGCGAGGCCGGGGCGGGACTTCCACAAGCCAGCGAAATCGCGGAGCTCGTCGTGGCCGTGCTGAGCCGTGCCCATCAGCGCGACGATGCCGAGCGCGCCGAGGTTCGAGACGGCGTAGGCGAGCAGGTAGAAGAGCACGGCCGCCTTGCCGGTGTTCGTCGTCGCGACGATACCCAGAAGCAAGTAGCCGGCGTGCGCGATGCTCGAGTACGCCAGCATCCGCTTGATGTTGGTCTGGACCACACCGACGACTGTTCCCAGAATCATCGTCGCGCCGGCGATGACGCCGAGCGCCGGAATCCACTGGTCCTGCAGCGGCTCGAGCGGTGAGAGGAAGACGCGCACGAAGGCGGCGAAGGCAGCGGCCTTGACGCCCGTCGACATGAACGCGGTGACGATCGTCGGGGCGCCCTCGTAGGCGTCAGGTGTCCACATGTGAAACGGGACGGCCGACACCTTGAACGCGAATCCGACCAGCGAGCAACCCGAGCGCCAGAAGCGCGATCGTAGATGGCTGCGTCGCGCCTTGCGCCGACAGCGCCGCGCCGAGCTCGTCGAGCCTGGTCGATCCCGACAGCGCGAAGGCGAACGCGACGCCGTAAAGGAAGAAGGCGCTCGAAAACGCACCGAGCAGGAAGTACTTGAATGCGGCTTCGGCACCGGCGGAGCTCGACCGGCGGATGCCCGTCAGGACGTAGACCGACAGCGACAGCACCTCCAGCGCCAGGAAAATGACCAGCAGATCGGTCGCCGCCGCCATGAGCATCATGCCGCTGATCGCAAACAAGGTCAGGGCGTAGTACTCGCCGGGAGGCAATTCTTCGCGCTCGACGATCTCGTCCGAGAAGAGCATCGTCAGGACGCCGATAACGCACAGGACGAGGTTGATGAAGAGGGCGAAATTGTCGGAGCGGACGACGCCAAAGCTCTGGGCGTCCTGGCCCCAGAGGAGCACGCTCGCCAGCGCCGAACCGCCGAGACCGATCAGGCCGAAGCCGGCAATGGGCATGCGCTCGCCGCGCTGCCGGAACGCCTCCCCGAGCATCGCGGCGCAACCCGCGAGGACGATGATGACCATTGGGACGAGGGCGATGTAGGCGCTCATTGTTTCGGTGCCGTGGACGTGGTCCGGGGTTCGAGGACCTCGGTTCCCGGAATCGCGGTTCGCGGCTCGCGGTTTGCGGCTCGCGGTGACGTGGTCGCGGCGCCGTCAACGTTGCCAGCGACCGGCGCCACCTGGACGACTGGCCGGACCGGAGACGTCGCGCCCTGACGATTGTCGAGCCGGACGCGCGCCGGCTGACTCCCGGTGACGCGCTCGATGATCCGGTTGACCGACGGCTCCATCGGACGCAGGAAGATGCCCGGGAAGACGCCCATCAGGATCACCAGCGCGATCGTCGGCACCATCAGCGCCCATTCGCGCGGCGTGAGGTCTGGCAGGTTGCGGTTCTTCTCGTTCGTCACCGGCCCGTAGTTGACGCGCTGGAACATCCACAGCATGTAGACGGCCGACAAGATCACACCCGTCGCCGCGAGCGAGGCCAGCATCGGGCTCCAGCGGAAGGCGCCCAGAAGAATCAGGAACTCGCCGACGAAACCGTTGAAGCCCGGGACGGCAATCGACGACAGCGTGATGACGAGGAATGCCGCGACGAGGCGGGGCATCACGCTCTTGAGACCGCCGAACTCGGAGATCAGCCGCGTGTGACGGCGGTCGGAAAGCATGCCGACGATCATGAAGAGTCCGCCGGTGCTGACACCGTGGTTCAGCATCTGGTAGAGCGAGCCCTGCACGCCCTGCAGGTTCATGGCGCACAAGCCGAGCACGACGAAGCCGAGGTGGCTCACGCTCGAGTAGGCCACGAGCTTCTTCATGTCCGGCTGCACCATCGCGACGAGAGCGCCGTAGATGATGCCGATGACGGCCAGCGTGCCCAGAATCGGCGCCATCGCCAGAGCCGTGGCGGGAAACAGCGGAAAGGCAAAACGCAGGAGGCCGTAGGTGCCCATCTTCAGCAGGACGCCGGCAAGGATGACGGAGCCCGCCGTCGGCGCCTCGACGTGCGCGTCGGGAAGCCAGGTATGGAACGGGAACAGCGGCACTTTGATCGCAAACGCCAGGGTGAAGGCGAGGAAGAACCAGCTCTCCATGTTCCCCGGCAGCTGCATGCCGTAGAGATCGAGGAGGTTGAAGCTCGGCACGTGCGACGGGCTGATCTCGGCGTGCGCCCAGGCAAGCCCGATGATGGCGAGCAACATCAGGACGCTGCCCGCCATCGTGTAGAGCATGAACTTGATGGCGGCGTAGATGCGGCGCTCGTAGCCCCAGATCCCGATGAGGAAATACATCGGAATCAGCATCGCGTCCCAGAAGATGTAGAAGAGGAAGAGATCGATCGAGACAAAGACGCCGAGCATCGCCGTTTCGAGGGCGAGCACGAAGGCCGAGAAGAGCTTGACGCTCTTGTGCACCGACTCCCACGAGCACAGCAGCGCCAGCGGCGTCAGGAACCCCGTCAGCACGATGAGGAACAGGCTGATGCCGTCGACGCCAATCAGGTACTGGATCCCGAACATCGGCATCCAGGCGTGGGTCTCGACGAACTGGTAGTCGGCGCTGGTCGGATCGAAGCGCCACCAGAGCAGCAGCGTCGCCGCAAAGGTCGCAAGCGACGCCACGAGGGCGACGTTGCGCACCAGCGGCTCGCGTTCGGGCCGATCGCCGCGACCACCCGCCAGCAGGGTGACTATCGCGCCCAACAGAGGAAGAAAGACGATTAACGAGAGCATGTCTGTAGTCGTGAACGGAACTCGGGGCGTCTGACGGCGAGGAATCTCAGCTCCACAGGTACCACCCCAGAACCAGAACCGCGCCCAGGAACAGCGACGCCGCGTAGGTGCGGATCGACCCGGTCTGCGTCCGGCGCAGCGTCGAGCTGAAACCCTGGACGCCGGCGCCGACACCATTGACCGTGCCGTCGATCAGCCCGGCATCGACGCCCTTCCACAGCGCGCCAATCGAAAGCTGTTTGAGCGGCTGGACGATGACGGCGTTGTAGATCTCGTCGATGTAGTACTTGTTGAGCAGCAGCCGGTGGACACCGGACAACTGCTGCGCAAGCGCCGTCGCCGCCGAAGGCTGCCACATCCAGAAATACAGGGCGATGAGGATGCCGAGAGCCGCCACGCCGACCGACGCGCCCATCAGCATACGCTCGGTTCCGATGTCGCCCTGAGGCGCGTGCTCGGCTTCGGCTTGCAGCGGCGGCGCCCCACCCGGCTCGGTCAGCGGCGCCGGGGCTTCGCCAGCCGTCGCCGTGCTGTGCACCTCGAAGACCGGCTCCAGGAATCCTTCGATCGCGTTGTGACCGCCAAGCGCATGAGGCACGCCGACGAATCCCGCGACGGCCGAGCCGATCGCCAGAACGATGAGCGGCAGTGCCATCGACATCGGCGCCTCGTGCGGCGCACCGTGATGGCCGTGGCCTCCGTGGCCGGCAACCGCGTGACTTGCGCCGTGCCCGTGAGCGTCCTTGCCATGGGCTCCACCGCCGGCCGCAGCGAAGCGCTCCGGGCCGTGGAACGTCAGGAAGACGAGGCGGAACATATACGCCGCCGTCAGGAGCGCCGTGAGCATGCCGACGATCCACAGGATCTGGCTGCCGTGATGGAAAGGCGTGCCGACAAACGTCTTGTAGAGGATCTCGTCCTTCGAGAAGAAGCCGGCAAAAATCGGAATACCGGCGATGGCCAGCGTGCCAATCAGGAACGTCCAGTAGGTGATCGGCAGGTACTTCTTGAGGCCACCCATGCGCCGCATGTCCTGCTCGCCAGCCAATGCGTGAATGACAGCTCCTGAGCCAAGGAACATCAGCGCCTTGAAGAAGGCGTGCGTGTAGAGGTGGAAGATGCCCGCCGCGTAGGCGCCCATCGCCCATCGCCAGGAACATGTAGCCGAGCTGCGACACCGTCGAGTAGGCGAGCACCCGCTTGATGTCGTTCTGCACCAGGCCGATAGTGCCGGCCATCAGCGCCGTGACAGCGCCGATCACGGCAATGACTTCGAGCGTCATCGGCGCGTGCGAGAAGAGCACGGCGTTGCGCCCGATCATGTAGACGCCCGCCGTGACCATCGTCGCGGCATGGATCAGCGCCGACACCGGCGTCGGACCTTCCATCGCGTCCGGCAGCCAGATGTGCAGCGGAATCTGCGCCGACTTACCCGTCGCGCCGACAAAGAGCAGCAGCGTCGCGATCGTCATGACGCCCATGCCGAGCGTCTCGGGCGCGCGCCGCGCCGCGGCCTCGGCCACGCCCTGGAAGTCCAGCGTGCCGAAGGTCACGAAAATCAGCAGCATCCCCAGGATGAAGCCGAAGTCGCCGATGCGGTTGACGACAAACGCCTTCTTGCCGGCGTCCGATGCCGACTGCTTCGTGTGATAGAAGCCAATCAGCAGGTACGAACAGAGGCCGACGCCCTCCCAGCCGACGAACATCAGCGGGAAGCTGGCGCCGAGCACGAGCACGAGCATGAAGGAGGCGAAGAGATTCAGATAGGAGAAGTAGCGCGCGTATTCGCTGTCGGTCTCCTCGTGCATGTATCCGATCGAATAGATGTGAATCAGCGATCCGATGCCGGTGATGACCATCAGCATCAGCGACGAGAGCTGATCCAGGCGCAGCGCGAATGGCACCTGCAGCGTCCCGGACGATATCCAGTTGAAGACGACCTGTTCGACCGGATGCGCGTCATTGCCGCCATGGCCAAAGAAGAACGGCCATGTCGCAGCCAGCGACACGAGAAACGCGGCAACCATCACGACGCAGGCAACGCCGCCGGAAACGGTCTTCGGCAGCCGCCGCCCGAACGAGGCGTTGATGAGGAAGCCCGCGAAGGGCAGGAGCGGAATCAGGAGCAGCATGTCACCACTTGAGCGACGTGAACGCGTCCGGGCTGAGCGTCTCGCGATGCCGGAAGAGCGAAATGACGATCGCGAGGCCGACCGCGGCTTCGGCCGCAGCAACCGTCATCACGAAGAAGGTGATGATCTGGCCGTCCACGGTTCCGAGAGAGCGCCCAACCGCCACGAACGTCAGGTTCACGGCATTGAGCATGATTTCAATCGACAGAAGTATCGTGATCAGGTTGCGGCGCAGAAACACGCCCGCGGTCCCAATCGCAAAGAGGATGCCCGACAGCACCAGGAAATGGCTCAACGGCACCATGGACTCAGTGCTCCTTCCGCGCCAGGACGACGGCGCCGACCATCGCCACGAGGATGAGAATCGACGTCACCTCGAACGCAAATGCATGCTGGGTGAAGAGTGTCTTGCCGATGTTGGCCACAGAGCTGACCGACTCGGCATACTCGGGGCGAAAATCATTCTCCAGCAATCCGCCCGACGGGCCGAAGCGGAACCGGGAGAGCGCCCAGAGGATCTCGCCGGCGAGCAGCACCGACAGTACGGCGCCAATGCGCATGCCCGCTGGCCCGAGGAGCGTCGCCACCGCTCGCGGCAGCGGCTCTTCCCGCGGCACGTTGAGGAGCATGACGACAAAGAGGAAGAGCACCATGATGGCGCCGGCGTAGATGATGATCTGCGTCACCGCCGTGAACGGCGCGTCGAGCAGCACGTAGAGGCCCGCCAGCGCGCCAAACGACGTGATGAGCAGCATGACGCTGTACATCGGGTTGCGCTGCCCGACGACGAGCAGCGACGCCACGATGGTGATGGCCGCGAAGATGTAGAAGGCAGCGGTCTCCATGTTTAGCTCGCGGGGCCCCACCCCCGCTCTCGCTGCTTCGCGCATTCGCGCTCAGCAGCGGGCCGCGGGCGCTGCCGATACCGGCAGCGGGGGCGTTAGCATCGACAATGCGGCACAGTTCTCGAATCCGTCCTCCAATCCACAGGATGAGCGCCGCGGTGGCAAGGAAATTCAGGACGGCGGCCGGCAGCAGCCACTTCCACCCGAACTCCATCAACTGGTCATAGCGATAGCGCGGCAGCGTCCAACGCATCCAGACATAGAAGAAGAGAAGGAACAGGACCTTGGCCAGGAACCAGATCCACCCCATCCACTCCGGCAGGAACGGGCCCAGCCAGCCGCCGAGATACAGGCTCGTCGCGACGGCCGACACCGTGACCATGTTCACGTACTCGGCGAGGAAGAACATGGCGAAGCTCATCGAGCTGTACTCGGTGTGGTAACCGGCAACCAGCTCCTGCTCCGCCTCCGGGAAGTCGAACGGCGCGCGGTTGGTCTCGGCGACGCCGGCGCACATATAGATGAAGAACCCGAGGGGCTGCAGGAAGATGTACCACTTCGGGATGAAGCCCCACCAGTAGCCCGACTGCGCCAGCACTGTCTCGCGCAGCGACAGCGACCCGGCCAGCATGATGACCGCCGCCAGCGCCAGGCCGTACGACAGCTCGTAGCTGATCATCTGCGCCGCCGAGCGCAGCGCGCCAAGGAGCGAGTACTTGCTGTTCGAGCTCCAGCCGGCGAGGACGATGCCGTAAACGCCCATCGATGCGATCGCGAAGATCACGAGGACGGCGACGTTGACGTCCGTCACCTGCAGCGGCAGGGGCTCCTCGAGCAGGCCAAAGAGGGTCGTCGACGTGCCGAACGGGACGACGGAGAAGGCCGCAAACGCGGCGCCCGCCGAGATGATTGGCGCAATCGAGAAAAGGAGCGCGTCAGCGGCCTTTGGCCGCAGCTCCTCCTTCGTCAGGAGTTTGATGACGTCGGCAAATGGCTGCAACCAGCCGGCCGCGCCGACACGGTTCGGTCCGACGCGGTCCTGGATGTAGGCGCACACCTTCCGCTCCATCCAGACCATGAACGCGGCCGAAAGGACGAGCAGGTTGAAGATGATGAAGATGAGCCCGAAGTGCGCAATGAGCGGTACTGGAGGCAGCCAGTCCATCATCAGTGCGCTCCTACCGGTGTCTTCGCCGCGCGCCACGCCGCGGGAACGGTGCAGTGGCCTTCGCGCACGTGCGCTTCGAACTCGGCGCGGAAGTGCTTGACGGTCGTGAGCGCTGGCGTCGCCGCCGCGTCACCGAAGGCGCACAGCGTCTTGCCGGCGATGTTGTTGCCGATGCTGACGAGCAGGTCGATGTCCTTCATCTCGCCTTCGCCGTTTTCGATGCGCGTCAGGATCTTGTAGAGCCAGTCGCCACCTTCGCGGCACGGCGTGCACTTGCCGCAGGATTCGTGCTTGTAGAAGTAGAGAAGGTTCTTCGCCGCCCACACCATGCAGGTCGTGTCGTCCATCACGATGATGCCCGCCGAGCCGAGCATGGATCCAGCCTTCGCGACATCGTCGAAGCTCGCCGGGATATCCAGCTGATCGTCGAGCAGGATCGGCACCGATGAGCCGCCGGGAATGACCGCCTTGATCTTGCGGCCGTCGAACGGCCCGCCGGCATAGTTGTAAATCAGCTCGCGCAGCGTCGTCTTCATGTCCGCTTCGTAGACGCCGGGCTTCTTGACGTGACCGCTGACGCAGAAAAGTTTCGGGCCGCCGTTCTTCTCGGGGCCGAGCGAGATGAACCAGTCGGCGCCGTTGATGAGGATCGGCGGCAGGTTGCACAGCGTCTCGACGTTGTTGACCGCCGTCGGGCAGTTATAGAGGCCCGATGCGGCCGGAAACGGCGGCTTGATCCGTGGCTGCGCGCGCTTCCCTTCCAGCGACTCGATGAGCGCCGTCTCTTCACCCGCCTCGTAGGCGCCGGCGCCGCGGTGAATGACGATGTCGCAGTCGAAGCCCGTGCCCATGATGTTCTTGCCGACGTAGCCCTGGGCGTAGGCCTTCGCGAGTTCGGCTTCGAGCACGCGCTGCACGTGGTAGAACTCGCCGCGGATGTAGATGTACGCGACCTTGGCGCCGATCGCCCAGCAGCCGATGAGGCAGCCCTCGAAGAGCGAGTGCGGGTTGCGCTCCATGAGGACGTGATCCTTGAACGTCCCGGGCTCGCTCTCGTCAGCGTTGCAGCAGATGTACTTCGGCAGCGGCGTGTCCTTGAGGACGAACTGCCACTTGAGGCCGGTGGGAAATCCCGCGCCGCCGCGGCCGCGCAGGCCGGAGGCCTTGACGAGGTCGATCACCTCGCCCGGCTGCATCGCCAGCGCCTTGCGCAGCCCTTCGTACGCCTGATGCTTCAGCGAAAACTCGAGCGTATGGCTGTTCGGCTCGCGGACGTAGGTGGTAAGAATCGGTTCCATTTTTTTGTGCTCGCGGGGCCCCACCCCCGCTCGCTCTTTACGCGCTCCGCGCGACGGCCCTTGGCCTTGCCGCCCGCCTTCGGCGGGCAGCCGGCAATGCTAACTCTGCTCGACGTGCAGATGACAGCCGGTAAAGGCGCCGTCACCCTTCGCCTTGATCCCATCGACGAGAGCGGCCGCATCCTCGGGCTTCAGCTTCTCGTGCCAGTGCTCGTTGTTGACCATCACGATTGGCGCGCGGTCGCAGGCGCCCAGACACTCGAACTCCATCAGCGTGAACATCCCCGAGGCGTCGGTCTCGCCTACTTTGATGCCGAGCTTCTCGGAGAGCGCCTCCGTGACACGCTCGGCGCCCATGAGCGCGCACGACAGCGTGCGGCACACCTGCAGCACGTACTTGCCGACGGGCTCGCGGAAGAACATCACGTAGTAGGTCGCGACGTCTTCGACTTCGGCCGGCGTCATGTCGAGGATGCCGGCAACGTGGCGCATGCCGTTCGCCGTCAGGTATCCCTGTTGCTCCTGGACGAGGTAGAGCGCGCCCAGCACCGCCGACCGCTTCCGATCCGGCGGATACTTCGTCAACATTTCGTCGAGCGCGGCGCGGCGCTCGGGCGTGAAGGTGAACGCCGGCCCCTCGTCGGAGATCTTGCGCTCCGACTTCTGGAAGCTCTTGTCGTACACCATCAACGGATGGAAGCTCATCGATCCACGTCTCCCATGACGACGTCGGTGGAGCCGATGACGGCGATGACGTCTGCAATCATGCCGCCGATGAGCAGCTTCGGCAGCCCCTGGCACGCGTAGAACGACGGCGCCCGCAGCTTGATGCGATAGGGCCGGTTCGTGCCGTCCGACACGATGCTGAATCCGTGCTCGCCGCGCGGCCCTTCGACCGGAACGTACGACTCGCCCGCCGGAACGTTGAAGCCCTGCGAGTAGATCAGGAAGTGCTGAATCAGCCCTTCCATCTCGCTGTAGACCTTGTCCTTGGGCGGCGGCACGATCTTGTAGTCCTGGATGTCGTAGACGCCGCGTGGGGTGATGCGTGCCAGAGCCTGCTGCGCGATCTTCGTGCTCTCGCGCATCTCGGCGATGCGCACGAGATAGCGGGCGTAGACGTCACCGGCGGTCTGTGTCGGCACGGCGAAATCGTAGGTATCGTAGTTCAGGTACGGAAAGGCCTTGCGCACGTCGTACGCGATGCCGGTCGCGCGCGCCATCGGGCCGAGGAGCCCGTAGGTCATCGCATCCTGCTGGGTCATCACGCCGACGTCCTTGGTGCGCTTGATCCAGATCTGGTTCTTGGTGAGCAGGTCCTCGTACTCGCTGAGGTGAGCGGGGAACGCGTCGAGCCACTTCTTGACGGCATGGTGAAAGCCGTTCGGCAGGTCCTCGCGCAGGCCGCCGATGCGGAAGTAGCTCGGGAACATGCGGAAGCCGGCGAGCATCTCGTTGATGTTCAGCAGTTGCTCGCGCTCGCGGAAGCAATACATCATCACCGAGACGGCGCCGATTTCGAGGGCGTGCGTCGCCAGCCACACGAGATGGCTTGCCAGGCGCTGCAGTTCGGCGATGAGCACGCGGATGTCCTGCACGCGCTCGGGCATCTTCACGTCGAGCAGCCGTTCAACCGACAGGCAGAACGCCAGGCTGTTCGATTGCGCCCCGAGATAATCCATGCGCTCGACGAGCGGGATGATCTGCTGCCACTTCTTCTGCTCGGCGGTCTTCTCGATGCCGGTATGCAGGTACCCGACGGTCGTATCAGCCGAAACGACTGTCTCACCCGAGAGCTCCAGCACCAGCCGCAGCACGCCGTGCGTGCTGGGATGCTGAGGTCCCATGTTGACGGTCATCGTCTCGGTGCGAAGTTCAGTTGCCACTCGTCACACCATCTCCACAATCTCGCAGATCGCGTGGATCAACGTGATATGGACTTCTTGTACCCGCGCCGTGCATTCGTCCGGCACGTTGATATGAATCCCCGCGAGGCGTCCGGCCTCGCCGCCGTCGCGGCCCGTGAGCGCTACAGTCTGCAGCCCGCGAGCGTTGGCGGCACGCAAACCCGCCAGCACGTTGGGCGATGTGCCGCTCGTCGAAATCGCCACGGCAACGTCCCCCGCAACCCCTAGCGCCGTGACCTGCCGCGCAAACACCTGCTCGAACCCGTAATCGTTGGCAACGCTCGTCAGCAGGCTCGTGTCTGCGGTCAGCGCCACGGCGGCAAACCCTGCTCGTTCCCGCTGGAACCGGCCGACGAGCTCGGTGACCAGGTGCTGCGCGTCCCCGGCGCTGCCACCGTTGCCGAACGCGAGAACTTTTCGCCCCGACCCCAACGCCGCGGCCATTGCCGCCGCTGCCGCCGTCACCGCCGTCAAATCCAGGCCACGTACGCGCTGGTGCGTGGCAATCGCCGCGTCCAGCGTGCGCAGGACGATGCCCGCGGCGGCGCTTTCCGTCACCGGCATCAGCTCTGTCGCGGATCTCGCGCCGCGCGCCGCGCCGCCTCCATATTGGCCACGAACTCGTCCTCCGACACCTGGAGGGGTTCGTAGGTCTTCACGCGCTGGTTGATCTGCACCGGGTAGTCTTTCCGCATCGGAAACCCTTCCCAGTCGTCGGGCATCAGGATGCGGCGCATGTCGGGATGATTGTCGAAGTGCAGACCGAAGAAGTCGTACACCTCGCGCTCACCCCAGTTGGCCGACTGCCAGATGCTCGACACCGACGGCGCGTGCGTTCCTTCCTCCACCTTGACCTTCAGGCGCAACCGCTTCGGCGAATCGCCGAAACCGGGTATCCCCGGGCAGGCCAGGATGTAAAGGATCTCGAAGCGCGGGACGCGCGGATGATAGTCCACCGCGGTCACATCCGCCAGGAATACGAAGCGGAGTTCCGGGGCGTCGCGAAGCACGCGGCATGTCTCGACGAGCGTGGCGAGCGGCGCGTAGAAGGTCGGCATGCCGTCCTTCGCCTCTACGACCTCGTAGGGCCCGGCATCGGGCAGCGCGCGTGACAGTACCTCGGTGATGGCCGTCGCTTGCATATGGTTCTGGATCGATCGCCGCCGCGAGGCGCCTAAACGAAGGACCTCGAGTTGTCGATCTTGCGCTGGAGCTGCACGATGCCGTAGATGAGCGCCTCGGGGCGCGGCGGGCAGCCAGGAACGAAGACGTCCACCGGCACGACCTGGTCGACACCCTGGACGATCGCGTAGTTGTCGAACACGCCGCCGACCGACGCGCAGGCGCCCATCGAGATGACGTACTTCGGTTCGGGCATCTGATCGTAGATGCGGCGCAGCACAGGCGCCATCTTTCGCGACAGGCGTCCGGCAACGATCATCAGATCGGACTGCCGCGGCGAGCCGCGGAAGACCTCCGCGCCGAAGCGCGCGATGTCGTAGCGCCCCGCGCTCATCGCCATCATCTCGATAGCGCAGCACGCCAGGCCGAACGTCACGGGCCACACCGAAGACCGCCGCGCCCACTGCACGACTTTTTCGACGGTAGTGGTCAGAATCGGGAGATCGTTATCGCTCATAAGTCGTGATCGCTAAACGCGTTCGTGGCCCCAGTCGAGGACGCCCTTGCGCCACACGTAGATGTAACCAGTAGGAGGAGTCCGAAGAACACCAGAATCTGAATGAACCCGACCCAGCCGAGCGACTTCAGCGCCAGGGCGAAGGGGTAGAGAAACGCCACTTCGATATCGAACAGCAGGAAAATCATCGCCACCAGGTAGAACTTGACCGGATGGCGCTCGCGCGCGTCACCGACCGGCGGCATGCCGCACTCGTAGGGGGCGAGTTTCTCTGGTGTGGGCTTCCTCGGGCCAACGAGGTGCGAGGCGATGATGTTGAACGCCCCGAACCCGGCCCCGAGGCCGATCATAATAAGGATAGGCACCCAGCCGTGCATGTCTGGTTCCCGCGGAGAAGGATGGGCTTGTGAATGTTTTCTCAAGCCCGTCGCAAAAAAAGGCGCGTCGCACCCGACGCGGCCCCGGTCACTCGGCGTCCGCCGGCGACCATCTGAGCACCGAATGCTATCACAAGCATGTAGGAGCCACTCGCACGTCGCTTACCCGTCACATACGCGGCACGCTAGCAGCCCGTGGTGGAACGCCAGCGTGGCACCGAGGGCGGCGAGGCGCCCCGCCGGCCAGGCGCGACGACTGAGAATACCGGCTGTATTTGAAGGAGGAGCAACGCCGCCGGCGGGGATGCATCGCTGGCCGAATGCAGCTGGCGTTGCACCACGGGCTGCTAAAATGGCGACATGGCTCGCCTCGCGTGGTTCAGCCCCATGCCACCGGTTGCGACCGGCGTCGCCACCTGCAGCGCTGACCTCCTTCCACAGCTCGGCCGCAACCATCGAGATCGACGTCTTCGTGGACGAGCCTGTGGTACGGATCGCCGCTGGCGTCCGGTCGGCGCACGACTTCGTGTGGCGCCATCGGCAGCAGCCCTACGACCTGACGGTCTTCCAGGTCGGAAATTCGTCACATCACGACTATCTGTGGCCCTATCTCTTCAGGTATCCCGGCCTGACCGTTCTCCACGACGCGCATTTGCATCACGCACGGGCGGCGGCCCTCTTGCGCAACGATCGCGCGGATGACTACCGTCAGGAGTTCATTGCGAATCACCCTGAGACGACACCGGATCTGGCAGAGCTCGCGATTGCGGGGTTCGATAGTCGTCTTTATTACAACTGGCCGATGACGCGCCTCGTCGCCGAGCGCTCGCGCCTCGTTGCCGTCCACAGTGCGCCGCTGGCAGCAAGAGTTGGCGTCGGATGTACCGGCGGCACGGGTGCGTGCCATCCGCCTTGGTCACGGATTTCGACTCTCGAACGAAGAATCCGCGGCAGCCTCGAACCGTGCCCGCGCCAGATATCAGATTCCGCACGACGCCATCGTCTTCGGGTGTTATGGCGGGCTGTCGCCTGACAAGCGCCTCCCGCAAATTCTGGCGGCGCTGGCCGCGACGCGGGTGTACATTCCCGCGGCGCACCTTCTCCTCGCCGGCGGCGTGCCGGAGCACTACGATCTCGCCGGTGACATTGAACGGCTGGGACTGAACAGCGCCGTCACCGTGACCGGATACTTGGCAGACGACGAGCAGTTCACCGATTGCATTGCCGCCTGCGATGTCGCGCTGAACCTGCGGTGGCCCAGCGCTCGCGAGATCTCCGGCCCATGGCTACGCTGCCTGGCCGCCGGCAAGCCGACCGTCATCATCGACCTGGCGCACATGTCCGATGTCCCGACGCTCGATCCGCGCACGTGGCAGCCGAATATCCGGGCTGCGGCGGGACGCCGGCCGGAGCGACCATCAGTTCTGCGCCCTGCGCCGTCGCCGTCGATATCCTCGACGAGGACCACTCGCTGCGGCTGGCGATGCGCCGTCTCGGCAGCGACGCGCTGCTCCGTTCGGCGCTTGGGCGCGCCGCGCAGGAATACTGGCAAAGCGCGCACTCGCTCGAGGTGATGGCCAGCGACTACGAAGAACTCATCCGCGACGCCATGCGGCAGCCAATCCCGGACATCGCGCTTCCGGCACATCTCATCGACAACGCAGCGGCGACACTGGTGAGTGTCCTCGGGGACGTGGGAATCGCCGTGCCAGTCGATACGCGCACGATTCTGCCCGTGAATCCCCGATGATCCCGCGATATTCCCTGATTATTAATGAGGTATCCTGTGACTATTCGCGTCAACGGTGAGGCGCTCGAGATCGCAGGCCCGGTCACGATTAGCGGCCTGCTCGCCAACCTGACGATCGACTCCCGGCTGGTCGCCGTCGAACACAACCTCTCCATCGTCAAACGCGACAAGTACGAATCGGTCGTGGTCGGAGAGGGCGAGAAATCGAGATCGTGAATTTCGTCGGCGGAGGTTAACCAGGACCGGGACCGGAACTCGAAACCCAAGAACAGATCATGCTAACGCATCGCCGACAAGACCTTTCGCAGCCGACTGATCGTCGGCACTGGCAAGTACCCGTCGCACTCGGTGATGGCGCAGGCGCATGCGGCCTCGGGCACGGAGATGGTGACCGTCGCCGTTCGGCGCGTGAACCTGGCCGACCGCAGCTCCGAGTCGCTGCTCAGCTACATCGATCAGTCGAAGATCTTCATTCTCCCGAATACCGCCGGGCTGCTACACCGCCGAGGACGCGGTGCGCACCGCCCGGCTGGCGCGCGAGGTCGGGCTCTCGAACTGGGTGAAGCTCGAGGTCATTGGCGACGAACGGACGCTCTTCCCCGACAACGTCGCGCTGCTCGAGGCGACGCGCATGCTCGTTCGCGAAGGCTTCGTCGTCCTTCCCTACACGAATGACGATCCCATCATCTGCCGCAAGCTCGAGGAAGCTGGCGCCGCTGCCGTCATGCCGCTCGGCGCCCCGATTGGATCGGGCCTGGGCATCCAGAACCCGAACAACATCGCCATCATCCGCGACCAGGCGCGCGTTCCGGTCATCGTCGACGCCGGCGTCGGCACGGCTTCTGACGCGGCCATCGCCATGGAGCTCGGCGCGGATGGCGTGCTGATGAACACGGCGATCGCCGGAGCGACGGATCCGGTTGCGATGGCGACCGCCATGAAGCTGGCGGTCGAAGCCGGGCGCCTCGCGTATCGGCGCCGGACGAATCGCTCGCCGCTCATATGCATCGGCAAGCAGCCCCGTCGATGGCCGTATCGCCGCGCTCGCCGGCACGCCGCACAGCGCCTGAAGCCTCATCGATGGAATCGCTCGAACAGAAGCTCCGTCAACTCGATACAGGACCGCGAGGAAGCCGACCAGCGCTACAACGAAGCGCTGACGGCGCTCGACCGTGCGCTGCCGCGGCCGCCGGACTGGCCAGTCCGGCGCCTGCGCTCGACGATTCGCAGCTTCCGTCGATCAACAGCAGCTGGGACATCGCCGCTCGAGTCCGGCACTGCCCGGGGCTGGCGCGGGCGTCTGGCCGGCCTCGTATGGCGGACCGTCGCCCCGTACCTGCAGCACCAGGTCTCGTTCAACAGCCGCATCGTCGATCATCTCAATCGCAATGCCGCTGCCGCCGCGAGGCGCACTGCGCAGCGAGGCGACCACCGGCGCAACTTCGTGAGCATTCGCGCAGCTCGCCGAGTTCCACACGCGATGATTCAGTCTCTGCAGCAAGTGACCGCGTACATCGATACGCGCGATCGGCGCGCCGGTGGCGGAGCGCTGGTCCTCAACGAGTCCCTCAGCGGCTTTGCCGAGAATGTCGACAAGCGGTGGGAGTCGCTCTCCGTTCGCGACCAGCGAGCGAGATGCGCGTGCCGCGTCGCTGGCGAGCGCGCAGGACGAGCTCCGCGCGATGCTCGGCGTGCTGCAGCAGGCGTCGCTGTCGCTGAAGCGGGAGTTCGAACGGGTTCAAGTCACTTCAAGCGCGACGCCGGCGCAGAACGCTCCGGCCGGTCGCCGCGAGCAGCCGCCCGCGACGACGTTCCGTTCGCTGGACAGTCTACAAGTACGTGGGCTTCGAGGATCAGTTTCGCGGTCCGCGAGAAGCCATCACCGACCGTTTTGCAGAGCTACCTGCCGGTCTTCGCGGGCGCGAGCGATGTGCTCGACATCGGTTGCGGGCGGGGCGAGTTTCTCGAACTACTGGCCGGTGCCGGCGTGCGCGCCCGTGGCATCGATCTGAACCACGAGATGGCGGAACTCTGCCGCGCGCGCGGCCTCGACGTCACGGAAGCCGATGCCGTCGGCTACCTCTTCGACGCTCGAGGATGCGTCGCTCGGCGGCATCTTCGCCGCGCAAGTCGTCGAACACCTGGAACCGGAGTATCTCCTGCGCTTCCTCGAGCTGGCGTTTCACAAGATTCGGCCGGGCGGTCGCATCGTTCTCGAGACGCTGAACCCGGCGTGCTGGGTCGCATTCTTCGAGAGCTTCATCCGCGACATCACGCATGTGTGGCCGCTGCATCCCGAGACGCTCAAGTACCTCGTGCTCGCGAGCGGCTTCAGCCGCGCCGATCTCGATACCGATCGCCTGTCGCGCCGGAGCATCGCCTGCAGCTGATGGATATTCCTGTGGGATCGGATCCGTTGTTCGGTGACGTCGCCGAGGTTTTCAACGCCAACGCCGACAAGATCAACAGCCGGCTGTTCACGTATATGGACTACGCCGTGATTGGGGCGCGCTAGCGCACAGATCCGACAGCCGGTCGTCGGCGCTAACTCAACTCGCGAAACTGACTCCTCGACGACTGACGCGCGCAGCCGCGACGAACGCACCAAGCGCGACAACGTAGCAAAGCCATCCCACCCAGAACGCTGTCGAAATCGACCACGTCAGCGCGATACAGACGCCGAGGACCGACGCCAGCACGGAGGCGGCTCCATTCAGTCCCCACAGCCAGGGCGTCAAGTCCGCAGCTCGTGCCGACGCCATCCGCATCCCTAAAGGGAACGCCATTCCCATCATCAAGCCTGCAGGACACAGCAGGAGGACAGCCGCAAGGATCCTGAGCGGCGTCGTCAGCGGCTGGCTCCAGCTGGCAACGGTCGGAGTGATGATCCCGAATACGGCGAGCACGATGACGAGCGCGATCATCCTCGTCGGCCGACGATTCTTCGGACGCCAGAGCGCCAGAAGTCAGATAGCTGCCGACGCCGCTCGAGAGCAACAGCGAAAACAATACGACCGAAAGCCCATACGTCGGATGGCCAAGGGCGATGATCAGTCGCTGCATCTGCGAGGTTTCAATCAACATGAAGCCCAGGCCGATGGCGATGAAGAAGACGCAGCAACGGGCCCGTGCCCGTCAGCGTGACCCGGTCGCGTGTCAGCCACAGCGGGAGGACGATACAGACAACGGTGAGGGCCGCCACGGTCACGAACAGCCAGCCCAGAGTCGCGACCGCCTTCATGTTGTGACTGAGGTTGCCGAAATCCAGTAGCGAGCTGCGGCCGATGTCCCTGAGCCGGAGCATGTTGAAGAAGAACGGGCTGTCGTCTGTCGAGGGCGAGATGTTCACCGGATAGCTGTCGAGATACGCCTGCCGCCCAGCCAGGTCCGTGAGACGGGCGTACGTATCGTCTCGCACCACTCGCGGGCTGAAGGGGACATCGAAGCGGAGCCGCTGGGTCTCTCTGTCGAGTATGTCGAGCTCGTGATCGGTGAACGGCCGGCGGCTCACGAGAATTGTTCCAACGCCGTCAGGCGTGTCCGGCGGCCACGAATGCGCGGGAGTCATGTTGCGCACGATCGCGATGTGCCGCCGCGGTTCCGTGACGCCAATCGCCTTGAGCGCCTCGACGGCGATCGTCGTCGTTCTGATACATCTCCGCCGGGCGATCGCGAAAATACCACCGCGACACCGAGAGCAGCCCATCGTCCGACAAGTGGCGGAGGAAGGCGGTCCATGCTTCCACGGTGTAGAGCGAATTCTCTCCGAGGACGAACGCGCCGGCGGCAGTCGCCGCCCACGTGTCGATCATCGAAATCTGGATCGTCCCGTAGCGATCAGTGGAGCGCGCGACGAAGCTTCGCGCCTCGTCGTTGACGAATCGCACGCGCGGGATCCGGCTTCGAGAAGCCCGTAAACGATCCGAACCGGCCGGTGACCGTGCCGATGATGTCCTTGTTGATGTCGACGGCTGTGACGGACGCGGCGCCAAACGACAGCGCGGAAAGTACGTCACGCCCACCACCCGCACCAATCACCAACGCGCTCTGACCGGAGCGCAGGTAGTAGCCGACGTTGGTCACGTCGTACTTGAGGTGCGCAACGGTGCTGAAATCACCGTCGAAATGCGTCATCACGGTGCCCGCCCAGGAATCGATGTCCAGTTGCAGCTGGCGCAGGCGCGTCGGCGGCACGGTGGAGCTCAATCCCCATCCCTGCGCGGGCCCCTCCCGTTCTGGATCGCCAGTCACCCGGACGCGGGAATAGGAATTCCACTTTTCATAGAGAGGGCGCGTTTCCGCCATCCCTTTCGAATACACGAGCCGTATGACGCCGCCGCCACGCCGGACCAGGATGGTATGCCCCGCCGCCGCGAGGCACAGCAGGACTGTTGCCGCGACGGCGACACGCCGGATGGTCGCTGACTGTGCTTCGACGGCCAGAGCCACGCCGCCTATGCTCGCGAGCCACGCCACCCAGAGAACTGCCGTTGGCCCGTCCGACCAGCTCAACACGCCGATGAGGAGAACGCATCCCAGCGCCGCCCCCGCGAGATCCGCCGCGTACAAGCGACCTATGCTCGACGGATAGCGAGTCAGGATCAGGCAGATCGCGACACCGCTGACAACGAACGGCACCGCTACGACGAGATAGGTCAGTGCCATCGCGAATACGTCAGCTGACGACGTGCTCACGCGAAACGGTATTCGTATCTCAATCAGGAAGCTTGCAACGATCGCGATGGGCAGAGCGACAGCGACCATGGCGAGTCGACGGCGCAGTTTTTCCGGCGGGAACAGATGGGGTGCGAGATAGACGAGGAGCGCGCCGGCTGTCAGGCCGAACATGGCCACCGACAGCGCCACGAATGCGAAGTGATACAGCATCGTGACGCTGAAGATGCGAGTCAGGAGGATCTCGTACATCAGCGTCGCCAGCGCGACGAAGAAGATCCCCAGATAGGTCGTGATTCGGGGTAGGAGCGGCAAGTGCCGCCATCATATCTCGGCCACCTCTGACGAGCGCGATTCGCACGCCGTCAGTTATCATCTGTCAGTGACGACGTCAGGCACTATTGCGCGCCGAATCGGCGCGGCGCTCGTCTCGCTCCTCTTCTTTGGTCTTCTCCTTTCACTCGCCGGGCTTGGCTCGTTTCCCTACGCGGCGCTGGGTGCGCTCGTCGTGTTTGCCGGATTTGCAGCATGGCAGCCGGCGACTGCACTTCTGATCCTCACCACCGTTCTTCCCGTTGCCGCGTGGCTCGGGCGACGCGTGAATGGCGAGATCGCCTGGGCTGAGGCGTTGGTCCTGGCGTTCACTGCCGGCTACTGCGCGAGAGAGACGGTTTCGCCACGCAGCAGCCGAGACAATCTCGGAACGCCAATTGTGTTGTGCGCGGCGGTAGTTCTAGCGTCGCTCGTCGTGCAGCTGCTCGTCGACAGCTGGCGTTTCGGGACCGCGTCGGTTCAGGCCACCCTCTCGCAGCTCCTCGCGGGCGAGTATTTGCGGATTACTGCAACCGGAGAGCCCGTGGATGCGGCCATGCGGCTCCTCGAGTCGCTGGTTCTCTTTAGAGCCGTGTCCAGCCTGGTGCGAGGCGATTTGGCGCTCGCACCGATGCTCGTGAAGTCGTTCGTCTTCGGCGCCGCTGCGGCCGCTGCCCTCAACATCGCACGGTTGTGGGAGGGCGCTCTTCGCCTGAGCTCGCCGGTGGCGGTTTTTGGTCGCTACCTTCTCACGCAACGATTCAACGCGCATTACGGCGACCTCAACGCCGCGGGTTCCTATTTCGTCATGGCGCTCTGCCCCGCCGCCGGCATGGCGTGGCGCTATGGCCGGCGCTGGATTCTCGCGGCCGTCGTCATCGTCGCCGGGCTGTGGATCGCGGGATCGCGCGCTGCCTTCGTCGCCGGGCTCGTGGCAATGATGCTGCCGGCAGCTATCGTGGCCGGACGGATCTCTGGCGTGCGCATGCGGCGCACGGCTGGCGTCGCAGCCGGAGTTCTCCTCGTCGTGATGGCCGTTGTCCTGGTGCGCCTTCTACCCGAACGCGGGAACCAGCAGGCCCCCTCGACGGCGCTGGAAGTACGCTGGGAGCTCGCGCGCACGAGCTTCCGCATCCTGTCTGCGGAGCCGCTCTTTGGCGCCGGCATCGGCCGGTACTATTCGCGCTCTGGTGAGTTCAGCTCGCCGCGACTGCTCGAGCTCTTTCCGCCGGCGATACACGAGAACGCGCACAACAACTTCATGCAGATCCTCGCCGAGCTCGGACTGGTGGGATTCACCGCCGTCGGCTGGCTGCTAATCACAGCAGCGCGCTCGTGCGCGCGTCTCATTCGAGCCGCTCCAGATGATCCGGTGCGCTGGGGCATCGTCGTCGGACTGCTCGCCTTTGCAATCTCCTGGCTCGGAGGCCATCCCCTTCTCATCGATGAACCGGCGTTTGCGTTCTGGATACTGCTCGGCACTGCGTGCGGATGGGATGTGCCATCTCCGCCCGCTCCTCGACGCACTGTGCAGTGGGTCGTCGGGGGAGTTATTGCGGTGATCGCGGTATCGATTCCGGTGCGGGTGACCCGCGACCGGGCGGACTTCAACCTCGAGCACCGCGGCATCGGCGTGTCGAACTGGCAGGACGACCTCGACGGCGTTCGCTACCGCAGAGCTGGATCGACGAGCAGCGTGTTCGTTCCATCGGGTTACAGCACGTGCACAGTCCCACTACGCACCGTTCGTCCATCGAGCGAGGTGAAAGTCGAACTCTGGCTCGATGGCCGTCGGGCCGACGAGGTGCAAGTCCGCTCTGATCGCTGGCTCGACCTTCGGCTACTGCTACCGCAGGGTCAGGCGGGCCTGCGCTTCCACCGGTTGGAGTTTCGCGTATCCGACGTGCCAACTGATGGGACACCAGTCCTGATGATCGGGAAGGTCCAGGTGCGGTGAGGATGGTGTATTCTCTCTGAGCAACAGCCACTGTGCCGCTAGCTCCTCACCTGACCGCGTTCGTCCTCAGCTTTGTCGCTTCCCTGGTCGTCACTCCGCTTGTAAGAGCAGTCGCAAGGCGGTCGCGTTTCGTCGCGGTTCCAGTGAGCGATCGGTGGAACCAACGATCGGTGCCGCTGCTCGGCGGAGCCGCGATCGCCGCTGCCTTCTTCCTGGGGATAGCCGTCTGGTTCGCTGAGCCATCCCTTACTCCACTCGTCGTCGGAACCGTCCTCATGTTCATCCTGGGGCTCGCCGACGATGTGCGCGCCATCGCGCCGGGCACGAAGCTCGTCGGCCAGATGGTTGTTGCCGGAGTGATCGTGTCCTTGATCGCGCCACTATCGATCACGGGCTGGCCCGTGATCGATCAGCTTCTCGCGTTCATCTGGATTATTGCGATCACGAACGCCTTCAATCTGCTCGACAACATGGACGGCCTCGCCGCGGGCGTCGCCGCGCTTGCCGGGCTGTGCTACCTGACGCTCCTGCTTCCCTACGGCGGTACGCCGCTGACGCTTAGCATCGCGGCGTTCGTCGGCGCGGTATTGGGGTTCCTGGTCTACAACTTTCCTCCGGCCTCGATCTTCATGGGCGATGGAGGCAGCCATCTGCTCGGCGTGTTCCTCGCCACGGCCAGCCTGCTCGCCACGCCTGGCATGAAGGGGCGCCTCGTGCCGGCGGCAATCTTCCCCATCTTCATCCTTCTCGTTCCGATCTTCGACACCGCATTCGTCACGCTGACCCGGCGCCTGTCCGGTCGTCGAGCCATGGTTGGCGGACGCGATCACACGTCGCATCGGCTCGTGACACTCGGCGCCTCCGAGCGTGTCGCCGTCATTACCCTATATGCGTTGGCAGCGTTCGGAGGCTTGCTCGCGATCGCTCTGCAACGACTACACTTCAGCTCAGTGATCGCGCTTGTCGCCTTCTATTTCCTGATTCTTGCCGTCGTCGCCGTGGTGCTGGGGCACGTCAGCCACGCTCCGGCCCGAACTGCGATCGGGGACGCGCCGCTCGTTTCCGAGATTGCCTATCGCCGGCGGATTCTCGAGTTGATGCTCGACATCGGCTTGTTGACCCTTGCGTACTACGCCGCATTTCGCCTGCGTTTCCAGGGAGACGACGTCTCGACATTCTTTCCGCCGTTCGTGCGGTCGGTGCCCGTGGTGGTCGGAGCGCAGATTGCGGGTCTCTATGCGGCGGGAAAATATCGCCAGGTGTGGCAGACCCTGACGACGCCGGAGCTCGGGACGCTGGTGAAGGGCGTCGCCTTTGGCGTGACCGCTTCCGTGATGCTGGTAGTCGTCCTGTACAGGCTCGAAGGATTCTCGCGCGGCGTCTTCGCGCTCGATGCGGTGATCGCCTTCTGCCTGCTTGTCGCGTCGCGCGGCGCAACCAGCAGCATCGACGTCTACCTGAGAAAGCGCCGGGCCGTTGGAAAACCGGCGCTGATCTATGGCGCCGGACGCGGCGGTTCGCTACTCGTTCGTGAGCTGCTCCAGAACCGCGACATCGGCATTCTGCCGATTGGCTTCATCGACGATGACGCCCGCAAGCAGAATCTCCTCATCGACGGCATTCCGGTGCTCGGGGCAATCACCAGCCTCGGCGCGCTCATCAGCCGGCATCAGGTCTCGGAGCTGCTCATCGCGATTCGCGACATCGAAGCGGGGCAACTCGAGGACCTGTTGAAGCGAGCGCACGACCACGGGGTCACGCTGCACCGCATGCGCTTCTCGATCGACGAGGTGCGCGGCGTTCCGACCGTTATCCGCAGAGAACGTTAGGCGCGCGACAGTCGCGCCACGTCGGCGTCGACCATCATGGTGACCAGCCCCTTGAAGTCGACCTCAGGCTTCCAGCCCAGGGCCGCCTGCGCCTTGCTCGAATCGCCAATCAGGTGATCGACCTCCGCCGGCCGGAGGAATTTCGGGTCGGTGCGAACGTACTTCTTCCACTCCAGCCCGGCGTGCCCGAACGCCAGCTCGACGAGATCCTGTACCGAATGGCTCTCGCCCGTCGAAATCACGTAGTCGTCTGCGGTGTCCTGCTGCAGCATGAGCCACATCGCCCGCACGTAGTCACCAGCAAAACCCCAGTCGCGCTTGGCGTCGAGGTTGCCCAGGCTCAACGAGTCGGCGAGCCCCAGCTTGATGCGGGCAACGCCGTCGGTGACCTTGCGCGTCACGAACTCCAGCCCGCGGCGTGGCGATTCGTGGTTGAAGAGGATGCCCGAGACCGCGAACAGGTTGTAGCTCTCGCGGTAGTTGACCGTGATGTAGTGCGCGTAGACCTTCGAGACGCCGTACGGGCTTCGCGGATAAAACGGCGTCAGTTCGGTCTGCGGGACTTCCCTGACTTTGCCGTACATCTCGCTCGACGAGGCCTGATAGAGGCGAATCGAGGAATCGACCTGCCGGACCGCCTCGAGGACGCGGGTGACGCCCTGCGCGTTGTAGTCCCCTGTCAGCATGGGCTGATCCCAGGAGGCGGGCACGAAGGACATCGCCGCGAGGTTGTAGAACTCGTGCGGCTTGACGTCGTCGATGACCCGGATGAGGGAGAGTTGGTCGAGCAGATCGGCCGGCCTCAGCTGGATCCGGTCGAGCAGGTGCTCGATTCGCCAGTAGTTGGTCGTGCTGGCGCGGCGAACGATGCCGTGAACTTCGTAGCCTTTTTCGAGGAGCAACTCGGCGAGGTATGAGCCGTCTTGTCCGGTGATGCCGCTAATGAGGGCGCGTTTGCTCATGATGATCGCTTGAGTTTATCGCAAGGTTTTCGGCCAGCAAATACTCATCTGCAGGATTCGCCCGGGGTCTACACCAAACACGACGCCGACGCCCGAACGGCCGGAACTGAGCATGATACGATTCTTGCCAAAACGCTAGGACTCTGATGCGCGCATTTGTGACTGGTGGGGCCGGATTCATCGGCAGTACCTTGGTAGATCGACTCCTTCATGACGGCCACACCGTCGTCGCCTACGATAACTTCTCGACAGGCCAAGAACGATTCTTGCACGCCGCTTCTGCTCACGAGAAATTCAGTCTCTGCCGTGGCGACACTCTTGACCTGGCCGAGTTGACGAGTGCCATGCGTGGCGCCGATACGGTTTTCCATCTGGCGGCGAATGCGGACGTCAGGTTCGGCACCGAACACCCGCGGAAGGACCTCGAGCAAAACACGATTGCGACGTTCAACGTCCTGGAGGCGATGCGCTCCAACGGCGTCCGGCGCGTGGCGTTTTCATCAACAGGTTCCATCTATGGCGAGGCGCCAGTCGTCCCGACACCGGAAGATGCGCCTTTCCCGATACAGACGTCCCTCTACGGCGCGTCAAAGCTCGCGGGCGAAGGATTGATCCAGGCGTACTGTGAGGGGTTTGGATTTCACGCCTGGATTTTCCGCTTCGTATCGATCCTGGGCGAACGCTACACGCACGGCCACGTGTTTGATTTTTCCAAGAGCCTGAGCGCAGATCCCAGCCGCCTGCGGGTACTCGGGGACGGCCGGCAGCGGAAATCGTACCTCTACATCCAGGACTGCCTGGATGCGATCCTGCTGGCCATGGACGCGCGCAACCGGAAAGATCAACGTATTCAATCTTGGCACCGACGAGTTCTGCGTCCTGAACGAGTCAATCGGCTGGATAACTGGTCGACTTGGCGTGTCGCCCCGCGACTGGATTACACGGGGGGCGACCGCGGCTGGATTGGGGACAATCCGTTCATCTACCTCGACACCACACGCATACGCGCCCTCGGCTGGACTCCAAAACTCTCGATTCGTGAAGCCGTGCTGCGGACGGTCGACTACCTGCAGGCCAATCCTGAAGTGTTCGAGGCCCGCGCTTGAGAGTCGCGGTGGCAGGACTCTGGCACCTCGGATCGGTTACCGCCGCGTGCATGGCTGCGGCAGGACACTCGGTGAAGGCATTCGACCCGAATGAGGCGACAGTTGCGGCGCTGGCGGCCGGGCGGCCACCCATCGCCGAACCGGGACTTCCCGAGTTGATCGCCGACGGGCTTCGTTCGGGAGCGCTGGAGTTCACGTCGAATCAGTCGCGCGCGATTCGCGATGCGGAGGTCGTGTGGGTGACCTTCGACACACCGGTCGACGAGGACGACGTCGCGGATGTTTCGTATGTCGAAGGACAGGTTCGGGCGATGTTCCCTGACCTGGCTGACGGCTGCGTCGTGCTCTGCTCTTCTCAATTGCCCATCGGGACTCTCGGAAAACTGGAACAGGCGTGGAACGATACCGCCGAGGGCCGCACTGTGTCATTCGCCTGTTCGCCAGAGAATCTCCGGCTCGGCAAGGCAATCGAGGTGTTCACAAAACCGGATCGTGTAGTCGTCGGCATCCGAGACGAGCACGCCCGCGCGACCGTCGCGGCGTTGCTGGAACCGATCACGGATCGCATCGAGTGGATGTCGGTCGAGTCGGCTGAGATGACCAAGCACGCCGTGAACAGCTTTCTTGCAACATCGGTCACCTTCATCAACGAGCTGGCGGCACTCTGCGAGCGGACCGGAGCCGACGCGAAGGAGGTCGAACGTGGCCTCAAAACCGAGCGGCGCATCGGGCCCCACGCCTACCTGTCCCCGGGCGGCGCCTTTGCCGGAGGAACCCTGGCGCGGGATGTCGCGTTTCTTCGCACGCTCGGAACGAGTGTCGGTCGGCCCACGCCGCTGATGGATGGCGTCGTCGCCAGCAACGCCGCGCACCGGATGTGGGCCCGGCGGTGGCTCGAATCGGACCTTGGCGACCTGGCTGGAACGAAGATCGCGGTCTGGGGCCTTACGTACAAGCCCGGCACCGACACGCTTCGGAGGTCCGACTCCGTAGAGCTCTGTCGCTGGCTCGGGAGTCAGGGCGCCTCGGTCCATGTTCATGACCCGGCCGCAACGTCGACACCTGAAGACCTCATGGTGACGCGCCACGACGATCCTGTCGCCGCCGCTGCCGGAGCGCGTGCCCTCGTTCTGGCAACGGCCTGGCCCACCTACCGCAACGTCGATATCGATCGGCTGGCCAACGTCGCTCCGCAGTTGCTCGTCCTCGACGCGAATGGATTCCTGGGTGCCACCTTGGGAAGCGATCACCGGTTTCGTTTCGTCGCCGTGGGACAGCCGCAGTCATGAGCCAGCCACTTCTAGGTCGCAATGCCGTCATCACGGGCGCCAACCGTGGACTTGGTCTTGCCATTGCTGAGGCCTACCTTGCGGCCGGCGCCAACGTTCTCCTCTGCGCCCGCGATGAAGCTCTGCTCGAAGAGGTCCGGCGGACACTTGCGTCGAAGGCTGCGTCAGATCAGATCGTCGAGGCAGTCGGCGCAGATGTCTCAAATCCGACGGATGTGTCACGCGTGGCCGCGAAGGCGCTGCAGGTGTTTCCGCAGGTCCACGTCCTCGTGAACAATGCTGGAATCTACGGTCCTCTCGGCCCAAGCGAAGATGTCGATTGGGCGGCGTGGATGCGGGCGATGGAGATTAACGTCTATGGCTCCGTTCTGCCGTGCCGGGCGTTCCTTCCGCATTTCAAACAGCACAAGTACGGAAAAATCGTTCAACTGTCGGGCGGCGGCGCGACCAACCCTCTTCCACGCATCAGCGCCTACGCTGCGTCGAAGGCCGCCATCGTTCGGTTCGCGGAATCATTGGCGCTCGAAGTCAGTCCCTACAACATCGACGTGAACGCCATTGCACCCGGGGCGCTCAATACTCGAATGTTGGAAGAAGTGATAGCCGCCGGCCCGGATGCAGTCGGACAAGATTTTCACGAGCGAATGGTCAAGACCAAAGAACAAGGGGGGACGCCACTGGAACGTGGAGCCGCCCTGGCCGTGTATCTCGGATCATCGTCGAGCGACGGCGTGACCGGCCGGCTCCTGAGCGCTGTTTGGGATCCGTGGGAACAGCTCGCCGATCATCGCAACGATCTCGAGCGCAGCGATGTCTATACCCTGCGCCGAATCGTGCCCAAAGACCGCGGCTTCACGTGGGGGGATCGCTGAATTCGCCTCTGGGCGTCGCCATCGTTGGCTGTGGTCTGATCGGCCGCAAACGTGCCGCCGCCCTCGCCGGCGCTCACCTGGTGGCCTGCGCCGATATGGAGCCAGCCCGCGCCAAGGCCCTGGCGAAGGAACACGCTGATGCGGTTGCTGTGGATCGTTGGGAAGACGCGATTCAAAGCACCCGGTGTGGATATCGTCGTCGTGGCTACGACAAACGACTCGCTGGCTCCGATTGCGCTGGCCGCGATAGAAGCCGGCAAGCATGTGCTTATCGAGAAGCCGGCGGCACGCACAGTCGCAGAGCTCGACCCGCTCATCGCGGCATCCGAACGCCATGACCGCCGCGTAAGGGTCGGGTTCAATCACCGCTATCACCCGGCCTTCCAGGAGGCCAGGCAACTCGTGGACCGAGGCGCACTCGGACCGTTGATGTTCGTAAGAGGGCGCTATGGACATGGCGGTCGGGTCGGCTACGACCGTGAGTGGCGCGCCGATCCACAGAAGTCGGGCGGCGGCGAGCTGATCGATCAGGGCGTTCACCTCATCGACCTGGCGGGCTGGTTTCTTGGTCGTTCACAGCATCCACGGCGTGGCTACTACCTATTTCTGGGATATGCCGGTCGATGACAACGCGTTCATGACGCTGCGGACGGCCGTCGGGCAGACGGCATTTCTGCACGTCAGTTGCACGAATGGAAGAACCTCTTCTCTTTTGAAATTTACGGTCGCGTCGGCAAGTTGGCCATCGACGGCCTGGGTGGCAGCTACGGCGTCGAGCGGATAGCCTTCTACCGGATGCTGCCCGAGATGGGACCGCCCGAGACGACCATCTTCGAATATCCCGGCGGCGACCGTTCCTGGTCGCTTGAATTTGCCGAATTCCTCGACGACATCAAACTTGCTCGCACCCCTTCGGCCGGCCTTGGCGCGGCACGAGCCGCGCTCGAAGTGGCTGAGGAAGTCTACGCGCAATCGAACAGAGTGTCGGCAGCCACTGATACGGCTACTCGCTGATGATCATCACACGCAGTCCGCTTCGAATCACTCTTGGCGGCGGTGGGACGGACCTGCCGTCCTATTACCGCGAGCACGGCGGGTTCCTCATTGCCGGCGCCATAGACAAGTACGTCTACGTGACGGTCATGCGTCCGTTCGCGACCGGGATCTACCTCAAGTACTCGAAGCTGGAACACGTCACCAACGCCGACGAAGTTCACCATCCGATCATCCGCGAGGCGATTAAGATGCTCGGATTTCGGACACCGCAAGTCGAGATCACCACGTTGGCGGATATCCCGGCCGGCACCGGACTCGGATCGTCAGGAAGCTTTACTACTGCCTTGCTGAAGGCGCTCTACGCCCACCGTCGCCGGCTCCTGCACCCGAATGAGCTCGCGGAGCTCGCCTGTGAAATCGAGATCGAGCGGCTTCAGGAGCCCATCGGAAAACAGGACCAGTACATCGCCGCCTACGGCGGGCTGACATGTTTCACGTTCCACAAGGATGGAAAAGTCGAAGCCGAGCCTCTCAAAGTGCCGATGGACGCGATCTTCAACCTCGAGGACAATCTCCTGCTGTTCTTCACGGGCTTCTCGCGCAGCGCCAGCAGCATCCTGTCCGACCAACATCACCGTACGCGAGCCGACGATGGCGAAATGCTGCGCAACCTGCACTACGTCAAGGAGCTCGGCATGCGCAGTCGCACCGCTCTCGAGTCGGGGAACATCGCTGCCTTCGGCGAACTGATGCATGAGCACTGGGAGCACAAGAAGCAGCGCACGGTGAGCGTGACCAACCCGCAGATCGACGAATGGTATGAGCTCGGGCGCCGCAACGGCGCTCTCGGCGGTAAGCTGGTCGGTGCCGGCGGCGGCGGTTTCCTGATGTTTTACGCAGAAGATCATCGGCGCCTGAGAACGGCGATGTCGGCCGCAGGCCTCGAAGAAATCCGTTTCCGGTTCGACTTCGAAGGAACGAAGGTGCTGTTTTCGTGAGTCTGCCTGTAGCCATCCTCGCCGGCGGTCTGGCTACGCGCCTGCGGCCGGTGACTGAGACGATTCCGAAGTCGCTCGTCGAGGTCGCTGGCCGGCCATTTGTCGAACATCAGCTCGACTGGCTCGCGAGCCAGGGCATCGAACGCGTGGTTTTCTGCGTCGCGTATCGTGGCGAGATGATTCGCGAAGCGGTTGGCGACGGCGATCGGTGGCGGCTGGCGATTGAGTACGTCTTTGACGGACAGCCGCTGCGCGGAACGGGCGGAGCGCTGAAGCGCGCATTGCCGGTCCTGGGCGAAGCGTTCTTCGTTTTATACGGTGACTCGCTGTTGACATGCGACCTGGCAACCGTCGAGCGGGCGTTTGCGGTCAGCAAGTGCGATGGCTTGATGACTGTTTTCCGCAATGACGACCTCTGGGATCGCAGCAACGTCCAGTTCGAAGACGGTCGCCTGCTTCGCTACGACAAGGTCGAGCAGACGCCTGACATGCGTCACATCGACTATGGGCTCGGCGTGCTGACTGCTCGATCACTCGCTCCCTTTCCGTCCGATGGCCCATTCGACCTCGCGCCGGTGTACCAACAGTTGCTCGCCGATGGCAATCTGGCGGCCCTGGAGGTAACCGATCGCTTTTACGAAATTGGCTCGCCCGAAGGCCTGCAGGAAACGCGCGAGTTCCTGGCGGCGAAGGGCCTGAGCAGACTTTGACACTATGAGCTACGCACGACAGCATCTCAAGGAAACGGCCGAGATCGTTCGGTCGCTGGACGCCGATGGCATCGAGAAAATTGCCAGCGTGCTTGCCGGCGCACGCAGCCGTGGGGGGCGTCTTTTCTTCCTCGGGGTCGGAGGCAGCGCCGGTAACTGCTCGCATGCCGTCAACGATTTCCGCAAGCTCGCCGGCTTCGAGGCATATGCCCCGACGGACAACGTATCCGAGCTGACCGCCAGGACCAACGACGAAGGCTGGGACACGGTCTTTGCGGCGTGGTTGTCGGGCAGCCGGCTCCGGCAGGAGGACGCTGTGTTCGTCCTGTCTGTTGGAGGAGGCAGTCTCCAGCAGAACATCAGCGCCAATCTCGTACACGCGCTGCAATACGCGAAAAAGGTCGGCGCCGCGATCGTCGGCGTCGTAGGACGCGACGGCGGCTACACAGCGCAGGTCGCGGATGCGTGCGTCATCGTCCCGACCGTCAATCCCGAAACCATTACGCCACACAGCGAGGCGTTCCAGGCAGTTGTCTGGCACCTCCTGGTGTCACATCCGCTTCTCAAAGCAGCGCCCACGAAATGGGAGTCGACGGTCTGACAGCGCAAGCGGCCGTTTTTCTCGATCGCGACGGCGTCATCAACCGGGCGATCGTGCGGGAAGGTCGCCCCTATGCGCCGAGCCGGCTAGAGGACGTCGAGGTGCTCCCTGGTGTTCACGAGGCCCTGGTGCGACTCAAGTCGGCGGGGTTCGCACTCGTCGTAGTCACGAACCAACCCGATGTCGCGCGCGGTTCTCTCAGTGCAGACGCGCTGCAGGCCATGCACGACCATCTAGCGGCGCTTCTGCCCGTGGACGAGTGGCGCGTGTGCTGCCACGATGACCGGGACGGATGCGACTGCCGGAAACCGAAGGCCGGTTTACTGACGCGGGCCCCTCTCTACGATCTGAGCCGTAGCGTCGTTGTCGGCGACCGCTGGCGTGATATTGAAGCCGGCCGCCGTGCGGGTTGCCGGGCAGCCATCCTGATTGATTACGGCTATGATGAGGGTCACGCGACGCAACCGGACGTCAGGGTTGGATCGCTCTCCGAAGCAGCCGATTGGATTCTTTCGACGATGGTGACGGCATGAACCTGAGCACACTGCGCACGAAGATCTTCGGCGATGGAGCCGAGCTGGACGGCATGATCGCTCTCTACCGTCAACCCCACATCAGCGGCTTCACGACCAACCCCACCCTGATGCGAAAGGCTGGAATATCCGACTACCGGACGTTCGCGCACCAGGTGCTGGCCGCTATTCCTGACCGGCCAATCTCATTCGAAGTCTTCTCCGACGTGTTCGAAGAGATGGAGCGCCAGGCGCTCGAAATAGCGACCTGGGGCAAACACGTCTACGTCAAAATTCCGGTGACGAATACCAGTCGAGCTCCGGCGTATGACTTGATTCACCGGCTTTCCCACGCCGGAGTGAAAGTCAACGTCACCGCGATCATGACGCTGGACCAGGTGCGAGAGGTGGTCAGTGCGCTCAAAGGCGGGGCACCGTCGAATGTGTCTGTTTTTGCCGGCCGCATCGCGGACACCGGACGTGACCCGGTGCCGCTCATGACCGAAGCCGTCGAAATCCTCGCAGTCGAGCCGAACGCCGAACTCATCTGGGCCAGCCCGCGCGAGCTTCTCAATATCTTCCAGGCGGACGCAATCGGCTGCCACATCATCACGGTCACGCACGACATCCTGAAAAAGCTATCGCTCGTGGGAAAGAGCCTCGACGATTATTCGCTGGAGACGGTGAAGATGTTCTACGACGACGCCCACGCTGCAGGCTTTTCGCTGAGTACGGTCTCGACACCGTAGCGACTCCAGTTCAACCGGCGCACTGTCCAGCCCACCAACACACCGGCGTCGCCCGCTCACGGCAATTCGTATAGCCAGAACCCACTGACGCGCTCGCCAGCCAGCAGTTTCATCTGTGCTGCAATTTCCTTCGGCGGCTCGACCGAGAACGCGGCGTAGCGGACGCCGATCTTCCGCAGGGCCGGATCGAGTGGATTGACCCTCAGCCGCAGCAAGTTGGGTGGAATCTGGTCGACAGTCAACGCACGATTTACATATTCGGGCTCAGCGAGGAGCCACGCGCTTCGATTCACGAGATCCCGCTGCGCCCCGGTAGTATCCAGCACCGCTAGAGCTTTCAGGTCCGGCACGTACTTGAGACCGTTCACGACGTCGCATCCTGCCGCGGAGAAGAAGGTCGAGTCCCAATGCCGCGTGGAATAGACAATCCAGCGGTCGCGCAGAAGTTCAGGCCGCCTCTGGACGAACTGAAACACCGGAGACGTTTCGATGACCTGGAGACCGCGGTCGAGAGGGTTGACCAGGCCAAACACAGCGACGTGAGGAAGGATAAGAAGTGGGGCCAGCAAAGCGAAGCGGCTTTCTACGAGCGCCACTGTCACTGCCGTCAGATAGCTCGCCGCAATTGCCAGTTCCGGCGCCGTAAGAAACCGAACGAGACGTTCGTTCAGCAGCGCCAACAAGGGGTAGGAAATCGTGAATACGGCAGCTCCGAGCAGCAGCGTCTGACGCACGCGCCAACCGGCTGTCGGCCCTATGCGACTGAGACTGAGGAACTGAGCCACCAAGGCGACATTGACTAATCCGAGTACGTGAATCGCCCGGCCGGCGCTCGTCTTGTCGAGAAACAGTGCGCGATTGAGGGCCTGTGGGATGGCGCACGTCATCCAGACGACAAGCAGCGTTGCGAATCCCACCAGAAACCAATAAACGCGCTTCTTCTCCGCGTCGCGTTCACACCGCGGATGGCGAGGAGCGTCAGCGGCGCAAGCCAGAAGTAGCCGGTTGACTCGCAAATATTGCTGAAGATCTGCGGGAGTGGCAGACGGATATCGCTCTGCCAGAACGAAAAGAAGTGCGACGAGAGCATCAGAAGCGAATACCCGCCGGAAGCCGTCGAACGACGCCCCGGGTAGAGCGTGTTAACCATCGTCGTCAAGGCTGGCGCCGCATCCACATAAAAGGCCCACATCACGAGGCCGACGACGCCCCAGGCCGCCGCCAGGGCGGCGATTCGCGGAATAGCGTAGTCACGCCTGAAAATGCTTTTCCAGTGCGTTGTGAGCCACCAGATGCAAAGGAACACGCCGAACCACACGAGTGGAATCTGGTGAGGGTAATACGCGCACAGCGCAAAATTCACCGCGCCGGCAGCACACACGACCGCAGCACCTGCGAGGAAGGCCGGCCGTCGACCAACTGACAGGTAAAAGACGGTGCAGATCACAAGACAGAACAGGCCGATCATCTCCGGAAGCAGTGACGCCCATGAATAGGTCCACTGGATATTTGGTGAAAAATCGTACCAGAGCGTTCCGAACGCCGCGATCTTGCTCGACTGCGTGAGGAGCAACAAAAGAGAAAACACACCACTCAGCAAGAGAAGGGCCTTGAACTGCCAATAGAAAGAAAAGGCGTACTCGGGCGGCAGGATGAAAAATCCCCAGAACTGCGGACGGAACAACGCCGTTACGTGACGCACCGGAAGGTTGGAGAAGAGCGCCGCGTAGTCGGGGCCTACCGGCGTTCGCTCCGCATCAAGCGGAGCCGCACGATAGACCTGATGAAGAATGGCTGGCGTATGATTCGCCCATTCGTCGCTTCGAATCGGCTTGGCGATTCCCGCTATCGGGGGATCGGGCGCACGGGCAACCGCGGCTGCGGTCGAGTAGAGCGAAATCGCCGACCCATGAAGAGCGCCAGCCACAGTCACAACAAAGAACAGCAAGATCGCGGCGTAGCATCCAACGGCAAACCTGTCGACGACGAGAAACGCCGGTTCGCTCAAGAAGAGGGCGACACGATCCAGAGCCGAACCGATTGGAGTCCAGCACGACCTCGCCCCGAGGTAGATACCCCCCACAAGAACGGTCACGAACATACACATGCCAAATTGGATCGCCACACGCTGAGTGCGCTGCCATCGTGAGGGCGCCAAATTAACCGGTGGTCGGACCGCGATCTGGAGCATGGGATCTCCGGCGCTCGGTAAAGTCGAGAACGTCAACTCCGATGGCGTTTCGGCCCAGCTCGCGATCTGACTGAGAACCTTGAGATCACTCCAAGCGAACGAGCGCCGAACGATACCGAACGAATTCCGGATCGCAGCGCTGCGAATAGAGAACGTTCCGGAACCATCGATCGGGTCGAATCTCAGCGCCCTGATTCTGGCGCCGGGGAGCGAGAATCGAAGATCCCTGTATGACGTCGCGGCGTTGATCGGCAGGCGAACGGAGTCCGACTCGTTGATCCCGCGACCAACATCAAAAAACAGCTGCGCCACGCCGTTCGTGTCGGAACGCATTTCGACGACAAACGCCGGCTGTGGAACCCTCGGTAAGTCAGTAATGAAGACGCCGGACGCACTAAGAAGGAATACAGAAGCGAGAAGGGCGCGGGCCTTCCTGACAACGTCAAGCAGATTCTTCACGCGGTTAGACACCTCGAAATGGGGGCGGGTCTCCAGGCTGCACCTTCTTGTAGCTCAAGCCTGGATGCCGTTCCTCCAGGTGCGCCGCAGAAATTACTCAGCGTTTCTGCGCTCTGTGTAATTCTTGCCACGCGGTCCCGCGTACCGTGAAAGGTATGGCGACAGGATTCCGCGCAGCATCGCGGTCCTCAGTGTCCATGCGCTCGCCCGCCGCGATCGTTGAACCAGCTTCCTTCTCTGAAGAACGTCGCGAAGGCCCCGCAGGGCATCGAACTTCGCCCTGATACCACTGCACCCTGGCCTCGCCAGGGTAGTACATCAATGCGGCGACGTTGAGGAGGAGGTGCTGCGGTAAGTAAAGCCACAGGAGCGCGGATGGCATGTTCTTGAAGAACGTCCAGACCGCGTTCCTCTCCCCGTGGTACACGGCAAAGTCGCTTCGGTAGCCGCTGAGCGCAGAACTGACGTGTTCGACGATGGCCGAGTGGATGTACAAGCAGTTGTGACCCCGTAGGCGAAGACGAAAACCCAGGTCCACGTCCTCGAAGTAGCAGAAGTACTGTTCGTCGAAGCCACCGACTTCGTCGAAGGCGTGCCGCCGGTAGAGGGCGGCGGCGGCACAGGGTGCAAACACTTCGGCGTCCTCGCCAGCCCAGCATTTACGTCGCTCGCCGTGGCCATTTCGCCAGGCGCGACCGGACACGTGATAGCTGTCCCCGGCCCCGTCAAGCCTCTCCGGGCTTGATGCCAGAAGCATTTGACTCGCAAACATCGCGGCAGTCGGCTCGCGTTCGGCGGCGGCGACGAGCGCCTCGAGCCATCCTGGGTCAGCGAACGCGTCCGGATTGAGAAGCGCCAGGGTATCCGCGGCCTTGGCCTCGCGAGCAGCGATGTTGTTCGCCTTGGCAAAGCTGACATCTGTTGAAGTCGAACGAGGTTCACGCGGGTCAGCGAGGCAGCGGCTCGCACCAGCGAGTCGTCGCTGCTGGCATTGTCAACGACGACGATTTGATCGGCTGGACGCCGTCGTTTCTCGAGAGACTCGAGGCAACGACGCAGTATCGCCACCGTTCCAGTTGACGATCAGTACAGCGACGGTCATTCGTGAGCGGCCACGAAAGGACGAGGGTTCTCAGGATAGGCGAGGCGCGTCAGGGGCACAGCAAGTGCCATAGTGTAAGCCTTACTACGATTCTGAGATGCGAAAGGCGGCGTGCCCGTCGGCGACGATGAGGCATTCAGCCAGTAGCTCAGAACAAAGGCGTTGGTAGTGTCGCTAACGGCTGAGCCGAGTGGCACATCAGTTGCTCAGGTGCCGCGCCATGACACGCTGACAGCCATTCGGATGGGCTTCGCTGCGCTTGCTGGCTTCTGCCGGCGTCGCTGCAAGCTGGAAGCGTGACGCTCGCCTGGAACCCCAATTCAGATGGGGCCACGACCGGATACAGCGCTCGACGATGGGTTCAACCTGTCAGGTGTGTACAGTGGAGAGCATCGACGTCGGCAACGTGACGTCCCTGGCAAGTCACTGGACTCACGGACGGCCTCCCCTACTACTTCACCTTGCGTGCCTACACGGCAGCGGGCACCGCTGAGTGCACCTTCGATAGAGGTATCCAAAGAGAGTTGGTATCCAGACGTCGGTCGCGGGCGACTTCAACGGCGACCTCCTGAGCGAAATCACAGTATTCCGTCCGTCAACTGGCACCTGGTATGTGCAGCGGTGGCATCGCACACCTGGGGCGGCGGCGGGGACACTCCTGTGGCCGGCGACTACGATGGAGACGGCAAGATAGACATCGCGGTTTTCCGACCCTCGATCGGCAGCCTGGGGACATCAAGCGCTCGGCTACGAAGAACGGGGCTGGCGTACATCTGGGGAGGCACAGGAAGATATCCCGGCGCCGGGCGACTACGACGGCGACGGGAAAGTTGACGTTGGCATCTTTCGACCTTCGACTGGAGCCTGGAGAACATCGTTCGGTCCAGGACGCAGACGGGCTTCGCATACACCTGGGGCGGCGGAAAAGACCTCCCCGTGGCTGCGCGATTTCGACGGCGATGGTAAGGCCGATATCGCAGTCTTTCGGCCCTCGACTGGGGCTCTGGTACATCGTTCGTTTGTCGAATACGCAGACAGGCATCAGCTATAACTCGGGGCGGCGGCACCGACATCCCCGTGCCGGCCGACTACGACGGCGACGGTAAAGCCGACTGACTTCGCGGTGTTTCGACCTGCAACTGGCACGTGGTACATCGTGCGCTCGAGCACGCAGGCAGGTTTTGCCATTCACTGGGGCGAGAATGGTGATACGCTCCGGTGCCTGGCGATGATGATGGCGATGGCACAAGCGACATCGCCGTCTTTCGCCCCTCGACGGGTCAGAAGCTGGTGGGTTGTCCGGTCGAGGACTCAATACGGCTGCGATGTTCACGTGGGGCGAGGGTGGCGATATCCCGGTCCCCAAGCGCCCCTGATCAGCGGCAGCCTTTCCAGCCGCGTCGGGCAACTTCGATCGCCCCCGCGGACGCAGCCAGCAATAAAAAACCCCCCCCCCCCCCCCCCCCCCCCCCCCCCCCCTCCCATACCGAGGCCACTTCCATCGCTCCAGTGCCGCCCAAACCCGTTTTTGGTATTATCCTACTGTCCATACCTTCTGGGTCGTGGTCGAGATTCTGCCTGCCCACTCGCGCCCAAATCCTAAACGGCTGCGCCTTCGAGCTCGTGGGTGTCGGTGCTCCGATTGCGCGCGCATGACACGTCTAAAGACACAATGTCGGAAATCGCACGCCAAGCGGAGGCCGGTACGGGGGCGCTCACCCACTCCCCCGACGACCGTCCCGGATTTCCAGCGCCCTGCTGGATAGTGGATTCGCTATCGGAGCCTACCCCTCGGAGCCTATTGGCTCCGTTTTTACG